>NZ_KI519553.1:0-221113 GCF_000483125.1 Atopobium fossor DSM 15642
AGACAACCAGGATGTTGGCTTAGAAGCAGCCATTCATTTAAAGAGTGCGTAATAGCTCACTGGTCGAGTGGACATGCGCCGATAATATACGGGGCTAAGCATAGTACCGAAGCGACGGACTAATCTAATTAGTGGTAGGGGAGCTTTCTATTTGGGTTGAAGCTGTGGGATAACCCATGGTGGACTGACTAGAAGTGAGAATGCTGGCATGAGTAACGAGAGAGGTGTGAAAAACACCTCCGCCGTAAATCCAAGGTTTCCTGGGCAAGGCTAATCCTCCCAGGGTCAGTCGGGAGCTAAGGCGAGGCCGGAAGGCGTAGTCGATGCACAGCAGGTAGACATTCCTGCACCACCGAAAGTACGTTATTACCGATGGGGTGACGGAGAAGGGTAGCTTGGCGGGGTTCTGGACGTCCCCGTGAAACCGCGTAGGCTTGAGTGTAGTTAAATGCGCACTCAATTGTGGCTGAGGCGGCCGACGAAGCAATTGTGTGAAGTGAGTAAGCCCATACTTCCAAGAAAAACCTCTAGGGAGCACTGAGGTGCCCGTACCGCAAACCGACACAGGTGGATGGGTAGAACATACCAAGGCGATCGAGAGAACTATGGTTAAGGAACTCGGCAAAATTGCCCCGTAACTTCGGGAGAAGGGGTGCCGAATTTGGTGATGGAATTTACTTCCTGAGCTGAGTTCGGTCTCAGTAAAGAGGTCCAAACGACTGTTTATCAAAAACACAGGACTCTGCTGAAGTCGTAAGACGACGTATAGGGTCTGACGCCTGCCCGGTGCCGGAAGGTCACGAGGAGTTGTCAGGAATTTTTTCCGAAGCAGCAAATCTAAGCCCCGGTAAACGGCGGCCGTAACTATAACGGTCCTAAGGTAGCGAAATTCCTTGTCGGGTAAGTTCCGACCTGCACGAAAGGCGTAACGATTTGGACGCTGTCTCAACCATAGACTCGGTGAAATTGCACTAGTCGTGAAGATGCGACTTACCCGCGGAAGGACGGAAAGACCCCGTGAACCTTTACTGCAGCTAGACATTGGCTGCCGGTTCGTCGTGTAGAGGATAGGTGGGAGACTATGAAGTGGAAACGCCAGTTTTCATGGAGTCACCCTTGGAATACCACCCTCGACGTTCTGGCATCCTAACTTGCGACCATAATCTGGCGTGAGGACCGTGTCTGGTGGGTAGTTTGACTGGGGCGGTCGCCTCCTAAAATGTAACGGAGGCGCACGTAAGGTCTGCTCAGGATGGTCGGCAACCATCCTTTTGAGTGCAAGAGCATAAGCAGGCTTGACTGTGAGACCTACAAGTCGAGCAGATGGGAAACCAGGTTCTAGTGATCCGGCGGCTCAGCGTGGAATGGCCGTCGCTCAACGGATAAAAGGTACTCCGGGGATAACAGGCTGATCTTCCCCAAGAGTCCACATCGACGGGAAGGTTTGGCACCTCGATGTCGGCTCATCGCATCCTGGGGCTGGAGCAGGTCCCAAGGGTATGGCTGTTCGCCATTTAAAGCGGTACGCGAGCTGGGTTCAGAACGTCGTGAGACAGTTCGGTCCCTATCCTCCGTGGGCGTAGGAAAATTGAGGGAGGCTGCCCCTAGTACGAGAGGACCGGGGTGGACGGACCTCCGGTGTATGGGTTGTCAACCAATGGCATTGCCCAGTAGCCGCGTCCGGTGTGGATAACCGCTGAAAGCATCTAAGCGGGAAGCCCGTCCCAAGATGAGTTTTCCTGATTACTAAGACCCCTTGTAGACCACGAGGTGATAGGCTGCAGATGTAAGTGCGGCAACGCATTCAGTCGAGCAGTACTAATAGGTCGAGCTCTTCTTTTTACTTACGTTGTACTAATTGGTATGCGAACTTCTTATATGACACATGATTATCGCGCTGTGCGGTTGTAAGGGTATGCGCACCAGCAAACCTCTTATTGATAACAGAATGCTCTTTGTTGGTCAGCGATTATGGCTAAGGAGGTACACCTGGTCCCATTCCGAACCCAGAAGTTAAGCCCTTAAGCGCCGATGGTACTGCGGAGTAAGTCCGTGGGAGATAAGGACGTCGCTGACCAACAAAGGGTATTTTGCTTTATAAGGACAGTTGCAGCTTTGCAACTGTCCTTTTTTGTTAGAGGGAGGAAGAATTGTTGTTTAAAACTACTCTATCCCTTGTAAGCGGTTGATTTTTGGCTTTAAGTGGTCGTTTATTTTGTTTGAACTTCCGTTCACGGAATTATTTCAATATTAAAAAAATCGCATCTTTATTCATTTTTGGACCACTTGCTGTGGTTGTTTCTATTTTAGACCACAATATATAGTTTTTGACTTTGATTTTATACAAAAATTTAGAAAATGTTGGGTTTTATTCAGAAAAATAAGGCTTATCAAGTCGTAATTTTTTGTTATTTTAATAATGCATTGTCTTCAGGTTGTTTTATATAACTAGTTTGGAGGGATATCTCATGCGTAGGAGGCCCCTGGCTACCCGTGCAGAGCATAGAGGTGCGTATGTAAGTGAAAAGATCAATATTTCTGAGTGCCTTAATAGTGTTCAAATTTTAGAAGGCATTCATATTGGTCAAAGCAAGTTTACAAGTCCAGTTGTGGTGTTCCTTGCGGAGCCAAGTTGTGACTGTGATACATATGCACATCAACTATTATGCGTATGGAATGCCAAAGGTCATCCTACGTATGAGATTAATTGCTTAGAGCTGTCTAAAGATGATTTACTTTCTCAAATAAGACATTATTGCAACGAAGTTGAGTCTGGCAATGAAATTCAACCTTTGATTGTTATTAAAGATCTAATGCCCTGTGACGAGACTCTTGCTAAACGTCTTGGTAAGCTTATTTCTCGTTTAAGTGAGTATCACTACAATTTTGTGATTACAGTCGCTCCAGAGGCCTCTCAGGCTATTTCGCATATCAATAATCCTGCTATTATCCATGGTAGTGATTTAGTAATTAATCGTTCTTGTTTGGGATCATTTTTATCTTTTGCGAGTCACTCACAGCTTGAATCCTTGTTTGCCTGTACTTGTGGAGTGCCGCAATTAATGCGTCCATCTTTGGAATATTTGAGCCACCATGTTCATCAGAACTTACCTGCTGAATCCATATATTGCCTACGCGATGCAACCAAAAAATTTGTACGCGATGGTTTTAGAGAGTCTCTGATTACCGATGATAAGAACATGCGGCTCGCTATGTTTCTTTTGGGATCAGGTACAGTAGAAGACTTAGATAAGGTTATTGGTAGGCCTTGCGGAGATTTGTTTGCAACGCTTTGTGATGCGTCACCATTTTATAATGCTTCGATTGTGAATAAGACTTTTTGCTGTGCGTACTTATCCAGTCACAAGGCTCTTGATGGTATAAGGCATGAATTGAGTTTGCAAGCAGAGCTTGAACCGCAAATTACCAGGCGTTGTATTGAAATTTTACTGGAGCATGGGAAGTATGTTCGTGCGGCTAAAGTAGCATGCTTGTTTTTTGATGAGAAAACATGGCTAGATGTTGCAATGAGTTGGCCGCTGGAGCTTATAAACTCTGGAGAAGGTCAGATAATTCGTAAAGCAGTTCAAAAAAGTTCAGATAGTCTATATGTATTTGAGAAAAGCTGTGCTCAGGTGGCGCTTTATGCAATTGATGGACAATATGAGATTGCGCAGCAGGCGTTTACCCAAGTTCCTATCCCCTTAGGCTCTCGCCAAACAGAGATGTACTACCAGCTGATTTGGATGTTGGAAGCCTTGAAACCTATTTCGGTTTTCAATAATGGAGTATTAGATAAACAAAGTGAAGAGAGTGAAAGTGCATCAAGTACTCCGATGGCAAGACAGCACTCCTTGGACGGTGTTCGGGAATTTTGTAATCTTCCACCCAAGCTTGCAATGGATGGAACATATGGATTAGCACATGAATTTTATGTTCATTGGCGCGTAAAAAACTACCTTTTATGTGGTGATATAAAGAAGGCATTTGCAGAATTATTGCTTCAGGGTGTGCCTTCAAAAATTAGTTCCTTGACGGATGCGCTGCTGGCAATTGATTTTGCAATGGTTCAACGTTTTGCCTCCGATCATGTGTTGAGTGCCGGGTTTATATTGCAAGAGCGCGTAGAAGAGTTTATGAATCAGACGGAGTATGCATTTTTATCGGATCGTCTTAAGGCGTTTTGCTTAGGACTTGATGCATTGGCAGGAGCGTTAAATCAGCTTTCTGAGCTTGAGCGCCTAGTGAATAAAATGGTTGCTGCAAACTTGTTGGTGGAATCTTCAGTTTTGCTAATCTGTGCTTCTATGCAAAGTATGTATGAAGGCTCTCGACTACAAGCATATGTATTGATAGAGCGCGCAAAAAAACTTCTGTCAGGAGCAGATCCATTTTTGATCTTAAAGCATATTAATCACTTAAAAAAGGCGCTAGACGTTTGCATGAATTCGGGTGATATAGATGATGAGAAAATGTTGGAATCAGTGGGATTGGCAAACCATGTAAATGCACTGAACATGGCAGAGACTGAGCTATTGGCAGAGGAGAATTGTGCAGAGTGGCTTCTCGCAAAAGCCTATTTGGGAGAGAAGTCAAAGCTTGTGATTGCAGCAAATAGACTCAAAAAATATGAGTTGCCCGAGATAATGGTGCCCTTGATGGCCGTACTTGTTAAAACTTGTGGAAAATTGTCTCAAACGCTCGCCGATGCAATGCCCACTGCTTGGAAAAACAAGATTGATCGGTTTGGGATTGACCGTCGAGATATGTTAGAAAAGCATAAAAGCGATATTCTGCTTGCGGACATTAAGCCTCATGAATTGAATATTCGAGTCTTGGGTGAACTATCGGTATATATTGATGATATTCCAATTGCTGAGACATCGTGGAAGCGTCATATGGCAAAAAATCTTATTGCTTTATTGGCGGTAACGCCAGGTCATGCGCTTACACGTTTTCAGTTGACTTCTGCTCTATGGCCAGACTGTAGCTATAACCAAGCACGTGACCGTTTGTATGTCACACTTACGGCTGCTCGGAGAGCTTTGAGCGTAGAAGGAGGAGGCTGCCCGTTTATCCGTACGGGTAACGGTAGGGTTTGGTTAGCACCCGATTGTGTAAAAGTAGACGTTGATGAATTTATCCATGCTTGTCAGAAGGTTTTTTCGGCAGAGTATTCAAACAAGCGGGTATTACAAGAAGTCATAAGGGTTTCGGCGTTGTATACCGGAGCGGTGAGTGCTTTGGACGATGCGTTGGGTATAACGCTGGCGGCTCGACAGGATACATCAAAGCGTTTTATTGATTTGTGTTTGCTGGGGGCTCGAGCGGCGCTGACAGAAGATGAGTTATCTCATGCAGAATGGTTGGCAGACATGGCGTATCGTACAGATGACTTGCGCGAAGATGTGCTGAAAGTGTTGTTAGAGGTATATGTAGCGCAAAGCCGGATGGTGGATGCCAAGGCTCTGTTTACCAAGTATGCGCGTAGACTTTCTGAAGTTACGGGTCTCTCACCATCTCGTGAGCTTAAGAGATTATTGCAGTCCATGTACAAGGACTTAGGTGTTGAAGGTAGTGCAGACGAGCCTGACAAGGGAAGTCATGACACTAGGTCAAATGGAATACTTGGAGCATGTAAGAATGATCAGCAGGATAAGAAGGGTAAGAAGGATAAGAAGGGTAAAACGCCTAGGAAAGCTGCTTCGTAAGCTTATATGACGGTCTGCGTATTTATAGTGATGGGTTCTATCTTGCACAAGGCTTTGCTTGAGGATTGATAAAGTTACAGATTGAAGAACTATGTGTAAAGAATTATCCAAAGGTTGTACTCAGGCAAGGAAGTAACATGCCAGGTTTCTTTTCTAAACTACTCTCAATTGGCTCCGATAAGGAATTGAAGGAATTTGAGAAGGTCGCAGCACGTGTTGAGGATTTGAGCAATCAGTTTGCGGTTTTAAGTGAAGCTGAACTTAAAGGGAAGACAGCTGAGTTTCGTGAGCGTTATACCAATGGTGAGTCACTTGATGACATGATGCCTGAGGCATTTGCTGCGGTACGTGAAGCGTCCGGACGAGTTTTGGGTATGCGTCACTTTCCTGTTCAGCTTATTGGCGGCGCAGCCTTACATCGTGGTATGATTGCCGAGATGAAGACAGGTGAAGGCAAGACACTTGTCTCGACACTTGCAGGTTATCTCAATGCAATTTCTGGTGATGGCGTACATATTGTTACCGTAAATGATTACTTGGCTAAGCGAGATAGCGAGTGGATGGGTCAGCTATATCGTTATATGGGTATGAATGTTGGTTTGTTGCAAAATGGTATGCCCCTAACGTTAAAAAAGCCAGCCTATCAAGCGGATGTTACCTATGGCACCAACTCAGAGTTTGGCTTCGATTACCTGCGTGACAATATGGTTACACGTGCTAGCATGCGTGTTCAACGCGGTCACAATTTCACGATTGTGGATGAGGTTGACTCCATCTTGATTGATGAGGCTCGTACGCCACTCATTATTTCTGGTGCTGGCTCTAAGTCTGCAAGTACTTATAAGGATTTTGCTCGTGCTGTTCGTGGTCTTATTCCTGAAGAAGATTTTGAGATGGATGAGGCAAAGCATACTATCGCAACTACGGAGCAAGGTCTTAAAAAGGTTGAGCGTGCTCTAGGTATTGATGATTTATACGCAGATATTTCTGGCCAGTTGGTTAACCATTTGCAGCAGGCACTCAAGGCTCAGTATATGTTCCACCGTGACCAACAGTATGTTGTTACGGATGGGGAAGTCAAGATTGTTGATGAGTTTACTGGTCGTATCATGGAGGGTCGTCGCTACTCTGAGGGTCTGCATCAGGCAATTGAGGCCAAGGAAGGCGTGTACGTTCGCGAGGAAAATCAAACGCTCGCAACTATTACATTGCAAAACTACTTCCGCCTCTATAAGAAGCTTTCTGGCATGACTGGTACTGCAATGACTGAGGATGCCGAATTCCGTGAGATTTATAGCCTGCCTGTTCAGTCAATTCCACCTAACAGGCCTGTTGCACGTATTGATAATGTTGACCTAGTGTATCGCACTATTGACGATAAGTTTAATGCGGTTGCACAGGATGTTATTGAACGTCACAAGGCAGGACAACCAGTTTTGGTTGGTACGGTTTCTATCGAGAATTCCGAGCGTTTGTCACGTTTGCTTAATAAGCGCGGTATTGCCCACAATGTGCTTAATGCTAAATTCCATGAGCGTGAGGCAACTATCGTTGCACAGGCTGGTCGTGAGGGTGCAGTAACCATTGCAACCAACATGGCTGGTCGTGGTACGGATATCTTATTGGGTGGTAACCCTCAATTTTTGGCTGACGATTTACTTCTTGAACAGGGCTTTGATCTGGAAGAGGTAACTGAGCAACAAAAGACAGCTGCACTAGAAAAAGCACGTGAAATTTGTGCAATAGAACGCGAGCACGTAAAGGCTGCTGGTGGATTGTGTGTCATTGGTACTGAGCGACACGAGTCTCGCCGCATTGACAACCAGTTGCGTGGTCGTTCTGGTCGTCAGGGTGATCCTGGTGAAACGCAGTTTTATCTTTCACTTCAGGATGATCTGATGCGTCTATTTGGCGGCGATCGTATGGATAAGATTGCGGAGTGGATGGAGCGTGCGGAGATGCCTTCCGATGAACCCATTCAGTCTAAATCTGTCTCCAGAGCCGTGGAGGGTGCTCAGCGTAAAGTTGAGGAAATTAACTTCTCCATGCGTAAGAATGTTCTGGATTACGACGATGTTATGAACAAGCAGCGCCAAGTTATCTACGAAGAGCGCAATAAGATTCTGGACGGTAAGGATCTAACAGATCACGTTGAGGAAGTTACTTACGATACTGTTGAGCGAGAAGTCCAAAACTATTGTTCTGCGGCGGTCTCTGCAGAGGATTGGGATATCGAAGGTCTTCTCAAGTGGCTCGAAGAGCTTACTGGTATAGAACAGAGTGATTTGCCTGAGATTACTATCTCTATGGATAGCCAAGAGATTGTCGACGCTGTTGCTGAATTCGTTTTTGGTGCATATACCAACAAGGCTGCCCGTATTGGTGATGACATTATGAGTGCTTTGGCCACTCAGGTTATGCTGCGAGTTATCGATACGCGTTGGATGGCATACCTACAGGAGATGGATTATCTCAAGACGGGTATAGGCTTGCGTGGTTTTGGTCAGCGTGATCCATTAATGGAATATCGCAGTGAAGCATACCAGGCATTCTCCGAACTAGTTAGCACTATGTATGAGGACTTTATCCGTACGGTTTTGCGCATGGAGTTGGCTGTTGCACCTGCTGCACCAGTGGATGATGGTCTATCTCAGGCAACCTATTCTGGCCCAACAGAGGTAGATGGTGATCAAGGTGCAAGATCTGCAATGGGTCAAGCTCGTGTGCGCAACCCTCAAGCCGTGGTAAATGCAGCAGGTAAGCAGGTCGTTGCCGGTCAGGATAAGGCTCAGACGTATATTAAAGCGCAAAATGATCCTTATGCAGGTGTTGGTCGCAATGATCCTTGCCCCTGCGGAAGTGGCAAAAAATTCAAGAATTGCCACGGCAGGAACCGTTAAATAGGAACTATTAATGATTGAAGTAACACTAGGCTTGCTGCATGAGTTAGAAGAACGTCTAACTCATGCACAGGCATTTTTGCACATAGATACTTTACAGCAAACAGTTGCCGAGCTTGAACGTGTGAGCTCGGCTACTGACTTTTGGAATGACGCAGACGCTGCCCGCATAACTATGGAAAAACTTGCACGAGCTAAGCAAACCATCTCTCAAGTTGCGGATATTAAAGCTGGTCTTGAAGATGCACAAGTCGCTTTGCAACTTTTGGACGAGACGGGCGATGAAGCATTTACGATAGAAGCTTCTGTTTGTGTTGAGAAAATCGAGCAACAACTATCCGAACTTGAATTGACTAGTTGGTTTACGGAAGAATTTGATTACGGAGATGCGATTGTTACGGTGACACCTGGCCAAGGTGGGCTTGAGGCTCAGGACTGGACGGATATGCTGTTTCATATGTATCTTAAGTACTGCGCTTCTCGTGGATGGAAAGTTACTATTAATGATGCACCAACTGCTGAGGTAATTGGTATTGATCGGGCAACCTTTACTGTCGCCGGAGAAAATGCTTATGGCATGCTTAGGGCAGAGCAGGGCGTTCATCGTCTGGTGCGTATTTCTCCAACGGACGATAAAAAACGACGTCAGACTACCTTTGCTGGTGTGGAAGTCATTCCTGTTTTGCCTGCAGACGTAGATGTGCAGATTGATCCAAATGACCTTCGTATTGATGTATATCATGCATCCGGTCACGGTGGTCAAGGCGTAAACACCACAGATTCTGCCGTGCGCATTACCCATATTCCAACTGGTATTGTGGTCACATGCCAAAATGAACGCAGCCAATTGCAAAATAAGGCATTTGCCATGCAGATCTTGCGCAGTCGTCTTTATGAACTAAAAAAGGCGCAGCGAGATGCGGAACTTGATGAGATTCGCGGACCCAAGCATGACATTTCGTTTGGCAATCAAATCCGGAGCTACGTGCTGTATCCCTATCAGATGGTTAAGGATTTACGCACAGGTGTGGAGACAGGCAAAGTAAACGCCGTTTTAGAGAATGGTGAACTTAATGAATTTATTATTGGATATCATCGCTGGGTAGCTGCTGGTAAACCTGACTCTGGCATTTCTGATAGTGAATAAAGTAAAATCATTCTCCTAATTCATACAAAAGCAGAGGAGGCACAATGAAGCGTCATGTAATAAGTCGCGGAGATGTTCGCGATGCATTTTTAATTATTGTGGGCTCTCTGTTTTTTGCGGTAGGAATTGATTGCTTTCAGGTCCCCAATGGTTTGGCAGCCGGTGGCGTAACTGGTCTAGCAACCATCATTCATGCGCTGGGTGCACAGGCAGGACTGGAAATACCCGTTGGCGCTCAGACGCTTCTTGCTAATGTTTTTCTGCTCATTCCCGTAGTAAAAACAGGAGGCAAGCGCTATTTGATTCGAACTATCGCAGGTATTGTGTGTTCTAGTATCGCATTGGATGCCATGGCGCCTATTCTTCCTGTTTTAAGCAGCGATGATTTGCTATTAGCAGCTATTTGGGGTGGCGTAATTGCAGGTTTTGGTCTTGGATTGGTATTTCGCTCTGGTGGAAATACAGGCGGTACAGATATTGTGGCGCAAATTATTGCAAGTCACAGTTCTCTTTCGGTAGGTACAGCATCAATCATTATTGATGCAGTGGTTATCATAGCGTCTATTCCGGTTTTCTCGCTCAGCAATGCTTTGTACGCAGTGATTTGCATGTTTATTGCTGGTCGCGTGCTTGATTATGTGGTGGATGGTCCTTCAACTACGCGTGCTGCCTATATTATTTCCGAGAAGCACGAGCGCATTGCCAATGCGATTATGTACGAAATGAAGCGTGGCTGTACAGAGATTCAGGCTCGTGGTGTATGGTCCGGAAATAGCAAGCCAATGTTGTTTGTGGTGCTTAGCCGTGGGGAAATTAACTACCTCAAATCTATTGTCGAGGGGGTAGACCCTGAGGCAGTGGTAGTTATTTCTGAAGTTCACGAAGCATTTGGCGAAGGATTTTCTGAGCTGGGTGTCAAATAGAGCCATTCAAACAATGTTATGTGGCTACACGTAGGTTTTCTCTGCAGACAAAGTGGTGGATGTATAAGCCGTCGATGGCTTTGGTAAAATAACTTTTGTATCTGTACCTTAAACGCAGTAAGGAGCTCTTGTGGCAAACCATTTCGTCAGCGATGAGCGACGAGATGACGTAGCCGGAGCAGCTGTTCCAACCCCGTCCGTGGTTTCTGACACCGCGGCTGTGGACGCAGAACAAGTAAATGGCTCTGTACCACAGGCTACTCATCAGGTTCCTGCACCCCCAGCAATTGAGGATGCATCGAACATCGTTATTCCAAATACAAATACAAGTGCAAATGCAAGCGAAAGCGCCTCGGATGTGTCAGACATGTCATCAGCAGATGTTGATCAGTCTGAAGCAATCAAGGAGGCTCAGCGCATTGCAACTACCGAAGGTTTTACCACAGCTTTTGCCCCCATTACATCAAGCAATGAGCCTACGGAGCCATCGGTACCACGCTCTTCCAAACCTGTTATTTCCTTGCGTAATGTCTCCAAGGTATATCCCGCTCAGCCTCAAAAGCCAGCTTTGCAGGATGTAAGCTTGGATGTATACGCAGGTGAGTTTGTGTTCTTGGTAGGTCACTCTGGTTCGGGTAAGTCCACGTTTTTGCGCCTACTTACGCGTGAACTTAAGGCAACTTCTGGTCAGGTAATTGTTGCTGGTCAGGATCTTACCAACATGCGCAACTGGAAGGTTCCGTATCTCCGCCGTCAAATTGGTTGTGTATTCCAGGACTTTAAGCTACTTCCGGGCAAGACTACGTATGAAAACGTAGCTTTTGCTTTGGAGTGCATTGGCAAGCCGCGCTCTGTCATTCGTGCGCAGGTACCTGAGGTGCTGCGCTTGGTCGGTCTTGGCGATAAGATGGACAGCTACCCCGATCAGCTTTCTGGTGGAGAGCAGCAACGTGTTTCTGTTGCTCGCGCTATGGTTAATCGTCCACCTCTGTTGGTATGTGATGAGCCTACTGGCAATCTTGATCCTGCAATTTCTTTGGGCATTATGAAGTTACTTGAGCGTATTAACCGCACGGGTACTACTGTTTTGATGGCAACACACGACCGTGAGATGGTTGACTCTATGCGCAAGCGTGTTATTGCCCTTGAAGGTGGACATGTTGTCCGTGACCAAGAGAGGGGAGGCTACGGTTATTATGGGTCTATCTAATATTGGGTATTCGCTGCGTGAGGCCGGCAGCCATTTTCGCCGTAATTGGTCTACTGTATTTGGCGCTATCGTAACAATTTTCCTGTCCTTGTTTGTCATTGGCCTGTTTGCACTGGGTTCTTCCATGTTGTCAAATATGGTGGGTAACGTAGAGGACAAGGTAACCATCCAGGCATTTTTGTCGGACAATGCAGATCAAACAGCTGTCGATTCTCTCAAGACCAAGATTTCTGGTTGGGATAATGTTGCGTCTGTTGACTACAAAAGTAAGGAACAGGCTCTCCAGGAGTATAAGGAGACCATGTCCAACAAAAATGCTGAGGCTGCTGTAGCTGCACTTGATGGCACCAATCCTGTTCCTGCATCGCTGGTAATCAGGTTGGACAATCCTAAGCAGGTTAAGTCAACTGCCGATAAACTCATTGCAGATTCTGACTTTGCTGAGCTGGCTGACGATAAAAACTCTGAAGCTGCTGTTGTTTATGGACAAGGTACGGTAGAAAAGCTCTTCTCGGTAACCAACTATATCCGCATTATCACTTTGGTGCTGGTTGGACTACTGGTATTCGTGGCCTTTGTCTTTATTAACAATACGATTCGTCTTGCTATTACTGCTCGTCGTCGTGAGATTGCTATCGAGCGTTTGGTTGGTGCTTCCAACGGCTTTATTCGAGGGCCATTCTTGATGGAAGGCGTGCTTGAGGCGTTGTTGGGTGCCGCTTTGGCAATTGGTGGATTGCAAACAGTGCTTTCCTATGCAGTGCCGCGACTTGAGTCTAATCTGTCGTTCCTTAACTTTACGGTATCGCATACGGTATTGCTGCAGATATATGGTGGTTTGCTTGGTATTGGCATTATTATTGGTTTGTTTGGTTCACTTATTGCTATGAGGCGTTACCTCAAGGTTTAGTATTGAGCATGGTTGGGTGGCTTTAGCTTTACGGTCACAAAATCTGCCAACATAAGTACGTTTTAAAGCGCTGCACCCCTGTTGGTGTGGCGCTTTTTAAAAAGAGAAAGGGCTCTTGTGGGTCGAGGTAAAAAGAAACGCTATGGCCGTAGGCAGGCAAGCTATACCAAGCGTAAACTACGCCCAACATTACAGGGAACATTGCGGGTTTTGCGACCGGGTGTTGCACATATTGTGAGTGACGAGGGAACGTTTGTGGTTGCGCGCCGCGGTTTGCGCGAGGCTATGGACGGAGATTTGGTGGCCTTTTCTCTTATTCATAAGGGTCCGAGTGATGTTCAGGCATATGTCCAATCTGTTATCCAACGCGGTACCGTTACTTTTTTGGGCAGCTATGCGGATTTGGCACCTTTGGGTGTTGTGGTTCCTATGGACGAGCGTATTCAGCGTGATTTTCTCATCCTGCCCAGCGACCATTCCGCTCGCAAACACAAGGTTTCCGAAGGTGATATTGTATCTGCGCGCATTATTAGGTACCCCACGCGCAACGAGCCCGGTATTGTGACTATTGCTAAACGTCTTGGTTCGGCCACAGAGCTTGATTTGGACATGGAATCTGTGGTTGCTTCCTATGGCTTGGCTGTGGCGTTTCCCGAGGCAGCGCTCAAAGAAGCACGTGCCATTGCGGTGGATGTGGAACAGGCTTTGGCTACCGAGAAAATCCGTCAGGATTTACGGAATCTTGTGTGTGTAACCATTGATCCTGCTGATGCACGTGACTACGATGATGCTGTTTCTGTTCGCGAGCTTGATGGCGGCCAGATTGAGCTGGGTGTACATATTGCAGATGTAAGCCATTATGTACCTTGGAATTCTTCTCTGGATGTGGAAGCTCGTCAACGCACGTGCTCGGTGTATCTAGCAGATCGCGTGATTCCCATGCTTCCGCACGAGCTTTCCAATGATGCTTGTTCACTCATGCCTCAGCAAGATCGACTTGCCATGAGCGTGCTTATTCGTTTGGATAAAACAGCTCATGTGTTGTCTTGGAAGGCATTTCCATCTGTTATTCGTTCTCGCGCGCGCCTTACCTATGAACAAGTAGATAGTGTGCTGGCAGGTAAACTGCATTGTTCG
The DNA here is from genome assembly GCF_000483125.1 of Atopobium fossor DSM 15642. GTDB lineage: Bacteria > Actinomycetota > Coriobacteriia > Coriobacteriales > Atopobiaceae > Atopobium > Atopobium fossor. The sequence continues at coordinate 13,939 of NZ_KI519553.1, forward strand.
CAACTTCCATGCGAGCCAAAACTAGCGTCTATTATTGAGAAAACTCTGCATACACTTAATTGTCTTTCTCATCAAAGACAACAAGTTCGTGCCAAGCGCGGTTCAATTGATTTTGAATCCGTGGAATCCCGCGTGGTATTGGACGAGAATAACCGTCCCATTGGTGTGAGTGTACGTCAAAAAACGGATGCAACATCGCTGGTAGAAGAGGCAATGTTACTGGCAAATGAGTGTGTTGCGCATACCCTCAATGACGCTAAGCTGCAGTGTGCGTACCGCGTACACGAGGCTCCACAGGCAGATGCTTTGTTAGGTGCTGTAGCCTTGTTACGTGAGTTAGACATTGCTAAAGGTGCGTTAGGAGACCGTATTTGCGCTGGTGACCCCTATGCAATTCAGCAGGTACTTTCCAGTGTAGCGGGTACGCCAGAGGAGTACCTGGTGAGCTCACTGCTGCTTCGTGCGCAATCCAAGGCGGTATATGCCCCTTATAATCAAGGTCATTATGCACTGGGTGCTACGGCGTATTGTCATTTCACGTCTCCTATTCGTCGTTATTCAGACGTATTGGTGCATCGCGCGCTTAAGGCGTTGCTTAAAGGAAAAACCTTTGAAGCAGTGGAGTTGGTTTGCGCAACACAGCCCCAAACTACAGCAGCCCTTGCGTCAGATGCTAAGTTTGCACGTGCTGCACGAGTGTCTTCTGCGGTTCATACCTCACAAAAGAAGACGGACTTGCTGCCTCAGCTTTGTCGTACCTGCTCCGAAAAAGAGCGTACAGCAGATGCAGCAGCACGGGCTTCTCAACGAGTAAAGATGGCACAATACTATGATCAGCGCATTGGCGAGAAAACCATGGCTACTGTTACAGGGTGCGAGCGTTTTGGGGCATTTGTTACGCTTGATACCACCTATGCAGATGGTCTGATTCCCATGAAGCTTTTAGGTGATGAATGGTTTGTCTTTGATGAGGCACACATGTCGCTTACAGGAGAGTCAACCGGAGTAGTATTGCGTCCGGGTAGTCGTGTTGCGGTGCAGGTGCGTAGCACCAACATTCCTCGCGGACAAATTGATTTGGCGCTCATATCTAAAGACGAGCTTGGGTAATATAGTGGTTGCGTTAATCTAACACGAAAGGAGCTCTTATGAGCCAAACACGCATGATAGACGAGCTCCTTCGAGCGGAAGGTCTTCTCGTCGAGGGAAATTATGAGCAGGCAGATGCTCTCTTATCTGAGCTGGCAGAGGATGCAGAAGAGTATGTAGATCGTAACTGCAAAACCACTGATGAGGTGCAATATTTTAGCTTTCCAACACTGTTTGAGCGTCTAGCATATCGTCGTGTAGAGAATGACCCGCGTGAACTTCGCGAGATGAATGAGCCTTTGGATCGTTTGTATTCTGATTTGGCTATTGCTTGTGTACATGAAGGTGATTATGCACGTGCAACCGAGGCGCTTAAACAGGCAGTTCGCTGGAATCCTATGGATTGTAGCCATCGTTTGAACCTGGCCGATCTATATCGTACTAACGGTGATATAAATGAGTACCTTGGCCTGACGTACTCATGCTTCGAGCGTGCAAGTGAGGCTGCTCATCTGGTACGTGCTTATTTGAACTTTGCTGGTTTTTTTGAAAGTACCGATCGCCCTAAGCTGCAGGCAGCTTGTTTAAGATGTGCGCGCAGGTTGGATATGTCTTCTTCTGCGCTTGATGGTGCTCTTGCTATGGTTGCGGGTACGGATGCGGATCCAGACACCATTACGGATGAACAGGCTCGTGACCTGCTGGAACAGGAAGGTCTACCCGAGGGCGCCAATGCAGAGATTGCGGTAAGCATGCTTATGGTTGCATCGGATGCTGCCGCAACAGGTCATAAGAATTTGGCAACTACGTTAACGGTCCGTGCGCGTGATTTAATTGGAGCGTCTGCTGCTGCCGCTCTTATTGAGCTTATCCATCAGTCTGACTCGGATTCCGCATCTTCCGCAAACGGAGAAACTCATGTCTAAGCGCGAGAAGAAAACCATTGCAAAGAATCGCTCGGCCCGCTATGAGTACTTTATTGAGGAAACCTTCGAGGCGGGTTTGGTCTTGCGAGGCACCGAGGTTCGTAGCTTGCGTGAGCGTGCCTGCCAGATTACAGACTCATTTTGTCTTATCCGCGATGGTCAGTGCTGGCTGCATGGGGTGCACATACATCCTTACAGTCATGGTAACGTGTGGAATGTAGATCCCGATCGCAAACGTCGGTTACTCTTACACCGTCGCCAGATTGATTACCTGGATAGCAAGCTTCGTACTAAAGGCACTGCGCTTATTCCACTGGAGTTGTACTTTGACGAGAATAACCGCGTAAAATTGCTTATCGGTTTGGGCGTAGGTAAAAAACTGTACGATAAGCGTGCGGATATGGCTAAACGTGACACAGATCGAGAAATTGCCCGTGCCCTTAAGGAACGTAATCGCTACTAGTAAGCTGCTAGCTGCGGAAGTAAACGTTACCTAACAAACAACATATATACACAAATAAGGTCGAATCTCAATTTGACAACTAACTTTTTGTTGGCGCATGGATATACTAAAGCTATAAGTTCTCAGAGGAGAGGACTACTCAAAGAAGGAGAAAATTATGGCAGATGAGCAGACTTACACGTTTCGTTGCACTGTTTGTGGCTATGAAGTAACTGTCAATACCCCCGAGCTTCCTGAAGATTACGTATGTCCTGAGTGTGGCGTTGGTCCAGAGATGTTTGAGCTGGTAGAGGATTAAGCCTATATTTTTTTGCCAACTCTTGTACTTGTGGCAGGAAAGGGTATACTTCGTACACACATCTACGACAGTACGTTAGTGGATAGTACTTTGACAATGGTGGCCATTGGTCCCCGTTTGGGGGCGACTGGTTTCGACAAGGTAGTTCTGAGGTGGGCAGCAAGCCGTGGTCTCCTCGCCACGCTAAACAGGGGTACCGTCAAATTGAATTGACAACAACTCTTATCAGGGCTCTTATGCCCTCGCTGCTTAATTTATACAAGTAGCCGTCAAACTAAGGATTGCTTCCGTTTTTAGCGCGACGTCATTTTAGGAAGATGCTCCTGCAGAGGTAGTTGGTATACTGCAGGCTAAGATTAAACCAGCTGGAACGAACACGCGGGTTACTGGGTGTAGTTCGTTTAAGACGTAACCAGCAACTGAGCTTGGAGACACCTGCCAGGGAAGTGCTTTGGACCGGAGTTCGATCCTCCGCGCCTCCACCATGACATTACAAGCGTCTATCAGCATTTGAGCTGGTAGACGCTTTATTTTTTGAAAAATATTTGACTTAAAGCTAAAAAATCAAGAAACTTTTATCTTAAAAAGAATTTTATGTTAAAATTCATTCTATAATTATATATTCGAGTTAATTTATATGTTGGTTGCACATGGAACATACAAGTAAAAAAGCGTTTGCAGGAGTTTGCTCGCTCGTAGTTTTAGCTGCGGTGTTGTTGTGCATGCTGTTTGTACCAACAAAATTATCTGCAGATGATAGCGCCCCTCCTGTACACAGCAAAACACTTACTCCTAATTCAGATGGAACCTATACTCTTTCTCTTGATGTGACAGGAATTTCATCAGAGTCTTCCATAGCAAACTATAAGCCTGCGGATATTGTGGTTGTGCTTGATCATTCGTGGAGTATGACTGCTTATGATGTAAATGGCAGGACCTATTGGGCCAATGCAAAAGAGGCAATTAACACCTTAGCTAACACGTTGCTTACACAAGAAAATGCAAGTCGTCCAGCTGATAAACAAGTACAAGTCGCGCTTGTTGGCTTTGAGGACAATGCTCGAGTTTTGAATAGCTGGACTGCCTCTAAAAGTGATATTTCAAGTGCAATGGAAAGAGTCTCTCCTAGAGGCTCTACCAACTGGGAAGACGCCATAAACTTTGCAAATGCGCTTGATACTGGGCGTCCTAATGCAGCAAAATACGTCATCTTTATCACTGATGGTGATCCAAATGTGCATATCAACTATTACGTATTTAAAAATGGCTCAGAATCAAGACATGTTTCTTCGGATGAATTTGTCCAGTACTATAACGATCCACAATGGGAGTTTGTTCCCAAAAGTGGACCCTATGGAGATACAACGCAAAATATAGTTGATATTGAAGATTATTCACCTGAAGCTTTCCAGGCTGCTGTTGCCGCAGCAAATAGGCGTAATCCTAGCGATAAGTTCTATTGCATTTCCGCTCAAGGTAAAACGATGCATCTTGAAAGTTTTGCAACAAAGACAAGCTCGATGTATCTGGATGGAAGTGACTATACCAAGCTAAAAGCTTCGTTCCAAGAAATTACCGATATGCTGGTAATTGATAAATATCGTTATGTTGACGTATCTATTAAGGATGTGCTTTCAGATAACGTTGAATTTGCCGAGGGCGATAACCCCACATTCACGGTGACTAAAACTGCTGCGGATGGCACCATTACACAGTGGGCAGATGGCACTGTTACACATACAGACAATGCTGTTACTTGGAGTCTTGGCTCAGATTATGTGCTCGAAGAGGGAGCAAGGTATACCTTAAGCTTTAAAGTTGTACCCAAACAGCTTGTATATGATGCTCTCTACGATCCGGCTCCAGATGTTGGTGCAGGTAGATATGCTGGATTGACTGGTTTTTATACTAACGATACGGCTGAGCTAACCTATCGCAACCGTAAAGAAACAGGAGGCTCATCTACAACAAGTGATGAGCGTATTAAGGACTATGAAGACAAGCCAGTTCTTATGCCCGAACTCTCGGAGTTGACCATAACAAAGAAATGGCAAGGTCATGATGCTACTAAAACCTCTATTCAGGTTCAAGTAACTGACGAAACGGCAAATCGTTCACAAATCGTTACGCTTACTGCTGATGAAGGATGGACAAAAACCATTAAAGTTCCCGCTGGACCATCCGGTCACGTGTATACCGTTTCCGAACGCGAACAAGATTCTGATTGGGTTGCTAGTTATGATGTAAGTGTTCCTGCTCATTCAACATCACAAAAACTAACCTCACGATCAGTGATACTTAAGGGTATTACCCAACAGAGTGCTACTTTTTCGATTACAAATACCCGTGCACCCTATGCTTTTATTATCAATAAGCAGGATAAGACGACTCATACTCCACTTTCCGATGCGGGGTTTGCACTATATGTTGATACCGATGCTGATGGGCAATTTACAGATGCTGACCAGCTTGCACAAGGTTTGTATAAGGACTCTGATTTTATAGAGGCAATTACAGGAGAAGAAAAGACAGGTTCTACAGGTTCGCTTGCTTTTTACGGCATCCAGCCTGGTACATACTGGGTAAAGGAAACAACTGCGCCCGCTGGATATCAACTTCTAACAGAGCCTCTAAAGTTAGTCATTGCAGCGGATGGTTCATTTTTGCTTAATGATGCTCCAGTAACGGTTCAAAATCGTGTTGGGTCAATTACGGTTGAAGACGAACGCATTCAAACGCTTCCCTCAAGTGGCAGCTCAGGTACCGTTCTTCTTACCATTGTGGGCAGCCTTGCTATTACAGGTTCGTGTACCTGGTTGTTTGGCAGAAAAAGAGCTGGAAGCGAGGCGGCATAAGCACGAGGACTTAGCAATTCTTTAAAACTCATCTCACGTTTAGAGATTGTTTGTACGGTATCACTTGGTAAGTTAATCGCTGCAAAAGTCAGCAAAAGGAGGAAAAATGTTACGTTTGATGCAAGGAAAGGTCAAAGGTATGCTTGCTGTCACGGCAGCGATACTCTTGGCTTTTATTATGGTTGTTACGCCTGCACTGGCGGATGACTTTGATGTAAATGCTGGTAAGCTTACCGTTGCTGGTCTTAAGGATGGCGATCAGGTTAAGATTTACCAGGTAGTTGTTACAGAGTATGATGCCGCCAAGAATACTCTTTCAAATAAGTTTGCTGATGCTGGCAACTACGGTGGCATAGATTTTACGGCTTACTCCAAGATGGGTAATGATGCAACTGGCTTAAACGAGACGGCAAACAAGATTGCAACTGCTGTTGCTGGTGGCGCTACTACTGCAAGTACCCAGGAAAAAACTGCTACAGGTGCTTCGGTTGAGTTCACCAACCTCAAGGCTGGTCAATATCTTGTAGTTGTAACTAATGCCAATGACTCTACTCGCGTGTTCCAAAACACCATCGCTTCAGTTGAGCCTACTGTTCAAAACGGTGCCTATGCTTGGCCTGCAGACAATACCATTACTGTTAAAAGTGGCACCCTTGATCCTAACGATCCTTCTAACACTGGTGTTAACAAGAGGGTTAATGGTGCAGATAACATCGACACCATTACTAAGGGCGATACTGTTAATTACACCATTGACGCCACCTTGCCTAAATATGCCGTTGGTGCCACAGATCGTGTTTATACCATCGCCGATACAGTTGCTAGTGGTCTTACCCTCAACGATGATATTGTTGTAAAGATTAACAATACCGTTGTTAATGCGGGTGCAGAGTACACTATTAACAAGGATATTGCTGGTGGTACCTTTACTATTACCGTAAGCAATGCAACACTGCTTGCATCTGGTGGTCAGCCCATTCACATTGAATATACAGGTAAGGCTGCCGATACCGTTACGTATGCTACTGCTGGTACTAATGAGGCAGAGCTCACATTTTCGAGCGACTCCACTACAAATACTACTAAGAAGCAAAAAGATACTACGCACACAACGTTCTACAAGATTACCTTTAAGAAGGTTAATGCTGCTGCAATTACCGAAGGCATTTCTGGCGTAGAGTTTGATGTATTCAAGGCTGATAATACCAAGGTTGGTCATCTGGTAACTGGTACAGATGGTGCTGCTGAGTTTGATGGTTTAGCTGCAGGTGCTTACTATCTTGTTGAGACCAAGGTCCCTGCTGGTTACGACCTTGATCAGACTCCCCATAATTTCACGGTAACTTCTGACGTACAGGCAAATACGTTTGCTGGTACTGTTCAGGCTATTGATAACATTACTAATAACAAGAGCAATTCCCTTGGCTTGCCTATTACCGGCGGTCCTGGCACTATTGCCCTTACTGCCGGTGGTTTGGTAATTATGGTTGGTGCCATTGTTTACCTTGTTCGTGCTCGTCGCAACGACTAAAACTCTATGGTTACTGCAGCTATAAAGGTGCAGCATACATAGTAGATATGTATTGATTGAAGCACGGAGGACCAAAGCGGTTCTCCGTGTTTTGTTGGAGGGATATGAGAAGCAGTACAAAGAAGACACTCATTGCAGTGCTCACCCTATGCCTTGGCTTGGGTATGCTTCTTTATCCATATGTAAGCAACGTTATTAATCAACGGCATCAGTCACAAGTTGCAAGCAATCAAGAGCAAACAATTGCTTCATCTGGTGAAGGTGATCTGACAGCCGAAAAAGAAAAGGCGTTTGCGTATAACGCAGCACTACTTAATGGTCGTGCAGTTGTTACGGATCCTTTTGATCAAGCAGCCTTGCGTCCAAATGCGGAGGATTATACAAATGCGCTCAACATTGCTGGCGATGGCGTTATGGCAACGTTGCATGTTCCGAGCATAGGTGTTGCCCTTCCTATATATCATGGCACCTCGGATGAAGTTCTTCAAAAAGGTGTAGGTCATCTAGAGCGCACCTCATTACCTATAGGGGGAGAGTCATCGCATTCGGTTCTTTCGGGCCATACGGGCCTTCCTACCATGCAGGTTTTCGATAAAATCGATCGCCTTAAAGAAGGGGATTGGTTTATCATCCGCGTATTGGGAGAAGATCATGCTTATAAGGTTACAAGCGTCGAGACAGTTTTACCAGAGCAGACGGAAAGCCTTACTATTGTGCCTGGCAAGGATGTGGTGACGCTTGTTACTTGTACGCCTTATGGTGTTAACTCGCATCGCCTATTAGTGCATGCGGAAAGAATTGATGTGCCCGCCGAATGGGAGGATGCACAAAAAAGCGAATACGCTCCCATAGGGTTTAGGCTTGAGGAAAATTCTCTTATTCCCTTTACTTTTATTGGTATTGCTATTGCAGTAGGCGTTGTTTTAGGTATTTGGTTACGCCGCAGTCGTGAAACGGAAGAGAAAACGTTAAAGGCATTGCAAGAAAAGCTGGCAAATAGGTGGCGCGGGCCTCATGAGTAAAAGCAAGAGTTTCTCTGTAGGACGCTTTTACAGTAGCTCTCACTCACGTAAGGCTTTGCCGTTTATTTTGAGCGGTATAGCTTTTCTTATAGGAATTACACTGTTTATTTGGCCGAGCGTACAAGCATACCGCGCACAGTTGCAATCTCGTGAGCGTATTGCAGCGGCATTGGGCCCGGCAGCGGGTGCAGATGCTGCGCCAACGGATTCCACAACGCTTACACCTCAAAAACGTTCAAAATCAGATGATGCTGCCTACGCATATTTGCTTGAGTACAACGAAAAAGTTCGTACTGGTAGGGTAAGCGCCGCAAATGATCCTTGGAGTTTAGATTCTGAATCAGAGCAGCTAAGCGATGTTGGTCTTGCGGATGGAATAGTAGGATCACTTTCGGTTCCTCGCATGGGAATCGTCACTCCTATTTATTTGGGCGCAACTTCTCAGAACATGCTAAAGGGATCTGGTGTTGTATTTGGTACATCCGCACCGCTTGGGCACGTGGATTCAAACTGTGTTATTGCTGCACATCGAGGCATGTTAGAAGGTTTCCGAAATATTGAAGATGTGCAACTGGGTGACATTCTTACTATCGAGACGCCCTGGGACTCGTTGGTATATCGCGCGGTGGAGATTAAGGTTATCGAACCCAATGATTTTGATGCTGTAAAGGTGCATTCTGGCCACGATATGGTAACGCTTCTTACATGTCATCCCTACGGGCATAACAATCACCGCTATTTGGTCTTCTTTGAGCGCGTGAGTAATGCAGGAAATGTTTTTACTACAACTCAGATTGCAAGCGCCTTTGACCCAATCTTAGTTTTGAAGCAGGCACTCACTGCTTCATCTTCGCCCGAGCTTGTTGCAGAGCGTTGGATACGTGCTATTGGAATGTTGCTTATAGTAACGATGCTCTCGGCACTCGTAGCTAATCTAGTATGGCGTTTGATAGTACGAATTGTGCATAGGTAAGAGAACTATGCATTACTAATGCTTTAACCCTCGTGGAATTGAATGAACGCTGAGGTTTTGCAGAGAAGTTCTAAGAATAAGATTAAATCTATCTATTACTCAATAATTGGTCAGTTGACTTTTTATGATTAATTTAAACATATTTTAGCTTTCTTAAAAATAAACTTACCTTTGTAAGTTTTTATCCACAATTGACGCCGAACATAGGCTATTTTTCTTCCATTAGTCAATTTTTGCTCGCTATTGCCAAAACAAGATATATAATATCCGAACCAAATTGAACAAGATTTGATTTATTGGGGGTGGCAATGCTGAAAATGCTGACACTTTGTACAGCCATGTATGGAATCGGTTTTTCGCTTTTTCTGCCACGCCTGACAGAACTGCTGGTCGATTTCAAGCAGGCACAACGCGAACGCGAGATTATTGCAGAGAACTCTAAGGCTGCATTTATTGCAGCGGGGGTTATTCATGCAATGTTCTGTATTGCGTGTGGCATTTTGTTGCCTGTACAGCTTGCTATACCAGCATTGCTTCTTGCGACTATTTGTACGGTAAGTTCATTAGTAGATAACATGCTTCGCATCATTGCTAATGAAGTTGTATTGGCAGTATTAGCTGTTGGTGTCATTTACCGTGTTTTAGAGGGAGGGTTTATCTCCCTCTTTAGTGGTCTTGCGTGTATGGTTGGCGTTGCTGCAATGTTCTTTTTAGCAATGGCAATTACAAAAGCAAGAAGTGGATCTCGTGGTGTAGGTGCAGGAGATATTAAATTGGCCATGGTGTCTGGCTTTATTGCAGGATGGCCAGCAGTAGCCTATTTTCTCATGGGCTTGGTTGTTTCATCCCTTATTTATTTTGCTGTGAAATGGCTCATGAAGAACTTTACCTTTATGTCTTATTTTCCTATGTGCTCTTTTATTTCTTTTGGGCTTGTAGCGGCGATTTTATGCCCATATATCCCAGGCTTTACACAGGTTTTTGGAGTTGCATTGTAATGTCTGTACCTAAACACACAATGAGAAGTTTAGAAATAAATCGCCTTATGAGGTTGCTGCTTGATGAAGAATCGGGTCAAGCGTTCCTAGAGTATGTTTTAGTGCTTTGTTTTGTTGCAATTATCTGTATTGGATCACTTCAAGCAATGGGGGAGGCTGCAAAAAATCCCCTCAAATTATTTGTCGAAAATCTGAGCAAACCAAGTCATCCATGATGCTCAGTTTCGAAATAGTTAGTTCTGTAGGGTAAGTCAATTGCGTCTAGAAAGGAAAACATCATGAACAACGCAATTACCTGGTTTAAGAACGAGGAGTCCGGTCAGGGTCTTGTAGAGTACGGTCTAATCATTGCTCTTATCGCCGTAGTCTGCATTGCTGCACTCGAGGCTATGGGCACTGGTGTAAGGGGCAAGTTGGAGCAGATTACTAACAAGCTCTAAGCAAAAGCATTAACAATATTCTGATAACTATGTTGTTAAATTCTATGCGTTAAAAACAGAAAGGAAAACATCATGAACAACGCAATTACCTGGTTTAAGAACGAGGAGTCCGGTCAGGGTCTTGTAGAGTACGGTCTAATCATTGCTCTTATCGCCGTAGTCTGCATTGCTGCACTCGAGGCTATGGGCACTGGTATTCTTGGTAAGTTCACTAAGATTAACGAAAAGCTCCAGTAACGTCGCATTAACTTTGGTGAAAATCAAAGGGGTCGGCAGCTTTGTCTGCCGACCCATTACTCCTTGTTTTGTTGGATATAATACGAGTATATGAGAGGCATAGATGGCCGGTATATCTGTTGATAAGAAAAAGCAGCTGAGGACTATTGCTGCCGTTTCAGCTGTTCTCATTATTGTGTTAGTCGCCTACCTCTTGGTGTTCTCGAGAAGACCTCAAAGCGGCACTAAAGAAGATGAGTCCATTCGTACCGTTGTGGTCGTTAAGAGTTCAGTCCCTGCGTATACTCAGATTAAATCCGACATGCTGGAAGAGAAAAAAGTGCCAGCGACAGAGCAAAATGCCAATGCAGTTAAGTCTATTAAGGATGCAGAGGGGTCTTACGCACTTGTGGCAATGGTTCCTGGCGAGCCAGTCTTAAAAAATCATATTTCAAGTCCTGATCAAAACGGCATGGGCTCTGGATTAGGTATTAAGCTTGCCGAGGGTACACGCGCTATGACCCTTAAAGTTGACGATGTATCTGGTATTGCTGGGCTGCTTAAGGTTGGTAACCATGTAGACATTATGTTTGCTATTAGTGCAGATAAGTCTGCTACTTCAGGAAGTATTGCTAATGAAGTTAAAAATGATACTACTGCGGTATATCTAGTTCAGGATGCCCCTATCTTGGCTTTAAACAGCAATCTTACTTCGGAAAATAGTTCTTCTGGCAGCGATGCTTCCAAGTCTTCTTCGACAAATGTTTCAGCCTATTCGGTCGTAACTTTGCAGCTTACCACCGAGCAAACTCAGCAAATGACAGCTGCAATGGCATCGGGTGGCAAGCTGTATTTAGCATTGCGTCCCCAGGATGCTGGTGATGCAACAGTGCAAACTGCTCCTATCAGCACCAGCGATATCATTCTTAATTAGTGGGAGGTCATCGTGGCAACGAACGTATATTTGTATGGTGACGAGTCCGCTTGTAAATCGGTGCTCTATCCAATTTTTACGGGCGAGGAGGACTATAAGATTGTAGGTGCTTGCTCGCGTGAAACTGACGTACTTCGCAGTGTAAGTGGCGCTGGTGCTGATGTATTGGTTGTGTATGTAGATGGCTCTGATGCGGTGCTTCGTGGTGTTCAACAGGTTTATGCGCTTAGACCGGGCATTATTATCGTAGGTATTGTTGCACAGTCTGCACTTCAGGATGTGAGAACCTTATCAGCTGGCATTCAGTATGCTTATGATGAGCGTTTGTCCAAAAAGCAAATTCTTGAGCAACTACATGTTGTGCTTACGGTAGAGCGTAGCCGTATGGAGGCCTTGTCTGGTGCTATGGTTGTTGCAGACACCAAGTATATAAGTTTTGCTTCTGCAAAAGATGGTGTAGGTAAAACTACTGCGCTGGTAAATATGGCAGTTGCATTAGCTAAATGTAACAAGAAGGTTGTAGTAGTTGACTGTGACATGCTCTATGGCGATTTGGGTTGCTACTTTGGTATTGACGCTGGTAACCACGATATTGGTGAACTTCTTCAAGAAGTGGGAGAGCCCACCATTGATGATATTCGTCAGCATTTGGTTATCCATGAGTCTGGTGTTAACGTTCTTTGTGGTCCTAGAGGTCCAGAAATTGCTGAAAAAATTAGTCCTGCACAAGTGTCACGCGTTTTGATGGCTTTGCGCGGTTACTATGATTATGTTTTGGTAGATACAGGCACGGCTATCGATGACACTTTCATTGCTATTTCTGAGGCTGTGGGAGAGATTTTGGTTTGTGTACGTCCGGATATTGCGGTACTTAAACATACCAAGACGCTGCTTTCCTTAATGCATAGCTTGGGTATGGCATCAAAAATAAACCTGATTATTTCTTTTGCAAGTCCAGATACACGTATTGCAAGTAATGATGTAGTACGCGTTCTTAAGACCAATCTTGCTTTTGAGATTCCATACGATTGGGTAGGTTGCTGTTCTGCTAACAATAATGGCGTACCCATTGCACTTAGTGCACCTAAAAATCCTGTTTCTCGTGCTGTAGTAGATCACGCTGTTCGTATGACAGGTAGTGCCGCAGCTTCTTATGGACCACGCCATAAGAAGAGTAAAAATGGATTTGGCAATCCAGCTGCTCCACCCATTACAGATGGAAGTAATCAGCAGGAAAAGGGTAAACGTCGCGGATTTTTTGGCTTGAAAAAAGGGATCTAAATGGGTCTTATCGAACGTCTTGAGCAAGCACGCACTGGTACAGTAGATATGAGTGCGGGTTCCATGAGTTTCTCGTCAGCAGATGCTCCTGTAGCAGCACCTGTTACCAATCGCTATGCCATGCTCAAGAAGAGCGTCCAAGCAGAGGTAATCAGGCAGGTTAATTCACAAGAACTTTCTGTGGATGTGGAGACCGAAGAAGGCATGCGTGAACTCATTGCACGTATCCTGATTACTGAGGCTGCAGAAGTCCCGCGTGCGGATCGTTCTGCTATTGCAGATGAGGTGTATTCTGAGGTCGCTGGTCTAGGTCCTCTTGATCGCTTGATGGAAGATACATCCATCTCCGAAATTATGGTAAATGGTCCTGATCGTGTATACATTGAGCGTAAGGGTAAGCTGATTTTGAGCAATGTTACGTTTGAAGACAATGCTCATGTTATGCGTATTTTGGATCGTATTGTTAGTAGGGTAGGTCGTCGCGTTGACGAAGCGAACCCTATGGTAGATGCTCGTCTGTTGGATGGTTCTCGTGTTAATGCCATCATTCCGCCTATTGCGCTTAATGGAGCTTCTATTACCATCCGTCGTTTCTCATCTGCACCTTTGAAGGTTTCTAACTTAATCGAAGGCGGTTCAATTAACTATGCTATGGCCTCTTTTTTGGAGGCATGCGTAAAAGGTAAAGCCAATATGGTTGTTTCTGGTGGTACAGGTTCTGGTAAGACCACCTTACTTAACATTTTATCGAGCTTTGTTTCTGGTGACGAGCGCATTGTTACTATCGAGGATGCTGCCGAGCTTCAGCTTGAGCAGGATCACGTAGTATCGCTGGAGTCACGTCCTGCTAACACAGAGGGTAAAGGCGCTGTTGTAATTCGTGACTTGGTAAAAAATGCTTTGCGTATGCGCCCTGACCGAATCATCGTAGGTGAGGTACGTTCTGCAGAGACCTTGGACATGTTGCAGGCAATGAACACTGGTCATGAAGGTTCTTTGACTACAGTTCATGCCAACTCCCCACGCGATGTTATTTCTCGTATGGAAACCATGATTTTGATGGGTGGTATCGAGCTGCCTGTTCGTGCTATTCGTACTCAGATTTCTTCTGCTTTGGACATTATTGTTCAACAGGCACGTTTCCGTGATGGTTCACGTAAGATTGTGAGCATTTCCGAGGTGCTAGGTATGGAAGGCGACAATATTACCTTGCAGGATATTTTTGTATTCCAACCCGATGGTTTGGATGCGGGCGGCCGCATTAAAGGCCATTTTGTGGCTACAGGTATCCGTCCCAAGATTTTGAAGAAGTTTGAAGAATCTGGCATCATGATTCGCGACGAGTGGTTTGTCTAGGCGGTAGCTATGGATACAATCGTCATCTTTATAATTGTTGTCTGTGCGCTATTACTAGGATATTGTGCTTATCTGTTGCGTTCTTCCAGCACAATTCTAGAACGTTTGGAAGAGATAGAAAACTCGGATAATGATAGTTATGCACAGCGCCCAGCTGATAAAAAAGAAGAGCGTAGACGCATTAAAATTAATATCCAAGCGTCTGACCGCATAAAGGAAGAAATACGTAATTCAGGTATTCAGGTACGTGTTGAGGAATTTTTGCTCTTTTGGATTACGCTATCGTTCGCCATTGGTATTTTAAGTATGTTGCTCACGCGCAATTTGCCCATGAGTGCCATAGCTACACTTGCAGCATCGGCATTGCCTCCGCTTGGTTTGCGCATTGCGCGTGCTCAGCGCTTAGCAAAGTTTGGTCTGCAACTCTATGATGCCGTAATGCTTTTATCAAATGGTCTGCGTGCAGGATTTTCATTTGAACAAGCATTAACTTCCGTTGCAACCGATATGCCAGATCCTATTGGTGGTGAATTTGCACGAGCGGTTGCAGAACTACGTTTGGGTACGCCACTAGAAGATGCTCTTGAGGGTATCTGTGATCGTACTAATAACGGAGATATGCGTCTTATGACCTCAGCAGTAATGGTTCAGCGTCGTGTTGGTGGCAATCTGTCTCAGATTTTGGATAACATTGCCAGTACCATTCGTGAACGAGTGCGTTTGCGTAACAAAATCAATTCGCTTACTGCGCAAGGTCGTATGTCAGGCATGATTATCGGAGTTTTGCCCGTAGCTATGTATTTCATTATTTCGGCGATGAATCCGAGCTATATGCAAACTTTTTTTACTTCTACATTGGGTATTGCTCTATTACTCGGTTGCGTAGTCCTTGAGCTTGTAGCATTTGTTCTTATTCGTAAGATTACAACGATTTAGGAGGTGAACAGTGGAAGGCAGTATTTTTTTCATACTCATTCTGGCTGGGGTGTATATCGTTGTATTCTTAGTACTCTCCAAGCGTTTGAAGCATAACCGTATTGCGGATCGTCTGGAGTCCATCGAACAGATGGATGCGTCAATGCTTTCAATGCCCGCAGAGACACCAAAAACGTTTTATCAGCGCGTCTTTAAGTCCTATGTAGACCGTATTGTTAAGGTGTTTGGTAATGCTATTCCGCTGGACGCCAAGTCGCAAGAGCAGTTGACTACTGATCTGCGCAGCGCTGGTGATCAACAGTCTGCTCGCGAATGGTTAGCTCAACGCATCTTGTTGGCCCTTATTATGGGTGCAACGGGCTGGGTATTTTTTAAGCCATTAGTTGGTATTACATTTGCATTGGCTGTATATGTTCTCTCTCGTTTTATTCTTAAGGCACGTATTACGGAGCGTAGAAATCAAATTGAGATGGACATGCCAGGCTCACTTGATCTTCTTAGCTCTTGTGTAACAGCCGGTTTGGGTTTTGATCAAGCACTCCAACATGTTGTAAACCGTACGAACGGTCCACTTTCTGATGAGTTTAAAACAACACTTCGTGAGATTTCTTTGGGCGGCGCAAGACGTGATGCTTTGGCTCATCTATCCGAACGTTGCGGTGTTGAGCCCATGCGTAACTTTGTAACTGCTGTTAATCAAGCTGATAAACTTGGTGTTCCTATTGCTAACATTTTGGTAGCCCAGTCAGTTTCCATCCGTGAATATCGTGCCTCGCAAGTAGAAGAGCGTGCGGCAAAGATGCCAGTAAAGATGATGCTTCCTCTTGTAGTTTGCTTGCTGCCATGCCTATTGATTGTTCTTTTGGCACCGGCGGCTCTCAATATTATTGAAACGTTGCACCTATAGAACAAAAAGGAGAGTGATGCGCGTATCATGACCGTTTGCGTTACCAACAACGAGAAGACCTTTAAGGTCCAGGTAGAAGAGGCTAAAAGTTTTGGCTCTCGTCTGCGTGGTCTTATGTTGCATAAACCGGAAGATGTTCACGGTGGCTTGCTGCTGTGGAACTGTTCGTCGGTTCATTGCTGCTTCATGCGCTTCTCTATAGACGTGGTATACGTGGACCGCAATATGCGTGTGCTCTATAAAGAAGAAATCAAGCCGTGGGGCCTCGGCAAGCTTGTGCGCGGGGCAAAACACGTGCTGGAGCTGCCTGCTGGTAAGGCAGCGTATATAAGCGTAGGAGACACCTTGACAATGGAGTCAGCTGCGCAAATGACGTGCTTGGATGCAATCTAGAAAGGGGTGCGATATGGATAATACGGCTCGCACAATGGAAGATATGCAGAATAATGGTATGGCTAATATGCCATCGGGACAGTTTGATACGGCTGTCTTAGAGGATCCTGAGAGTTCGTGGTTTTTCTCGACACCCGAGGAGTTTGATGTGAGTAAGCTTTCTGATGATGGACGTCATTCACACATGAGTCTCATTGATACATTTGCCAGTGCTTTTGACGAGTCTACCGTAGATAAGTTTTCTACTGGCGATTCTGCCGAGAAGCCCTTTGGTCTTGCAGGAGACAACGGAGTACTGATTTCTGGCGGTGTTCCTACTGCAGATGCGGCTCCTGTTTCTTACTTTGATCCCGCTGCACGTACGGAAGCATCCAATGGTGTTATCGATAATAGTCCTATGAGCTCGATGACCAGTGCTGCTCCTGTAAGTGTTGAGCCTGATGCAGGTGTAGGGACAGGTATGCCTGATTTTAATGTTCCTTCATTTGATCACGATGAGATTTCCTTTTCGGGTCTTATTGATGAGCAGGGTCAGCCCACTGTAGATCTTCAGAGTGTATTGAAGCGTTCTGTTCTTGGAGGTTATTCCAAGGCCAGTGTTCATGATTTGATTGACGAGATTTCTAATTCCGATGCTCAGCTGCGCGCTGGTCTTGAGCGTCAAATTCAGGATCTTTCTCGTGAGGTTGCCAGCTCTACCAGCGAGTGCAAGCTTTTGCGTAGTCAGATGGAGCAAATTGAAGAGCGTCGTGCAAAATTAGAAGCCTCTTTGTCTGATACGTCTGCTCAGCTTGATGCTGCTCGCGACCAAAGCGAGGACAAGGTTGAACAGCTTGCTGCTGTTCGCTCTCAATTGGAGCAGGCAATGGACATGAAGGAAAAGCTTGAGCAGGGGATTGCGGAGCTTGAGGCTCATAAACATGATGCTGTTGCTCAAATTAATCAGCTCAAAGATGAACTTAATCGTGTTTCTAATGAACTTGATCGCGTGTCCAATGAGCTTAATCGTGTGTCTGAAGAGCGTGATAGTGCTTTGAGTCGTCTTGAAGCAATGTCTACAAACGTTGACGACAATGCGGCTTTGCTTAAGGACGCGCAAAGCAAGAATTCCGAGCTCGAACAGCAGATCGAAGCTCTTACAAGTGAGCTATCTGCTGCACAGGAGCAGGTAGCTGGACATGCAGAGCTTATCGATAAGGTCGAGCAGACGGTACGTGAATGCAACGAGTTGTCTGACCATATTGACGAGCTTTCCCAGGTAAATGCTGACCTTATGACCCAAAATAATGAGTTGGCTGGTTTGTGCCAGGACTTTGAGGCCGAGCGCGACACCCTGCTTTCCCGCGCAACTGCTGCCGAGAATGTTGCGGCTTGCGCACAGGATGAGGTTGCTACCGCTCGACAGGTTGCGGCTCGTGCCCAGGATGAAGCAGCTGCTGCTCGCCAGCTTGCCGCTCGCGCTCAAGACGAGGCTACTGCTGCTCGACAGCTTGCAGCTCGTGCACAGGATGAAGCCACGGCGGCTCAGGCAGAAGCTACCCGTGCACAAGAGGAGGCAGTTGCTTCTCAAGAGCGTGCTGCAGAGTACGAGGCAGCACACAGGGCAATCCATCATCGTTGCAATGAACTTACTGCAACGCTGGATGCTGCAAAACAGCGTTATGAGACTTTGCTTGTAGAAATGTCAAAGACTCGTGCGGATAACGAGAAGCTTACCAAGGCTTTGGGCGAAGCCCAGTCTATGAATAATCGTTTGTCTGCTGCATTTGCCAAATCTTATAAGGTTATTAGTGCACTTATGGGTGAGTTTGATGCTGTTTGTGCTTATGCAGATCACGCAGTATCCAACACGGCTGACACTGTTTCTGTTCCAGAAAATGATTATGCTGTAGCCCCTAGCTCTGATTCCACCATCGTAGATGGTGCGCCTAAGCATTTCTGTGATGGGGATGACGTCCCTGCTCAGATTGAGGCCGAGCATGCAGATACTCCTTCTTTTACGCTTGTGAACGAGAAGAATGTTGAGCCTGTAACTCACAAACTGAGTGCAGAAGAGTATTTGCGTCAGCGCAATCCTCAGCACTAGGCTATGGCATCTGTATTAATGATCTGTACCTTACTACGCCCTAAAGGAGGGAAGTCATGAACGTTACAACAAACAAGCGTAATTACGTTCCCGCGTGCCTGCGCGCTCCCTTGCGTTTTATTGCACGCGGTGAAGAAGGTCAGTCCTTTGTTGAGTTTGCTCTTATTGTCTCTGTTATGTGTCTTCTCGCCTTTGTGCCTATTGATCTGGTTCGCTATGCCTCACTTCGCATGGCGCTTAATGATGCAACGGCAGCGTCTCTTTCCAATGTAAATTATGAGTCGCTTACCAATGGTACCTATCAGGATAATATCAATGCATCCTTAAAGGCTGCCGGGCAAGGCAAGCTTAACGACCTTCATGTGGAATCGATTGATCTTGGAGCTGCCGGGCAAGAGTCCTACACCTATCGCGTTTATTCATCGGATAAGGAACAAGAGGGCAACTTTAGTAATCGTTTTGAAGATCGTCCATCCAACTATAGCTACCAAACCATTACGGTACGCACGCAGTGCCAAGGTAGGGCTATTACCCCACTTGGTGCGCTGTTTACAGGTGGCATGGATTGGACTATTACCAGTGATTCCATGAGCCGTAATGTATACGCCAGCGGATATAAGGAGTGATACCATGCAAAAATTCGCAGCGCTCCTTCGCAGAGCTTCTCGGCAAACTCGTCGTGAAGATGGTCAGGCTGTATTAGAGTTTGCCCTAGTCTTTCCTTTGTTTGTACTCCTCATCTTTGCCACCATTGAGCTAGGTTGGGTGGGTTATCAGCATGTAAGTTTTGACTATGCCTGCAGCCATGCTAACTGGGGTTACGTTAAAGATGAGTATAAAGACGCGGGCGACTATGCAGATCAAGCTCCTACCGAGCTGAGCAGTGGCGTAGATACGGTGTTTAAGAAAGCCGTTACGGATTCTAGCTGGTTCGGGATGGATGCGTCTAAGATTGCTGTCACCGATGCACATGTAATACTTACAAGTACGAGTAGTACATTTAATGTGCCTAATTACGATAAAAAGGCGCAAGATGCTACTCAGTACACACGTCATATGCATGCTCATGCAACGATTAGCTACCAGGTAAAACCCCTGGTTGGGTTCTTTGTTACCGAGCATGCGATGGAGCGTACGGTAGATTACGACCAAATTATTGGCCAGCAGAGGCGGAGCTACTAATGAAGTTTGGATTGCAAAATTTGCGCCGACTAGGCGTACATAAAACAGCAGCCCAGGCTCAAGATGAGCGTGGTGACGTGCTGGTAATGTTTGCTGCTGCTCTTGTGGTTATGATCTTTTTTGTGGGTCTTGCTATGGATGCTAGCGTAGTACTTATGGCACACAGCCGCCTAAACGGCGTTTGCCAGCTGGTAGCACAGGATCGTTTGACTTATCAGGATACGGTTCGTTATAGCGAGCAGCCGGGCAGCGATTTTTCTAAGTGCATCATACAAACATTGGGTGCTAACGGTTTTACTGACAAGGGTGAACTTTACTTCACTGAGGATACGCGTTCCGAGAATAAGCGTCATTATAAGGCACGTATTGTCCTTCATGGAAGCTGCGATACCCACTTCCTTAAACTTTTTGGCTTAAAGAAGATTGATTTTGCGGCACAAACAGACTTTGATGATACATATGGCGAGCCCAACGACAATGTTGTTTGGTCTCCCTCGGTTCCTGCATCGTCTTATTCTGGTCACTATACCTTTACCGACGGTGCAGTTACAGGCTTTAATGCAGGTAAGCTTCCTGATGGATGGACTATTGCATGAGTGCTCCTACCCAGCGCAATGCAAGTATGGGTGCCTATCGCAAGCAATACGAGCAACAGCGCAACCGTCACATAAAAGAAATAGTTGCCGCGTCCGTAGCCGTTGTGGTTGCGGCGCTTGTTGCTTTTTCCTTCTTTAATGCCGTAACCATTGTGGTGCCTCAGTCTTTGGGTGGTGCCATGTTTCCGGTGTCGCTTAAGTATGGTTTTACACATTTAAGTGTGGTACACGTACGTACGGTTCCAGATGAAGAACTTACCAGCACTACTCTTGCAGATGTTATGAAGCGTGAGGGCGCTACGCTGTGCATTTGGCCTAATTCCATTAATGACGGTTTAGGTACTACAGACAATTTAGGTGATCTTAAAGAGGTAGCAGCTAAAAACTATCACCGCTTTATGGTTATGCCTTACTCCACTGCGCTTAAGCCTATCGAGGATGCTGCTGATGCTGCAGCTTCTACAGATGCTGCCTCCGATGCGGAAGAGACAAGCTCCTCATATGATAAGGGAATAACCAAGGGAGAGTCCTCGCTTAACTATGACGAACCCGATGGTGCAGAGGCTACGATGAAAGCAATCGAAGCCGCGGGTGGTATTCCTTCTGATGAAGACCTCAAAAATGGCACCGTAAAAAGTAAGGAAGAAGACCAGGCTCTGGAAGTTCAAAAAGCCGAAGATGCTAAAAAAGAAGCCATCAAGGCTGGTGACTCTTCTGCTTATGCACCTGAGTTTTGGGGTGTAGCCAGCATTCCTCTAGTAGGTAATGTAAGTGCATTTATTTATAATCCTGATGCCTTTAGCAAGGCAGAGGCCATTATCCCCCAGACGAGTGAGGGGGTGGTGGCAGTTGGTCATACTTATCCCGAACTCTTCCCTCAGGGTGTAGGCATGTGGGCTGCTTCCGACAACACCATTGCATCGTTGGTATATCTTACGGATTCGCTTGACCAAGGTGATTTGGACTGGTCTGTTGCAACTCAGCGTTACATAAGTGAGCTCTATCTGTGGGAAGCTACCACTGCAGATGATACAACTATCGCTCCTGAGGTTACTTCGCTTCCATCCCGTGAAGAGGTTCTAAACTCGTTTAAAGATGGTAAGCTTGCTGGGTTTATTGGTAGCTCACAAGAGGCAATGGAACTTACAAAGCAGGGTGCTAACTGCGCATTTATAACTATTCCAGGGCCTTCTGACGATAACCCCGCAGTATTTTATCCACGTTATTCTGCGTCTATTTTGCCTGAAGTCGGCGCACGCGAGCTGAATCTTCTTAACTGGTTGTTGGAAGATGATGCTCAAGCTTCCTTAGCACACGATACCAACTGCCTGCAGGCTGCCTATAATCCTGACGAGAATACCACTAAGCCTGCCAATATTTCTTTGCAGCATAAGGCGCGCATTAGCTTGCTGGAGCGTGTGGATGAAGAAGTACGTAAGACATCCATTGATGCCGCCAACAATGCCATCTCCCAACTCAAGGAGGAGGATTCCTGATGTTTAGCCGTCGCTCCGTGTATCCGGTCGTTTTAAAACTTGTAGCTGTATGTGTCCTTGCAGTTGTGGCAGGATTGGCTGGTATTGTGCCGGTTCAGCAAGCATTTGCTCGCGCAGGTTCTACGTTGAATGTCGAGGTTGTGATAGACAACTACGATGAGTTGTCTGATCAATCAAAAAACATAGTCGACAGCAGTGGCTTTTCCTATGATTTTAAGTTCTTTACACGCAGGCAGAGCATATCTCGAAATGTCAACGGTTTTATCCCAGAAGTGGATAATACATCAAGCTTGCAGCTTAAGCGTGGTGCAAATACGATTTCAACTCGCAGGTATGCTCACTACTTCTTTGTAACACCTAATGACCATACTAGTTCTCGTATTAGTTTTTCAAGTATGGAGTTTGGTTCTGGAGCATCTCAGTATTCATATCCAATGACTCGAAATGGCAGTAACTGGGATCTTCCTGGCTATGGTCAGTTCACGAACTCTAGCTATACGGGTACTATCAAGTTGCATTTCCGTTATAACGAGGAACTAGGCCCCGTTAAGCTTCCAAAGCCAGATATTGCTATTAACACAACCAAACAAATTGACTACTTGGGTGATGGTAACCCTAATGCGGATACTCAACGTAAAGGCCCTAATGATTACCGCACCTATTTATCTGCGCAAGCAGCAAATAATTCAAATTTCCCTAAGTATCGTCGTAAGAATTTTATTATTGTGACTGATGTTTCAGGTTCTATGAATGAACGCTATTTACATGGTTCCTCTGAGACTAAAATGGGTTCGCTCAAGCGCAATCTTTCCATGATGGTTAATAAGCTTGGTACCTTTGACCCTAGCAATACGTTTTCAATTCTTGCCTATGCTAATTCGGTACAACCAGTTCTCAATAAGGGAAGTTATAGGCAAGCAGAACATGCAATTAGGAATCTTCAAGCCGGTGGTGGTACCAACACAGGTGGTGCTTTGGTGGATGCACAGCGCTATGTGGATCATAGTCCCGATGTAGATAACGTTTTACTATTGGTAACGGATGGTCTTCCCACGGAAATACCCTATAACCATTTTGGAGCGAGTTATGGTGGTTATAACAATTCAGTTGATGTTGTATTTCCAGCAACGCAGCTGTTGCTTAGCCAAATTCAAGGTATTGACTCGCTCTATTCCATCTTTATTGGTTCTGGCCGAGGTGGATCGGTGTTGCAGTCTATTACCCAGGGTATTACCACGCGTGACGAGAAGGCTGCTTTCTCGGTAACTAGTGATGCTGAGCTGAAGAACATGTTGGATTCGCTCATGATTCGCCTGAGAAATCCCGAGGTACATATCACTATTTCTGCTCAATTAAGTGAAGACGTAAGCCTGTATGGCGACTCCTACAAGCTTGTTGCAACTGGTGCGGATGGTACTACGCGCACGCTTAATTACGGCGTAGATTACACTGTAGCTTATGATGGTGCTACCCGTACGATTACGGCTACCATTGTTAATAAGGTTAACGAGGATACTAAATATCTCTTCTCGTATGACGAGCGAACATCTACGGCGGCTATTAAGAAATGGCTTGCAGCTAATGAAACCTATCCTCATGTGGGCGATGCAGATACTGACTACGATTTGTCCAACCCCACCTCTACCGCCAAACCTGGCTTCTATGATGTAGATAAGGCAGAGGCGCAAGTTCAGTTTGTGGCTCAGGATGGTACCTCCACGGGCGAGACCTTTACCTATCCAAAGCCGGTTGTACAGGTGTACTTCAAGCCTACCAATAAGGGTAAAGTAAGCGCCCACGTTATTCTGTACAACATGAAGTTGTCTCCCAACATGTTCATGTTTGATCTGTTGAATTCAGAGGGCAATGTGATTGAGCAGGCAGGCAATGACCTTGAGGGTAATGTCTACTTTAACGATATCCCGTACACACGTGAGGGTGTATACGTGTACACTATTCGCCCCTCTATTCCCAAACCAGGCCAAGCTGGCTTTATCGAGAATATGCGCTTTGATGATCATACGGTTCCCGTTAAAGTCACGGTAGAAGTTAAGGATGATGACTTCTCTACCTCAGTAGAGTATGACCCCGATAACGTTTATCACGAGAGCTATGGTCTGAAGGGCGTTGTGAACTAACACTTCTTATCACGAAGTGCTTACTGACCGGTGGTTTTCTCGTTACGGTTATTAAGAGGCAAAAGAGCTTCATCAGAGGTAATGTAAAACAGAGCAGGTTGCTTACAAAGGCAGCCTGCTCTGTCGTTTATTAATAGGTACATAAATAAGCGGTATTGCCCTCAAATACAAGTTGTTCATGTACGTTAAAACGATCCCAATCCCTGTCTTTAAAGTAACGTTCGTTTACTTCGGCAGGAACAGAAACATTGGTAAGCTCCGTGCCGTTCATGTAATTGATGAGATAGTAGTACGAGTAAGGAACGGTTAAAATCCTAGCACCCAACTCATAGTTGCCATAGCGTACCTCAGAAAAGAAGCCGGTTGGGTTTTTATCCTCAGTCAGACCAATTTGGGTGACCTGGATACCACTTTGATTCTCATAGTTGCGGATGGCAGCGCCAATAGCCAGAGCTTGTGTGCGGTCAGCCTCGTTGGAAATGTACACGTCCTGAACAATGTCCTGAATGGTTAGGGAAGTGAGTATCAAAAGCGCCATGAGAGCAGTCTTAAGAATGGTAGGCAAGCTCAGCAGGTAGTTGCTTTGCAAGGTGTCCTCATTGTGCCAAGTTACCAACACAAGCAATGAGAGCCCAGCAATAAATGACCAAACAGCTATGTTGCTGCGTGGTGTCAGAAAAATATGAGACTCAATAAGATGTGGCGCAAATGCTGCCAGATACGATAGTACGGTCGTTACAGCAAACAAATTTTTTGTCTGACGAGAAGTGCCACGTAAAATGCGTACTACGCATAGGATAAGTACGATCATAAAAAGTAAAAGTGCACCAGGGGCAAAAAGACCATCCACATTCCAATACAGCTTTACTTGATATGCAATGAGCGCAAGCAAGTTCTTGAGGATGTTTAAGGGCGATAGGTCTGCACCACGTCCAGAATCACCAATAATGTTTAGGCTGAGTAGTATTTTGACGGCTGCAATATTAAAAACTGCACCAATTCCAGCACTTACGCAGGCAGTGATGCCACGCTTAATGGCAGCCTCATCGTCTTTCTCGGCAAGGTATTGAGCAAAGCTACCAAAGAGTACAAGCGTTACATAGATACCAACAAAGCTCTGGTATGAGCCCAGTGCAATAATGAGTAAAACGACTGATCCAAGCTTTGAAGCTATGCTACGAGCAAAAAATAGCTTGACCGAGAAGCCCAGGGTAACAATTCCCACTGCGGTTGGCAAAGCAACTTCTGGGAAGAGAATAAGATCTGTATGAAATACATTAAGCCAACTCAAAGATGATACGACGGCAAGCAAAAGCTTAAGACCAAGCTCGCCGGATTTGGTGGTGGCGGGTTTGCAGAGGCCATAAAATGTGAGCGTAACCACATACGTTGCGATTGCACAGCCAAGGATCCAAAAAGGAATAAGTGCACGCTGGCATAGGATGACGCTAATGCCCAACGTATCGGTTGCATAAAAAATGGCAAAGTTGGTATAACGACCAAGTGAGAGATGCCAATAGGGGGCAATGTAATCTATAAGTTGGTATGAATCGGTTGAAAAGTGATTGCGCCAAAGTAAACAGAAAAACACGAGGGTAAACGTAGTTAAAATAGCAGTAAACAGAAGTCCATTACTATGATTGAGCGCCCTTTCAAAAATCGCTTGTTCAGAGGAGCTAGTCCTCTTAATATCTCGTGCCGCAGAAGGGCGAGCCGTTGGTTGTATAGTTGCATGTTTTGGATTGTGCATAAAAACCTCGGTACGATTGTTGTGCTAAAAATGCGTAGATATTCTACGTTTATGGATGCGTTTCATCTTGTTTTTATTCATTATCTACGCATCATTATGCGCTTATGTGCAAGTATACGTAAAACTAAAAAAGCCGCAAAAATAAATGTTGGTTTTGTTCTAACATTTAGGTCACACTCAACCACAATATCTGGTATGTTTATAGAGCTTCAACCACAATATATTCTACTCATACTACGTCTGAGGTCTACATGAACATTGTTAAACGCAGCGGCGCAACTGAGCAATACGATGGTCAAAAAATCATTCGCGCTATGCAAAAGGTTTTTACAGCTACATCTGAGCACGTTAGTCAGGCAGAGCTCAAGCAGCTGCTAGCTCAAGTGGAGACTCGTGTAGCACAGTCAACAAATCCTGATGAGCCAACGGTAGAGCTTGTTCAGGATTTAGTTGAAGAAGTGCTTATGCGTGCTGGTCATTTTGCACAGGCAAAAAGCTACATCCTCTATCGTTCTAAACGTTCCGAGTTGCGCTCCCAGCGTTTGGAGCTTATCCGCCTTGCGGGAGATGAGGATCTACTTCCCGTCTTGCTGGATATCGAGAAGGACTTTGAGCAGGAAATATACCCTCTGGATATCTGGACTTCTCGCTTTGAAGGTTTAGTTAAGCCAGAGATGGATATTGCTCAGCGTTTGGATACCCTTGCACGTGCGGCAGCAGAGTTGTGTGATCGTGAAGCTCCCCAGTGGAGCTACATTGCCGCGCGCATCATGGCATTTGCTGCTCATAAAGCTATTGCACAAACGGTAGAGGCTCGTGGCATTTCTAACTTGTATGACAAGATTCAGCTGCTTACAGATGCAAATTTGTATGGTGGCTACATTCTGGAAAACTATAGTCGCGAGGAAATCTTGCAGGCACAAAAGCTTCTGGATAATTCTAGGGACAAGCTGTTTGATTATGCTGGTTTAGATTTGGTGTTGCGTCGCTATGTTATCCACTCTCATGAGGGCGAAATTTTGGAGACACCACAGGAAATGTTCTTGGGGGTTGCGCTGCACCTGGCCATGAAAGAGAAGCGCGATGTTCGTTTGTCTTGGGTGGCCAACTTTTACAATATGCTCAGTAAGCTGGAAGTTACCATGGCAACTCCTACGCTTTCTAACGCCCGTAAGCCTCATCATCAGCTTTCCAGTTGCTTTATTGATACCGTGCCAGATTCCCTTGAGGGTATTTATCGTTCTATAGATAACTTCTCTCAAGTATCCAAATTTGGTGGTGGTATGGGTATGTACCTGGGCAAAGTCCGTGCTTCCGGCGGCAGCATTCGAGGCTTTACCGGTGTTGCGGGTGGGGTTATCCGCTGGATTCGCGTTATTAATGATACGGCGGTTGCTGTAGACCAACTTGGTATGCGCGCTGGTGCAGTGGCTGTGTATTTGGATGCCTGGCATCGTGACCTACCAGAGTTTTTGCAGATTCGTACCAATAATGGTGACGACCGCATGAAGGCGCATGACGTATTTCCCGCTGTGTGCTATCCAGATCTATTTTGGAAGCTGGCTCAAGAGGATATGTCTCAAGAGTGGCACCTTATGGACCCGCACGATATTCTCACCATTAAGGGCTATGCGTTGGAAGACTACTTTGGTGAGGAGTGGGAGCATCGTTATCTGGAGTGTGTGGCAGATTCACGTATTGCTAAGCGCAGCATGCCCATTCGTGAGATTGTACGTTTGATTATTCGCTCTGCAGTGGAGACGGGCACTCCTTTTGCCTTTATGCGCGACACGGTTAATCGAGCTAATCCCAATCCCCAGGCAGGTATTATTTATTGTTCTAATCTGTGTACAGAGATTGCTCAAAATACCTCTTCTATGGAGACAGTCTCGCGCGAGATTATTACCAGCGAGGGCGATACGGTGGTGGTTACTACGGTTCGTCCGGGTGATTTTGTGGTATGTAACCTGGCCAGCTTATCTTTGGGCAACATCGATTTGGATGATACACAACACTTACGTGAGCTTACTCATACTGTGGTTCGTGCATTGGACAATGTTATTGATCTTAACTTCTATGCATTACCGTATGCCAAAATTACTAATCGTACATATCGTTCCATAGGCTTGGGAGTAAGTGGCTACCACCATATGCTGGCTAAACGCGCTATCCGCTGGGAGAGCGAGGAACATCTAGCGTTTGTGGATCAACTCTTTGAGGACATCAATCGTTTTGCTATTGAAGCTTCTTGTGATTTGGCTGCCGAGCGTGGTTCATATGGCAAATTTGAGGGTTCTGACTGGCAGACGGGTTCTTATTTTGAGAAGCGCAACTACGTGGGTGTCCAATGGGATGAACTTCGTACTAAGGTGGCCACTAACGGTATGCGTAATGCCTATCTACTTGCTATTGCTCCCACAAGCTCTACGTCTATTCTCGCAGGTACAACGGCTGGTCTTGACCCCATTATGCAAGCATTTTTCTTGGAAGAGAAAAAAGGCATGATGCTGCCACGTATTGCACCCGAGCTTTCCCCGGCAACGTATTGGTACTACAAGGCTGCTCATGCCATTGATCAGCACTGGTCTATTCGTGCCGCAGCAGTGCGTCAGCGTCATATAGATCAGGCTCAATCCATGAACTTATACATTACCAACGAGTTCACCATGCGCCAGGTATTGGACTTATACCTTGATGCCTGGGCCCGCGGTGTAAAGACTATTTATTATGTGCGCTCCAAATCTTTAGAGGTGGAGGAGTGCGAGAGCTGCGCATCGTAAAGCAAGGACGGCAGCCCTTTTATACAAGCATGTAATTGTGAATACTACAGTCTACGAATCGGAGAGAGCATGACTGTTGATAAAAACATCAGGTTGGAACGTAAGCCACTATTTAATCCGCAGGGTGACATTGATGTGCGTGATCGCCGCATGATTGGTGGCAATACTACCAATCTGAACGACTTTAACAACATGCGCTATCAATGGGTAAGCAATTGGTATCGCAATGCTATGAATAACTTTTGGGTTCCCGAGGAGATTAATCTTGCTCAGGACATCAAGGATTATCCTTTGCTATCCGAGGCAGAGCGGACCGCTTACGATAAAATCCTCAGCTTCCTTGTGTTTCTCGATAGTCTGCAAAGTGCTAATCTCCCCAACGTAAGTAGCTATATTACGGCTAATGAGGTCAACTTATGCTTGGGTATTCAAACATTTCAAGAGTGTGTTCACTCGCAGAGCTACTCGTATATGTTGGATACCATTTGTTCTCCCGAGAAGCGCAATGAGATTTTGTATCAGTGGCGCGATGATGAGCATTTGTTAGCTCGTAATACCTTTATTGGAGATCTGTACAACGAGTTTTTGGCAAAGCAAAGTCCCCGCGCACTACTGCGCGTATGTATGGCCAATTATATTCTTGAGGGTGTGTACTTTTATTCCGGCTTTATGTTCTTTTATAACTTGGCACGTAATGGAAAAATGCCTGGTAGTGCTCAAGAAATACGCTACATCAATCGTGACGAGAATACACACTTGTGGTTATTCCGCAATATTATTTCTGAGCTTCAGCGAGAGGAACCTCAGTTATTTGATGAGCAATCCATTGAGGAGCTGCGTGCAATGTTGCTAGAAGGTGTGCGTCAAGAGATTGCTTGGGGTCGCTATGTCATTGGCGATAAGATCCCTGGCCTGACGGGTGATATGGTAGAGGAGTATATTCGCTATCTAGGTAATCTACGCTGGAGCGGTTTGGGCTATGGCCAGTTGTTTGATGATGTGTCTGGCGAGCCCGAGGGCATGGAATGGGTTTCTCAGTATTCCAGTGCAAACATGGTAAAGACGGACTTCTTTGAAGCGCGTTCTACGGCATATGCTAAGTCTACAGCTCTCATAGATGATCTATAAGATTGTGGGCTGACGGTTTTAAATACAGCACATGCGTATAAACCAGCGTTACTGTTTAATGTAGCGCTGGTTTTTGCTTTTTGGCTTATCAGGAATAGTTGGGGCAATAAGACCAAGTTTAAGTGCGGGGTTTAAATAGCTCATTCTTAAGGTATTTCTTGCCTTTACATGTACAAGTTCCATAAGCTGCGTGGGACTATAAGAAACCCCGTACTCCATCACTTGAAGCAGGGTAGAAACCTGTTTGGGTAATGATGTAGTAATGCGGCTGCTTTGTGTAAGAAGTTCCTGCAAGATGTCATTAATTTGCTGCAGCATAAATTCAATAAATACATCTGATGATCCGTGTACATGACATTGTGCAATTGCGTCATAGTATTCAGTTTGAAATTTAGCAATCTGGCTCTCAAGAGGTAAATATTCAAAAAAAGAGTTCCAATTATTGAGAAGTACGGTATGCCACAAACGAGCAATTCGCCCATTACCATCGGAAAAGGGATGAATAAAAACAAATTCATAATGAAAGATGGACGCCATAATAAGAGGGTGAACGATGTCTTTATTGTTACTCATCCAAGTAAATAGTTGCTCCATAAGTTGAGGAACAAAGTGTGGTTGTGGTGCCATAAAAATGCAGGTATCACCATTAAAAACTCCTTCATTGCCCATACGGAACTTTCCAGCATCAGATTGAAGATTCTGAGCCATCAAGCTATGTGCCTTTTTTAGATCGTGCAATGAGTAGGGGTTGTAGGAATTAATAAGCTCATAGGCAGCATAAGCATTCTTAACTTCTTGAATTTCCCGCGCTGGCCCAAGGACAAGATTGCCAGCAATAACATCTTTAACCTGGTCAATAGTAAGAGAGTTAGCCTCAATGGTCAAAGAGGAATGAATTGATTTAATGCGGTTGTTTTTACGCAGATGAGGATGCGTGTGTAAGCTTTGATATATTTCGAGTTTGCCGACCTTCTCGCTAATGGAAGTTGCAAGCATCATCATGTTGGGTGTGATGGAGTACGGTGGCTGATAGTTTTTCATATCGACTCTCTCAAAATATCATACTCAATATCATACTCAATATCATACTCAATATCATCCCTAGATTCGAGCTTCTTCGAATGTGGTCAAAAATAATTTTTGAATAGTCTAGAAATAAAGCCCAGATGAAATAACCTGTCACAGCAGTTGTGACAATTCTATTCTTAACTTTTTGTCTCGTGCATTTAATACTGAGTTCATAGGAGCTATCTACTTGTTTGCAGCTTTAGAAAGGCAAAAAACAGTCATGACACTCTTTTCCAAAGACCACATCTTGGGGACATTGGATGTAGCCAATCAGTCAGAGGTCTTTAAAGTGCTGGCTGAACATGCTCAGCAATTGGGAATTACCAACAACGTACAGGCGATTGTGTCTGACTATATTGAACGTGAAGACGAGTCAAGTACTGGCTTTGGTGGAGGACTTGCTATTCCCCACGCTAAGTCTACGAGTGTTTTCAACGCAGCAGTTTTATTTGCCAAACTCAAAAAACCTATCAATTGGGTTGCTATTGACGATAAACCAGTGGACACAGTGATTTCTTTATTGGTTCCACAGGGGGAGAACGCTACACACCTCAAGCTTTTGTCGTCTTTGAGTCGAAAATTAGTGCACGAAGAGTTTGTTCAAGTGCTTAGAGATGGTTCTATGGATGAGGTTTTTGAACTTATTACT
Organism: Atopobium fossor DSM 15642; assembly: GCF_000483125.1. Taxonomy (GTDB): domain Bacteria; phylum Actinomycetota; class Coriobacteriia; order Coriobacteriales; family Atopobiaceae; genus Atopobium; species Atopobium fossor. The sequence continues at coordinate 45,430 of NZ_KI519553.1, forward strand.
AATGCACTTACAGATAGTGAGGCGTAGTAAAAATATTGTTTTAGTAGGTAAATCCAGCAATAAGGAAGCTGGTAACCATAGCATTAACGAGAGGGGGTCCTATGTCTAAGTCAATTGTTGCAGTAACCAATTGTCCTGCAGGTATTGCTCATACCTACATGGTTGCGGAAGCAATTAAGACAAAGGGCGAGGCGCTGGGATACGAGGTTCATGTTGAAACACAGGGTGCAAACGGTATTGAGGATGCTCTTACAGCAGAGCAAATCAAGAGTGCTGATTATGTAATTCTTGCACTGGGTAAAGGCATGACTGACGATGATCGCGTTCGTTTTGACGGTAAGAAAATCGTAGAGGTTCCTGTATCAAAGGCACTCAAGGATATGGATTCGATTGTGTCTAATCTAGAGACACAAGCTCATGTGTATCGTTCCACTGTTGTAGATTTGGGTGGCCGTGTTGCTAAAGAGGCCTCTATTGGTGGTCTCATGTCCCATCTTATGGCCGGTGTATCAGCTGCTTTACCTTTTGTTATTGGTGGCGGCTTGCTTATGGCTATTGGTTCCATTATGGCTCAGTTTGGTGCCCCCAATGTAGAGCCCAATGTGGAGGCTGGTACCGTTGCATCTTTAGCCTGGGTGCTTAATACCATTGGTGGATTGGGTTTCTCATTTATGGTTCCTGTAATGGGAGGCTATATTGCTCAATCTATTGGTGGTAAGCCTGCTTTGGCACCTGCATTTATCTGCTCTTATCTGGCTAACCGCTCTGATCTTTTAGGTACACCTGCAAATGCAGGCTTCATTGGCGCTGTTGCCATTGGTCTTTTGATAGGCTACTACGCCAAAGCCATGAAGGGTATTAAGCTGCCTAAAAACATGCAAGGCCTTATGGGATTCTTGGTTATTCCTTTTACTGCATTGCTTATCTTTGGCATTTTGACGTACTACGTATTAGGTCCTATTGCTGCTGGCATGATGAATGGCCTAGTAACCATGCTGCAAAGCGTTCCAGAGAGTGCACGTCTGTTTGCCGCGTTTCTTGTTGGCGCTATGCTGGCCTTTGATATGGGTGGTCCTGTTAACAAGGCGGCTTGGTTCTTCTCCTTCTCACTTGTAGCCTCTGGTGTATATGAGTGGTACGGAATTGTTGGTGTAGTAACCTTGCTTCCTCCCGTAGCTGCGGCTATTGCTACATGGATTAAGCCTGCCTTGTTCACCGAGGCAGAGCGTGATGCTGCTTGGCCTGCTCTAATTGTTGGCGCAACTACCGCAACCGAACCTGCAATTCCTTATGCTTTAGCAGCTCCGCTACCCATGATTTCTGCCAATGTTTTAGCTGGTGGTATTGCGGGTGCCCTATCTATGGCGCTGGGTATCCAGCGTATGGCCCCTGGCATTGGTGTATTTGATCCTCTTCTGGGGCTTATCACACCTGCACCACAGTACTACTTTGTATTTTTTGCTGGTCTTGCTCTTAACGTCGCGTTCATTATTGTTTTTAAGTCCGCTTGGATGAAAAAGCGCGATCAGAAGAACAACGCTTAAGCATGTATGAGCCGTGCGCCTGTGAGATACTTTTCATGGGCGCATTTTATCATGGGGAGCTGTCTAGTCATTATTAATATTAATAATGACTAGACATACTTGTATTGAGAAGGTTGTGTCATGCAGCAAGATATGTCACCTTACGACTTTGATGCCCTTGTCGATCGTCGTGGTAGCTACAGTACACAGTGGGATTACAGAGAGGACCGCTTTGGTACTAATGATGTGGTGCCCTTCTCAATTTCAGATTCTGATTTTGAGGTGCCAGCTCCCATAATTAAAGCATTACAACAACGTTTGGCGCATCCCGTATTTGGTTATACTCGCTGGAATCATAATGACTTTAAGCAGCCTATTGTACAGTGGTTTAACCGCCGTGGAGGCGCAACTATAGATCAAGATTGGATTGTGTATAGTCCAAGTGTTATCTATTCTGTGGCAACGCTGATTCGTATGTTCTCCCGTCCGGGGGATGCAGTGGTTACATTTACCCCTATGTATGACGGCTTTTATGGTGCTATTCAAGCAAATAATCGAGAAATTCTTCCCGTGTATATGCCTGCTGCACATGATGACTATGCGTTTAATCTCAATGAACTCCGTTTGGCTTGTGAGAAGCCTCAGGCAAAGCTGCTTTTGTTAACAAATCCGCATAATCCTACTGGTAAAGTGTTTTCACGTCAGGAGCTTACGGATATTGTGGAAGTTGCTCAGCAAACCAACACCTTTATTATTTCGGATGATATTCATCGCGATATCATCTTGGGTGAGACGCCCTACACTCCAATTACGGAAATTGCTACTACTGGTGTTGCACTAGCATGCTCCAGTTCCAAAACATTTAATACGGCGGGGCTCATAGGTTCGTACGTATGCATTCCGGAGGAGAGCGTTCGTAACGAGTTTTTGGTTGAGCTTAAGCAACGCAATGCACTCTCAAGTGCAAGTATTATGGGTATGTACGCACAGATGGCAGCTTATACCAGGTGTGATTATTATGCTGATGGCTTGGCAGAACACACCCGCTTAAATATGCAGCTTATCAAAGACTTTCTCGATTGCAATATCAAGCAAATAGCATTTGATATTCCGCAGGGAACCTATTTGGCCTGGATGAATATTTCTGGCCTGGGTGTAAGCTCACAGCAATTGCAGCAGGCCTGCGTAAAGTATGGACGCGTAGGCATTATGAGCGGCGCAACCTATGGAGATGACCGTTTTATGCGTATGTGTATTGCCTGCCCAAAATCTAAGGTTGAACTTGGACTTATGGGTTTGCTCAAGGGCGTGCAGAGTCTATGAGATTAAATGGTCGAGAAAAGAAGCTCATTCAGCTTTTGCAAAAAAGCCCAGCAACTGGTCAACAGCTAGCAGATGAACTGGGCGTTTCTCGTCGAACCGTATTGCGTGATGTTACGCGATTGAATTCTCTTTTAGAATCATGTGGCGCAGGTCAAATTGAGTCAGGGCTTAATTACCGCTTGCGCGTTGATTCGCAGCGTGCGTTACACACACTTGTACAAAATACCTACGATGAGACTACCGAAGTTTTGCTGGCAATATTAACCTCATCCTCAATTACGGTGGGAGAGCTATCGGAACTTACCTCATTACCACTATCTACGGTGCGAAAGTCGATAGATAAACTTAATATGTCCTATCGGGATATTTTGCATATTACTTCACGCGTTGGTCGTAGACTGGATATGGTTTTTTATAAACTTGGACCAGTAGATCTTCTCGCTGCTCTTTGCGCTCAAAATAGAGCCATTAAGGATGAGGTCGAATTTTTAGCTAATGCAGGTCTTACCGCTTTGGGCTCGTTGGCCCCAGAAGTAGATGAGTATCATACAAAGCTTGAGCCTTGGCTTTCTGGCGTACAGGCAAAAATACAAATCAATGCTGCTATTGCCACAGCCTGTTTTGTGCAGAAAACGCCTGCATCTATTAGTTTATATCGTAGTGCGTTGCAATCATTTATCGACGAGAAGGTGCAGACATACAAGTGGTTGGTAGATAAACGTTATGAGCTTATGGGGCTTGCTGCAGACCTGCTTAATCAGCATGGCGTTCAAGGCATGAGCGCCAACCTACCTAATTTAATTTTTGACCATATCGCTCGCGCTTCTATTTTCCCCACAATTATGGATGATGAGTTTCGTGCTCAGACCGAAGAGTTGCATATTGCGCATCCTTTTGAGTTTGACTTTGCGCGTATCTATTGTTCACGCATTGAACTTATGCACCCAGGTTTACTGTTAGAGCCAGAGCTGTGCGCGCTGTATGTGATTGGTACTGCATCGCGCTCTGATGTGGCACCAACTAGCATTTTGTTACTCAGTGCTCGTAAGTCATTGGATACCGTAAATCGTACCTTGCTCGAGCAAGCCATTGGCGATACCAATATTGTTTCGGTAGACAGTGTTATTGCCGCAATGGATAAGTACCAGACACAGCACTTTGATCTTCTTATTAAAGATGAAGTTTTTTCTGGTTCTGATGCGGAAGCACTTCCATGGAATTTAAGTTGTCGTGGCATTTTACGAGATAAAGACATTGCCTACTTACAGCGTAGCGTGCTGTATGCGTCATATAAGAAGACCTTGTCTACTATGTTGCCAGCGGAAAATTATGTAGCCTTGTCAGTAACTGAATCCAGTTATACAGAAATTCTCTCTTTAGGTCTTAATGTGTTTGTTCAAAGAAGTTGTATGACTGCAGAAGAGGCTGCCGCTACTTTAGCACGCGAGCGCCAGGGCGAGCGTCTTATTTTTAATGGAGTGGCGGTGCCACATTGTGTGACTCATGTGCCATCTAACAGCTTTAGGCTATTTGCGATTTGTCCCACAACAGCTGTGTCTACTCAGGATGAGGATATTACCTTGATTTTAATTGTGCTCGCCAGTAAAAATCAGGACGATAAAAATACGATTTTTTCGTACCTGTATTCCACTCTTTCTTCTGGAGAGCCTGTTACACCAGGAATTATGTATCCAAAACTTATGAATCTTCTTGGTTTGGAGAAATAGTATGTCTTTGCCTCAAAATACAACAACCTACATGTTTCCAAATCAGCCTACACATGAGGAAGTGGAGGCGTTTATTGACAAACACTGGGAACAGATTGTTGCAGATATTGCGCAGGTTGTCTCTATTCCAAGTACGGAGGATCCTGCCACTAAGTCTGACGATAAACCCTTTGGTGAGGCAGTTAATCAGGCGCTCAACTGCGGTATGAATATTGCAGCGCGTTTAGGACTTGAAGCTTATTCCTGTGATGGCTATTTAGTATTTGCGGATCTGCCTACTGCTTCATTAGCATCGAATACTTCTAACGATAGTCATGGTGTTTGTCGGCGTAAGCAAATTGCTACTATTGCACATCTTGATGTTGTGCCCGCTGGGCCTGGTTGGGATACTGACCCTTTTGTCATGCAGCGTCGTGAAGGTTACCTGGTGGGTCGTGGTGTCTTAGATGATAAAGGACCTGCAATCCTTACACTTTGGGTTGCACATTTCTTTACGCAGCCCCAGTTTGCACCAATTCATACCTTGCGCATATTGTTGGGTGGTAATGAAGAAACGGGTATGGCAGATGCTCGATATTACCAAACAAAGCACGAGGCGCCAGACTTTTTGTTTACCCCAGACTCCTCTTGGCCAGTTGTCTGTGGCGAGAAAGGCTCGTATAATGCGCTGATTTCCTTTCCTTTACAGACAGACGGTCGCATTGTATCTATTGAGGCGGGCACAGTCCGTAATGCGGTGGCAGCTCATGCAGAGGCAGTTGTTCGTGCCACTCCAAAGGGTTTATCGGCCATGAATGGTGTTACTGTTTGTTCTGAGGGTGATGGTTTGGTGCGGCTTGTTGTGGAAGGTATTGGTGGACATGCTGCTATGCCCGAGGGAACCTGTAGTGCCATTGGCATTCTTGTTCAGTATCTGCTGGATAATGGTATCTTCTCTCCTTCCGAGAAAAGTTGGTTGGAGTTTCAGCAGCTTATGCACAATGCCTGGGATGGTTCACTCTTGGGCATAGATGCAATGGATGATATTTTTGATCCGCTTACTATTGTGAGTGGTGTTATGCATACCCAATATGGCAAGCTGATTCAAACCGTGGATAGTCGCTATCCCAAATCTACAACACCGGATGCTATTTGCGCTCAACTCCAAAAGGTGTGTGCTCAGTATGGTTTGGAATTTGAAGAGGTTCGTCGTGGCAAATATGTATATGTAGACCCGCAAAGCTTCGAGCTTCAGATACTTCTTGATAGTTATGCGCAGTGGACAGGAGAGCGTAAAAAGCCAGTAACTCTAGGTGGCGGAACGTATGCAAAGCATTTTCCCTATGCCGTAGCTTTTGGTCCCGAAGAGGATTCGAGTGTTGACCAACCTGAGTGGGTAGGTTCTATTCATGGTCCTCATGAAGCAATTAAGGAATCTTCGCTTAAGCGGGCGCTTGCAATTTATATTACGGCACTTGCCAAGCTTCTTAACACTCCGCTGGAGTAATACACGCTTGTATTTTGTTATTTTCGTAATGCCCCACGAATCTTTTTAGCTGTGGTAAGCGTCTTGTAATACATAGTGCGTAGAGGAACATCTCTACCTGCCGCGACAGGGGTAATCTCATTTGTAAATTTGGTCTTAAATTCATTAAGACCCTTGAGCGATGGTGCAAAGTCGCTTCCTATGCCCATGAGGTCGTAGTGTGTGATGCCCATGGCACCAAGCATGCAGCACTCGGAATACAAGAGTTTATCGGTAACATGCATACGCATAACTTCAGAACGCATGCCAGCATAGTAGCGTACAGCAAATGGTCCATTTACGGTAACAATAGACCATCCTACTACGCGATCTTCTATGCGTGCAGCAAATACACGACAGTGGTCTGTGCCCAAGGCATCAAGCATGTCGGTGTAGTCAGACAGAGGTGCAGGGACAAAACCATCACGCTTGCCCGTATCTACCATAACCTCATAGTACTCACTAAAATCCTCGTAAGCGCGTTTGGTTTCATCCGCACATGTTGCGGGGCACTCACGCAGTGCCTTGCGGACATCACGACGACCACGGCTCTTCATACGCTTAAGAATCTCTTCGTCGCCGCCTTCTAGAGGGATGATGACGGTCTGATTATAGGGAACGGTACTCAATACAGGAACGGCTAGGTTGTCATACCAGGTATCTATGCGCATAAATACCAGGTTTTTATCTGTTTGTTTGAGCTGTTCAGCTAGTGTTTCTAGTACTTCTGTTTCCAATTCTTGGCTGGGATGCTCAAGCCATGCGGGCCCATGCATGGAGCGCAGATAGTGATAACCATGAGTTTCAAAATCAATGAGAGAAATAAAAGCAAGAGGTTTGTTGTCTTGTTGAATAATAAAACAACCCCAAGGTCTGCGGCCTTCAATGGTTGCCTGATAGCTTGCCCATACGGCAGTTTGTTCTATGGGAAGTATAAAATTGCAGCTCTGTGCTGCGGATTCTAGCTCGTCTACGCTTACTGTCTTAAGTGTAATCATGCTGCTCCTTATACGTATTAAGCCGCTCTATTATACCGAGCGTCTACCTTATGTCTGTGCCATGGGCTTCTCTGCGTGAAAATTACGTGATTGTTGCGTGTTTAGCTCAGAAAGCCTATGAAGGACGTGACCTTTATTTTTGTGTGGTGTATACTTTTAAAGCTATTTTTGTAGAGCCCCGTAATCTCTGTAAAAGAATTAGCAGCAGTTGTTCGTCCAGGAACAACTACGTATCCGTATGTTGGAGGAGTCAAGTGAACAAGTCGACTCATTACGCCAAGGCTGGCGAAGTCGAGCGCAATTGGGTGCTCGTCGATGCTGAAGGTGCTACGCTGGGCCGCCTTGCTACTCAGGTTGCAATGATCCTGCGTGGCAAGAACAAGCCTCAGTACACCCCTCACACCGACACTGGCGATTATGTAGTAGTCATCAATGCCGATAAGGTAGTTCTTACTGGCGTTAAGGCAGAGCACAAGTCTTATTGGCGCTACTCTGGTTTCCTTGGTGGCCTTAAGACCGAGTCTTTTAAGGTGGCTATGGAGAAGCACCCCGAGCGTGTGGTAGAGCACGCAATCAAGGGCATGCTCCCCAAGACCCGTCTTGGTGCTCAGCAGTATCGCAAGCTTCATGTATACGCTGGTTCCGAGCATCCCCATACCGCCCAGAACCCTACCAAGATTGATTTGGAGGCATAACCGATGGCTGATACTACCGCTGTATACACCGGCACTGGCCGTCGTAAGGAGGCTGTTGCTCGCGTACGCCTCGTTCCCGGCACCGGCAAGGTTACCATTAACGGTCGTGAAGCTCTGGACTATTTTGGTCGTCAGCAGCTTGTGGACAACGCACTTGCACCTTTTAAGGTCACCGATACCGTAAATGCTTTTGACGTTATTGCTCTTTGCGATGGCGGCGGCATCAACGGTCAGTCTGGTGCTCTTCGTTTGGGTATTGCTCGCGCTCTTCTCAATGCTGGTGAGTACCGCCCAGAGCTTAAGAAGGCAGGCTTCCTTACGCGTGATGCACGTGCTGTTGAGCGCAAGAAGTACGGTCTGAAGAAGGCTCGTAAGCGTCCTCAGTTCTCTAAGCGTTAATCTGGTATTTACTTCAGATTCTTTGAAGAGGTTTGTCCTAGTGACAAACCTCTTTTTTATTGGGTTACCATAGTACAAGCCAAAAAGAACGGGAGACAAAATGAAGTATTTTGGGACTGATGGATTTAGGGGTAAGGCCAATGAAGGTCTTAACGTAGATCACGCCTACCAAATTGGTCGTTTTATTGGCTGGTATTATGGTGCTAAACAGGAGCGCAAAGCTCGTGTACTTATTGGTAAGGACACTCGTCGCTCCAGTTATATGTTTGAATCGGCTCTTACTGCAGGCTTGGTTGCTTCTGGTGCCGATGCCTATATGCTGCATGTTATTCCTACACCTGGCGTAAGCTACGAGGTTGTGGATGGCAATTTTGACTGCGGCGTTATGATTACTGCTAGTCATAATCCGTACACCGATAATGGCATTAAGCTGGTAAATAATGACGGCTATAAGATGGAAGAAGACGTCTTACAGCAGGTTGAGGATTATATTGACCACAAGTTTGAGGTTCCTCTAGCTACGGGTAATGCCATTGGTTGTACCGTGGACTACATGCAAGGTCGTAATCGCTATATTGCCCACCTTATTGCAAGTGCTAACTTCTCCCTTCAGGGTGTCAAGGTTGGTTTGGACTGTGCAAATGGTGCCGCCTCAAGCGTTGCTAAGCCCGTATTTGATGCCCTTGGTGCAGATGTGCGCGTTATTAACAATTCACCCAATGGTTTTAATATCAATGTGGATGCTGGCTCTACTCATATTGAGGTACTTCAACGCCATGTAGTAGAGCAGGGTCTAGACGTGGGCTTTGCCTATGATGGAGATGCTGATCGCTGCATTGCGGTGGATGATCGTGGCCGCGTGGTAGATGGTGACCTCATTTTGTATGTGTGTGCCAAATACCTTAACAAGCATGGTCGCTTGGCTGGCGGCACTGTTGTTCCCACTGTTATGTCAAACTTTGGTCTGTTTAAGGCATTGGATGTGGCTAAGGTTGCTTACGAGAAGACCGATGTGGGCGATAAAAACGTCTTTGCCTGCATGCGCGCCAATGGCTATTCCCTTGGTGGTGAGCAATCTGGTCACGTTATTTTTGGTGATATAGAGAACACGGGGGACGGCATTATGACTAGCCTGCGTGTGATGGAAGTCATTCGTGCGGAGCGCGAGACCTTGTCCGAGCTGGTTCGTCCCGTCATGCTTTATCCCCAGCAGTTGGACAATATTCGTGTTATAGATAAACAGGCTGCCATGGGAGCCGCTGAGGTTAAGGCTGCTGTAGAAGCTGCCGAGAAGTTCCTCGAGGGCAATGGTCGTGTGTTGGTGCGAGCATCGGGCACAGAGCCTTTGGTGCGCGTGCTTGCAGAAGCCCCAGACGAGAAGCTCTGTCGTGAGGCAAATGCTCTTGTTATTGCAGCTCTTGAGCCCTTTAAGGCATAAGACGTTAGGACAGCTATGTGCGGAATTGTTGGTTACATTGGAACTAAGCAAGCAGCGCCTTTCTTATTGCAGGGCCTTGCTGCCCTTGAATATCGTGGGTACGATTCAGCGGGTGTGGAGGTATTGTCCAACGATGGTGGCCTGCATGGAGTAAAGTGCGCGGGGCGTGTATCCGTATTGGCCCAGCGCTGCTCTACCGCAAACCTGCTTGGCACCAGTGGTATTGCTCACACGCGCTGGGCTACTCATGGTGCTCCTTCGGATAAAAACTCCCACCCCCATTTGGATTGCTCGGGTCGTGTTGCCATTGTTCACAATGGCATTATCGAGAATTACCGCACCCTTAAAGAAGAGTTGCTTTGCACAGGCCATAGCTTTGCGTCCGATACAGACTCCGAGGTGGTAGCCCATCTGGTAGAGGAGTCTTTGACTGGTCCTGCTCAAGGAGACTTGCTGGAGGCTGTGCGCATTGCAACGGGCCGTCTTGAGGGTTCTTGGGCTCTAGCTGTTTTGTGTGCAGATACTCCCAATGAGCTGGTGGTGGCTCGTAATCGCTCACCGCTAATCATTGCGCAAGCACAAGACGGCGTGTATGCAGCATCTGATGTGTCCGCTCTGGCTGGTAAAGCTTCTAAGGTTATTCAGCTGGACGACAAACAACTTGCTCGACTTTCAAAAAATGGTAGCGTGAGCGTTATTACTTCGGAAGGTTCACTTGTTCCCAAGCCCAATACCTATGCCATTGATTGGGAGGCTTCTGCCGCTACACTGGGTGGCTATCCAGATTTTATGGCAAAAGAAATTGCCGAGCAGCCCGAGGCTCTAGAGCGTTTATTGTGTGGTCGTCTAACCGCTACAGGCATTAAGTTGGATGAACTCAAAATGTCCAACGAGGACATAGCAGCCATTGACCGTATCTACGTTATTGCTTGTGGTACGAGCTACCACGTAGGCCTTATCGCTCGTACTGTTATTGAGGCTTGGGCAAAAGTTCCTGTGGTGGTAGAAACCGCTTCTGAGTTTATTTACCAAGATGCTTTGGTAACAGACCATACGCTGTGTGTCATTATTTCTCAGTCTGGAGAAACAGCAGATACCTTATCTGCTGCTCGTAAGATGCGCGATTTGGGCGCGCGTGTATTTGCTATTACCAACGTGATTGGTTCTACTGCTGCGCGCGAAAGCGATGGCGTGTTGTATATTCAGGCTGGCCCTGAAGTATGTGTATGCTCCACTAAGGCTTATACCGCTCAGATGGTTGCTGCCATTTTGTTGGCGTTGTATCTGGCACATCACAACGGAGCTATGAGTTATGAGCAGGTGCAAGCCAAGTTTACTCAGCTTGCCAAGTTGCCTGATCAAATCCGTGAGGTGCTCAAACGCGGTTGGCAGGACAAGGTTGTATCCAGTGCCTTTGCAAATGCACATTCTAGCCTGTTCCTTGGTCGTGGCGTTCATGCTACAACGGCAGCGGAGGGTGCTCTTAAGCTTAAAGAGATCAGTTACCTTCATGCAGAGGCATATGCTGCGGGTGAGATGAAGCATGGTCCCATTGCGCTTCTCGAGAAGGGCTTCCCAGTTGTAGCCATTGTGCCGCGCGATCGTGTACACGATAAGACAGTTTCCAACATTGAGGAAGTTATCGCTCGTGGTGCAACATGTATTGCAGTAGCTACAGATGGTGATACCGATGTAGCAGCACTCTGTCATCATGTTTTATGGGTGCCACCTATGGAGGAGGAGTTCTTTGTCCCTATCGTGGCTATTGTTCACTTGCAGATGCTTGCTCGGCATGTCGCGCTTGCTCGCAACTGTGATGTAGATAAGCCTCGTAACCTAGCTAAATCGGTAACGGTCGAGTAGGGTAGAGGTGACAAAACAATGGCATTAGCCGGCGTTGGCGTAGATATTTTTGAGATTGCGCGTATGGAACGAGCGCTTGAGCGTCGTCCGTATCTTGCCAAACGTATGTTTACGGTGCAGGAGCAGCAGTATTGCAATTCCAAGGCTCGTCCTGCCCAGCATTATGCGTGCAGGTTTGCTGCGCGTGAGGCAGTGCTCAAAGCTTTGGGCACGGGCTTCTCGCAAGGTATTGGCTTGTCTGACGTAAGTGTCTCGCACGATGCGCATGGTAAGCCGGTGGCGGTGCTATGTAATAAGGCATTGGAAATTGCCCAACAAAATGGTGTACTCGAAGTTGCTCTTTCGTTATCGTTTACCCATGAGCTTGCGGTAGCCAATGCGGTTGCGGTAACGGACCAGGTGCGTCCCAAAAAAGACGAGAAACCCGATTCAAAAGCGCAGCTTGCAGCTTCATTTAAAGAAGCGCGCAGCGTCATAGATGAGCTCGAGCGCGTGCAAATTACAACCAATAGTCTCATCAAGGAGTAGTGATAGTCCATGCAACCAGTTCTTAATGTCGAGGACATTAAGCGTGTAGAGAATAACCTCAATCGTGCGGGAATTAGTGTGTCCGAGCTCATGCACCGTGCGGGCGCTGCTGCAGCAGCAGAAGTGACCCACATGGAGGATGTAAGTTCCGTGCTTATTTTTGTGGGCATGGGCAACAATGGTGGAGATGGTTGGGTTGCAGCAGAAAACCTGCTCAAGATGGGCTTTGACGTTACAGTTGTATGTCCTGTTGCTCCTGAGGCGCTGCGTTCTGATTTAGCACTGGTAGCGGCTCGTAGTGCCGTTGCAGCGGGCGTTCTGGTAAAAATAGCACCCCCACGTGCAGAGCTTGATGAGTTGCTCTTCGGGCACGATGTCTGCCTGGATGCTATGTTGGGAACTGGCTTTCATGGTGTGCCTTCTGCCCCGTTTGATATTTGGATTGATGCCATTAACATGAGTGGTATCCCTGTGGTATCTGTGGATGTTCCCAGTGGTTTATCTGCTCAAACGGGTCATGCTGCTGGTGCTTGTGTATATGCTGATGTAACCGTGACCATGCTTGCACTTAAGCCAGGCCTTTTGGCAGATGAAGGACGCGATGCCTGCGGCGCTATTGTTATTGCTCCACTTGACGATAAGACCGAGAAGTTTGTTTTAGAAGCCGATCCTGTAGCATGGCGTGCCGAGACAAGTGACTACTTGGATATTATTTCTAATCCCACCAGCGCTGTTGATAAGTACACTCGTGGCAGCGTGTTGGTGGTTGCTGGCTCTACTCGCTATCCTGGTGCAGCAATTTTGGCTGCACGTGCAGCAGCTCGTAGTGGTGCTGGCTATGTGACCTTAGCAGTACCTGCCTGTATTGCTGCAATCGTACAAGCACAGTTGATAGAGATTCCTGTAGTGCCCTGTCCCTTTGACCCAGAGTCCGGATCATTTTCCGAGGATGCGGTAGACATTATTGTTAAGCTTGCCAGTCGTGCCAATGCTGTGTTGGTTGGTCCTGGTATGCGTGTTACAGCAGCTACTGTCTCTTTGTGCTCTGGCTTACTTTCTGCCAAGACGCCACTGGTTATGGATGCAGACGCACTTAACTGTCTAGCTCGTTTGACAGAGAATCGCTTGGATAATTTCCCTGAGCTCATCCGTCGTCAATCTACACTGGTGCTTACGCCTCATCGTCGTGAGCTTGGTCGCCTTATGGGCTTACCCGATACACCGCCAGACTCGCTTACTTCTGCGCTCGAAGCATCTCGTCGTATTGTATGGTCTGATGGTGGTTCTGAACTTACGATTGTGGCCAAGGGTAGTGCGACTGCCTGCGTAGGCGTAGAGTCCGCCGTGCTTCCTAAGCCAGGTCCTGCTTCTTTAGCAACCGCTGGTTCTGGTGATGTGTTGGGCGGAGTCATTGCAGCTCAGCTGGCACATAACAAGCCTGAAGGTACACATTTGCCCCTACTGTGTGCATTTGCATGTGAAGTTCACGGTACCGCTTCGGTTATGGCAGAGGCTCGCTATGGTAGTCGTGGCGTCATGGCTTCTGATCTTATCGATAGCTTAGGTTTGGCAATAGATCAGCTGGAGTCTCAGGCAGCAATGCCGCAAGGTATGGATTTTAATAGAGATGAACAAGCAGCTGCTAAGGGAGATGACCAAATTGCTTAGCAGGGCATGTCCCGATACACGCTGGTCATGGATTGAGATTGATCAATCTGCCTTGCGCTATAACACTCGTGCATTTAGGGCGCGCATTGCACGTGGTGTCAAGATGATGTGTGTGGTCAAAGCAGATGCCTATGGGCATGGTGCGGTATCCTGTGCCAAAATCATGTCTGCTGCAGGAGCAGATCAGTTTGCAGTAGCAACGGTGGATGAAGGTGTAGAGCTGCGTCGCGGTGGTATCACCGAACCTATTTTGTTATTATCCGAGCCCCCAGTAGAGGCAATTCCTACGCTTGTTGCGTATGAAATCATGCCTTCGGTTTATACCGAAGAGTTTGCCTATGCGCTGGGAGAAAGCGCTTCTTTTGCTGGCAAGGTGGCTCAATATCATATTGCAGTAGATACGGGTATGAGTCGTATTGGTTTGCGCCCCATGGATGTGTTGGAATTTCGCCGTAATGTAGAGTTTCACGCTGGTCTTGAGTGCGCGGGCATTTTTACACATTTTGCTACAGCAGATGAACCTACGGGCTGGGACTTTGAGTTGCAGTACAAACGCTTTATGGATGCAGTGCACTCGCTTGATGAGGCGGGCTTATCGTACGGCCTTATACATTGCAACAATACGCCTGCTACCATGCTCCATACAGAAACGCAGCACATGATGTGTCGTGTAGGGGTTGGCTTGTATGGCATGCATCCCTCAGATACAACGGTTGGTACTATGGACCTTAAGCCAGTTATGAGTGTTCGTGCACGTGTGACACACACGTGTTATCCTACGGTAGGTGATGGCGTAAGTTATGGTTTAACCTATCGTATTCCAAAACAGAATATTCAGATTGCTACCATCCCTTTGGGGTATGCAGATGGTCTTTCTCGCAATCTATCTAATAGGATGGAAGTGCTCGTAGCAGGTCAGCGCTGTAAACAGGTTGGTCGCATCTGTATGGATCAGTGCATGTTTGCTGTGGACGTGAACAGTCGTAGTTATAAACCTAATACCCCGGTAGAAGTGGGTGATGTGGTTACCATTTTAGGTACCGATGGTGAGCAAGCCATTACAGCAGAAGATCATGCTTTTTTGCGCGATACTATTAACTATGAGGTTACCTGCAACTTTGGCATGCGCTTGCAGAAGGTGTATGTCTAGCATATGGCTCGAACAGTACGTGAGCGTCCATCGTTGGCGGACGCTGAAGGGAACATGAGCGTTATGGAGATTCCAGGACACCCACATCCAAAACCTGGCGAAGTTTCACTTGAGGAACTGGCAGCTCTTATACAGGATTGTCGTAAATGCGCCCTGTGCGACACGCGCAATACCATTGTGTTTGGTGAGGGTAATCCGCATGCTCGTGTAATGTTTATTGGTGAGGCTCCTGGGCGTAATGAGGATTTGGGCGGCAAACCCTTTATTGGTGCAGCAGGTCATCAACTTGATGCTCTTTTAAGCTGTGCAGGTCTTACGCGAGAAGAGATTTTTATTGCTAACGTGCTTAAATGTCGTCCACCGTCAAATCGCAATCCGCGTTATGAGGAAATCCAAGCGTGTTCACCTTATTTGCGGGAACAAGTGCGTTCCATTTGGCCGGATGTCATTGTGTGTTTAGGTAATTTTGCTTCACAGTGGGTATTAAAGACAGAGCAAGGTGTTACCACATTGCGTGGACAACTGTATCAGCAGGGACATTTTGTAGTGTGTCCAACTTTTCATCCAGCGGCAACCATTTACCACAGAGATTGGCAACCCTTGTTGGAGGAGGATCTTACGCGTGTGGGTGAGTGGCTTAAGCAAAATCCCCCTAAGGAGCAAGCATGATACAACTTCCAGCCAAGCTTGACGAGAAGACCTATGAGTCTGCAAGCTTTGAGCAAACCATAGCGTTGGGAGCTCAGCTGGGACGCTTGTTACAAGCTGGAGATGTGCTGGTACTTACGGGAGATTTGGGTGCAGGGAAAACCCAGCTTACCAAAGGCATTGCACGTGGTATGGGTGTTGCTGATGATGTAACAAGTCCTACCTTTACCATCCAAATGATATATCAGGGTACGGATTTGCCCTTATACCATTTTGACTTGTATCGTCTGTCCGATCCCGAGCAGTTGGGTGATGCTGGAGTATGGGATGCATTGGAAGGCGATGGGCCCTGCATTATAGAGTGGGGCGAGCAGTTTTCTAAAGAGTTGGGGGATGAGCGTCTTGACGTGTTTCTCACCAGGCTCGATGAACAAGCACGTGATGGCCAAGAGCCAGCACGCCACATAAGATTTGAACCAAAAGGTGAGCGTGCCTGCAGCATTGTAGAGCAGCTTGCCAGCACAATTAAGTAGAGGTTTTGCATGGCATTAGGAGATGGTCGTAAGGTTATCCTTGCGCTTGATACGTCGTCCGATATGTTGGTGTGCGGTGTTGCTGCATGGGATGAGAATGTCAAAAAACCTCATGTAGCCATACAAATGCTCTCTAAACAAGACCATATGTGTCGCCGACAGGCAAACGTGGAGCTTGTGAGCACTGCTCAACAGGCTCTTGCAGCTGCGGGCCTTACCATGGCAAAAGTGGATAGTATCTTAGTTGGACGCGGGCCTGGTTCGTTTACAGGTGTGCGTATTGGCATTGCTACTGCTAAGGGTTTGGCATGTGGAGCAGGTATACCTCTGTGGGGCGGCTCCACGTTGGATGGCATTGCATGGGCTGCTTGGCGCTTTGGCGTGCGTGGTATGTTGGGTGTAGTAGCAGATGCTATGCGTGGTGAGGTGTATCCCGGTACCTATCAGCTTGATGATGCGGGCGCACATCGTTTGTTTGGTACAGAAGTGGTTCGTAAAGCGGATGTATGCATAGAGCATCTGCGTGAGTTGGCTTATGCCAACGAACTTATGCTGTGTGGTGATGGTCTTGTAAAACATCGCTCAAAGTTTGAAGAAGCTGGATTTACCAATATTCTTGATGAGGCATTGTGGAGACCTACGAGCGAAGGCCTGCTGCTTGCATATATAGCTCCTAATGCTGTACCTGATCGTGCAGCAGGTGATCCTGCCTTGGTGTTGCCTGTTTACACACGGCTTTCCGATGCCGAAGAAAATGAGCGTAAGCGCTTGGGTATGCAAGTGCCTGCCCATGTTGCTCTTACTGGTACAGCAGATGCGCTTGCTGATGTGCATCTACAACTGCGCCCCATGAGTATAAATGATGTAGACCAGGTAGCTGCACTTGAAGAAGCATGTTTTGCCCACTCCGTCCATAAACCTTGGACACGTACTATGTTTGAAGAGGAACTGTGTGCTTCTGGTCGTAGTTGGTGGATTGCTCATGATAGAGGTCAAATCATTGGCGTTGCAGGTGGCATGCTTGTAGGCGATGACATGGAAATTGCAACCGTGGATGTGGCTCCCAATCGTCGTCGCGAGAAAATCGCCTCACGTTTGATAGCACGTCTTGCCTACGATGCGCATATGCTCAATGCACAAAGCATTTCTCTGGAGGTATACGAGCATAATAACGCTGCGTTAGCGCTGTATAAACACCTGGGTTTTGTGCAGGAAGGCACTCGTCCTCACTACTATGGCCCTGGTAATGCAGCATATATCATGCGCGCTACGCTGCCCTTATCGGTAGATGTACAAGCGGGAGAAGTTGCGCCCGAGCCCCAGGCATCCATTCGTCCATGGCCA
The DNA here is from genome assembly GCF_000483125.1 of Atopobium fossor DSM 15642. GTDB lineage: Bacteria > Actinomycetota > Coriobacteriia > Coriobacteriales > Atopobiaceae > Atopobium > Atopobium fossor. Next base: position 62,771 of record NZ_KI519553.1, read on the forward strand.
GTTGTAGCGGGCGAGCGCTCGGCGCAAACGCAACAGATGCTTGCTCAGGCGGGTGATTTGATTTTGTCCATTGAGTCTTCTTGTGACGAGACAGCAATGGCAATCATAGATGCTCAGGGACAGATTTGCGCCAATGTGGTGGCTACCTCCATTGACTTCCATGCTCGCTTTGGTGGAGTGGTGCCTGAGATTGCTTCTCGTAAGCATGTAGAGGCAATTGTGGGTGTTTTTGAAGAGGTCATGGCACAGGCGGGCGAGCATTTTGGTTGCGATACGCTGGAGCCTGCAGATCTATCTGCTGTTGGTGTAACGGCAGGTCCTGGTCTTGTTGGTGCGCTTGTAGTGGGTGTTGCCTTTGCTAAGGGTCTGTGTGTCGGAGCAAACCTTCCTTTGATTGCTGCACATCATTTGGAAGGACACTTGCTTGCTAATTTGTTTGAGACTCCTGATTTGAAGCCACCCTTTGTGGCAAGTTTGGTTTCTGGTGGTAATACCATGTTGGTGCACGTGCGTGCTTGGGGAGACTATGAAATCTTAGGCACGACCATTGATGATGCAGTGGGAGAAGCTTTTGATAAGGTAGCCAAGGCACTCGGTCTGGGTTATCCAGGTGGTCCTATTATTAGCAAGTTGGCAGCACATGGTAACAAGAAAGCTATACATTTTCCGCGCGCTATGATGCATAGTCACGACTATCGCTTCTCTCTGTCTGGTCTAAAAACCTCTGTTATTACTTACATCGAGAATCAAAACAAGGCTGGCATTTCCATTAATCTACCGGATTTAGCAGCCTCGTTTGAGGCAGCTGTTATTGATGTACAGGTAGCTAAGGCCATTGCTGCTGTAGAACAGACAGGCGTATCTGACTTTTGCGTTGGTGGAGGTGTTGCTGCAAACCCCTCTTTACGCGCAGAATACCAGCGTAAATTTGGAAAACGTGGTGTTCATGTAACGGTTCCTCCTCTGGCAGTGTGTGGCGATAATGGCGCGATGATAGCGGCTGTTGCCTTACGTAACTTCCGAGCACAACAGTTTGCAGAGCTTACTTTGGACGCGGATCCTAATGCGGTTTTGGGCACGTGGTCGAGTTTGGTAGAGCCTGTTGTAAGTGCATGGGAACATTAATGTTTTTGAGGTGTTAGGGTTTCTTGTTATGGAATGACCGCTGGAAATCTAAGTGCATAAAAATATATAAGGTATCAATAATATGCGACTGCTGGGGCAATTATCCGCAGTCGCTTTTATGTCAAAGGTGTTTCTTTCTTAAAAAAGACGTGCAGTTTTGGCTCAGTTTAAGACTAGACTGAGTTATAGCACATGGAACTTTCACGCATTAAGTTGCAAGGGGGAGGGGAATGGGTCCCCTCCGGTTGTATGTGCGGAAGGGGTCACTCAAAACAGCTGGAAAGAAGGAACCAACATGACCTTAAACACACATGAAGAAATACCATATAGTTCTTATTTATATAAGAAGGTCAAGCCCAAGCGTACCCAGTTTTCGCGACGCGACTTCCTCAAGCTTTCTGGCATCTCGGTTTTGAGCATTGCAGGCGCATCCATTTTGACTGCCTGTGGCCCTGCAGCGGAAGGTACGGTAGACCTTGTCACCAATGAAGGAAGCACTTCTTCGAATACTGTTTTAGGTGATGGCAAAACCTTGCGCGTTGGTATGGAGGCTGCTTATGCCCCCTACAACTGGCAGGCTACTAGTGCATCCGATACTACTATTCCAATTCAGAATGTTTCTGGCGCCTATGCCGATGGATATGATGTGCAGCTTGCCAAAGTGGTTGCCCAAGCATTGGGCATGGAACCTGTTGCGGTAAAAATGTCCTTTACTGGCTTGATTGATTCCCTCAACAATGGTCAGATAGACATCATTATGGCTGGTATGAGCGCTACAGATGAGCGCCGGCAAGCTATTGATTTTTCTGACCCTTACTTTGTGGGTGGTTTTGGCCTACTGGTAAAGGAAGATTCCCAGTATGTAGGTGCTACTTCATTGGCAGATTTTGATGGCGCTACGGTATTGGGACAAAAAGATACCCTGTTAGATACCGTCATTGATGAAATTCCTCACGTAAATCACCTTACGCCAGTTGAGTCTGTTCCCTCACAACTGTCCCAGCTTAATCAGGGTACCTGTGATGCTATTACATACAATACAGAGAATACCAAGGGTTTGCTTCGTGCTAATAAGGGTCTAGTTGCCATTCAATTTGCTGAGGGTAAGGGCTTTAGTGAAACTGTTCCTTGCAATGCAGGCATTAAAAAAGGGCAGGACGCTATTCTCACCAAGATTAATGAGGCATTTTCTCAGATTTCTGATGACGAGCGTACAAAGATTTTTGATGCGTGCGTAGAACGTCAACCAGCTTAATTACTAACAAAAATTAACTTACACCAGTGCCTTTCTTGTAAGGAGTAATCCAGATGAGTAACCGATCAGGTGACATGATGCTGCTGCGTACTAGATTTGTCGCATGTATGCATTTTATTAAAGCCGACCACCGTTATGTGCTCTTAGGCACCAGTTTTATTGCATGTTTAGGCATGTGGCTTTCTAGTCAGGTTCGTAGTACCTGGAGCTTTTTGGCTCCGGTGTACACGCTTGAAGTTGTTATGTACTACACGCTTTTTACCTTTGTAATCTTTTCTGTAATAGCTCTTGTTACTAAGCTGCTGCATTGGAAGGATTACGCTACAACCTCATGGTTTGTCTCGCCTTTAGCAAAGAAACTTGAGCGCATTGCTTCATATGTTGTGACCATACTTACCATTGTTTTGGCCGTTGACCGTGTGGTTATGGGTTTTGCTTATATTGTTGCGGCAAGTGTAGGTGCGCAAACCAATCCCGATGGTTTTTTGCCTAGCGCAGTATACATGGTTGCTCAGGGTCGAGCTATCTTTGCTCGCGGTATTCTCACTACAGTTGAACTTGCTGTTTTTGGTACCGTTATTGCATTTTTCCTGGCAATCTTGCTGGTATTTGTACGTATCCAGCAAATTGACCGTCCCGATAATGATTTTGTGCGCTTTCTTAAGGTTATAGGTGTGGGTTTTGCAAAGCTGTATTCTGCTGTTGTGCGTGGTACTCCCATGATGGTGCAGTCGCTGCTTATTTATTTTGCTGGTTTTGCTGCACTGAGCTCAACGGGTATGTCCGCAGGTGAAATTGGTGCAATTTGGAGTACCTTTGTTGCTGGTTTGGTTACTATCTCACTTAATTCCACCGCATACATGATGGAGGTCTTGCGCGGAGGTATTGAGGCGGTGGATGCAGGTCAGAATGAGGCTGCACGATCTCTTGGTCTTTCGCAGTGGCAGGCTATGACGCGTGTGGTATTTCCTCAGGGTATAAAAAATGCTATTCCTGCACTATCTAATGAGTTGGTAGTAAATATCAAGGACTCCTCGGTTTTGTCGGTCATTGGCGTATTTGATCTTATGTTTGCAACTACTACCGTTGCAGGTATCTATTATCGTCAGCTGGCTGTGTATGCCGTAGCTACCGTGTGTTACCTCATTCTTACCATGGTTGCTTCCAAGCTACTTAGTATATTGGCTCATCGCCTAGAGGTAGCATCACCTGGCCCTGTACTGTCTACATCTGATATGACCCATACTCATGGCGTGGCGGGTGCTAAGGCGGATCCCGCTAAGGTGGTAGTACATAAACCGCACACTACTACTTCTTCGACGGAAAGGTAAGCATTATGACTTCTATCGCTTCCATGACCCCCGTCACCTCTCAAGCTCCGGTTATCAAAATTGAAGCGTTACGCAAGAGCTTTGGCTCTCATGAGGTGCTCAAGAGCATTGACTTTGAGGTCTTTTCTGGCGAGGTGGTAACCATTATTGGTGCTTCGGGTTCGGGGAAGTCTACACTGTTGCGCTGCATCAATTTGCTTGAGACTCCTGATTCTGGCCATGTATGGTTTCATGGACAAGATTTGGCTGCTCAGCATGTGGACGTTAACAAACTGCGTTCTAGCATTGGCATGGTGTTCCAAGGTTTTAATCTGTTTAACAACCTGAATGTATTGGATAACTGTACTCTGGCTCCTACAACACTAAAAAAGATGAATAAGCCTCAAGCAGAAGAGGTGGCTAAAAAGCATCTTGAGTCTGTAGGTCTTCTTGACTTTGCTTATGCACCGGTTACCTCACTGTCTGGTGGTCAAAAGCAGCGCGTAGCTATTGCACGAGCGCTTTGCATGGAACCCGAACTGATGTTATTTGATGAGCCTACCAGTGCTCTTGATCCAGAAATTGTAGGTGAGGTTCTTACGGTTATGCGCGATCTTGCAGCTCAAGGTATGACTATGGTTGTGGTTACACACGAGATGGACTTTGCAAAGAACGTCTCTGACAAGGTGGTATTTATGGATCAGGGTATTATTGCAGAGATGGATGCACCTCAAAAGTTGTTTTCCCATCCGCAATGCGATCGCACACGTGAATTTTTGTCTCGCTATTTGGAAGATACAAACATTCTTTAGCCTATTGATTGAATAAACCTGTCTATAACTCTTGGCGCACGCGCTAGACTAAAGCAGTCTACACGTGCGCTTTTTTGGAGTTGATATGAACCAACAACACCAACAACTTACCGTGATTTCGTCCAATCACGTTTTTATTTCTGCCGATAAACCCAATGAGGCAGCTACGCTCGTGCTTAACGGAGACCATATCTCTCAAGTTTTGCCGCGTACAGCATTTGCTCAGTTTGCAACCCAGCCCGGTGCTCTTGATGTGGGCGATCAGTTTGTGTGTCCTGGCTTTCATGATGCTCATCAACACGTGTTTCATGCGGCGCTGTTTCCGTCCAAGCTGGCAACTGAATATGTAGGTACAAGCGAGAAGGACTGTGTAAATCACCTGCTGCAGTTTGCGGCTACGCGCCCTGGCAATGGTTGGGTTGTAAGCCATGGTTGGCGTGAAACTGCATGGACTCCCAGCAACATTCCTACCTGCGCGTCTTTGGATGAAGCGTTTCAAAATAGGCCTGTTGCTCTGTATTCTGGGGACGCTCACACCCTGTGGATTAATACCTGTGGTATGCGTGAGGTGGGTATTACGGACACTACAAAGCCCCCTGCGGGTGGTAGTTTTGAGAGGGATGAACGCGGCCATCTTACTGGCGTGTTGCGTGAAGCTGCAGCTATGGTGTATATTGCCCGCATTTTGTCCAGTTTTAGCATGGACGAGCTTACAGAAATTTATTCCAGTTACTTTGCACTTCTCAACTCCATGGGTATTACCAGCGTGTGTGACATGGCGCTATCTTTAGTTGCAGGTGCAGATGGCATTAATCCCCAGGTATATGAAGCACTGCAGGCAGAGGGCAAGTTGAGTGTCCGCGCTCATGTATACCCTACGCTTACTGATGATCTTTTTAATTTGGAGAAGCTACAAGAGCGTCTTACCGGTCCTAAGCTGCGTGCTCCTGGCTTTAAGCAGTTCTTTGATGGTGTTTCGAGCCAGCATACGGCCTGGTGCTCAGAACCATATACCAATGCGCGCTTTGTAGGAGATGTGGGTCGTCCAACAGTGCCTGCTGCTCGTATGCGCGAGTTGGTGCTTAAGGCCGCCAAAGCTGGTCATTCTGTGCGAATCCACACTATTGGAGATCGAGCAGTATCTGAGGCATTGTCCATTTTTGAAGAAGCACATATGCGATTTGGTGTACCCAGCCAGGGTGTTAATACCATGGAGCACATCGAGGATATTGTTCCTTCAGATCTTACACGTTTTGCTGCTGCGGGAGTGGTTGCTTCTGTGCAGCCGCCTCATGTAACCATTGAGCTTGCTCAACCTGCGCGAGATTTAGGAGAGCAGCGTGCTTCTCGTATGTGGCCATTTGCACAAATGGTGGATGCTGGAGCTACCTTAGCGTTGGGAACTGATGCTCCTGTTGTGCCTGCCAACTCAGGTGATGTGCTGTATACCGCATGTACACGTAAAACCCCTGTAGACCACCAGCCTGCTGGTGGATGGTATCCCAAACATGCGTTGAATCGCATACAAGCACTTTCGTCTTATACACAGGGCAGTGCTGCTGCAACGGGTCGTGCACATGAACTTGGTACGTTAGAGCCTGGTATGTTTGCAGATTTTGCGGTATGGGATACTAATTTACTAACCTGTACAGACGAGCAACTACAAAGTGCTCATCCTATACTTACCGTATGTGCTGGCGAGAAGGTTTTTGAGTGCGCTACGTCAAACCGTGCGCAGTAGCCTCAAGAAAGGGTTGTCATGAAAGACGGATTTATGAGCGTTGCAGCCGTTACACCTCAGGTTAAGGTGGCTGATGTTGTCTATAATGCTCAGCAATCTCTTGCAGCTATTATGCAAGCTGCTGCTGCGGGTGCGCGTATTATTGTGTTGCCAGAGTTGGGTCTTACGGGTTATACCTGTGAGGATTTGTTTTGGCAAGACGCCCTTCTTAATGCTTCAGATCAAGCACTTAACAAGCTTATTGATCAAACTGCTCAGCTTGATGCCCTTATCATGGTGGGCGTTCCTGCGCGTATTAATGCCAAGTTGTATAACTGTGCTGCCGTATTTTGTCACGGTGAGCTATTGGGTTTGGTGCCCAAAAAAGCGCTGCCCACCTATAACGAGTTTTATGAGAGTCGTCATTTTAGCGTGGGTCCTGATGCCACCTGTTTTGTAGATTTTGCTGGTCACGATTGCGTGACTTTTGGAGCTCAACAGTTGTTTAGTTGCTCAAGTATGCCAAATCTCATAGTAGCAGCAGAGATTTGCGAAGATTTGTGGATACCCCAACCGCCCTCAATTGCCGCTGCACTTGCAGGTGCTACGGTTATCTGTAATCTCTCTGCGTCCAATGAAGTAGTGGGGAAGGCAGATTATAGGCGTGACCTTGTACGTGGGCAAAGTGCACGTTTGGTTGCTGGCTATATATATACCAGTGCAGGTTGGGGAGAGTCTACAACAGATGTAGTCTTTGGCGGACACAATCTTATATGTGAGAATGGCACAGTGCTTGCGCAGTCTGCACCCTTTAGTGATGAACCCTGCATCTCGCAGATTGATCTTGACCGTCTAGCTGCAGAACGTCGTCGCATTTCTACATTTCAAACTGCGGCCGAAGCACGTGACGCAGCAGACTTCTATGTGAATTACTTTAATATAGCGCTTACACCTACTCAGCTTACTCGTAACGTTAATCCGCATCCCTTTGTGCCCTCTAATACAATCCGGCGAGCCGAGCGTTGCGAGAATATCTTTGAGATTCAGGCACATGGTTTGGCTAAGCGCTTACAACACACTCACTCTCAGCATGTGGTAGTAGGTGTTTCTGGAGGCCTGGATTCTACGTTGGCGTCGCTGGTTTGTGCGCGAGCCTTTGATCTTCTCGACCTGGATCATGAAGGCATCATTGCAGTTACCATGCCTGGTTTTGGTACTACTGCACGAACACATAATAATGCTACGGAGCTTACAGCTGCTTTGGGCGCTACGCCACTCGAGGTTTCTATTGGAGATGCGGTCCGTCAGCACTTTGCAGATATTGGTCACGATGAAGCGGTTCATGATGTTACGTACGAAAACTCTCAGGCTCGTGAGCGCACGCAAATTCTGATGGATATTGCTAACCAAGAAAATGGTTTGGTTATTGGCACAGGAGATCTATCGGAGCTGGCGTTGGGTTGGGCTACCTACAACGGTGACCATATGAGTATGTATGCAGTTAATACGTCCATTCCCAAGACGCTCATTCGTCATCTGGTGGCTTATGTTGCCGATAAATGCGAAAGCGAGGAGCTTTCTGCTGTGCTGCTAGATGTTTTGGCTACGCCTGTCTCTCCCGAACTGTTACCCGCAGATGCGGACGGCAAAATCTCACAAAAGACTGAGGACTTAGTTGGCCCCTATGAGCTGCATGATTTCTTCTTGTATAACATGCTGCGTTGTGGTTTTCCTCCTGCAAAGATTTACCGATTGGCTCGTATTGCTTTTGATGGAACCAATGGCGCTCAGACATACGATAGTGTGACCATTTTGTCGTGGCTTAAAGTGTTCTACCACAGGTTCTTCTCGCAACAATTTAAGCGGAGTTGCTTACCCGATGGTCCTAAAGTTGGTTCTGTTGCTGTGTCTCCTCGCGGTGATTTACGCATGCCGTCCGATGCGGTTGTGAATCTGTGGTTGGACCAGTTGGAAGAGCTGTAAAAAATAGTTCTGCTTGTCTTAGCTAACTTTGTTTGATTATTTTCATTCACGGTATTGTCTTACGCAATATCTCAAATTGAGCGTATATATAGCTTATAGGATATATTGAAAATATATCCTATAAGCTATATTATGAGAAGACAAAGGGAAACCTATGTGGGATGTACGTCTTGATTACATTACTGGATGGCTCGATAAGCAGGATGAATTAACAGTGGCATATATCTTAGCTGCTTTAGAACTTTTACAACAGAAAGGACCAGCATTAGGGCGTCCTTTGGTAGACACTCTCAAAGGTACGAAAATTAAAAATCTCAAAGAATTGCGTCCTATATCTTTGGGAAATACAGAGGTTCGGATTATTTTTGCCTTTGATGTAGAGCGAAATGCAATCATGCTTTTTGGCGGAGATAAGTCAAGTGGCAAGAACAAAAAGGTCAAATGGTCAGGTTGGTATAAAAATGCTATTCCCGAAGCAGAAAGATTGTATTGGGAGCACTTAAAGAGGTTGGGAGGAAAAAAATGACTAGCCTTAGTGACTATATGCAGCAACGTGGTATTAGCGCAGAACAAATGGATGAAGCACGCAAAAATACTCAGATACACATCGATGCTTACAGTTTACGTGAAGCTCGTAAAGCAAATTGTATGACCCAGGTTGAAATGGCACAAATCATGGGTATTTCTCAGAATCGTATTTCTCGGATGGAGAATGGTGATATCAATGCAATGAGTCTCGATACTTTGCGTAAATACGTTGAAGCTCTTGGTGGCCGTATTACGCTGTTGGCCGAATTACCAACAGGCACGGTATCCATTATCTAATGCTGTCCTAAATACTCATAGCTTTGCTGAGTGTATACCTAGGAAAATCTAGTAAGAAGTAAACTAAACCGCACTTTTGAACATCGGATACATAATCCTCAGTTCAAAGGTGCGGTTTGCCTCCTGTAAAGCAATACATCTAGCTCATCATCTAACTCATATTGCCTAATATATTGTACTAATCTCTACTGCCTACTACGCAATCTTAGAGAGTACGTTATCAACGGTTAGACCATATTTTTCTTTAAGTGCATCACCTGGTCCAGATTCAGTAAAGACATCATCGACACCAATCCTGTAAATAGGCGCATGTGAAGGTATATCGCAAACGGTTTCCGCCACCAGACTTCCTAGTCCACCAACAATACTATGGTTTTCAACAGTAATAATACGTTTAACGCTCTGAGCAAGATCGCGAAGTAGTTTGGTGTCTACTGGTTTGATGCTGCAGATATTAATAAGTTTGCCATTCTGACCATTTTGAATGGCAGCCTCAAAACTTCTCATGGCTAGGTCTGTGGTTGATCCCTCATAAATAAGAGCAAAATCATTGCCTTTATCATAAATAATCTGGGCTTTGCCGAGCTTAATACTCTTAGTTGCTGATAAATTGGGTACGTTGCCGCGCGTTGTACGAATAAATACAGGACCATCAATTGCAATTGCGCATTCAATAGCATCATATAACTCATCAGGGTTTGAGGGGTCAAGAATGGTGAGGTCGGGAATAACGCGCATGAGTGCAATATCCTCATTAGCATGATGAGTAGCCCCATCATATCCACCATCCATACCATTGTGTGTGCCAATCATTTTCACATTAAGGTTGCCATAGCATGCTTGGCGGATTTGAGTCCAGCAGGTGCCAGTTATAAAGAGCGAGAAATCCACGAAGAAGGGGATACCTCCTTCAACAGCAATACCAGCTGCTGCAGACATAGCATTTTGTTCTGCTATACCCGTTTCAATAAAATGATTGGGATGCTTTGCAGCAAACTGAGCTGCGGTTGTTGATCCAGCAAGGTCTGCATCGAGTACAAAAATATTGGGATGTTTATCGAATGCTGCATTTAGAGCGTCACCGACAAGCGTGCGTAGAGAAATAAGCTGATAGTCCATTACGCTGACACCTCCGATTCATGTGCTAAATCAGCTAACGCAATTTTGTATTGCTCATCGGTAATGCCCTTGGAATGCCATACAGGATTATTTTCCATAAAGCTGATTCCCTTTCCTTTAACTGTGTTAGAGATAATGGCATAGGGTGTATCCTGGGAATTCTTTGCTATATCAATAGCTGTAAGAATTTCATCCATGTTGTGCCCATCAATCTCAAGAACACTAAAGTTAAAGGCTTTGAGTTTATCCGCAAGTGGTTCAAGAGTTATATTGTCATCAGTGGGACCGCCTGATGACAGCTGATTGCGATCAATAAAAACTGCCAGGTTATTAAGCTTATAGTGCCCAATTGCCATGAAGGCTTCCCAATTCTGCCCTTCCTGTAGTTCACCATCACCAACAATGACATATACCATATGGTTGTCATGGTTAGTTCGTTTTGCCATGGCTATGCCAAAACCTGTAGAAAGACCTTGTCCAAGCAAGCCAGTTGTAGCATCAATTTGTGGATAGTAGCGCGCACAGGGATGACCTTGTAACTTTGAGTCTAATTGGCGAAACGTTGCATATTCCTTCTCAGTGACAAGGCCTTTCTCGGTAAACTCTGCATATAATGCGGGAGTACAGTGTCCTTTAGAAAGCACCAAACGTGCTCGTTGAGGATTATCAAAATCTATTTCATTCTCATAGAGAGCGGTTAGAACATCAATGACCGAAAGAGAGCCGCCAACATGGCCAACTCCAGTCTCATGAACCATGTCTATAATGCGGCGCCTATTTTTATTTACAATGTGTGTAAGCTGTTTTGCAGTGTACATACTAAGCAAACCCCTCTCTTATGCACCCATGAAGAGACGGCCAATGTACCAAATTAAGAGACCAATAAAGTTAAAATCGGTCTCCGGAAAAGCTGTGCCCGTAAGACCAATATTTGCCATAACGGGATAGATGAGTGCGGGACCAACAGCAATCAAGATACCTACTACAAAGGCACCTGCAACACAGCCCTTCCAGCCACCAGTTGCGTTACCAAAGACGCCGGCAGTAGCGCCAATAAAGAAGTAAGGAACCGCTACGGGAATAACTACGAGAGCGCCAATAGCACTCATGACAGCCATAGAAAGAAGACCACCAATATAGGCTGCGATAAAACCAATAACAGTAGCAGTAGGAGCAAAACCAAAGATAACGGGGCAGTCAAGTGCAGGTTTAGCATTAGGGATGAGCTTTTCGGAAATACCTACAAAAGCGCCTTCTATTTCACCCAAGAAGAGGCGTACGCCCGTAATAACAACATAAAGACCACCAGCAAATTTAAGGCCTTCAAAGAGTGGGAAAACCAGCCAATTTTGTCCATTGGATAGTGCTTCTACATTGCTTTGACCTGCTGCGATGCAAGCAACGTAGTAAATAATAATCATCGTTACTGCAACGCCGATAACATAGTCTTTAAAGATGCTTAGCCAACCAGGAAGTTTAATATCTTCAGTACTCTCTTCTGGATTTCCTACTTTAGATCCAATCCAACCAGCTAAAGCGTAACCAAGCGTTACATAGTGACCAATTGCAATTTCATTGCTGCCAGTAACTTTGTCCATGTATGGCTGTGCGATTGCAGGAAAGATTGCTGCGCAGAAACCAAGAATAATGCCACCAAAAATAACAATTACTGTATCGGGCACTCCAAGTGCTTTAAACATAATAGAAATGAGAGCTGCAAAGTACAGATTGTGCTGACCTGTGAGGAAGATACTCTTAAAGGGCGTGATTCGAGCAACAATAAGATTGCTTACAAAACCAATAAGCATGACCAACGAGACAATAGCGCCAAACTTTTCTTGTGCTAGTGCTGTCATGGCTTCAGCGAGTGGCAAAATGCCTTCAATGCCAAAGCCCGCTTGGAAAAGAGTTTGGAAGCTGGTGAGTGAACTCGCAACTGCAGCAGTGCCTATATTAAATACTAAAAATCCAATGATAGTTTTTAACGTACCCGTAAGAATTTTATGGGGTTTCTCATGCTGCAAAATAAGACCAGCCATAGCGATAAGACCAACTAGTACAGCAGCGTTTGCTAAAACATCAAATGCAACGACCTTAAAAATGGTCTGGACAAGTTCCATCGTTGTCTACCTCCCTATGCTTCACATGTTTTGTCATCAAGAAACTTTTTGAGCTTTTTGGCGATTTCCTCCTTATCCATAAGATTGTCGATGCCAATGATGTAGGGCACTTCGTTCTTTAGTTCATCTGCTAAGTCAGACATAGTGATAAATAAATCACCTTTAAAAGACTTCACTGCATCAAGCGTGTCATGATGAAGTTCAATGGGAAAATCATGTGCCTGTACTACTTGTTGAACTTTGATCTTAAGCATCATTGAAGAACCCATTCCGGTACGACATGCGATAAGTGCTTCATACGTTTTGGAGCTCATGGGCTTATCACCCTTTCTGTGATGATTAACAATCGATGGTTACGGTCATCGTTTTCTCAAAGTGTTTGATTTGTTCGGTAATTTCAGACGAACGTGTTGCGTGAGCCATGCAGGCAATCGATGCCTCATCCTGAAGCAGCTCGCTTAGACATTGCAAGGCAGTCATATGTGTTTCTGGTCCTGTTGATGCAAGCATAAAGACATATTTAACAGGATCATTGCTCGTATTCCCGTATATAACGGGTGTCTTAAGTCTTGCAAGTGCCATACCTGTTTTACATACGCCAATAGTGCTACTTGCATGCGCCAAGGCTATTCCTTTGGTAATAACAACATACGGTCCATGCTCAGTAATATTTTTAATTACTTCATCGATATATGCTGGTGTAATTTCACCCGTTTTGACCAGTGGTTGACCAGCGGCTTCTACGGATGATTGCCATCCATTGCAGGAAACATCCAAAATAATATGATCCTTGCTTAACAAATCACTTAACATAGGATCCTCACCTCCTTTTTCTCCTGTCTCTTTCTTCCTGTCTTCTACATAAGCTTGCAAGGCTGCAAGAAGCTTTGGTTCATCTTCTGAACGGGGGTACTGCTGCAGGATTTTTTGTAACTTTTTTGCGCTGTTGCTCATATCTACTGTGGATCTGGGGTCTTGTTTTGTATGGAATCCAAGCTGACTTAACTGAGCTGCAACTCTGGCACAATCTTCTTTATCCAGAAGTGGTCCTACTTTGAGCCATGGGGTAGTTACCTTTGTAACGTTAGGGGGGAGAGTTGAAATAATGAGATCAACCTCATTAAGGGGAATGGTTGAAAGATGATGTGCAGCCAGTATAGAAACAATATCTAGGCTAAATTGCTGCTGTAAGCGAGAGGCTAAAAGTTCTGCAGTGCCGATTCCTGTGGCACACACTACAGCTACACGTGGTTTGTGTTGGTATGCTCGATGAATGCGAGCTAGAGAAGCTCCGAAGTGTACCAAAATGTATGACAGTTCATCTTCTGTAGGATTAATAAGTTGAGTGAGGCCACAACTATTACTTTTTTGGCAGATAATCTTATACAAATCGCTATATTCTGTAAGTAGTTCTTCTCGCAAAGGATTAGAAAGAGCAAGATTGGCAGTTTTGCGGTTTGCTGCTGTTGCGATATGTTGAACTAAGTTGGTGTACAGCTTTGTATCTTGTTTAAATCCAGCTTGTACGTAGGAATCAACTGCGCTAATAAGGGCGGCGCAGGCTAGCTCAACTGCTGTATTAACCTGAGGCTCATCTGTTTCAACACGCCATCCATACAGTCCAACATGCAAGCCTATATACAGTAGTTCATCATCTGGAAGTTTAATCTCGAAGTAGTCATTTACTTGTTCAACGATGTAACTTGCAATCTTGTGTCGTACTTCATCAAGCTGATTAGTAGTGTCAAGTAAGTTGTTGTCTGAGGTTGTTTTATCGCCTATACCTTTAAAGCGTTTAACTGAAAAAAGAATATGAATGATTATTGCTTCAAACGATGCATCATCAAGCAAAATGGAGCAGTATGCTTCAGCATCACTTACAATGGCAGCCACTTCTTTTAGATTTTCAAGAGGAAAAAGTTCCTCATAATCATATGGATCAAATGTCATATGGAAGCATGAGAGATTTTTGTACTCTTTTACCAAAGCCGATAGAATTTCCCTTCGGATGGATTCATTTGCCTTAAGATAAAGCCCTTTTCCTGCTTCGGAAATTAACTCGGTATTATGTGCTAAATAGTATTTGCGTACTCCTGCCATGTCTCGAACAATCGTGTCATAGCTTACGGAAAAGTTGTCAGCAATTTCTTGCATGGTTACATAGCGTTCGGACGACCAAGCAATATAAAATGCGGTTAGAAGTATGCGTTCTTTTACACTGAGTGGGTTCTTAGTAAAATCGCGTATATCATCAAGAAACTCTGACTTTATAAGACTTTGGCTGGTAATACTGGCGTGGAGATAGGCAATGTTGCGACAGATACTTATTGCTTCTGAGCCAATGCTAGGCTCAAGCACTGAGTTTAACTCGTTAATATCGTATCGAATCTGTCTTTTGCTCAGCGAGAATAAATCGGCAAATTCGTCCAAGCTGTATGAACCATGCTCAATAAGTAGCTGTAATTCTTTTCTCTGTCGACTGTTCATACTTCATCACCACTTTAACTATGAGGGTAGGGAAGCTAGCCTTCAATACGCATTACATTCACTCTTATAGTGAAATAGTTCTAGAGGTTGGAGACAATATATGTTCACATAGGAGTACATCTGAAAAGATGAAAGGTAAGCCTAAGAGATACCCTTCTCTTATGAAACTTGCTATTACTACTAGCTGTCTATTAGTTGTCCATTAGCTGTCCATCAATTATTGGGTATTCATCTTTAGGGATTGGAATTATCGATTTGAACATGTTAGGAGCATACATGTCACATATTCACGGAGCGGTTGCTGCAGTATCTGATGCAGAATCTAAAGAATTAGTTGCAGTAAGCGTAGCTCAGAGTGAGTTGCTTGCACAAAGTGTTGGTCTTGGCATTACACTAAGCAACGCTATGTCTGCAATTCCTGGTTTTATTCCCTGTGGTCATGCATTTTCAGAACTCTTTTTAGGGCTTAAATTCAGCTTTGGAGAGGCGGCGCTTTCGGAGGTAGAGGCAGTAACTGAAGGAGTTCGTGCTCGTGCTGAACACGTTTCAAACCACCGAGGCGTAGAGCAAGGTAAACCCTTTGATCTAATGGTCTCCATGAGAGCTGATGGAGCTACAGCTGGTAAGCTCGCTCAGCTTATGGCAAGCCTACATGTGCTGGCCAGTCTTGCTGAGCGTGCACAAAGGCTGGGCGTAACTAATGATGAACTTAACAAGACTGTTGCGGAGTCACTTGCGCTTACTGCAAAATCAAAAGTTCAGTGCGAAGAATTTGCAAAAGCAGCAGACAGGGTGGCTCAGTTCATCCCCGTTGCCTTACAGATGCTTCAGCCTACTGAATAGCATATCATGAAGAGTCTTTATGCGTCGCAGGGATCGAGAGATTACAGACCCAGACCAGATTGTAAAGATTATCAAGAGTTGCGATGCATGCCGTATCGCGCTCAATGACCAGAGCGGATATCCTTACGTAATTCCTCTCAATTTTGGCCTTGAGGTTGCGGATGATAAATACTATCTATGGTTTCATGGCGCAAACCGTGGAAAGAAGCTTGAGCTTATCGCTCGTGATAACAGAGCGACCTTCGAGATGGATACCAATCATACTCTTATTATGTATGATGATCGCATGAGCTGTACCATGGGATACGCCAGCGTGATTGGGCACGGTCTTATTGATATTGTCCCAAAGGAAGAAAAGATCCACGGTCTCAAGATCCTCCTGTCCCACTTCCATGAAAACGATTTCCCTATAAACGAGAAACTTCTCTCTGCTACCACTGTGTTCCGCCTAAGCGTTATCGATATGGTGGGCAAACGTCGAGACAATGTCCATCCTGGCGAGAAAAGCCGCGTACATGGAATTTGATAGACAGCAATAACGAGTCATGATGACACAGGTTGCATTGTCTTTGCTCAATAACAGAAATTAATGTATCTATCTGCCAAACTAATGTCTTTGTGCTTCCTCTAGTCATTATTAATATTAATAATGACTAGAGGCTATGGAAGCTAAAGAAAGCTTGCACTACGAGAGTTTTTAACATCAGATTGCACCATAGTAAAGATTGTATAACTTTAAGCTGATATTTTAATCAACAACTTTAATACATATGTGCATAGGAGAAAATCTAAGTGTGTCATATAGAGATTTTTTCAAAATACTTGTGTATATTTGCGCATGCTGGGTACTATCAACAACAGTAATAATGCAAGGTGGCAAAACGTCAGCCTTTGTGGTTCAACATTTTGCCTAAACAATCGCACGCCTTACAGGCGTAATGGAAGGAAGGCTCATAATGAAGCTCAAGCCATTAGGTGATCGCATTTTGGTAAAGCCCGCTCCTAAGGAGGAGAAGACCTCTTCTGGTCTGTTCATTTCCAGCGGTGCTCAGGAAAAGCCTCAGCAGGGTGAGGTTATTGCCGTAGGCGCTGGCAAGTACAACGATAAGGGCGAGCGTATTGCTCTGGATATCAAGCCCGGTGATCAGGTGTATTACGGTAAGTTTGGTGGCAATGACGTCAAGATTGACGGCGAGGATTACCTGCTTCTTCGCGCCGATGACATTTACGCAATTGTGGAAGAGTAACCCGCTAAGCTGGTAATTAGTTTTAATTATTTTGCGTAAGCACAATCATTTTCGGAGGAATTTGCAATGGCAAAGAACATTGAATTTGGCACTGACGCACGCGCCAAGCTTGCTAAGGGTGTAAACACCCTCGCAGATGCAGTAACCACCACCATGGGCCCTAAGGGTCGCTATGTTGCTTTGGAGCGCACTTATGGTGCTCCCACCATTACTAACGACGGCGTATCCGTTGCTAAGGAAATTGAGCTTACCGATCCTGTAGAGAACATGGGTGCTCAGCTGGTTAAGGAAGTTGCTACCAAGACCAATGACACCGTAGGTGACGGTACTACTACGGCAACCTTGCTTGCACAGGTTATCGTAAACGAGGGTCTGCGTAATGTTGCAGCTGGCGCTAATCCTATTGCCATTCGTCGTGGTATTGATAAGGCCGTTACCGCTGTAGTTGCCAAGATGGCCGCTGCTTCCAAGGAAGTTTCTACCAAGGATCAGATTGCTTCTGTAGGTACCATTTCTGCTGGTGATCCAGAGATTGGTAAGAAGATTTCTGACGCTATGGATGTTGTAGGCAAGGATGGCGTAATTACGGTAGAAGAGTCCCAGACCTTTGGTATGGACATCGATACTGTAGAGGGTATGCAGTTTGATAAGGGCTATATCTCTCCTTACTTTGCCACCGATGGTGAGAACATGACGGCAGAGCTCAAGGATCCCTACATCCTTATGACTGATCAGAAGATTTCCAACATTCAGGATATCTTGCCTGTCCTTGAGGGCATCCAGAAGTCCGGTTCTCCCTTGCTCATCATTGCAGAGGATGTAGATGGTGAGGCTTTGGCAACCCTGATTCTTAACAAGCTTCGCGGTACCCTTAACATTGCTGCTGTTAAGGCTCCTGGCTATGGCGATCGTCGTAAGCGCATGCTTGAGGATATTGCTATTCTCACTGGTGGTCAGGTAGCCATGAAGGAACTCGGTGTTTCTTTGACCGATATCTCTGCAGAGATGTTGGGTCGTGCTAAGTCTGTCAAGATTACCAAGGACAATACCACTATTGTTGGCGGCGCTGGCTCCAAGGATGCAATCGACGAGCGTGTTTCTCAGATTAAGGCAGAGATTGATCACACCGATTCTGACTTTGACCGTGAGAAACTCCAGGAGCGTTTGGCTAAGCTTTCCGGCGGCGTAGCAATCATCAAGGTTGGTGCAGCTACCGAGGTTGAGCTCAAGGAAATCAAGCACCGCATTGAGGACGCGCTTCAGGCAACTCGCGCAGCTGTCGAGGAGGGCATTGTTTCCGGCGGCGGTGTAGCCTTTATCGAGGCTTCTGTAGCTTTGGACGAGGTTGCTACCAATGATGCGGACGAGAAGATTGGTGTAGACATCATCCGCAAGGCTCTTGAGGCTCCTGTAAAGACCATCGCTCATAACGCTGGTTACGAAGGCTCTGTAGTTGTCGAGAAGATCAAGGGCTTGCCTGCTGGTCAGGGTCTTGACTCTGCTTCTGGTACCTATGGTGACATGATTGAGATGGGCGTACTGGATCCTGTAAAGGTAACTCGTACCACCCTTCAGAATGCTGCTTCTGTTGCATCGCTCATTCTCATTACTGAGGCTACGGTATCTGATGTTCCTAAGAACACCACTATTGAAGAGGCTATTTCTGCTGCAGCTGCACAGGGTGGCCAGGGCGGTGGTATGTACTAAGCCTGTACGGTTACAATCGCTCTCAACGCTTGTTAAGCGGCTCTAAAACGAGTACGTTTACCTGCGTATAATGCACGTTTACAGACCCCGTGATACCACGGGGTCTTTTTTGTCGCTTTTATGCGCACACAAAGTGTACATAATGTTAGAATGCAATACATTAATTGTTGGTCAGCATGTAACGCATAGACAGGGTAGGTTACCGTGAAGGAAATGCTTAAGCTCGAGAATATCCAGATTCTTCAGAGTGTGGAAGACTGGGAGCAATCCGTTCATGCTGCTGTTCAACCATTAGTAGATGCTGGCTATGCAGAAGCTCGTTATATTGATGGCATTATTGCCAATGCAAAAGAGCTTGGCCCCTACTTTGTTTTGTGCCCTGATTTAGCGTTACTTCATGCTCGCCCCGAGCAGGGTGCTCTTAAGCAGCAGCTTGCAGTAACTGTTTTGCGTGAGCCTGTCCGCTTTAAAGAAGAAGGCCCAGATGTTCGCTTGTTGGTTACGCTTGTAGCTACAGATTCTGATTCTCATATTAATGTCATGCGTCAGCTTGCCATGATGTTTGGTGACCCAACTAATATTACTAAGGTTGCTCAAGCAGCATCTGAACAGGAGATTTATGACCTGTTCTTGGCACAAGAGTAACGGTAATAACACATATTCTTGTTTTGATCATCGTTTGACGTAGCGGGCGTCAACTGTGATATGCACGATTCGTATTGAGTAGCGAGTTTTTATTAAAGGGGGAAACATGGCAGTTGTAGATTTCTTTGTCAACATCTTGTCTACGCCAGCAATTCTTGTTGGCCTTCTCGCTCTTCTTGGTCTTGCACTTCAGGGCAAGCCTATCGAAGACATTGTAATGGGTACCGTAAAGACCATTGTTGGTTTCTTGGTACTGTCCGCTGGCGCAGGCTTTTTGCAGTCTGGCTCTTTGCTTGCATTTGGTGAGATTTTTAACTTTGCCTTTAACATGCAGGGTGTCGTTCCTAACAATGAGGCTGTTGTTTCCATGGCTCTTGAGCAGTTTGGTTCCGATACTGCACTTATCATGTGTGTTGGTATGATTCTTAATATCGTGCTGGCGCGTTTTTCTCGTATGCGTTACATCTTCTTGACTGGTCATCACACGTTGTACATGGCTTGCATGCTCGCTGTAATCCTGTCCATTGGTGGCTTGGCTGGTGCGCAGCTCATCATTGCTGGTGGCTGCTTGCTTGCATTCATCATGGTTGTATCTCCCGCTTACTGTCAGCCTACCTTCAAGAAGGTAACCGGCACCGATGGCGTTGCTCTTGGTCACTTTGGTGGTATTGGTTATGCTCTTGCAGGTTTGGTTGGTAAGGCTTTTAAGGGCAGCAAGTCCACCGAGGAACTTAAGTTCCCCAAGCGTCTTATCTTCTTGCGCGATACTACCGTTTCTATTTCTATCACCATGATGGTTTTGTTTGTTATTGTAACGGGTATTGCCGTTGCAAAGGGTATTTTGACCGCAGATCCCACTCAGTTTGCGCACCTCAATGACCTGCTTAATGTTGGTACCGAGACTCACACCAACTGGATTGTATGGTCTTTGACCTCTGGCATGAGCTTTGCTGGCGGCGTTTACATCATCCTGTCTGGCGTTCGTCTGATTGTTGGTGAGATTGTTCCTGCGTTTAAGGGCATTGCAGAGAAGCTCGTCCCTGGTGCAATTCCTGCAATTGACTGCCCTGTTGCATATCCTTATGCTCCTAACGCAGTAATCATTGGCTTCTTGGTATCTTTCCTTGCAGGTATCATTGGCCTTCTGGTACTTACTGG
Organism: Atopobium fossor DSM 15642; assembly: GCF_000483125.1. GTDB lineage: Bacteria > Actinomycetota > Coriobacteriia > Coriobacteriales > Atopobiaceae > Atopobium > Atopobium fossor. The sequence goes on from NZ_KI519553.1 coordinate 83,127, forward strand.
CATCAATAGTACTATTCCTGTAGCACTCATTCTTCCCGGCGTTGTACCTCACTTCTTCTGTGGCGCAACCGCAGGTGTCTTTGGTAACGCAGAAGGTGGCGTGAAGGGTTGTGTAGCTGGCTCCTTTATCCATGGCCTTCTCATTACCTTCTTGCCCGCAATTTGCATGCCTGTATTTACTGCACTTGGTTTTACCGCTGCTACCTTCTCTGATGCTGACTTCTCTTGGATGGGCATCCTGTTTGGTAATGCGGCTCAGGGTATTCAGGGCACAGCACTTATGATTGTTTGCATTCTTGTGTTCTGTGCACCTATTATCTACAACTTTGTTGCACCTAAGAAGGTTGTTGCTGAGCAAGAATAATGGCCTCACGGCTATATAATGAACTCGCAGGTTTGCCGGGGTGCATGCTGTGCCCCGGCAACTATTTATATGGTGTAGTTAGTACAATAAAACTGCACCTGCTCACACAAAGGAGTGAAGCATGAAGGTATCAAAGATTATGTGTGCCTGTGGTTCTGGTCTTGGCTCGAGCCTCATGGTAGAAATGAACATTCAAGATGTTCTTAAGAAGATGGGTATTGAGGGCATTTCTGTTTCTCATTCAACCACTTCTGACGTAAAGCCTGGCGCTGCAGACCTGTTTGTTGTCGGCCGTGATCTGGCAGATTTCATCAAGGATGTTCCTGAAGAGCAGATTGTGGTTCTTCAGAACATCATCGATAAGAACGAGCTGGAAGAGAAACTTCGCGAGAAGAATATTGAGGCTTAAATACACAGCTATACACGACTGCCCAAAATCAGTTGTGTATTTGCACGCGCTGTAGGGGCATTGTTCCTGCAGCGCATTATTTCGCATTATTTTTTGGAGATATTGATGGATCAAAAAACGTTTGATGAACTTTCGCTATTTTGCGTGAAAGTTCGCAGAGATATCCTTCAGATGCTTATGAAGGTTGGTTCTGGCCATCTGGGTGGTTCAATGTCCATTGTTGAACTCATGAGCGTACTCTATGGTAAACACCTACGCTATGATGCAAGCAATCCTTTGTGGGAAGACCGTGATCGCGTGGTTCTTTCCAAGGGTCATGCTGGACCTGCTTGGTATGCCACGTTGGCAGAGAAGGGCTTCTTTGACCGTAATATGTTGCTTACTCTTAACGAGGGCGGCACCAACTTACCTTCTCATCCCGATCGTATAAAAACACCTGGCGTAGATATGACTACTGGTTCTTTGGGTCAGGGTACTTCTACCGCTGCTGGTATTGCTACTGCTTTGCGTATGAAGGGTTCTGACAGGCGCGTATATCTTATTGTGGGCGATGGCGAGCTTAATGAGGGGCAGTGCTGGGAGGCATTTCAGTATATTGCGTCCAATAAGCTTAACAACTGCATTGTTATTATCGACTGGAATAAACGCCAGCTTGATGGCTCGCTTGAAGAAGTTATTAATCCCTTTGATATTGCCAAGAAGCTTGAAGCCTTTGGTTTTGCAACACAGCAGGTTAATGGCCAGGATATGAATGCTGTAGACGAAGTCCTTACCATTGCCGAGAATACCAAGGACACTGCAGTGGCTATTATTTTGGATAGTATTAAGGGTGCGGGTATTCCTTTCTTTGAGACCTATTCTGGCAATCACTCTGTGAAATTTAGCGCTCCTGAGGTTAAGAAGGCGGCAGATGAGGCACTTGCTCAATACGAGAAGATTTTAGAGGGGAGTGAGGTCTAATGTTTAAACTTGCCAAAGATCGTGGCATGAACTCTCCTGAACTTCGCGCTGTTGTAGTACATACACTCCAAGATCTCATGAATACCAACGACCGTGTTGTTGCTCTTGAGGCAGATTTGGGCGGTGCTTCCGGTTTTACCAAGATTGCACAAACCAATCCTGACCGCTTTGTGCAATGCGGTATCTCTGAAGCTAATATGGTTGGCGTTGCTGCAGGTATGAGCACACTTGGCTTTAAGCCCTTTATGCATTCGTTTGGACCGTTTGTATCCCGTCGCGTTTTTGACCAGGTATTTTTGTCTGGTGGCTATGCGCACAACACTATTAATATCTATGGCTCTGACCCTGGATTTTGTGTAGGCACCAATGGTGGCACTCACACTACTTGGGAAGACGTTGCGCTTATGCGTACCATCCCAGGAGCTATCGTATGTGATGCTGCAGATGCCACACAGTTGGATTGGATTATTCGCGAGTTTGCACAACTTGAAGGTGTGCATTACGTTCGCGCTAATCGCAAGGCAGTACGTGATGTGTATGAGCCTGGCTCTACTTTTGAGCTTGGTCGCGGCAATATTGTTCGTAAGGGTAACGATGTTCTTATTATTGCGGCCGGTCAACTGGTAAGCGAGGCTTTAGATGCTGCAGAGATTTTAGAACAGCAGGGAATTTCTGCCGAGGTAATAGACATGTTTTGCATTAAGCCTCTGGATGAGAAATTCGTGCTCAGTGAAGCTGCAGAAAAGAAGGCAGTAGTTACCTTTGAGAACCACGGTGTTATTGGTGGATTGGGAGATGCTGTTGCAGCAGTTTTGGCAGAACATAGTGTGGCTGTGCCATTTAAACGTCATGGCGTTGTGGAGAGCTTTGGTCAGGTAGGTAGTCCAGATTACTTGCAAAAGGCATTTAAACTTACGACCAACGATTTGCTGGATACGGTTACGGCACTTCTTAATTAGGTTTTGAATAAAGATAAATAGTAATCCCAAAGCCAATTAATTGGCTTTGGGATTACTTCTAGAACCTCGTGTTTTTATATTTGGATTAGGTATGTTCTGGTAGAACGAAAAATACATTTTCACAAATATTGAAAAAAAGTGGGTTTGTTTGAAAATCCCCTCTTAACTACGATTAATTTAGGAGGGGTCATATGAGTGTCAGAGTTGAACAACTATACAATTTAGTTTGCTGTGCCCATATTTCCATGCATGTTAGTGATTTTGCGGCACGTTTTGGAGTAAGTTCCCGAACGATTTACAATGACGTTAATCGCATTAACACTTTTTTACGTGCTTACAATAGAACATATATACAGAATAAACGCGGTATTCTCTCTTATGAATATCTATCTACAGTTGCCTTTTCACAGCTAGTTAATGACAGAGAGCTGTTCTATATAGATCCTGAGTTTCGTCGTACTCGAATTGGTGAATTAATACTTACGCTATCTGATGGATTTAGCATCGAAGATTTGCAGGCATATTACGACATATCACGGAATACTTTATTGCATGACATACAGTATATTAAAAATATCTTACAAAAATACTCAATTAAGCTCACATCATTTCAGTTTGTTGGATATGTGGTTGAAGGTTCTGAAAAAGATATACGTAATGCACTCACCTCATTCTTTTTAAATGATGAGTTCCTCTTTTACAAAAGCAATACTGTCTTTGAAGATTGCTTAAATAAGAGCAATGACTCTGCTTGCAATATCTCAGAGGTTGAAGAGTCAACATCATTATCTACACTAGATTTTTCAGTCAAAATGCATGAGCTTATAGAAAAAATATGTAAAGACTTACAAGTTGAATTCAGCGATGCGTCTGTTGATTATTTAATTTGCTCTGCCTACGCATCGTATTGCAGGATACGAATTAATAAAAAAATAGTACTGGCCTCTCAGGTGATACCTACTACACGTGAATTTGAGATGGTAAAAAAGTACTCAAAAACACTTGAACAGATTTTTTCAGCGGAGTTATCGGCAGATGAGCTAGATTATGTGGCAAGTAAGTTACGTGAAGCATCAATTGTGCACTTTGATGATCTTGTATCGGAAAACTGGATAAAACTAGGTATTCTCATCGATAAGCTTATCGAAGATGTTTCCCATGCATTCCCATATGCTGGTTTTATTGATGATGAAATGTTACGAGTGGGACTCCTTAATCATCTGCGTCCAGCATATTGGCGTGCAGTCAATCAGACCTTTATAGAAAATCCAATGCTGGATTATGTCGCAAATCAATGTACTGAACTCTTTGATGTGGTAGAGGCTAGTCTTAAAATTGTTGAAAGCGAGTTAGATGTTCACTTTCCGATTGAGGAAGTAGCTTTCTTTACATTATTTTTTGCAGGGTCTTTGGAGCGAAATAAGCGTGCTGCGATACGTCAGACCAGCGTTATAGTTGTTTGTCGGGAGGGACTTGCTACCTCTCAGTTGATTAGGTCAAAACTAGAAACAAATTTCGATATAAATATTATTGGTGTTTATGGAGTTGCTGAAGCTAGACGTTGGCTTGAGAGTAATAACGTTGATGTTATTGTGTCTGTAGGGCATTTTTCATTTTCAGGTGAAAATGTTATTGAGGTTTCTCCTCAATTTAACCAAGTTGATTTTAGAAAATTACAAGAGAGTTTTCATTCTCAAACAAAGCCTGTGGACGTTGCAGAAATTATGTCCATTATTTTGCGTCACGCTTCACTTGAAGAAGATAAGAAAAAACTACTAATAAGTGATTTAAAGCAATACTTTGGACTCTCTTCAAAGTGTCTAGAAAATTGCAAATTAGAGAGAGGTGGCTATCAGCCTATGCTACATGAGGTTCTTACAAAAGACTTAGTGGAAGTAAATTATGAGGCGGCAGATCGAAATGATGCTGTACGTCGTGCAGGAAGATTATTAGTAAAAAGAGGCATCGCAGAGGAATCGTATATAGAAGCTATGATAGAAAACGTTGAGGTAAATGGTACCTATATAGTAATTGCTCCAGGAATTGCAATGCCACACGCCAGGCCAGATAAAGGAGCTAAATCTATTGGCTTCGGAATAATTACGCTTAGGCATCCCGTTATATTTGGTCATCCAACGAATGATCCCGTAGAAATCGTTATCGCACTTTGTGCAATAGATCACCAAACACATTTAAAAGCACTAGCAGAGCTTGCAGAAATTCTTGCAGATGAAACAAAAGTTAAGCAGATTAAGTTAGCAAATACGCCTGGTGAAATAATCAAAATCATGGAAGGAAGCGAGTAATGTATAGACTTGTTACGGTATGCGGTGCAGGAGTTGGAAGCAGTATGATGCTCCGACTATTTGCCCAACAGATTTTGGATGCAGAGGGAATAGAAGCAGAGGTAGATGCATCGGATATAGGCTCTGTTGACCCTAGCGCATATGACGCTCTTATTACTACTTCTGATTTTGCAGATGCATTGCGAGAAACCGAAACGCCGATTATTCGTATAGACAACATGATGGACAAGGCTTTTCTCAGAGAGCAACTACTTAAAACAATCGCTTCTATTAAATAGGAGGTTGCAAAAAAATGAGTGTATTTCTTTACATTGTTAATAACTATCTAAGTCAATCCGTTTTTATCATTGGGTTTGTAATTATTGCCGGTATGCTTGCAATGGGAAAGAAATGGAATCAAATTCTTCCTTCAGCAATTAAGGCCATGATTGGTTTCACCATGATTAACCTTGGTGGACAAACATTGGGTACTGCTTTATTGCCGCTAGCAACTATGATTTCTAAAGCATTTGGTACTACTGCAGCAGCTGCAACAGACATAGGAACAGCCTCTGCGGAATATATGGGAGAAATTGGTACCGAATTAGCTCTTATTTTTGCCTTTGGTTTTATTGTTAACTTGTTGTTGGCACGATTTACTCGCTTTAAGTTTGTTCATCTTTCGGCACATGTTTCTTTTTTCTATTCAGGATTACTTGCTGCTCTACTTAAGTACAATACTTCCTTATCATTTTGGGGCATTGTTTGTGCGGGATCAGTAATTTTAGGTTTATATATGACATTTACCTGCGCTTATGTTAACTATTGTATTCAAGGTGTGAAAGGTGGAGAAGATATTACCCTTGCACATTCAAGCTCTTTTGGTCTTTTAACTGCTACCATTCTTGCTAAGACATTTGGTAATAAGGCCAACGATTTAGAAGAAATTAAAATCCCAAAGCAGTTTTCTTTCTTACGTGAAATGACTATTGCTCTGACTTTAGTTATGACACTTCTTTTTCTCGTTGTAAGTATTTTTGCTAGTCCTACATGGGTTACTGAAAATATTTCTGGTGGAAAAGATATTTTAGTGTATTCAATTCTACAGGGTATTAGCTTTGGCATGTGGATAACAGTTATCATTACAGGCGTACGAATGATGCTTGCTGAAATTATTCCTGCATTTCACGGTATTGCTGAGAAGATTATTCCAGGTGCAAAACCTGGTCTTGATGTTCCACTGCTATTTCCAAATTATCCAACAAGTGTTATCGTCGGCTTCTTATGTAGCCTATGCTCTGGTCTTGTGGGCATGGTTGTGTTGGCAGCAATTGGCTATCCAGTAGTAGTGTTTCCTGCTCTTATTCCTACTTTCTTTACTGGTGCTGCTACTGCTATTTTTGGAAATGCTCATGGTGGTGTGCGTGGTGCGATTATTGGTTCTTTGGTAAACGGTGTTCTCTTAATCGTGGGCCAAGCGCTTCTGTTGCCTATCGTTGGTTCCTATGCGCCTATTATGCGTATTCTTTCTGAGACAGATTATTGTGTTTATGGACCCATTCTCGGTTGGATTCTTCAGCTTTTACCTCTGTAATATTTTTGTAAGGAGCAAAATAGCAATGGGTAATAGAACTCTATCTGAGCTGAGCAATATGCCTTCTTTGTCGATTCAAGCAAGTAATACTGTTCTCTTTTTGACATTTGGGTATCCAGAGTGGACTACATTTATTGAGCTGCTAAGACTTTTTAATAGATATGGTATTGGATATGTTGAACTTGGTATTCCTGTACAAAACTCATTTGCAGATGGAGAGATAATAAAGAAGGCAAATGCCCACGTATTACCTATTCTTACAAGGTCAAAAATCATTGAAGGATTAAAAGAAATTCGTGCTTACTTTTCTTTCAAAATGATTTTAATGACTTATAAAGAGGGTATCGACAAATATGATTTAAGCTCTATCGATTCTACTCTATTTGATTCTTTGCTATGTGTAGATGAGTGTTATCCAGAAAGCGTTTTCCCAAACACGATTAGACTCTTTTCAAACGAACTTTCTGATCAGCAAATGATAGAGCGCGCAGAAAAAACGAGTGAATTTGCGTATATTATATCAGGTAAAGGAAAGACAGGCTCTCAAGGAACTCTTCAGACAGAATATATTAGCACCATCAATCGTTTGCGGAAAATGACTACCAAAAAGAAATATGTCGGGTTTGGTATTAAAACTCGAGATGATGTCCTCAGTGTTTTGCAGAATGGTGCCGATGGGGTTATTGTTGGTTCTGAGCTAATGAGACATATCAATAATGGTGGAGTTAATGCAGCAGAAGAATATCTACAGGAGCTTGGCTTAACAAAATGTTAGTAAATTGACTAGCGGAAAACAAAACTTTTTTAAGCCCCTTGAGTTATAAAGTGCTTTCTTGCCAACATGTTGTGCAGGGGAGCACTTTTTGCATGGGCGTTGCTCCATCGTTTTCCATCAAATTAAAAAGCATTTGACAGGCTTCAACACCTTCTTGCCTAACGGGTTCCAAAATGGTGGAAATAGAGGGTTTGGTAAGACTGCTCCACTCCTGGTTGTTTATACCAAGTAACCCGATTTTCTCGGGAATGAGGTGATGAAGTGGTTCTAATGCTTTAAATGTTCTTCCTAACATCCATTGGTGTGGTGTAAAAATGAGTGTTTTCTCAGAAGGGGTAATTGCATGCTGAAGCTGTTTGGTGAGTAGCTCTTCTGAGGGAGAAGTGTGGGTTACTGCAATTGACGTGTATTCAAAGTTGTGTGCGGATACGGCGTTGATAAAACCCTGCATACGTTCGGCACGCGTACGGTGATTTGCAGCAAAAGGCTCCGTATTTCTTCCATCGTCATTGAGGACTACAAAAGAGGTATATCCAGCTTCCATACAATGGCTTACCGCTGAGTACACTCCTTCGTAAAGATTTGTTTTAATCCATGAAGTATTGAAGTCGTATAAGTCTGTATCGTAAAAAACAACCTTTTTACCAGCAGCTTCTATGCGTTTGCGCACCTTCATGAATTGAGAAGTAGGTTGGACAATAAAGCCATCTACGCCAAGAGAGAGCATCTTCTCTGTATACATCGATTCAATATCAGATTGAAAATTTGTATTACAAAGAACCGTTTGATATTTGTGCTGTGCCGCAACTTCTTCGATGCCATTAATAAGCTGACCGCTCCATGCATTTGTGTTGTCTAGAATAAGAACAGCAATAACGCCTGTATGTGTCTCTTTAGAAGAGAGCATACGAGATTGTGCATTAGGTACATATCCTGTTGTAACAATAGCTCGTTCAATCTTTTTGCGGGTTTTATCGCTCATGCGATTAAATTGTCCATTTATGCAATAAGATACGGTAGCCGTAGAAGTCCCAGCAAGTTTTGCTATGTCAGAAATAGTAACTCGATTGCGGGACATGATACTCCTTTGAAATAAACCAAAACAGCATTTTTAGAATACTAGACTTCTTGCTATATTCCGCTTACAGAAAAATTAAATATTTTCTTGACTTTTATTCACAGTAACAAATATCGATAAAAAAGAACTAGTTAAACGTTTAACTAAAATTGTTAAGAAATATACATCTACCTGCGCTTACGGAATATTTCTTGTAGCAATAAAATCACCTGCCTAGACTTGGTGTTATTAAAGTACCCAAACGTATGCAATGTAAAAACATGTTTCCAAACATTGCTTAAACAAGGGTGAACGGTGGGAGTGGTCAATCAACAGGAGGGGGTTTGTGCATGAAAATCGTAGCAGTAACAGCGTGTACCGTTGGCATTGCACATACCTTTATGGCTCAAAAGGCCATTGAGGATGAGTGCGAGAAAAGGGGCTTTGAGTACAAAGTAGAAACTCAAGGTGGGTACGGTGCCGACAACGAACTTGATGATGACGATATAGAGTCAGCCGATGGTGTTTTGCTTGCCGTTGATGTGGGCATTGAGGGCGACGAACGCTTTGATGATAAACGCGACGAGGACCGCGTGCTAACTGTTGGTTCTGCTGATGTTATTCGTGATGCAGCTTCCGTCATTGATCGTTTGCTTGAGCAAATTGATGAGTAATGCAAGTGAGTAATCGCGATGTATTAAGCATGTATCAAGTGTTGTATTGGTAATGGTCGTTTTTGTGAGAGGAACAAAATGGCTGAAGAGACAAAAGAGAAGGCAAAAGAGAAGAAAAAGAAGGGTTTGTTTGATAACCTAGGCAAAGATCTTCTCAAGGCTTTTAACACAGGCGTTTCGTACTTTATCCCTATTGTTGTAGTGGGTGGTGTATTTCTAGCATTCTCCCTTGCTTCTGGTAAAGCAGGTGCAGAAGGCATGGAGGTCACCAATCCCTTCATGCAAAATCTCAATTTGATTGGCATGGCCGGCATCAAAATGATGATTCCGGTAATGACTGCCTATATTGCATATTCGCTTGCTGGTAAGCCAGCCTTGGCACCAGGTTTTGTTATGGGTTACTTGGTTAACAACCCAGTTTCTGTAAATGGAACAGATGTATCTACGGGCTTTTTGGGCGGTATGATTTTGGCCATCTGTGTTGGCTACTGGGTAAAGTGGATGAAAACATGGCAGGTTAATGATGTTATCCGCACCATCATGCCTATTTTGATTATTCCTATCTTCACCTCTTTGATATGGGGTTTGCTTTACATCTATGTTCTTGCATTGCCATTGGGTGCATTTATGGGTTGGTTAACGGATTTGTTAACTGGCTTACAGGGTGGCTCTGCGGTAATCCTTGGTCTTGTTATTGGTCTTATGACTGCATTTGATATGGGTGGTCCCGTTAATAAGACCGCCTCTACCTTTACCATGGCTCTTATGACTACTAGTGTATATGGCCCTAACGGAGCATTTCGCGTGGCCGTAGCTATTCCTCCTCTGGCTTGCGGTGTTGCTGCACTTATTGCGCGTAATAAGTTTGATGAGACCGACCGTCAGATGGGTATCTCTGCAATCTTCATGGGTTGTATTGGCATTACCGAAGGTGCAATTCCCTTTGCGGTAAAGGATCTTGCACGTACACTTCCGGGCATCATGATTGGTTCTGCCGTTGGTGCTGGTTTGGCAATGCTTCAGGGTATTGAGTGCTTTGTTCCTCACGGTGGCTTTATTGTTGCTTTTGCCACGAACAACATTGCCTTGTTCTGCCTAGACATTGTTATTGGCACGCTTATTGGTGCTGCCATCATGGTTGTCATGAAACCAAAGATGGAAACGTCAGGAACGGAAGTACGTTAATGGAAAAGCTCCCTATTAAAAAGTACGTTGAAGGCATGCTCAAACTGCAGGATTCTGGTACCTCATCTACCATGCTTGGTATTGGACCTATGTCTCCTAATTTGCTGCAGGCATCATTTGAACTTGCACAAGAGCATGATTTTCCTCTCATGTTTATTGCAAGCCGCAATCAAGTTGATGCAGATGAGTTTGGTGCTGGCTATGTAAATGGTTGGGATCAGAATCGCTTTGCTGCAGATATTAAAACGGTTGCCGATAAGGTTGGTTTTGATGGCATGTACTACCTGTGCCGCGACCATGGTGGTCCTTGGCAGCGTGATGAGGAGCGCAATGCTCATCTGCCCGAAGCTGAGGCTATGGAGAAGGCAAAGGCATCATATCTTGCAGATATTAAGGCTGGCTTTGACCTGCTTATGATTGATCCAACCAAGGATCCTTTTGTCATTGGTAAGGTAATCCCGCTGGATGTAGTGGAGCGCCGTACCGTTGAGCTTATCGAGTATTGCGAGCAACAGCGCAAAGCACTTGGTTTGCCCGAGATTGGCTATGAGGTGGGTACCGAGGAAACCAACGGTGGCTTAACGTCTGCCGATAAGTACGAGGAGTTTATCGAGTACTTGCAGGTAGAGCTTGGTAAGCGCAATCTTCCTATGCCAACTTTTATTGTTGGTCAAACGGGAACCTTAACGCGCTATACCGATCAGGTGGGTCATTACGATTTCCAGAATGCTTTAGAACTCTCAAAGATGGCAAAGCGTTATGGTGTGGGTCTCAAAGAACATAATGCCGATTACATGGATGATGTTACCTTGCTTGAGCACATTCCTGCTCGTGTAACCGCGTCTAACGTAGCTCCCCAATATGGCACCGAGGAAACTCGTGCTTACCTAAAGTTGTGTGCTGTACAGGACATTCTTGTTAAAGAAGGTCTTTGCAACACTCCATCAGAGCTCAAAAAAGTGTTACTAGTCAAGGCAATTAAAACGGAGCGTTGGCGCAAGTGGATGGTTGGCGAGCAGACCAAGTTACAGGTTGAAGATATTCTTGAAGACGAAGAATTATCTCTTAAAATTCTGGATATCTCGGGGCACTACGTATTTAATGACGATGAGGTTAAGGCAGAGATTAAGAAGTTGTACACTAACCTTGAAGCCGCTGGCATTGATGGTGCGCGTTATGTGGTAGATCACATTAAGCGTCCAATCCGCCAGTATGTAGAGTGCTTGAACCTCGGGTCTTTGACTTCTCGCGTAGTTGCTGCGCTTAAGAAGTAGAGTTTCGAGTAGTTCGGTAAAGCTTGAGCGGCTGGCATGTGCTGGCCGCTCTTTTTTAGGGAGGTAATTGTGGCAAAGTTTGTAAGCTCAGAGCAAGTATTTGTAAATGTTGATGTGGATACTCGCGAGAAGGCCCTGGAGTTTATCTCTCAAAAGGGTGCTGAGCTTGGTTATGGCGATGCTGATGCTATTTTTAAGGCATTTATGGCTCGTGAGGACGAGGGTGCAACAGGCATGGAAAATGGCTTTGCTGTTCCTCACGCAAAGAGTGACGTTATCAATAAGGCTGGTTTGCTATTGGTAAAGTTGGCTGCTCCTGTAGAGTGGCCTTCGTTTGATGATCAGCCTGTAGACGTTGCCTTGGCTTTGTTGGTTCCTGGTCTTGAGGCTGGTACTACTCACCTGCGTCTTTTGTCTAAGGCTGCTGTTATGCTTATGGACGAGAATTTCCGTAACTCGGTACATGCAAGTGATGATCCTCAGGCTTTGGCAGACCTTATTAACGATGGTCTTGAGGATTAGTTGGATTTGAGGATTAGTATCTAAAAAAGTATCGAAGTAAAAAAGGAGAGCAGCAGATGAAGTTTTTTATCGACACAGCCGATCTTAAAGATATTGAAGAGGCAGCAAGCTGGGGCATTTTAAGTGGCGTAACCACTAACCCAAGTCTATATGCTCGTACCGGTGGTAAGCTGGCAGACTTTGAGGACCACATGGTCAAGATTTGCAAGATTGTTGGCGAGGATATTCCTGTTTCTGCAGAGTCCACAGCCGAGACCACTGAGGACATGATTGCTGAGGGTGTACGCTTGGCTTCTTTGGCTCCTAACATTGTGGTTAAGCTTCCTATTTGTGAGGAGTCTTTGCCTGCAACGCATGAGCTTGCTAAGCGCGGTATTCGTGTAAACATGACGCTGATTTTCTCGGCAACTCAGGCATTGTTGGCTGCCCGCGCTGGTGCACGCTACATTTCACCTTTTGTTGGCCGTTTTGATGACATTGCAGATGATGGCTTAGCTCAGCTGGAAACCATCGTAGACGCAGTTAAAAACTACGACTATGGCTATTGGGAGCAGGAGGGCGGCCCCGAGATTATTACTGCCTCTGTCCGCACGCCTAACCACGTAACGCAGGCTGCACTTATGGCTGCAGATATTGCAACGGTACCCTTTGCTGCGCTTAAGAAGTGCGTGCACCATCCTCTTACCGATAAGGGCTTGGAGGGTTTTGCTGCAGACTGGGCTAAGGTTGTTGCTCAGGCTTAGCTTGTTTGATTTTGTGGTTTTGGCTAGTTGGTTTTCGGCTGCTTGCTATGAAGCTTTGAGGAGAACACACAACTCATGGAAATTGTTGAGTTAAAAAAGATTGCCAACGAGATTCGCAAAGGCATCATTGTTGGCGTTCATGCAGCTAAATCTGGTCACCCTGGTGGCTCGTTATCTGCTACCGAGATTTTTACCTATTTGTACTTTGCAGAGATGAACGTGGACCCCGCACATCCCCACGATCCCAAGCGCGATCGTTTTGTGTTGTCTAAGGGTCACTGTGCGCCTGGCCTGTATGCTACCCTGGCTCAGAAAGGCTTTTTTGCCAAGGAAGAACTGGCTACACTGCGCCATATTGGTTCTATCTTGCAGGGTCACCCTAATATGAATGACACACCTGGTGTAGACATGTCTACGGGTTCTTTGGGCCAGGGTATTTCTGCTGCGGTGGGTATGGCTACATCCGCTAAGCTCTACGGCGATGATTTTCACGTTTACGCTCTGCTGGGTGACGGTGAGATTGAAGAAGGCCAGGTGTGGGAGGCCGCTATGTTTGCAGGCAACCACAAGCTGGATAACCTCACCGTTATTGTGGACAACAACAATCTACAGATTGATGGTTCTGTTACCGAGGTCAATTCGCCATATCCTATTGACGAGAAGTTCCGTGCATTCAACTTCCATGTGATTAATGTGGCTGATGGCAATGACTTTGAGCAGCTCCAAGCTGCCTTTGAAGAAGCTCATACCGTGTGCGATATGCCCGTTGCTATTGTATGCAAGACCATCAAAGGCAAGGGTGTTTCCTACATGGAAGATCAGGTGGGTTGGCACGGTAAAGCACCAAATGATGAGCAATACGAGCAGGCTCTTCTCGAGCTAGAACAGATTGGAGAGCAGCTGTGAGTGAGGTAAAGAAGATTGCTACGCGTGACAGCTATGGCAATGCATTAGTAGAGCTCGGTCACGAGCACGAAGACATTGTAGTGCTGGATGCAGATTTGGCTGCTGCTACCAAGACGGGCATGTTTAAGGCGGCATTTCCTGAGCGCTTTTTTGACGCGGGTATTGCAGAGAGCAACCTTATGGGTCTAGCTGCAGGTATTGCTACTACAGGCAAGGTTCCTTTTGCTTCCACCTTTGCTATGTTTGCTGCGGGTCGTGCATTTGAGCAGATTCGTAACTCCATTGGCTACCCGCACCTTAACGTGAAAATTGGTGCCACTCATGCAGGTATTTCTGTTGGCGAGGATGGTGCAACTCACCAGTGTAATGAGGATATTGCACTTATGCGTACCATTCCCGGTATGGTAGTTATGACCCCTGCAGATGACGTAGAGGCACGTGCCATGGTTCGCGCTGCGTACGAGCATGAGGGACCTGTGTATATGCGCTTTGGTCGCTTGGCCGCACCTGTGTTTAACAACCCTCAGACCTACCAGTTTGAGTTAGGTCGTGGTATTACTTTGCGTGAGGGCAGCGATGTAACCATTGTTGCATCTGGTCTTATGGTTTCTGCTTCTATGGAAGCTGCTGCTGCACTTGCCCAGAAAGGTATTGATGCTGAGGTTATTAACATCCACACCATTAAGCCTTTGGATGAAGAATTGGTTGTTGCTTCTGCCGCTAAGACAGGCAAGGTTGTAACAGTGGAGGAGCACTCCATCCTTGGTGGCTTGGGTGCCGCTGTTGCAGAGTGCTTGGGCGAGAAGCAACCCACACTCATGCGTCGTATTGGCATTCATGATGTGTATGGCGAATCTGGTCCTGCTTTGGATTTGCTTGCTAAGTATGGTTTGGATGCTGCTGGTATTGAGCGTGAAGTGAGTGATTTTGTAGGTTTGTAGGTTTGTAGGTTTGTGCACTAAGTTCTTTGCACAAAACTCCCGACACAAAAAACATCCATCACAGAGGTACCCATCATTAGTGCGACTGCTGGAAATGTCTGGCAGTCGCTTTTTATTTTTGTGCTGCGTCATGTCATTATTAATATTAATAATGACATGACAAGTCTGAAACTAGAGCATTACCGTGTGGTCCTCGCTGCTCTAACGCTGCTACAATAGAAAACCATGCAAGAAGGAGGACCTGCAATGGCGGACGAAAACCACGATTTTCTCGACAGCCTTATAGATATTCAGAGCGATTGGAATGCTGTATCCAATCCGCTGGATACGGTGCTGGGAATGTTTTCGACGGATCCCGAGCAGGCCAAACCGTTTAATCCAGGTGATTATAAATTCCGCCCGCGTGCCAATACGATTCCCTGTACACGTTGCATGACTAAGGATGAAGGCACTTGTTCTGCTTGTATAGATGTGTGCCCGGTTAATGCCATTACTATCGATAAGAGCGCGATTCGCGTATCCGATGCGTGTCGTAAGTGTGGTTTGTGTATTGCAGCGTGCCCAACCGATGCATTTACGGATTCTCATCATTCTGCACGTCAGCTGTATGACGATATTGCTAAGGCATGTTCATCTCATGAGGTGTGCTATGTGACCTGTACGCGTGCACTCAAGCGCAAGCCGGAGGAGAATGAGATTTTACTGCCCTGTGTAGGTGCGGTGCCTACCGAGGTATGGTTCTCTATTTTGGTTGACTATCCCAACGTAAGTGTGTATTTGCCCGATGGTATTTGTGACAAGTGTCAGACCACTACGGGCGAGGCTTGTTACGTTGAGTTTATTGGTCGTGCTGAGGAGCTTACGGGTCGTTCTGTAGGATTGGAAACGAATGCCCGAGAGCTTAATCATGCAAAGAAGCGCAGTTATGAGCGTAGGCAGTTTGTAAATAATGCCATGCAGGTTGGGCAAAATGTGCTGTCCATAAGCAACCCCGTGTTGGCAAGCGCGCAGGCAGTGCAGCGCAAGTTGCAAGAGCACGGTAGGCAGATTAATGAACTGCAAAATTCTTTGGAACGTATTGCGGGATCGTCTACGTCTGCACGTCGCAAACGTACGATTGTGCAAAAGCGTCAGTTGGTATTAAGTGCACTGCAGGATCATCCGCGCTTGGCCGAGCGTTTTGAGCCTCAGGTAGCAGTGTGTGATAGCACAAAATGCACCTCTTGTGGCCTGTGTGTGGATGTGTGCCCCACGCATTGTGTGGATCTTGATCCTCGTGGTCATGTTACCGTGGAACCCATTTATTGTATGGATTGCAGCGCATGTATACGTACCTGTCCTACCAATGCTCTGTTCATGGAGCCATTTGATCCTAAGCTGTTGGTGGTTAAGGATGAAACTGCCGCTCGTGCAGAAGAAGCACTTGAGCGTCAAAAAGCAGAGGTTGCACGCCTAAAAGCGCAAGGCAAGCAGCAGCTTATGCGTGGTTTGGCAGCACTGGAGTCTCATGGTGAGGAAGGTCAAATTACAGCTCAGGGTATCGGTGCAGCAATTAAAGCCGTTACTACGTTTGACGATGAGCTCATTGATACTGCGCTTGTAGCCGTTGAATCGGATACAGCTGCCAATACGGATGTAGTTGCTAAAGTTGCTGAGCCCACTGAGTCTACCGAGCCCACTGAGTCTACCGAGTTCGTAGCACCACCCGTATTTATGGCAACTCAGCGAGCAGTACAGATGTCCGTAACCTCATCTGATACCATTGCATACCAGCAAAACACTGCGGATGTAAATGTGGATGAGCTACCTCATGTATGTAAGATTGTTCCAAGCGGACGGGCTTCTCTGCAGGCGGTAAAGCTTGTGTCATCAACAAGGTAGCTGTAAGGAAAATAACGCACTACACCAGGCAAAGGCCTGTAATCATTAAAGAATGAGCACGCTGTAAGGAAAGGTAAGGACATGTCTCTGTCCATTGGAATAGTTGGTCTTCCTAACGTTGGTAAGTCTACGCTGTTTACTGCGCTCACGCGTAAAGGCGGTTTGGCGGCAAACTATCCGTTTGCAACGATTGATCCCAACGTGGGTATTGTGGATGTGCCTGATGCGCGTCTGTTTGAGTTGGCAAAGATTATTAATCCGGGCAGAATTGTGCCTGCAACCGTTGAATTTGTGGACATTGCTGGCCTAGTAAAGGGTGCAAATGCAGGTGAGGGTTTGGGCAACCAGTTTTTGGCCAACATTCGCGAGACAGATGCTATTTGTCAGGTGGTTCGTTACTTTAGCGATCCTGATGTTGTGCATGTAGAAGGTCGAGTTGATCCTGCTTCTGACGTAGAAATCATCAATACCGAACTCATTTTGGCTGACCTTGCCTCTCTGGAAAAGGCCTTGCCCAAGATTGAGAAAGAAGCAAAGCGTGATAAGGATGTGTTGCCTAAGCTAACTATTGGTCGTAAGTTAGAAGCTTGGCTTAACGAGGGCAATCGTGCTGCTACTATGGAAATGACTGAGGACGAACGCACTGCGGCTCATGATTTGTTCTTGCTCACCATGAAGCCTGTGCTATACGTGGCTAACGTGGATGAAGATGGTCTTAACAAGGAGCTTGCGCCTATTGATGGTCAGCAACCTATTGCGGTGTGTGCCGAAGTGGAAGCAGAGTTGGCAGATCTTGCTCCAGAGGAGGCCGAAGAGTATCTGGAGTCACTGGGCCTTGAGAAGAGCGGTTTGGAGACGCTGGCTCAGGCAGCATACAAGTTGCTTGGTTTGCAAAGTTACTTCACTGCCGGAGAGATGGAAGTAAAGGCGTGGACCATTCCTATTGGTGCCAAGGCTCCTCAGGCCGCCGGTGTGATTCACTCTGACTTTGAGCGCGGCTTTATTAAGGCTGAGGTTGCTAGCTACGAGGATTATGTGACCTTGGGTGGTGAAGCTGGTTGTAAAGCAGCTGGTAAGTTGCGTATAGAAGGCAAAGAATACGTTGTTTCTGATGGTGACGTTATGCACTTTCGCTTTAACGTATAGGGTTTGGTTTGTACATACCTGCTTTTTGTACTTACATGCACGTGTATTAAACGGTTAAAGCTAATTAAATAGCTAACGATAAAGACTGTAGCTTAATAAGTGCTACAGTCTTTTTGGTGCCTCTAGTAATTATTAATATTAATAATGACTAGACAGCGCTTAAGCTAAGAGCAAAGCCGTTGTACTAATACGCGTCTGCAGCTATCCGTTGGACTTATCGGCACCAACAATCAAGATAACATCGTAGCTTGTATCATAAGAGCCATCGTTCTTTATGACCTCAATGTCTCCGCCCAATGCCTTATTAACAGCGTTGGCGCGAGCCTCATGGTCGCCGTTATACACAATGAGCGTATGAGAGTAGTTGTTCCTGGCGGTGTCTGCTACAGCATCAAAGCCCTGGTTGGACAGTGAACTACTAATCCTACCCGCAAGGCCTGTTACGCCAGCGGCGTTCAGTACATGTACACTGCCCGAATATTCGGTGGCGTTTGTGGTGGCACTGGATGTAGCGGCGGAATTGGAGTCAGAGCTGGAAGAACCACTACCGTTGGGACTATTGTTAATGCCGCCCGTAACGCCTGCTAAGCCCTTGGTGGGGTTATCGTCCTCACTCTCGTAAGGGGAGAGGCCCTGGTCCACGCGTTGCATCATCTTCTTCCAAGCAGCGGTGTTGCAGATTTCATACCAGGTTTCGTTAACATACTTAGAGGTAGTTGGCTCCATACCGTGATAGATGTCTGTGGCGGAGTTAAGACCACGTAAAGAGGTAGCCAGACCAATAATAGAGTTAACGTCCATGTCTGTGGTAACAGAACCAGAAAGTTTGGCAATAACGCTTGCCATGGTTACGGGGTCTAGCTGCAAAATCTTTTTACCAATGGCAGAAATCACCATACGCTGATTGGCTGCACGATACATGTCACCATCGCCGTAGGCATCGTAGGCATGACGAGCTCGGCACAACACCAACGCCTGCTGACCATTAAGCGTTTGCTGTCCAGCCTCTACTACCTGACCAGTACCCTTTGAGTCGTCTACCTTAATGGGAACATTAACATCAATGCCGCCAATGGTGTCTACTACAGAAACAAAGTTGTCAAAGTCAATGTCTGCATAATGGGAGATGGGCACGCCGGCAAATTTGGAAATGACTTCGGTGGCATAGCTTGCACCACCCAAAGCATAGGCAGCATTAATCTTTTGCTTTCCGTTTTTACCCATGTCTACCAGGGTGTCTCGGTGAATGGACACCAGCGTAACCTTCTTGTTTTTGGGATCAACGCGCGCCAACATAATGGAGTCGGAACGATACGCATGATTATCCGCGCCGTAATCCTTGCTATTTACGCGCTCCTGGTCCTTGTCTACGCCCAGAAGCAAAATGTAAAAGGGGTCGCCCGCCTCAGTTACATGCAGCTGGTTGAGCAGTGCATTATCAATACCAGCGCGCAAGCTTGCATTGATGCCACTAATGTAAATCCAGGCGACAATAACTACTGCAGCCAAGGCGGTGCCAAATACGGTGGCAAAGCCTTTCAAAAACGATTTGCGCGTGCGCTTCTTGCGTAGGGAAGTATAACGGTCTAGTGCAGCGGCACCGCGCGAGATTGCGTTTGATGCGTCCGAAGATGCCAGGGACTTCTCGATCTTCTCGGCATGCTTGGTTTTACGAGACACGCGAGCTCCTTATATCAGTCTATGTCGTGCGACTTTCGCGATTATGTTACGAACTGTCGTCTTGTTGTCACAATTCATCTATCATACCGAGTATAAAGGTTCAGCGGAATGAGTATCGCAATTCCGTCATCTTGCCACATAGCACGCGCAAAAACCCATGCGGACCGGAGGAACATTAATGCCACAGAGCACGAATTCAAACATTAATTCAACCACCAATTCAGACGCAAATCAGCTGGTAGTCGTACTGGATTTTGGTGCTCAGTACGGTCAGCTTATTGCACGTCGCGTACGTGACCTGCGTGTGTACTCAGAAATCGTTCCATGTGATATTACAGCAAGTGAACTTGCAGCTATGCAGCCTTCTGCCATTATTTTGTCTGGCGGACCTGCTTCGGTATATGCGCAGGATGCCCCAGAGATGGATCCTGCAATTTTTGATATGGGCCTGCCTATTTTGGGCTTTTGCTATGGCGAGCAAATCATGGCAAAAACCCTTGGCGGCAATGTTGCTCATACCGAGAAGGGCGAGTATGGTCCCGCAACCTTGGTACGCAGCGGTGAATCTCGTTTGTTGGATGGCACTCCTATGGATGCCCAGACGGTATGGATGAGCCATCGCGATGCTGTAAACGTGGTGCCGGAAGGTTTTACCGTTACTGCCTCTACACAAACTTGCCCCGTGGCTGCGTACGAGAATGCAGACCGTATGATGTTTGCTACTCAGTTCCATCCCGAGGTTCGTCACACGGAGCATGGCACCACCATGCTGTCCAATTTCCTGTTTAACATTTGTGGACTTGAGGCAAATTGGACCATGGATAACGTTATTGATACCAAGGTAGCAGAGATTCGCTCCCAAATTGGTGATGACAAGGTAATCTTGGCGCTTTCTGGTGGTGTGGACTCTGCTGTTACGGCGGCGTTGGTTCACCGTGCGGTGGGGGACCAGCTTACCTGTGTGTTTGTAAACCATGGCATGTTGCGCAAGGGTGAGCCAGAAAATGTAGAGAAGGTCTTTACGCAGGAATTTAACATTCCTCTGGTGCATGTTCAGGCTCAGGAGCGTTATGCACGTCTGTTGGCTGGTGTTACCGATCCAGAGAAGAAGCGCAAGATTATTGGCCGCGAGTTTTGGAAGGTCTTCTTTGAAGAGGCCCAAAAGCTGGACGGCGTAAAATTCCTTGCGCAGGGCACCATTTATCCTGACATTATTGAGTCTGGCGCGCGTAAGACGGGTGGCAAGGCTTCCACCATTAAGAGCCACCACAACCTGATTCCATTCCCAGAAGGCGTTCGCTTTGATTTGGTAGAGCCTCTCGATCACTTCTTTAAGGATGAGGTGCGTGCGTTGGGTAGTGCACTTGGCTTGCCCGATGCTATGGTGCATCGCCAGCCGTTCCCCGGTCCTGGCTTGGCTATTCGCATTATTGGCGAGATTACTGCTGAAAAGCTTACTACGTTGAAGGATGCAGACCTTATTGTCCGAGAAGAGCTGGATGCTTACAACCAGCGTTTGTTTGAAGAGACAGGCGAGCGTAACTCTGAGCACGCCTGCTGGCAGTACTTTGCAGTATTGCCCGATATTCGCTCTGTTGGCGTAATGGGTGACGAGCGTACCTATGGTCGTACGGTTATTTTGCGCGCAGTTGAGTCCAGCGATGCCATGACCGCAGACTGGGCAAAGCTGCCATACGACGTTTTGGGCCGTATTTCTGGTCGTGTAGTAAGTGAGGTTGAAGGCGTTAACCGTGTAGTGTACGACATTACACCTAAGCCGCCTGCAACGATTGAGTGGGAATAATACACAGTAAAAAGTGTATTAGTTATACCAAGTGATTTGAGGTTTTCTGGAGTGTGATTTAGTTCACCCAGTTTGCCCCGAAAAGGTGCAAGCAGAAGGAAAACCGCAGTTCAGACACTGTAAAGGCTAGGTAGATTTAAGTTTCTGCCTAGCCTTTTTCATTATGTTTGTTATAGCAAATGCGCTCTGGTTACATCGGCTGCTCTCAAGTTTCTTTCAGAAAATGGAACCATTTGGGAACCAGGAGCGAAAGGTGGGAACCGCTAAGTCTAACTTAAATAAAATGCTGAATTGAGCACCAGGGTTTCATCCTTAATCTCAGCCTGCTTGTTTGAGTCCAGAACCCTCCCTGCATCATCAAAGCTGGTAATTTTTGTTAGATGCATCTCTCCCGGGCCCCCGTTAAGCAACTCGGTCCTATAGATACAAACAATCACTACAAATAACGCCGAAAAGGCATGAAGGAGATTGCCTAAGTTTGCCTCTGCATAGTGCTCCGCTCGATGGTGCTTCACCTTGTTGTAAGCCGACCACCAACCTAGACCACTCACGTCGCAATCCCCGTCGAACCACTCTGCCCACGGTGCAATGGAAAGCTCGGTCCTCAGAAACTTAACTTTTGAGCCCTCGAACTCTGACGCATAGTTCGCTTTAACAAAATTACGGTAATACTCGATGTTCAACTTCTTCGCAAGTAGCGGATTGCTTTCGTCGTGAGCGCGCATTAAATCTTTTAATGCGACATCTACTTCAGAGCACACAGCTAAAAACAACTTCGCTATCTGAGCGCTATAGGTACAGAAATTCGCCTGTTCAGGTTCGACGAATTTGAATAGCTCAATCAGGTCATCCTCAAGAAGCAGGAAGTAATCCCAATGAATTTCACCTAATGATTTTGACATCGGTAAACCACCTTACCCGATTAGCGTCATGAATATTTCGACACGCTCTGCGATGCGATGCTGCTCGGCGTGTGGCGGAACGGGAACGAGAAGCTTGCCCAGCGCCTTACTGTTGACATTCGGTTGTCCGGTACCAGAGGCAGCCTCAACAAGTTGTTGCCAGTACCAAGAGCTACCCAAGTATCGGTTGATGTAGTCGGCAAGCTTCGTATTAACCAAGGATAGGCGGATTAAGTATGAAGCAAAAACAGATGGTTGTTCGGGGAGGGATTTGACCACGAAGCTCTTCCCCACTGTTCCTCCCGTACGAGCAATCAAAACATCATCGATTTGAAGAGCGCAAGATTCGAGATCTTTTGGGTTGTCCTTGCAAAAAGGAATCGCTTCCCATGCAACTTTTCCATTCTGGATATCCGTGATGTGCAGTATCTTTACCGATCCGTTGACAGATGCGGACGATGTATGCCCGTACTGAATTGATCTACAGAGCGAATCCATCCGAGACCACTCCCAGCCCTCGGGAATCTCGAACGGAATCTCGTCGTCGATGTATACAGGGATGGATCTACCGCTGTGCTCGAACCAGGAGCCGTTTTCGCGGTAGATGACCGGCTCGCCGCCCTTTGGCACCTTGATCCTCTTCTCCTTGATGAGCTTTGCGCGTTCCTCTCGGATGAGATCAAGCAAAACGCTGGCCGGTTCGTCGGCGGGGTCTTGCTCTACCAGATTGCTTTGCACCGCCATCTGGAGCACCGATTTGCGCAGGCGGTCCGGCAGGGCGGCGTCCAGGGCCTCCCGTGCGTCCTCGAGCCTGCCGTACTCCTCGACCAGAGGCATGAGCTCGTCGATGCTCTCGACGATGCGGCGCTGCTCGGCTAGGGGCGGGATGGGAACTAGCGCTTTCTTGACTTTATCTATGTTGAGATTTTTGACGGCCGAGCCAGCAGCAGCTTTAGAGAACTGGTCGAACATCATCGAGCTGCTTAGGAGGCTATACAGGAAATCGACATCGAATGCCAAGTCTGGTTTTCTAAGGACAAGCCAACCGTCATGAATACAACCACTTGTCTTCATGATATAGGGCCGTCCAAAGCTCATAGAGTTTGTAAGCAGGAAATCGCCCGCCTCGACAAAGCGGCTTTTCTTTAACCCCTCTGGGATAATCCTCTCAGCCGTTGAAAAAAATGTATTTGCCGCCTTTATCGGTATCGCCAATCTTTATCCAATTGATGCCATCTGGCGACTCGGTGACATATCCTTAATTGGGCGAGGTGATCCTCCTCGTTCAATTTCAATGAGGCTGCCAATTCTGCTCCACTCCCAGACCTCAGGGATATCAAACAGGATTTCGTCGTCCATGCTTCCTTCTTACTAGTACGTGTTTTACGACTATCTGGATTGAAGTATAGTAGTACGGATTTTACTAGTCAATAAGTTGTGATACGGTTTTTACTGGTTTATCATGTATTACAAATAACTGAATGCCCAAACGAAACGAGACGCCCATGGAGAGTTCCAGACCCGGCAGAAAAAGATTTGCGAACATGCTCAAGTTCCTGAGGGAACTCAACAATGCCATGACCCAGGACAAGCTGTCCCAGGAGTCCGGCGTCGCCGTCGAGCTCATCCAGAACTACGAGCAGGAGAAAAGCTTGGCCAAGGACGAAAACAAGGAGCGCCTAGCCGAGGCCCTTGGGGCCTGCCCCGCCGTTTTCCTGGCCATCGATCTGAGGGACCGCGTCTCTAACGAGGTGAACGACGAAGTCAGCGTGGTGGCCCAGCTGCTGTTCCAGATCGCCAGCTCCTACGACCTGAGGCCCGTCTACGACGAGGGCAACGTGAACATCAGCTACGGCCTTGCCGGCAATGGTGGCTACATCGAGCACGCCCTTGCGGAGTGGGTCGAGCTTGCCGAGGCGGAACATCGCAACACCATGCTAGCGGTCGATTCGGGCAAGTCGAAGGTGGAGACTGCCATCAGGGACAGGATCGCGGAGCGCTCCTTCCGCGAGCTGAGGAAGTTCGAGACGGGCTACAACAAGCCCTACAAGGCCAGCGACTACCCCACTTGCCCTCCGAGGCTCGGAGAGACCGTTAAGCGCCTTAGGAGTGCTTGTGGGCTTACACAGGACGATCTTGCCATGGCCGCAGGCGTGAGCGTATTCACCGTGCGCGGCTACGAGCAAGGCAAGCGTACACCCAACGACGAGCAGCGTGTTGCCATCGCCAAGGCCTTGGACGTGCCGCCCGAGGTGCTGATCGACTTCGGCATCACCAACCCCAACGAAGCTTTCCACTACCTGATGGAGATGACCCACGTGTACTACATGACACCGCAGATGGGCATTATCGGACCGGTTATTGCGGACGATAGGAACCTGATTAGGATCGGCTTGCCCAAGCGGCCGAGCCTCGACAAGCTGTTCCACGATTGGTATTTCGCCTGGGTCGAACTCCAAGAGACTGGCGACACCAAGAAGTATCAAAACTGGCAAGACCATTACGAGGGATAGGAGTTGTTCGAATATGAGCGAAATGAACCCTACGTCGTGGCTGACTGATCAATTTCTAGACTACGTAGATGACGCAAACCATAGGTATGCTGTCGTCCTTGAGGGCGAATGGGGCTCTGGCAAAACACACTATCTCGAAACCGTTCTTGCCCCAGCCCTTAAAAAGCACGGTAAAACCCTTATCAGGGTTTCCTTGTTTGGAGTAAAAGACTCACGCGATCTTTATGAGAAGCTTGTAGCAGCGCTTTTGCACCTAAGCGAAGATGATAAGGGCAAAAAGAAGGCAGCCCTCCGCGGCGCTGTCTCTCAAATTCCAGCTTTGTTTTCTACGCTTACTAACTTGGTGGGCGTTCCTATCAACTTGAACGCGAACGCCAAAACAGTCATTGATTTACTCATCGGAGAAAAGCACGTTGTCGCATTCGACGATACCGAACGTCGTGCCGAGGATGCAGATGATTTGTCGTTGTTTGGAGCTATCAACGATTTAGTGGAAGGCAAAAACGCCAAAGTAATACTTGTAACAAATGGAGCCGATAGCGGAAATTCTAATCAAAGAGGTTTTGATCGAGACATCAGAGAAAAACTTGTATGGAAGATTTTCCCCTACAAGCCTTCTTCCAATGATTTGGTAAACGATATTTTCGGTAGTCACGACTTCGGCAATACTACCATCGACCGCCTCGAATGCATACAATCAGCCGCGGTTTTGGCAAGCTGCAACAATGTCAGGTCGATGCTCAGAGCGGAACCGTTCATCAAAGATATTTGCTCCATTTCGGCATTAGAACGTGAATCGATCGCAGAGTCAACACGCCAACGCGCATTGATCGACGCGATTCACTTTGCTTTGCTGAGATGCAAAGGCGTTGACCTCAAGGGGGAAATTACTTACGAGGAAAAGGCCGGGCTTACTCCAGAGTATATGGTCTATCTTGGAAAAAAAGAGCTGAGGGAGAAGTATGCGGATTTCGCATGCATTGAAGAGTACTTTGACCCTCGCAGTGTCACCAGCGAAATCAACCTCGAAGAAGGCTTCTTAAGCTATGTGGAAAGGCGCTACCCAGATTCGCCAGATACCGTCGAGTTTCTAGAAATCAAAGACGCCCTAGCGAATTTCCACGAACTAAGTGACGGTGAAATGGCTCCCATCATCGCACGTCTAACCTCATCAATTCGCAAGGCGAAGTACTCACCATCTTTGATCAGAGACGCGGTTAGCTGGAATTGTCAGCTAGCTGACCTTGGCTTCGACAACTTGCTTTCGCAAGAAGAACTTACGAATTGCTGCAAACAAACCATCGACAACGACCCAGCTAAAGCACAGGCATTCTTTAAGAATGGGGCTTTTCTCTTCTCTCCGGCAACCGAGGAAATAGAAACAATTTTGGCGACGCTAAGGGACCATTCAGACAAAGCCTATCTAGAGCGCATCAAACTAGACAACTCAATGGAAATAGACCTGTCGCAAGCCAACTGTGGCATCAACCTCGCTTGCAGAATGGACGAAACCTGGAAGAAAGACGCGGGGCACATACTTGATTACCAGCCCAAAACGATAGTTGCCGCTTTCCTCGCTTCAGACGGAAGGGGACAAAACGAAATCAGGAATGTTTTCATTTGCATGAGGTCGTACTTCTTCTCGTTTATGGTTGATGGGGACTTTGCTAATTGGCTAGAGGGAATCAAGCAGTTACTTATTGATTCCGCGGACTGCGAGCACATGACAGACCTCAGGAAAAACTGGTTCATTAGCAACATAGACGATCTGTTATCCCAAGTTAGCCAGAGAGCAGAGTCCAGTAGAGACAGTTAGATGGTTGGTTCCCGTTTGGTTCCAAAACTGCTGAAACCTGGTAGCAACCCAGTAAACTACGTGAACTCAAAGTAACTGGAGGACACTGGAGTAATCGAATCCCTCGTAGAGTGGGAGTAGATAAATTTGGAGTGTTTGATAAATTCCTGATTTGTAGAGATAGAGAAATAATAATTTAGAAGGAAGTCAATGTGGGCACTGGAAAAGCAGAGGTAAAAAGGCAAATTATAAAATGGCCAAAGCGGTTACGAACAGTGTATTGGGAAAACAGTGTCCTGACTTTTGATGGAGAAAAGCAATTTGAAGTCCCAGAATTGAGTTCGGAGATCATGGAGCGGCTTGCCGGCTACACTCTAGTGGGCTTCCATGTGAAAGACTATCCCATAAGAGATGAACTGCTGGCCCCCTTCGCTGGACACAGAAAGCATGGTCAACTTTGGTGTGAAGGACAGTGCCCTCACCGATGCTTGCTTTCCCATCTTTTCCACTATGCCCAAACTTACGATATCTGCTGCTGGATGGCAACACCAACATCAACGGCAGTAGCCTTTCCACCCTGCAAGGCTGCAGGCTGGATCTTTTGACCCTTAACCATACCGGGCTGGATGATACCGGTCTGCTCCAGGCAGCCTCCATCCCCAAGCTCTCCCACATCCAAATTGACCATACCGCTGTTACTTATGAGGACCTGTTGACCATTTGGGAGAAGTATGTGAGTGAAAAGCTCCGTATGGGTTATCGACCTCTGGTTCTCTCATACAGTGTCCAGGGTACCTACAAGAGGGAACAGTTCCTTGATGCGGAGCAGATTACTCGGAACAATCTCTACATCTACACCAGAGATAAAAACAACAGCCTTAACCATCGCTTTCTCATGAAGTGGGTGGGCGAGAGCTGGAAGATTGACGCGGTGCAGGAGCGGCTGAATGGCTGGCAGCGGGGAGGATTGTGATGCGGTATTGTGGTATTGCGAAACCTAAATTGATAACTTTGAATTTGGAGAGAGACAATCAAGATGAATGAATTTAATGAATATGTTCGCGATAGTTTTTCTGAATCCGGCGATATTGTCATAAAACCTATGATGGGCGGATACCTTGTATATTTCAACGGAAAGCTGATAGGTGACATTGGCAATAATGAACTGTTTTTAAAGAGAACGCCGACATCGGACAGGCTGCTTGCAGATTCCGAACTGCGTTATCCGTATGAAGGTTCAAAGACCCTGATGCATGTATTTGATAGTTTTGATGATAAGGCTCTAATTCTGGAACTTCTGGATGGTATGTATGCTGACCTTCCGGAAAAGAAACCCTCGAAAGCCAGATGAGAATGACAAACTCTAATTTGTGGGGTGTTGAAACATGATATTTCATGAATTCGGCGATAAGAATTCCCCGCATATAGTACTGATACACGGTGGAGGCAATTCTTGGTGGAATTACCTTCGGCAAGCGCGCATGCTATCAGATAAATACCATGTAATTTTGCCAACACTCGATGGCCATGGAGAAGAGTATCAAAAAAGTTATGTTTCAACCGAAGATTCCGCACGGCAAATTATGGACTATATAAAAAATAATTTTGATGGGGAATTATTCGCTGTAGGTGGCGTTTCTCTGGGCGGTCAAATTGCAATCGAGTTATTGTCATTGGATAGCGATATAGCTCAAAAGGCAATAATAGATGGGAGCATCTGCATCCCTCAGCCAAAACTAGCGCAAATTAGTGCAGTTATCGTAAAGCTATTTGGGAAACTCATATTCAGTAAATCGGCCTGCAAAATACAGTTGAGCTTAATGAAAAAAATGTATCCTGATATGGCCTATCCAAAAGAAATAGAAACCTATTATATGGAGGATATGCCACGGACTCCCATCAAAACATTAGTGACTATGTACCAAACATATATGGGTGGATATAGACTTAAATGCGCCATTAAAGAAAGCAGGGCGCGGGTTTTATATATTTACGGCGAAAAAGAAATGGACTGTGTCAAGGAGTCAGCCAAGCTGTTTCAGAAAATGCATCCGCATTGCACTCTCTATGAAGCCAAAGGCTATAACCATGGATACCTATCAGCTTATCTACCTTTAGAGTGGATGGACCTAGTTAATTCATTTTTGGAAAACAATGTTTGATTCAAGCCACAGAGTCACCCAATAAATCCCGTTCTGTCTGTGCAGATGATAGTGCGATTAAAGCAAGTATGTATATTTATTGCCGATATCGGCAATAAATATACTCTTTCTGTTATAATAATCCCATCAGGTTTTTGCCGATAAGGAGGTTGGACCCGATGGGGTTTCTTTCTGCTGCTGAGATTGCCAAGCTTTGGGGTGTGTCCGAGAGGAGTGTCCGCAACTACTGTTCCCAGGGTCGCGTGCCAGGTGCCTTTCTCACGGGAAAAACTTGGAATATCCCCGCCGATGCAGCAAAACCCATTCGCTCAAATGCAAAAGTGTCTGCAATAAATCCTCTACTTATGCGTCTTCATGAAGAAAAGACGTCAAAAATCAAAGGCGGTATCTATCACAAGGTTCAGATTGAGCTAACTTATAACTCCAACCATATCGAGGGAAGTAGGCTTTCTTTTGACCAGACGCGCATGATCTTTGAAACTGCGACCATAGGTATCGAGGATGAAATCATATGCGTAGATGATATTGTGGAAACCCAGAATCACTTTCGCGCAATTGACTACATCATCGACCATGCGCAAGACCCTCTTTCTGAGGTCATGATTAAAGAACTTCATCGCATCCTAAAAATTGGAACAACAGATTCTGCGAAGGATTGGTTTGCTGTTGGGGAATATAAGCGCTTGCCAAACGAGGTTGGTGGACGACAAACCACTCTTCCAGAAAATGTCGCCAAAGAAATGAAGGCACTCTTAAAAACGTATGATCCTCACGTAAAACATACCCTCAAAGACATCATCGACTTCCATGTGCACTTTGAGTGCATCCATCCCTTCCAAGATGGTAATGGCCGTGTGGGTAGACTCGTAATGTTCAAGGAATGTCTCGTTAGCAACGTGGTGCCGTTTATCATCGCTGATGACATGAAGTCCTTCTACTATCGCGGACTTGCTAAATGGAATAACGAAAAAGGATATCTCACTGACACTTGCCTTGCAGCACAAGATAGGTTTAAAGCTACACTTGATTATTTTCGGATTGCATATACCGAAAATGGCAATTAAGCCACTCAATGCTAATTTAATCTCATGAGGAAAGTAAAAAATCTCACCAATCACTGCGCTGCTGTTAAATTCAAGCTCTCTACTCGCAACCAGTCTTTCCTAAATCACCCCGGCTTTCTCGAAGTGTTTTTTCATAAGCCTTAAGGAGATGAGTGCGCCCGCTAGGCTCGTTGCTATCGTAAGAACAACCATTCCCACATACACAGGAGCCGAGAATAGAGCAATAAACTGCGCCATGGTCTCGTCGGTAAGGCGCAGAATCTCTTGGCGTTCGGAAAGATATTGAGTAGCAGAGAGGTATATGGGAAGGGTATAAAGCGCCGATTGCAAGGTGCAGCCGGTAACGTAGGCTGCAACAATTCCTTTTTTGTTTACGTATCCAATGCGTGTGGCAACCACCTCTGCAATGGTCCATCCTGCTATGCTGCCTAAGACGCCAAGAATATTTGCTGCCATCAAACCAGGCAATACGTTTATGGTCCCCATGATGAGAAACGTTCCAGGCTTTTTAACCTTTGTAGCAAGAAGCAGGTAGGCTATCGAGGTAAAGAAGCAGACTATGGGTATGTTGGCAACCGTACCTATAATGGTAAGACCCGCAATGCCGCCTACTACAAAAAAGATGAGAAGAGATAACGCGCCAAAAACTCCAATGGATACGAGGTCACGAGGTCCTATGGCCGAGATTTCATCTTGCTTCATAACGATTCCTTTCTTTGTTTAAGAGCGAACGTACTTTTTTATCAGGTCAGTTTTGCCTGGCTGTTATCACCGTGGTCCAAATTGAAGCCACATAAGCATTCCGGCTGCTAGGAGGGCCAAAACAGCCGCTACAGCATCCTTTGTCCCAAAAGACAGGGGATGTAGCACGGTTGGCTGCTTGTTACTGCCTAAACCACGCGCAAGTGCGGACGCCGCAAGCTCGTCAGACACTCTCATGCTCCTCATAAGAAGGGGCACTATCAAAAACTCACACACAAGGATAGGATGGCTGAGCATATAACCTCTACCTTCTAGTACACGTCGCGTCTTCAGGCTCTCTATGAGCTGTGAGGCGTCCTTGCGTATAGTGGGGAAGAATCTCAGGATAACCATGCACGGAATGAGGATTGATTGCGGAGCTCCCATAACCTGCAATGCGGTAAGCAGGCTTTGCATCGAAGCTGCCATAGACAGAGATACTCCCAAAAGAGCTAACACCACAAACTTCTGTGCTATGTAGCTCAGCATGACTACGGCAACCACAAGTGATGTGCTGCCGATTTTCTCGACAAGAGCCATACCAACAGCAATGATGACGTAGACGGCAGATAAGACAATGCACGGTCGCCATGCTCCGGCTGCAAGCGCGCAGAAAACTCCTATAGTACAGGCCACATGAGCTGCTTCTGGTTGGTTGGAAATTATTGCCGTAATACCTAGGAGACAAACGGAAAATAAAACTGTTCGCGGGTCTAGACATGTGCAGGGATACTTCATTGTGCGTCTTCCCTCCAAAGCAAGTTCAAAAGCCTTTCTCGCGTTGACCCACTAAGCACAAAGTCATCAACGATACGACTGTCTTTTAGATGGAGGATGCGCGTGCAAGCGGAAAGAAGAAATTCAAAATCGTGCGAGACAGCAAATACGATGCGTTTGGACCGCGCAAGTGATTGGATTGCGGAAGCAACCCTCTCCATGTTTTCTCTGTCCAGACCACTCGTTGGCTCATCAAAGAAATATACACAGGCCTTATCGACAAGAGCGCAGGCTATAGTGAGACGCTGTTTTTGACCGCGCGAGAGCGTTGCGGGATGCGCTTCCCGCATATCCCATAACCCCAGTTCTCTAAGCGCGTACTGGCAGGCCTTAATATCTCTTCGTCCGCCCACTAAAAGTTCTCCCAGCACACTATCGCTAAAAAGCTGATAGTCAGGATCTTGCATAATGAGTCTAATCCGTCCAAGTCGTTCCTTGGGGGAAAGAGGCTTACCGTCAATGGACACGCTACCCTGATTTTCTTTTTCGAGTCCACAGCACAGGCGCGACAGAGTTGTCTTTCCTGCACCGTTTTGCCCTATGATGCCAATTACTTCGCCAGATTGTGCCGAGAAACTCAAAGGACCTATAGCACCGGAGTTGCGTACGTTTGATTTCGCTCTTTCCGATAAGCCCTGCGAGCAGTATGAAAACCCGAGGTTTTTTACCTCAAAGTTTATCTCTTTGGTCTGTGGCAAAAATTGCTGGTAAGTAAGGCTACATTGTGATGCAGCAGATGTAATCCGTAGTGCCGATTCCAACGTAAGACTTCTAAGGCCCATATCAGAAAGCAAACCATCATTAAGACGCGCTGCATCTTTGGCGCTGTACGCATGGGATATGACACCGTCTTTGATAACAATCATGCGATCGAATAATCCAGACAGATAAAAGAGGCGATGTTCTAGGACAATGACAGTTTTTCCCTCACGCTTCAATTTGGATAACGTTTTTCTGAGGGTTGCTACAGCTTCTATGTCGAGGTTTGCAGAAGGCTCATCAAAGATATATATGGATGGTTTCATTGCATAACAAGAGGCAATGGCTATCATTTGCATCTCTCCACTTGAGAGATTGAACACACTTTTATCTCGAAGATGATCAATTTTCATACGACAAAATGCATCATCCATACGCGCCATGATGTCAGTACGTGCCAACCCTGCATTTACGCAGCCAAATGCTACCTCACTTGTGGTGTCCGTCATAAAAAACTGGCTGCGGGGATCTTGAAAAACCGAACCAACCAGCTTTCCGATTTTTCCAATATCAAGCTTGCGTGTATCGTTCTCACCAATCTTGGTAGTTCCTTCTAGGTTTCCTTCGTAAAAATGGGGGATAAGCCCGTTAATAAGACGAGCAATGGTGGTTTTTCCACAGCCACTTTTTCCTGTCAGGAGTAAAAAATCACCTTCGTGGATATCCAAATTAATGCTTTGGATTGCAGTATTGTCTTTTCCTGTATATTGAAACGTCACCTGGTCAAGAGTGATGTGCGCAGATGCATTCATGTGTGATCTTCCGTTTTGTTTCCCTGTCCCCAGAGGGCTCGATAATAGCCATCGCTCTTCTCGAGCAACTGTTCGTGAGTGCCTTTCTGCACAATGTTTCCTTGCTGCATCACGATTATCTGGTCGGCCGAACGAATAGTACTCAGATGGTGTGCCACCACTAGTACTGTTCGGTTTTGTGCAAGTGCAGAAACAGCCTTTTGCAGGAGTACTTCGTTGATGGGGTCTACACTACTGGTCATCTCGTCCAGCACGAGGATAGGAGCATTTTTCAAAAAAGCACGGGCCACGGACAGCCGCTGTTTCTGACCGCCCGAAAGACCAATGCCATTTTCTCCAATGGGTGTCTCGTAGCCCTGTGGAAGTGACATTACAAATTCATGGATACACGCTTTTTTGGCTGCTTCTACTACTTCCTCGTGTGTTGCGTCTGCCTTGCCAATGCGGATGTTTTCCTCAATGGTGTCCGCAAACAAGCGAACGTCCTGCATAACAATGCTAATGGAGGCAAGAAGGTCGTCGTAGGGAATATCTCTTACATCCACGCCACCAATGCTCACACTTCCTGTATCAACGTCCCAAAATCTTAAGAGAAGGTTGGTCAGCGTGCTTTTTCCTGATCCAGACTCACCTACGAGTGCTGTCATGGTGCGCTCAGGAACCGTAAATGTTGTTCCAGACAACTCAAACGAATCTCTACCATAGGAGAAGTGCACTTGATTAAACTCGATTGAGTGAGACGAGGGCATATGCGCCTTCTTTGGTTCAGGAACAGAAGTCGCGCAAATGATTTTCTCTATCCTGTGGAAACTGTCCTTTACTTTGAGGTAGTTCATCCAGTGTGACTCCATTGCAAAGAACGGCTTATAAAATTCTACGCTTGCCACAATGAATCCTATGTAGACAAATAAAGGCAGTGAGTGAGTTTGCACAAGCAAGGCGCCACCTGTTGCCATAACCACAAAGGCAAGGTCTGCTACAAAGTTGTAGACGGACAAAACAAATGCTTTGTTTTGTGATGCTGTTTTACTGCTCTTATCAAAGTTTGTTACCGTCATTTCGAGTCTGCGGTCGAGTTTTTCACTTTTTGCAAAGGCCTTGAGCAGCGGGATTCCCTTTACGTATTCAACAAACAAACTTGTCATGTCTGCTGCATCGTCACCACATACACCTTCGAGGACCTGTGCCTTTCTGAGTCCCATTACAAGAAGAGTAAGGGCAATGGGTAGGGTTGAGATCATGAGTAGTGCCATGCGCCAATCAACGATACTTGCAGCTATGAGTAGGATTGTTGCAACGATGAAGTCGGCTGTCATTCTCGTCCAGATATGTCCCACGACCATTTCCATGTTGTCGATGTCTTTGTGGACAATATCACTAATTTCTCCGAGACGTTCTGCTGTGTAAAAACCAAGGGAGAGTGTTTTTAGGTGCCTGACAACAGCGATTTTGATTTCCAACACAAGGTCAAATCCCGCGCAGTGCTTTTGTTTATCGGCAACAATGCTGCTGATTCCTTTGATAAGAAGAAGACAGATAAGTGCTATCCAGTAGGGTATAAGGTCGTTCGTTTTGTTTAAAACCGAATGAATAGCTACAAGAACGATAAAGGCCATCGCCACGCTGGAGAGTGCGTAGATTGAAAAAGCTACAATGCTGGTAATCATCATGCGCCGCCCAGCGGGAGTCATCTTCTCCAGAATCTGCCTTACCATGACGACACCTCTTTGATATCCCAGTTGTCTGCCTGTTCTTGCTTGGCAATCATCTCCTGATAAAGGGGGCATGTGCGCATGAGTTGCTCATGTGTTCCAGAGCCGACCACGCAACCCGTATCCATCACTACAATCTGGTTGGCTTCTCGAATGGCATGCAAGTGGTGAGCTATAGTCACAATGGTTTTGTCGCAAGACAAATCGTCTATGGCTTCTTGGATAAGTGCCTCATTTTTTGCGTCAACTGCAGCCGTTGCTTCGTCAAGGATGATAATAGGAGCATCTTTTAGCATCACACGCGCAATCGAGATACGCTGACGCTCGCCGCCTGATAACTGAACGCCGGCTTCTCCAGCAACTGTTGCATAACCCTGTGGGAGTGCAGAAATAAAATCGTGAATGCGTGCTCTTTGAGCAGCTTCGACAACCTCCTCATGTGTTGCGTCTGGTCGGCCAATAAGAATGTTCTCCTCAATACTCTGGTTGAAGAGAAAAACGTCCTGTTGGACTATGGAGAAGAGGCTTGACACCTGACTCTCGGAAAGACAAGACAAATCTTGCCCACCCACGGTGATACGGCCGCTATCAGGCTTCCAAAACCCCATGAGCAGGCTTGCAAGTGTGCTTTTTCCACATCCTGAAGAGCCTACAAGTGCGTTAGTGCTACCTTGCTTAAATACCAGATTGATTGAGCTGAGTGCCTGCTTTCTTTTGTTGCTATTCTCGTTAATCTGTGGATAGGAGAAGGAAACTTCACTTAGCTGTATATCACCCATTTGAGGTTTTTTGGCACTTGTAGTGAGGTATGTCGCCTCGACACCCAGTACAGATTCAATGCCCGTCATTGCCTGGTCAAACATGAAGCGATAATGCTGTAAGGTAGCTATTTTAGCCACTGAAGACGTGAAGGCTGCGGAGAACACCATAGCTAAAATGAGGCGTTCGATAGATATGTCGCCCATGGAAAGAAGCCATGTTCCCACGATCAATACAAGTACGGTTCCGGACTCCATAAACAGGGCGATAAGTGCCATGGGAATCGAAACATCATTCATGGAGCTAGTTGCCCAACTTACGTAGTCGCGTGCTGCCTTGATGGTCTGCTCTGTCTTGCGTTCTTCCTTCCCAAATGCTTTAACAACCGTTATGTTGGCAACGTATTCCATAAGACTGTTCTGCATGCAGGAAGCGTATTGAGCTACCACCTCGAAGCCTTTTGTCCAGGCAGGGGCTGCAGCTTTTTGCACGAGCCACATAAAAGGTAGACCTGCCATCATGCACAGCGCAAGTCGCCAGTCAACTACAAGCATGAGGACTAATGCGGCAACGGGAAACAGAGCTGCCGATGCTGATTCGGGAAGCCCATGGGCAAGGTATATTTCCACCTGTTCCACATCATTGCGGATGATATTTGCAAGGTCTCCTGGCCTTCTAATCTGAAAGAAGCCCAGAGGAAGTTTTTTTAGATGACGCACCATGCGCAACCGAATATCCGTCAGACATGAATATGCTGCTTGGTGTGCCTTCCACGTTGCGACGTATATGCACCCTGCCTTTATTGCTAGGCATACCACCATGACTGCTGCTGCACAAACAATCGCCTTTGATGAAAGAGTGCCTTGCATAACTAAATGAACGAGGTAAATCACTATGATCGTAGGAGCAAGTCCAAGAACTGTTCTGATTAGAAACATGGCGTTTGAGAGGCGACTTTTTGCTGTCATCTCTCTTACTAGTTCCTTCTTTCTTTTCACAAGAGTTGCTCCCTTCAAGACTAAATTTAAATTCGATATTAAATGTATATAAAACCTAGCATTGGTTTACCTTGACTAACTATATCATTATAGAATTAATATTCAATATTGAATGTCAATAGCAAGCGCTAGGAATGAGTGGCGAGAAAACCCTGCAGGATACTAGGATGTTTTTGTCACAGGGAGTTAACCCCTTCGTAATAACATTGAGCGATGAGTGCCAACATATCACGTGCCTCGTTTTTGCTGCGGTAATGACGAGCTACTTCCATCAGACTCTCTACAAAATTGTTTGCGAGCACGTGAGCAAGCAAGTCTGGGTAGTGTAGGGAGGCATGCCTGTTTACCATGAAGCGGATATGCCTCTCAATGCTTTTAACAAAATCATCCTTTGTATGCTCGTAGGCGGTACCCTGGCTTTTGTCGACAAGAATGACGAGTAGCTTGTGATGAACCAACATATCGAGTAAAGGTCCCTTAGCTGCAATCTGAAATCTCTCCGAAGGCGTATCTGCGAGGATTGACTCTTCCTCATGTGCAATACGGTCAAAATCAAGAGGAACAGACGACACAACGGCCTCGAAAAGCTTCTCTTTGTTCTTAAAATATGAGTACAAAAGGCTTGCCGACACATCAGCAAGCTTTGCAATGTCCTGCATCTTAGCGCTGCGAAAATCTTTCTCGTAGAACACTTGGATAGCTGCGGCAAGTATGCGTTCGCGCACCTCTTCCTTGAGAACCTGCATGCTCTACCTCTCAGCTCCTCTTACTGTTTTTTGCATGGTTCATTATTGATTTATTTTAAGCGATGTCTTTTAAGCTTCAAATTAATTTTGAATTATTACAAAATGGTTGTATATCGAATATCTTATGAGATCTGTAAATTAAAAGGTGTTCAGTCCGGACTTTCCAGCAGTTTTTGCAATAAAGCTGCCCCCTAGAAAGGAGACGAGCTTGTTTTGGAATAACGTTTCTCCCATATACGACCTGTTTGAGAATCTATATAACAAAAAAGTTTACGTGGATACCGGTAAAAGGGTTGCAGAACTTATCACTAATACTGATGACGTGCTTGAATGTGCCTGCGGAACTGGTGCAATTACAGTATACGTTGCCCCTAGGTGCAAGAGTTTGATTGCAACGGATTACGCAGAGGGCATGCTCAAACGTGCGTCACAAAAATGTGCTCACTTTAATAATGTGACATTCCAAAAAGCCGATATTACACATACAGGTTTTAAAGATGCGTCCTTTGATAAGGTAATCGCAGGCAACATAATTCATCTTCTGCCTGAGCCCGAGAAAGTTCTTGCGGAACTCGAGCGTGTCGTGCGACCTGGAGGCAAACTCATCATTCCGACTTATATCAACAAGTCTAAGAAGTCTAGTAGTGTTGCTGCACACTTCATTAAGCGACTGGGGGCAAACTTTCAAAACCAATTTGACTTGAACTCATACAAACAGTTCTTTAGCAAACTGGGATATGAGGATGTTGAATATATAGTCGTAGATGGCAGAATGTCCTGTGCAATCGCAGTGATAAGTGTCTCTCTTTAATATCAGAAATGTGTCACCTCTTATAAAACATCAATATAATATCCAAGTTTTAGCCCAAAAGCAGAAACACTATGTTCTAGCTGGGTATACCTAATACAGTTGTGGAGGGATTCCTCAAAAACTAGGAAGAAATTCTCCATGCATCCCCATCCAAAGGAGAGAAGGTAGCTATGAACAAACCGACCGATTGTTTTGTGCTTTCAAACGGAGTAGAGATTCCGTGTGTTGGCTTTGGAACTTGGAAGGCGGAAAACGGAGCACAAGCCAAACAGGCCGTTCTCGATGCACTCAATGCAGGCTATGTGCATATTGATACGGCAGAAGACTATGGTAACGAGCAGAGTGTGGGTGACGCCATTAAGGAGTCGGGTATTGCGCGTGATAAGCTCTTTGTTACCTCTAAGCTGCAAAATCGTTTCCATAACTACCATCTTGCGTTAGGTGCCTTTGAGGAAACCATGTACAAACTGCAGCTCGATTACCTTGATCTTTTTCTCATCCACTGGCCCAATCCTATTTTCTTCCGCGATCACTGGCAGCAGGCCAATGCAGGTGCTTGGAAGGCTATGGAAGAACTTTACAAAGCAGGAAAGATACGAGCTATTGGTATCAGCAATTTCCTACCTCGTCACATCGAAGAGCTTATGAAGACAGCAGAGATTGCGCCTATGGTCAACCAGATTCGTTTGTGTCCTGGTGAGACGCAAGATGAGCTTGTAGACTACTGCCGTGAGCGCGACATTGTGCTTGAAGCATATAGTCCTTTTGGCCATGGTGATGTATTTGGTGATAATACCCTACAATCCATTGCGGATACGTATGGCAAGAGTGTTGCGCAAGTATGTGTGCGTTGGAGTTTGCAGCGTGGTTATTTACCCCTGCCAAAGTCGGTTACTGTCAACCGTATTAACGAGAATATCGACGTGTTTGATTTTGAGCTGACAGCAAAAGATATGGATACAATCTCTCATTTACCTGGATATGGTGGCTTCCATACCAATCCTGACCTTACTAATTTCTAGTTTTACAAAACCACGTGACCTTTTTTGAAAGGAACGTTCCGTGAACAATTTTAGCTACTACTCACCAACTTACTTTGATTTTGGTAATGATGCCGAGTCTCATACGGGTCAATTGGTAAAACGTTTTGGCGGCAACAAGGTCCTCATTCATTATGGCGGCGGCAGTGTTGTTCGTTCAGGTCTTCTCGATAGAGTAAAAGATTCTCTCAAAGAAGAGGGGATTGCATATGTTGAGTTGGGTGGCGTGCGACCTAATCCGCGTAGTGGTCTGGTATATGAGGGTATCGAGCTTGTCCGTTCCAAAAACGTTGACTTTATTTTGGCGGTTGGCGGAGGCTCTGTTATTGACTCAGCAAAGGCAATTGCGGCTGGTGCTACCTATGACGGAGACTTCTGGGACTTCTTTAGTGGCATGCACCCTGAGGTAGCTTTGCCTATTGGTACCGTACTTACTATTGCTGCTGCAGGTAGCGAAGGTAGTCCTGATTCTGTAGTTACTCATGAGGATGGCATGCTTAAGCGTGCTATGTCGAGTGATGTGTTACGTCCTAAGTTCAGCGTTTTAAATCCTGCACTTACCCAAACTCTACCTGCTTATCAAACAGCTTGTGGTGTTACCGACATTATGGCGCACTTATACGAGCGCTATCTTACAAACACAGAAGATGTTGAAGTTACCGACCGCATGATTGAGGGCTTATTGCTTACGATGGTGCACGAAGGTCCGCGCGTAATTGCTGATCCTCATGATTATGGTGCGCGTGCAAATATCATGTGGGCAGGAACCCAGGCGCATAACAATTCTTGCGGCGTTGGGCGTAGCCAAGATTGGAGTAGCCATACAATCGAACACGAACTTTCCGCATTGTACGACTGTGCTCATGGTGCCGGACTTGCTGTTACCATGCCGGCAGTTTTTCGGTATGTAATGAAACATGATGTGAAGCGCTTTGCACAAGTTGCTGTTCGTGTATGGGGATGTCAGATGGATTTTGCTCATCCCGAGCGCACCGCCAAAGCTGGAATTGATGCACTGCAGCATTTCTTGGTTTCTATTGGAATGCCATCAACTCTGGAGGAACTTGGTGGTAAGGAAGAGGACATTTCCAAACTGGTTGAAGTTTTGTTCCATGGCGTGGAACAAGGAGGCACCATTGGAGGTTTCACTCCTTTGGACACCAAAGACTGTGCTGCTATTTATCGTATGATGCTGTAATTGCGTCTCTACTATAGATGTATATACAAAAAGCGGATGGTAGGTGCAGCCATCCGCTTTAATGTATTTCTGTAACTCAACCAAGACTTTCTCTAACCTAATTTCCACCCTGTAGTTGCTTGGCGCAACGTAATAAAACGTCGATAGATCCCTTCTTCATCCATAAGCTTTTCATGGGTACCGCGCTGCACTATACGGCCCTTATCTAAAACCAGAATTTGGTCTGCAGACTGTACAGTATTGAGCCTATGGGCTATAGAAATTAAGGTTTTACCCTGAGTTAGTTCTTGAATTGCTGCCATTAGCTCATGCTCATTTTCGGGATCTACATTAGATGTCGCTTCGTCTAGGATTACGATGGGAGCATCCTTCATAATGGCTCGTGCAATGGAAATACGTTGCTTTTCTCCGCCGCTAAAGTTGCCACCACCTTCTTCCACCAAAGTATCGTAGCCTTTTGGTAATTCCATAATGAAGTCGTGGCATCGTGCTCGTTTGGCTGCTTCAATTACTTGGGTACGAGTAGCATTGGGTACGCCAAATCGAATATTGTTTTCTATGGTGTCATTAAACAAGTATACGTTCTGGAATACCATGGATATGTGTTCCATGAGGCTTTCCGCTGTTCCTTCTCGTACATTGTGTCCACCTATATACACTGTGCCGGCATCCACATCCCATAAGCGTGATATAAGGTTGGCAAGTGTGGTTTTACCTGAACCTGATGGTCCTACAAAAGCGCAGCTTGTGCCCTCAGGTATGCTTAAACTTACATCGTGAATCACATCATTATTGCCGTAGCTAAAAGACACATGATTTAGGTCAATATTGTAATTATCTAGTACAAGAGGCTTTTTAGTAGTGTCTTGCTGAGGAATAGAGCATACCTCGTCAATTCGATTAAGCTCATTTCCAATCTTTTTAGTGAGAAAAGCACTGTTGTTTGCAATGATGAGTTCGCCATAAATCATAAATGCAGCAGCTAGTAAGGTTAGCGTCCAGCTCAGAGATAGTGTCTTGTTAAGATAGAGTACACAAGCTGCAAAAAGTACTCCACAGCTTGCTAGATTAAACACGAGGACATACAGCTTAAGCAGTCCATGCGCAGATGCTTCTTGATGCTCATCGGCAGCACGCTTCATCTCGAAGGCATCCTTCGCTTTAGCAAGGGATTTATCGGGAGATGTGTACATACGTAATACAGCCATACCCTGAGCATATTCAAAAATTGCATCGCTCATAACTTCCTGAGCTGCAAGGACCTCTTGGGTAGCTTTGCCAGAGCGCTTGAGCAATACATTGAGTACTAATAAACCAGCAGCAATACCTAAAAAGGTAATACCGGCAATGGGTGGCGCTACAAATAAGAAAGACACGCCTAAGATGATTGCCATAGCTACGCCACCAGATAATCCAGTCATACAGATAGTCATAAACTCCTCAAGTTGGTGCACAGTAGTGGTAAGTGTGGTGGTAATGGCAGCTAACTTTTGTTCCGAGAAAAAACCCATAGGAGCGCTTTTTAGCTGGTCTCCAATACTGAGCCGTAGATCTCGAAAAATATGAAAGCCTTCAGCGTCCATTTTAATGTCTACCATATATTGGCAGGCGTACTGTCCTGCAATACTAACCAGTAGCATACCAAGGCATTGTAGAGCTACCAGTCCGTTTAAGGCATGGAGGTGTTCTGTGGCCCACCAGATGGACCCTAGCATACCGGCCATAAAGAAGCCCTTAAGAACATTGAAGACCATGCCTTGAAGCAGATTTGTATGGGATTGGGCGGAAAAACGAGCAGCTAAATCCAAAATACGTTTAATAACTGCATACATACTGTTCATACGCTCCTTTTCATAGTCCTAGTGCTTGCATATGACTTTCCCACATGCGGGCATAGGTAGGACAGCTTGCGAGCAATTTGGTGTGTACTCCACGACCCACAACACGTCCGTCTTTTACTACGACGATACAATCGGCGTTTTGAATAGTGGATAGTCGATGGGCAATTACGATAAGAGTTTTATCGGCTACCAGCTTGCTTAAGGCCTCTTCAACGTAAGATTCATTCTCGGGGTCCGCATAGGCAGTGGCTTCATCCAGGATGATGACAGGAGCATTTTTGAGAATAGCACGGGCGATAGCAATGCGCTGGCGTTCTCCGCCCGAAAGACGCCCACCCGCTTCACCTGCCAGCGTATGGTAACCCTGAGGAAGTGCACGGATAAACTCATCGCAACAAGCCATGGATGCCGCTTTGCGCACTTCATCATCAGTAGCATGTGGTCGTCCGAGTCTAATGTTATCGGCAATACTTGTGTCAAAGAGGAAGGTGTCTTGGGATACATAAGAGATGTGCTCTGCCAGCTGTGATGATGGTATGCTTTGCACGTCTTGTCCGCCAAAACGTACGCATCCGCTTGTAGCGTCCCAAAAACCAGCCATGAGTTTTGCAATAGTTGATTTGCCAGATCCACTTGGTCCTACAATGGCGGTTACCTGTCTAGGTTTAGTCTCTAAGCACACATCGTGCAGTACTTCTACACCGTTATGGTAGGCAAAGGACACATGGTCTAAGACAAAACTTTCTGCGTTAAGCTCCACTCGTTTGGCAGGGCGCATAAGTTCAGGAGTGTTTAAAAAGTCCCAGATAACGTTAAGGCATGTATCCATAACAGCAATTTGACTTGCAGCCTGAGCAAACTTCATGACAGGTCCTATACAACTCAAAGGAATGCTAATGCAAGCAAGAAATGCAGGTAGACTTAACGTTTCTTGGGACATAAACAGTACGCCTAGAGGTAAAGCTATCAGTAGTGTGCAAGGCATAACAGAGCGAATAGCTGCCATCCATACCCAGCTTTGCTTGAACCAGCTTATGGTACTGTCGTGATAGTCGTTTACTGCATCTGAAAATGCTGCATATGATGATGCAGTACGTCCAAATGCCTTAATAACCTGGATACCGTTTACATATTCCACGAGCGAAGCATTGAGATGCTGTTCGCTGGTCACATATTTTTTCATTTTTATCTGGTAGTCCCGCATCATACCTGCATAGAACAAGAAACCTAGTGGAATAGTGGCAAGACTCGCCAGCCCCATACGCCAATCAATAACAAACACGATAATAAAACCCAACAGTGGGCCAAATATGTTAGAGGGTAGCTCAGGCATAAAGTGCGCAATAGAATCCTCAAGTACATTTACGTTATCAACAAAGCGATTCTTTACGGTTCCTATGGGTGTATCAATAATTTCGCCCATAGGCACACGGGCCATCTTCTCTGCCATGAGTTCTCGCATGGTACGCAGTGCTCTAAAGGCAATTCGATGGGATGTCATAGAAGAATGCCAGGTAAGAAAGAATTTTGCCACGTGAGCAAAAGCCGCACCTGCAGCAAGCAATGCTGCAGTTTGCAGCACAAGCGTGCCTTCGATAAGTTTTGCTGCTAATAGTGCAATAACAAGGTAGGGAATCATTCCTAGGGCTTCGCCCAGACATGCAAGGACTAGTGATAGTACCATGCGGGGTTTATCTTCTTCCATAAAATAAAACAGCTTTGTTAGCGCACTTGGATTTTTTTCAGAGGCTTCCATACAAAAAGCTCCTTTCAAAAAAGAAAAAGCTGAGGTCACATGCTCAATGTGGAGGGCATAGCTCTGCACCGCTGCACAAAGGTTATATAATAAAGTTAACTTTCACTTACAATTGGATTGTTACAGATTATGAGACATGTG
Source organism: Atopobium fossor DSM 15642 (assembly GCF_000483125.1). Taxonomy (GTDB): domain Bacteria; phylum Actinomycetota; class Coriobacteriia; order Coriobacteriales; family Atopobiaceae; genus Atopobium; species Atopobium fossor. Next base: position 126,753 of record NZ_KI519553.1, read on the forward strand.
AGGCATAAAAACTCAAAGCTACGACGTTTTGCGGTATCAAAACGTCTATTTGGGGACAGACAAGACAGGTAAGGTGCGTATGAAAGGCCTCAAAGAGAATATTTACCAGGATGCATTTTGTCTGTGGGATTTTGAGCCGACAGTTCCTAGCAATAAATACGGTCCATCGGGAAGTCTGTATTTGTGTAGCAACAAGATGGGTCATGGTGAATACTGGGTGCATTTTCATGAAAACTTGTTTGCAATAAATGTTTATGAAATGTTCTTTGAAGAGCCTGGTGTCATGCGCTATCAACATGCAGAACATCTATCAATCTGTTTGTATGAGGATGTAACCAATATATGGGCGAGCAATTACCATATAGAGCCAGGTGCTGTTTCGGTATATGTGGCGCAGGACAAGCAAGAATATCGGGTACAGTTTGGTGCAAAAAGTCATATTAAGGCCACTTCTATTACCATCTCTCCTGATTATTATCGTGAATATCTACAGCGTCGTTTTGGAACTATTCCCGATGTGCGAGAGGCTTTCATAAAAATAGATGGTCGCAAAGATTTTCCTGAGCTAGTTTCTGTGTTCCGCCGTATGCGTGATTACCGCGGTGACGGTATGGCTGCAGATTTGTTTTATGAAGGCATCGTAGCCGAGGTTGTAGGACTGGTTGTTAAGCGGGCAGCAGATATTGAAGCTGCCGAGAAGTGCATGACGTTCACTCAAGAAGATGCGCTGGCTCTCGACGGGCTGGAAAGCTATGTGCAGCAGCATTTGGATCAACGCCTCACTGTTGAACAGATGGCACGGCAGTGCTGCATGGGCTTAACAAAGTTCAAGCGGTCATTCAAAAATTATTACGGATGTACGCCGGCGGTGTTTGTGCGAAGAGTACGTATGACGCGGGCTCAGGAGCTTCTAGAGCAGACTGATGATTGTGTTGCCTTGGTAGCTTCTGCCGTGGGATACCGTAAAGTAGATGCTTTTAGTAGTGTGTTCAAACGTTTTATAGGTGTACTTCCCGGGGCTTATCGCGAGCGGTTGCGTTGCGAAGCAGGCGAGAAGGCGGATAAAGAATAACCACTCGTTATTTTTGAGTAAACTCATCCTGCAATTTAATACTGATCTTCTCAAAAATAGTTTTGGTCTGTGCTGTATCGTTTGCTCCTAGAAGGTAGCTTGTATTATCTTTTGTGTGGATGAGAAGCCACGGGCCAGCTTCGGGATTCAAACATACCTTAAGGGATTCGTGTTGACTGGTCAAAAAGTTGCCTTCAAGGAAGGTGTCTGCTGCGCCACCAGAGGTGCGGGTCATCTGAGGAAGCTGATTTACTAATTCGATAGTTAGCACATCGTTCATATCAATCTCGTAGTTTATTAGGGAGTGATATGCCTTAATCGTTTGACCAGAAAGCTCAAGTGAGACAGGCGTACCAAATTCATCTGCCATAAATACTCCTGCTACAGGTAGACATAACAGTATAAATGTGATTGCTATCGCGATTGCTTTGCCTGCTGGTCGAGCTAAGTTAAATGATGTGTTGATGCCAATGCGGTCATTCACAATAAGTTTGGTATCGTCAGGATTGTAGTAAAAGATGCCAAAAATCCAATGGTCGTCTTCGTCCACATAAAGATCCTTACCACTGGCTTTTGTAAGGCGTTCTTGTAGCCCTCGTACGCGCATTTCGGTTGCAAATGCAACAATGATAAGAAAAAGACCAAGCAATATCATACTAACAAGGTACAAATTTGATGAAGCTTGAAAAATAAAATATGACCAGCTCATGAGTGCAAAAATTGTCGCAGCAGTAAGATTCACACATGCCCAAGCACGCCGTCTAATGCGTGTAAGTGTTTGCGTAAGATCGGTGTTGCCATCTACTATCTCGCTGCGGTTGCGGTAAAACCATTGGAAGGTTACCCACATCAAGAGTGTACATGCGGCAGATGGCAGATATATTACTAGGTTGTTATAGTCGAGCAAAATGGGGACTAGGCTTGCTATGCAGATGACGAAAAACCACATCTCCGAGATGCGTGGATATTGTTGAGCTGCCGCGCTGATGTCAGCAATTGTTACACGTTTATTCTCACCTGCTTTTCCGTAGTGCCATCCGCGCTCGGATTTTAGAATAGCAAGTTTGTGATTTGTGAGTGCGAAGATACTTTCTGGGATGATGCAGCTGGCAAGTATCCATAGGCTCCAGCACATCATAAGTGGTCCTGCCCATGTGCGAAGTGCACCTGCCACTGTTCCTATGAGCGCGATAATTGTAAGTATGATTGAACATACCATTTGCTGGCGTCGATACCTGGTAAGGATGGTTGTAACTTGAGTGTCATCACGTGCTGCTTGCGGAAGCGTTACTCCAACAACAATGTTCTTCTTGAACCGTGCATTGTTTCTAAGAATTAGCCACATAAGAAGAGGAAGCCAGCAGATAGATAGCCACATTATGGAAACGGTACTCATAGTAAACTCCCATTTTTTTGAGATGAAACATCGTCCAGTAAATGTTTGCAAAGTGTGAGTACATCCTCGTTTGACATGCCACCAACAATAAGTTCTGCCAGATGCAGGCGTAATGCTTCAATGATGCTGGAATCAGGACTCAAGTCACCTTCCGGTTTGCACACAAAGGTGCCACCTCTTCGATCGCCGCGCGTGTGTCCTTCTTGCTTGAGGAGCTGATAGGCCTTGCTTGCAGTCATAATATTGATGCCACACTCCGATGCAAGGGTACGGACAGTTGGTAGACGCTCTCCAGGTTTAAGCTCACCTTTGGCGATACCTTGTACAATCTGGTCACGAATCTGCTGATAGATGGGAGTTGTGGTTGAGAAGTCTAATTGCAAGAGCATGTCGCAAGCCTCCGATAGCTCTCTTGTACTATTTGTATTAGTAATACTAATACAAATAGTACAAACTTGCAATAAGTAATACGCTTTCAAGGGATTCTCGATATAAGACGTGTCAGTTGTGTGCAACATTTTCCGAAGAAGGCAATTTTTATGTCTTAAGATCTTTATAATATCCTGAGATTATCTAAGCTGTATGTAGTCTAGAGAGGATTCTTTTATGGGATTTGATATTAGCTATCATCCGATTTCTAAAGACCAGATGAATCAGTGGTTTTTTGAGCCTCTGCAGGCGTTAAAAAATGGTGATGACTCTCTTGTGCAGAAGACGGCGGTTGAGTATAGCACCCAAAATGAGTCCTTTTTTGCAGAGAAATACATCGATGTCATGAAGGTTATTGCGTCGAAGGACTCAAAAATACCTAATGAAAAAACAATACTTTATGGGATGGCAGTCATTAGCGGTTTCTTTACCACGTATCAGTATGTTAGAGGGTCTGCCTATTCATTTCTTATAGAAGAACATCCGGAAATGAGAAGATACTGTAGTCCCTGGAAAACATTTTTACCGGATTGGGTTGCTGCTCCCGAGCATGAACAAATTGCAGAAAACTACTCCTCTGGTATCTATATGAATCCCAGTCAAGTTAAAGATTTGCTGACTGATTATGAGACTAATACGGCTATTCATCAGACGTTGGAGGACTTTTTTGGCTCTAACCTTGAAGTCTTTCTTGCGGCACTACGACAAGCTGCAGAATCGTCTTCTGGCATGATGGAAGCATCGGAAGTTATTGAAGTTAATCCCTTTGATCTCAATAACTCAACTTGCTACTCAGATATTATGCTCTGTGACCCTCAAGGAGCCTTTATCTATCAAAAAGTGGCTGAGGAGCAGGTTAAGGCCGCAACGGGGATGGACGCGAGTGAGATTGTTCAAAAAGTAACATACAGTAAGAGTCATGTTGATATATCTGGAGTAAATGAGTCAGAAGCTTCTTCTGCTGATAACACCCAGGATGGCAAGAAAAAGGGACTTCTTGCAAGGCTCTTTGGAAAGAAGTAGTGAGCTTAAGGACTCCAGTGTAATTCAGGACTTTCTATTCTCGTTGTTTGCTTTTCTCAGCATTATATACAGTACAATAGCGGCAATAACGTCGGCAATAAATAGAGCATGCAATATGAGTAGTATAGTCGCCGAGGTATTTGTGATGAGATTTTGCTTACGAGAGTGTACTGTAGCGACAAAACCGTACGAGGATGTGAATAGGAGCGGTACATAGTCAATTACGGCTAATAAGCCTATTACGATGGGTGCCGCAAGGAAAAATCCGGGTATTACTATCATTGCGGTGGATATGGCAAATCCACCGATAAATACCAGTAGGTAAAAAGGAACCATACAAAGCTTGAGCATTATGTATTCCATGTATTTAAAAAATGATTATTACTCTGTGACAATTATACAGAATATTTTAAATCACGTTTAAATATAAATTGAGGCTTTACTCATCTGTCTAAGTTTTTTGTAAAAGAGTTGAGTTTGTTTCCTCTTTAAGGGGCAATAGTGGGTATCTAACAACCTAACAGTGTCCATAAACATCTAAATTAGGTTAATTAAAGCTGGATTATTTTAAACCACAGATAACAGAGGAGATCAGACGATGGAGCAAGACGATAGAGCCGAGCAAAACGTTGAGGTTTTTGACTTGCTGGTTATTGGATTTGGCAAGGCAGGAAAGACCATTGCTATGAAGCGAGCCAAAGCAGGAGATCGCGTAGCTTTGGTTGAGCGCGATGCAGCTATGTATGGTGGTACCTGTATTAATATTGGTTGTGTACCTACAAAGACTCTGTTAACAGATGCCGCTCGTTATGCATTTGTACAAGGCGACGGAGCATCTGCATTTTCTCAAGCACAAGTTCGGCGTAACGAGCTTATCGCAAAGCTTAATGCAGCTAACCTTAACATGGTTAAAAATGCCGGAGTTGAGGTGGTGGACGGTATAGCTTCGTTTACGGGTCCACATACCGTACAGGTTAAGGGCGTTACAACTCGCATTCTTGAGGCAAAAAAGATCATTATTAACACTGGATCAACTACACGCATGCCAAGTATTCCTGGCATTGAGTCTGCACGTGTGTATACCTCCACAACTATTCAGCATATAGATACGTTGCCTGGTAGATTGGTGATTGTGGGCGGCGGCCCTATTGGTCTTGAGTTTGCTACGCTATTCTCTGGTTTTGGTAGTCAGGTTACCGTACTTGACATGCATCCATCTGCGCTTGGTATCTTTGATGAGGATGTGGCTGCCTGTGCGCTTGAGGTATTTGCCCAGCGTGGTGTGACTTTTCGTACGAGCGCAGAGCCAACTTCATTTGAAGATGGTCCAGATACCATTACAATTAAGCTAAAAGATGGATCAAAGTTGCAAGCCGATGCAGTGCTTATAGCAGCAGGTCGTATTCCTGCGACGTCTGAGCTTAATCTTGCGCAAGCTGGTATCGAGATTACCCAGCGAGGAGCCATTAAAGTTGATGAGCACCTACGTACCAATGTTGATGGCATATGGGCTGCAGGAGATGTGAATGGTGGTCCACAGTTCACCTATATTTCCTTTGATGATCACCGTATCATTATGGCAGATGCTTGGCTACAGGCAACACAATCATCTGTTACAGCGCGCACCGCAACAGGACGTCTTTTCCCAACAACAACCTTTATAGAGCCTCCACTTGCTACCGTAGGCATTTCCGAAAAACAGGCTCAAGCAAAGCAAATGGATTATGTGGTCAAAAAGGGTCTTGTTGCCAATATGCCTATTGTTCCTCGTCCAAAAATTTTGGGACAGGCAGATGGCATGGTTAAGTTTATTCTCGATCCAAAAACGGACCGTATCTTGGGAGCAACTCTGTTTTGTACCGATGCACAAGAGCTCATAAATACGGTTGCTGTTGCTATGCAATCTGGTATGACAGCAACTGAATTGGGAGCGGGTATCTATACGCATCCCAGCTCATCTGAGGTCTTTAATGCTGTTTTAGGATTGTAATTGCAGGCGCGTTCTTTTGGTTGAGCCATAATACTTCTGAGCTAGGGGAGTGGTTTATCCAGACGAACGCGCTTTTACATTTTACGAGCTTATCTGAGTCCACAGGAAATACCTTCTCTTTCTCTATATAAGAGGTGACGTATTCTATAATAGGTGGCATTTATTGTAGATAGATGCCTTGAGGGGAATGGCTGATGACAAAAGAAGAGCGCGCTAATAAATGGTTTCATAACGTAGCTGAGGCAGAAGCTATTTCTCTACAGACAAAAATGGATATATGTAATCGTGCGGCAACACGTATAGTGATTATCTTTCTTGCACTATTTTTTGCGGAGTTTATAGTGCTTTTTATGATGGATGACGGCGAGACTCTTAATCGCGTAGCAGATTTTATCAACAACATGGCAGAAGGTAGCCATACTAAGGCACGGTATAAGGGGATAGCTCTTGCAGGAGTACTCATGTGTGCACCGTTGCTTATAGTGCCAGCAGTCGCCGCTATTACATATAAGAATATGTATATTAAGGCAGAAGCTGCTAAGGTTCTTGCTGCAACAAATAACATCAGCCAGACAGCCCAACACAATTTAGTGGAGGCTAAACAGGGACAATCTGCACAAGCGCAGCTATCACAAGAGAAGCTATCATCTGACTTCCTAAAGAATGAATATTCAGATTGGACAATGGATATTGATGGGAAGGCGCAAAAGAGCCTCTCTATAGCAGAGCTAAAACACCAGCTTGCATCAATACTTAACGGCGCTACTGATTTTATGGTTCTCGATTCAACAGAGCCTATACAAATTAAGCAAAGTGGACGTGTTTGTAACTTTGCCCAAATTTGCCAAGATGAAGACCCAGATTATTATCACTTTGAGCTGGGTACGTCTTTTGCAGAACAAAAAAATCAGAACAACAAGAGCAATCAGGACAATGGAATTGTGGTCTATGGAAGAAACGGTCTGAACAAAGTCGAGGTATATACTCTGCTTCAAAAGCTCTTAGACCATCGTATAGTTCCCAATCTTCAAGAATGGGAAATTGTAGTAGACATGCAAATCGAGCATTATACAGAGGTTGAAGCATATGCAGCTATTGTCCAGCTCATGACAAAGGACGCAACAGCAATCTCTAATCTGCAAGCATGTTTTGAGTCACCACAACAGTATTTTAATGCGCATGAAGAGCAGTTTGATGATCGAGGGATTTCCTCTTCGGATGAACCTAGCACAATCAAATGGCTTGCGATTGTAGATGAACTCATGGCTCAAGATGAAGTTGTGGAACTGGACTGGAAAACAGAGCAAGAGGAGTTTTTTGAGCAAGTCAAACCGTTGGCAAGCAAGCAAGGTCTTGAGTTGCAGTTGGACTGGCTCAAAGAAGATGGAGATATTCCCATATGGTGTGCCGTTCTCGATAAAAAGTGGAGTGAGAAAAAGAGCTGTGTTGGAGCGATGGATATATATAGTGACAGCTATGTCTTGTTTATTTGCCAGCGAGAAGTTCTACAGCAGTTGGTTGCATTAGGCAACAAAGTTGGCCATCGTTTTGATCTTGCTACAAATATGTAGTGAGTTGTTGGAAGAAAAATCACGTTAGGCAGGCATTACAGCAAATAGAAAACGCTGAAGTAAGGAAGCTGATGTTTGATAAGTTCAAGAAGGCTCTCTTTGGTAACCCTACAGAACAGCGTTGCGAGCATGCTCGATTTGTGCTGATAGCTGAGCAAATTGCTGCTACAGATGGGAATGAATTTTACGTTGAAGGACGGCTTTTTGGGAAAGCAAAGAGTCCAGTCATACCTTGTTATTATCGATATTCCCGAAAAGGACTGTAAGGAGTATTTCCTTGCTGTATACAATGCTTGCCGTGATGTAATGCATAAGGTGCCTTATATGGATTTTGTAACTCTACAAAGGGCAGGCTTTGCTCAATCAGTAAGGGTCAATCCACCTCTTTATTGCAGGTTGTAAAGGAGATATATTCCTATGGAGTTTCCCTTCCAAGATCCACCGAATATCATCTAAGCACGAGCTGGGAATAGAATTGCGTGTGCAGCTTTACGTTAGAGTAACTGTTAGCTGCACGGGGTTGTGGTCGGTATACTCAAAGTCCGTATCGACAGTCTTTACAGTATCAACCTGGACATTGTCCGAGACAATGAAGCCGTCAATCATATAAAACTGGAAGTTTTTATCAACGGAATCATAAGCACGATCAAGAGAGCGACAGGTTGGCGTGGACGAATCCATGACAGCGTTAAAGCCTTCTCCGAACTGCTTGGTGTCCAATAGGCCCGCTTGCCAAAGCTTGCCACCTTGGGTGGGATACGCGCTGGTATCTACATTGCTAAAAGACTGGTTAAAGTCACCGCCTGCAATAACGTAGTTGCCTTTTGCGCGTTCCTGTTGCATAAGTTTTGCAAGTTGTATGGTTTGTGCAATCTTGCCTTCACCCTCGTCGTAGGCCTCAAGATGCAGGTTAATCATGACAAGCTCAGCAGTGCTGCCTTCAATAGGAAAACGCTCTACTAAGAGGCAACGCTTGATATTACTCATGCTTACAGGCCACTTAAAAGGAATGGGCAGCTGAATGCGCTCTGCCTTGCTGGGTTGGGCACTTGCGAGTGTTTGGATGCCGCTTTCTACATGGCCAATAGGGGGCAGAGGATAAGGCACAAAACCCACTTGGAAATTACGAGCAAATGCATAGGTCCAATTATTGGGGAATGCAGACTGAAGGTCTTTTTGCTCATTAATGCCATAGGAACGAGTGGAATTAGCATCTACTTCCTGGAGAAAAATAAAATCTGGATTGAGGGTTTGCAGGGTGCACTTAATGTTGCTGATGTTGCTTTGTACACCATCGCGGGAGACAGAGGTTACGTTTTTACCGCCATCCATAAAGAAGTCAGCCTCTTTGGATAGCCCACCGTAACCAATATTCCAAGTTACAATACTTAATTTTTTGTCCTTACTAATGGTTGTAGGAGCATTGCCTTCTACCGTAACTGCTTCGGTTGGTGCTGGCTTGAACTCGGTGAGTGATAACCAGCCGATAAAAGCAATGGCAGACAACACTATTATCAAAACAAAAATGCCCAGTGCTTTAAGAACTTTACGTACCATATGTAGAGGCTCCTCAAGAGTCAGATATTTTATGCAAAGCGTTTTGTAACACATTTTTGTATGCGTCTGCAAGATGCTTGTTGCACGCATTGGTATTGTGAAAAAACTTCTACAGACAATACCGTAAAGGCTGTGCTAGTCACATAATTAACGTGAGATATTTAACATAAAAGTGTTTAAGCAAGGAGGCTGGCAGTTTTATGCAATCAAATATAGGTCTACGAGCTCGTCAGCTGTTCTTTAGTGTGGTTATGGGACTGTTACCGAATACTCAGCAAAAGATTTTTGGATTTGGCAAATTACTTGCTGTTGGGAATCTATTTGAGCATCAAGATTTTAGTAAGGTACTGCTTGTTACTACGCCTGGTATGGTAAAACGTGGTGTGTTGGATAGACTTCTGAGCGACTTGACACAAAGAAAGATAGAAGCTCATATCTTTGATGAAGTAATGCCCGACCCAACAGATGAGTGCGCTATGGCATGTGCTCAACGTTACAACAAGGGTGGATGCCAAGCAATTGTAGCTATTGGTGGCGGCTCAGTTATTGACTGTGCAAAGATTGCTGGTGCGTTGGTGGTAAACCCTGGCAAATCTGTAACAGACATTTCTGGCTCTATGCGTGTAGCTAAGCACTTACCGTATTTTATTGCTGTTCCAACAACAGCAGGTACAGGATCTGAAGTGACGGCAGGTGCGGTCATTACAAACGCACAGGAGCATTTTAAACATCCAGTAAATGATCCTCACCTTGTGCCTGACGTTGCAATTTTAGACCCCCAGCTTACTTTGGGCATGCCAGCAAAACTCACGGCATATACAGGTATTGATGCGTTGTCGCATGCGGTGGAAGCATACACTAATCGGTTTTCTCAACAAAAGACTAGGCATGCCGCACGTCAAGCAATCCAGACTATTTTTGCAAACTTGCCACAAGCGTATGAGAATGGGTTGGATATACAGGCTCGAGCAGCGTTACTTGAGGCATCATATGACGCGGGTTATGCCATTACGCACAACTATGTAGGCTATATTCATGCAATTTCTCATGCGATAGGAGCATTGTATGAGCTACCCCATGGATATATCAATGCAATCCTTATGCCTCATGTGCTACGTGCTTATGGATCTGCGGTAGACATATCTTTGGCAGAGTTGGCTCAGTGTGCTGGTGTGTCAAAGACTGGGGCAAGTGATAAGGACAATGCTACGGCATTTATTACGGCGCTTGAAAAGCTTACTGTGCAGTTTGGAATCCCTCATGTTTTGGAAGAGCTTTCCAAGAAGGATTTTGAACTCATAGCTCAACGTGCACTTGCAGAAGGAAATCCCACGTATCCCGTACCAGTAATTTGGAACAAACAGGACGTTATTGGAGTGTTGGAGGCGGTTGCGTGTGGATAAGATAGATGGCGTAGCCACAGGTAATACGGACGAGCTTGATACATGTGCCGAGAAAATACATCGTTGTTCTTGGGGTGATCATGACGAGTTTTCTCGTGCATATCACGACGAGCGTTGGTGCAAGCCGGTACATGATGATGACGAGCTATTTGCCATGCTTGTGCTTGAGGGGATGCAGGCAGGATTGTCTTGGAGTCTGATTCTTAAGCGTGAAGCTGGTATTCGTGCGGCGTGTGATGGGCTACAGCCAGCAAAAGTAGCGTTATACGATGAAGGTAAGGTGCAGGAACTCCTTGAAAACCCTGCGATGATTCGGAGCGTGCGTAAAATCCAGGCAATGGTAGAAAACGCTTGGGCATTTTTGAGGGTGCAAGAAGAGTTTGGCAGTTTTGATTCGTATATTTGGGGCTTTACGAACGGTAGACAGATTGACCATGCACTGGTTTTTGAGAATCAAATGCCAGCAAAAAGCCCGCTTTCGGAGGCGATTAGCAAGGACCTCAAAAAGCGTGGCTTTAAGTTTGCGGGGCCGGTGATTGTGTACTCGTACATTCAGGGCATAGGCCTGATTAATGATCACATCTTGGGATGCTCATTTCGTTGATGCCTATTACATGGGTGTTAGTGGGCAGTGCGTATACCAAACTTTGTATGACTACATCCTAAAATTTTTTATAAGTCTAGGTGGAGTGTTTTTGGGACAGCTATGACGAGTAGCAGACCAGATGCTACCGCTGACGGAATGGGTCTCTTGGCAGCTAAAAGTTACAAGCTGGCTGGGCTAGTATTGGGACAGCGAGACGCCCTGCGTAGGAGGCTTGTAATGCCAGCAAAGAATCATCAGAAACTCAAGTTGCTGCATGTAATGGACATTTTAACAGCCGAGACAGATCCAGACCACGGCCTGACTACTCCAGAGATTATTGAGCGTTTGCAGGAGCGTGGAATTTCTCCCGAGCGCAAGAGTATTTATGCAGACATTGATGCATTGATAGAGTTTGGACTGGATATTCGCAAACTTCCAACACAGCCTGTTTCGTATGCATTGGCAGAGCGTAATTTTGAGATTAGTCAGCTTACATTACTTATTGATGCCGTGCAGTCTAGTAGGTTTTTGTCGGATGGAAGTTCTCGCGCGCTTGTTAAATCTATTAAGCAAATGGCGTCTAAATATGAACAAAAGCTTCTTAACAAACAGGTTCACGTGCATGGACGTCCCAAGACACAGACGCAGTCGGATTTTGTGACGGTCGATAAGCTCCAGGAGGCCATTGCTCGTAAGCGCAAGGTGTCGTTCCATTATTTTAAGTACAACGCATCTAAAAAGCGTGTTGCTCGTAAGGGTGGGGCAACGCATGTAGTAACGCCTATTAACCTTACGTATTCTGATGGCAATTATTATTTGGTTGCATACAGCGATGCGGATGAACAGATTCGCAATTATCGCGTTGATCGTATGGACCGCATTTCTCTATGTGAAGAAGCGGCAGAGCGCAACGAAGCTATTCACTCATATAACCCCGATGAAGTGGGAAAATGTGCTTTTAGTATGTATGATGGCAAGCGAGTAATAGCAACGTTGTGTGTAGAAGCGGATGTGATGAATGTAGTGGTTGACCGCTTTGGCGCAGATGTTTTGTCTGTTCCCATCAACAATGGTGCGGCGGCTCGCGTGACGGTAGCCGTTAAGGAAAGCCCTGTTTTTTATGGCTGGCTGGCTACGCTGGGCACTAAGGTAACTATCGAGAATCCCGTGTCATTGCGTGCGTCATATGCTGAATGGCTCAAAGGGATTGTCGAGCTCTATAGCTAGGCATAGCTAAAAACACAGTTAAAAGCACAACTGAAGATTCAGCTAAAAATTCATCTAAAGCTAGGTTTTCTCAATAGATGTAAAGTCTGCTTGACATTTAAGATGAGTAAGATAATACTATACCTAAGAAGAGTGTAAAGGACGCTTTACACTTAGCGATATCGCATGGAAGAGACAAATAAGAAGTTGTAGTAAAGCCAAGACATGTTTGCGGTACTTCTTGGCAAGGTCAGTACAGAGGAGGCGTAGTGGAAAATAGAATCGTTTCTCTGAGACAAGAACATGGATTAACACAGCAGGGTCTGGCACAAAAAGTTCAAGTAACCCGTCAGACAATTATCTCATTGGAAAAAGGTAAATATGATCCATCTATTGGGCTGGCACACAAGATTGCACAAGTGTTTAACCTGCGCATAGAAGATGTTTTTATCTTTGAGGAGGACAACTAATGGATGCCAAAAAGAGGACTTTGAGTGCTGTCTTTTTAATAGTTACAGGCGTGGCATTAGTGCTTATTGCTAATTTTTTGATTCAAAATAGCTCATTGTTTGGTGCAGGATGTGCATTCATTTGTATTGGTTGCATCCGAACATATCAGTTGTTTCGCTATAAGACAGATGCCAATTATGCTGCTGAGCGTGACATCAATAATCATGACGAGCGTAATCTTGCCCTATATAGGCAAGCGCAAGCAACAACGTTTGTCATTACGGCAGTTGGATTAGCCATTGCGGCTATTGTTACAAATTTGCTTGGTCAAGAGCTTATTGCGCAGGTAGTTTCTGTTGTTGTTTCGTTAATGCTTACTATCTTTATAGCGACCTACTGGGTTATTCGTACAAAGAGCTAAAGCATAGTTGGTTAAAGGTTTTGGTGGCTTGGACATATTTGTGTACTAAGCCACCAGAGGTATATTCGTACGTACTCTATAGACGCTCAAGAACTACTACGGTGTTTACGTATTTATCTTCAAAAGAAGCAGAAACATACAGGCTATAGCTATCATTTGTAATTGCCTGTGCAACTTCATGCATAGAACCCAATAAAGCAACAGAAGGACGGCCTAACTCATCGGTTGCATATTCAATTTCGTTGAATTTAGCATCATTGGGCGATATGCGCAGGGCTTTAAAGACAGACTCTTTCATGCTAAAACGTATAGCAAAACTAACCAAAGGGGAGTCACTTGTAAGAGAGTCTGTTATTTCTCGTTCAGTAAAGCTGCGTTTAAAAAAGGGATCAGACCATGCACCATTTAAATGTGCGAGCCGATTGAGAGCCAAAATATCTGTTCCTATACCAACAATCACAAGTTAATCCTTTTTTGAGTTTTGGCTTGAGTCTCGATTAGTTATGACGCCACTTACAAAATCAGCACCAAAATATCCGAGGGCATTACCGCCTACTCGCATAGAATTTATGATGACACTTAAAGCATCTCTTGTAAGTGTAGTTTTCTTATTAAGAAGATAGTCCTTAATAAGCAGTAAATGTGTCATAGTCATGGCCTCATTAAACCCATCACGTAAGTCGTCGTTGGGCATATGATCCATATCCATAAGCATATTTACATGACGCTTAATAGATCTGTAAAACTTTTCCTCAAAATAAGGATCTCCATGAGGTCCTAACATAGCCTGTAGAGAAGCGCGGTGAGCATCGCAACAATCAAACCACTCATTAAATCCTATTGGAGGCTGCAACTTAAATTTATCTGGATGGTAATCGTGCACCAATCCGGCATCAATTTTACTTATTGCAGTAATGTCTACCTGGCTAAATGAAGATAAAATTGCATCTTCAATAGCTTGGATAACTTCAAAAATGTCATCAAAGTAATTATAAAAGGAACTGCGAGAGATGCCGGCTGCTTGGCATAGCTGCATAACAGTAATCTTGTCAAACCTATTCTCTTTTAGTAAATCAATAAAGGTAAACACTATAGTGTCACGTATTTTTTGCTTGGCCATAGGTTTCCTTCGTCATCTCTTATACCAAGTCTATTATATGAATTTATAGTCATATTTTGGACACTCTTATTCAACTATGTCCAATTTGGACACTTTGTTGCCTTTGTGTGCAGGACTTACGCATAAGCCGCTACTAGAGTTGATGTTGCAAAAGCTATTGGCTTGAAAGGCGGCAATAATGAGTGATACTTTGCAAAGTTCTAAGCTGCATGTATTGCGCGCTTGGCCTTTATTGGCTTTCTCGGTGTTGTGTTACTTCATCACGTCTTCGGTGGCAAGTTCTATGAACATTGCTTCCACTATTATTGGCGACGCCCGTGGCTGGGATCCTGTAGTTCTTACTTCTATGATTTCTGTAGCCAGCATTGGAAATGTAATTTTAGGATTTGTTGCTGGCCGTATATGCGTTAAGCATTCTCCCAAAACCCTTTGTTTCATTTGGGGAGCTTTGTATGTTTTAGGGCTTGCTGCTATGGGAACCAGCAAAGCATTTTCTCTCTTTTTGATTGCCATGATTGTGGCCAATGCGACTGCTTCTGCATGGGGCTACAACACGGTGCCCGTATTGCTTACAAATTGGTTCCCCATGCGCAAGGGTACTGTGCAAGGCTTGGTTTCCATGGGTATTCCTTTGGGTGCTGGCTTTGCAGCAATGGTCTACAACTTTGGTTTTAAAACCTGGGGTGTAGACGGTGCATTTATTCCCTTTGTTATTATCGCTGCTGTAACATTAGTGCTTCTTGCTTTTGGTATCTCGGATACTCCAGAACAGCGTGGTCTTACGCCAGATACGATGGAGTATTGTAAGACCTCTAGCGCACACGAAGCACAAGCAGCGGGTCAGGGTTTTGAGCCTTCAAGTCAAAAGGCAATAGAGCTAATTAAGAATCCTCGTTTTATGGTTCTTTCTATTATCTTAGGCTTTCAACTTTTATATGCTGGTGGTCTTATGGTGCAGATTGTGCCGCGCCTATTTGAGCTGGGCTACTCCATGGATGAAGCTGTGGCAGATATGCTTATTTCTGCAGGATTTGCTTGTGTGGGTAGTGTAGTGTGCGGTGTGATTGGCGATAAGTTTGGTTCTCGTACAGGCGTTATTCTCACATTTATTCTGGGCATCGTTGGTGTTCTCTGTAACTTGTTGGGCAATCACGTGGCTGTAATTGCAAGCCTTGCAATTATTGGCATTGTTACTGGTAGTGCAGATAACTGGCCAGTAAATATTTGTGCAGAGTATTACGGTCGCGATGGCTTTGCAAATACTTTTGGCATCATGCTCCCCGTTATTCAAATTGTTGGTGCATTTGGTCCTATGTTTTTTGCTCAAATTGCTGGGATTTCTGGCACCTATGCACTTTCTTACATAGGTGGTGCCGTGCTTATGGGCATTGGTCTTGCTGTTTTTATTCTTCTCACCAAAGATGGCATGTTGGACAAATCAAACAGCGCTTTAAAGGATGAATGACTCAAAAGAATATGGCAGATAAATGCTTCAGACAAAACAGGTAAATGTCTGTAGTTTACAGCAAGTATTACAAGGGGATTTGATCGCAAAAGCGGTCTGAATATCGTTAGAAAGAAGAGGCAAAACATGATTAAGAACAACCTCAAAACCTTGGTTGGCGTGTATAGTTGCGCGCTTTCCTTAATGGCTTTGATTGTCCCAGTTCCTGTTTTGGCAGGTATTGCCCAGGCGTTTCCTGGAACACCCATTACCTCCATTCAGTTAGTTGTTACCCTTCCAAGCTTGATTGCTATTCCAGTTGGTATTTTGGTTTCCAAACTGGCCTCAAGAGTATATAAAAAATATACTGCCTTGTTCTTTACTGCGTTCTATATTTTTGCAGGCACCATGCCTATTTATCTGCACGGTAGCATTACCGAACTGTTGGTATCTGCTGCTTTAGTAGGTGTTGCACTGGGTGGTCTACAAAATGCAATGACTACTATTATCCCTGATTATTTTGAAGGGGAGTCTCGTGGTGCAGTTTTGGGCTTGCTTTCCACGTTTGTTTGCTTAGGTGGCTTCATTTATACCGCCGCTGCAACTACCTTTGGTGCTCAGGATTGGACTCACGCTTTTTATGCATATTTCATCGTAGGTATTTTCTTTATTCTTGAGCTTATCTGTCTTCCTAAAGGTAAACTGGAGCCCAAGGCCACCAAGAATGAACATGTTACAGTTCCTTCTCAGGTAATTGTTCTATGCATCTTTATGTTTTTGCTGTACACCTTCTGCCAGCTCTTTAACTCTAATGAGGCATTGCTGGTAGCAGAGCGTGGCTTAGGTGCTACTGCGGAGGCAGGAATGGCGTCTTCTGCTTACACCATTTCTGGTATTGTTGCTGGTCTTATTGTTGCTCCTCTCATTAAGGCATTTAAGAAGCATTCTCCAACAGCCACTTTTGTTTGTGCCTTTGCTGGTTTGGCCTGCTATGCACTTGCCCAGAATATTATGATGCTCTGTATTGCTGGCTTCTTTATTGGCCTTGCCTATCAGACCTTTACTCCCTTTGGTGGCATGGGTGCTGCAAACTTCTCTGGTGCTATGGGTATGGCATTTAATATGGCACTTTGCAACGCAGCAGGTTCTTTGGGACAGGCTCTTTCTCCTTTTACCACATCTTTCTTGGGCGGACTTGTAGGCGGTTCTATTACCAACATGATTTGGATTGGTGTTGTTGCAATGGGAATTTTAAGCATTGCCGCCTATGTGTACTTTGGCAAAAACGATATTACCAAGTCTCCTACTGCAGAGTCCGCGTCTGTAGTCGAGGCATAAGTTGACCAAATAGTTATTCAGGCATCGTTTAGATAAGAGGTTCTAATATGGCACGTGAACTTGTTACAAAGACTGTTGAATGCAATGGCCATCCTACGGATATTTTAATGCGCCAAATGCTCATTCCCTGTTCAAAAGAGGAGTTTGATGCAATGACGCCAGAAGAGCGCGAAGAGCACAAGGTTTTGACTCCTCTTAATAATCGTGTGTATGAGCCAGAACCAGGCATTATTTGCATGCAAGATGTGGCTGTAGAGATGCGCGACGGTGTAAAGATTTACGTTGACATTTATAAGCCTAAGGATATTCCTGTAGTACCTCTGATTGTCTCTTGGTCTTTCTATGGTAAGCGTCCTTTTGATGGACAGTCTGACTGGCAGATTATGGGTGTTCCACCCCAAACTGTCTCTAATATGTCTAAGTTTGAAAGCCCTGATCCTGGTTACTGGTGCCGTCACGGCTATGCAGTAGCAAATGTTGATCCTCGTGGTGTAGGACACTCTGAGGGAGACTTTGTACAGTTTGGCACCCAGGAGGGTAAGGACGGCTACGACTTTATTGAGTGGGCAGCCCAGCAAGCATGGTGTAATGGTCATGTTGGTTTGTCTGGCAACTCTTGTGTGGCAATGACTCAGTGGCGTATTGCTTCTCAGCAACCACCACATCTTTCTTGTATTGCCCCTTGGGAGGGAACAAGCGATATGTATCGTGAGTCTCTCTATGAAGGTGGTATTCCTGCTCACACCTTTGTTGGTATGGTGGTAAAGGAGGCTGTTGGTCCCAACTATATTGATGATACGGCTGCAAATGCCGAGAAGTACCCCTTCATTGATTGTGATTACTGGAAAGATAAAGATCCCATCTGGAAGAACATCACTTGTCCGGTATACACCACTGTGTGTTGGAATCACTTCCACTTACGCGGCTCCATGCAGGCATTTCGCAAGATTAAATCTCGCAAGAAGTGGATTCGCTGCCATCGTAACTTTGAATGGCCTGATGCTTACTCCAACAAAAACTTACAGGATCTTGAACTCTTCTTTGCTCGCTATCTGAAAGACGAGCGCAATGGTTGGGAGCTTACTCCTACAGTACGTCTTGAGGTACAAGATGCCTATGAATATAACTATCAGGAGGATCGACCCGAGACGAGTTTTCCGCTCAAGCGTACACAGTATCAAAAGCTCTATTTGGATGCTTCTGATCTGTCTATGAAGAATGCGCCTGTAGATAATCAGGCTATGGCTGCATATCAAAGTGAGGATGGTGAAGTATGTTTTGACTACACCTTCTCAGAGGATACTGAGCTTACAGGCTATATGAAGCTCCATTTGTGGGTAGCAGCAGAAGAATATAATGATGCAGACTTATTTGTAAACATTCAAAAACTCTCTACTACGGGTGAGTGGCTGCCCATTACGTTGTTTGGCGAGAATCATCCTGGAGCATGGGGCAAACTTCGTGTTTCTCGCCGTAAGCTTGACGAAAAACTCTCGACTGATTTTCAGCCTGTTCAGGCACATACAGTTTCTGAGAAGCTCGAGCCTGGTCAGATAGTTCCTGTGGATATTGAAATTTGGCCTACCAGTCGTTTTTGGCACAAGGGTCAGCAGATTCGTGTACAGATTTCTGGCCGCTATATCCGTGAGGATTGGTTTGAGCCTCTAATGTGGGATACGGATAATAAGGGACGCCATCTTATTTATACCGGCGGCGAGCACGATTCCTTCCTGCAAATTCCTGTTATTCCTCCTCGCTATCAGGATGGCGACTACATCTATCGTTAGGTTTATTTAATGCAGCAGTATGAGCTGCAATATTAAGGAGTTCATCATGAATGAAGAGATTTTTACCAAGCTTGCTAACCGTTGTGCCTATATCTGGGGTGTAGATGTTTCCGAGATTACTCCCGATACTACATTTGCGGAGCACAATACCAAGAGTGCCCAGATTTCTCAGATGACTACCTATTTAGAGGATGAGTTTGACTGTGAGGTTCCTTACATGCAGTTTAAGCGTAACGTCACGGTGGGAGAGGCAGCAGACTTTGTTGCTGACCTTCTGGATGAGTAAATACTGGGTGGAATATGAACGAGTTTTTGCAATCCATGGTGGAGCGCGCAGCACAAGCTCCTAAACGCGTATGCTTTCCCGAGTCTTATAACGTAGATATTATTACATGTGCTGCAGCGGTAGTTGAATGTGGTATGGGTACTCCTGTAATGATTGGCTCTAAAGAACAAATCGAGCAGCTTGCACAGGAGTCTGGCGTAAGTACAGTAGGCTTTGATTATTTTGACAACACAAGTGATGACCAGCGTGAATCTCTTGCTGTTATGTATGAAGAGTCAGGAAAGACGGATTACAGCCATAAGGCAGTTGTGCGCAAATCCAAAGATCCCGTTAATTGCGGTATGTTCCTATTGTCTTTAGGTAAAGTAGACTGTGTTGCTGCGGGTAAGGATTACTCTACAGGTGATGTGGTTTTCTCGGCTATGAGCTTTGTGGGTCTTGCAGATGGCATTGAGTCTCCTTCCAGCCTAGGAATCGCAGATATACCTGGTTTTGAGGGACCACAGAGCTCCATGTTGGCGCTTGCAGATTGTGCCATTACTGCACAACCTGATGCCAGTGATTTGGCTGGCATTGCCATTGCTTCTGCAGACACAGTTCGCAATCTTATGGGTTGGGAGCCTCGTGTAGCCTTACTGGCTTTTTCGACTAAAGGTTCTGCAGAGCATGAGACCATTGATGTGATTCGTCAGGCTAAAGAGCGAGTGCATGAACTACGTCCCGATATTGCCTGCGATGGTGAGCTACAGTTCGATGCTGCAATTATCCCCGCTGTTGCTGCTCATAAGGTTAAGCATGATAGTCCTGTTGCGGGCAAAGCTAACGTTTTGGTTTTTCCTAACCTGCATGCAGGTAATATTGGCGTAAAAATGGTTCAGATTTTTGGTCACGCCAATGCATATGGCCCTGTATTGCAGGGTTTTAAATTGCCTGTTTGTGACTTCTCCCGAAGCGCTCCTGTGGAAGAGATGCTGGGTAATGTTGCCATGCTTATTGTGCGAGCAGGGGAGTAATTATGACAGATTCTAAGAAGTGGCGCGTGCTGGTAATTAATCCTGGATCGACATCAACCAAGCTTGGTTTGTTTGAGGGTGGTGCAGCAATATTTACCAAGTCCATTGATCATAATGCTTCCAAGTTGGCTGAATTTGAGACCATTAGTGATCAAATGCCCTATAGACGTGACATGATTTTGTCTGCACTTGTCGAGAATAACCAAAAGCTTGAAGACATTGATGCTTTTGTTGGGCGTGGAGGTGGCTTACTTCCTTTGGAAGGTGGCACCTATGTGGTTGATGACACTATTTTAGACCATGCGTATCGTGGGGCTAATGGTGTCCAGCATCCTGCTCAGCTAGGCAGTCAGCTTGCTCATGCTTTTGCACAACAGGCAGGTAATAAGCCTTGCTATGTAGTTAATCCTCCTGATACGGACGAGTTGTGTGATAGTGCGCGCATGACGGGTATTCGTGGTGTGTATCGCCATGTGCACTTACACGCACTTAATCTTAAAGAGACGGCTATTCGTCACGCAGTAAGTATGGATAAACAATATGAGGACTGTAATTTTATAGTGTGCCATATAGGCGGAGGCATTAGCATTTCTGCTCATCAGCATGGTCGCATGATTGACGGCAATGATATTGTGGGCGGCGAAGGTCCTATGACTCCAACTCGTTGTGGTTCGATGCCTGTGAGTGAGGTGTTGTCTCTTATTGATAGTGGATTGTCTACGGCAGACGTACGCAAGTTAACTCTTAAATCCGGTGGCTTTGTAAATCTGCTTGGCACAAGTGATGCGCGTGAGGTTACTGCACGTGCCGAGAAGGGCGATAAGGTCGCAGCTCGTGTATGGGCAGCTATGACATACCAAATTTGTAAGTGGATTGGTGCTATGGCTGTTGTTTTAAACGGTCAGGTTGATGGTATTTTGCTGGGCGGCGGTATGGTTCATGATAAAGGACTGGTGCAGGACATTACTCAAACCTGCTCGTGGATTGCCCCAGTAACTGCCTATCCTGGTGAATTTGAGCTTGAGGCTATGGCCGCTGGTGCCAATCGTGTTCTTAATAAAGAAGAAAAACCTAAGGTATATACCGGTGTCCCCGTATTTACGAGTTTTGCAGATGAGCAGTAATTTCCAAAATATCCGGTAGCACCATCAAAATCGTGGAGAGGGTTAGCATTGCAAGTAAGTAGTAATCAGTACAACCGATGGTTTGTTTTAGCGGCATCGTGTGCTATAAACCTTTGTATTGGTTCGATTTATGCATGGAGTGTGTTTGCTCTTCCTATGCAAGAACATCTATCTCATATTGCAGGAACTAACATTGGAAGTCTTGCAATTGTCTTTACGCTTGCAAATGCTGTTGGTCCTATCACAATGATTTCTGGTGGTGCTATAACCAAAAAAATTGGCGTACGTAATGTGGTGCGCATTGGTGGGTTGCTGTTTTGCGTGGGTATGATTTTGTCGGGCTTTACTAAGAGTCTGCCTGAACTGCTACTAACATATGGCTTAGGTGTAGGTCTGGGCGTAGGTATGGTGTATGGCGCTACCGTAAGCAACACTGTAAAGTTTTTTCCAGATAAGCGTGGCTTAGCAGGTGGTATTACTACAGCATTTTATGGTTTGAGCTCGGTACTAATTCCTGTGATTGCTAATGCACTTATTAATAACTTTAGTATTGTTGAGGCTTTTTGGATGCTGGGTATAGCTATGCTGCTGCTCATTATGGGCGCTTCATTTGCAGTAGCGAGCTGTCCAGATGGGTATGCACCTACTGGGTGGACGAAAAAGGAGATCCAGGTACGGGACATTGCCACACAAAATGCTGTTCAGGTTAGTGTAGATAAAACTTGGCGAGAAATGCTGTCTGATCCAATTTTTTATATCATGATTGCAATGCTTTTGTGCGGGGCATTTTCTGGATTGATGATTACTTCTCAGGCTTCAGCAATTGCACAGCGTATGGTGCAAATGGATACTGTGCTCGCAGCTTTGATTGTTTCTGTCTTAGCTTTGTTTAATACGGCTGGACGCATTGTTTCTGGTGTGCTTTCTGATCGCCTTGGCATTATCCGAACGTTGCGTTTGATGTTTGTGTTACTTATTGTGGGTATGGCGTTGCTACTGTTGTCTGCACGGATGGGTGCCATAGTATTTATCATTGCCGTTTGTGTGGTTGGATTTGTGTTTGGCTCTGTTATGGGTATTTATCCGGGGTTTACTGCTGCACAATTTGGCAATACGAATAACTCTGTTAATTACGGGATTATGTTTATTGGATTTGCGACCGCCGGATTTTTTGGTCCTACCGCTATGAATATCCTGTTCAATAATACAGGTTCGTATATTCCCGCCTTTGCGGTTGCTGCAACTTTAGGTGTGCTGGGTGTTGTACTTTCATTTTTGTATGAAAGGGCAACGAAAGTGCAACATGTGAGTGAATAGAAGTTCTGAAGTTTATACCTTGTTGCATAGTTAACATTAAAATCAAGGATCCTATAACCATTTGGGTTGTAGGATCCTTTTTGTATATAGGCCTGCTTTAGATTAAGCAATTATCTAAATGAGTGCGAGCATCTCATCTATAGTTTTACGACCAAACTCGACCTTCTCACCGTTGTTAATGATGATGCATGGCACACTCATAACGTTATAACGGTCCTTCAATTTGGGGAAGTGGCCTGCGTCGTATATATGTGCTGTGACGTTGGGATTGAGTGATGCAATGCGTTGAGCTGCACTAACTGTGTCTGGACACATGGTACAGGTAAGCGAGGTAAGTACCTGAATGGTGGTGGGTACGGTGAGTGCCTTAATTGCCAAGCGTGTGGTATCGGGGAGAGGTTGACCGGGTCCGCTTACGTTATAGATTCCCAGTATAAATGGGGTGAACTCATGCCCACCTGGCACACCATGGAATGCAAGACCAGATTCTGTGCCGTCAGCAGTGCAAATATGAACACAAGGTGTGTTAGCGGTGGCGTCAGCCGTGCTTTGAGTGCCTGTACGCATAACGCTGATTTTATCGCTCAATGACGCTAGTTCGGAGCAGTAGGCATCCAACTCTGTGGAGATTGGTCGGTCATCCAAATCTAGCTTAAGCACTATGGGTTTTTCCATGCGGGCAAATACTGCATTGAGTTGGGCTACCATGTCTGCCGAGAAAAGCTCTGAGTTTGCGGTATTGGCCGTTGTGGTAAAAGATGCTGCCTCGCCGGGTTTCTCGATAGGTAAAGCTTGCGATTGACTTGGATTTTGTTCAGGACGTTGGGGGACAATGCCCGTCTTGTTTTGCATAGCGGCAAGATGGTGCTCCATTTGCGTGGCAGCACTCGCAGCTTCACCCACGGCAGTTGCTACTTGGCGCAGATCCTTTACACATACATCGCCTGCGGCAAAAACACCTGGTGCAGAAGTCTGGCACTGCTTATTGGTAATAATGTTTCCGCGTGAATCAAGCTCCACAATGTCTTTGATAAGGCCAGTTGCAGGGGTGTATCCAGCCAAAACAAAGACACCAAAGGTATCGCCTTCGGGGGCTTGATAGCAAGTGAGCTCATCGGTTTTCATGTTGCGATAGATGAGCGTGCGGGGCATGGAATCGCCAGTAAGTTCTACAACTTCGGTGTTGGTATGGATAGTGATTTTATCGTTGGTACGCGCTGCTTCTGTGGAGGCTTCTGCGCAGGTAAAGTCGTCGGTAATCATGAGGATATGGACATGTTTAGCGTATTTGGTTAAGAAAACACTTTCTTCGGCAGCCGCAAATCCACCGCCTATTACAAAGACATCTTTACCGGTGAAAAATTCGCCATCGCAGGTAGCGCAATAGGCAACGCCATGGCCCTTAAATTGTGATTCTCCGTTAAAGCCAAGTTCGCGTGGCTTGCTGCCAAGAGCAAGTAGAATGCCAAAGCAGGAAAAATCACCAGCGGTTGTATGGACGGTTTTAATATCGCCTTCTACGTTAAAGCTGGTTGCTTCTGCTAATTTGAGTTCTGCGCCAAAAGCCTCTGCTTGTTCGCGCATGGTTTTGGTGAGAGCACGTCCTGAGGTGCGGGCAATGCCCGGATAGTTTACGACCTCTTCTGTGATGTTAATCTGGCCGCCAAATTCGTCCTTCTCGATAACTAAAACACGGTAGCGAGCGCGGGCGAGGTAGATGGCAGCGGTAAGGCCTGCAACACCGCCTCCTACAATAACGGCGTCGTACATGGTGTTTGGATTAGGCTTCTGCGACATGGAGCCTCCTTTTCAAAATGTCAAAATATAGTTTTAAGTGGGGGGATGTAAGGGGTTTTAAATTGGGATTTCAAATTGAGGTACTGACGTGATGTTATAAAAAAGCCCGGCGCACAGAGCACCGGGCTTAGTGAGCAATGTTCCCGGGAAGGGATGTGCAGTTGGTAACTTACAGCATGCCTACCAGGTCAAGACTTGGTTTGAGGGTTTCGCCACCGGGCTGCCACTTAGCGGGGCATACCTGATCGCCGTGCTCGGCAACAAACTTTGCAGCCTGAACAAGGCGCAGCAGCTCCTTGGCGTTACGACCAATGCCACCAGCGGTTACCTCGTATACCTGGATGTGGCCCTCGGGGTCAACAATAAAGGCGCCGCGCTCTGCTAGACCGTCATTCTCGATAAGAACCTCAAAGTCCTGGGCCAATATGTGAGCAGGGTCTGCCAGCATGGGGTAGTTGACCTTAGCAATACGCTCGGACTCCTCGTGCCATGCCTTATGTACAAAGTGAGTATCGCAGGATACGGAGTAGACCTCGCAGCCCTCGGCCTGGAAGTCTGCGTAAATCTCAGCCAACTCCTCAAGCTCGGTGGGGCATACAAAAGTGAAGTCAGCGGGATAGAAGAAGAACAAAGACCACTTGCCCAGTACGTCTGCCTTAGTTACGGTTTTAAAATCATTGTTTACGAATGCCTGAACAGAAAAATCGCCAATTTCCTTACCAATGAGAGACATTCTTACCTCCTTGCGTGCGCTTGCAACGCGTTAGGGAATAGATGATATTTTAAAGTTACCCCATTCTTACTATTATTGATACTCACAAAGTAACATTTTTGGTTAAATTACACTAACTTTTGAGAAATGCTAGAAAGTAACTTGTTTTTAAATCTATTGTTGGTTGTAAAAGAGAATTAATAATTGTCAAAAAAGTTATATAGTCATGTATATAAAGTTGCACGTCTATTCCCATTTTCTTTGTAACAGCTCTGAAGAGCGCTTTTTGTAAGGAGTGTCATGTCCTTAGCACTTGGAATTGACGTCGGAACGTCATCTGTAAAAGTTTCTGCAGTAGATATATCGGGCGTAATCGCAGCAGAAGTTTCCGTTTCATATCACATTGAGGAACCTCGTTCGGGTTGGAAGCAAATCAACCCAGAAGTTTGGTGGGATGCAACATGCAGTGCTTTGAAACAGCTTTCTAAAAAATGCAACCTGTCCTTGGTTTCCTGTATAGGAGTAACGGGGCAAATGCACACACCTGTTTTACTGGATAAAACAGGGCATCCCTCATATGATTCAATTATGTGGAATGATTTGCGTACTAAGGATTTGGTCTGTGATGCAAAACAAGCAATGCATGATGCTGGAGAATACAACATTGCTAAAATTCTTTCGACGGGATCACCTGCATTAGCTCTGTTTTGGTTAAAACAGCATAATCTTGAGATTTACAAAAACACTGCCCTAGTCTTTTCTGTTCCTGATTGGATTGTCTATAAATTAACCGGCGTAAAGGGAACTGATATTAGTTTTGCATCGACATCTTCATTATATAGTATCGAGAAAAATAGCTGGTCACAGGCTGCATTAGATTATTTTGGTATATCGCAAAAGATGCTTCCAGTCGTTGAGGGATCTGCAAGCATTACGGGTACATTAAACAACGTGACTGTTGTCTCTTTAGGCTTAGCAAAAGGAATTCCTGTCATTCGTGGCACAGGAGATAATCCTGCATCTGCTATTTCTGCTGGATGCTTAGATAATTATAGCGGCATAAATAAAAGCAAGATTTCAATTCCCGTTATTTCATTGGGGACTTCGGGTGTGTTGATGTATTCGCATTCAGGAATATATGCACCTAAGGTTGGCAAAACGGTATTGTTTTCTGCAGATGGCATACAATTGGAAAGTCTTATTCAGCTCTCTATACAGTCATGTGGTAATGATATTGATTGGATTGTCACACAAATTCTTGAGCAAGATAGTTTTTCATTTGAAGATGCATCTGTTGAGGATATTAACTATGACATGCGCGATTTGCTGTTTTTCCCGCATCTTAATGGTGAAAAAACCCTTTTTGTTGCACCTAATTTGCGTGGCAGTTTTTTGGGTCTTGATCTTTCAACAACACGCTCTGAACTTTACCGGGCTGTTATGGAAGGAATTTCCTTTGGATTTAGGCAGATGATGGATGCAGTTAATGGTTCAGATGAATGGCATGAGTTGGCTGTTGTAGGAGGAGGTTCTAAAAGCAAACTTTGGCTAGAGATTTTATCAAATGTATTGGATAAGTCCATTTATTGTTTGAGCAACGTGAGTGCTGGGCAGGGAAGTGCTCTGTTAGCATTAGATTCTATACAAGAGACAAATCGCTTATCGTCAAGCAGTCAAAACGAATCATTCATCTTAAGAAGAATTGATCCACAACGTCCTATATGTGACGCATATCATAAGAAATATTGTCAATATCTACGCATAAAGTCAGCAATAGATACCGTTTACAGCAATAATTAAGCCGTTCACCCTGAGCTTTTTCTTGGATTGCATATAGGTGATACTCTATTCATAGGGATATAGACGACTATAGACAACTAAAGATGTTTAGGGGGAAGTTAAACTGTACTGAATGGTAAGTTACGTCTAGTTCATAGGAGAATGTAATGGAAGCGGTAAACAACTTTTTAATCTTCCTTGCAGAAGGCTTTACAGGGCTTTTTAATGCAGCGGGTGCTCAGTTTACATCCTTTGTAACAGGCATGATTCCCATGCTTATCTGCTTAATTCTTACGGTTAAGGCCATTATTCAGCTTATAGGTGAAGATCGCGTATATGGCTTTATGAAGAAATGTACTAAATATGCAGTTCTTCGCTACACCATCATTCCTTTTTTGTGTTGTTTCTTTCTTACAAACCCAATGGCGTATACCTTCGGCGTATTTGTAGACGAGGAATATAAGCCAGCTTTTTATGATGCGGTTGTATCTATGATGCATCCTATTACGGGTCTTTTCCCTCATGCTAACTCCTCCGAGCTGTTTGTATGGCTGGGTATTACTGCTGGTTATGAGGCTCTAGGTAAGAGTTCTGCGCCCTTGGCACTCCGCTTTCTCTTTGTTGGTCTTGCTGTGTGTCTCTTCAAAGGTATTGTTACCGAGAAGCTCTACAAGTATATGGTTGCCCGCAAAGAAGCTAAGCTTCAGAACAACTAGTGGGAAAGGATATTTATTATGAGCGAGTTTAAAAGTGTTAAGGTTTCCCACGGCACCAATGGTTGGGGTGGACCTCTAATTATCACTCCCACAGACGAGAAACCCTACGTAATGAGTGTTACCCTTGGCGGTATCCATCCCGTAGCACAAAAGATTGCTGAACTTTCTGGTGCTCAGGTCTGCGATCAGTTTAAAAATCCTATCGATACCAGCATGGCAGCCATTGCAGTTATTGATTGTGCTGGTGTGGCTCGGTGTGGTACCTATCCCAAAATGGGTATTCCAACTGCCAATGTAAAGCCTGGTTCTCCCTCTGGTCCTCTTGCAACGTTTATTACTGAGGATATTTTTACTTCCGATGTACATGTAGAAAACATTGCATTAGCCGATGGTTCAGAGGTTGTTGTTGAGACTGTCCCTGTTCAGACAGAAGAGAGTGTCAACAAGGAAAATGTGCATGCAAAGATTGCAGATGCACGTGCGGAGAATGCTGCTAAGCGTGGTACGAGCTTCATGGACATTGTTTCTAAGATTGGTACCGGTGTTGGTCGCTTTATTAGCATTATTTATCAGGCTGCACGTGATACCGTAAATGACGTAATCAAAAACATTCTTCCTTTTATGGCGTTCGTTTCTGTTTTGATTGGCATCATTAATTATACTGGTTTTGCAAATGTTCTTGCTAATGTACTCACTCCTCTTGCAGGTAGTTTGCCTGGCATGATTGCCATTGGTCTATTCTGTTCTGTTCCATTTCTTTCTCCACTTATTTGTCCTGGTGCCATTATTGCTTCTGTGCTTTCCGTACTTATTGGAAATCAGATTGCTGCTGGTACCATTCCTGCAAACTTCGCGCTCCCTGGTTTTTTTGCAGTAAACTGCCAAGTGGGTTCTGACTTTGCTCCTGTAGGTATGACTCTTATGGAAGCAAAGCCCGAGACAATTGAGATTGGTTACCCAGCATTTCTCTTTGGTAAGCTTATTACGAGTCCAGTTCAGATTGTCTTTGCATATCTCATGTCATTCGGTCTCTAAAAAATGTGGTTCGCTATGGATTTTGGTAAGGGTATTGCAACGTTAATCTTTATTCTTCTCGTATGGTTAGCAGGAACTATAAGCCAATACCTGTACTGGAAGAAAGTACGTGTTCTCATTCATGAATATGCTAAAAATCATGAAGGCTATCTGGGAACAGGCATGTGTAAGATTAGCTTTAGTAGAAAAGTGTTTGTGCTTGTCCTTACCGATTTTGATTTTAAGATTACCGGTTGTTATGAGCTTGCAAGTTTGTCTCTCAATCCGTCCTTTTCACCCATTAGAGAGGTGATAGGGTTTACTGTAGACAGCGCAATAGAAAAACTTCCGAACCCTAAGTATGCAGATGCATTCAAGCAGGCATTTCATGCAATCAAGTCATCTAAGAAAAGTTAATTTTTGGAGTTTAAGGTGTATTTAGTCACAATTACTGAGCTCGGTGAGACCGTGGAGCCTTTGCTAGACGAGAAAATGCTTGTTTTATTTGGACCAACCGTCCCCGAGGAACTTAAGGAAATTTGTGCAGTTCATAATGGAGAACCAACCGAACAGACCCTTTTAGCCATTGGAGGAACTATTGCTATTGGTGACGCTTCGTACAAAATTTCTGAAGTTGGCGATGCCGCTAATATTAATTTTACGGGGCTTGGGCACCTGACCATTCTATTTGGTAGTACTGCCGAGCTGCTTCCTGGTTCTGTACGTGTAACTTCAGACAGTACACCAGCTCTTTCTGTAGGAACTACGATTGTGTTTTCATAATTTATAAAGGGAGGTGTATTGGTGAAACGCAAGGATTTAAAACTCCCTCTTTTTACCGTTAGTCCAAAGACCTATCTTTTGGGAGACGACTCTATATCCGCCGCACTGCTTACCGATGAAGTGGCTGCCAATCGGGAACATTCGATTTTTTGGACTGCTCCTGTACCAGAGCTTTGTGCAGTTGCCCAACAATTAAAGCATGTGATTCCAACCGCTCAACATGCAGATCTTGTTGGTGATGGAAAAGGAATGGGGTTAATCCCCCTTGAGTCTCTCAAGTTTGCTGGGGTTCAGGCGGTTTTTTTGAACCACACAGCTCATCCCATGAATGTTGATCAACTTTCTGTAACTATCGATAAGGCTCGTGAGCTTGAAATCCTTACCATTGTTGCAGCAGATAGCGTAACTGAATCACTTGCAATTGCTGCTATGAACCCAGATGTTATTTTATGCGAACCAAGTTTTTTAGTTGGTACGGGTCAAACAAGTGATGATAGCTATATTGAGCAGACTATTACTGCGGTGCGTAAGGTCAATTCTGATATTGTCATTATGGAGGGTGCAGGCATTAGATGTGGAGATGATG
Source organism: Atopobium fossor DSM 15642 (assembly GCF_000483125.1). GTDB lineage: Bacteria > Actinomycetota > Coriobacteriia > Coriobacteriales > Atopobiaceae > Atopobium > Atopobium fossor. The sequence goes on from NZ_KI519553.1 coordinate 156,673, forward strand.
TACGTCGTCTGATTGGTAAAGGCGCACAAGGAACTGGTATTTCAAGTGCATTAGCCATTACTCATGATCGTCGTGCTCTTTTAACTGAGCTATTTGACGCTCTTGATTAAGTCCCCCTTTTTTGTCAACCACTGTTGACAAAAAGAGACCGAGCATACTTCATGTGCCCGGTCTCTTTCTATTTAAGAAAGCTTCTTCTGCATTAAGCTAAGTACACTTACTTATAAACTAATGCTTGAGTTGGTTAGTGTCTACGTTGAAACACTGTGCCTAGTGTAAAGCGATTAGAGCGTAGCCAAACCCTCGCATATTCAATAATGGTGTCATTATCCAAAAATACAGTTTGAACTTGCTGTAAAACAGGAGATCCTGTCTCCATTTCTAAATATCTTGCATGGTGTTGATCCATGGATTTTGCCAAAAAACTTGTATTTGAGTATTTAACCTCATGTCCAGAATATTTTTTGATAATAGAAAAGAAGCTCTCATTAACATAGTCTGCATCTGCAATGCCCGGAGCAATTGCACAGTTAATATTATTTTCGATGTACATAATGGGCTCGCCTTTAACTTTGCGTACACGTTCGAGCCTAAAATATGGATCGTTAGAGTCAATATTAAGATGTTTTGCAATACTTTCATTTGCAACAAGCTGCTCAGCGGAGACAATTTCCGTGGTGAATTCGATATGCTGTTCTTTAAGTGTTTCAGAAAATGAAATAAGACCTTCGGTGAGAGGGAATGAAATGTCATGTGCCTTTACATAGGTACCTTTTCCTTGTATCTGTTCGAGCAAGCCTTCCTTTACAAGGTAAGAGATGGCCTTTTTGATACTGCCGCGGCTGACTTGAAGTGTTTCGGTAAGTTCAATCTCTGAGGGGATACGCTCGGATTCTTTCCATAGCCCAGAATTAATGCTGTCTTTAAGATAGTCGATAACCTGGCTGTAAATAGGTTTTGGACAATCCTTTTGAATAATGCTATCAACCTTGTTTTTTACCGACATGCAATCCTCATCAAAGTAAATGAGCGTACATTTACAAAAATATAGGTAACAACTTGTTACCTATATTTTATTACACAGTATGGTATTTATAACGTGTTTTAGCAATGCGCTTTAGGCTTGTGCACCAAACAAGCTGTTTTCAAAGCTATGAATGGCCTCGGCAAGAGGTTTATAGGTAGTCATATAGAACATCTTAAGCTTTTTAGACCTCTCCTTATTGGGTATATATTCAACGGTTTGAAGATTGTTGTAGACTTCAATGCCATTACGTTGTGCAGTGGTCATAATAGATCCACATGCTACCGCTTCGCTAAGACTGCAGCCTACAATTTTCTTATCTAGAAGATCAGCTTTTAGTTGCATCCATAAAGGATTTTGAAGAGCAGGTCCAATAACTTTAATAACTTCATAGTTGGAAAGTGCCATATGTGAATACAAGCCATAAAGCTCACATGCAACGCCAAGATGTACGGCAAAAAGCATATTGATACTCTGAGTGTTCTCGGTAAGGCCATAAAATACACCTCTTGCTTCACGTGAGCGCTGGGGAGGACCGCTACCACGTAGGTGTGGGATAAAAATTTCATTAGGGAGTATGAAGTTTTTATCTATGTATGTGTCAAAAAGCTGGGATAGTATGTTCTGGTTAAATGTCTCTAAAGAGATATTAAGCACTTCAAGAGCCCATTCAAATGAAAAGCCAGCAGTAGGCAATGATGCATACAGGGAGTAGGTGTTATCTTGAACGTACATCCCATTAGTAATTTGGCACTCATATTGATGCATGCCAATTTTTGGGTTATTTACTACGGCCAAAATGCCTTCTGAAGTGCCTGTGGAATTGAGTAACTCTTTGTTTGTTTGAAGCTGACAAGCAACCGAACCAGACATGTGATCATGTCCTGTTACTGCGACTTGACACTTTTCAGAGATGCCTGTGGTTTGCGCTACTGAACTCTTAATAAAGCCTCTAAAAGTTCCACTTTTAACAAGAGGAGGAAAAAGTGTATGAGGTAGCTCAAAATAATCTAGAATTTCGCTGGATATCTTAAGGGTATTGATATCAAGAACGGCAGTACGCGACGCTAAAGTAACATCCTGACCGACAGTATCGCATAGAACCCAGGCGATAAAATCAGCCATAGGAAGCCAGGTTTTATTGGTAAGTGAAATGCCGTATTTACGAAGCCAAAGAATTTTAAAAAGTGCTGAGTTTGCGTGTACAGGAATTCCTGTAATGCGATAGAGCCATTGCTCTTTGTTGGATTGTATAAGCTCGTTTACAAACTCACTGCCACGCTTATCAAACCAGCAAATTGAGGTATCTGAATAGGTGTTATTACCATCAATAAGAACACCAGACTCACCAATACTTGCAACCGAGATAAAAGCAATGGTTTCTTGGTTTTGAAGGGCATACTTTGCGCAATTAGCAAGCTGTATAAACAGCAGATTGAGCAGTTGAGGGATGTCGTAATCAACATTGGTGCCAGCAACAAGTTTAGGGCTTGCAAATTTGCCAATATATACAGGCTCACAATTGGGCAAGCTGCAAAGCACAACCTTGCTGTTGGTTGTACCAATATCTATACCAATGGCATACGACACAACCAAATCATCCCTTTCTTTTTCTAAAAGGGGGCGCTGGGTTTTTGTTATACACCAGCGCCCGAATCATTACCTACCTAGTGTAGTGCACATTAGTTTGCTGCTACTGTCTCGTCCTCGAGGTACGCATGTTTGTGGGTTACCTTCCAGGTAAAAGCAACAAGAACAATGGTTACAATAGCAAGAATGATGGCGATAAAGTTACCAGAGAACACCTGGTAAATGAGGTAACGGAATGGGTTACCACCATCAAGAAATGCAGTTACCAAACTGCCGCTAGTAGCGGTATCGTACCCAACATTGTTAGCAAGTTGTGTGATAAGGGGGGCAGCTGCAGAGCAGATGAGTAAATCACCAATGAGGCAGGGGATAGCAATAATAACAGCACGAATAATGTTTTGATCGCAAGCAACAACAATCATAGAACAGAATACAGCCATGTTAGACAGGTCTGCTACTGGTAAGGTTTGGTTGCCTGGGATGATGAATGCCAACATAATAGCAATGGGGGTCAATAGCAGGCCAGTGGAGATAATAGCAGGATTACCAATTGCAACTGCAATATCAAGACCGATATAAAAATCTGCGCGGTCTGGGAAGCGCTTTGCCATAAACTCCTTAACACCATCTGAGATAGGAATGAGACCATCCATAAGAATACGAACCATTCTGGGTAGGATGTACATAACTGCGCCAAGGTTAATAGCAAGACCAAGGAGATTTTTTACATCGTAGCCAGCAAGAAGGCCAAGCAAAATACCAAGCATAAAACCAATCATCATGGGCTCACCAAAGATACCAAGACGTTTTTGAATGGTTTCAGGGTCAGCATGAAGCCTATTAATACCAGGAATTTTATCCAATACCCAGTTGCCCAAAAGGCCAATGGGGAAGAAAACGGCACTAGAAAGTGTTGGTAGAGAAATGCCAGGAAGGTTGCAATACTTTTGAGCAAGAGGTGCACACCAATCACCAATTTTAAGGATAACTACTGCAGCAATAGCAGCACCAACAAGACCGAGAAAGAAGTTACCCGTTGCAACATATACTAACGATCCAGCAAATGCAAAGTGCCAGTAGTTCCAGATATCAACATCAATAGTTTTAGTCCATTTAAAGGCAAGCATAACAAGATTGATAATTAGCGTAAGCACAATTGCAAATGGTGCGATAGGGGAGCCCCATGTGATGGCTGATAAAGGAGCCCATCCAAGATCTACGGCTGGAAGATTGAGACCAGTACGAACAACGATTGCTTGTGCAGCAGGACCTACCTGAGCGCCCATAAGACTAAAGATGGTAAAAACACCAACAAAACCAACGCCCACTACCAAAGCAGATCTGAAAGCTTTAGCAGGCTTAATACGAAAAACTAACGCTAGAACAAAAATAACAATTGGCAGCATTACGGTTGCACCAAAACCAAGAACGTACTGCACTGCATTAAGCAGTGGAGTAACCATGCCTTCCATTTTTCCTCCCTTAATATGAGCTATTTTCAGCGCATGTCAGGCTTATGTTCATGTGGCCTGCGATGCGATTTACTTCTGGTGTTTATCGCAGATAGTCTGCAATCTTTTTGAGAGTCTCATCCATGCCAAAACCAGTGAGTAAGTTAATTGCGTTTACGACGGGGATTTGCACGTCATATGGAATATTAGTTGTAGCAACAATAAGGTCAAAATCCTCTGCAATCTGAGGCACGCTTGCAACATTACGCTGATCAAAGTCAAAATCAATACCTTGTTCCTTGCAATACTCAATGACTTTCTCTTCGGCGATAGTTGAGGTCGCAATACCAGTTGCACAAACAAATAGAACTTTTTTCTTAGCCATTGTGACTCCTCTTTCTATGAGCTTTGCTTGATTCTTGTTAGTGCTGATCGTCTACTAGCTTCTTTGTGAAGCATATTTATGCATTAATTGCCATTGTTTTGTTATAAGCAACTTCGGTAACTGCCGCACGTGCATCAAGAAGCACAGAAGCAAGATTTGCTTCGTTGGGGTTTTCTTGGTGTCGCTTTGCAACAGCACGAATAAATGCTTGACGTAAGTCACTTGCAATATTGATCTTAATCATGTTGTAATCGCGCATGGCACGCAGAGTCTCATCGGGAATGCCAGAACCGCCATGTAGTACGAGAGGCACTGGACTTACTGCCACAATCTCTTTAAGGCAATCAAGGTCAATCTTTGGTTTTTCTTCGAGACCGTGTACATTACCAATAGAGACAGCCAAAAGGTCACAACCAGTACGCTCACAAAACTCAGCTACTTGATTGGGGTTGGTATGGCTATCGGCTTCAGACACATGATCATCTTCCTTGCCTTTAATAGCACCAAGTTCGGCTTCTACTGGTACACCATAGCAATGAGCAAAGTCGACTGCCTGACGAGAAAAGCGGATATTTTCTTCAAAGGGAAGCGCAGCACCATCAATCATGACAGATGTAAAGCCTGCCATGACGGCCTGACGAACGTCTTCCAGAGTTTTGCCATGGTCGAGATGAAGTGCAAAGGGGGTGATGTACTTCTCTGCGGCCATGGCAGTAGTCTGCGCAATGTAGTCATAGCCGGTAAGCTTAACGTTAGTTGGAGCAATCTGTACAATGCCAGGCATGCCCGCTTTCTCAAATGCATCCATGATTGCAAGTGTCATTTCCACATTTGTCGTATTATATGCAGGAAGTATGACATTGTTTTTCTTGGCGATTGTCACCAATTCATTCATATTTACTAGTGGCATAGTGTAGTGTCCTCTCCGTATTACTGCGCCCTTAATAAAACAGTTCCAACGACATATCTGTTGGCGCGTAGCCAAACATTTCCCCACTCAGTAGGAGTGTTGTCGCTATAAAAGATGTGCTGCTCGAGATGAAGAACGGGGGCAGATTCATCAATTTGAAGTATGTTGCCGCGTTGCTCGCCAGCTACTTTTGCAGCATATTTAGCACGAGAAAAACCAATCTTTTTTCCGGAGCATTTCTCGATACTTTGAAAGAGAGCTTCGTCTTCAAAGTTGACCTTATCTAGACCAGGGCAGTGGGCAAGGCTTACTCGATTTTCTATATACATAATGGGCTCATCTTCAACACAGCGAACGCGCTTAAGTAGCAATACTGGGTCTCCGACTGAGATGAAGAGTTTTTCACTGATAAAAAAATCTGCTGAGATGATTTCTTTACTTAGTACACGAGTTTTAAAATCAATATTTTGAGCTTTTAGAGATTCTGCAAAAGACAAAAGCGTATTACCTGATGGGTGAGAGATGGTATTGCGATTTACTACAAATGTGCCACGACCACGGTGTTGAATAAGAATGCCTTCTTTAACGAGGATGGAAATACCTCTTTTGATAGATCCACGACTCATACCAAGTGCTTCACATAGCTCAAACTCGGTTGGGATTTTTTCTCCAACTTCCCACTCGCGATTGTATATTTTTTCGCGAATATAATTTGCAACTTGCGTATGTAATGGAATGGAGCTAACGGGTTTTAACATGTTAATCCTCTCTCTACAATGAGAATAAATATTTATATACAAATGAGACAAGTTCAAAATTATTGTACATTTATTGAAGTGCTTAAAAATATATTTAAGCAGGTATATAGCTAAATATTTTAGTTATAAACTATGTAATATACGAAATAGACATTACTATACAAATAGTTTGTATAGTAATGTTGTACAAATTGTCTGTTCTGCCGGAAAAATTTTTTAAAGTTATGTCTCCTATAACTATTTAGGGTTCCACAAACGGTAGAAAAATAGACATAAACGGTATAGTAGTTAAAAATTATGCAGCTAATGTAAGCTTCTAGGTTAGTTGTCCTGATGTAGGGACATCCATTACAGATGCGTGTTATATCCTTTTCTTGCAAGATGAAAGAAAGTATTTGAAAAATCTCACTCTTATCGTAGGAGGTTGTCAGTTTAATGGTGCAAGAGAGTTTCTTGTTGCTGAAAAAGATTTACTTGATAATAATGCTTTGATCCTTGATGTTTTACAACAACTAAGTTGGGTTTCTAGGTCAAAGTAATACACTCAATCAATAAGACCAACCGTTGGTCGATTTGAAAAATAGCTTAAATAGGGTGATTACTTCTGAAACTTACGCTCATGACTTTCTCCCTTCTGCGTTTTCTGGGAAAAGCGTTTATTGCCTTTCGTCTTGTTTCCCGTACATAGGGATGATCCCGATGCCCGTAAATAACGTTAATTTAAGCAAAATACCTAGATACTCTGGATATAATACAAACAATGAAGTCCGTTAGTTTTTGAGCTTGGTATGGGCAACGTGTGTAGAGTAAAAAGAATTAGCTCGAACTAGTCCTTTTTGTTTAACTCTTTACCAACCATCCTATTGGTAGACGGTTATATGGACATATTTTCTTATATGCGCAGTAATTCTCAGTGGTTTGAGGATTTTATTACACGCTCTACCTATCACTCAAATGCCATTGAGGGTTCAACGCTTTCCTTTGCAGATACCTATGCGATTTTATGGAATGACAGTTCCATGAAAGTAAGCGCTACTGCCCGAGAGCTTTATGATGTCATTAACCATAAATATGCTCTTCAAATAGCACTTCAAACGCCTCATGAGCAGCTTACTGAGCGACTTATTAAAGATATTGCTATCCAAATTAATAAGAATATCAATGATATTGATGGTTATAGAAAAACCCAAGTTTATATCCGCTCAAGTGAGTATATCCCACCTAAGGCATCTGAGATAAACCAGCTTATGCAACAGTTGCTCTATAACCATACCCATACGATGTATGACAGTGTGTTTGAAAAAGAAGCTGCATTTCATATTACCTTTGAGCATATACATCCCTTTGTTGATGGGAATGGTCGTACAGGGCGTATTTTACTCAACCGAGCTCTTATTGCTGCAGGAGTTGCCCCTATTGTTATCCCTGTTGAATCAAAACGCATCTATCTTGAGTCCATAGAATCTTATGATACAAAAGGACTTGCAAAACTTATAGAAAGCCTATCTGCACAGGAAATGCTGCGAATGAAAGAGCAAGCACAAAGCCAAGAAGAATTTGAAGCTGGTATTCCAAGCGCTTCTAAAATTAACAAGAAAGTATCAGATATTTTTAATAATAAGCAAAACTGAAAAAAGAATACTCAAAGTTCATAACGTTTTCCAGCAATGAAGGTATATGTGTGTCTATAGTCAGAAATTTCTCTTTTCAAAGCTTCTACGTTACTAGAGGTTTGTTTGGCTCGGTTTTGTAAGAACTCTAAAATATGCTATGAGCTTAATCAGTGTGCTTCATGACAATCAGTTTTGGAGCGGCTCTGTTTTGATTAATAATTTAGCAAAGGTGAGTTTTAATGAACTTAAAAACGAAGGTTATAAAAAACGGATTTTTCCGAGGATTGATTACGTTAGGCATCATGGGATGTATAACTTATTTTTCAGAAGCTACACAACAACAATCTTTAATGAGTGCAACCATTATTTCAACTGCTATTGCTGCAGCAAGCATAATTTATGATTACGATGTTTGGTCAGTGAAAAAGAAAATTATAGTTCACACGATTATGATGCTGTTTACCGTATATCCGGCATTAGTAATCAGTGGGTGGTTCGATACCTCACACTGGACTGGCTACTTAATTATATTAGGCTCATTCGCTGCCTGTGGTTGCACGTTTGCTAGCATTGGCTATGTAATAAGTCGTTATATTTTGAAGAATGTCCCTGTAAAAATCAGGATGACTAGTTTTAATTTATTACTAATGCCTTTTCAAACTCCTGTTTTTATCAGCCATAAAACTCAATTACAGTCATAAAAGCGGCAATGCCTATCCAATAAGGACTAATATAGAGATGTCCGCCAACGTGGAAAGAGGAATGCTATGAATGACGTTATCAAGGCCTTAAAAGAGCGCAGGAGCATTCGTTCGTTTAAGTCGGAGATGCCTTCCAAAGAAGATATTAAGCAGATTATCGAAGCTGGCCTGTATGCGGCCAGTGGTAAGGGCCAGCAAGCAGCTATTATTCTGGCGGTCACCAATAAAGAGTTGCGCACTAAACTTTCCCAAATCAATTGCACAATTGGTGGCTTTAAGGAAGGTATGGATCCCTTTTATGGTGCACCCGTTATTTTGATTGTGCTTGCCAATAAAAACTGGCCCACGCATGTATATGACGGCAGTCTGGTTATGGACAACATGATGTTGGCAGCTCACTCACTTGGCTTGGGAAGCATCTGGATTCATCGTGCTAAAGAAACTTTCGAGAAGTCCGAGTATCAGCAACTCCTTAAGGACTTGGGTGTCGAGGGAGAATGGGAAGGCATTGGTAACTGCGCTATTGGCTATATCGATGGTGGAATTCCTAGGGCAGTTGCCCGTAAAGACAATCGAGTCTTTTGGGTTGAGTAGCTCATACGTCACAGATTTTATCAGCCTCTTCTAAAAAAAGATCCAAAAGGAGATCCAATGAGCGTGGATTTGAATTTTTGGAAGTACAAGGCAAACGTTGCACATGATCATGCAGCGGTGTATCGGGCGGCATGTTGCGATGGAGAGCTGTTGGTAGAATTGGAATTTCTTCCCGTCGATCAGATTTTGAAAAAAGTGAATAAGTGTTTTTCCAGTTGGATCACCCATGATGGGGACAAAGATTTTGAGAAAGACGGTCGGGGAGCTTTTCAAATTTTTACCACCCCTCAGATTGTTCGATTTGATTGCTATGGCATGCAAGGGGATGACATGAACGCGCTCATAGATATCTTGGCTGGTTTTGGGTGTCCTTTATATGATCCTCAAGTTTCAACAAGGTTTGATGCTTGGACGGACAGATAAGTTCTGAGCCAGCGCCAGGACAAGCATCAATTTGCCAGCCTATACAATAATTTTCTTATTGTATGCATAAATAGTGTATAAAAATACAAATTTAGGCAGTATTACCTTACAAAGGCTCTATTATAAAGTCGTTTTGTCAGCACTCAATTTTGGAGGAGAAGAGCATGGCATTCGATTTTACTGGCAAGTTGGCACTTGTTACTGGTGGTAATTCTGGCATTGGTGCAGAGATTTCTAAGGGTATTGTTGCAGGCGGAGGGCATGTTGTTGTGTGCTCATTTGACAAGGAAGAAGTCGGCCAACAGTTTGTTAAGAATCTTGGCGAGGGTAACTACTTCTACTTCATGGACATTTCTGACGCCGATGCTGTTAAGAAAACCGTTGTTCGCATTTTGGAAGAGTGCGGGGATGTTAATGTTCTTATCAACTGCGCTGGTCGTGTAAGCACCGTTCCCTTTTCCCAGGTAGATGATGAGGAATGGGCTAAAACGATTAACACTAACCTTACGGGTACCTACAATCTGACTCACGCTTTGTGGCAACATTTCATCGATCGTGGTGGCGCGCGCATTGTTAACGTTTCTTCTGTTGCAGGCAAAATTGGTGGCGGCCTGCTGGGCACAGTTGCCTATGCTTCCTCCAAGGCTGGTGTTAACGGTTTTACCAAGGCTATTGCTAAGGAGGGTGGCAAGTATGGTATTTCCTGCAACGCGGTTTGTCCCTCTTTTACCATTACGGGTATGACCACCGCTCTTTCCAATGATCCCGAGAAGTACCAGAAGGTTGTGAGCATTATCCCGTTGGGCCGTCCTGCTCAGCCTTCCGAGCCTGCTCAAATGATTTTGTTCTTTGCATCCGATGCTGCGAGCTTCGTCAATGGTGAAATTGGCGACTGCGATGGCGGCATTGTAATGGACTAGGTGGACCTCTTTATGACAGAAAAAGAACCACTTTCCATGCAGCATCCTTTTAAGGCTTTAGGTCTCATTCCAGATGCAAACATTTTGGTACCTTTACTCCTTGGTGTAACCATGAATACCTTTTTCCCAACGGTATTTCCTACATTGGGTAGCTTTACCTTAGCTATGACCAATAAGGGTACGGCTGCACTTGTTGGTGCTTTCATGCTCTGCGTTGGAGCTACTATTTCGTTTAAGAGTGCTCCTAAGGCTGCTCTTCGTGGTGCCATCATTATTATCTCTAAGGTAATCTTCTGCGTTGCCTTGGGTTTGACTGTGTTGTTTTTGCTTAACGATAACTTCCTTGGTTTATCCGCGATGGTTATTCTGGCGGCATGCTCTGGTGCCAACAATGCTATGTATTCTGGACTTATGGCAGATTACGGCAATGAATACGAGCAGGGTGCTGTTGCTATTACTACTTTGGTAGTTGGTCCTCCCGTAACTATGATTACTCTTGGGGCGGCTGGTCAAGCTCCTATCGGATGGTCTTTGCTTGGAGCTGTACTTCCAATTCTTATTGGTATTGTGCTTGGTAATTTTTTCCCAAGTATGAAAAAGATGCTTACTAGTGCTCTTCCCGCAATTATTGTTATGACCTTCTTCGCAATGGGATGTGGTATGAAGTTTGATGCCCTTATTGCTGCTGGTCCTTCTGGTATTTTGCTAGGTATCATCTGCTCTTGTCTTGGCGGCTTTATTAACTTCTTTATTGACCGCACCACAGGTGGTACAGGTGTTGCAGGTGTAGGTATTTCTAGCTGCGCTGGTGCAAATGCGCTTACTCCTGCCGCTATGGCCGAGGTAAGTCCTGCGGTATATGGCGGAGCAGTTCTTGCAACGGCAAATGCACAAGTTGCTGCTTGTGTTATCGTAACAGCAATTCTTACACCACTTATTACGGGCTTTGTTGCAGAACACTTTGCAACAAAGAAAGAAATTGCTCCAGAAGTTGCATAAGAGCGGGTAATCGAGAAGGTCGGGAACCTCTTTGTCCCATGTTTTATCCTATTACCGGAATCGTAAAAAGAGATGCCTACTTAGTAGGCGTCTCTTTTTTAACGCGCCGTCTTAGCGTCTTAGCTAAAGCGTAATTCTCAAATTGGCGTCCTCAATTTGATTGGTGCTACATGACCTTTAATTAATAGGGTTATCCTAGTTGGTAGGATTACTCTGATTGGTGGGGGATGAGCTTCTTTGTTGCATAGTTGTACAGAAGGCTGATGGTAAAGCACAAGATGCCGCCAATGATAAATGCAACAACACGTGAAAGCGTAGAGCTGTCGCCAAAATCAAAAAGAACCATCTTGAGTACGCAAAGCATGGATACAACCAAGCCATACAGACGCATGGGGCGAATATTAAACCTAAAGCCCACCACTATGCAGATAAGAGCACAGACCATATAAACTAAGCTGGCTGCATAGCCAAGCTCACCAAGAATGCCCAGACGATTTAAAATAGCCGGACACAAAAGCGTAAATATAATTGCCCAGACAACTTGGAGGACTGCCGATGTAGGTATGCCTTGTTGTGCATATTGAGCGTGTTCCCATACTCGAGCTACAATAATGGCAAGTATGAGCGCAGCACCCAGTAGATATATTGCAGACGCAAATACGTTTCTTTCTGGAGCGTCCAAACCTTGATTTCCTGATATGTAACTTACAAAATTGAGCAGAATTATTACTTCGTTAACTTGTGCAGCTCTAATCCAACCGCGAGAGCAAATGGATTTATCCTGTAGCTGTAAGAGAGAAAATCCCGTAAATGCTGTTTGTGGAAGACCTGGGAAAAATACAAATAGTCCCATGAGTTGAGCAAGCTTGAAGAGTGGCACGTGCTCAATAAAAAGACCTTCAATATGAGGGATTGTTGACATAGATAGCTCGAAGAAAAACAACGATGCAAGCAAAACGGGAACTCGTTTTGCTTCAAAATCAACGTTGTAGCCATGACGGCTCCACCATATAAGTGGAGTCAGAGTAGCCACTAAAGCAACAAGAGGCCCAAGCACGCCATATTGTAAAACCAGATGTGCGTAGCCACTGCCAAGAAGATACAGCGCTTCGATGGCCAAGATAACATGTCCTGTAACGGCGTAGACATTATCACGTTGTGTGCATGAGAGGGCATATAGCGCAAGAGCAACAAAGAGCAAACCAGATATTGCAGGAACAAATGGCACCCACCTAAAATGTGGAGCACCAAATAGCAAGAAGGCAGCAATAACACATGTCGTAGCAATAACCGATACTTTGCCCAAACTTGTACTGAAGTCTTTTTTCTTAACAGCCCGCAAGACAATTCCTGCATGAAGCACCAGTAAAAGAATGCATATACAAAGTGAGACATCAATCTCCCAGTTAGCAATTTCTTGCATAAAGGGATCAGCTAGGAACTTAGATGAGTTTTGTAAATCTGCATAGCTCCAAGACATAAAAAGATGTACAAGGACCTTGTATACATCCATGCAGAGTGCGCAGAACCAGAGGAATTCTCCTATTACATAAGATGTGGATGCCGCTGTATGCATAGAACGTTCTTGATCTTGCATCAAAGTGTTTCTGAGCAAATGGAGCATAAAAGATGCGCTTATAAACTGAATGAAAAATGCCGATGCAACAACAGCATTAGGAAGATCTGATTGGAATCCTGCAGTGTAAGCAGGAAAAATAATGCTTAAAAGACCGGGGAAGAAAACGTTTCTCGCATCAAAATGCTGCCACATATAAGAGCTTGCTACAAGGACAAGGAATAATGACGCAAGTAATCCAAGGCTATATATGCGTCGCATACTTAGTAAGCTTCCGCCTACAACAATGAGGCAAGCAAGGAGCTGATAGGCGATAACAATAAAAATACCGGTATCGCTAAAGCCAAAGCTGTAGGAAAAACATACCGAAATAATCATGCCCACATGAGCTACAACTGCAAGAACTATGGAATCAAAATACTTTACAAGATACATGCATGAGGCAGTCCATACCAAAAGTAATGCTAGAACACCTAGATCATCAAGGTATCCAAAGTAAAGACGCGTTATGAGAATTGAAATGAAGAATCCTCCTGCGCCTGTTCCTAACAGGATTGATGAGAGCAGTGGTATGTGCTCTGTTACATCAATTTTTCCTGCAGCAAAAGGACTTTTATCAGCAGTAATTTGATGTTTTGTGGCTACAAAACCAACAGCCAAGAACGCTGCGCTTAGAAGATACATGAGCGCACAACGGATAATGTCTCCCAAATAGGGAACAACAAGCATACCCAAAAGTATAAGGCCGATAAAAACGAGTCCGGCAGCTGCAAAACCAAAGATATTTTGTCCTACTAAGCTCTCGAAAGATGAGAAGTTCTCTTTTAAAGAAGAGCTTGAGTCAGAAGGTGATTTTGTTGTACCTGTTGATGCAGATGGACCAGTTGCCGTTGCCGTTGTTAAAACGGCTTTTTCATTGAATATTCCGGCTGGCATAGGCGGTGCTCCCACTGGGCGGGTTGCAGAAGTAGAAAGACACGGCTCAGTAGAGCGATACGATGCAGCAGGAATCGAAGTGGGTATGGTATTTGGTGTGGATGTAGTACTAGTTGCAGGACTAGCAGGTGTGACGGGCGTATATTTTGACGCTTGAGTCTGAGGTGTAACTGTGTGTGCAGTATTAGTTGCAGGCGCCGTATTAACGGCAGATTCAGGTTGTTTTTCTGACAAGTATGTTTGTAATGCGTTTTCTAAGCGAGTTACTCTGCTTTTGAGTTTGAAGATGGAAAAAGCAGCGTAAATTACAAGTCCTATCAACAGAAGGTCATAGGATGGAAAAAGCAAGTCAGACAGGTCAAACAGCATTGCCACACCACCTTTGTAAGCAAGCCTTAAGATGGCTACTCATACAGTAGAAGCGTCATACCCTTTTATTATTACGACACTATATTTTACTGCATTTTTGCCAAAGCAGATAATATTAGAGTAATAACTGCGGCATAGATATCCTTGAACCGCAGGCTAAGTAGGGTTGGTGGGCTACTGCTTCAATTTTTTGTAGCCTTAATAGATATGGCTTTAGTTTGAGGGGCTGTTTGTATCAGTTTGAGTAACAGGGGCAACTGTATCAAGTTGTTTAGCAGGTTTGTTGGCAATATACAGTGCAACAATAATGCCAAAAATAATAAGCGCAATAAGGCTTGCAGTTCCAGTCTTTTTATAGGTGCTAACCGGTACTGGCCTTTCTGAGCAACGAGACATGGTATACACCCTTTCTTTGTAAAAACGAGGTGCTGTAATCTACTAAAACTTTTACGATTCTCTTTTATATTCATACTGAGCTACTGGGGTATTAATACCCAAGCTACAGCGACCTATTCAAAAAAGTGATTGTTGTAGATACATATGATAACAAGTAGTATCTACTAACGTAGTACAGTACCTTACGGTGTGGTGTTAAAGGCTGGCTTATGAAGTCTGTAGATCTAAAAAGGGGTTTTGTTTATCGTTATGCGGTATACCGTATGAGCTGGTATGAAAAACGCAGTACCTTTTTACGAGACATGCCCAGCCAAGAAAAAGAAGAACTATATGAATGTGTGGGCAGGCAGACAGTAAAAGCCGTATTGCTATTTGCTCCACTATACCTTATGGGGAACTTTCTCCTTTTTCACTATTTGTGGCGTATTTCAGATAGCAATGCATTTGCAGCATGGGTATGTGAAACCCTTTTTGCAGCTATTGATATTATTCAAGGAGATTGGGGTTACGGCTGGCCAGGAAAGCGTCGCGTTGTTCTGTTGGTAGTTTGGCAGTTGTTACCAGTCGTTCCCATAATAGTTTTACCTCTAGCAGTATTTACTGCTCTTATGGTTGAGGTGCTTGTTAGACATGCCATAAAGAGGCGATAAATATGAAGTATTTATTTTGCTTGCTGACCCCAGCTGGGATGGTTGTTCTAGTTGCAAGCATCAAATACATCATCCGTTTTGCTAAGACAAAAAAGATTTACGAAATGCCCTATACAAAGGGTCAAGGCGTTTTTACGCTTGCCGAGAAAGGACGCTATGGCTTATGGTTTAGCGGAAAATTGTTTACAAGGACTCCTATTGGAAAATTTAGCCTCAATCTTATTAATCAACAAACAGGACAATCAATTCCTTTATCTACCAGCATTCTACGCACTACTATTAAAAGATTTAGTGCAGCAAGGATGGAACTGTATTCATTTACGGCTGAGGCAGGAACCTATGTTGTATCAGTTGTTAATAAGAAGAACTCTCAGGGTAGGCCAGACAAACTTATTACAGCTATCCCAAGTGATCAAATAGCTGATTACAGCTTGTTCTCCATTCAGGTTCGTTCTTATATTTCAGTATTGGTTTTATTTGTATGCGTCTTAGGATGTATCTTGGGCTGCTTTGGAATACTTTTTGGAATCGTTCTTCCTATTGTCTTGTAATGTTTCGCCTGCTGTTAGTTTGGTAATTCATTCATCCATTCAAGGCACTCTTTATAGATTTTCATGCCTATTGGGTTGGTAATATCTCGATCAAAATCATGTTCAAGACCATATCTACGTGAAGATATTGCTGACTTGGTATTGACCCTAGGAATACTGCTTAATTCAAATGGTGTTTCAATACATTTGGCAGTTACCGCACTAGTTAGACGGCCAGCTTCTTAAACTGCTCAAAAAAGAACCCACCAGCGTTGGCGGGTTCTTTTGTGTTTTAAGCAACATCCAAGCAGTTGCTTAACAAGCAATTACTTGATGTCTGCAGAGCCATCCGTTGCCCCATTGGACGTATCGCCAGACATTTCGGCGGTATCAGCATCGGTGGCTACAGTTTTGGCGGTTGAAGTACTACCTTCACCAACGACCTTCTCGATAGTTTGAGCAAGAGTTTCCTTGCTGGTGGCATCAGCGCCAATTGTAAAGTGCTTATTGACCTTAGCATCATAGGTTTCGGCGCGCATAACATCACTTAAATCCACGCCAGTCACGCTCTTAACCATGTCAAATGCAGCCTTAATAGACTGAGGTGCAATGGCCGAGACACTCGATGTAGGAGCACCAGTACCATCAGATCCGTCGCCACCTGCGCCACCAGTAGTGGAGTAGATGTTAATGGAATCAATGCCCTCAATAGGCTTGGCTGCAGCGGCAATAATTTCGGGCAGCACATTAATAATCTGTTGTGCAAGAGCAGCCTGGCCATACTTCTTAAGGGCCTCAGCTTTCTTGTCCATGGCTTCCGCCTCAGCAATGCCTTTGGCGCGTGCGGCTTCTGCCTCTGCTTCACCACGGGCCTTAATGCCCTCGGCTTGCTTACGAGCAGCATACAGTTCTGCCTCGGACTGCTTTTGCTTGGTTACCAAGTCTGCCTGAGCCTTTTGCTCTGCAGCATAACGCTCGGCGTCTGCCTGTTTACGAATGGATGCGGCAAGCTCTTGCTCCTTAACCGCAACTTCTTTCATCTTGAGCTCGGCTTCGCGGTCTGCCTTGGCAATCTCAGCGTTTACCTGTTCGGTATTAATGGCTTTTTGCTGACGCTGAGCCTCAATGGACATGGCAGCGTCTGCCTTAGCGGTTTCTGTATCTGCCTCTGCCTTGAGTGCAGCCTGCTTAAGTGCAAGTGCATTGTTTTGCTCGGCAATTGCGGTTTCGGACACAATGCGTGCATCGTTAGCAATCTTGTTAGCGTTTGCCTGCGCAACTGCAATTTCCTTTTCGGCATTGGCACGAGAAATCTCTGCTTCCTTGCGGATGCTTACCGTGTTGGCAATACCAAGATTTTCGATAACGCCCAGGCCATCATCATCGATGTTCTGGATATTAAACGAGACAATCTCTAAGCCCATGTTGCTCATGTCGGTGGAGGCATTGTCCTGCACCAGTGCTGCAAAGGCCTTGCGGTCGTTCATAATCTCGGTGAGCTTCATGCCGCCAATAATTTCGCGCAGATTACCTTCCAGTACACTGCCTACCATGGCATTAATGTACTCAGAATCGCGGTTCAGGAAGTTCTCGGCAGCTTTTGATAGGCCATCCTCTGTGTTAGACACCTTAATGACTGCCACGGAGTCAACCATGATGTTGATGTAATCCTTGGTGGGGATGGTCTTGGTGGTATTGACGTCTACGGATAGCATTTTAAGAGATAGCTTATCCAAGCGCTCAAAAAATGGAATGCGGATGCCAGCTTTACCAATTAGGTAGCGAGGTTTCTTGCCACTACCAGAAATAATGTATGCCTGATCAGGTGGTGCCTTAATATATCCCTGAGAGAGAATTACAATTATCAGAATAATTGCCGCAACAACTGGGAAAACAGGTCCCCAAACAATAAGGTCTGCCATTACTTCACCTTTTTCTATTAGCAAACCAATAACGACAATAGGAATTATATACAAGTTATATTGCTTCTTATGCGAGTGGGTTTCCATCATGATTCTGTCATAGATGGCTACCGAGAAAAGCTGTAAGAATGTCTCCGATAATACTTACAAACTGTATTTTG
The DNA here is from genome assembly GCF_000483125.1 of Atopobium fossor DSM 15642. Lineage (GTDB taxonomy): Bacteria > Actinomycetota > Coriobacteriia > Coriobacteriales > Atopobiaceae > Atopobium > Atopobium fossor. The sequence continues at coordinate 174,581 of NZ_KI519553.1, forward strand.
CGCCATCAACTTACTCCTATGGAGAATCGCTTATCAGCTGTGCATAGTGGTGGTTACTCTTGTTAGCTGCTATAGCTTTTTGGGCACAATACATAACAATATTGCAACGTTAGAGATGAGACGTTATGCCCTTAGAACCCACAACCGATGTAATGGTGCTTATTCGCAATCGTCATGCAGTACGAACTTTTATCGAGAAGCCCATTCCGCAAAAAGTAGCCCAAGTTTTGCAGGCTGAAGTGGACCAAGCAAACGCGCAATCTGGCTTAAGTCTTAGGCTTATGCTCAATGAGCCTACTGCATTTACAGGCTTTTTGGCACACTATGGAAAGTTTTCTGGTGTGGCTAACTATTTAGTAGTTGCTGGTCCTAATAATAAAAATTTGGATGAAGTTTGTGGCTACTATGGCGAGAAAATCGAGCTTAAGGCAGCAGAACTCGGCCTTAATTCCTGTTGGGTAGCACTTACATTTTCCAAAGCGAAGGTCAAGCAATTGGTGGCTCCAGGACACAAGCTCCTTTGCGTTATAGCTTTGGGTTATGGATCTACGCAGGGCGTGCAGCATGCGTTCAAGCCAGAGGCTACGCGCTTTAAGCAATTACCGTCTACAGATAACAAGGCAGATGCCTGGTTTGTTGCTGGTTGTGAGGCGGCAAAATATGCTCCAACTGCCCTCAATAGGCAATCGTATTGCATTGTTCAAACGTCACCTCACACAGCCCGCATAGAGAATAAGGGTGGATCTTATTCAGCCATCGATTTAGGGATTGTGCGGTATCATTTTGAATTGGGTGCGCAGGCAGTTGCGGGAATTGATGCCTTTAACTGGGATAATCCTTTACCGCTTATGTCCTAGTAATACTACCATTCAAATACGGCAAGGCGGTTGTTGATATTTTTTCCGATGATAGCAAACAGCTTGCCACGCAGTGTATATTTACGCATTTCCTCGTTGTAGCTATGTTCTGAAACTACACGCAAACGCGGCTCTAACGGTAGATATTCTTCTGCTGATTTAGTTCCCCAGCCAAACTGTGCTTTGGTGTTTTTTACCGCATCATGATGCTGCGAGTTTCTTTCAAGTATGGGATGATGCAACTCAGCAAGCAAATAACCATGCTCAAAAGAGTCACAGAGCATATGCAAACAAGTTTGTACTTGTTGCTTTGAGAAATACTCCAACACGCCTTCCATAATTACGATGGTTGGGTTGGATTGGGGAATATTGCAGGTCCAATAGCCATTCAGAGCATCGCCATCAAGCATGTGGCAACGCTCGCTATTTTTGTATACCTTTTTGCGAACGGCAATTTGATCGGGAAGATCTACGTCAAACCAAGTGATTTTGCCATTATCTACCTGCGAAAATTTATCATCAAAACCACAGCCAAGGTTAACGCATACTGCCTGAGGATACAGTGCAATAAGGCGCTTAAGCTCGTTTGCAAACATAATAGTGCGTGCTACAACGCCCTCATGTGACAAGAATGGATCAAATTTACTTACATCCACACCAAGCGTTTTGATAATCTCTTGAGCTTTGGGATCGCGGATGCGCGGATTTGGGCGAGAGGTCTCACTTGCGCGTATAGCAAGGGTAATGAGCGCTGTTTCTTGAACGTCACCAAACTGTAAATCCATACGCTACCTCCTTGTGTGTCGTAGAGCAATGGGATCGCGAGCATACGAGGCGACACGCAGAAAGCTGCGACCTAGGCATGACGTCGCAAAAAATACTTGCGTATAGTATACGCAAGTATTTGTTAAAAAGTTAGATTAAGATTACTAATCGTTAGATGACTTCATTGCGAAGCACTTCAACCACGTTGGTGGCATGTGTTTTACGGAGCGCATACACGACACTTACAATCAAAACTACAACCACACAAATAGATGCATCAAGTAGAGAAGGCAATGGCAGTTTAAATGTTAAAAGACTGTTATTTATAGATGACGTATCAGCGCTGTCAATAACCAACTTCCAGAAAATCCAGCATGCGCCTATGGAAAGTACAGCTCCTATCACCAAACCACGCAGAGCATAGCTCAAACATTCGCAAAATATCATGAGGTTAAACTGTTTTTCGTCCATACCAACAGAGCGCAAAACAGCAAATTCGCGTGTACGAAGCATCATAGAGTTACATAGGGTGTTGAATACGTTTGCAATAGCAATAAGAACCATGATGCCAGTAAAGAGCAAGAGGAACAGTAGCATAGTTTGGGTAACAAGTTGTTGGTTCTGACGATCTGTGCTGAGGTCAGATATGTGATAGCTCTCGTTTGCCAAATCTGCTGCTTCCAAAGCATCGCTCAGCTGTTCCGTTGCCTTTGCAGAATTTTGAGCGGTGTAGTACACGTTTACCATTGTGTCATTAGCAGGAGTTATGATCTGATTGGCAAGCTCGGGGGCCATGAGTATGTTCAGGCTTCCGTTGTTGTCTTGAGGCAAATAAGGGGCATCTGTCTTGGTGTTTTGGACAAGTGCAATGCTTGTGACGGTATGGGTAGCTATTTTATCGCCCAAAGCATCTAATGGTGTATAGATGGGTTCAGCTGTGGTGTCAGAGGTGTTAGAACTGCTAGAGGTATCTGTTTGATTAGAGTCACTATTGAGTTCACTGGGGTAGATGGGAACTACAAGTGTGCCCATAGAATCAAACCATAGGTATAGACCACGCTTGTGAGACCAGGTGTACAAGTCCATACTATTTAAGTTGGTAAAGGGCTCAATTATCTGTTGCTTCTCATTAAAAACAGCAGCCATATTGTTTAGAACAAGAATTCCATTGTCTTTGTCTACGTGATATTTCTTAACAAGCTTATCCCATGTTTCCTGGCTGGGAACACGTACAGAAAAAGTATCTACATAGGTATTAGAGTGCTTGCTGTAATTACTATAGTTACTGGATGGGCTATGGCTGCTAAAAGAACTGGATACATATTCTTTCATAGAGCTGGTAAGTGCATCACCACTTGTTGTTGCAGATACTTGAAAATCGATTACACGTTCTTGACAGGTTAAACCTGGAATATTGTTCTCAATGTCTTCTAGAATTTTGCTGGAATCTACTGCGGTTTTGTTGTTGGTAGAGTAGAGAGTGATTGCAATGTCTGCATCGGAATAGTTATTTTGAGCATCAATGATGGGCAGTAAGATACGCACAAAATTACCGGTAATAACGATAAGCGTTACGCTCACAGCAAGAGAAACCACAATGGTTGTTCCGCGCGAGCTACTGCGGGATAGATTACGTGAGCTTAATGTGCCTGCAATACCTGCAAGGCGCGCATAGATTCCATGTGTTGTGGAAGTAATCTTGCATGTAAGGCGTTTGCTCATTTTAATATCAGCTGTCTGGCGAATGGCGCTCATGGGAGAAAGCCTACTTGCGCGTAGGGCAGGAACAGCGGCGCCAATGAGTAACACAACAAGTTCAAACGCGGCAGAAAGTGCTAAGGCAAAACTACTTACACTGAGTGATACCGTTTGTCCATCGTTGGAATTAAGCAGTACAGTAAAACCTTGTTTGGCTATTTGTAATGCTGCAGCAACACCGCCAATACCTGCGATAATTCCTAGCGGAATGCCAATAACACCAATGAGTATAGATTCCAAATATACTGTGCGTCGCATCTGTTTTTTGGAAGCTCCAAGGCTGGATAACAGACCAAACTGTCGTGTACGTTCGGCAACGGAAATAGCAAACGAGTTGTAAATCAACACAATGGAAGCCACACTAATAATTACTGCCAAGAACACGCCAAAATTCCATAGTGCATCCCATGTCGCCGACTGTCCACGCAAGCCTTGATACCTCAAAAGATTTGAGTGAAAAATCGTGCGTGTAATGGTGTTGGGATTTTGCTGGTCGGCGGAGTTTGTGTTGTTGGATAATATTTTGTCAGCAACATCAGGGTTTGTGGAAAGTATGCTGTCTACAAAGTTGGTTAATTCATCTTGTGTTGAGAAACCCGTCAGCTCAAACCACACCATGCCTTGACCTTTGGTGGAGTAATTGGCAGAGTTGGGGGATGCCAAAGCTACCAAGAGGTTGTCTCCTGCTACCAAAGAGTTACCAAAGAAGGGACTTGTAGCTTCATAAAAGCCGCTTACGGTATAGCTGCGTAGTTCAGCTGTTTCACTGTTGGCTGTTGTGGTGTTTGCGTCGGATATGTTTACATGAATAGTGCTGCCTACATTGATTTTCTCGTCAGACCAAAGATTGGCGTCTGTAAATTGAGTTTCGCGAAAGCGTTCGGGAAGTGCCAGCTGGTTGGTCTGAGTGGGGTAGGTACCCTCGGTAATGGTGGGCGTTATGGTTAACCCGCGTGTGGTATCTGCTGAACCCTTGATTTGTTGTGGAAGCGTACGAATTTGGAACACGCCATCTACATCGTGGGTGTATATCTTACCAGAAAGCTGTGCGGTGCCCAATACGGTAGAAGAAGCTGCTGCACGTGTATGCTCGCTTGCTACCAGCTTATCTACATGTTTAGGGTCCACATTTTGGGACATAGCACTCCATGAACCCTCAGTGGAAATAGTGCGCTTGAGCATGGCTGCATGGATACTAGTTACTGTGGTAAACACACCACAAATCAGCGCAGTAGACAACATTACACCAATGATAGATACCACCGTACGTGTTTTATTGGCACCTAATGAGCGCTTAGTAAAGTTAAACATAATAGAGTTTTTCATGGTTTCCACCGCCTACAAAGAGCGTGGGGCATTGCGGCGCTCGTCAGACACAATGCGACCGTCTTCTATAGCAATCACGCGTGAGGCCATAAGTGCTACATCTTCATCATGCGTAATGACAATCAACGTCTGTTTAAGGTCCTTGTTGCTTGCTCGAAGCAACTGCATGATTTCTGCAGAGTTTTTGCTATCCAAATTGCCAGTGGGCTCATCTGCCAAAACAATAGCTGGCTCATTCATAAGGGCACGCCCAATAGCTACACGTTGCTGCTGACCACCAGAAAGCTGGTTGGGAAGATGATTTTCATAACCATTGAGGTTAAGTGCATATAGCAAGGTCTTAAGTCGCTCGTCGTTAACCTTACGACCATCGAGGCGCACAGGTAGCGTCATATTTTCTACGGCTGTTAACACAGGTATGAGATTATAAAATTGGTACACCAAACCGACTTCACGACGGCGAAAAATTGCCAACTGTTCATCGCTGCGAGCATAGATATCCTCGTTGTTAAGACGCACGGTGCCCGATGTAGGGCGATCAACACCGCCTAACAAATGCATTAATGTAGATTTTCCTGAGCCCGAGCTACCGATAATGGCAACAAATTCACCGCGCTCAACCTCAAAACTAACATCGCTCAGTGCTGTAGTCTGTGCTTGGCCACGACCATATACCTTGCTTAAATGTTCAACTGACAGAAAGCTCATTATGCCTCCCTTAACAGGTGGATTGTCACTTTCTATCCTGCCAAATTATCCTGTCAATTCCGTGACAGTTAGATGACAGTTCTGTCATTGTTGGACAACCTCTTTGTGTTAGACAACAGTTTTGTAAAATGCAATCTCAAAGCACGCGCCTATAGTCTGGCCATTGACGTCTTTTTTATTGAGTGCGCGAATACGCCCACCCTGAGCAAAAATAAGAGCTTGTGCCAAAGATAAACCAATGCCTACGCCGCTAGGATTAACAGGCGATGCGTTGCTTGCAGTATGAGACAAAATACCGTCCGCAGATACATCGGTCGCATTGTGAGTGGCTGGTATGTCCCTGTCTTGCACCGTTGATGTTGTACGCCCGCGATAAAAGCGTTCAAAAATGTGGGGGAGTTCCTGCTCATCAAAGCCGGTTCCACTGTCTGTAATAACAATGCGACATGCTAGACTGTCTTCACTGACTTGTATGGTAATAGTGCCGCCAACAGGGGTGTGTTCCAAGCAGTTTTTAAGTACATTTTGTAGTGCCTCACAAGACCAGGCAGGGTCACCTATAAAGCTGGCATCTGCATCAATGTGCTGCTCAATAGTAATATCTGCCAGGTCAAGCGCTACTTCGAGTGGTCGTAGTGCATCACGTACCAGTCCCACTACCTGTACCTGTTTTTGTTCTAGATGAATAGCTCCCGCGTCAATACGCGCTAAGCGCAGAAGGGTTTCTATGAGCCAGCGCATACGATCAATAAGTTGCTCACCATGACGCAAGCGACGCGACACTTCAGGGTCTGCTGTGTGTTTACGAATGAGTTCCAGCTCTAAGCCCAAACTGGTCATGGGGGTACGCAGCTGATGGCTAATGTCTGCTAGCGAATCTCCCAAAGACTGACGCTCTACTTCAAGCTGGGTGTTTATGCTTACTAGCTTGCCAAAGGTTTTATCAATTTGATTGCCTAACAGCGCCAACTCGCCCTCACGCATATCTGCAAAGGAAAGAGGATTGTCTGCGTGTAGTGCATCATCCACGCGTTGGGTAAGCTTGGCAATTTGCTTGGTATGCCACATGGTAAAACCAATGTGTGCGCAGGTAAGTGCTAGGGCCATGACGCCTACAACCACAGCGTTTTTATTGCCAGCAAAAATCCAAGTAACAGCCGTGCATGCCAATCCAATAAGCAGCAAGCATATTAATTCTGCTTTTATATGCCTGTTGTGCAGTACTAGTTCCATGCTGGGGCCGCCTTATAGCCGCGTCCGCGCACTGTCAAAATTATGCGAGGCTCTACGGGGTCATCTTCTAGTTTTTGACGTAGTCGCTTTATGTATACGGAGATAGTGTTGTCGCCAACATATGCGCATGCATCATCCCACAAAGCTTCTCGTAAGGCATCGCGTGTTACCAAAGAGTCAGGGTGTGTTGCCAATACCAACAACAGCCTGTATTCAATGGCAGATAAATCAATTTCCATACCAGTCTTGGTTACTCGAGCGCGCGTTACGTCAATCACCACATCGCCCGTTTTGAGCAACGATTCTGTTACAGGACGTTGTCTGCGTAAAATGGCAGTAATACGGGCCATGAGCTCGCGTGGCCTAAAAGGCTTGGCAATGTAATCATCGGCTCCCATCGAGAATCCCGTAACGGTGTTAAATTCATCTCCCGAAGCCGTTAAAAAGACTACTGGCAGGTTGGGCTGAACCGCTTTAATTGCGGAACATGCAGCAAATCCGTTGCCCTGTGTCAGGCTAATATCCATGAGTACAATATCAAATGGTGTGGCCTCACCGAGTTTCTTGGTAGTACCTGTGGCATATGCAATGGCTGCATCCTGTGTATCACAACAAATAACCGTTGCGCCCTCGCTTGTTAACAACTCAGAAAGCGAATGCACTATTTCCCTATCGTCTTCCACTAACAAAATTCGAGCCTTCATAGCATGCCCTTCTCGATATCTTTATGCATACTTTATCCGAACTTGTGAATATGCTTGTGCATGAGTTGTTGTACATGCGGGTATAGGAGTAGTTATATCCAAAGTATTAAGTAAATCCCACTTAACTTTGGGAAATTATAGAAAAAAATACTCAGTCTATGCAAAAGTTTCTTTTTTAGAACACGTATGCATGGAGTATTATGAGAAGGGCATGACTGTGTCTCCTTTAGGGAGGAGGTTGGTCAGCAGCCATTTAAGCGCTTTATTAATACTGCTTGTACGAAAGCAGTTCGCTATGTTCGAAGGAGAGGAAATGGCGAGAAAATTTAAATCCATGGACGGCAACGAGGCCGCCGCATGGGTGTCGTACGCCTTCACGGAAGTTGCTGGTATTTACCCCATTACGCCTTCCAGTCCTATGGCAGACCATGTAGATCAGTGGGCAGCTCGCGGACTCAAGAACGTTTTTGGCACGCCTGTTAAGGTTGTAGAGATGGAGTCTGAGGGTGGCGCTTCCGGAACCGTTCACGGTTCTTTGGGCGCAGGTGCTCTTACCACTACCTACACCGCTTCTCAGGGTTTGCTCTTGATGATTCCCAACATGTATAAGATTGCCGCAGAGGGTTTGCCTGCGGTATTTCATGTGAGTGCTCGTACCGTAGCTACCCATGCACTTAACATCTTTGGTGATCATTCTGATGTTATGGCTGCTCGCCAGACTGGTTTTGCCATGCTCGCAGAGGGCAATGTACAAGAAGTAATGGACCTTTCTCCTGTTGCTCATCTTTCCGCAATTTCTGGCAAGGTTCCTTTTGTAAACTTCTTTGACGGCTTCCGTACTTCTCATGAGATTCAGAAGGTTGCTACTTGGGACTTTGATGACTTGGCAACTATGCTTGATCATGATGCTGTACAGGCTTTCCGCGATCATGCTCTTAACCCAGAGCATCCTGCAGCTCGTGGTTCCCACGAAAACGGTGACATTTTCTTCCAGCATCGTGAGGCTTGCAACACCATCTATGATGAGCTTCCTGCCATTGTTCAGGGTTATATGGACAAGGTTAATAAGAAGCTTGGTACTAACTATCACCTGTTTGATTACTATGGCGCTCCAGATGCAGACCGTGTAGTAGTTTGCATGGGCTCTTTCTGCGATACCTTAGAAGAGGTTATCGATTACCTTACCGCTCAGGGCGAGAAGGTAGGTCTCGTAAAGGTGCGTTTGTATCGCCCTTGGTCTGTAGATGACTTTATTGCAGCACTTCCTGCAACGGTTAAGAAGATCGCTGTCTTAGATCGTACCAAAGAGCCTGGCTCCATTGGTGAGCCTTTATATCAGGATGTTGTTTCTGCTCTGTATGAGGCTGGCAAGTCCGAGCTTACCGTTGTAGGTGGCCGCTATGGCTTGGGCTCCAAGGACGAGCCACCAGCAGCAGCATTCTCTGTATACGATGAGCTTAAGAAGGATGCACCTCAGCGTGAGTTTACTCTGGGTATTGTTGACGACGTTACCAATCTATCCCTGCCTATGGATCCCGATGCTCCCAACACTGCAGCTGAGGGTACCATTGAGTGCAAGTTCTGGGGTCTTGGTGGCGATGGTACGGTTGGCGCAAACAAGAACTCTATTAAGATTATTGGTGATCATACCAATAAGTATGTACAGGCCTACTTCCAGTACGATTCAAAGAAGACTGGTGGCGTAACCATTTCCCACCTGCGCTTTGGTGATTCTCCCATTCGCTCTCCTTACTATGTAACTAAGGCAGACTTTGTTGCATGCCACAATCCCAGCTACGTTATCAAGGGCTTCAAGATGGTCCGCGATGTTAAGCCTGGTGGCAGCTTCCTGCTTAACTGTCAGTGGAGTGATGAGGAGTTTAACAAGCATTTCCCTGCAAATGCTAAGCGCTATGTTGCCAAGAACAACATTTCTATCTACCTCATTGATGCAATTGACCTTGCACAAAAGGTAGGTATGGGTAAGCGTACCAACACGGTATTGCAGTCTGCATTCTTTGCGCTAGCAAATGTATTACCTGCGTCTGAGGCTTTGCAGTACATGAAGGATGCTGCCGAGAAGAGCTATTCCAAGAAGGGCCAGGCTATTGTCGAGGCCAACTGGAAGGCTATTGATGCTGGTGCAACGGCATTCCGCAAGTTTGAGATTCCTGCAGATTGGGTAGATGCTGCAGACGAGCCTAGTCACCTTACCCTTGAGGGCCGCGAGGCTATTGTTAAGCAGGTCAAGGAGCTTCTGACTCCTATTAACCTTATGGATGGCGACTCTTTGCCCGTATCTGCATTTGCTCACAATGCAGATGGTCAGTGGGAGCTTGGTGCTTCTCAGTACGAGAAGCGTGGCACTGCAGTATCCGTTCCTCATTGGGATGAGACCAAGTGCATTCAGTGCAACCAGTGCGCATATGTATGCCCTCATGCAACCATTCGTCCTTTTGCTATGACCGCCGAAGAGGCAGCTGCTGCTCCTGAGGCTACGCGCATGCTTGACCTTAAGATGCCTAAGGATACCGGTTACAAGTTTGGTATTACGGTTAGCCCTCTGGACTGCATGGGTTGCCACAACTGCGCAAACATTTGTCCTGCAAGCGCTTTGACCATGGTTCCTCAAGAGGACGAGCTTGATCAGCAGCCTGTCTGGGACTACATCTACAGTGAGGTTAAGCAGAAGGATGAACTGTTCTCTTCTAAGAATGTTAAGTCTTCTCAGTTCCACAAGCCTTTGCTTGAGTTCTCTGGATCATGTGCTGGTTGCGCCGAGACCAGCTATGCTCGTTTGGTAACACAACTATTTGGCGATCGTATGTATATCTCCAATGCTACCGGTTGTTCTTCCATTTGGGGTAACCCTGCAGCTACATCGCCCTTTACCGTTACTGCTTGTGGTCATGGTCCTGCATGGAATAACTCTTTGTTTGAGGACAATGCAGAGCATGGCTTGGGCTTTGAGATTGGCTACGAGTCTCAGCAAAATCGCCTCGTTGCTGCAACGCAGGCATTGCTTGAGTCCGGTACTGTATCCAATGAGTTTGCAGAGGCTGCAAAGGCTTGGATGGATAACCGCAACGATAACGGTCGTTCACAGGACGTATCCGCAGCTTATATTGCTGCTCTTGAGGCTAATGGCTCTGATGCTGCTAAGGCAATCTTGGCAGACAAGTCCTTCCTCTCCAAGAAGTCCTTCTGGATCTTTGGTGGCGATGGTTGGGCATACGATATTGGCTTTGGTGGCTTGGATCATGTTTTGGCATCTGGTCGCAACGTCAATGTCTTTGTCTTTGATACTGAGGTTTACTCCAACACTGGTGGACAGGCTTCTAAGGCATCTAACTTCGGTCAGGTTGCACAGTTTGCAGCCGCTGGTAAGGATGTAAAGAAGAAGTCCCTGGCAGAAATTGCCATGAGCTACGGTTATGTGTATGTTGCTCAAGTTGCAATGGGCGCTAACCAGTCTCAGACGCTCAAAGCAATTGCCGAGGCAGAGGCTTACGATGGTCCTTCTCTGATTATTGGTTACAGCCCCTGCGAGATGCACTCCATCAAGAAGGGTGGCATGCAGCATGCGCAGGAAGAGATGAAGAAGGCAGTTGAATGTGGTTACTGGAACCTCTTCCGCTTTAACCCGGAGGCCGAGAAGGGTAAGAAGTTTAGCCTAGACTCCAAGGCTCCGAAGGAAGGTTACCGTGAGTTCCTTATGAATGAGGCACGTTATGCTCGCCTTACCACGGAGTTCCCCGAGCGTGCAGAAGAGCTTTTTGCCCGCAATGAGCAGGCAGCAATGGATCGCTATGAGCACTTACTCAAGCTCAAGGAGCTTTACGCTGAGCTATAAGTTCTAGCCTGCAACATAGGGTTTGTTACGAACCGGAAGACTTGGTCTTCCGGTTCTTTTTTGTAAATGAGCATATTTAAATAGGTTATTATGTATCTAAAATAAAACATCGATTTATTTTTGATAATCTTTATTGTGAGCTTGCTGTTTCTAAAGAAAAGGTAATAGCTTTTATCGGATTCGGTGGGTTGGAGTAGGGATGAAGACACGTGTTCTGAGAATATCTGTCGCTTTATTTGGTTTGCTTGCTATAGCGGGGATTATCTTTTTGCTTGGAGCGTTACGGGAAGCAAATCATTTTAAAAAAGGAATTATCGACGGGTTTAATATTGATGGTGTATATAGAGAGCATCAGAAAATTGGTGGTAACTTTTCCTTTCATACAGAAGGTAATAACCGCTGGCAGATGGTTGATTTTGAAGGAAACATTACTAATGGGACTTTTAAAATAGCAGAGGATCCAAACATATTTTTCCTAACTGATGCAGAGGAAAACGAGTATGGTGTTGTTCATTTAGCATATGTATCTCCTGAGGGAGATCAAGGATACCTATATCTCAAAAATAAGTCTGGCACAGTAATAGTATTTGATAAAGTAAGTAAGCATCCAGGTTTCATGTATGATAACGGCTCTATAGAATACTTTAACTAAAAATGTGCCTTGTCACAGAGGTTCATCCTGTGAGCAATTCAAGCCATAACCACCTTTTACCGGATTTGTTGATGTGTTTAGCGCGCGACTAATAAAATGAGAGAGTAAAACAGTGCTCATACATGCTTATTAAAGGAGATTTGTATGAAACAGTTGGTTTCTCGTCGTGAAGCGCTTGGTATATTGGGGGCTAGCTGCTTTTTGACATTGTCAGCTTGCTCTTCTTCTAAAGATGAACGCTCTACTTCCAAAACCAATCAGACTTCCAGTACAGTAACGGTGCGCGTAGCCTCTCTTAAGGGGCCAACTGCTATTGGATTGCTTCCCATGATGAAGGATGCCTCTGGTATTCCAACCACAGATATGGCTACTACTCCTCAAAAGGCTGATGGTATTACCTACTCCTATACCATTTCTGGCGCACCCGATCAGGTACTGCCTCTAATTATCAAGGGCGATGCAGATATTGCTTTGGTTCCTTCTAATGCCGCATCAGTGCTCTACAACAAAACTAAGGGTGGTGTGCAGGTTATTGATATTAATACCTTGGGTGTATTGTCTGTGGTTACGGGCGATACTTCTGTAAACACCTTTGCTAATCTTGAGGGTCGTACAGTATACATGGCGGGTCAAGGCGCGAGTCCCGAGTACACCTTCCGCTACCTGCTTAAGCAGGCTGGCCTTACAGATAAAGTTACTTTGGAGTTTAAGAGTGAACATACCGAATGTGTGGCTCTTCTTGCGTCCGATCCTAAAGCTGTAGCAATTCTTCCGCAACCTTTTACTACCGCTGCTTTGGCCAAGGATACCAATCTTAAAGCTCCTATTGCTTTGGTTGATGTATGGAATGAGTATGCTAAAGATTCTGGCAGTCAATTTGTTACGGGCGTAACGGTAGTGCGCAAAGAATTTGCTCAGCAGTATCCCGATGCCATCGTAGATTTTCTCGACCGACATAGTCGTTCGGTTCATGCTGTTAATGAGGACCCTGTATCTGCGGCTCAACTTGTTGTTGAAGCAGATATTGTTCCTAACGAGAAAATAGCCCAAGCTGCAATTCCTGGATGCAATATTGTGTGCGTGACGGGCGGCGAGATGAAAAAGGCCTTGTCTGGTTACCTCAGTGTGCTTCACGACTTTGATTCTGCTTCTGTAGGTGGTAGTCTGCCTCAGGACAATTTTTATTACAGTATCTAAATGCAAGCACGTGATACATGTCTTTGAGCTCAAGGAGAGCCGTGCAAAGTTCTGAGAAGCACAATGTAATTGGTGTACTTTCTGGCGGGATACTGGTGCGCATTGGTGCGGTTGCACTTTGGCTGGTGGTTTGGCAGTTTGTGGCCAGCGTTATTGGAAATGACCTCATTTTGGTAGGTCCGCTTGTTGCTGTCGAGCGCTTAGTGCACATTATGGTTTCTGAAACCTTTATACCTGTGGTGAGTTTCTCATTTGTACGTATTGCTCTTGGCTTTTGTATAGCGTTTGTAGTTGCCTGTGCTTTAGGTGTGGGGGCATCTTACTCAAAGTTGCTCAAAATGGTGCTTCAACCAGTGGTTTCCATGCTTAAAAGCACTCCTATTGTGTGCATTATTGTTGTGCTGCTTATATGGGTTGGCTCGGCAAGCGTGTCGGGTATAGCGGTGTTTTTAGTTGTATTTCCTGCAATCTATCTAGCAACACTGCAGGGTATAGAGAGTTCTTCGCATGACATGCGATGCTTGCTTGAAGTGTTTGACGTGGGTCTAGTACACCAATTTTTGGTTGATGGGTATCAGCAGGTACTTCCATACTTGATTGCTACGAGCAAAAATGCCTGCGGCATGGCTTGGAAGGCTGGTGTTGCTGCAGAGTTAATAGGAACACCTGCAGGCTCTATGGGTCTCTTCATTTACCAAGCAAAGTTGCTGTTTGAAGTGGGGGATGTTTTTGCGTGGACTATAGCCATAGTAGCGCTTTCTTGGTTTAGCGAGAAGTGTTTTGTATGGCTGCTTACGCAATCTGGTACGTGGGCATTGCGTTTGGCTCTTCCAAGATATGTTGAGACTGCTTATATTGACAAAGCTGATGCTAAGACGCTGGTACATTTTCAAAAAGCAACCCTCGGTTATGATGGCAATGCTACGGCAACTGATTTTGATTTCACACTAAACATGGGTAATCGTGTTGTGGTTTGTGACCCTTCCGGTACAGGTAAAACTACGCTTATTAATACCATTGCGGGAATAATTCCGCTTATACAGGGCCAAATGAACAGTGCTTCTGAGTTGCGTATTTCTCTTATGAGCCAGCAGAGCTTACTTATAGAAGCACTGTCTGCTGTACAAAATGTTCAACTAATATGCGGTGCACGTATAACAGAGCATGATATTCGTGCAGTATTGAGCGAGCTCTTGTCACAAGATGAGACGAGTGATCTTCTAGATAAACCAGTATGCCAATTGTCTGGTGGACAGAGACGTCGAGTTGAGCTTGTGCGAGCGCTGTTACATGATTCACAGCTGGTATTGCTTGATGAACCCTTCTCATCATTAGATGCGGCAGCGCATGAACATGCTGCTCAATTTGTGTTAAAGCATTTGCATGGGCGTGCTTTACTTGTGGCTTCTCATGCTACAAAAGAAGCGCAGTTGCTTAATGCAACCGCGCTTGAGCTTTTTAATAACAAACCTTAATAACAAACCAATGGATGCATAAAACCTAATTAGCGGTTGGTGGCAAGCGCACACGTTAAAGCTGGACTCAGTTCACCTTGAGCCAAAATGGTTACTTGATGCATGGCACGGCTAATAGCTGTATACAAGCGACGACGAGATAAATCTGAGTTGTCATATTCGGTCGCTTGCGCATCTGGGATGATGACCTCATCAAATTCCAATCCCTTTGCTAAGGCTAGGTCAATGAGAATGACTCCTTCTTTAGGTAGAGGTTCATTATCATGTATTCGCAAGACGCTATCACCAAGTTGTTTGGCCATCCAAGAAGCGCGGTCTTTATGAGCGCAAATTACTGCAGTTAAACCATCACGCTCATGAGCCTGAGCTACCGCCTTGCGTAGTCGCGTCACATATTCGTTGGTATTCTCGATAGCCATGATTTGCGGCTCAATGCCAGGACGATGCACGGAACTTAAGGTGCGCTGCTCATCGGGATCAAGTAGGCTTGCAAAAAGCTGTGTGATCTCAGGGGAAGAGCGATAGCTGGTAGTGAGCTTGATGTCCTCAATGGAGCCATGACTTTGTGTAAAAATAGCCTTAAGCTCATCAAAGCTAGCGGTACCTTCAAAAATGGCTTGGTGTTTGTCACCAAGTAGCATGAAGTGCGCGCGCTTAAAGTAGCGTGCCAACACAATAAGTTGCGTTGCTGTGTAATCTTGCACCTCGTCGATAAGCACAAAGCGCGCGTCACGAGCGTTTGCACCGGTAATAAGCATCTTGAGATAAAGCCACTCTGCTGCTGTGAGATGGTCTGTCTTAAGCATACGCATACCAATACGGTCAAAGCGCAGCCAATTTGCCTGCTCAACCTCTTCATGTGCGTCCGAGAAAAGTAAATCTACATAGCGTTTAGCATATGCTTGAGTTTCTTCGTCGTTAACGGGATTGAGGGATTCTCCAAACAGTTCTACCTGCTCTTCTAAGGTAAGGGACAGCATCTCTTCTTGAAGATCTTCATTTTTGGCTAATTGGCCCATGCGGCGATTAAGACGCTCGTGCAGTTCGTCCTTGGTAAGTGCAATAAGCTTGGGGCTAGGAGGAAACTGAGAAAACTTTGCAAGTGCAGATGCAATTTGCTGCGGCTTAAGCAATACCGTGTCATGCATGCGGATTTCTTTGAAATCCTCATTTTGAAAATGTAAATCTTTTAGTGCAAGCTCGAGAGCTTTTAATGACTCTGGAGAATCGCTTGCACCAGAATTACGCTCAGAAAGGCCAAGCTTTGACATGAAGCTTTTCCAAGTAAAGACCTGTGGGTTTGACTCACCAAGCGAGGGGAGTACCTGATCTATATAGGATTCAAAAACGCTATTAGGGGTAAAGAGATATACCTGATCAGGGCGTAGCGTTTCTCTTTCTTGATAGAACAAATAAGCAATGCGTTGGAGCAAGACAGAAGTTTTGCCAGAACCTGCAATGCCGTCTACCAGCAAAGCGGGTACATCCTCATGTCGGACAATTTGGTTTTGTTCACGTTGAATAGTTGCCGTGATGGCCTGGAGTTTTTCGGAATGATGCCTCTTAAGGGAGTTGAGCAGCATGGAATCTTGGATGGCTACGGTGGTGTCAAAATAGTTATGTAAGATGTTACGGGAGATATCGTACTGACGACGCAGCTCAAGAACAACCTTGCGTTCCTTACCGTCTACAAGGTAGGATGTCTCGCCCATTTGTTGATTGTAGTAGGTTTCTGCAACAGGAGAACGCCAGTCCACAATGAAGGGACGGCGTGCATCATCCGTAACACCAGCGGCACCAATATAGATGTCACGTGCAGGACGATTAGGCCGCATTTGTAGGCGGACCATAGCAAAATAGGGGCGTTGGAGTGCCAAAAGAATACGACGTAGTTTGTCTACCGAGAAATCATGGTATTGGTTATAGGCATCAATAACGGCATTGAGCGTCTCAATGGCAGCTAAGGTTTCCATAGTTTCATCGGCACCACCAAAGTCTACACGAATCTCGTCCGAAAGATCACGTAGGTCTTTAGCTGCGCCTTCATGAGCAGTTTCTAGCTCTGAACTTAAGGCATCCCGTAACTCTACCAGCTTGTTGTAGGTTTGAGTGAGATGCTCTTGCTCTGCAATAAATATAGGATCCTGATTGGAGTTGTGATCAGGAGTATTTGCATCAAACATATCTTGGGACATATAACCTATTTTCTTTAGTCTTCTTCAATAGCGTTAGCAATAAAGCGCTTGAGCTCATCAATGCCCTGCCCTGTTTCGGAAGAGGTAATTACCAGAGCCATACGATCCAAGCCAAACTGTTTAGCAAGGGTATTGGCCTGTGCATGTTGTTTAGATTTACTGAGCTTATCTGCTTTGGTAAGGGCGACTATAAAAGGAATTTGGTTTGCCGCAAGGAACTGCAGCATTTGCATATCCAACTTTTGCGCATCGTGACGAATATCTACTAAAGCAATAACCAGGTTAAAGCTACGATTATCGCTAAAATAACCATCAATGAGATCCGCCCAACGTTGGCGTTCACCCTTATTTACCTTAGCAAAACCATAGCCAGGAAGATCTACAAAGCGGATACCGTCAGCCTCAAAAAAGTTGATATTTGCTGTTTTACCAGGCTGAGAAGAAACTCGGGCGAGTGCTTTACGACCAAAGAGCTTGTTGAGCAACGAGGACTTACCTACATTGGAGCGACCGGCAAAAGCAACTTCTGGAGTGGTGGACTCAGGAAGTTGTTGAGTGGTGCCAAATGAGGCTTCGTAACGTGCATTTTGATAGTTAATAGCCATGAGGTCCTCTCAGATGCAGGCAGAACATTAGATATGTAATTTTACCAGCGAATATTAGCTGTGCTGCACATCCTCAAAAAAGCCCACACGATAGTTGGTAAAGATAGCCGTTGCTTCTTCTTGCGTAGCATCCAAATCTACATCCGCCCAAATACCAAAGTCATGATCATCTTTGGGGTCACTAAAGATTTGATGAACATGCCATACGCGTTTGGTTTTCTCATCAGATTCATCTATTTGAAGATAGGCAACAGAGCGAGCATCTGCATCTAACAAGATGTCATCGTGCGCTTCAAAGTAGGTATCCAATGCATGTTGCCATATAGCCTCGCGCCATCCCCAATCTGTATCAAGCTCACCAAGCTTATCGGTACGCCCAAAAGCTGCTAAACGTACTCGTGCGAACAAAGCGTTACGAACAAGGAGGGTAGTGCCACGACGATCTACAACTACCACATCCGAGGCATTGGGTGCAGCAAGATCTGCACCCTGATTCAAAGAGCTGTCAGAAGACCACTCATCAATTAGACTGGAATCTGTGGTGCGTACTACGATGGAAAGCCAGCTAATAATGTCATCAAGACGCTCATTTATGAAGCTTGTTGGAATGGTATGAGCCAATATACGATATGCGTCAGACAGGTAACGCAGTAGTGTGCCTTCAGAGCGAGAGAGCTTGTAGTAACTAATGTAGGTCTTGAAGTCGTAGGCAGACTCTACCATTTCGCGCAGTACGCTTTTGGGAGCCAAGGCATAGTCTGCTGCCCAGGGAACCTTCTCGCAATAGCTTGCAAAAGCTTGATTGAGCAGATCTTCTAAAGGTTTGGGATAGGAAATTTCTTGAACGCGTTCCATGCGCTCGTCATAGTCTATGCCTTCTGCTTTCATGGCAGTAAGTGCCTTAACTCGTGCTTCCTTTTCTTGTGCACGCAGTATTTGGCCAGGGTTATCCAATGTAGCTTCAATCATGGAAATAAGGTCTAAGGCATAGCCAGGCTCTTCTGGATCAAGCAATTCGAGCGCTGCAAGCATAAAGGGCGAGAGGGGCTGTGTAAGTAAGAAATTATCCGGTAAGTTTGTCTCAAGCGTATAGTTGGCAGGACCAAGAGGCATATCTGCAGGAGTATCGCGAGAAATTACCTGTGCATCCAACAAGGTTGCCAGCACCTCATCTATGCGCTGCGAAAGCTCTGCCTTTTGTAGGTCTGACTGCGCAGAATCATTCACGAGCGCATGTAGGCGAGTCCATGCATCTCCGCCCTGCTCCACCTCTGCCAACACCATGGAATTGGTAATTTTAAGACGGGGCATAAGTGCTTCTGGCGTGGCCTCAATCAAGCGTTCAAATGTTTGACCATTCCAACTCACAAAGTCTTTGGGAGGTGTTTTGGTTTTTATTTTTCGTGCTTTTTTGGGATCTCCAGCAGCTTTGAGCAAAGCGCGTGCACGTTCAATATCGTATTCATTTGCTTGAGCAATAACGCGACCTTCAGTGTCGAAGCCGGAGCGGCCAGCACGTCCAGCAATCTGGTGGAATTCACGTGCATTAAGACGGCGCATATGGCGGCCATCAAATTTGGTGAGCTGGGTGAGTAAAACGGTGTGAATGGGCACGTTAATACCTACACCTAAGGTGTCTGTGCCACAAATAACGGGAATGAGTCCTTGCTGTGCAAGGCGTTCTACCAACAAACGATAGCGTGGCAACATTCCAGCATGGTGTACTCCAACGCCTGTAAGCAGTAAACGTTTTAGTGTTTTGCCAAAAGCAGTGTTAAAACGGGCACCTTTAAGGGCATCTTTGAGTTGTTCTCGCTGATCTTTAGTAGAAACGCCATAGCTGGCCAGCGCCTGAGCGCTTTTAACAGCAGCTTCTTGCGAGAAATGCACAATGTATAAAGGAGCATCGCCATCGCGTAGCGCAAGCTCTACGGTAGCCTCCAAGGGTGTTTCGACAAACTCATAAGACAAAGGTACAGGGCGCGGTGCGTTCAATACAAGATCTACCTTGCGTCCTGTGTGTTTTGTAAGAGATTGTGCAATGTTGGATACGTCTCCCAGTGTGGCGCTCATAAGTAAAAACTGTGTATGGGGAAGGGTGAGCAAGGGCACCTGCCAGGCCCATCCACGTTCAGGATCGGCGTAATAGTGAAATTCATCCATGACTACGCAGCCAATGTCTGCCTTATCGCCAAAGCGCAGTGCGTCTTGTGCGAGAATCTCTGCAGTGCAGCAAATAATAGGTGCTTCTGCATTAATGACAACGTCGCCGGTAATCATGCCAACATTGTCCTTGCCTAGGACATCGCACAATGCAAAGAACTTCTCGGAAACCAGTGCTTTAATAGGAGCGGTGTAATATGCACGACGATCTGTGCATACGGCAATAAAGCACATACCAAGTGCCACTAACGACTTGCCCGAACCTGTTGGTGTACCCAAAATCACATGATTACCTGCGGCAATACTCAGAAGAGCTTCCACTTGATGATCCCATGGGTCTATGTCTTGATCCGTTGTCCAATCCAGATAAAGATCTAAGGCCTCATCTGTAGGAATATTTGCGTAGCTTTGATCATCAGGCCAAGGAATGCGATCTCCCAATGTTGGCTGTGGGGCGCGCGAGGATGGTTCAACATTGCTGGTGGAATCTGTAGCATGTTGCTTTGTAGGGATAACAAATGCACTAGAGTTGACTTCTAAAAATTTTTCTTTCTGCTGAGTATTGCGACGTGGTTGTAAGTAAATTTCATCTTGAGCAGCACATATGCCTGCGCCACTTGTGACTACCACCATAACTGTAGGTTTGCGTCCAGATTTTATAATAGCGGCGATATCTGCATGGAGCAGTACATCTCCCATCTGAACAATGTCTCCCACCTGTACCTGTACAAGGAAGGGTTTGCCGTCCAGTTCTACGGTATCTATGCCTACATGCACCAGTATTTCTAAGCCGTAAGTGCTACGAATGCCTACTGCATGGCCTTGTGCAGCAACAGCGGTAATTGTGCCAGAAAGGGGTGCTACAACGCTTATTACACCACTGGTTTGTGTAGCATCTGCAGGTTCGATAGCGGCGCCTGGTCCAAGCATGCCTTGTGCAAAGGCGGTATCCGCAACGTCTGTTAAATGCATAATCTTGCCTGCAACAGGAGCGTAGAGTATCTCAAGGGTGGAAGCTGCGGTCATAGCAAGCCTTTCTGAGCAATGTTTGTCTGATTAATCCTACCCCACTGCTCAGACATAATTGGGTACAAGTGCATATACTTACTGGTATACCCCTTACATCCTATAAGGTGTGCAATATAGGTATCCGCCTTGAAGGAGCGACTATGGATAAGATTGCAAGTTTTACCATCAATCATCTGGTGCTTGAGCCTGGTGTATATGTGTCTCGCAAAGATCAAGATCATGCGACACAGGCTATAGTTACTACCTTTGATTTACGTATGACCGCTCCTAATCGTGAACCCGTCATGAATACAGCAGAGCTGCATACCATCGAGCATTTGGGTGCCACGTTTTTGCGCAATGATGAACAATGGTCTAGTCGTGTGGTGTACTTTGGCCCCATGGGTTGTCGTACAGGTTGTTACCTTGTGGTATTTGGAGACTACAATTCACGCGATGTCCTTGATTTAGTCATTCGCATGTTTGAATTTATCAGGGATTTTGAAGGGAGTATTCCGGGTGCCGCTCCAGAGGAATGCGGCAACTATCTGGACCAAAACTTAGATATGGCTCACTGGTTGGCCAAACGTTATTTAGATAATACGCTGTATATCATCGACGAGTCGCATCTTGTTTACTAGGGGCATGCCTAAAATGCCTGTGACACATGGAGAAGCTAAACAGTTCTTAATGGCAGTTAGAGAAGCTCTGGTAACAGGTCAGCAGGTACAAGAAGCACTTGATGCGCTACGGCCACATGCAGCTGGGCTTGATGCAGTAAGTTGCGTGGATGTGCTTGAGCGAGCGGCTTGCTTAGGAGATCTTGTAGTTCTGCAACAGGTATGGGAGATGCTATCTCCATTTGCCTATCCATCATGGGCACTTGCGTTGGCCTTACGTTGTGGTCATGAAAACTGTGCTCGATGGCTACTTATGCAAGGCGTAGATCTTCTAGGAGATCCTGATCCACAGGTTCGTCGTGATATTGCAATGCCTGTACATGATGGCGTATATACGCGCTTTGACCTGGTACGATCCAGCCCTACTTTATTTTTAAACCTTATGGATCAAACGGTTTCTACCGAGGTTTTTGAGGAATTTACTGGTAATGAACAGCTGGCTGGTTCTGCATATTCCTTTAGTACCAACTTACAAAATACCTGTGACGTTGTGTATAAACTAGCTGCTACCGGTCTATTTGATGCAACAGTTTTTGATGATATATATCGTGCTTGTGTAGTGCGTGCATGGCATAGCATTAGGCATGCCTCGCAGCGTGATGATGTTACGGCGGATATCTGTTTTGATTTAGCAACTAAACTGCTTGAGTTGTATCATACCAAGCAAATAGGCTCGTCTATCATAGAGCATGTTATGGGTTCATTAGTGGTTCCTCGTGCAGATAAGCGCGTGGTGCGTTTTGTGTGTCAGCAGATGCCTTCGGCTTTTTTAAGCCGGCTTACTGCACTTACTTGGCTACAGGCGGATGTGGACCTTGTTACAGAAATGGTTCCGTATTTGCTTCCGAGTACTTCTGTTGTACATAATGCAACTTTGTTGTGCGTGCTGGCAAAAAACGGCAAGATTGCGCAGCTTAAACAAGTGGGCATCTGGGCCAATTCTTTTGACGAGAAGAGCTTTGATGATGCCATTTTGGCTGCATCTCAAGAAGGCTATGCAGAGGCTGCCAGTTGGCTTTTAGGGCGCAAGCAGGAGCTTTTCTTGCCAACATCAACCGATGATTTTCTCGATAGTTTTTTGATTTAACAGTTGTGTTCGAGCGCTGCAGTAGCATGGCAGACAGTGCAAGGGGGTGGATGTGGATTCTCATGAGCAGACTCTTGCGCTGCGTATTATGCAGCTCACGCAAGAGACACTGGTGGCACATAATCATTTTTTAGCAGGCTCAATTGCCTTGCTACGCCTTGAGGTACAAAAGCAGTCTCAGAGCTTTTCTACTAATGGCTCGACGCTGTTTATAGATGCACATCAGGTTATTTCTGCCTACTTAGATGAGCAGCAGCCTCCCGTACATGATTACGTTCACGTGCTGGCACATTGTTTGTTTTTACATCCGTTTGTGGGTACACGTGTACAGCGTAAGGCATGGAGCCTAGCGTGTGACATTGTTGCAGAGATGGTAGTGGCAGACATTGTGGGTTCTCGTACGGGTGAACGCGGCAGCAAAATTGAGGCTACGCTGGAGTCTTTGTACGATAATTTTGCTGGTAAACTCACAGCTGAGCGCTTGTATCATAGTTTTATAAGTGGCGGATATTCCAATATGCTATCTGCATGGGAGCCACTGTTTTTTGTAGATGACCATAGTCTTTGGTTTACTCAAGATTCCCAAACAACACCGCAGCAACAAAGAAATACAGATGCGCTCAACAACCAAGATTCTGCTACTGGTTTGGCTGCCCATACACCCAGCAAGAACTCGTTTACGGATTCGGATAAAGATTCTTGTTCAGATCAACAACAGCCAACCGCAAGTCCCACTGCCAAGGATGCAGATTTTTCACTTACGCCTGAGCAAATCAAGCGGGCAGAAGAAAGTTGGTCTAAAGCGGCACAATCCATGCGCGTAGATTTAGAAACCTTGTCACGCAAGCGTGGCTCCAAGCTACGTGGACTCATGCATCAACTTAAAGTAAGCCAGCATGAAGAGGTGGATTATCGCGAGTTTTTGCGTCAATTTGCAACGTACCAAGAGGATATGCGCTTATCAGAAGATGAGTTTGACTACGTTTTTTATACCTACGGGTTGTCTTTATATAAGGATATGCCGCTCATAGAACCGCTGGAATACAGTAATAAAAACCGCATACGTGACTTTGTCATTGTGATTGATACCTCAAGTTCGGTTACGGGCAAAATTGTGCAGCAATTTGTAGATACCACCTATGATGTGTTGTGTAGTACCGAGTCATTTTTCGAGAAAATCAATGTGCATATTATTCAATGCGATTTACAAGTTCGGAGCGATACCAAAATTACGAGTGTGGCAGAAATGAACCAATGGAGACGGAAGATTGATCTACATGGTTTTAGTGGAACCGATTTTAGACCAGCTTTCCGCTACGTTCAGGAGCTGCGCCAAAAGGGAGAGTTTGATGACCTTGCAGGGGTTATTTACTTTACCGATGGTTGGGGTACGTATCCAGAAACGATGCCACCATTTAAGACAGCCTTTGTTTTTTATGATGAAGATCACCGTCCCGACTTGGTTCCTGCATGGGCTATTCAGCTTACTATCAATTCGGGTCAGTTTGAATCTATGTCCGTTTATTAAGCTCACTACAAGGAGCCGTATATGAACATCAGCGAAGCAACAGTACAGATAGAAGGTGCAATTCGTGCCTACCTATCCAAAGATGAGTTTGGTGCCTATCGCATTCCGTTTATGATGCAGCGCCCTCTTATTCTTATGGGACCTCCAGGCATTGGTAAAACTGCTGTTGTTGCTCAGATTGCTCAGCGTATGCACATCAATTTTGTGAGCTATTCCATTACTCATCATACACGGCAGTCGGCTTTGGGCTTGCCGTACATTGATACATCCGAGTTTGAGGGCCAGCAATATCGTGTTTCTCGTTATACCATGAGTGAAATCATTGCAGCGGTTCATGACGCTATCGAGAAAAGCGGCGTAGCCGAAGGCGTACTCTTTTTGGACGAGATTAATTGTGCAAGTGAGACACTCATGCCTGCTATGCTGCAGTTTTTGCAGTACAAGACCTTCGGTCAACATCAATTACCTGCTGGCTGGATTATTGTTTGTGCTGGCAATCCTCCTGAGTACAACCGTGCAGCACGTGAGTTTGATCCCGCTATGATGGATCGTATGAAGCGCATAGATATTGAGGCTAATCTTGATGTTTGGCAAAACTACGCGGTAGCTCATGGTGTTCATCCAGCTATTACAACATTTTTATCCAATAAGCCGGAAGCTTTCTATAAGGTTCGCGCTGCTGCAACGGGCGCACGTATCGTTACTGCACGTGGTTGGGAAGATCTTTCCCGCATGCTTTATGCGTATGGTGCTGAGAAGATTAAGGTTGACCTCAACCTTATTTCTCAGTACATCCAAGACCAACATGTGGCGGAAGATTTCTCCTTATACCTAGATTTATTTTGCAAGTACGAAGATGACTACAAGGTGTCCGATATTTTGGAGGGCTCAGCAAATCAGGTCATTACTGCTCGTGCTACCGCTGCTCCTTTTGACGAGCGCATTGCTGTGGTCAATCTGCTCATTACAGTCATTCTTAATGAGGTACATGCTCAGCAAGCTTATGAAAAGTCCTGCCGAGCTATTAAGTTCGAGCTCCTTGCTTTTGCCCCTAAGACAGACAATGCTGCTTCATTAAGCATACTTACCAAGATCGATGAGCAAGCAGCTCAGGTTGCCGCCACGTTAGTGGATGCTCAAAACACCGGTAAAGCGTCTTCTGGACAGTTGGCAGAACTTACCAATAGAGCTGCTATTTGGGAGCAAATTCGCGCGGCGGCACATCGTGCAGCTATGGAGACTTCTGTGCAAAGTCCATCATCGTTGGATACAGACTCCATGATTTTCTCGGCAGCTAAGATGGCATTCAACAAAGCATGTTGCGTAATGGCAGATGACGCGCGCAACATCACAGCACATGTAGATAATACTCTGACATTTTTAGATGGATGCTTTGGCAGTGGCCAGGAGTTACTGGTGTTTGTGAGTCGTTTATCTTGTGATCAAGCGTTTATGGCATTTGTTTCCGCCCATCCTCTTGAGTCTTTTGTACAACAAAGTAAGAATCTGATGTTTCATGAGCGTGGTCTTGATCTGCTAAAAGAGGCTCAAGCTCTTATCCAAGATGATGCTAACGGAGGACTTGAGTAATGATTCAAGCAGCATTATTTGATCAAGATGGGCTTTTGTTTGATACAGAAAAGCTGTGGCAGCAAGCATGGAAGCCTGCGTTAGCGGATTTTGGTCTTACGCAAAAGGAAGGTCTTGCTCAAGATTGCTGTGGTACGGCAGGTGAACAAAGTTATACGGTGATTCGCCGTTACTATGGTAATGAGGTACCAGCGCAACAAATTCGTGATCGCCTGTCATACCATGCACGTATTCTTATTTGGAATAACGTCAGCAAAAAGCCGGGTGCAGATGAGTTGCTTGAATACCTCAGGCAGCAAGGTGTTTTATGTGCTGTGGCAACCTCTTCGGATAGAGAGCTTACTCATCACAATCTTGAAGCAACGGGATTGTCTCGATATTTTGATGCAGTTATTACGGCAGACCAAGTTACTAAAGCCAAACCAGATCCAGAAATCTTTTTAACAGCTGCAGCACATGTTGGTGCTCAGCCAGCACAGACTTTGGTTTTAGAGGACAGTTTTTCTGGTGTTCGTGCTGGAGTAGCCGGTGGTTTTATCACCGTTATGGTTCCAGATTTGTCTGAACCAACGGCAGAGATTGCACAACTTGCTTATGCTGTGTGTCCCAGTTTATATGCGGTAAAAACCAAACTCGTAAAGGGAGAATTGGGGTAGACCTAACACATCAAAAGAACGTTGATGAATACAAGATACCCAACGTCATATATAGGGCTATGCATACAACGTGTAAAAACCTTTGAAGAAAGGACAACATAATGGCTTGTACAACTATTTTGGTGGGTAAGAAGGCGTCGCTTGATGGTTCAACCATTATTGCTCGCAATGAGGATTCTGGCTCTACTGAATTTAACCCCAAAAAATTCAAGGTTATTCAGCCATTAGATCAGCCTACTACCTATACCAGTGTTTTAAGCCACGTATCTATTCCCTTGCCTAACAATCCCATGCGTTACACCTCTGTGCCAGAGGCGGTAGATGGGCATGGTATTTGGGCTGCCGCTGGTGTTAACGAGAAAAACATTGGTATGACTGCAACAGAAACCATTACCTCCAACGAACGTGTTTTAGGTGCAGATCCTTTAGTTGAGTATCACCCTGCTAAAGGCAATCCTGGTGATGCGGATTATCAGCCTGAGGTTGTGGGTGGCATTGGTGAGGAAGATATGGTTACCCTGGTGCTTCCTTATATCAAATCTGCTCGTGATGGTGTCAAGCGTTTGGGCGCTTTGCTCGAGAAGTACGGCACTTACGAAATGAATGGCATTGCATTTTCTGATACGGATGAGATTTGGTGGTTAGAGACCATTGGCGGACATCACTGGATTGCACGTCGCGTTCCTGATGAAATGTATGTGACCATGCCAAATCAGCTGGGTATTGACGCATTTGATTTGGACGATGCAGAGGGCGAGCAGCGTATCTGTATGGCTAGTGCAGACTTGCGTGAGTTTATTCAAAAATATCGTCTCGATAAGCTGGATGGCAATAATGAGCTGAGCTTAGGCTGGATTGATGTAGATCCACAAGCTGGTCATACCCTTTTTAATCCTCGTTTAGCTTTTGGCAGCAAGTCTGATGCAGATCATGTATATAACACACCGCGTGCTTGGAACATGCACCGTGTGCTTAACCCTCATATGGAGTGGGATCAGAAGGGTGCTGGTTGGTTGCCCGAGGACGACGATATTCCTTGGTGTCTTGAGCCTGAGAATCCCATTAGTATTGAGGATGTAAAATACGTTTTGTCCCTACATTACCAGGGCACTCCATACGATCCCTATGGTCACTATGGCGATGATTCACAGCGCGGCAAGTATCGCCCTATTGGTATCAACCGCAATGGTGAACTTCTTATTATCCAACTGCGTCCTTACATGCCTCGGGCAATTCAGGCGGTTGAGTGGCTTGCCTATGGTTCCAATGCTTTTAACGTTTTGGTTCCTCTGTATGCCAATACAAACGAGAATCCCGAGTATATCTCTAACACTACTGCTCGCGTGACCAGTGAGAGTTTCTACTGGGCCAACCGTCTTATTGCTGCTTTGGCAGATGCTCACTATCGCGAGTGTTCTTCTCATGTGGAGCGCTATCAAGAAGCGTTTGGTTCTGCTGCACGTGCCATGCTTAACCGCTGCGACGATGCGGTTATCGAGAAGAACCTTTCATATGAACATGCTGCTTCCGAGCTGGCCCTTGCCAACCAAAAGCTTGTTGATGAGCTCAAGGTTCAGACGGATGACCTGCTCGATAAGGTCTTGTTCGATGCAAGCCTAGGTATGCGCAATGGTTTTTCTCGTTCTGATGCATAACCTCAAGTTTTAGTAGATAGGAATAGCGTGCAGTATCCTCAATCACTTGCTCCATCTCAAGTTATTGGTGTCGTAGCTCCTTCGTTTGGGGCTACGACCGAGCCTTATATCTCTGCGACTGCTTCTGCATACAAGTGTTTTGCCAAGCTTGGTTATGCAGTACATGAATGGAGTTGTGTTCGCGCAAGTGATGGTATAGGCATTTCTTCCACTCCTACACGCTGTGCACAAGAACTCATGGATGCTTATTGTGGCAACCAAGATGATGTTCTTATTTCTGCTGGCGGCGGAGAGCTTATGAATGAGGTTATTTCTCACCTTGATTTTAGTGAGCTTACAGCTGCTCGACCCAAGTGGTTTATGGGGTACTCAGACAATACCAATTTTGGATTTTTGCTTCCAACACAGTGTGATGTAGCTTCTATCTATGCGCCGTGTGTTGCAAGTTTTGGTATGCGTCCTTGGCATCCAGCGCTCAACGATGCCTGGAGGGTGTTAACTGAGGCTCAAGCTGGTCAGACGCTACGAGTTAATTCGTATGAGAGTTGGGAACTCACTTCTTTAAAGGACGAACAACATCCATTGGCTCCTTACAACACGACCGAAGTTTCGGATATTGCAGCTTACAAATCAGGTAATCTTGTCAGCCAGCTGCATGTACAGGGTCGCTTACTTGGTGGTTGCTTGGATATCCTTATTAATCTTTGTGGTACTCGCTTTGATTGTGTGAGTCAGTTTAATGAGCGTTATGCTGCTGATGGTGTTGTTTGGTATCTAGAAGCTTGTGATTTGGGCCCCATTCAAGTACGTCGTGCCTTATGGCAGTTGGCAGAAGCTGGCTGGTTTTCTCGGGCAAAAGCTTTTATTTTTGGACGTCCCTTACGTAAGGACGACGAGGAGTTTGGTCTGACGCAAGAACAAGCAGTCCTTTCTGCCTTTTTGGAGCTTGGCATTACGGTACCCGTTATGCTTAATGCGGATATTGGACATTTACCTCCTATGATGCCACTGGTTTGCGGTAGTTTGGGAACAGTGGATTTTAAGAATGATAACCTGAGCGTCTCTATGGCGTTGGTATAGCAAGTTGTGAGGTTTGTTGTATGAGTAAAGTTCTTGTAGCAATGAGTGGTGGTGTAGATTCTTCGGTTGCTGCTCAGTTATTGCTTGAACAAGGACATGAGTGCATTGGTGCCACTATGATGCTGGCGCGCAATAGTACCTGCTGTCGTTTGGAAGATGCTATTGATGCAAAGTCAGTTTGTATCAAATTGGGTATTCCACATCTTACGTTTGATCTTACTCGTGAGTTTGACCAAGAAGTTATCAAACGTTTTGTAGACGGTTATGCTGCAGGAGCTACACCTAATCCCTGTATTCAATGTAATCGATGGCTTAAATTTGGTTTGCTGTGGAAACGTGCTCAGGCGTTAGGTTGTGAATATATTGCAACAGGGCATTATGCTCGTACTCAGCGTGACGAGAATGGCATCATGCAGCTATATGCTGGTGCGGATGTTCTTAAAGATCAGAGTTATGTCCTGTATCCAGCAGTGCCCGAGGTACTTGAGCATTTGCTTCTTCCGCTTGGTGATATTGCATCTAAAGATGAGGTTCGTGCAATAGCTACGCGCTGCGGTTTTGATAATGCCCACAAGCATGATAGCCAAGATATTTGCTTTGTTCCCGATGGAGATTACGCTGGTTTTCTTGAGCGTCAGGAGGGCTTTGACTCTCGTGCGGGCGATATTGTGGATGAACAAGGTAACGTATTAGGACGTCACAAAGGCATTGCTCATTACACTATTGGTCAGCGTAAGGGGCTCAACGTTTCTCTTGGTAAACGCATGTATGTAGTGGACATCGATCCCGTGTCTCATACGGTTGTGATGGGGGATACAGATGCTCTGATGAGCCAGGATTTTGATGCCGTGCAAGCGCTGTGGCCTTCCGGTGTTTCACAAGAGGTAATCCATGCAGACGCAGTGGTGTCTTATCACGGATACCGTCATCCAGCTACGATTACTAAAACCGGAGCAGAGACATTTCACGTTCATACCGATGAACCAATTCGTGCCATTGCACCTGGTCAGTCTGCTGTGATTTATGATGGCGACCGTGTGGTATGTGGTGGCATCATTATTAAGGGGAATCATGTACGCACTTAAGACAGAAGCCGCTTTTGACTCGGCACATTTTTTGACAGATTACTATGGTAAGTGTGAGAATCTCCATGGTCATCGCTGGCGTGTGGTTGTGTATATTGAGCAAGATGACCTGCAAGAAGAAGGTACCATGAAAGATATGGTTGTGGATTTTGGTGTTTTCAAAAAGCAGGTACGTACGTTGGCAGATAGCCTAGATCATACCTTCTTAATTGAGGAAGGTTCACTCAAACAACAAACGCTTGATTGTCTTGCCAATGAGGGTTTTACGCTTACGATTTTACCGTTCCGAACCACTGCAGAAAATCTGGCGCGCTACTTTGCCAATCAACTCAAACAAAAGGGTCTGCCTGTGGTACAGGTAGACATGTATGAAACGCCTTTAAATTGTGCAAGCTATCGCTGCGCATAACGGTATTGTAATTAAAACTGTAGTAGTGTAGTGCTATTACATAGGTAAAAGGAGGTTCCAATGGCGCAAAAAGCATTACAAGGCGTAAACCTTGATGGTTGGTTAATGCTTGAGTCTTGGGTGACCCCCGAACTATTTTCAAAAACTTCAACACTTGATCCTATTGCCCTAGCAAACAAGCTAGGCAGTGAAGCATATGCGAAGCTCATGCATAAGCATGTAGAGAATTTCATTACAGAATTTGATTTTAAGCAAATGGCATCTCGTGGCTACAATGCTGTTCGCCTTCCAGTGCCCTGGTATGTATTTGGCGAACAGGGCCCTCTACCTGGTTTTCATACAGGCTATATTGAGTACGTGGACAAGGCTTTTGAGTGGGCGGAGAAGTTCGATATCAAGATTCTTGTCAATATTGTTCTTGCTCCAGGTGCCGAGAAAACCGGTAATGCGCTTCGTATGAAGACAGACTTTACACCTGCCCGCCGTAGTGCACTGCTTGAAATTGTAGGAATGCTTGCTGCTCGCTATGTTGGACGCAGTTCATTTTTAGGAATTGAGCCTTTGGATGAGGTCGTTACCTTTCGTCGCCGTGGTTTGAGCGTTGAGCCCGGTATGCCACTTTCTCACTTGCGGAATCTGTATCGTGATGCGTATGCAGAAATTCGTAGATGTGCTGGTAATAGACCTGTTGTTGTTTTTTCTGATGCTGGTCGCCATAGTCATTGGAAGCATTTTATGGCATCGAGTCGGTATGAAAATGTTTGGCTGGATACCCATCTGTATCGTCCAACTTCCATGCCCGTCTCGACAGGCGCAGCAAATGCACAGCTTCTTTTGAGTGCAAGTAGAGAAGCGCTGGCTCAAGCGTGTACCAGTGGCTTGCCTGTTATGGTGGGTGAGTGGTCAGCTGCACTGTCTGTACCTGGTAAAACTACCACTATTGAGGGACGCATTGCACGTGAACGCCTTTTTGTTGCTCAGCAAATGAGCTTGCTTTCTGTTTGCCCGGCATGGTTCTTCCAAACTTGGAAGACATCCAATAGATTGCCCGGCTGGGATGCACGTGTTGCTCTATCCAACTTCGAGCGCGATATGCTTCGCTAGGGTTACAGCATGGCAAAACAATCTGTGCAAAAAGCACCCTTCGACACTCAAAACGCTGTAGTATCCAATAAGGGCATATTATCTGTTGTGGGAACACCCATTGGCAATTTATCTGATGCCTCACCGCGTGTTATTCAAACACTTGCAGGTGCAGATGTGGTGCTGTGCGAGGATACACGTGTTACCGCTAAGCTCATGAGTCGTTTTGATATTCATGTGCCGTTGGAACGTTGCGATGATAACGTTATTGCTTCTCGTACTCAGTCGGTACTTGAACGTTTATCTGCTGGTCAGCATATTGCTTTTGTATCTGATGCAGGTATGCCCAGCGTATCTGATCCAGGTCAATATCTAGTGGATGCAGCTCTTAACGCTCAGTGCAAGGTTGAAGTAATTCCGGGTCCCTCAGCAGTTATTTGTGCGTTGGTTGCTTCTGGCTTTGCTATGGATCATTTCTTCTTTGAGGGGTTTCTCGCACGTAAAGCAAGTGAGCAGCTTAAACGCCTTGTTGCTCTGGCAGCTGTTCCCGGCGCACTTGTGCTATATGAGTCCCCACATCGCGTAGAGGCTACCCTTAAGAATATCGCTGAGGTATTTCCTCAGCGTCAGGTGGCATTGGTACGAGAACTTACTAAGGTGCATGAAGAAGTGGTGCGCGCTATGGCTCCCCAGTTAGCTCAAAGCATTGCTCAGCGAGAAAACCTGCGTGGTGAGTGCGTTATTGTGATTGCGCCTCCCTCAGAGCAAGAGTGTGCACAGGTACAGGCAGATTTAATGATGGCAGGCAATTCCACCACTTTACAAGAAGCTATTGAGCAAGGTTTGCTTGAAGGTCAATCTAAGTCAATGCTTGCAAAAACTCTTTCTAAACAATTTGATATCCCACGTTCTGAGGCGTACGACCGCATCGTGCAGTACAATCAGAATTTGCAATAAATACGTTATAGGTGTCCATGCCAAATCCGTCATGAGGAGACTTACGTTATGGCAGATAAAAAGCCTTTTTACATCACTACGCCCATCTATTATGTAAATGCTGCACCTCACTTGGGGACAGCATATTGCACCATTCTTGCAGACGTGCAGGCGCGTTATCGTCGTGCGATGGGCTATGACGTGAAATTTTTAACCGGTATGGACGAGCATGGCGAGAAGGTCGCGGAGGCCGCAGCCAATCATGGTATGTCTCCACAGCAGTGGTGCGACAGCCAGGCACCTTTGTTTAAGAATTTATGGCAGCAGCTTGAGATTTCTAACGACGACTTTATCCGTACGACGGATGAGCGTCAGTTTACAGCCGTTCAGTATCTTTGGAATAAGATGCAAGAGGCTGGTTTTTTGTATAAGGGCAGCTATGACGGTTGGTACTGTGTTCCCGAGGAAACCTACTTTACGGAAAATCAGGTACGCAAGTCTGATGAGGAGCACAAGACCGAAGGTCAGCACCTCTGTCCTGATTGCGGGCGTCCTTTGGAGCGTGT
This sequence comes from Atopobium fossor DSM 15642, assembly GCF_000483125.1. Lineage (GTDB taxonomy): Bacteria > Actinomycetota > Coriobacteriia > Coriobacteriales > Atopobiaceae > Atopobium > Atopobium fossor. Next base: position 207,435 of record NZ_KI519553.1, read on the forward strand.
GCAGGAGGAATCTTACTTCTTTAAGCTTTCTGCTTTCCAGGAGCCTTTGCTTAAGCTGTTTGAAGAACACCCTGATTTTGTGCAGCCAGCTTTCCGCATGAATGAAGTTCGTAGCTTTGTAGAAGGTGGCTTGCAGGACCTTTCTGTTTCTCGCACCAGCTTTGACTGGGGCATCCCCGTGCCCTTTGATACCAAACATGTAACCTATGTTTGGTTTGACGCGCTGCTCAACTATATGACTGCGGTTGGCTACGGTGTAAATACGGATGAAGCACGCTCTCAGCTTGCTCATTTTTGGCCTGCTCAATATCACCTGGTAGGTAAGGATATTATTCGTTTCCATTGTGTTATTTGGCCTGCCATGCTTATGGCAATTGGTGCTTCTTTGCCTGATCATGTCTTTGCTCACGGTTTCTTGACTGTGCGTAATCCAGAAACTGGTGCAGCAGAGAAGATGTCTAAGAGTCGTGGCAATGCCATTGCTCCTTCTGATGTTATTGATTTGTTGGGTATTGAGGGATACCGCTACTACTTTATGACCGATGTTTCTCATGGCGAGGACTCCGCTATTAGTTTTGAGCGTATGGAACAGGTATACAACGCAGATTTGGCAAATAGCTGGGGTAACTTAGTATCTCGTACCCTTAACATGAGTGCAAAATATTTTGATGGTAGTACCCCTAATCTTAATGGCTGGGTGGACCATACAGGTGTTTTGCGTGAGGTAACCGATGGTTTGGTAGAGCGTTATTGTGCGTGTATGGAGCAGTTTGATTACGTTGGTGCAAAGAACACCGTTATGGAGCTGGTTCATGCAGCCAATCACTTTATTGAAGATAGTGCCCCCTGGAATGTTGCTAAAGATGAAACTCGTACAGAAGAGCTCCGTAACATCATTGCGGATCTTTTGGAAGCTATTCGTATAAGTGCATTACTCTTTACGCCCTTTATGCCTACAACATCTGCAGAAGTATTGCATCGTATGAGCTTGGACGACCAAATTGCTTGCAATAGTCTTTCTGAGGCTTGTACTTGGGGTGGTATTGCAAGTGAGGTAGCCGTAACTAAGGGTGATGCACTATTCCCTAGGCTTGCTGCCAAAAAGGAGTAGTTTGTGTATTCACCTCTTGCAACACCTACAGCAACACGTACTGCTCTCGAAGAGTTTGGTCTTGCCACCAAAAAACGGCTTGGCCAGAATTTTTTGGTGAGCGACCACGTTATTGGTCATATTTGTGAGCTTGCCAAACTGGATGCTTCTTCGAGCGTTGTACTTGAAGTTGGTCCTGGTATTGGTACGCTTACGGCAGCATTGTTGCCACGAGCTCGTGCAGTGTGTTCTATAGAGGCAGATCCAGAGCTTCCTCAAGTCTATGCATCTACGCTTGCTCAAGATGGCGATAAGTTCGCACTGGTGCAAGCCGATGCGCTTAAGGTAACCCCCTCTATGATTGCAGAGGCCTTAGCTCCTGTAGTAGGTAGTGGGGCAGACAGTTTACCCAATATCTTTGTTGCAAACCTCCCATACCAAGTTGCTGCAACTGTGTTACTTAAGTTTTTTCAGCAAATTCCTACGCTTTCTCGCGCGGTAGTTATGGTTCAGGCAGAGGTGGCAGATCGTATTGCAGCTGCGCCGAACACCAAAGCATATGGTGCATATACAGCTAAGCTTGCGCTTTATGGCGCCGTTTCGGGTAGATTTGAGGTTGGACCAGGGAACTTTTTTCCGCCACCTCATGTCAACTCTTCTGTTGTGCGCATAGATCGCACTACGGCAATACATCCTACAACGCAAGAGTCATTGAGAAAATCAGAATTGGAGCAGGTTACTCAGGTTATTGATGGTGCTTTTGCACAACGTCGCAAAACGTTACGTAACTCTCTAAGCTCTTCGGGATTCTCAAAAAGTGTTATTGATGCAGCTTGTGAGGCATGTGAAATCAATCCTGCTGCTCGTGCAGAAACACTTACTGTTGCGCACTTTATTTCTCTTGCTTTTGCGCTAAAACAGTCAGAGTACTGTGCGTAAAGGGGGGTATATGACAACACAGATTCAAGAACTCTGGGCTTTTCAAAAAGAAGCTTTGCATAAAGCTATACGCAAACAAGGCGTGCAGTCTGCTTTGGGTATTTTTGAGGAAAACCTGTTTTTTGATAAGAAACATCGCCCAGTGCCTGCCGCTCGTCCTTTGGCTCCTGTAGCAGATACCCATGGTCATCTTGCGAGCTACAAAAAAACTACTGCTGCTGTGGCACTTACTCGTGCAGCTTTAGCTGGCGTGCACATGTTGGTGGTGCCCTTGGATCCAGTGGATGAAATTCCACGCAAATTTGTGACGGTAGCAGCGTGCAATACTTGGATTGATGAGCAGATAGAAGAAGCACATATACTTCTAGATCTCTGTATGCAGGAAGGATTGTCTATTCCAGAAATTCCAGGATACGAAGACGCAACTCAACTGTTGGACAGTATCTATGTGGTGGCAGGTGCTCATCCCTATTCTGCTCAGGCTTATGTGGATGCACCTAAGCAAGCACGTGCCAAGCTCGAGGAGTTTCTCGATAGTCCACGCTGTGTGGGCATAGGAGAAATTGGTATTGATTTTGGCCCCTACAATGAGTTATCTGCTCAGGTTCAAAAGCAAATCTTAATTAATCAGTTACATATTGCACAAGATCGTGAACTGTGTGTGGAATTACATGTGCGTGATGCGCCCGAGCCAAATAATGCAGCGGCTCACGAACTTGTGTTGGAAGCATTGAGAGAAACAGGTATACCAAAACAAGGTCTTGAACTGCATTGCTACACAGATGGACCTCAGGTATTGCAACCCTTCATTGATCAAGGTGTCTATGTGGCATTTGGCGGGGCCTGTACGTTTAAGCGTTCAGATGATATTCGTGAGGCCCTGGCAATAACTCCTCTTAACCTTATTTTGTCCGAGACAGATTCTCCGTATATGGCACCCGTTCCTTTGCGTGGTCAAGAGTGTGAGACAGCCATGATTATGCATACGGTAGATAGCATTGCTCAGGTTAAGGAGGACACTGGATTGGTTACGCGCAAACAAACCTACCAAGCTTTATGGGATAATGCTTGTAAATTTTTTGTACGAGCGTAAAAAAATGAGTTACTTTGAGCAGTACTGACATTTTACTATCGATAAGGACGTCGGTTCATGACCTATTTTGTTAAACCACATCGTCGTTTTATGCTCAGCTTATGTGTGCTGGCATTTGTGCTGTTACAGGTACTGAGCGTTGGAGTTGCTATTGTATATGCAATAGGCTCTTATATAGTCACCCTTACTGATCCGGATACTAATATTGTCATGTTGCTGGTTATTGGTATATCTGCTTTGGCGAGTGTGTGGGCTTTGTACCTGCTTGGTGGCAAGCGTGCCATAGCTTTTCATAAAGAGGACCTGCTTTATACACTTAAACACAGTAAGTACCTAATTGTGCTGGCATGTCTGCAATTGCTTCTTTCCCTGACCACTATCTTTTCTGGTGAACAAGCTGTTATAAGTACTTGGCCCATTGCTATGGCGCAAACCTTCTTTATCTGCGTTTTTGTGGGCATTTCTGAAGAAGCGACCTATCGCGGCATTATCTTAGGTGGTTTACTTGCACGTTTTGGTAAAACACGCAGAGGGTTTAATGGAGCCATTTTGGTCGCCGCACTTATTTTTGGTGCTGCACATATTACACCTGGTACAGAGCTCAATGCTGTTAATATTGCACAACTGGTGCTTAAGGTTATACAGACGGGTATCTTAGGACTGTTTTTCTCGGCATTTGCAATAAAGCGTACGAGCTTCTGGGGTTCTTCACTCATTCATTTCTTATGGGACTTTATCTTGCTGTCTGGTGCGGCGCTTGTAAAGCAATCTGTCGAGATAAGCTATACTTCGAGTGGTGAAGAGGGAGTGGCAATAGCTATTTATTACCTTGTCATTATTGTGTTGCAAATTCCTTTGATTATTAGTTCATTCCGTACGTTTAGGAGCACGTCAGCCCCTTATTGTGGCTGGCTTTCCGACGTAGTGACATTTGACGAGAATGGCAATGAATCTGTAGTAACCACCCCTCAGTTAGTTGCTGCTATCAATAATAATGAGCAGTCCGCAGAAGCAGTACTTGCCAGTATGAATCCTTCTGCACCTCAGGTTTCTGGTATAGCACGATCTTCAATGCCTGTTGTCTCTCCTAATCAAAAATCGGTTCCTGCGCCGCCCTCTGGTTTTTATGATCTGTCTGGATTGGAAGATCCTGTGCCAAGTACCACAGACACATCTCTGCCATCAGATGTTCATATCCAACAGTCTGATGACCGTCCGCCTAGACCTATGGGCTTGTAGGGACATACCGCTACGTAAAGAAGCTACACTAGCTATACGACTCCTTTGCAAACTAGCAGGGGAGTCGTATGTCTTTTTTATCTAAACTTACCAATTCCACCAATGAGCTTCTTTGGCCTACGCGTTGTATAGGATGTAATGTGCCAGGAGAGCTCTTGTGTCCCAATTGTCAAGAAAGCCTAACGTGGGTTGATCAACAATGGGCTTGCTTGGATTGTGGCGCCCCTTTTGGATGGCTTACCTGCTCTTCTTGTGACCATAGTTGGGAGGAACTTGATGGTGTGATATGTGCTACTTCATTTATGGGGACCTGTGCTCATATGGTAACTGCACTTAAAGATGAGCATGAGACTCGTCTTGCGGCAATAATAGCAGCGGCAATGGCAACCGCTTTGGATGAAGCTCAAGGTTGGAATCATATTAATCTTGCAGCCATTGATGCAATCATGTTTGTGCCAGCAACTCATAAAGCGTTTGTACGACGGGGGTTTGACCATATGGAGCTCGTTGCCCGTGCACTTAGTTCGTTTATAGACATTCCACTGGTAGATGTGTTAGTCCGCCATGAAGCGCACGATCAACGCAAACTCAACAAAGCTCAGCGTGCTGCTAATCTTTTTGGCACTATCGAACTTATTAATGAGGTATGTGCGGCTCATGTACTGCTTGTAGATGATGTAGTAACTACCGGTTCCAGCATGCGCGCTTGTGCAAAGATTCTTAAAGTTGCAGGAGTTAATCAGGTTATTGGATGCGGCTTTTCAAGAGTATGGTAGCTGCTGGTATAATGTGCTGGTCTTTCATCAGGCTGTGGTTGCGGGTACTATAGGGTGCCCTAGTCCAAGGCAGACGAGGCCAAAAGGATCCACGTAAGCTTGAGTGTGCGCACTCAAGCGAGCATGGCTCGTCCTAGAAGTAAGTCGTACCGTCCGTAATAGGTAAGAGACATTCCGTCTCGCGGGCGAGAGGGTTAGTAGTAAGCATGTCGCGGCATGTGCGCAAACGCTCCAGTATGCGAGTGTGGGGTCAAATACCAGGTCAGCTGGTGGAAGACATTTGATTAAGCGAATATGTAAGGATTTTGTAATGTATATAAAGCTGCGCTTCGTGTTTGCTGCAACGCTTGCTGCTGCCTGTGTAACTGGCTTAACCGGTTGTTCAATTCCGCTTGTGGGTGAAATTACTCAAACTTCCGTAACTGATGCCTATCAGACGCAGGTTAATGCATTATCTTCTCCTATTTCGGATGAGTCTTTAGTTACTCCTAAAACGCTTACTGTTGGGCTTACTGCAACAAGTAACATGGCTCCTTATGTCACTGCTGCAGAGGGAAATGCTTATCAAGGTATAGATATTGACCTTGCCTCTGTCTTGGCAGAGCAGCTGGGTTTGCAGGTAAAATTTGTGAACGTATCCAGTACCGATGCACTTGGTCAGGATTGTGACATTGTGATGAATGTGGGGAAGGATAGCGCTTCATCTGACTTTAGCGTGGTGGGCAATTATACCGCTGCTGCTACAGGCTTTTTTACCAAGGGTGAGGTTTCTACAGTCAAAGCAACAGATATTTCAGGCAAAAAGATTGGTGTACAAAGTGGTTCAGCCACTAAAACTATGCTCGAAGGTTCCTCCCTTAAAGTGGTAGAGCAGGAATACGAAAGTCTTAATGACGCTTTTGAAGGTCTCGAAAAGGGCGATGTAGACTTTGTTTTGTGCGATGTTCGTCCAGGTTCTGCGCTTGCTCATACATATACAGACTTGTCATTTGCAGGTACCATTGACAGCCCCTCTTTTATGGGTATTGCTGTACTTGATTCCAATACAGAACTCAAAAGTGCTTTGGATACTGCTTATAAAACGGTTACCGATGCAGGCTTGCAAAAACTGATAAATACACGTTGGATTGGTAGCATGCCTTCGCTTTCTGAGCAAACTAAGGTCACCGATATTCTTCTCAATGTAAATAAGCCATCTACCAGTTCAAATGTAAACACTTCATCCACGAGCCTCCCTACAACTTCTGATGTAAATGATGGATCTACTGCTGGATCTAATGCAGCAATTCTTTAATTTTTAGCATATATAGCCCAATCGATTGTTGGATTGTTGCTTGAGGGTACTTCTACCGAAATGGGTGAAACATCGCTCCAAATTTAGGGTACGTCTAAAGTAAGAAAATGCTTACATCCGAGTAAGCATTTTTCAAAAGCTAGGAGGTACATTATGGTTGACATCAAAGTATCTGGTCGCAAAACTACCGTTACTGATGCTCTACATGAGACCGTAGTAGAGAAGATTGGCGACGCCCTGAAGGTTTTTGATATTTCTCCAATGTCTTGTGACGTTGTTTTACGTGTGGACAAAAATCCGTCTAATCCTCATGCACAATCGGTTGAGGTAACAGTTTTTGTTCGTGATAACGTAGTGCGTGTAGTTGCTTCATCTGCAGATATGTATGCTGCTATCGATGAAGCTGCCAATAAGGTTTCTCGCCAACTCCGTAAGTACAAGACACGCGTTGTTGATCGTCGCCAGCGCGCAGCTGCTCCTGAATTTGAGCCTGAGATTTCGGATTTATCTGAACTCTTGGAGCCTGAGGATGACGAGCTTGTTCGTGAGAAAATTATTGATTTGACACCCATGACCGAGGAAGAGGCATTGGTTCAGACTGATCTTATCGGTCATGATTTTTATGTTTTTGAGAATGCAACCACAGGTTTGATTAACGTGGTATACCGTCGTCATAATGGCGGATATGGCATTATTAAGCCCAAGATTGAGGATGTACATGAGTAGTTCTTCCGAGACATCGTCCGGCTCTATTATGGATTTAGCAGGCGATGATATTGAGCGCTTTCACGCACGTAGAACCTGTCACATCATTGTAGATTCCTGCGCAGACTTTGATCCAGATGTGGCCTGCCAGCTGGGCGTAGAGGTTATTGAGTTTCCCTATGTTATAGATGGCGTTGAGTATTTTGATGGCAGCTGGAAGTCCATGACGGCTCATGAGTTTTATGACCGCATGCGTAAAGGTGCTCGTGCAACAACATCGGCCGTAACACCTGGTCGTTACTTGGAAGTATTTACCAAAGCAGCTCAAAATGGTTTGCCCACATTGTATATGGGCCTTACGGGTGGTCTGTCGTCCAGCATTGATGCTGCGCGGCAGGCCGCTGCTATGGTTAAAGAGCAATATCCAGATTTTGAACTCTATGTGTTGGACAATCTATGTCCCTCAGCTGCGGCGGAGCTTTTATCAATTGAAGTTGTACGCCTTGCTGGCAACGGTCTTTCTGCGCGTGAATTGTATGACTGGGCACGTGATGCACGCTACTTTATTCAGGGGTACTTTACACTAGATAATTTTGATACGCTTGCCGCTGGAGGTCGAATTCCTCCTGCAGCAGCGCAAGTTGGTGGCAAACTAGATATCAAGCCTGAGCTTTCTTATGACCTCAATGGTTCTCTTACTCTTCGTGGCATGTGTCGTGGCCGAAAAAAAGCTCTGCGTGCCATCATTAAAGACTTTAAAGAGAACTACTCGCATGACTCTGCTTTGCCAATTGCTATTGCAACTTCGGATTCCGAGAAGGACGGCGACTGGATAGAAAAAGAAATTCGTAAGGAGCCTGGCTGCGAGGATGTTGTAATTATTCGCAGCCAAATTGGTCCTGTAATTGGTTCTCACGTAGGACCCGGTATGGTTGCACTGGTCTTTTGGGGTGGCGATCGTCGCGAGAAAATTTCGCTTACAGATCGTATTGCTCGCAAAATTAAAAAATCAAGCTAGTATCGAGGGTAGTACATGGCACATGCAAAGATTGAACAAGTTGCTTTTATTGGTACCGGTATTATGGGTGCGCCTATTGCAGGTCATATTTTGGATGCAGGGTATAGCCTGACGGTTTACAACCGTACAAAGGATAAAGCACAAGAACTTATTGACCGTGGTGCTACTTGGGCATCTTCACCTGCGGAAGCTGCTAGTAAGGCAGATGTGGTCTTTACCATGTTGGGCTATCCCACAGATGTTGAGGATGTATATCTTGCAAGTGATGGCTTGCTTAAGGCTGCTAAAAAAGGTGCCTGGCTGGTAGATCTTACTACTTCGGCTCCAAGTCTCGCTCGTGATATTCATGATGCAGCAGAGGTTTTGGGCATGCATGCGTTTGATTGTCCTGTGACGGGCGGTCAGGCTGGTGCCAAAGCTGGTACGCTTACCGCCATCGCAGGCATTTCTGAGGCTGATGCTGTTGCTGTTGCTCCCGTACTTGCAACTTTTACCAGCAAAATCTTTTACTTTGGTAGCTCTGGTAAGGGTCAGACTGCCAAGTTATGTAATCAGGTCTCTCTTGCTTCGTGCATGGTAGGTATGGCGGATGCTCTTGCCTTAGCCCAACAAAGTGGTTTGGATGTGCAGCAAATGCTGCACATGGTTGGTAGTGGTATGGGTTCTTCTCGTGCGCTGACCGAACTTGGGCCTAAGGCTGTGGAAGGTGACTATCGTCCTGGTTTTCTTAACGAGCACATGCGTAAGGATATCTCACTTGCATTAGCAGAAGGTCAGGATATGGATCTTGCTCTTCCTGGTGCTCAGACTGCGTACACTCTTTACGATTTGCTCTGCCAGATTAAGGGTGCCCGTTTGGGCACACAGGCATTAGCTTTGCTCTATGCAGAAGAGGCTGATGCAGTAGCTGCTGGCTTGGACTGGTCGGTTTTGGATATAGAGGAAGAAGACGAGCCTGAGGCAGATCATGAGTGCAGCTGCGATCACAAGCATACTCACGAACATTGCCATAACCATACGCATGGCACACATTGCCATCATCACCAACACTAGGAGCTTATAGCGTGGGCGATTCTTTGCAGCAAGCCGCAGGTAGTAACATTAGTTTTGCCGTTGCTATTGTCGCGTTAGTACTCTTTGTTTTTGGTACCGTTTTAGGCGAGCATCTGGCTGAGTCTTTTGGCTATAAACTCGTTACACGACGTGACTATGTACTGGCAAACATTGCCTGGTTTGTGGGGGGTATTGCGCTATCCAGTATTGTGTGGGCAACGGGATGGACCACTTTAGCGGCATTTAGTTTTGGCATGATTGCTGGAGGTATGGCTGGCTTTAAAATTGCATTTGGTGAGTCTGTTGGCCCATGGAAGTTTGTAGACAAGTTCTTTAATACCAACAAACGTCATGTCGCTGCAGCAAACGATGCTCATGCAGATGCTCGTAGAGAAGCACGTCGTAAGTGGAAAGAAGGTAAGGGACCCGAACCTGAACTTATGAGTGTGCAACAGCCCTCCAACACACAACAGTCTTCTTACAAGAAGCAATCGGCTGGCTCCAATGCTAAAAAAGCTAAGAAAGGATAAGCCTTTTCGTGGATGATATAACTCAAAGTTCCATGGCTGTATTTATCGATTACGAGAATCTTGCGCTGGGCACAGGTAAGCGCAAGCGTAATGGTCATCAAGAACCCGGCCCTGCTCCCGAGGTTAAGCGTATTTTTGAGCGTCTTGTTGATAAGGGCAGAATTGTGGTAAAGCGTGCTTATTGCGATTGGCAACGCTTTGATACAGCGATAACGCCTTTGCATGAACTGGGCATTGAGCTTATTGAGATTCCAGATCGTGCTTTTACCGGTAAAAACTCTGCAGATATTCGTTTAGCCGTAGATGCAGTAGAGATGTGTCTTAACCGTGAGCATATTGATACTTTTGCTATTTTATCTGGCGATTCTGACTTCTCACCGCTGGTATCTAAGCTTAAGGAGTTTGGAAAGCAAGTAATTGGTGTAGGCATGAAGGCTTCTACTAGTTCGCTTTTAGCAGAAAACTGCGATGAGTTCATGTATTACGAAGACATTATGAGCGCAGGTCGTATTCCCGACTTCACCGCCAAAGTTCCTGTTGAGAAGCACGAATGCTATCAACTTTTGTTTGAAACCATTGACGCCGTTCAATCAGAAAGTGACTCTGCTATTTTTGCATCGCAGCTTAAAAGCACGATGCGCCGCAAGCGCCCGCAATTCTCGGAACGTAGTTATGGTTATCGTAGTTTTACTAAGCTGCTTAACGAGGCAAGTTCGTATGGTTTTATTAAAATTCATACGGATCAAAAGAGTGGAACAGCCGTTGTAGATGGCTTTTGCGAGTAAAATCGCACATTCATGGGGTTATGAGGTACACGTTTGTAAGGGGATTTTAGTATGTCTGATGTTTCGTCCGGACAAATTAAACAGCTTGTGGAAGCACTTTCGGGTTGTGTGCGTCGTGAGCGTCAAGAGGCAGCTCATGAGTTAGCTTTGGCTGCCAAACAGGATAGCTTGCTTGTGCGCGAGCATGTAGATGCATTGGTAGAAGCCTTGCATCTTCCAGAAGCTCAAACACGTTGGGAAGTCTTGGATGCTCTGTCCATCTTATGTGCTGAGAACCCCGATGAAGTAGCGGGTGCTTTTGCAGGTGCTGAAGAATCTTTATTTGACGAAGCATCTTCTACCGTGCGCTTGTCTGCATTTCGTATGCTTACACGTGTGGGTGCTACATCACAGGAACGCTCCAAAAAGGCATGGCCTTTGTTGGATGAGGCTATTCAGTGCTTTCATGGCGATGCTGAGTATCGTGATATGTTGGCATGCTTGCTTGAGTTTGCGCAGGGAGACATTGCAGATGATGTGCGCGATGCCCTGGTAAATCGCGTAGCATTCGATGCAGAGTCTGCCCGTGGCTATATTAAGTCTTTCTCGGCAAATATTATTGATGCTGCAAAGAAATAAACAGACAAGCTTAAGACTCAAGAGGATTGCATAGAGGTTATTCTCGCTTGACGGATGTTCATTAGAGCTACACCACATAGTATGGCCCTCGTGCTAGTCTTATGCATCGAGTAACGTTTATTGCACTATTTCTATCGAAAGGTACGTGTATGACAGAGCTTGAAAAGAAGACTTCTGCACCTGCAAAGAAGTCTGTTTCTATGCCAGTTTGTATTACTGCATCTGTGATTGCTTTGGTTCTTGGTGGCGTTATTGGTCACTTTGCCTTTGGTTCTGCTGGTATGGCAAATAGCAAGACCATGTTTACCGAGAAGGAATTGGATACCGTTGTTGGTACCATGACCTACGAAGGCAAGTCCGAAAGCATTACTGCTCGTGAGGCAATTGAGGCTACTACTTCCCTTGATGCTGCCAAGAATGATGATGGCAACTATAATGCCCCTTCTGCAGACAGTGTCCTTTCTGTTGCTCGCAACAAAGTGCTTGCTCAGGCAGTTGAGAAGGAAGGCATTACAATTTCCGATGACGATGTAAAGTCTTATGCTGAGTCTACTTTGGGCAGCAGTGATTATAAGACCCTGGCAACTCAGTATTCCATGACTGAGGACCAAGTAAAGAATCTTGTAAAGCAGTCTGCTGGCGTAAAGAAGCTTCACGACAAGATTGTGGACGCTAGCAATCTTGTTGCTCCTAGTGCACCTACCGCTCCTGCAGATGGTGATACCGCTGCTGCTTCTGCAGATTATGGTAAGTACATTATTGACCTGCTGGGCGATGAATGGGATGCCAGCAAGGGTGACTGGGCAAAGACTGATGGCGTTTATTTTGCTGCGCTTAAGAATGAGAACTTCAGCGCAGATTCTGCAACGTATGCACAGGCACAAGCCGCTTACTATGTTGCCTATCAGAAGTATTCTACCGAGTACACCAATGTCAACGCTAAGTGGACCGAGTATGTAAACGAGCGTCTTTCCAAGGCTTCCATCCAGGTTAATTCGCTTGCTTCTTAATGGTACATCTGGGTGCTCTGCATCTTGTGTATAACGCGTAGTATAGAGACGAGGGTTTGGGCTCTCGTCTCTTTTTTGTAGCGCGAGCGTTTGGATATATGTTCTATAGTGCTAAGTAGTTTATAAGGAGTGCTTATGCGTGCGCTTATCAGCAAATGTTTGTTGGGAGTGCCTTGTCGCTATGATGGGGGAGCTAAGCACTGCGATTTTGTAGCAAATTTTGCCAGTAAGGTGGATAAGCTGGTTGTTTGTCCAGAGCTTGCCGCACAGTTATCAGTGCCTCGTCCACCTGCAGAGCAACAGGGTTCGCGTGTAGTGTCCAAAGATGGAACAGATGTGACGCAGGCATTTGTGGATGGCGCACAACATGAGTTTGCCCGTTGCAATGATTTTAAGCCTCAGGTGGCAGTACTTAAGGCAAAAAGTCCCTCTTGCGGAGTGGATAGGGTCTTTGACGGAAGTTTTACAGGCAATTTAGTTTCAGGTGATGGAATATTTACTCAACTACTAAAACAGGAGGGGATTTGCGTGGTTACAGAAGAAGTCCTACAAGATATTAAGCCCTCGGTCGAGCATCCAGTTGCCATCATGTTAGGCACTGGTTTAGGCCATTTGGCAAGTTTGGTAACACCTGTTCGTCGTATTGACTATCGTGATATTGATGGCTTTCCTATGGCGGCAGAGCCGGTAAGTGGGCATAAGTTTGAGGCAACTATTGGTACAGTAGATGGTGTGCCTGTTGTAGTGTATCCCGGTAGAATTCATCTGTACCAAGGGTATAGCGCAAGCGAGGTTGTGTCACTTGTACGTCATGCACATCGCTTGGGCTGTAAGGATATTATCTTTGCCTGTGCTACCGGTGCTGTGTCTGGTAACGCTACACCTGGTCTAGGTGTTCTAACAGATCATATTAATCTGACAGGTGCAAATCCTCTTGCCAATAAGGATATGTTACGAGATCTTGATACACCTTTTGTGGGCATGCAAAATGCGTACTCTTCCTACTTGCGCTGTTTGGCTCTTGGCGTTGCAGAAGATTTGGGAATTAAGCTGCAAGAGGGTGTTTATGCGGGCACACTTGGTCCAAGTTTTGAAACTGTTGCAGAGGTTAATGCGCTGCGAGCCTTTGGTGTGAGTTATGTGGGTATGTCCACGGTGTGCGAAGTTATTATGGCTCATGCGCTGGATATGAACGTGCTTGGACTCACATTAGCTACTAATGAGGCCGGAGATCCCACGGTTGACCATGAGACCATCCGTATGCAGGCCGAGAAACACGCGGATAATTTTGAGCGCTTGGTTCGTGGTATTCTCCACTTGTTGTAGTGCCTAGAAGCACTTAATGCAGTTTGTGATAAGACCTTGCATGAAGAGCAATTTATACGTATAGTTATCAGTCGCACGCCAGCTTAGCTCAGTTGGTAGAGCACCGCTCTCGTAAAGCGGGGGTCGCAGGTTCAAGTCCCGTAGCTGGCTCCATATTTATGCAGGTAGATGGCTTATAGTCGTCTACCTTTTCTTTTAGCGCC
>NZ_KI519553.1:221123-933136 GCF_000483125.1 Atopobium fossor DSM 15642
TTTCACGCTAATTAGCCTACCTGCTGTTTTATTCAGCGTAACTAGCATATCTAATTTATTCAGCTACATTTAAGGCAACTCGTAAAGCGGGGGTCGCAGGTTCAAGTCCCGTAGCTGGCTCCATATTTATGCAGGTAGATGGCTTATAGTCGTCTACCTTTTCTTTTAGCGCCGTAAGTAGCGCCGTATATGCGCCGTAAAACTAACGGGCGCAACCAGTTTTACCAGCGAAAAATCACCAGTTTATATATTTAAGGTTGGTGTAATTATTTATTAAGCTATGTGGTGAAACGGGGCATAAAAAACGCCACCTTTGAAAGATGGCGCTAACAATAAATATAGCTATGTTTAGTTATGATTTTTTATAAGCTACTAACATAGAAGAGCCAACATATGCCATGCAGCTTATTCCAGCTGCTCCAGACGCTATATACGTTAGACCCATAATTAAGGCAACGGCACTTTCCGCTTTTTCTAATTTATCGCTTTCATCGATAGAGCTATAACGAGATGAGCTAAGAGAATCTGCAAATAGAACATCATGTTGTGCCTTTGCTACGCTATTGCCTGCCATTAACCCCATGATTACACAAACAGCAACCGCAACTAATGAAAAAATAAATGCCTTCTTTGCCGTTGCGGCATATTCTTCAATTGGTGTTGCACTAGGTTGAGGTGATTGGAGGGGTGGTTCTTGAACTGTCTCTTTTTGTACCTTGTCCTGGCTAGTGACTTTTTCTTCCATTTTTTTACTCCTCTTTAATGGTTTGACAACAACCTACATTATATATTCTTGTTGTAGGATAATAAGTTAAAACTTCCAATCGTACGGCATCATGTACCATGCCAGTTTTCCAAGAATAGTGATCTGCTGTGTGCAGCCGATACTGTAATCAAAGACACGTGGGCGGTAGGTTGCATCTGTTGACTCACAGCTCAGCTCATAGCCATTATTAAGCTTACGTACACGCCGTAGTATTGCTGGTTCATCGTCTACTGCTACTAAATAAAGATCATTATTTTTCGTCATCGCACGCATAGGCACAATGAGAGCTAGAGCATGGATGGGCAAGAGTAAGTCCAAAGAATCATCTGGCACCTCGATAAAAAAGCTATCTGGGTAAAGCTTTGCAAGCTCAGGGGCGATGCTATATAGAGTAGACGTATGCGTATCTTCTAATATGCTGTGAGCATACAGATTATCTACTAGTGGCACCTGGTAAGCTTGGCGTTTATGCGCAAGCTGGATATACCCATCTACTACAGACGCATTATCTAGAGCGTGCTCATCAAGTAGCGTACAAGCTGGAATATCGTATACACAAGCTATTTGCTCAAGCGTATTAATACGTGGATAAGTCCGCTTACTTTCCCAAGCAGATATAGCAGACTGTGAATAGCCTATGGCTTGCCCAAATTCTTCGTGTGTGAGATTAAGCAATTCACGTAAGCGTTTTACATTATTACCAAAGTGCATATCTTCACGTCCTCAATATCACTATATTACTGGCAGTAATAATTTGCCTTTGCGCTTATACATCTACCAGCCTTTATGTAGCTGGGCAATAAATATAAGAACGTTGTAATAATATTACTAAAAATAATACTTTACCTGCGTATCTATCTTGCCCATACTACCCCATCAATAAGTGTCCGAGCGATTTTGTAGTATAGAACATGTGTTCTGTATAACGTTTGCGCTATGTTTTCTGTGCAAAAGAGTTTGTCAAGCCCAGGAGGTAATCAGAGGTGCACCCAAGAATTTCACACAGCCTACGTATCAGGTCGGCGTCGGGCGTTCTGCGACCATTCTCCCAATTAGATATGGTTTGTTTACTCACGCCAATCATTTCTGCAAGCTCACTTTGCCCCAAACGGTTAAATCCACGGGCACTGGCAATACGTGCGCCTAATTGCTCTTTAAAGTCCATTTTTTCTCCTTTCTGTTCTATTTAGTATAACAGTAGGAATACAAAAAATAAAAATATTTATACTTTTCTGTTGACAGAATATAACGAAAAGAATACTCTGTAAACAGTTCGTTATACAAAAGGGGGGGTGACAAACATTAATGGAGCGCACAAACAATTATAGGAAGTTCCGTAAACAAGCGGAGCTGCGCCCAGAAGTAGCAGCGTCCGAAATTGGGGTTTCTCTTCAAACTTTATATAAGTGGGAGAACGGAGAGACTGCTCCTTCCGCTGAAAAATTGCGAAAAATGGCAGTTATTTACAACTGCTCATCTGACGAACTGATTTGTCTTAGCAATTAAGCACCATTGTACCTTAACAACCGAATAGCACGAGATAAGCAATTGCCGATGCGTCTTTTGCTTATGTCGAGTTACTAACGCACTGGACTAAGAACTGCCAAAGTTTTATCCGCGCACAAATCAAGAGGAGGTGCGATGGAACACAAAACCTATCCACAACTACTTACTGTGGCACAGGCGGCGCACGTACTAAATGGCGCGCCATATTCAACAATCACAGAAGCATGTAGGACTGGAAGGATTTTTGCAGTAAAGATTGG
This sequence comes from Atopobium fossor DSM 15642, assembly GCF_000483125.1. GTDB lineage: Bacteria > Actinomycetota > Coriobacteriia > Coriobacteriales > Atopobiaceae > Atopobium > Atopobium fossor. The sequence goes on from NZ_KI519553.1 coordinate 223,656, forward strand.
CAAGCAATGGCGCATTAATACGCGCAGGCTTGCTAAACAGTACGGGTTAACACTTGAAATCGAAGAATAAAGCCACCTACCGAGTTTCAAAGGCTAAGGCTAGGTGGCTATCCCACCGAAAGGGGATGTAGATATGGTACATGATTTGCTAGAGGTTTTCAGTTATTACACATGGAGAGATTGGCTGGGGGCAGCTGGCATTATCGCCGCTCTACTTTTGCTTGAGTGGGGGTTGGCTGTTTTATGCTAGATAACTTCACGGCTGTTTTGTTCGGCAACTACAGCGTGAGTAAACACGTTGAGAAGCAATCGCCAAAAAATCCAAAGCCTTTTGGAAACATTCTTGTAACAAAGGGTGATTGGAAGCTTGAAAAGTCCAGCTTTATGAATAGCTACTTTATGCGCCACCCTAAACACGGTGGGTTCATTTTATCTGCACATACAGATACAGAAGCTATCGAAGAGTTCAATAGCAGAACTACAAACACAGATGAAACGGAGGAAAAGTAATGAAAGAAACAGATCCAGCAGCAGGCGTATTTGTATTGGTCGAGAAAGAGAAAACTGAGCCTTTTGCAGCGGTTTTGTTTGAGCAAGAAGCTAAAACACTTGCACGACTGATGAAGTGTGATTACTACATTGTTCCCCGCTTCGTCACAGTTTTAGGTTCTCCAGTTGTAAAGAGGGTGAAAGTTAATGTCAAATAAGCTAACGCCATTTGAGCGCCTATACATCGAGCAAGCAGTTTACAAGGCTATTGCGTCTGATGTATCTACAAAAGGTGCTGGGCTACGCGCACAGCTAGACGCAGCCTTAATTGACGGCTATCTCAGCACAGGAGTTAAGTCACGCGATGCTCTTATCCAGGGGCAAAAAGTCGGGGCTTACTCAGTTAAAGTATCCAAAGACACACGTAAGACAGTGCTTAGTATCCAGGACCGCAAGGCATGGCTGGATTGGGCACTTGAGAATGGGTACGCCCACGAAGAGAAGCACATCGTAGTGGACGATGAACAAGAAGTTTTAGCCGAGCTACTAAACAATGGCGAACTTCCTGATGGATGCGAAGTTCAAGAAGTAGGAACACCACCACGTCCAACCGGCACAACACTTACAGTAGACCCTGCCAAAGTTAACGCAATCATGGGCGAGCTAGGCATGGGTAATGTATTCCCGCTGCTTGATGGTGAAAAATAATGGGCGTTTGTGTAATGGTGCTAGGCGCATCCGGCTCAGGAAAGTCTACCAGTCTCCGCAACTTCAAAGACGGCGAGCTTGCTATCTTCAACGTGGCATCCAAACCACTACCATTTCGGGGGCATTTGCCCAAAATGGACGGAGCAACGTATAAGTCAATTATTCCCGCGTTACAGAAAAACGCATATAACGCTTATGTTATTGATGATGCCACATATTTAATGGCGTTTGATAACTTTGCACGAGCTAAAGACAATGGATACTCAAAATTTGTTGATATGGCGTTGTCTTTTGAGAAGTTGCTTGTAGCCGCGGCGCAAACCAGCAAAGACACAGTGGTGTATTTCTTAATGCACCCAGAAACAGACGCTTTTGGTAAAGAAAAGGTTCGCAGTATTGGAAAGATGCTGGACGAAAAGCTCTGTATTGAGGGATTGTTCCCAATTGTTATCAATACTCGCGTTGATGATGGTAAGCATATTTTTGTCACAGCTAATGATGGGACCAATTTAGCCAAAGCGCCAATAGATATGCTGCCAGATAACATGGACAACGACTTAAAGCAAGTAGATAACGCAATACGTGAGTACTGGGAGCTAAAGCCACTAAAAGTGGTGAAATAGCCTATGTTTTCTCAGGCAATCTATGACCAGCTTTTAGCATCCTGTGAAATGTATTTTGCATTTCTAGTTGAGCAAGGATGCGATGAAGATTTAGCAGCAGATAGGACATTTGATGCTTTGGATTCTGCTGTTGAGCAAAAACACCATGTATTTGACCAGCGAGACCGAGCATTTGAAGAATCATTAGCACAAACTATAGAAAGAGGTTAATTATGCGTAAGAATATTCCGTGGAAAGAGATCACAGAGAGTTCAGACGACTTCACCCGTCTACCAGCAGGTCCGTATGTAGCTAAGATTATTGATGTGAAAGACAACGAGAGCAAAGAGTACCTTGAAATTGTTTTTGACATTGCAGAGGGTGGGTATGCAGGGTTTTACTCTGATGATTGGGGCAAGACTCACCCTTACGCCCATCACTTTTTTATGAGCTACAAGGACAGCGCGTTTGGTATGTTAAAAGGACGCTTGAACGCTATCAACGACTCAAATCCAGGGTTTGATGGTTTTGCAGCATTTGATGCAGGGCGAGAAGACATGTTTGTCAATCGCTTAGTCGGCCTTAACCTCCAAGAGGAGGAGTATGAGTACGAAGGAAAGGTGCGCACTCGTCTTAACGTCTGCCAAGTAGTAGCAGCCGATAAGGTGCGCAATGGCGAGATTAAGGCACGTGAGCCAAAGAAGCTCGAACGTGATGCGCCTGTTTCTACATACGATGACTTATCTGATATTCCATTTCGCTAATGGAAGCGCCCGTAATCTACGTAGACACTAGGCAACAAGCAAATAAGCACAGCAATATAGATAATTGGTTTACCGCCCATAAAGTCCAGTTTGAATACAAAAAGCTGGACTTTGGCGATTATATGACCAGCCAATCTAATATCAGCGTAGACACCAAACAAAATTTAGCGGAGGTTGCGTCTAATTTTGGGCGTGACCACGCTAGGTTTGCACGTGAAATTAAGCGTGCAAATGAAGCTGGATACAAACTAATTGTTTTAATTGAAGTTGGACATCCATACCATTGTGTGGACGATGTCGCACAATGGACAAGTAATGTTTGCCAAAAATGCGATAAAAGACGCTTTGGACATTGTGACCCAAAAGTATCTATGCGTTGTGCTGCACGCAAACAAAAACCAATGCAGGGCAGCACATTAGCACGCATTATGCGCACCATTGAATATAAATATGGATGCGAGTTTATGTTTTGCAATAAACGCTCAACAGGGCGCGTTATTTGCGAGTTGCTAGGCGTCAATTACGAAAAGTAATATACATTTTTGCATATATTTTATGCATTTTGAAAGGCAGGGAATATGCCCAACCATACATCCATTCCTCATTATGTTACAAACTCTGAGGACTATGCAATTTATCGTATTGCTGAACTTCAAGACGAAGTTGCTCTATTAAAAGAAGAGAATGAGCACTTGCATGATATGCTTCCACCAGCGCATCCAGCCTCTGCGAGGCGTTTCAAAGAAGAGCTATGCAAACTAGGTAAGCAAGAGTATATAAATAACAATTTTTACTCTTGGATTCTGGAAGATGCGGAATGTGCTCGAAAAGATGGGTTCGAGTCTTGGGCAGAAAACGCGTGTAAGAACATCCCGTCTTACATTAGCTTTGACGTTATGCTAAGCATGCTGTCTGATGTATTGCACCCAATGTGGGAAGAGCTGGTCTCAGATGATGAATAGCTTGTCTGAGCACTACGCAGCGGAGAATCCCTACATCAATAGTGAGAATTACCACGGTAAATGCGAAAAATGCAAGCATTACGCCAAGGCTTACGAAATGAAAGGCTTAGAAAGCTTTGGCGTGTGCTTGCTCTATGCAGATGTAGATCAATGCGGCTATCACATCAATATTGATGCAGTTCGCGGTTCTGACACTTGTGTAGAAGGTGAATACAAGTGACTAGGGTACACAATGAATGGACCACCAAAGAGCTTGATGTGCTTAGACAAGGCTATGCACAAGGGCACAGCTATAAAAGCGATTACTGGAAACAAGCATTACCACGTCACACGCCTAATTCAATTTCACGCAAAGCTTATTTATGTGGGTTGACTACAGGCAAGCGTAAAAAATGGAACGCTGCCGAAAACGCATTTATCCATAACAACTTGCGCACATTGGCTCATGAACTACGTGTTAGTAAAAGCCAGCTTTTAGGGCATATTGCGTCAATGTATCAAAAGGAGAGCAAAAGAAAATGATTTTAATTATCCTCGGTTTTATAGCTCTTGGTGCCTATCTTTTTGTAATGGGAGCAGTGCCAATCATTTGCAGTGCTTTATTAATTGGAACTTTTTATTTTATCTTCCAGCTATGCAAAAGCACACCAGATGAGCAAAAAGAGAAGTCAAGCAATGAGAAGTAGCCTAGGGACCCGCTGGACAGCAGCAGAAGACACCATCCTTAGAGCAGGGTACGCTCAAGGGCATGGTTGCTATTGGTCAGGATGGTATGAGCTATTGCCAGGCAGAAGTGTTTACGCGATTAATAACCATGCCCAGAAGCTAGGTGTTGGTCTACGAAGGAACCACAAGTGGACGCCTAAAGATGACCAAGATATTTTATCGGCTATTGATTTTTTGGCAGAAAAACTCCAAGCAAGCCGACAAACAGTTATGCGTAGAGTCGTAACTTTGTATCAGAGGGAGAGGGGTAAAGATGGATGACAGTTTTATTGGTTTAAACATTGACAAACGTTTTATCAGCGTTGCGGTAGCAGCGCTTGTTATTGTTGCCGTGGCTATAACGGCGCTCAGTCTAACCAGTTGCAAAGAAGCAGACCGTGTATCACACAACATCAGCCAGGAAGCCGATAACTTCAACGTAGTACGACGCTTGACGGTTATCAATTGTCGTTCTGACCAGGTAACACTACAGCTGACAGGTACGTTTTCCATCCATAAGAACAACAATACTAACGAACTCGAAGTGACCTGTGAGTTGCCAGACGGTAAGTACACCAAGCACTTTGTGTATCTCAATGAGTGGACGTGTTACACCGTAGAGGATCTAAGCGGCTCAACTGTAGACAAGTACAGCTATGAGCTTAATTTCTTGCCGCAAGAAATCCCTGGCGTAAAAATCGTAAGTAAGGACTAAAGATGGCTAATCCAACACCCGAACAGCGCGAAGAAGCTGCAAAGTGCCTACGCGAAAATATCGTTCGTATCTATGATTGGGTAAGCGGTTACGATATTGCAGCAATGATAGGTGTCGAGAATTACACGGGAAACAAAGATAGTACGGATGAGCTGCTTGAACGCCTTGCTGGGCTTATTGACCCTACATGTCGCATCATCTACAAAAATACATCTTGGTTTGCACATGACGGTATACACGTTTACGAGTGGGAGTGTAAGTGCTCTGAGTGCGGTGCTGACCTTACAGATTATTGCGAAGACGCACTAGGAGAATGCGAAGAAAAGCCATTTAATTACTGCCCCAATTGCGGATCTCGCGTTACGGAGGTGTGCGAATGAGTGACGAGCGGCAAGAGATTGCAGAAAGGTTGAGGTTTTTCGCAGACAATGGTGTTGCCTCTTGGGCTATTGGAGCGTTTCTTCATAGCTGGATTAACGTAGATGATATAGCCGATGATAAAGGTCTAACTGTTACCCCTGAATCATCGCTGAGAACAAACTCGGAGACACTCAATAAGCTTGCTAATCTCATATACCCCACGTGTGAAATGGTTGAGGATGAACCATACAGCTGTCATTGCACAGCATGTGGGCGGACAAAAATGTATCCCCTAATAGGGTGGAATTATTGCCCTAACTGTGGCGCGCGTATTGTGGAGGACAAATAAATGGGATGGCAACTACCAGACCCATATGAAGTTGGTCTAGAAGGAATTAAAGCGGCAATTGACGAGCAGATAAAGCGCACCGCGCGTAAGCTTGAGTTTTTTATCCCAAAGAGAAGAAGGCTCAAGGCAATCATACGCTGTCAAGATGCTCTGGCTCCTCACCGCTCTATCACAACTTTTGAGCTCGATGAAGAAGAGCTTGAGGTACTTGGAGACCTAGAGCAAAAGCGCTTAGATGCTCTTATTGAGCTGAGGAAAAGCTTTGAAGATCAAATGCGTGAAAAGGAGGACACAATGCAATGGATACCAGTAAGTGAGAGGTTGCCTTACGAATGGCAGATTGTACTTATTACAATCGCTACTGATGATGACCCATATACAGCCACGTGTCCAGCACTCTATGATTGTGATTTTGGTTGGCGTTTTACTAATAATTTACCAGTCGACGGAACTGTTGACGCCTGGATGCCGCTGCCAGAGCCTTATGAGGAGGTAAGTAGAAATGCCTAAAGAATCTCTTCGAGATATTTCGTTGGAGTTACTAGATAAGTATATGGAATACAAAAAGGATCATGAGTTCTACTTGGGACCTCAAGAAGCTGCACGAGCTCGTCGTAAGCGAGAAAGGTATGAGTGGCTAAGCCGTATTAGGGAAGCAGCCGAGAACCAAGAAGAAATTGTACGCTGCAAAGACTGCATCTTTTATGATACGGTCCATCTTGATTGCGTCCGTCAAAAATGGACTGACTGCGAACCTATGGGATTTTGCAAGTGGGGTGAAGGCTATGAGCACATTCACAAGTAGTTGTGCGAGTAATCCAATTAGCGAACGCGAGAAGCTTTTGCAAGACGCTAAAAACGTTGTGTGTGGCGAGCGACAAAACCAATACGGAGATATTGAAGATTCATTTAACACAATTGCTAACTTATGGAGAGCTTACTTAAGCACTGATATTGCATCTGACGATGTAGCAAACATGATGATTCTATTAAAAATTGCACGCAATAAGGGTGGAGTACATCGCGATAATTGGGTTGATATAGCTGGATATGCAGCCTGTGGGTCTGAGATAGACGCCAATCTTTTACACTAAAAAATAGCTATCACATTTTCCGATAACAAAACTGAATATTAGGAGGTGAGTATGAGCCTAAAAGACAGCGCAATTATGTATTCACGTGCTGGATTTGCCATTATTCCATTAGCCGAGCGCGGCAAAATCCCAGCTGTCCAAGGCGGATTAAAAAGCGCTTGTGTTGATATCAATAATGCCAATGAGTGGTGGACCAAGCACGAAAAATCAAATATTGGCATTGTCTGTGGCGCCCAATCAGGTGGAATTGTCGTCATTGACTTAGATGTTGATGAAGACAATGGAAAAGATGGGTTGTCCGCTATGCAAGACTGGGAGGAACGGTTCCACGAATTACCAACCACAGCATGTGCAATGACGGGGCGGCATGGAATGCATTATTACTACCGCGTAGACCGTATTATCCATCCTTCCACCAACGCCGAGTTGGGCATTGATATACGCGGAGATGGCAGCTATGTAGTAGCACCTCCATCAATTCATGAGAACGGCAACCAATATCGCTGGGTAACACCTTTAACACAAATAGCAGATGCAGACGCATGTGTTTATGACTTTATCCAGTATTGCCAGGCTGGTGATAGAAAATTTAGTGAGCCAGGAGCTATCCAGTCTTTTAAATTGCCTAAGGTTATCAAAAAAGGCGAACGCGATAACATGCTATTCAAATACGCTTGCCAATTACAGGAATTTGGCGTTGATGACTTGGAAATTAAAGGAAAGATTGAGCAAGCTAATCAAGAACGGTGCGTAGAACCACTTAAGCAGTCAGAATTGGCTAGGATAGTTAATTCTGCGACTAAATACCCAAAAGGTAGCAAAAACAGCCTTAAAACGGCTCACAATGAGTCTAGTACAGCTGATAAACAAGACTTGCCAGATCCAACCAAATTTTTACGCAAGGGCGGCGGAATTAAGCATAACATGTTGGCGCGCGAGATTATTTCGCGTAATCACGCTGCAATTATTGACGGTGTCCCAGCAGCATGGACAGGTAAACGTTGGGATATGGGGGTAAAGTCCATCAACAGGCTATGTACCCATTATGTCGATAGCTGCAAAAAATCTGATAAGAGTGAAGTAGTAGCTTACATCCAGGAACAGGCTAAATATATTATCTCTAGCCGCGATATGGACAAAAAGCCATATATCCAGTTCAAAAATGGTACCTGGGACGTACTTGGCGAGACATTTGTTGAGCCAAGACCAGAAATGTACATTACAAACACACTACCTGTGGAGCTAAAGCTAAACACAAAAGAAGGTGAAGCGGATTTATTTATCCAGCGCCTATCTGCTGGTGATGAGCAAACTCAAAAGCTTATGTGCCAAGTAATAGGCGCTGCAATGTGTTCTAAAACCATTGTCTCACAATCGCCAATGTTGATTGGATATTCCAACGATATAGGAGGAGAAGCAAGCAACGGAAAATCAACGTTTCTCAAGGTTCTAACAGCGCTGTTGGGCACTCAAAATGTTAGTTCATTAGAGCTTGCAACACTAGGAAAGCGCTTCCAAGCATCACAAATTGTAGGCAAATTAGCCAATATTGGTGATGACATTCCCAATGGCTTTGTCAGCGGTGAAGAGCTTTCCATGTTTAAGAAAGTAGTCACAGGCGATACGGTGTACACCGACATTAAGGGGGGAGATGGATTTTCATTTACTCCACGGGCAACGCTAATTTTTTCTATGAATGAAGTTCCACGTCTAGGCGACTCATCCAACGGTATTTTACGCCGTATCGCGTTTGTGCCATTCAGAGCGCATTTCACGCCCGATAATGAAAATTACGTCCCGAACTACGATATTGTCCTAAACACGCCTAGAAACCTACAGAGATTGGCTTATTTGGGCATGTGTGAGGTTAAAGAACTGTATGAAAAAGGGATATTTGAAAGATTGGACGATATGGAGGAAGAATTAGAACAAGTCCGCCAGGAAAACAGTAGTGTTGTTCAATGGTTAGATGATGAACGGCTTATCCAACAGGATTTCATCAATAAGCCAACCAGCCAAATGTATTCACGCTACTGTGATTGGTGCAGGCACGCTGGTATACGTATTCCATTTAGCAAAAGACGATTCACGCTTAATGTGACCAAAGAAATGGGACTAGAGCGAAGAAGCATAAGGCTACCAAGTGGTCGATATGACAAGGCTTTTATAGCCAGAAAAGCATAATCGCAGGTAGATTGACATCATGGTATTTGTGTCTCTTTTAAAAAATAGAAGAGACACAGCATTTCCGCAGGTAAAGCATAAAAAATATAAAAATTTGTGTCTCTTCTTACATTTAATTTACTATTCTTATATTTATTATTAGAAATAGCGCATTACGCTAAGTATACGAGTTTATATATAAAAATAGCAAAGTTGCAAAATAAGAGACACAAACTTTTAAAATATATATATCTACCTGCGCAAATGCTTGTGCCTCTTTTAAAAATAGGAAAAAATAAGAGACACAAAAACAGCCGTTTACCTGCGCATTTAATTTTTGAGAAGAGACACAAAGAGACACAAATAAATAACACTGTTATCCAAGGTAAATATGCAAGTATGCGAAATTAGAATGTAAGTTTGAGGCGCATTTTACTCTAAATAGAGTAATTTTGATGTTTAACATAACGCTACGCTAGAAGCGTCTGGAAGAGTTTTCTCAACTTGCGTTAAAAAGTTTTATCTAATACAAAAGAAAGGAGTTCTATCATGGGGCGAAATCAATCATGGCAGCCATGGGAAGTTAAGCAAATCCACGCGCATAAAGGAGTGCGCAAGTTAATTCAAATTGCATTACCTCACCGCAGCAGCCGAGCAATTAGCGAGAAATGCCGAGAGCTTGGGTATTATTATAAACCACAAAAGTGGACACGCGAAATGGAGCAAGAACTGGTTGATGTTGTGTTTCCTAAAGCAGATAAATTTGGAATATCACGTCAAGAAATCTGCAATCATTTGTATTCAATGGCTAAGCGCTCATATAAAAATCCCAGCTTGCTTAAGGCTACACAAGAAAAGAAATCACACGTAGTCTGGGAAGAGCTGAACGAAGATGAGTAGAGCGCCACGCTACCGTTGGACTGAAAAAGAGCTGGATAGACTCTACGCATATTGCAATACACGAGACAAAATCAATGCTAGCGAGCTTAGCAAAATATTCCCAAATCGTACTATCACCAGCATAAAAGCAAAAATAGACCGCTTAAAGTTACGTAGATATTTGCGTGGTAGGCAATGGGAAAAATCTAATGACAAGTACCTGCTAAAAGCTATAGATGCACTTAGCGAACAACTTCATACAACACCTGACTCTGTAATGCGTAGAGCTGGGCAACTATATCGAGCCAATCATTAACCAAAGAAAGGAGAGCAAATGGACGCAGAAGAACTATTGAAAATCGCAGCTCAGGCTGTTAAAGATAAGCAGCGTATCTATGATTATCGAACTGAGAAAATCAATTCCACAATCAAAAATCAAAAATACCAACCTAGTGTAGCTGGACAAACCACATCTTCACCGATGGACTCTATAGATCAAATGCTGGACAAACAGCTGCATGTGTTTGATGAACGCGAAAAAGAGTGTGACTGTATTATTGATACAGCCTGGAATGTATTGGAACAGCTATCACGTAGGCGTTCAGTAGAGTTAGAACAGATATTATCTGCACGCTACATGTTCAATGAATCATGGACTAAAATTGCACATGCACATGGATATAAATCACATAACACTGTTATATCTAAAGCAAAACAAGCGATTGATTGGCTGGACTACCATTATCAATTCAGTTATTTACCAACTGGGCAAATTAATGTAATACCGCTTGTGTAGTGCTGGACCATGCACAGCCAACGAAAGTTATTGTTAACGATTAAATACTCATTCAACGAAAATCAAAACCTTAAAACGCCTTAGAATGGCTGGGATGAAAATCGTTTGGTAAAACTAACGAAAACGTGGATGATGTCATGGCGACGAACGAAAATCGCATGACTACATATTATTAAGATAAATAAATATAAAAATCGTCCTACGCTGCGGCTATCTGAGAGAATGATGGACCCCAGAAGGTCTAACAACTGGGCACCTCCGGTGCGGGTGGGCGGCGGTTTCTGCCCGGTTTACTTTTTAGGGGCGGCGTTTCTGAAAATCGTCTGAATCAAAATCATTTTTATCAGCCAACAAATACGAAAATCGTTTTGCTAAAATGAAAATCGTTATAGTGAAAATCGATAACAAAAATCGAAAATCGTTGGCGAAAATCAGTTTTATTAAATATAAAAAGGGGAGATAACATGCACGTAGATACAAATACTCTTGTTGCCGTATCAGCAATATTTATCATGGTTATCCTTGCGCTTGTCCACTGGGATTTGCGTAAATACATCTACAGTGCTTTGCTTGCTCAAAATATCCATTCAGATATTCAGCGTAACGAGCTAATTAAAATGTTGGATGGACTGCTATACGGACCTGATGGGGTAAAAGAGAATATACGGAAGCGCATTAAGACGTTTGATAAATATCGCGAACAAGAAAGCATCTGGGAGTGCTTAATACAGAGCGAGGACGAAGCCGAAAATATCAATATTCCTCCAACAACAAAAGCCAACGCATGATTACCGATGGAGACAAGCAATGGATAAAAACGAAAAAGTAATTAAAGACGCAGTTGTTAATGCGATTTTGTCTAATGAAAAGCTGGACAAACGCGCGCGTGAAATCTACGACAATAGCAAAGTTATGAATTACATCAAAGCGCAAGCAGACTTTTTTGAGCAAAACAACTGGACCTTAATTGAAATTGCAGAAGTTGGACGCGCTTTTATTAACTTCGCTACAGCAAGCCTAGCTGCAAATGGTGCAGAAAAATCAATCAATGAAATAGTAAACAACCTGGCGCTGGACCTTTTTAAGAGCAAAATCAATGAAGTTGTGGACTCTGAAAAGCAATAACAATGGACTTTACCTAGACTTTTTGAACATCGAAAATCGCTAATCAATGGCTATTTTTTTGGCAAGACAATGGAACATGAAAATCAATGTATCAATGCATAAAAAATCCCCGTTACCCTAAAGATGGATAGCGGGAAAAGTGCATGTTTTAGGCGTTTTCGCGTTCTTTTAATATACGCTTAATACGCTTAATACGTCTGTTTGTTAGCCAAGGTTCAATAAACCAAACATAGATAGGTGTTAGTATCAAAAGCGCCAATAGCAATGGACCATACATGTACAATGCGATCAATACCAGTACCCCTAAAATGAACATTGCTCGTCCTTTCTATTGTCAGATTAATTATATAGTATTGGTCAAAAAAATAGGGCGCATGTTTTTCCCACGCGCCCTGAGAATTACACTAGTCGGCTTCGTAAACCTCAACGATGCGGTAGAAGTAGTCACGGCTATAATTCTGGTTATCGTGGGGACCTTCGTAATCACACGTCCCACTGCATAATGAGCTGAATTTATCCAAGACGCGGGTGTAAAACTTTAGTTTTAAAGCTTGGATAGCTTTTCACAAAGCATGTCGAAAGCTTCTGAATGCGTGTAGAGTTCGCCAGGTGTATAGGTCGCGAACTCGTTAATAATTTCTTGGGGGACTCTCTGACCTCGTGTATTACGGTAACCAGTCGTGATAGCTATATCATATTCATTATGCGTATAGATATCACAATTCCATCCGTAGATGCCGTGGTTGTGGTAGTCGCTTGGCATCTCCGCTAGCCATGGAATAGCACAATAGGGGAGCTTGTAAACGTGCTTGTAGAGGTTGCAAACCTTCATTGAACTTGCTTGACTCATGATGTATACTCCTTTACATATTCTTTGTCTTGTGGGGTATCCCACATTAGGGACATACGGACCGAGCTGGTAACTTTCCGGGCTACAGCTCACACCTCCGAAGTCCTGCAGAAACTTGGAGAGGGTGGCTTAACCCTTCTTAGTCTTGGTCGCCCTTCTCCTTCTCAAGCTCAATTACAAGCCTTGTAAAGTCGATAAGCAGACCGGCTATTGATGTAACTACCGATATAAGATTTACTAAATCCTGTATCTTCATTGCATAACCTCCATAGTTGCGGAGGTTTCCGTATATCCCTAGTGCGGGGTATCCGCCTTGGCGAGCTATTCAGTTGTTAAGGTACGTTGCCCGGGTGGCTCGTTGCTCCCTTGCGTTGGCTGTAGTATCCGTCAACAATCGTTACAATGTCAACAACTGTTATTTACCTACATAATTCCTACATAACATTTGTTGACGTATTGTATTTATGCAGGTAGAATGTGATAAACGTTGAACGGAGGACTATGGATACAACACAATTAATTAAACATATCTTATCTAAGAGCGGTAAGACGTCTACGGATGTATCGCGCGTCATGGATAGATCTGATGGATACTTACGCCAAGTGATGCACCGAGGGAGCGCCCCAACGCTTCCCGTATTCATTGAGATTGCAAAAGCCTGTGGATATAAATTATGTTTAATAAAAGATGATGACACTATCGTCATCGACGAACTGGCATACGATAAACATTAACTTATATATTACTAACGGGGTAGCATTTGTCGCTGCCCCGCTTTCACTTATTCATTGGCATAAATTAAACCTTATCACCACACAGCGCCTGGAGATACCCATATATTGCACTGCTTGCGTTGACCATCTCCCAGGCGCACCGCGCAAAGCTTAATCTTATATATGTCTTATCTTATCAATACGTAGCATTGTGCATAAATTTATCCTATATGTGTATATGAGCAAGTATTCATATACCCCCCATAGGGGCTTTGACCTGCGCAAACGGGGAGACCGGCGTCAAGGGTTAGGATTTTATGCGAATTGCTTTTTAAAACCAGTTTTCTACATTTTTAGAGTTAATACATGTCTTATATAATGTGTATTGTCGAAAACTTTTTGTATAAACCGCTTACTTTTCTACAAAATTGTCGAAAACTTTGATATATTTAGGATAGTTTTCTACATTTTTCTGGGGGAGTTAGAGGTAAGAATAGCTGGTTTCTTATGGCACAAGCATTCTCTAAGAGGTTCTATAGGTCAACAAAATGGATAAAAGCTCGTGAGTTGTGTAAGGCAAGACAGCATGGGTTGTGTGCCGATTGTCAGGAACGAGGACTAGTTACGCCTATTGATGAAGTTCATCACATAAAACCACTTACTCCAGAAAATATTGATAACCCTGCGGTGACAGTTAATCAGGATAACTTGGTTGGACTTTGCAGGGATTGTCATTTTGCAAGACACAAAGCGATGGGCACCTATGGCGCACAAAAAGATGTGCTGCCAGCAAGAGTTTGGTTCGATGAACAAGGACGACCGCAAAGGATGGAGAGTATCAATGGTTAAGCTGGATAATACGCGCAATACAGAACGCTACAAGCTGTTTGCAAAGAACTACGATACAACAGACCCAATTATTGATGACATTTTGGTGGACTACTGCGACATTTGCGAGCTGATGGATAATGAGCGTCGTGTTTTACAGAGTGAGGGGACAACTGTAGAAGGTCTTCATAAGACGGAAACGAGTCCACATTTACATACATTTAATAAGCTTATGAGTCAGAAGAAAGCTGCATTATCTATGCTTAAAATTGCGACTGCCGTTTCTCCTGCTGGCGGGGACGAGCTGGATAGCTTCTTGCAGGGGTAAGTTATGGTTGACACTGAACAACTAACTGGTGCAGAACTTTATATCCAAGGTGTTTTGTCTGGCGAAATTATTACATCTAATAAGGTATACAAGCTTTGCGAGATTATGGACAAGCGCATAAAGCATGGCTACAAACAATGGCGTTATGATCGTGAGAAAGCAACGCATCCCGAAAAGTTTATCGAGCAATTCTGCTATATTCCGAGCGGAAAACTAGGGCAGAAGTTTAAGCTTGAACTTTATCAGAAGTTTATTATTGGGTTGATATTTGGGTTTGTTGGCGCAGATGGTGTTCGCGAGTTTAACGAAGCGCTAATTATCATGGCTCGCAAGTGCGGAAAAACTTCACTGGTGTCTGCTATACAACAGTATATGTTGGTTGCAGATGGCGAAGGCGCACCACAAGTTTATTCTATTGCTACTACGGAAGCGCAGGCTGCGCTGTGCTATGGTGCGGCAGTTAAGATGATGGAGCAGTCGGCAGTACTAAGAAAACGCGAACATACGGGCACAATTCGTGAGCGCAAACAATCTGGTATTTTATGTGACATGAACAAGGGGTATATCACTACGCTTTCTGGTACGCCTAAGTCTTTGGACGGTTTGGATATTCATTGTGCTGTCTGTGACGAGTTGGCGGCATGGACTGACCGCGCGCCGTATGATTTGATTGTCCAGGGCATATCGGCACGAGCACAACCATTGATTCTTGAGATTACTACTGCTGGATTTGTCCGGAACTCTATCTATGATTCTCAATATGAGTATGCAGAAGGCTGGCTAAAAGGTGAAATTGAGAATGATCACTTCTTGCCAATTATTTGGGAACTGGACTCACGTACAGAAGACTGGACAGACGAAAGTTGTTGGATAAAAGCTAACCCTGGATTAGGCACTGTAAAAAAGATTGAGCATTTACGTACAAATGTACAGAAGGCTAAACAAGATCCTTCGTTTTTGCCTACACTGCTTACTAAAGATTTTAATATCCCACAAAATGAAGCCGCCGCATGGCTAACATGGGAAGAATGCGGCAGTGAGGAATGTATCGACTGGAAAGAAGCTAAGTTCGATTACGGCATTGTTGGTTTTGATGCTTCAGACTCTATCGACCTAACCGCTGGAACTATGCTTTGTATGCGCAAAGATGATGATAAAATTTACGCACAGCATATGTACTGGATTCCTAGCGAACAGCTAGAAGCATATGAAAACGGTAATGCTCAACGTGGGCGTGATGGTGTGCCGTATCGCCTGTGGGAAGCTCAAGGATTGTTGCGCGTAGTGCCAGGAAATAACATTCCGAAGTCTGTATTAAATGACTGGATTGTTGAGCTGCGCGACGAAATGGACATTTATACATTTGCAGTCGGGGTTGACCCGTGGCATATGGACGATAGCACCATGCAACAAACAGAGTATCTAGTTGGCAAGTCACGCGTTGAGCGCGTTCGACAGGGCGCGCAAACATTATCTGACCCAATGAAACGGCTGCGTGCTGAGTATAAAAGTGGGCGCATTGTAGATAACAACAATCCCATTCAACGTTGGTGCAGAATGAATGTTGCTATTAAGCGCGATGTAAACGACAATATCCAGCCTGTAAAGAAAGGCTTAGTCCCTGAAAAGCGCATTGATGGTTTTATGTCTGAGCTTATTGCATATGTCGTGTTGCTTAAGCGTGAGGATGAATATAAAAACATAATTAGCTAGTTTTTATTGTATAATTGACAACGACTGACAGCTATTGACGTATAAAAGTGTTATATTGTTAGTGTCGCAAGAGCTGCGTAGCAACAGCGCGACTTTTGTTTAGTACATGGCGCGTCCCGTATGTGGGGCGCGTTTTTTATTAGCGAAAAGTTAGGGTGGTGATATGGGATTACTGGAAAATCTGTTTGGCAATAAAAAGCAACCAACGCAACCAACCAGTGCGTACTTTAAGACGTTTACCGAGTACAACCCTGCTTTTTCTACATTCGATGGCTCAGTTTACGAGGAAAGCATTACGCGTGCTTGCATTCATGCGTTTGCAACTGCGGTGTCAAAGCTAGAACCACACATTGACGGTACAAGTAATGATGCGATTGTGCGAGCTTTTCATACGTGTCCCAATAAAGACACAACGTGGAGTTCGTTTTTGTATCGCGTAGCAACTATTTACGAGGTAGATTGTAGCTGTGCAATTATCCCGAGCTTTGATAAGCGCGGTCAGATTAACGGATTATACCCGCTTAAATTTGACTTATGCGAGCTTGTCGAGTACGGCGGGGAAGTGTGGGCACGCTTTACCTTGCCTACTGGGGACATAGTTTCTATTGAAACCCGTAATGTTTGCATGTTGAGCAAATACCAATATGAATCAGACTATTTTGGTTCATCTAATGCGTTTCGTGGGACTATGCGATTATTGCGAGCGCAAGCGCAAGCGGAAGAAAACGCCATTAAGATTGGTTCAAAGATTTTATTTATTGGTAAACAGTCTGGAATGGTTAAGCCAGAGGACCAAAATAAAAAGCGTGAAGAGTTTGCAGAGGACAACTTTAGAAATAACAACTCTGGACTTCTTTTATATGACCAAACGTTTGATTCCGTTCAGCCAGTAACTCATAAACCATATGTTATCTCTGATAAAGAGATGGAACGTATCGACAATCATGTATTTAACTATTTTGGCTGCACGCAGGATATTTTGCAGAACAAGATTACCGAGGAAACCTGGGATGGATACTATGAGGGCAAGATTGAGCCTTTTGCAATCCAGCTTTCTGACGGCTTAAACAAGATGATTTTTTCTACGCGTGAGCAAATAACTAACCGTATTACTTTTACGGCTAATCGCTTGCAATTCATGAGCGCTGCATCTAAGCGCAACATGGTCCGCGATATGGTGGACCGTGGAATTTTCTCAATGAATGAAGCACGTGAAATTTTGCAATTACCGCCACTTGAGGGCGAGGAAGCCGAGATGGGCAAGAAGCATTGGATACGCGGCGAATATGTAGATATGGCTACTTTGCCTATTCCCGACCCAAAAGATAATCCCGACAAGGATCTTGGCGGAGATGACCAGTTATACAACGATACCGACAACTACGGTACAGACAATAACGGAGAACGATAATATGCCATTCAAAACAGACGGTAGTCGTGAATACCGGTCTTTCTTTGGTAGCTTTTCTACGGTTGGCGATACTGGGTACATCGTAGAAGGTTATGCAACTACATTTGACGAGCCGTACGATTTTGGCGTGTATGGCTGGAAAGAGCGCGTGTTGTGTAGTGCTTTGGATAACGCAGATATGAGCGATGTTATCTTCCAGCTCAATCATGAAGGGCAAACATTAGCGCGCTTGCGCAATAAAACGCTTGAATTAAGTATTGACGAACACGGCTTATATATAAAAGCAGACCTTGGCGGTTCACAAGCTGGACGTGATTTATACGAAGCCATTAAAAACGGACTTATTGACCGCATGAGTTGGGGTTTTGCGATTGGTGAAGATGGCTACCAATATGATTCAGAAAATAAAGTAGCAACCATCACCAATGTTATTAAGGTTTTCGATGTATCCGCGGTGTCTATCCCCGCCGACCAGGATACCGAAATACACGCGCGTTCTTATCTTGACGGAGTGATTGAGAAAGAGCTGTTGGAGCAGCAGCAGCGCGATTTAGCCACAAAGCAGTTAGCAAAACAGCGGCTTGCCTTGAAGGCTAAGGCTTTATCAATCTAACAGAAAGGTAAAAACATGGAGTTTAATCATATGGATGCCCGCGCTTATCGAGCACTGGGCACCAACGCTTACGCACAGCGCCGTGAGCTTATCATTGAGCTTGCAACTAATCTCCCTGAGGACGCTACAGACGAGCAAATGCGTGAGATTGACGCAGAGGTTGAGATTATTCGTTCTGAGGATGCCCGCCGTGAGGGTGTGGCACAGCTGCGCTCCGCTAAGGCTGCAAAAGTATCTAGTGGCGAGGGTCTTGTTATTGATAAGACTGCACAGCGCGGTATCCAGGAGATTGACCGCACCGAGGAAGCTTTGGGGTCTGAGGAATATGAGCGTGCATTTGCTGCTTATATTACCCGCGGCGCAGAGATCCCTAGTGAGTTTGCACAGTATGCACAGCGTAAGGACACTGTAACCACTACTAACGATACAGGCTTGGCAATCCCCACTACTTTGTCTAGCCGCGTAGTGGAAGAGATGCGCGAACACGCCCTTTTGTATCCTTACGTAACGCATGACAATGTCCCTGGTGGTGTTGATTATCCAGTAATTAACTTTAAGCCTACTGCAACATGGATTACGGAAGCTGCTGTTTCTGATGTTCAGGATGCCAAGGCTGAGCGTGTTTCTTTCAAGTATTACGCGCTTGAAGTTCGTACTGCACGCACCGCATTACAGAACTACACCACACTTAAGGCATTTAATGACCGCTATGTTGCTATCGCAGCTGCGGCAATGGGCGATGCTTTGGACTTAGCCATTGCTAACGGCACTGGCTCCGGTCAGCCCTTGGGTATTACTAAGGACCCACGTGTCAAGACTAAGGCAGCCATGAAGGCAGCCGATATGACCAAGTGGGATACTTGGCACAAGAACTTTAAGGCTAAGATTAAGCCTGCTTACTCTAACGGCGTTATCATCATGAACAACGCAACGTTTGAACAGTATGTTAACGGCATGGTTGACACTAACGGCAACCCAATTTGCCACACTACTTATGGCGTAAATGGTCAAGAGATCAAGCGCTTCCTTGGTAAGACTGTAATCCCTGTTGGCGATGAAATTCTAAAGGACTTTGACGCTGCTGCTAATACTGAGGTATTTGCAATTTATGCAAACCTTAAGGATTACATGATTAACTCCAACCTTCAGTTGCGTGCTGATAATTGGGAGGACAAGGATACTAATCGCTTTAAGACCCGTCATTTGCTTATTGCAGATGGTAAGCCGCTGGATACCACTGGCATGATTCTGCTTACCAAGAGTGCTGGCTAATCATGATTGAAGAAAAACCTATTCATGTGCTTGTTGTCGCGCCATTTATTGACATAGTAACTGGTGATTACCGCTATGCAGGTGACGAGATAGACGTTACTAGAGAGCGCATGGAACAGATTAATAATGCTGGGCACGGAAAACTGGTTGTTGCTTATAACGACAAGTCATACACAAAGTTTAAACGTGCTAATAGCTAGAAATATTGGAAGGACACACAATGGCTTTGCTTGACGAGGTCAGGAGCGCAGTTCGTGTATCTGATGGATACTATGACCCTGAACTTAAAACGCTAATTGATGCTGCATTGTTTGACATGCAAAACAAAGGCGTTCTTAAAGAGTTTATTGGGGACGATGAAAACAGCTACCCTGCAATTGTTAAGCAAGCTATTGTGTTGTTCGCTAAAGCTAACTTTGGCTTAGACAACGACGAAGCAGACCGCTTTATGAGGACGTACAACGTTATTGTTTGTTCGCTGCTTAATGGTACAGGCGGGATTGCAGGAGTTGGTAAATAATGGCTGGCTGGCGAGATACGATAGCCTTTGTTGTTCAGCCAAGCTCCAATACGCCACTCCAGGACGATGAAGGTAACTTTATCAGACCAGACGCAAGCGATGAAAAAAACCTACGTCGTGTCCCATGCAATAGATTCACTATTTCTGGGGCGGCATGGACAGCTGCGCTAACAACTGGACTCAGAGCAGACGCAAAGGTGCAACTACACTCAAGTGACTATCACGGTGAAACAGAAGCGATCTTTGGCGGAGTAAAGATGGATATTGTCCGTGTCTCTGATAACGGCGAGTTCGTCACACTCACGCTAGGGCGGATGATCCGCAATGAGCAGTAAAGAATGTGGCGCAGATGATTTTGCTTTTGCTTTGGGAGCAATCCTAAACGGCGTAGAGCAGCGTGTGGTTGATCACGTATTACCAGACGCTTTGAAGGCTGGCTCAAAGGTAGCTGCGAAAGAGTGGCGCAAAGGTGCGAAAAGTTTATTTAGAACCAACCGCCACTCACGCATTAACTATCGAAAGTCAATTAAAACAGACTTAAAGCTATTAGGGCGTGGGCAGCTAGAAGTAGTTGTTCATTCAGGAAAACCTGGACTTCCGCATTTGCTAGAGCATGGACATGCGACACCTGCACGTACTAAGCACGTAGCCGGGCGAACGCATATCAAAGCGGCAGCTGAAAACGGCAAAAAAGAGGTAATGAAGGTAATAAAACAACACTTAGATAGGGGGTTGATGGATTAGTGAATAATCGAACACGTGTTTATCAGGCGCTTAAGAAAACTGGACTTCCAGTTGCGCAGACACGATACGGGGATTATATATCCGGTGCAGATACTACGACACCAAATAATCCATTGCCTAACCTACCTTTTATCACTTTTCACCATTCGGGGGAAACAATTTTATTTGCTGATGGGAAGCGTTACGCAGTATTAGAAAAATTTATTGTTTCGCTCTGGCTGGATAAACGTCGTGATGAAGTCGAAGAAAAAGTCGAAGAAGCGATTACTAAGAATTTTGGAACATTTGAGCGTGACTTTGATTATGACGATAACGGACGAGCTTACGTCATTGATTACGAGTTCACGATACACCCAGACGAAGGGACAAAATAAATGGCAGAAGATAAAAACGCTGGTGTACGTTTTGGTGTAAAAAACGTTTACTATGCAATTTACAAAGAGGACACAGGCGTTTACGATACTCCCAAGCCTATTCCTGGTGCGATCAAGCTTACTCTTACACCAGAGGGTAGTGAGTCTACGTTTTATGCAGATGATGTAGCCTATGCGTCTTTCTCTACCAATGGTGGTTATTCCGTTGAACTAGAAGATGCTTATATTACTGACGAGATGCGTCGCGACATTTTGGGCGAGGTTCAGGACAAAAACAAGGTTCAGATTGAGGTTGCAGACGCAAAGCCTAACACAATTGCTTTGATGTGGGAGTTTAGTGGTTCTAAGATCGCTAAGCGTGGCTTGCTTTATAAGGTTACCTTCTCCCGCGCAACTGAGGAAGGCAATACTAAGACTGATTCCACCACCCCCGATACCAATACCATGAGCGGCAAAGCAATTACCACCAAGCAGACAATTTCGTCTGTAAAGCGTGACGTTGTTAAAGCATCTGTTACGGATGAAACTGCAACTAAGGCTATTTTTGGTAAGTGGTTCGAGAAGGTTTACCTCCCTGATAGTAATGCAGCTTAAGTTTTAATAGTTTAGCTTTATTCCCCTAGTGGCTATTACTTAGCTACTAGGGGATTTTTCGTATACGCATATGTGCCTATCCATTGGCACCTCTCCTCTTGCATGTCGTCTTTTCCCCTCCTTTCAACGATGTTGTACTCCTTATTGGCTGGTGGATAGGTGCATACGTGTGTACGGATGTGATTTGGAAGAGGAGAAATATGAGCAAGATTGTATTTGACGAGTCAGGCGAGCATGAAGCTTACTGCACCGCCTGGACATTAGTTATTTATGAGCAGCAATTCCATGCGGATATGATTCAAGACGTATTTGGGCGTATTGACATGTCGAAGTCTAGGTACGAGCTGGATTCAAAAGGCGAAGTATTGACCGTTGATTATACCAACGAGAACTGGACAAAGAATATCCAGGCACTCTGGGCAATGTTACGCACTGCATCTGAGATTGGCTTTATGGATGGCGATGTTGCCGCCAATAAACGTATTCCAAGTTATGACGACTGGATTAAAACAGTTAAGGCGGTGGACTCTGACGGAATTGCAAGTTTTGTAATTACCGAAATGCAGAGCGGCTTTTTTCGACCCGCTGCAACTGACAGCGGAACAACCAGTACAAAAGATAGTGGACAAGAGCAAGCGTAATCATCCATATACAGACGTTGTTATAACTGCGCTGGAATGTGGGCTATCGTTACGTGAAATTATGCGCAGTAGCTACGCAACAATATTTAACTTGCTCATTGCCTACTCTGACCGTAATTCGCGTGCAATGGAGAACAGCAACAAGCCAAAACGGACCATACGCGAAGCGACCCAAGATGACATTGATAATTTTTAACAGGAGTATTTATGGCTGATGATGTTAAAGGTTTAAGTATTAAGTTTGGTGGCGATGCAAGCGAGCTTAAGAAAGCTTTAGTATCTGTAAATCAAGCTGCACGACAAACCCAATCACAGCTAAGAGCAGTCGGCAGGTCGCTAAAGATTAGCCCACAGAATACTGGTCTTATCAATCGTCAGCTTAAAGAGTTATCAAAAGAAGCAGAAAACACTGCCCTAAAAATGAGCAAGACAAAGGCAAGTATTAAAAAGCTGGGTAGTGAACGCATAGCCTTTTTTGATTCTAACAAGTCTAAAGAGGTAGTCACCACTATAGATGAGCTGGCTAAAAAGACTAAGAATGCTGGGCTTGAAGCGGCACAAGCAAAACAGCGCTATGTCGAAATAAACAAAGAGCTTGAGCGCATGTATGCCGCTAATAATCAAAAAGGCAAGCCAAAACTACAAACGCTAAGCAATAAAGAACTTGCATCTAAGAGCACTACATCTTGGCTTGGTGAAGAAAAAGCTGCTGAAATTTTGCGCCTACGTGAAGCATGGAAACAGGCGACAAGTGAAGCTGCTGCGTATGACAAAGTAGTACAACTTGAAAATATGCGTGCCAGTCTACAAGACGCAAACTTTAAGCTGCGCAGCTTAAACACCGAAATGCTAAAGCTTGATGGACGGTCTAGTTTTGCTAAAC
Organism: Atopobium fossor DSM 15642; assembly: GCF_000483125.1. Classification (GTDB taxonomy): domain Bacteria; phylum Actinomycetota; class Coriobacteriia; order Coriobacteriales; family Atopobiaceae; genus Atopobium; species Atopobium fossor. Next base: position 246,852 of record NZ_KI519553.1, read on the forward strand.
AATCAAGAGACGTACAGAAGCTTGATAGTTCAATTGCACAATGTGATACTCGACTTGCCCAACTTAAGCAAAATGGCGAGAAGTTGGACCGTGCGCTTAAGCTTGATCCAAATAACATTCAGCTTGTTTCGCTTAAGGTACGTAATTTACAAGAGCAAGAAGAAGCAGCTAAAAATAAAGCAGAACTTCTCAAGCAAAAGTTGGACTCTTACAAAAATACTGATGCTTTTAGTAAGGTTAAAAATAGTCAAAAAGACTGGACAGCAGAAGTCCAACGCACAGAACAAGCTTATACTAATGCAAAGCAAAAACTGGAAAGCGCTAAAGGCACAATTGCCGAAATTAAAGAAAAGATTCGCACTCTTAATGTTAGAGACGGCGGCAAAGGCACGTCATCATTAGAGAATGATCTTAAAAAAGCAGAGCAGAACGCCAAGACACTTGATGTCGCGATGAAAAAAGCATTCAAGGACATGGATACTGCCCACGCGTGTTCTGAGATTAAACAGGTCCAAACTGAGCTTGTAGAGACAAAGGCGCAGGCACAAGGTGCTGCCAATGAACTTACCCGTCTTTCGAGCCGGCATGGTGCATCATTTGATGCTTTAGCGCGAGTCGGTGGTATTTTATCTTCTACAATAACGCCTGTTGTCGCTGCCGCTGGATATGCGTCTGTTAGTGCTGCACAAGAAATTGACGCGTCATTCCGCAATATGAAAAAGACGGTCAATGGCACACCAGAGCAATTTGAAGCATTGCGCAAGGCTGCTGTTGATTTTTCGACTACACATGTAACTAGTGCATCTCAGATTTTAGAAATTGAAGCACTGGGCGGACAACTTGGTGTGGCAGCAGATAAGTTAGGCGCATTTGCCGAAGTTACGTCTAACCTTGATATTGCTACCAACCTTAACGCAGAAGAAATCGCAACAAGCCTAGGTCAGCTATCTAATATCATGGGCGATTTAACACATGACAATCTACCTCGATTCGGTGACGCATTAGTCCGCCTGGGCAACAACATGCCTACGCAAGAATCTAATATCCTAGAGGTCACTAATCGCATTGCATCTGCTGGACAGATTTTTGGTTTTACTACGCCGCAGGTATTGGCTTGGGCAACTGCAATCGCTGCGACTGGACAAAACTCAGAAGCAGCTGGTACAGCAATGAGTAAGACATTCTCTACGCTACAAGGCATTGTTGACGGGACGGTAACACACGCTGGTGCAAAGATGGATTTGCTGGCAAAGACAATGCATATGAGCGCAGACGAGTTCGCAGAAGCATGGAGCACTAAACCATCTGAAACCTTGCAAAAGTTTATTGAAAGTTTAAAGGGTGTTAAAGATAATGGTGAGTCAGTAGACGCGGTGTTGGCTGGGCTAGGCATTAATTCTGTTCGCCAAAAACAGGCTATTGAAGGCTTGTTGAATACAACCGACGTTCTAAATGATTCACTTACTATTTCCCAGGATGCATGGAATGGCGTTAGTGATAAATGGGGTGCAGCTGGGGATGCTGCACGAGAAGCAGCACAAAAGTCAGAGGGTTTTTCTGGTGCATTAGAAAAAATCAAAAATGTTGCTAAGGCTGCTGGAGATTCACTAGGGCAATCATTTGCGCCTATTTTATCTAAGACTGCTGATGTAGCAAAAGACGTGTTTAAGGGCTTTGATGGGTTAAGTTCTGGAACAAAGACTAGCATAACTGGCATTGCCGTATTTATGGGGTTGCTTGGTCCAGCTCTTAAACTTCTTGGCGGCTTTGGTTTAGGTGCTGTTGAAGCTGGTAAATACCTTGGTGGATTTGGCAATGTATTTTCGCAGGTGCTAAAAGATAGTAAAACCTTTAATGGTGCGCTCGAAAGCGTGCAGCAGGGGTTAGACGCTGTCGAAGGAAATACAGTTAGCCTAACAGGCGCAATGGCTACGCTTAAAACAGCCGGTATTGCCGTACTTATTGTTGGCTTAGTAGCCTTGGCAAAAGGAATATACGACTGCTGGAAGCGCCAAAAAGACTTTGAAGATTCTCTTAACGCAGTTCGTGACGCTACAACAAGAGCTGTAAATCTCAATCAATATCGCGATGGGATAGCAGGAGCTGGACAAGTAGCTAAGTTGTCTGCTAAGAGCTTTGAGGAATTTACCGAGTCAATCAAAAACCACGCTAAAGCGATGGACGAGAACGCTAAACAAGCAGAATCAGAGATTGGCAAGCTTAATTCAGTACAGGGGATTCTTAAAGATAGTATTGGCAAAACTGACCTTAACGCCGAAGCGCAAGGCAGGCTAACTTGGGCAATTAAGGAATTTAACGAAGCGACAGGCGAGTCCATTACCGCACAAGACGTAATGAATGGTAAGTACACCGATGCCAACGGACAGGTCCAGGATTTGTCTGCTCATATTGACGAGCTAATCAAGAAGAAAAAAGAAGAAGCGCGTATTAATGCTTTAACTAAGAATCTTGAGGAAGCTTATTCAACGCAAGCAGAAGCGCAAAACCAATATGCAGCTGAACAGCAAGCTTGGAAAGACGCTTACGAAAGAAATAAAAAGTATTATGCGGAGCATAGCTCAGAGATAAAAAAGACTGGTGATAAAAGGACAGCAGAAGAATATGCTAAGGGACTTGCTGATGGTGCACATAAAGACAAGATTGATGAGTATAAAAAATCAATCGAGGAAGCCACTCTTTCAGTAGAACGACATGAAAACGCACTAGGTGAAGCTGGCAAAACACTAACAAGCGTAGCTGCTGGCTATGAAACCTTAGCGCAAAAACTAAGCGTTGCAACCAAAGGCATGTTTGAAGCGTCTTTACAGCCCGGTGTTGGTATTGCCGACTTATCACAAAAATTGTCCGAAGCTGGAATTAGCGTTGAGGATTTTGCCCAGCTTACGTCTGAGCAGCTAACAAGCATTGCTGAGAATTGGGATGGTAGTACTGCAAGTTTGCTAGAAAACTTAATGAAGCAGTCTGATGGTTTCAAAGAAAATAAAGAGAACATCATCAATGCGCTTGCTGAACAAGCTGCTAAGTGTGAGGAGTTCGCACAGATTGAAGTAGGCGATAAGCATTACTCAATTTCAGACGACGGAACTATTTACGGCAACATTAAAGACTTGCAGAACTTAGCTCAGTTCACCATTGCAGGCAAAAACTACTGGGTAACTGACGATGGAACTGTTTTTAATGAAATGGGCAAGCTTGGCAACGTTAATGATTTTAAGGTTGGCGACAAACATTACAAAGTAACTGATGACGGCAGCGTCCAGGAAACTACAAACGGCGTCAAAGACCTTGGAATTAAGATTGCTTCAATCCCAAGCAGCAAGACCACTACGTTTGATGGAAACACTAAACCATTGATGGATAAGATTAATAGCGCACGAAACGCACTAGATAGGGTTGGGCAGACAGTAGTAAGTGTATTGAGTGGTATTCCACACGCAGCTGGTGGCATTTTGCGCCAACACGCAAGTGGCGCGTTTATTGCATCACGTAATTCCATGCGCCTGCATGCAGATGGGTTTATCGCTAACCAGCCGACCATGATTACACCAAAAGATGTAGTTGGGGAAGCTGGAGCAGAAGCCATTATCCCGCTTACCAACAAAAAGTATGTATCGCCATTTGCAGGAACAGTAGCAGAAGAAATGCTTAAGCGCATTGGAGGAAGTGGGCAACAAGCAGATCCAGCTTTGCTCGCTTCTGTAGTTGCCCGCTCCATACGCAATGAATTAGAAGGCTTTGAATTAGTAGTAAATAACCGAGAGTTAGGGCGTTTTGTAAGGAGTAGTTTATGAGGTTTGACCTAAAATACAAAGCGTCTACAGGCGAAGTATTCGAGCTTGATAGTGGCGACTTACACACGCAAAAGGCTATTGACTTAAGGGTTGGCGCCTGGGATATCGACCTGGGCGCCCATTCTTTATTAAATGCCCAACGTTTAGCGAAGACGGTTAAAACAGACTTTGTCACGCGTAACCGAGAACTAATGGAGCAATTCAGAATCGTATGCGATAGAGACGTGCGTGAAAAAACTTGCGGCGAACTTATCGCTTGCGGTGATTGGAAACAGCGAGCCTATATTACAGGGTTTGATACTTCAAAAGTTGATGGTGACTACGTTGAGGGCAAGCTTACTGTAGTCTTGCTTGATGGTGTATGGCGTAAAACTAAGGTTCACGAGCTGTTAAGCCGCTCAGGTGACCAAACAAGTGAATATGGATTAAATTACCCTCATGATTACCCATTTGATTTTGCCTACACGCAGATAGGCACTAATATTACTTTTGGCACAGACGCTTTAGTACGTATTACATTTTGGGGTGCGTGCAAAAACCCATACATCCAAATTGGGACGAACATTTACGCAGTAGAAAACGTGGATGTCCCATCAGGCGCCCGACTAGTGGTTGACCCAACGCGCATAGGTGAAATTGGGCATTCTATTGAGCTTATTGGTGAATTTGGGCAAAGCGAAAACAAATTTGCTAACCGTAGGCGGGGCGCTAAAGGCAGCGGGAGCTATATTTTTGAGCGTGTGCCCCGTGGACCGCAAACAATCGCCTGGGGGCAAAGCTATGGAGTAACGCTTGAAGAAATACAAGAGAGGAGTGAGCCGCCTTGGAGCTTATAGTAACCAATAAAAAGCTAGAAGATGTTGGGATATTTGATGCCACAGGCGACTTTGCTTATGGCAACGATGAAAACGACTTCTCTTTAAAATGGCAGTATGGAACGACCCCTCCCGAAATAGGAGGGGTTATTTATTGTGAGAACAGCGATATTGGCGGCGTTATCCGTGGCTATGATGTCAAGAATAGGCAGCTAACAGTTGTTGGGGATAGTTGGACTGGCATTTTAGCCAAACGCGTAGTTGCGCCTAAGATTGGACAAGACTACCGTGTTGTTAATGGTGAGCTAAATAAGGTTGCCCAGGAGTTATGTGACGGGTGCGGTTTAGGTGGCTTTGTAATCACCGGACAATTTAACAGTGGAATTGAAGTTAACCATACATTCAAAGGCGTAAATAAAGACGAAGCACAAAAAGACACTGGGCGTTATATGAGCCTGTGGGCGGCGTTTTGGCAACTTTGCGTTGAATATAACGCGAAAGTTCGCGCTACATGGACTGGTAATCCAGTGCGCCTACACCTTGACTTTATGAAAGCAATTGACTACTCAAATAGCGAAGAACTACCAACAGATGCCTTTAGAGTGGATATTAAAACTGAGCGACCAACCAATCATTTGTGTTGCTTGGGCAAAGGTGAGTTGCATAACCGACATGTAATTGACTTATATATGGATGAAAACGGGAACATTTCCAGGCAACAAAGCATTTTTGGGTTGGATGAAGTTGTAGAGCTTTACGACTATTCCAGTACTGAAAATCTAGAAGCAGACGGCAAGAAGAAGCTAAAAGAGCTTTGGGAAAAGTCTAAAAACATAGAGGTTGATATACCAGATGACTCTGATCTGGTATTCGATTTAGGGGATAGAGTGGGCGGCGTTGACTTGTCAACAGGGATAACCGCCCATGCTGTTATTACAAAAAAGATTGTCAAAGTGCCCGAAGGCACAATCTCTTACGAAACGGTGGTGAGGTAATGAGCAAGCACACAGGTTATTCCTTGTGGATGTGTGATGTACAGGGATGCAAGAGCGAAGAATATATCAAAGATGACCAAAAAGTCGAGCTGTTCCAAACGCGCACATACACTGATAAAAACGGGTTTGAGCGTGAAGTTATCTTGTGTCGCCACCACGCACAGTTATTTGATATAGCACATGAAAACTTTCTCATTGCAGTACAAAACTTAATGAGTGGTAAGAAAGAGAAGGTTGATTAATGACAGTTGAATTAGTCACAGGTGCCGCAAGGTCAGCTCATGTGTCTTCTGATGATGTGGCAAATTTATTCGCTGGGCTTGCTGGGCGAGACGCATATGTGATGGGCAACAGTCTGCCTAAGCTTACGTTTCAAGGAGCAAATAGACTACAAATACCTGCATGTGGACTTTTAGTTAATGGTAGATTTGTCCGCTTAACTGGCAGTACACAAGTATCCATACAGTCTGGCTCACAATCTGCAAAGCGGCGTGATTTAATATGCGTGCGTTATATCGCAGACCATAGCTCTAATACCGAAACAGCAGAACTCAAGGTAGTAGCCGGCAATTCTGTATCTAAGAGTCAAAACTTATCTGACCCTAATGTCCCGCTAAAGGGCAATATTTTAGACGGTGCACCTGATGTATATGTACCAATTATCAAGGTTGAACTTGATGGACTAACACCAAGTGCCGAGTGGATCATTGGCAATATTGCTAGTCCACAGCCTGCCCGCCTGTTTAGTGGAACTTACGAAAGCACAAAAAGCGCTCAGATTACTCTTTCCGATATTGTAACCAATTACACCCGCCTTGATGTGGTCTATCAAACCTCAGGCGGAGACGTGGGCACAACTACGCTTTATAACCCGCGTGGGGGGATGAAATTCTCCATTGTGGCAATGGAGCCTTCAAACAATATGGTCTTTATCAAAAATAAATGCTTTGAAATACAAAGCAACTCCAAAACCATTAATGCCGCACGTCCCAATGATTCCACTTCTGCATGGTGGGCTAAAGAGCACAGATTCCAGCCAACTGACAATGCAGGTATTTACACCTCTCACGCAAATGTGATTGGCATTATTGCTGTATACGGCTACAAGATTTAGGAGGTGTCTATGAATGATTGGCAGCCACTCTTAAGCCTGGCGGTACCAGTAATTACTTTGGTGCTCTTTGCGCGCACGATGCTACAAGACCGCGAAGAGGCAGCACGTAGCTTTGAAGCTTTGACGGTAAGCCTTGACCAGCTTAAGTCAATGGTTGAAAAGCTTGAAGCCAAAGTAGACGGAATTACCGAGAGACTAAACGCCCATACGGTTGATTTATCGCGTATGGAATTGCGCGTTACTGCACTTGAAAGCCGTATGGGTGAGCTTGAGAGTAAGTGCGGGACACACACAGACCTATTAGCAAACATTAAGACAAAGGAGTAAGCATGAGTATTAAAAAGTGGGCAATCGCCGCAGGTATACGTGCACTAAAGACATTTGCGCAGGTATCCGTATCTTTGATTGGCACTGGTGCTGTTGGTTTTACTGACCTAGATTGGGTGCAGATTGCATCCGTAGCAGGTGTAGCAGCAGTGACCTCCATCCTCACTAGCATTGCAGGACTTCCCGAGGTCGAGCAGGGCACTAGCCCATTGGCAAAGAGTGAGCACTAATGGCTTGGTATCCTTGGAAAGCCATTTGGGCAAGCTCGCGCACCTATACACGCGGGCGCGGTGGTAAAAAGCCTGAATACATCTTTATTCATTACACGTCCTCACAAGCAAGTGCGCGTAATAATTGCCTGTACTTTAGCGGCGGCAATCGTGGTGCATCTGCGCATCTCTTCATTGATGGTAACGGGACGATTTACCAGTCAGTGCCATTAGACGACACCGCCTGGGCAGTGGGCAATTTCGATCTTAATCAACGCTCAATCTCTATTGAGGTAGTAAGTGATGGGCGAGATTTTAGCGATGCGGAAATCGCCGAGCTTATCTATCTTGTGCGCTACTTGATGGATAAATACGGTATCCCAGCAAGCCGTGTACTGCGCCACTATGACGCTGCAAGTGTAGCAAGCGTGGGCAAAACAGCTGACCCTTGGAAGCATTGTCCCGCGCCTTATATCAACAATGCAAAATGGAACGCTTTATGGAAGCAAATTACTACAGGAGATGATGACGAAGTGACTAGTGCAGATATTGAAGCTATTGCAACTCGTACGATGGAAAAGATTTGGGGATATTGCTGGGCAGGAAGTGCTAAGGATAAGGCACGTGGCAATGTGTATGACCGCCTGGCATTTATCTTTGATGCCTTGCAATTCAAAGGCTGGGATTATAAAAATGCAAGTGCAGGCGACACAATCGACATGCATCAGATGCTTGTAGAGTGCCACCAGATGCTACTTGAGCAGTCCAAGCGCATTGATGCTTTGGAGAAAAAGAAGTAATGGAGGACTGGAAGCTTACAGTGTGGAGCACACTATCTGATAATCCAGGTTTTCAATACTCAAAGATACGTACCGAGCACTTCGCATCCCGTAAAGGCGTTGAACGATTTATCAAAGACCATTATCTAGCCGTAAAGGTTACGTGGTTTGATGAAGAAAAGCGGTGTAGCGTCATTGTAAAGGGGTAGTATGTACATAGAGCTGGGGACACCTCTCCATGATGTGCAAATCCCCCGCGTACTTACTCGTTCTGCCAGCGGTAGAAGGAGATTCCGGGGGCGTCGCTGTCACAGTGGCGCCCCTTGCTTTTTGGTACAATATTAGCGATGACGGATATTGGCGGGTACGCCCCCATATCCCAAGCTGGTAGTAGCATTGTGGTAGTGCAAAACCAGTGAATACCACGGGCGTTTTACAGGGCACGTCCTGACAACCAATACAAGCTGCTGTCTAGGCAATGCAATTCGCGATTGCAAGCCGAACCCCTCACTTGCCAAATGGTAGGTGAGGGGTCTTTTTTGTTTGCCGTTTGTGTCCAACAAAACTGTTTGTGAGACACAAATAAGTAATTCTGTCCGACAATTTTGGTATAATAGCTATGCGCACGTGCAACTGTGGATATGCGGGGTTCCCGAAGGGGAGTAGGCGAGCGCTTAGAATTCCCCGCCCACAGCCTAAGAATGATTTACTTAAAACCAGCGGGTATATTTATGCAGGCAAACGGCTTGTTGTAAGGCGTTTTAAGCCGTTAGAATTTTGCAAACGAGTATTTATGCCTGCTTTTTACCAATTACTAGCATTGTCAAGCTTAACTACATCACCAGATGGAGCAGACAGCGCTTTATCCATTGCCCCCGCTGCATCTACAATTTGCGATAAGTCAGTATCCGCGTATCTCATGGTCATGGAGATGTCTGAATGTCCTAAAATATCCTGCGCCGTCTTAATGTTAAGCGCACGAACGGCGACAGTAGCATAAGTATGGCGCAAGTCATGGAATGTTGGTCTATGGTTTTGCGTGCCAACCAGTCCCCACTCTTTAGAATGCGCAGTCCACCAATGCGTAAGATTGTGCGGATTCAAATATCGACCGTCCGGGTATCCACAAACATATAAATCTGGTGAGAAGGCTACCCCAGCATTTAGGCATTCCTCTAATATTTTTGTTCGTCTATCGTTAAGCAATTTAGCAAGTTCAGGGGGAACTGGGACAACCCTATCTTTATTTGTCTTTGTAGACTTAACATAGGTTCCTTTTCGCCCCACTCCAACACTACGGCGCACATGCATTACTTTTGTGGTACCTGCAAGCTGGATGTCACCCCAGCGCAAGCCGCACACTTCACCGCGGCGCATCCCCGTATAATATGCTATCCACGTTGCCACAACTTCTTGTGTTAGCTCTATATCATTAAGCCTAGCGATCAAAACGCGTCGTGATGGTTCGTCTAATGGATTTGGAAGAACAGATATTTGCTTGGGCGTAGCCACAGGCTCACAAGGAGACCAATCTATAATTCTGGATGCCACAGCGTGCTTAAAACCAGCCTTTAATACGTTGTACGCCTTTTTCACAGTATTAGGGGATAACTGCTGTTCATCACGTAGGTAAGAAATAAAACCCTCGACATCATCAGGAGTGGACTCTTCAACTGTTTTGTTTTGGAAATAATGGCGGACATATTTTATATATAACTCATATCCATTCATGGTAGTTTCTTCAATATTGTTGCTTAGCACTTTAGACTCGTACCATTTTGTTAAATATTCCCACAGCACGTGGTTTGAACTTTTATTTGAACTTTGAACTTTTGCTATATTCAAAGAATTAAACCACGTTTGCGTGTATTGTTTTGCTTTTCGTTTGCCTGTATTGTCTGTAGCATTACATGGCACATTTGTCATAACAGACCGCTGGACCCATTTTTCGTTGACTTTAAATTGTGCAATTCCTCTCCAATATTTTCCTTCTTTTCTTACATAAAAAGATACATACATTTTCAGTTTCGCCCCCTATTTGCGCCGTAAGCTCCGCCGTAATTTTAGCAAAGAATTATATTCAGTCTCTATTAAGCATTCAACTGCGGTTTTTCACGCTAATTAGCCTACCTGCTGTTTTATTCAGCGTAACTAGCATATCTAATTTATTCAGCTACATTTAAGGCAACTCGTAAAGCGGGGGTCACCAGTTCAAGTCTGGTAGCTGGCTCCATGTTTGTGCAGGTAGATGGCTTATGGTCGTCTACCTTTTTTATTTTTTGTACTTTTTTACAAGCATACGAACAATAAAAAACAAAGCAGCAAACAGAAGAAGTATCCCTGTCATATACGTTGCGGCTATAAGTAGAATAAATAAGATGCCCATATAATTGCACCCTTTCTTTGTGATGGGTTAAATTATATCATCCAGTATCATTTGGGTAATTACATCAATAAGGCTGACAAATCATAATTCCTGCGCTTGCATACAAGAGAGGCCCTATGGATCAATTACACACAAACACGTCTGCGCCCAAGCGCAAATTCAAAACACATATAGAGGCACGAAAAGTGCGTCCAAAAGTTATCTATCTTGCTAGTCTTATCGATTTAGATTTTGTTGACGATAAACCCCATAATACCCGTGAGCGCATGCTCTATGGATTGGCAGCATTTGTTTGTATCATCGCTGCTATTATCGGCGCTATTTTCCCTATTTTACCGGCTATCCCGTTTTGGATTCTGGGAGCTATTAATTTGGCTCATGCATTCCCTGCTTTTGGTAGATTTTTGCGTGGGACACGCTTGTATCAATGGGCTATCAAAAAGCTTGAGAACTCTACCTTAGATACCAAGCTACCTGAACTTACGCGCAAGCAAAAGCTTAAGACAGTAGGTATTGTCACAGTACTTATGGCAGTACTTCTTATTGTGGTATGGCTGCTCCCGCTTGCACAGGCTCTTAAATGGATAATACGTATTGTGATGTCACTGGTCTGGGTTGCAGTTTGGTTGATAACCATCTTTGTGGTTGATGAGCCGCGCGCTCGTTATACCAAGCGTCCCCATGCGCGGAGCAACAAATAAACAAGGGCTGTATGTATTAGTCCAATCGCGTATATACCTAAACAAGCATTGTAACAGTGTATTGTTTGGATGGATAATGGCTGGGTATAAATGGACTAACGTATACAGTGCACAGTAGGCTTTATACCGCTGGACTGTGCTTTGGATTGGAGATGATATGGCAACTTCTGATTTGCAGCTTTATATCAAAAACGGCTGTCCCTTCTGTCACAAAGTTACCTCTTTTATGAAGGCTAACAACATTGAATTGCCTTTGCATAATATTTCTGTGTCTGATGCAGACCGTGATTTTTTGATAGAGCACGGTGGAAAGCGTCAGGTTCCTTGCCTGTTCATCGATGGTAAAGCTTTGTATGAGTCTAATGACATCATTGCGTACCTTGGCAAAGTGTTTAGTGTATCTGCCGTTGCAGAGGTTGCCGAGAAGAGCACTCAAGCAGCAGACTCTATGTCTGACGGTGCAAGCTGCACCATTGGTGGTGGCTGCAGTTTTTAAGAGCTGGCTTTTTCCAAAGAAATATTAAGAGAAAAGCAACCAAGGAGCGTTACACAGGCTTCTTGGTTGCTTTTTGTGTTGGTTATGCAGGGGGTGTGCAATTCTATAAAATCACACCGCTATGGATTAACAAACATAAAAATGGTCATACTTAATTGTACACAATGTAATTATGACGACGGTCATTCCGCCGCCTTAGGCAGACAAATAAGCAAAAGGAGCTTTTATGGTTGATAAGACCGTCAATGCTACAAGCACTTCCATGAAGATTAATGAGCCGCAGGTAGCTGTAGAAATCTCTAAGGAAGCCAATAAAAAAATCCTGGCACTTGTCCCTCAGGAGTGGATTGAGCGTATTCCATTCTTTGTTCGTAATCACGCTACTACTAAGACCTGTGCACGTATTGCAGAGCAATATCCAGAGTTGTATGCTCTTGCCTCGCAGCCTGGTGATTTGCCTGTAGAGGCTCGCGAGCAGGTATCAAAGATCGTGAATGGTATCTTTGAGGCGAAAATGAAGAAGCATAACCTGTAAGTTCCATGCAGGTTTATTGCAAGGGGAGATAACATGGTGCAGCAAGTTACAAACGCCCAAGATCAGGGCCTATCTCTGCGTGACGAGGCCCAGCTGGTATTTAGACGAGTTCAATTATCTTTGAGTATGAACCATCCTGCTCAAGCGTTGTCTGCGCTTGAACCTCTTGCACTCAAACTTGATACTTTTTCTCAGGATGGTCCAGATACCGCTGCTGGTGCGTATGATTTTGAGTCTCCAGACCAAGCATTTTTATTTTTTGCATTGCATCCTAACCTGTCGGTTGATGACATTCGTCCTGCTCAAGCTCCCTACGTAGATACCTATGGTGCACTTGCTGCCGTGTTGTGCGCACTTGGCCGTTATGAGGAGGCTCTTGCAGCTTTGGACAAAGCCATCAAGTGGGCTCCAACTGATGCTGGCTTATATTTAGAAAAGGCTGCTACACACCAGCAAATGGAACTTTATGAGGCGGTCAACAAGGACCTTGAAGATGCTTGGCCTCTTATCACCCGTCCCTTGGATATGGCACATTATCATGCGTTGCGTGCAAATGCACTGGTAGCGTTGGGAAAGTATGATGTGGCTGCTGCGCATTATGCGGTATATCGTGATTTTGACCCCAGAGATCATTTTTGCTCACCACATGCGGAGCTTCATGAACTAGGTCACGCATCTGGTCGTGGTCATGCATCTGCACATCTTTCTGCTCAAGAGGCTGCCGCTCGTCTTAAGCGTACCCATGAACAGTATGGAGCTTCTGACATGTCGCTTGCAGTGTTGCAAGAGGTACTTAACCAAGGCATGCAGTCTGGCAATATGGCTGCTGCCAAAACAGCGGCTTCTCAACTGTATGGACTAACTGGCTTTGATGGTTGGAACCAAATCATTCAAAAGATTGATTCTATTTCTGATAAGGCAGCTGATGCGGCAAGTGCTCTTGCAGCCGAGAAGCCCACTGCAGCAAATATAGGCGCTTCAAAACTCTCTAATCGTGGAGACCATGAGTAGTTCTGCGAATTCATTCAATAATTGAACTTTCTTGAACTTCTGATTAATTCTTAGTGCTATTCTCACTTCTAAGTTGAACTTGTGTACGTTAACTTGAACTTTTATGGCTTTATAAGCTTGGGATTGTGTTACATGTTGAACTTATGCTCATATTTGTTCATAGATGTGTAGCACCAACGTATATGTCAGTAATTTTGGAGTGACATGCAAACAACTTTTGCAACACGCCTTAAACAGGCAATGTTAAACAAATCGCTCAAACAAGTAGATCTCATTCGCATGGCAGCAGATAAGGGTGTCAAACTTGGAAAGAGTCAGCTCTCGCAATATGTAAGTGGAAAAACGTTTCCGCGTCAGGAAACCTTGGACTTTTTGGCGCGTGAGCTTGAAGTGAGTTCAAGTTGGCTTGAGTATGGTACACCTATGGGCATTACTTCATTTAATTCCAAGCCTTCGGGAGCGTCTGTAACATCACAATCTATATCTCCTATAGTGCAGGTTAATGGAGATTCAAGCAGTTTAGAGAATACAAATAGCTCAGACAATTCCAATATACAAAGAAGAACAACCAAGCAACATACCGTACTAACGGTGTTGCAGCAATCTGGTCCTTCGGAGGCACCCATCATGCGTGAATTTAAGAAATCTACCAAGCTGGATAACGTTTTGTATGACGTCCGTGGTCCGGTGGTAGATGAAGCCAACCGAATGGAAGATCAGGGCATCCATGTACTGAAACTCAACATTGGTAATCCTGCGCCCTTTGGCTTCCGTGCGCCAGATGAAGTGGTTGCGGACATGCGTGATCAGCTTACGGATACCGAGGGTTATTCTGCAAGTCGAGGACTTTTCTCGGCACGCAAAGCAATCATGCAATATGACCAAATTAAGCATATTCCTAATGTACAGATGGAGGATATTTATACGGGAAATGGTGTCTCCGAGCTCATTAACCTGACCATGTCTGCACTACTGGATACAGGCGATGAGATTTTGATTCCCAGCCCTGATTATCCGCTGTGGACAGCGTGTGCTACGTTGGCTGGTGGTACGGCTGTGCATTATTTGTGCGATGAGCAAGCCGATTGGTATCCAGATTTGGATGACATTCGTGCCAAGATTACATCAAACACCAAGGCTATCGTAATCATTAATCCCAACAATCCTACGGGCGCGCTGTATTCGCGTGAGCTGCTTGAGGAGATTGTAGAGATTGCTCGTGAGCATCAGCTCATCATTTTATCTGACGAGATTTACGATCGCTTGGTAATGGATGGAGAAGAGCACATTTCCATTGCATCCCTTGCGCCAGATTTATTTTGCATTACTTATAACGGTCTTTCTAAGTCCCATATGGTGGCCGGTTATCGTATTGGTTGGATGTCGCTTTCTGGTAATAAGCGCATGGCCCGCGACCTTATGCTGGGCATTAATATGCTGTCTAACATGCGTTTGTGCTCAAATGTTCCAGCGCAGTCTATTGTTCAAACAGCTCTGGGAGGCCATCAAAGTGTGAAGGATTACCTGGTTCCTGGTGGGCGCGTGTATGAGCAGCGCGAATATGTATATAACGCTCTTAAGGAAATCCCTGGTGTAAGTGTGGTTAAGCCAAAGGCAGCTTTTTATACCTTCCCTAGGTTAGATCCCAAACGCTTTAACATTACCGATGACGAGCAATTTGCCCTTGATTTGCTTCGTGAAAAGAAGGTTCTTATTGTGCATGGTAAGGGCTTTAACTGGGAAACTCCTGGTTACTTCCGTATTGTATATCTGCCTCGTTTGCAAACACTGGAAGATGCGATGGGTAAGATTACTGACTTTTTGAGCTATTATCGCCAGTAATACAGCCAATAGCATGCATGCGTTTAAAACCGTGAAACATCTTTGTTTTTATGCAATAAAACTCTCTGTGCAGTGTGATAATACAAATAACGGCAAAAGTGATTTATGCTCTTGTTAAGTGGGGTTTCATACCGTACACTTGCACAGCGGCTCTTTTTACCACACGCCGTCCAATCTTTGGAGAGGTAGCATATATGATTGATTTTGGGCAATTTATTGGCATGCTCCAGACCAATCCCTTTTTGGCACTTGTTATGTTTTTGGTATTGGGCACCATTTTTGTTAACGGTGCAACCGATGCTGCAAATGCAATTGCTGAGCCCGTTGGAACCCGTGCAATTAATGTAGACTCCGCAATTGCTATGAGTGTTGCATGCAATTTTGTGGGCCTTATTGGCATGTCGTTTATTTCTACCGCGGTAGCTAACACCATGAGTGGCATGGTGGATTTTGGTGGAGATACGCATGCAGCATTGATTGCCTTGGCGGCTGCAACGGTGGGTATTGTAACCTGGGCATCCATTGCGTGGGTTTTTGGCATTCCTACATCGGAAAGCCATGCATTGATTGCTGGTTTAACTGGTGCTGCCTTGGCGGTTCATGGTGGTTTTGGTGGTGTCAATGCCCATGAGTGGATTAAGGTTGTGTATGGTCTGCTTCTCTCCACACTATTGGGTTTCTTCTCTGGTTGGGCGCTTTCTAAGATTATTCCGCCCATATGTCGCAATATGGATCGCATAAAAGCAAATGAGTGGTTCCGTAAAATGCAGGTAGTCGGTGCTGCTGGTATGGCTACCATGCACGGTGCTCAGGATGGACAGAAGTTCATGTCCACCGCCATGCTTGCTGTGCTTTTCTCGCAAGGGCTTAGCCCAGAGGGTGCAACTTTCCCGCTGTGGCTCATGGTTTTGTGCGCGGGCATTATGGCAATTGGTACCGCAATTGGCGGTAAGCGCATTATCAAAAAAGTTGGTATGGATATGGTAAAGCTTGAGCAGTACCAAGGCTTTGCAGCTTCATTAAGCGCTACGGCAGCGCTGCTTTTGGCTACACTTACCGGCTTACCTGTTTCTACTACACATACGTCGTCTGCTGCTATGATGGGGGCAGGCGCTGCAAAGAATCCCCGTTCGGTTAACTGGGGTGTTGCGAAGGAAATGGTCTTTGCTTGGCTCTTTACGTTTCCTGGATGTGGCTTTATTGGTTTTGCACTTGCTAAGGTATTCCTCATTCTGTTCTAAGGAGAACACATGCCTCGCATGAAGAAAGAAGATCAGTTCTATACCATGCTCAAGGATCTTGCTCAGACGCTTTCTGATGCGGCTGACGAGTATGTAAACATTTTTGAGAATTACCCCGAGTCGGAGTCCCACATTCCCCAGATGAAGGTGTATGAGAATCAATGTGATCAGAAGGTTTCTCATATTCTTAAGGAGCTGTACTCTTCCTTTATCACTCCGTTTGAGCGAGAAGATATTTCTGCTTTGGCGTTTGCTATGGATGATATTATCGATAACATGAATGCCGCTACTCTGCGTTTTGACCTGTTTAACATTGCTGACATGCGTAAGGAAGCACCTCAGATAGCTCGTCTTACTAAGCGTGCAATAGACGAAGTTAAAACCATGATTGATCATTTGCCTAACTATAAGACTGATACAGTGGTAATGGAGATGTCTATTGCAATTGGTAGCGTAGAAGATGAGGGCGATGTAATTTATCAAAACGCCATGCGTCGTCTGTTTAATGATGAGGAAGCAGGTAGGTATACCCTTGCTTGGGTAAGAATGTTTGAGATTATGGAGAAGTGTGTGGATGCTTGTGATCACACGGCAGGCGTTGTTCGCTCTGTTGTTATGAAGAGTGCTTAGTCATAGCAAGTAGTTTTAGCAAATGTATATAAGATATACCTCAAAAGCCCGGTTGCTTATTGCAGGCAGCCGGGCTTTTTATAGTTTTTAAGGTGAGCTATGTGGACTTAGGCTGCCATACTCTCGCCAACTAAGCGAATATCGTCGCAGCGATTAAGACCCATAAGCTGGCCACTTTTTGACTCTACAAATTCTGGATGGTGGTACTCGTAGACGGAAAGCGCAACAGTCCATGCGGGAACGAGGATTGCATACAGTGCAAATAAAATGCTTGTAGAAGGTGCGCCAACAAAGGCAAGTATTCCAATGACAGAAGTAGACCAAGGCACCAATGCGGGGATGATAACGCTGCTGTTCTCTATGTCTAAAGCAAGCGCACTGCCAGAACCCTCACAGCCATCGCATAACTGGGCAGTAAGCATGATGCACACCACCTGATCGCATGCAATGATTGCAGTAATAATGGCCGTGAGTAAAACACCAATAAAGGGCGTAGTGCGCTTGGAAATCTTTTTGACCGTGCAGCGCAGTTTGTCAAGAAGACCCGTGCCATTAAAAATACCCGAGTACGTAGATGCAACACTTACAATACAGGCAAGATGAAACATGCTTACAATGCCGCCACCATTAACCATGCTTGCAATGGTTTGATCGGATGTCTTAAAGCCAAACAAAAGCATGCTAGGAATATCCAAAATGCTCATGTGTTGTACCAAGATACAAATTGCAATAGCGCTAGCAAGGCTTACCAGCATAGTTTTCTTTACGCTTACATGTGCAAAAGAGAAGATCAATACAATAACAATAGGAATTAAAACGATGGGGGACAGCACAAAGGTGGAGCTAAACGCCTGGCTAAAGTTGGGTGTAGTGGTGGCAGTGCTGTTGCTCATGCCTAGTGCAGCAAAGATAATGCAACTTAAGATAAGAGGGACAGCTGCACTGCGCATCATGCGTCCAATATTTTCTTGAACATTTGTGCGAGTAAGATTCCCAACTAAGGCAGCAGAAGAGCTCATGGGGGAGCAGCGGTCACCAAAGAAGCAACCACTTAAAATAGCACCGCCCAAAACTGAGGTGTTTGCACCCATAATTTCGCCAATGGTAAAGCAGGCAACACCAGCGGTTGCCGCAGCACCAAAAGAACTTCCGCACAAGAAACTCATGCCGCAGCAAATCAAAAATGAGGTAACAACAATAGTGGAAGGCTTAACCAGTGCTGCAGACCAACTTGTAATAAAGGGGATTGTGCCAGCAGCACGCCATGTGGCGGTAAGCATACCAATAATGGCAAAAAGAATAAGCACATGTGAAACCGTCTTAACACCAGACAAGGCCATGCGTACTAATTCTTGAGTAGAGTGCCCTCGCCACAGGCCATAGCCAGCAAACAGTGCTAAGCCAATAAGAAGTGAGGTAAGAAGGGGGGTGCCAATAATGATTCCGGAAATCAAAATAGACGCGAAAGCGATAAGTACTATCGTTTCTATCATAAAGCGACTGCATCTCCCAGGTGCTTGGTTTTTTCTTTGCAACAGTTAAGATACGTGCCATGATGCAGCGAGTCCAACTGTTAATATTGATATGAGTTACAAAAAGCACTTGTAACCCATAGTCAACGGGAAATGAGTATGCAATGTAGCTTAAAACAATGTATGAATGGTTAGATATGGTCTATAAACGGTTTGTAAAAAGGGGCGTGTATGAATTTCCAAAGCATGGATTACTTTGTGGCTCTTGCAGAAGAGCAGAGTTTTACCAAGGCTGCAAAACGCTTACATATTACCCAGCAAACACTTTCTGCACATATTGCTTCTCTGGAAAAAGAGCTGCGCGTAAAACTGGTTAATCGCAGAGTTCCTCTTTCCCTTACGGCTTCTGGTCAAGAGTTTTTGAGTTTTGCACGTCGCTTTAGGAACGAAGAACGTGATTTGCGCCATGTTTTTGATGAGATTGCGGGCGATAAACGAGGTCTGTTGGGTGTGGGTATTGCCTCCACACGCGGGCACATGATTATGCCGGATGCTATTACGCGTTATCGCAACAAGTATCCTAATATTCGTGTCCGCATTTATGAGGGCGAGAACACAGAGCTTCTCGAACTTCTTAAGGAAGGCCGCATAGATATGGCGGTGAGCACTATTAGTTCTGTACAGCCTCAACTTGTTGTTCGTGACTTATACGAAGAGAATATCGTATTGGTAGTATCTAACCAGCTGCTGCATTCACTCTATGGAGATGACATGCAGTCCAAAGTAGCAGAGGTGGAGCGTACAGGCAGTCTCAAAGCGCTTAAGGACTTGCCTTACTTGCTTCTGGGCGAGAAAGATGTTCCTGGAAAAATTGCACGTCTTGAATTTGAGCGTGCAGGTTTTAGACCCAATGTTGCGGTGTACTCCACCAACTCAGAAACCCTTTTTGCGTTGGCTCAGCACGGTGTAGGTGCCGCATTTTGCCCCAAAGAAATGGTTAAGGTAAAGATGGGCTCCAGTCCTAATCCAGACTTGCGTACCATTGAGTTATCCAGCCATGCACATTTTAAAGTTTCGGCGGCGTGGCTAAAAACAGATCATGTATGGAGCGTTATCGAGAGCTTTTATAAGACGCTCGTGGAGCAAACAAACGATCGACGTAAAGAACCCCTTTAGGGGTATACTTCATCCTCAATCAACATGGAAGACGCAAAGGGCGCTCGCTTGTGCGTTTGTGGCCATGTTACAAATTGCGCTGAAGGCGCAAAGAGAGGAGTCACCATGGCTCAGAAGGTTCAAGGTACGGAAGATTTATATGGCGGCTATATGCGCGCTTGGCAGTATATGCAGGCTGTTGCGCATGAGCTATTTGATACCTACGGGTTTGACATGATAGAAACTCCGGCACTTGAGCAGGTAGACACCTTCGTTCATGGCATTGGTGAATCCACAGATGTTGTCCGTAAGGAAATGTTTCGCGTTATCTCGGGTGCTTTGTTTGAAAAACTTCTTGGGGATGGTAGCGAGAAGAGCCTCAAGCCACGTCAGCGCCTCGCTATGCGCCCAGAAGGTACTGCCGGGGTTGTTCGTGCCGTTGTAGAGAATAACTTAGTGCCTCAAGGTTCTTCTCCAGCAAAGCTGTGGTATGCAGAGTCTATGTTTCGCGGCGAGCGTCCTCAAAAGGGTCGCTTGCGTCAGTTCCATCAGGTAGGTCTTGAGTGGCTGGGAGCTCCAGATCCTGCAGCGGATGCAGAATGTATCATCATTCTTATGGAGTTCTACCATCGTTTGGGCTTTGACATGTCCAAACTACGCTTGTATATCAACTCTATGGGCGATTCTCATTGTCGTCCTGCATATCGTGAGAAGGTCAAACAGTTTATCTACGATCATAAAGATGAGATGTGTGCAGACTGCCTGGAGCGTGCAGAGCTTAATCCTTTGCGCAGTTTTGATTGCAAAAATGAACGCTGTCATGAGGTTATGAAGTCTGCGCCATTGATATCAGACAACCTATGTGAAGACTGTGCCGAGCACTATGCCCAAGTAAAAGCCTATTTGGATGCTGCGGGTATTTCATATGTAGAAGATCCTACGCTTGTACGCGGACTGGACTATTACACTCGTACAGTCTTTGAGGTAGAAGTTGTTAATGTTGATGATGTTGGCGCTATTGGCGGTGGTGGTCGCTATGATGGCTTGGTAGAACTTGAGGGAGGTAAGCCTACGCCTGGCATTGGCTTTGCTGTTGGTTTTGAGCGCATTGCATTAGCGCTGGCAGCTCAGGGCGTAGATTTGGCGGGTGACGAGCCTACATGCGTATATGTTGCGTGTGCTGCTCCAGAGCAGCGTAGTGCTGTTTTTGATGCCACATTAACCTTGCGTGACGCTGGTTTGCGTGTAGAAGCAGACTATCAAGGGCGCTCACTTAAAAGTCAATTTAAACAGGCCGATAAACTCCATGCGCTTGTGTGTGTTGTTATCGGTGCGGATGAGGTTACTAACAATACCTATACTCTGCGTGATATGAATACACACGAACAAATAAGCGTTGCCAAAGATAATCTGGTGGATGAGGTTATTAAGCTTATGTACGGTGCGGAGTTTATTGATATCTAAGGGACTCTATAGGGTCGAGTTTAGCTGCACGGCGTGCAGGCCACCAGCCAAAGAGAATACCAATAAAAACACAGGTGGTGGTAGCTGCAACTACGGCCATGGGTGGAATAATAGGAGTAATGGCCTGGTCGGTTCCAAAAAACAAGCCACCAAAACTGCCCAGAGCCATTGCACCAACATAGCCAATGGCAATACCAAAGATGCCACCTACTATGCAAATTAAGATAGATTCCAATAGGAATTGTTTTGTAATATCTGCTGCTCGTGCACCTAATGCTTTACGAAGGCCAATTTCATGAATGCGCTCGGTTACATTTGTAATCATCATGTTCATAATACCAATGCCACCAACTAGCAAAGAGATGCTAGCAACAGCAGTCATAAGCAGCTGGAATGTTCCTAAAGCAGCGTTAAGCTGTTTGATGGTTTCTTCCATGGTGATAACGTAAATCGAGTCCTGTGCACGTTCCTCGGACAAATTTAACCAGCTCTTAAGCCAGTTACGAGTCTGATGAGAAATCTCACTCATGTCAGTCCCTTCACGAGCAAGACCATATGCAGCATCAATGCGCTTGCTTCCAGACATACGCGATGAAAAGGTAGTCTGTGGTATGTAAATCATGCCATCGCCTTGTGTCATCTGGCTTTTAACTACGCCAGCAACACGATAGTTATCGTTGTCAATATGCAAAGTTTTTCCTATGGCTTCCTCATTTGAGCCAAATAGTTTATCTGCAATGCTCTTATCGATAACGACACGCATGGCAGATGATGCAACGTCACTATCCAAGATAAGCTCTCCAGCAAGCGCCTCAAGGCCCATGACAGTAAAGTACTCGGCGTTACAGCCTATTACACTGGGATTAATCTGCTTAGTACCATTACTTATGCTGCTACTGCCGTAGGAAATACCAGTTACAAATTCAAAAGCAGGGTTTTGTTCTTTGAGCTTGGTAAGATCATTTTGGTTGAGTGCATGTCCGGAATAAACCTGAATGGATACTAGTCTTGCTTGGTTAAATCCCATTTGAGATACCATGCCAACCTTTGCGCCTTCGATGTAGGCTGTCATGGCAATAACTGCTGCAATGCCAATGACAATACCCAAGACGGTAAGAAGGCTGCGGCCACGATTGGAATCAAGTGCCGAGAAGGTTTCTATAAGAAGGTCGCGAAATCTCATGTATTGTGGACCTCCCTGAGATTGTGATTTGCAACAAAGTGTTGTTCTTGAATATCGGTAAGAAGTTTGCCGTCACGGATATGAACGGTACGATCTGCCCATTGCGCTACTTCTGGATCATGAGTAATAAGCACAATGGTTTTGCCTTGTTCGCGCATGGTATGGAAGGTTTCTAACACCATGGTGCCTGTGTTGGAATCCAAGTTACCCGTAGGTTCGTCTGCCAAGATAATTGCTGGATTATTGACCAGTGCACGTGCAATGGCCACACGTTGAACCTGTCCTCCTGACAACTCATTAGATTTGTGATCGTAGTACTTTTCGGGTAGACCTACGGCATGAAGGGCTTTCCATGCACGGATTTCTCGTTCGCGCGGGGAAATAGATGAGTAGATGAGTGGCAGCATGACATTGCGCATGACGGTGGTACGTGGCAAAAGATTAAAAGACTGAAAAACAAAGCCAAGACGGGTAGCTCTAATTTCTGCCAAGTCATCATCGCAGAGGTTGGAAATTTCCAAACCCTCCAGCTTGTAGGAGCCATGGGTGGGTTTGTCTAAGCAACCCAAAATGTTCATGAGGGTAGACTTGCCAGAACCTGAAGGCCCCATAATGCACAAGAACTCGCCCTTCTCGACAGCTAAGGAGACACCACGCAAGGCATAGGTATAGCTGGCCTCTGTTTCGTATATGCGGTGGAGGTTTGTGGCTTGAATAACCTTAGGCATATTACGACACCTTATTTCTTGGCGCCAACACTTACAGGAGCATTGGTGTCAGCTCCTGCATCATATTGTTCGTCATCTGCAAACATACCACTGCCATCCATGCCGCTATCAAATCCAGCTTCGTTGCCAACGCCATTTGGGTCGCCAGAAATTTGTATCTGCATACCTTCACTTACTTCGGAACCTTCAACAACGGCTGTGGTAGAGCTTTGTGCAACTACCTTTACTTCCACACGCTTAAATGAGGGCTTATTGTTATTGTCAAACGTGACGGAGTTTATATAGGTGCCTGCCTCGTCAGTCATGATTGCCTGGCTAGGAACGCATAAAACATCGGGGATATCTTGCAGTAAGATGTCAACAGTAGTAGACATACCAGGCTTAAGCTGGGCATCTGGTTTATCTATAAGCAGTGTTACAGAATAGGTAACAATAGCGCCTTCTGTAAAGCTTGCAGTTACGCCTTCATTAGAGCCATTGGAAACTGTAGCAATACGTGTTACTTGGGCCTCACAGCTCACCTCAGGCAATGCTGAGAAACTCGCGCGTGCTTTTTGACCAACCTGTATCTTTGAAATGTCTACTTCATTAACTTGTATGGTTACGGTCATTTTTGAAAGGTCAGCAATAGTAATCAGGCTGCTGTTGTTGGTATTAGGATTAAGGCCTCCCTTTCCAGATTCAGCACCAATACCAGCGCCATTTACTGCGTTCATGACAATAATATTGCCATCTGCAGGAGCAACTACCTTTCGCTTTGCAGCGGTTGCTACGGCGTCATTATAGGCATTTTGAGCAGTATCAACTGCAGCTTGTGCAGCCTGTACTGATGATTCTGCGTCCGAAGTAGATCCAGGTCCACCCAAATTGTTTTGTGTGCCTTCTTGGATGTCATCTACGGTTGGAGTTGGTGCTAATTGGGCTGCACTAAGATTAGCCTTTGCCCTCTCTAAATCTGCCTGTGCAGTGCGGAGCTGTTGTTGGGCATCACGCACCGCCTTATCTAGAGCGTCATTTTTTAAGTTAAAGAGAAAGTCACCTTTTTTAATAGAAGATCCCTCAGCAACAGAAACATCTTGGATGATACCGTCTACTTCGGGTGTTACCACGTATGAGCTTACGGGTTGAACAGTGCCTGTCGCACTTACCGCTTCGGTAAAATTAGTACGCTCTACAAAAGCAGTTCCTAGAGGAGCCTCTAGTTTTTGCTTTGGTTGGAGCACGGTAAAAGCAATGATTGTAAGTATAGTAAGAGCTATGCCTCCCGCAATGCCTAGGTGAATCAGTTTTTTGCGTTTACGTGCTGCACGATGGCGCATGAGTGATTCATATGCCTCACGACCTTCTGGGTCGTTTAAAAATTCATCGGGGATAGCATTATCAGAGGGGGCGTAAGGATTTCCCTGTGATATTTCGGGCATGACAGGTACTTTTGGATTACGATTGTTCTTCTCGCTAGAATCAAAGCCAAACATGGTTTCTCCGAACAGCAGTAATTGAAATTCGTAAGACCTTCGAACTTCGATAATATCGTTATATTTCAATGTTACAAAATTTTTGAGACTTAACACTACCTGCACATTTCAACATGGGTTGGTTATATCCGTCTAACTGTATCTTGCCTTGCTATGATGTAAGTTCATCTGGCTCATGGATCTAAAGGGGAGGAGAGATACATGAGTAACACTATGCGCGGTGTATATACCAATTTGACGGAAATTCGCCGTAATGTTTTTAGAGAGGTTGCAGCTGTTGCGTATGGCAATGCAAAGGATGAGACTACCAGGTTAGAAGAGTTGCCATACAAGATTATTCCAGGTGAGATTGCTACCTATCGCGAGAGTGTTTTTCTTGAGCGCGCAATTGTGGCAGAACGCATTCGCTTAGCGTTAGGATTACCGTTACAGGGTGTGGATAAGCCTGCCCCACTTACCGATGGTATTGAGGATGCGCTTAAGCCAGAGACCTATTATGAACCTCCCTTAATTAATATCATTAAGTTTGCTTGTAATGCCTGTGCAGATAACGTTTATCGTGTAACGGATGGTTGTCAAGGCTGCTTAGCACATCCGTGTCGCGAGATTTGCCCTAAGGGTGCCATTAGCTTTGTGGACAAAAAAGCTTATATCGATCAGGAAAAATGTATCAAGTGTGGTCGTTGTTTTGATGTATGTCCATATCATGCCATTGCTCACCAAGAACGTCCTTGTGCTGCCGCCTGCGGGATGCACGCCATTTCTTCTGACAAAAATGGTCATGCAGATATTGATTACAATAAATGCGTTTCCTGTGGTCAGTGTTTGGTTAATTGTCCGTTTGGTGCTATCGCGGATAAAAGCCAGATTTTTCAAGTTATTCAGGCCATGCATTATGGAGAAGAAGTTATTGCTGCTGTCGCCCCTTCTTTTGTAGGGCAGTTTGGCGGCAAGGGTAACGTAGGTAAACTGCGTGAGGCTTTTAAACAACTGGGCTTTGGCGGAGTAGAAGAAGTTGCCTTAGGTGCAGATTTGTGTTCTGTAGAAGAGGCACATATGTTTTTGGAAGAAGTGCCTCAAAAGCAAGCTTTTATGGCAACGTCATGTTGTCCTGCTTGGTCAGTTATGGCTAAAAAGGAATTCCCTGAGCATGCAGATAAGGTAAGTATGGCCCTTACTCCCATGACACTTACTGCACGTATGATTAGACGTGAACACCCTCATGCAAAGATTGTCTTTGTGGGTCCCTGTTCTGCAAAGAAGCTTGAAGCAATGAGAAAATCCGTGCGTTCGGAAGTAGATTTTGTTCTCACTTTTGAAGAGCTTGCTGGCATGATGGAAGCCAAGCATATTGATTACAGCAGTTTGGCAGATGATAACAAGTCTGACTTTAATGTAGCTTCTCATGATGGTCGTGCATTTGCAGTTTCTGGTGGTGTAGCTGCGGCGGTAAAGAACGTTATTGTATCCGAGTACCCAGATAGAGAAGTTAATGTTCAGACCGCAGATGGTTTGGAAGCATGCCGCTCACTTATGAAGGCGGCCATTAAGGGTCAGTATGACGGGTATTTACTTGAAGGCATGGCGTGTCCGGGCGGTTGTATTGCAGGTGCTGGCACCATTAATGCCATTAAGAAGTCTGCTGCTTTGGTGAATGCATATTCTCGCAAGTCGCCTCATAAGATTGCGTCTGAGTCTGGCTTGGAAAAGTACTTGCCTGAACTCGAGCGAGATAATGACTACATTGTGATGGGACAAAATGAAGTTGCTGAATCTGATGAGGCAACGCGTCCTGCTCAATAAAACACAGATTAAAAAAGAGGTGTTGACCTACGTCAACACCTCATACATCGTATAATTTCCTATACGTCTAAAATCACGCTATTCCTTCTCGCCTTTTATTGAAGCGTAGAACTTGGCAGAGTCAAATACGTCCTTGATGGTGTTGCCACCAATAAAGGGGACAACAAGAAATTCATCTACTGTAGATACAAGATCGCTGCAATCGATGTAGTGATTCTTCTCGTTACGTTTACTGGTATCCTGAGCCCTCCATGCCTGGAAGTTTGCATCGGTAAGGTAATACATCGAACTGCCAACCTTCATATAAATAGAGTGTTTGGCATGGAGGTAATCTACCAGTGCATCGTAATCCAAATCCAGAGTCTCGCTTGCCCTCTTTCCCATGGTTGGTCCTTTCTTCGTAGGGACAACTTCCATTACACAAATCCTACCGCTATATTCACCTGTCTTTCACGATTGTTTGACCTTCTCGGGAAACGGGATAGTAAGTCTGGTAGAAGGTAACGCGGTTCGTAAAGGTTTCGTTTCTTTTGGTCTGCGGTCACTTAAGCTCATCTATGCTGATACCATAGAAAAAATGTGCGCAACCAACGCAGTCTACGCTTGTTGCGCCGTCTGAGGGCAATGGTCATCCGTACCGACACGGGGTGATCCAGACGAAAGGAATACTATGCACTCTATGCACACACACGATTGTGGCCAACTCCGCGCATCTGATATTGGTGTAACCGTAACCCTTACCGGTTGGGTATGGCGTCGCCGCGATCATGGTGGTCTTATCTTTATTGACTTGCGCGACCGTGCGGGTGTGACACAGATTTCTTTTGACCCCGATCATTCTGGTGGCCTAGCGTTTCATCAGGCCGAGAAGGTCCGCTCTGAGTGGCCCATTAAGGTAGTGGGTGTGGTTCGTAGTCGTCCTGAAGGTATGAGTAATCCCAAGCTAGAGACGGGCGATATTGAGGTATTGGTGTCCAAAATTGAGGTGCTTAATACTTCAAAGACACCTCCTTTCCCCATAGAGGACCGTTTGGACAGTTCTGAGGATGTGCGCTTGCGCTATCGCTATTTGGACCTGCGCCGTCCTCATATGATGAGCAATTTACAATTGCGTTCCGACTTTACCTTTGCCATGCGCCAAGCCTTACATGACCAGGCTTTTATGGAGGTAGAGACTCCTGCTTTGTTTAAGTCCACACCTGAAGGTGCTCGTGACTTCTTGGTACCTAGTCGTGTACAACCAGGTCATTTTTATGCCTTACCTCAGTCTCCTCAGTTGCTTAAGCAAATGCTGATGATTGGTGGCGTTGAGCGCTACTATCAGGTGGCAAAGTGCTTCCGTGATGAGGATTTGCGTGCAGATCGCCAGCCGGAGTTTACCCAGGTAGATATAGAGATGAGCTTTGTATCCGAAGATGATGTTATGTCATCTTTGGAAGAGGTTTTGTCAAGCGCTTTTGCCAAGGTGGGTGTTGATATGCCTACGCCCTTGCGTCGTATTTCTTATTGGGATGCTATGGATACCTATGGTGTTGATAAGCCCGATACACGTTTTGGCATGACCTTGCATGATGTAAGTGATGTGTTTGCAAATTCGCAATTTAAGCTGTTTGGTAGTGCTGCTACCACTGATGGGCAGTATGTAAAGGCTATTAATGCAAAGGGTGCTGGAACATGGCCACGTGCGCAGATTGATAAACTTGCAGATATTGCAGCAGGTTTTGGTGCTAAGGGCTTGGCTTACATTGCATTTCGTGAGGATGGCTCTGTTACGAGTCCTATTGTTAAGTTCTTCTCAGACGAGGAAATGGCAAGCTTACGTGAAGTTATGAACGTAGAGCCTGGTGATTTGGTTATGTTTGCGGTTGGTAGCCGTCTAGATACAGACACCATTTTGGGTGGCATGCGTACGCATATGGCTAACGTTTTAGAGGTGCCGCGTGACGGGCATGATTTTTTGTGGGTTGTTAACTTCCCCTTGTTCCATTGGGACGAGGATCGCAAAGCATATGCTGCAGAACACCAACCCTTTACACAGCCTCTTGAGGATCAAATTGAACTTTTGGACACGGATCCTTTAGCTATTGGTTCTCATACTTATGACTTTGTCATGGATGGCTATGAAGCGGGTGGTGGTGGCATGCGTATTCATGACGCTTCACTTCAGATGCGCATTCTTGAGAAACTTGGTTTTACCAAGGAGTCCGCGCATGAGCAGTTTGGCTTCCTTATGGAGGCTTTAGAATTTGGTGCTCCTCCCATGGGTGGCTTTGCTCTTGGATTGGATCGTGTTTGCATGCTGCTTACTGGATCAGATTCCATTCGCGATGTCATGGCATTCCCTAAGACCAGCTCTGGCTCTGATCTTATGAGTGCTGCACCTAGTGAGGTTTCTACCAAGCAGCTCAAGGAAGTTTCACTGCGCACACTGTAGAACTTTTAGCTCTAAATCAAGGCAATAACTATCAAAAAATCTCGCAGTTCAAGTGGTTGAGCTGCGAGATTTTTGTAGATGTGCTATACGGGTGTGGCGTGACTTACGCTACGGTAGCGTCCTTGATAAAGTATTGGGGAAAACGTTCCATCACCACGTCAAGTTCTTGGATGGAACTGTTAATCTCTGCTTGAATGGCTTGATTAATACCTATGGTGTCATTATTGCCTAGGTATAAGTATTTATAGAGCTGCTGGCAGTATTGTGTATTAGGCTCTACCAGTTTGTTAAGAAGTAAGATGTAACGCAAACGCTCCAGAGGTACTGTTGCTTGGTAGAGCAGCTCCCACAAGTAATCCTTGTGAGCAGCTACATATAAAAGTTCCCAAAATTCACTTGTTACTTGTGTATATAAATAGATATCTGCAGAGCTTTCTACCAGCTGTTTTTGTACGCGAATATTGGCTGCAAGTTTTTGCAATAGTTCGCTCGATACATTGCCTACCAACTGAGACACAACGACAGGTTCAACAACAGATCGTAAAAAAATGCCTTGTCGTAAAGTATCTATATCAATGAGCGAGACATGCGTTGCGCTTTGAGGGGCTACATCAACTAAACGCCTATCGCGCAGAAGACCAATCGCCTCATGGACAGGCGTGCGTGATACCGCGAGTTTATCGGCAATAAGGCGCTCACGTACCCATGCGCCAGGAGCCATATGCAACATGAGGATGTTATATTCCAATACACGATAGGCGTAGGCGGAGCCTGTCTCGCCCTCCATGCGGGGAAGCACTACCAAAGAATCCGTAGTGGAATCAGACTTTTGACCTTCTAAAATGGTTACCGCATTCATGGTTCACCTAGCTTCTCTGCAGTTTGACTCTGTAGATGTAAGCGCAAATATATCAGTTGCCTATAGAGGTAGAGGATGAGGTAACGGTTTTTTCGATTACCGGAGGTAGATGATTCGCGAGCGTTGTTTTTTAGCGAATCTACCAAAGTTTGTCTTTTCTAATTTTACCGCGTAGCCGATAAAAGCAATACGGAATACTAATAATGTACGGTAGGTATTCTTAATAATAGCTACTCGTAGCGATATATATGAATAAGTAAGGTTGTATACATGATACCTAATACAAAACAGCACATGCTTGCATCGGTACCGTTTATTCTTCTTTTGCTGTGGACACTCTTTATTTGGGGAAACTCGCTTGTGATAGGAGAGGCTTCAACCGCCCAGAGCAACAGGGTGGTTGAATATGCGGTACCACTACTTAATTTTGTAGGCCTGCAGTGGAGTAATGCGACTTTTATTGTTCGTAAGTTTGCTCACTTCTTGGAATATAGTGTGTTGGGTGTTTTGGGATTAGTTGCTAGTAGACACTTTATTTTTCAAAGGTATAAGTGCCACGGTCGTCTTTTAGCTGTGATGTACCTTCTTGCAGTTCCGTGCATTGATGAAACCATTCAGCTTTTTGTGCCAGGTAGAGAAGGAAGTCTACGTGATATATGTATTGACTTGAGTGGAATTGCGTTTGGTGTTTTTCTTGCCTTGGTGGTGAGGTTTACATATCTAAACACGTGCTCTAAACAAGCGCAGCTGAACTTGAAACATAAAACTAAGTGTTCAGATGAAGTTAGAAAGTAACGTATTTAATTTGTGTGTGAAACAACACATAAAAATTAGTTAACCATAGTTGCCATTAATGTTTAATCGGGTTAACATCAGAACTTAGATTGAGTTAACAAACTTCAACTTTCTTCTGTTGATTTACTATACCGAATGCTTGTTGGGAGCAGATATGAATGACAACCATGCTGATACAGCACCAACTTCTGCTTCTATCGCACCGCAAATGCCCTTGTCGCTCGTCCACGATGGAGAGGCCGTGCATATTGCACGTGTTAAAGGTGGGCAATCTATTCGTCAACATCTTTCGGAGCTCGGGTTTGTAGAGGGAGCTGAAGTCAAAATTGTATCGCGCGTTAATGGCGATGTAGTGGTAGGTGTCAAAGGTTCAACCTTTGGACTTGACCGCAAAATGGCTTCCCATATTTATGTGAGCTAATGCAATTTGTTTATTAAACGCGATGGAAGGAAGGAAAATGCCAACACTTCGCGACGTACATGTTGGTGAGTCTTGCACGGTAGTCAAGCTTGCCGGTACGGGTGCTATTAAGCGCCGCATTATGGACATGGGCCTTACTAAAGGAACTAAGGTTCTTGTTCATAAGGTTGCACCACTTGGGGATCCAATCGAGGTGACCGTACGTGGTTATGAGCTGACTCTGCGCAAGGACGAGGCTCAGGTAATTGAAGTAAGCGACATTGTTGTAAAGGCGTAGGTAGGGAATTATGGCAGATACGATTAATATTGCACTTGCTGGTAACCCTAACTGCGGTAAAACCACGCTTTTTAATGAGCTTACCGGCTCAAATGGCTATGTTGGCAACTGGCCTGGCGTTACGGTCGAGAAAAAAGAGGCTACCTGGAAGAAGAATAAGAGCGTTCTGTTTACCGACCTTCCCGGTATTTACTCCTTGAGTCCTTACTCTCCCGAAGAGGTAGTTTCGCGCGACTTCGTAATTAACGAGAAGCCCGACGCTATTATCGACCTTATTGATGTAACTAATATCGAGCGCAACCTGTATTTGGCAACACAGATTCTTGAGGCTGGTCGTCCTGTGGTCATTGGCCTTAACATGTGTGACTTGCTCAAGGAACGTGGCGATGTTATTAATACCTCTTTGTTGTCTGAGCGTTTAGGTGTAGAGGTTCTTGAGGTTTCTGCACTGCGTAATACCAACATTACTGAACTTGTAGAGGCAGCAATTGCTGCTGGTAAGCAAGGTAAGATAAGCCAGGGCATTAAGCTGTTTACCCCCGAGGTTGAGTCTGCTTTGGAAGCTATTGCATCAGAGATTAAGTCTGATGTAGAGCCCAATACCTTGCGTTGGTATGCCATTAAGTTGTTTGAGCGTGATGCAGAGGCAATCAAGCCACTTGGTCTTTCTGATGAGCGCCTTGCTAAGATTGAAACTCTTATCACCAGCGTAGAAGAGGCTCGCGATGACGATGCTGAGTCTATTATCACCTCTGATCGTTATGAGTGGATTAGCTCTGTTATGGAGGAGTGCGTAGTCAAAGCTCCTGCCCAGCTCACAACTTCCCAGAAGATTGACAAGGTTATTACTTCTCGCTTGTTGGGTATCCCCATCTTTATTGCTGTGATGACCTTTATGTATTGGTTTGCTCTTGTGGCTGTGGGCACTCCTGCAACCGACTGGGTTAACGATAATCTTTTTGGTGACGGTTTCTTTATCTCTGCTTCTGGTTCCAATGCCTATACTGAGGCTAAGGAGGCTTGGGATGGCGAGTTTTATGCTGACAAAGTAGAAGGCTTTATTGCTGCTGCTCAGGAAGCTGGCATAGACACCGAGGGTATTGCTGATGCAGTTGCTGAGAAGGACACCGAAGCTGTTAGCAAGTTTGCTACTGAGGCTAAAGAAGCCGGTGTTGTTGCTAAGGATATTCCCATCCATAATGAGGATGGTAACTTGGTAGACGTTAATGATGAAGTGGTAACCAAGCTTGATGCTGAAGGCATGCCTGCCGATAAGAGCATTGAACTCCAGACTATTGCCAAGATTGATGCAGATGACTTTGTAGCAGCAGCTGCAGGTTCTGCAGAGGAGCCCGCTGCAGAGGACTTTGAAGGTTTTGTTCCTTCTATTCCCGGTGCAGTAGAGGCTTGGCTTACAAATTCTGGCGCTTCTCCTTTGGTTATCTCTTTGGTAATTGAAGGCGTTATTGGTGGTGTAGGTGCTGTTTTGGGCTTCATCCCCCAGATGTTTGTCTTGTTTGTATTGTTGTGCTTCCTTGAGGACTGCGGCTATATGAGCCGTGTTGCCTTTGTTATGGACCGCGTGTTCCGTCGTTTTGGTCTGTCCGGCAAGTCCTTCATTCCTATGTTGGTTTCTGCTGGCTGCGGTGTTCCTGGTGTCTTGGCAACTAAGACTATCGAGAATGAGAATGATCGTCGCATGACCGCAATGCTTGCCACCATGATTCCTTGCGGTGCTAAGCAGCCTATTATTGCACTGGTTATGGGTGTTTTGCTGGGCGGTTCCGATGCCTGGTGGATTGCTCCTATGTTCTACTTCTTGGGTCTTTTATCCATCATTCTTTCGGCCATTATGCTTAAGAAGACTAAGCCCTTTGCGGGCGATCCTGCTCCTTTTGTTATGGAGCTTCCCGATTATCACTTCCCAGCACTTAAGTCTTGGTGGCTGCATGTATGGGAGCGCGTAAGTGCTTACGTTAAGAAGGCCGGTACCATCATCTTTATGGCTGCTGTTGGTATCTGGGTTTTGTCTCGTTTTGGTTGGGCAAATTGGGATGGCGGCAACGGTGGCTTTGGCTTCCTTGAGGCTATGGCTGGCGCACCTGAGGAGTATATGGATTACTCCTTGTTGGCTGCTGTTGGTAGCTGGGTTGGTACCATCTTCATTCCTTTGGGTAACGATTCTTGGCAGGCAGCAGCTGCATCCATCTCTGCACTTATCGCTAAGGAGAATTTAGTTTCTACCTTTGGTGCACTGTATGGTTTGGGTGATGCGGGCGAGAACTCTGTAACCATGTGGAATGGCTTTGCCAATATGTTTACCTTTGGTGGCACATTGCACTTGGGTGCTATGCTGGCATTTGTTGCCTTCAATATGCTCAATGCTCCCTGCTTTGCTGCTATGGGTACTATTCGTAAGCAGATGGACGACGCCAAGTGGTTCTGGTTTGCCATTGGTTACGAGTGCGGCTTTGGTTGGGTAGTTGGTATGATTATTTACCAGCTGTATGAACTGTTTGTCTTTGGCCACTTTGGTCTGTGGACAGTTATTGCTCTTGTTGCTTTGGGAGCCATGTTCTTCCAACTCTTCCGTCCTATACCCAAGTGGGATAAGGCTGACGAAAAAATCTTGGAGAAGCTCGCTTAAGTTATTCTTAAATCGCATATTCCTCGCATCATAGCGGCAACGCTGTGGTGCGAGGTTTTTGTATATGTAGGAACCGTGCGTGTATCGTCTAGTGGTTTGTTCTGATGCGTATGGGGGATATCTCTTGTAAATAGATTGTGCACAATCAAATTATACCTATCAGGGTGATTGTAGTGCAGTTTCTTTAGACGTATCGCAAGTTCGCGGGGTTTCTCGCGAGAATAAAGGGGAGGAACATATCATGAGGACTATTATCAAGAAGGTTCAAGGCTACCATGCAATTGATGGAGCTGGTGTGCATTTGGTGCGTGTACTAGGCGCGGATACTGTGAAAGAGTTTGATCCAATTTTGATGTTGGATTCGTTTGATTCCACCAATCCTGAAGACTACAAAGCGGGATTTCCCATGCATCCGCATCGCGGCATAGAAACCATTAGTTATATGTCTAAAGGCTGGATTTCTCATCGGGATAGCTTGGGCAATGCGGCTTCCATTGGTGAAGGTGAAGTTCAGTGGATGAACTCCGGTTCTGGCATCATTCATGAGGAATTTCCCAATGCGCATGATCGCCTGTTAGGAGTTCAGTTGTGGCTTAATCTTCCTGCTCGGGACAAGATGAGCACGCCAACCTACCACAGTATAACTAACACGCAGATTGCAGAGGTTGCTGTTCAGGGTGGTAAAGTTCGTGTTTTGGCTGGCTCGTTTGAGGGAAAACAGGGTCATCAAAGTGAGCATTTGCCTTTGGATTATTATGATATTCAGCTGGATAAGGGTGCCGAGCTAACCATTGCCACCCCTCAAGATGATTCGCTTATGCTGTTTACTTTGCTGGGGGACGCCACTATTTCTGGCGAATATATTGACGAGAAAACCGCCGTTAAACTGTCTGCTGGAGATGGTGTAACTATAAGGGCCGAGTCCGATAGGGTCCAGGTACTATATATTGCATCCAAGGCCTTGAAAGAACCTGTGGCATGGGCTGGCCCTATTGTTATGAATACCTCTGTGGAGCTGGAGCATGCGTTTGATGAACTTGAGCAAGGAAGCTTTATTAAGGAAGGTTTGAGCGAGAAATAAACATTCTTTTCATACGGATGTACTATACTATACGAACATATGTACGAAAAGAAGCCAACATATCCGTATGATCATTTTGAGTCCGCAGAGCATACTATATCTCGCGCGGTAGATATCGCGCGAGATATTTTAGCTCAGATTACCGCTGGTGAATCAAGTGTTTTTAGCCAGCAAGAATATCGCGATACACCTATTTTGCGTACCGGCAGACAATTGCTGCAGGAACGCGAGAAAGATGTCTTTACAGTACAAAAGTCAAAACAACAGCTAGCAAGATATCAGCCAATAAGACAAGAGCCAACACCTCAGCGCATCTTAGAGATGCGCGGTTTGGCTACCCAGGCAGGCTGGCATAGTTATCATTACGGTGGCTCCAAGCTGTTTTATGAGCAGGCTTTATTTATGGCAGATTTTGAGGACGACTGTGACTACGCCAGTCATTTTTCCTGCTATTACCCCACGTATGAGGATATGAGTAATCTGGATGCGCGTGCGTACTTTAGTTGGCGTACTCAGTTTAGAAAATGCAAGATTTCCAAGGCCCCGCTATCCTTTTTGTTTGTGTATGCTTATGAGCTTTTGTGCGGTGTAGGGGTGGAGTCTGCACAGCAGGCAATGGATATGCTTGCAGTCTTATGTGATGAGTATTGCAAGGACGAAACTAATAAGGTGTTGCAGTCCTATTTGCGTTCATGGATGTTAGACCTTGCACTGTGGCATGGTTTGCCACTTGATTATGCATGCTCGGATTTTGTGCAATTTGCTGCAGTACATCAGTTGCGTGAACTAGAACAAAAACTTGTACAAGGAAAGCTTGAAGCTCCCCAGATTAACGCGTCAAAGTTGTTTGATTTATTGTGTGCAGTTAGCCAGTACCACTTAGAGAAGTCAAAACTGTATGCTACGCATCCACAAAAGCTACAACAGGTGTGCACCTGTGTGTTTGTAAAGATGGTTGAGCATTGTAAAACTCGCAGAAAAACAGGCTACATTGACGGCTTATTTGGTCCACCTGTTCGTGATCCATATGCCATGTTTTCTGGAGCAATTTTTTATACACCACAAGCCCATGAAAATCAGGTAATTGTAACTCCATGGCATGTGGTGTATAGCTGTCGTAACGGTCGCTGGACTATTTCTAAGCCATGTAAAGTGCAAACACGCAGCAGTGAGCTTGGTAATTTACTGCATGAGATAGATGCGGTTTTGCGAGAAGCCCTAGGGGATAGCACATCGCTTAAGCCTCGAGAAATTCCAAAATATCAGCGTGGATATATTACTCAGGAAATTATTCAGCTTGTTAACGAGAAAAAACGTATAGAGGCCGCACGCATAGTTATTAACAAGGACTCTTTACATAGTATTCGCACTAATGCAGCTCAGACGCGTGAAGCATTGCTAGTGGATGAAGAGCGTGAGTTTATAGCAGAGTCCGAGCTATCCGCAAAACATATAGAAGAACCTACGCCAAACACAGGGATTCTCAGTAATTGGCAAAAAGAGCTTCTAGAATCTGTGTTAGAAAACAAGCCAATGCCGCAAATACAATCAACTATTATGCTTTCGGTTGAGGTTGATCGTATTAATGAACTGCTGTATGAGCAGGTATATGATGCTGTTTTAGAGTTTGACGGACAAGTTGTGAGTTTGGTAGAGGACTACCGTAAAGATGTAGAGGAGTTTGTACGTGCCAACTGATTCAGTTCGTGTGCCTAAGCGCATTGCAGGTGTTTTGATAAATTCGCTTAAGGGTGGTGTTGTACCACGTGTGGGCTTACCGTATATCACGGTTGGTCGTAAGGATGAGATTACAGCCTTATTACGCGATCTGTCTATGGTGGCAGATGGTGGCGCATCGTTTAGATTTGTGGTTGGTCGTTATGGTAGCGGTAAGAGTTTTTTATTACAGACCATGCGCAATCATGCCATGGGTAATAATTTTGTTGTGGCGGATGCAGACTTATCACCAGAGCGTCGTTTACAGGGTACGCGTGGCCAGGGTTTAGCTACGTATCGTGAACTCATTTCTAACTTGTCTACCAAGACGCGTCCTGAAGGCGGGGCTCTTACGCTTATTTTGGACCGTTGGGTTACGGGTGCGCAGTCAAAGGTAATTGCTGCAGGTACGCTTCCAGAGGATTTAGCTTTTGTAGAGGAAGTTCAAAAAACTATCTATGCTTCATTGTCTGATCTGCAAGAAATGGTACATGGTTTTGATTTTGCTAAGCTTTTATCGGCATATTTTCGTGCTTTTATGGACGGGGATGATGAGGTTAAAGCAAATGTTATTCGTTGGTTTCGTGGTGAGTATCGTACCAAGTCTGAGGCTCGTGCAGAATTAGGTGTGACGGCCATTATTACGGATGATGACTGGTATGACTACATTAAGCTGTTTGCTTGTTTTTTGCGTGGCGCTGGCTATGAAGGTTTATTGGTGCTGGTAGATGAACTAGTTAATCTGTATAAGATTCCCAATGCTATTTCACGACAATATAATTACGAGAAGATCTTAACCATGTATAACGATGCCCTACAAGGCCGTGCTCAGTATTTAGGCATCATCATGGGCGGTACGCCACAATCTGTAGAAGATAGGCGTCGTGGCTTATATTCATACGAAGCTTTGCGTTCTCGTCTTACACAAGGGCGTTTTGGCAGAGAAGGTATGTCCGATTTGTTAGCTCCTGTTATTCGTTTGATGCCACTTACCCCGGAGGAGCTTCTGGTTCTTATCGAGAAACTCGCAGATATTCATGCTGATCTTTTTGGTTATGAACGTCGCTTAGATGAGGCTCAGCTCACAACATTTTTAGAGATGGAATTATCTCGTGTGGGTGCGCAAACGCATATTACGCCTCGTGAAGTTATTCGTGATTTTATCGAGATGCTCGATATTATGTTCCAAGATCCATGTGTGACGGTAAAAAATTTGTTAGGCGATGAGTCCTTTGGACAGCACAAAAATCTGGAAGTAGAAGCTACTGGTACAGTTGCGAGTGCACCGAAGGATAATGATGAAGGTTCATCTCAATTTGCCGAGTTTACTTTGTAGGTAATTCTGAGTAACTCATCTGTATGTATGCCAAAAAGGAATAATTATGGGGTTTTTAATCATATCTTTGAGTTTTGGCGTTGTTGCATTGCTACTTTTTTTATTGACAATCTATATCTATTTGAGAATTGCAATAGCCGTAAGAACAGAAAGAGATTTGCCCAGATGGATTTATGTGATTGGATCAATCCTGAAAGGAAGATTCAGTCACATTCAATTTGATGATGTTACTGATTCGATAGCATTGAAAGAGGCTACCTTATCCATTTTGAATTTTATTTTGGCAAATATTGTTGTTTTCGGCGTAGTATTTTATGAAACACATCACTTTT
This sequence comes from Atopobium fossor DSM 15642, assembly GCF_000483125.1. Taxonomy (GTDB): domain Bacteria; phylum Actinomycetota; class Coriobacteriia; order Coriobacteriales; family Atopobiaceae; genus Atopobium; species Atopobium fossor. Next base: position 284,923 of record NZ_KI519553.1, read on the forward strand.
CAAAAGCACTTTATACCTGTTTAAAGGCTGAGTTTGGTATTGCTATTGTGGTAATAATACTGAGCCGTGTTATTAAATTGATCACTGGATTATTTAATCGTTCGAATAAACCGATATATTATTATTCTTCATCAAATGCTGTACTTGGTACCCAGTCTTTTGCATGTTTTTTCTTAGTGCTCTTCATATCTTTGACCGGATTTCCTTCAGAACCAATCGAAGTTCAAGTAGATAAAACTAATGTCATCATTGGGGAAACAAAGGCATCTGAGCTCTTGTCAGAAGGGTTTACTTTTTATGAAAAGACAGCTGATAGCGAGATTGTAAATCAACGCAATGATCATTTTTATTACGGCAAGCTTTTAGAAATCTTTCGTGACGGTAAGTCCTATGGTTTTATGAGTGTTACACCTACAGAGAAAGACTCGGATAGCTTAAAGAACTGTGTCATAACATACTATGAGATTGATGCTAATAGTAAGCAATTATCTGAAGTTACATTCAACCATACAGATTTGTCTCATCTTACCATCCAAGATTTTAGAACTAAGGATATAAAGGATATTTTTTCGTTAAATCCTGTAGATTCTGAAGAAATAAAAAATGACACTCTTTTCAGTCTTACGATGCAAACCGCAGATTATGAGCTATGGAAAAGATATAGAATCGAGGCTAATTTTAATCCAGATGGAACTGCATATCGTTACGGTGCAAGAGCACAACATGCACAATGGGAGTAAACTTTATAACAATCGGGCAGAAGATAAATAATTATTTTTTTAATCTACCTTATCTACCGACCTCTCACAGCACTGTATGTACGGTTCCATATACGGTGCTTCCTTAGTTTTCACATATTTTGTTTAAAAAAGATACATATATCTAACTTTTAACAATATACTGGTTGTATAGTTTACTTATGGTAACTTTTGCAACGGTATAGGAGCTCGATATGAACGCACGAGCAACAGTGCAAGCAAGTGAAGCAAGCTTTATTTGTGCGAGCGATGTGTGCAAGAGCTATGGTCAGGCGGATGCAAAGGTATGCGTATTGTCTGGCATTAATACCACCATCAATCATGGTGAGATTTGTGTACTGTTTGGCCCTTCTGGCTCGGGAAAGTCTACGTTTTTGAACCTTTTAGGAGGTTTGGAAGCAGCAGATTCTGGCTCCATTCAAGTTGGCGATCAAGACATTACGCAGCTTTCTTCTAAGCAGCTTGTGGAGTATCGTCGTAAAGAACTTGGGTTTATCTTCCAGTTTTACAACCTTATTCCAGACCTTACCATCCGAGAGAACATCGAGGTGGGAGCTCATGTTTCCCAAGCACCACTGCCCATAGATGACTTGCTGCATAACTTGGGCCTATGGGAACACCGAAACAAGTTTCCTAACCAGGTTTCTGGTGGTCAGCAGCAGCGTTGTTCCATTGGTCGTGCCTTGGTAAAAAATCCCCGACTGTTGTTGTGTGATGAACCTACGGGTGCTTTGGACTATAAGACCTCTAAGGAAATTTTGCAGCTTATGGAGCAAGTCAATCGTCAATATGGCTGCACCATGATTATAGTTACGCATAACGATGCTATTAAACGCATGTCTCATCACATTCTCCGTTTGCATGATGGCTGCATTGTGGAGGATCAGATGAACACTCATCTTGTACCTGCCATGGATTTGGAATGGTAGGGTCTTATGTCACCACTTATTAAACGTCTCCCGCGAGATTTTATACACAATTTAGGTAAATATTTGGGATTATTCTTTTTAATCACCGTTACCATTGCTATGGTATCCAGCTTTTTAACGGGTGCGAGCTCTATTCAAAAACGTATTGCTCAAAATCGTGCCACCGCCAATCTTGAGGATTTTTATGTAACAACGCAGTTCAAGATTCCAAACGATGTTATTACTAAGGTGCAAAAGCATCGTTCTGGTTGTACCTTGTATGAGAACTTCTATTCCGATGTGCAGTTCACAGCTCCAGGTGCACAAAAGCAAACCACTGCACGTTTATTTAAAAATCGTACAGACTTTAATATGGTTACCTATGTGGAAGGTAGAGCCCCGTCACAAGATAACGAGATTGCTCTTTCTCGAACCTATTGCAACAACAATAATCTCTCTGTGGGAGATACCATTCAACTGAGTGGTCGTACGCTTACTATTACGGGATTTATGAGCATGCCGGATTATCAGGTGCTGGTAAAGAAGAACACAGACCTTATTTATGATGGTGTAACTTTTACGCTTGCTCAGCTTACTGACGAAGCATACGATCAACTATCAAAAGCTCAGGTTTATCGCTATTCTGTGGTGTTGGATAATACGTCCATGGTTTTGAGTGAGCGTGTAACGTATGAGCAGGATGTGGCAAAACTTCTTAACGACAACCATGTCTTTTTGACTGAATTGATAGATAAAGAAGATAACAACGCTTATAGCTATGCAGATAAGGACTTTGAAAGCGACCAAAAAAGCTGGGCTGTTGCAGGTACAATTTTGCTGGTTGTGGCATCATTTGTCTTTGTAGTGCTTACTAAGGCAACCATTGTGTCCGAAAGTGCCGTTATTGGAACATTACTGGCTTCAGGCTATCGTAAGCGTGAACTTATTGCGCACTATATGGTGTTGCCTACACTAACGGGGTTGTTGGCAGCAGGGATAGGTAACATCATTTGTTACAGCGGCTTTGCTAAGAATATGACTCAAAGCTATTATCGCGCATATGACATTATTAATTTTATGCCGCTTTTTTCGGTAGAGATATTTGTTTTTATGACGGTCTTGCCAGTGCTTTTGCTCATGATCGTGAGCTTTATTGGTATTGCCATCAGTCTTAAGGCAACGCCTCTACAGTTTTTGCGTCAAGAAATCCGTCATCGTTCTCGCGGTAGTAAGCTTGTGTTTCCAGACTATTGGAAGTTTCTGCGCCGTTTTCGCATGCGTATTTTAGTGCGCAATACATCACAGTTTCTCATTCTGTTTTTGGGGATTGTATTTTCAAACGTCTTACTGCTCATGTGTTTGTGCACGATACCACTGATGGAAGAGTATTCTGCTCAAATGTCTAAGATGGTGCCCGCGCAGCATGTGTATACGCTTAAAGAGCCTCTGGAAATTGATGTGACATCTGCACAGGTGGATGCTGCTTCCGCTCTTAATGTGCTGCATAAATATGAACATCCAGAAGATGAGCTCAGCAAATCTCGGTACCTCACTCTGCTCATGCGCGCATCCTTGCTGGAGTCTGACCCCTATGTTGCTGCGGGTCATCCAGTAAATATGTATCACAACTCAGTACAGGCTATCGAGAAATCCGAGAAGTTTGCTGTTACAACGCTTGATGTGCCGCGTGCAATTTCTGGCAAGAGTGAAGAAGTTACTGTATACGGCATTGACCTTAATTCTGATTATTGGAAATTTGACGTATCTGGTGGCAAGATCGTGGTTGGTCTTGGTTTGGCACAAAAGTGTAACCTCACTCGAGGAGAGCAGTACTGCTTTACCAATCGCTATACAGGGGATACGTATATGCTTTCTCCTGATGTTATTGCTGGCAGTCAGACGGACATGAATGTATACATGAGCCGTACTATGTGGTGTGAGATATTTGATAAACCAGTTGATTACTTTAATGGCTACGCTTCTAATAAACCCCTGCTATTAGATGATTTGTATCTAGTGGCGGAGACTACACCTGGACAAATGGCATCTGCGGGTGATCAAATTAACCGTTCCATGGGTAGTGTGTTGTCTATGCTTATGTGGGCTGCCATTCCAGTATCCGTGTTGCTTATCTTTCTTCTCACTAAAACAATTATTGAGCAATCCGCACGGTATATCTCTTATATGAAGGTATTTGGGTATACCGAAAAAGAAATTCGTATGCTTTATATGCATCCCATCACGTTTACTGTATTGGCATCTGAGCTGCTATCTATCCCTGTAATCATTGTGATTGTGAATGAAATTATGCATCAACTATTGGCCGATTATGCAGGTAATTTTCCTCTTAATTATCGACCAGAGCTATTGATGCAGGTCTTCATAATTGGTATTGCAACCTATGTGGTAGCCGCTGCCATTCATGTGTGGAATATCCACAAGGTCAGTTTGGCTGAGGCACTCAAGGTACAGGAGTAGTATAATACGAACAGATGTACTGTTTTGTTCGTGAGGAGTTACACATGTCAGATGTGTTTGAGCGCTACGCTCCTTTTGTGCGTGACTTTATCTATGAGCATGACTGGGAGTCATTGCGGGCAATTCAGCTGGCTGCAGCAGACGCCATTTTTAATACAGATAGTAATGTACTACTTACTTCTTCTACGGCTTCTGGTAAAACAGAAGCAGCATTTTTTCCCATCTTAACGCAGTTGTGGGAAAATCCTCCCACCTCGGTAGGGGCAATCTACATTGGTCCACTCAAGGCATTAATTAATGATCAATTTTATAGGCTAGAAGAGCTTTGTGCACAGGCAGATATTCCCGTTTGGCATTGGCATGGAGATGTTTCTGCTTCTCATAAAGCCAAAATGTTTAAGCACCCATCTGGTGTACTGCAAATCACGCCAGAATCGCTTGAGGCAATGCTTTTACATAGGCATGCTGCAATTCCAGCGCTGTTTCATGATTTACGGTATGTGGTCATAGACGAAATTCATTCGCTTTTGCGCGGGGATCGTGGTATGCAAACATTGTGTTTGATTGAGCGTCTTTCTCGTTTGGCTGGTGTTAATCCACGACGTATTGGTTTATCGGCTACTATTGGCAATCCTCAATCTACAGCTTCGATTCTTTCTGCTGGTACAGGGCGTCAAACAATTATTCCACGCGTAGTTGAGCCAGGACAAACCTGGCTCATTTCTATGGAACATTTTTATACGTCCGGTTTACAAGCTACGCAGCAAGGAGGGGGAGTGCGGCAAGCACTGGACGGAAGCTTGCATATAGAAGCATTGATAGAAGAGCCTGGAAAATCTGAAAAAATTATTCCAATTTCTAATACTGATATTGCAATGGATGCGACTGACGATGCGCCTACCAATGCAGACCCGGGCATTGGCTATATTTTTGAGCACACTCGAGGTAAAAAATGCCTTGTTTTTTCAAACTCTCGGGAAGAGTGTGAAGCAATAACAAGTACCCTACGCTCATATTGCGAATACAACCATGAGCCAGACAGGTTTCTTATTCATCATGGTAATTTGTCTTCCAGTTTTCGTGAGAGTGCAGAAGACTTGATGCGCGATGATGAAGTAGCGCTTACTACCTGTACTACTGCTACACTTGAGTTGGGTATTGATATTGGCCGCTTGGAACGCGCATTTCAGATAGACGCACCCTTTACGGTCTCTAGTTTTTTGCAGCGTATGGGTCGTACAGGTAGACGTGACGTGCCACCAGAGATGTGGTTTGTTATGAGAGAAGATCAACCAGAACCCCGTAGCCTAATGCCTTCAACAGTGCCCTGGAAGTTATTGCAAGGCATTGCTTTGGTGCAGCTGTATCTGGAGGATCGTTGGGTAGAGCCAGCGCGAGAAGGGCGATTACCTTATAGCTTGCTTTATCATCAAACCATGGCAACCCTTGCTTCAGCTGGAGATATATCGCCAGCTCAACTTGCTAGTCGTGTGTTAACACTTTCCCCTTTTGCAAACGTGAGTACAGACGATTATAGGCTGTTATTGCATCATTTATTAGAAACAGAACAAATCCAGCAAACGGAAGAAGATACTCTCATTATTGGGCTGGCTGGAGAGCGTGTTACTAACAATTTCCGTTTTTATGGCGTGTTTGTAGAAAACGAAGAGTATACCGTTCGTAGTGAAAGCCAAGAACTGGGTACTGTGGTGCTACCACCACCTACAGGAGAAAAACTTGCTATTGCGGGACATGTTTGGTTGGTAGAAGAGATAGATCACAAGCGTAAACTTATCTACGTAACTCTCGTAAAAGGCAAGGTGCCTGCTTACTTTGGTGATGTTGCAGGAGATATAAACACGCGTGTTTTGGAGCGGATGAAGCAAGTCCTTGTGGAGCAAAAGTCATATACCTATTTGCGTCCACAAGCACAAGCTCGCTTGTTACAGGCCCGTTCTGTGGCTCGTGCAGCGCATATCACTCAGGAGCCTTTGATTCATTTAGGTGGAGATACTTGGGCGCTATTTCCTTGGCTGGGCAGCTATGCCTTTTTAGCGCTCGAGCGGATTATCAAACGTAAACTCCCTGCATATCTAGGCATTAAAGGGATAGATACCTATCGTCCGTATTACATTCAGTTCAGAATGAAAGCAACTCCGGAGGATTTTTTTGATGCACTCTCCGAAGTTGCTTCTACAGATTTTGATCCTATGGAATTACTCTTTGATTCAGAGCTTCCTATTTTTGATAAGTACGATGAATATTTGCCAAAAGAACTCGTGCGCAAGGGTTTTGCTTGTGGCGTACTGGATATTGAGGGAGCATGTACGCGTATTATGCAGTGGGTAAACACCGAGCTCGTCTAGCTCTTATTCCTGTTCTTGTTGGGAAGCCTCACGACGCTCATCTGCACCTCGGCGATTGTCTCCTTCTATAGCTTGAATAGGAGCAATATCCTGTGTGGTTTCAAGGGCACCGAGGTAATTGCCATCCTGGTCACGTACTGCAAAATAACGGATATAAAGAAACTTGCCATGCAAGTGAATCCAAAACTCATAGGAGTCACGTGCTCCGCTCTTAAAGTCGTCAAAGACCTGGTGTACCATCGCTTGACTACGGGGAGGATGGCAGTCATATACATCACGACCAAGACAACTCATAGGACGAGGAAAGGCGCGGGTATCGCCATGGCTAAAATAGCGGGTTTTGTCGTCTGCATCTACAAAAGTAATGTCTAGAGGAATTGTGTTAAGAACAGCGTCAAGTTGTGCGGCAGTAAACTCACCAGTAGACAGTTTGATTTTCTCGACAGTTGTAGCTGTTTGAGCTTCTGCTGTAGAAGTATCACGATTCTTTTCCATCTCACGTACAGCCGCATCGGCTAAATCCATCGCACTTGCTCGCCATTTTGGAGGTTGGGCAATAAACGCCCAGCCGTATTCTTCCTCCTCGTTTGCAATTTGAGTCCAATCGCGTGCTGTGAGCGTTTCTAAAGATAGGGGAATGAGTACATTTTCTTCTTTACTTACCATGGATTCCATACCATCAACGGCTTTAGTTAACGGTGTGGACACGAGTTGAATAAAGCATTTAGCGGGAACCAATAGCGCACGTTCAGAGCTGTGACGTGCGGCAACAAGCGCTTCTCGGACTTCATCATCCTTAGCCCACATGACTTTGGAAGGGCCAGAAATGTCATTTTTTTCCAGGTAGGGGAAGAGAAGTTCTTCCTTGCGTTTGTAATGAATGGATACAGGAGCAAGAAGTTCAATATCATCTACTATTTTTTGTGCAAGCTGAGGATCACGTACATCTTCACTCATGGCGTTTGTTTGCTCAATATCTGCACGTACTTGGGTGATAAGTTCAATAATCTTCTTGTTTTCTTCGCGCATGGTGTGTACGGGATGACCAGGTTTTTCTTCGGGCGATCCAGATAGCGGAGCACAGCTTATAGCACCCTCAAATAAGCTTGCATGCACATCGCATAACTGTTGCACGCGTTCAACAGGGGTGCCCCCAGCAATAAGAGCTTGCTCTGCTTCAGCAATTTCTGAGCCAGTTACATTGGCAAAAGCAGCAGCAAAATCTTTTTGTACCTGGTCGAGGGATTCTCCCTTATCCAGTCGTTCAAGATAAGAACTGAGAAGTACTTTGCGCTCTGCAGCAGAAGCGGGTTTTGAAAAAATGAAGTCTTTAGTGGTAGCCTCTTCCGCGGTCTTATCTGTGAGTATGTCTATCCGAGCATTTACAGAGGAGGCAAGCTGCACGCCATCTTCGTCTAAGACGGTAAAGCCAGCAGTAATAAAAACATCAACAACATCAGACAGTTTGAGTTGCTTGTACTCGCAACCGCGAGGGATAGTCATAAAACGACCCATAGATTGAAGACGTCCAGGCTTGGTAATTTCGTCAAAACCAATATGAGCCATAAGTTCTTTAACTTCGGGATACTTCTTGCATATATCGTACACGGATGATGCAAGAGAAATAGTTTTATCCATAGATGCTCCTTAGGGTCAATGACTTGCAAGGCTGCGCTTGCCATGAAACTAGTCTCAGTTTACGAGCAGTATTTTTATCAAATACTATGGGCGCCCAACGTTTACATTTTCTCACAAAGATTCTGTATATCCTACCTCTATAGGGGTATTAAAGAAACGGCATACATAGGGGAGGAAGGTGCAGATAAAAGCCATTGTGCTCACACCAGCACAAGAAGTTTTTCACATTTTTAAAAAAGATACTGTACAAAAGTTAGTCATGGTGTACTATACGGATTATAAAAAATTAAACAACGGTGACACTTTAATGCGATGGATGGCAAACTGCAGGTAAAACGCAAGTCACCGGGTAAAGAGGCGATATTTTTATGAGCGAAATCATTGATGTTCTTGCACGCGAAGTACTTGATTCCCGCGGCAACCCTACCGTTGAAGTGGAGGTCCTTTTGGAGGACGGCGCTTTTGGTAGGGCAATGGTTCCTTCTGGTGCATCTACTGGTGAGTTTGAAGCGGTAGAGCTGCGCGATGGTGATAAGAGCCGTTATCTTGGCAAGGGTGTTCTTACTGCTGTTGCTCACGTAAACAATGAGCTGCACAGTGCCATTGTTGGTATGGATGCAAACGATCAGCGTGCTGTGGATGCAGCTCTTATTGCTGCAGATGGCACTGACAATAAGGGTAACTTTGGCGCTAATGCAATCCTTGGTTGTTCGTTGGCTGTTGCCCGTGCTGCTGCTCAGTCTGCTGGTTTGCCTTTGTATGCTTATTTGGGTGGTGCAAACGGTCATACTCTGCCCATCCCCATGATGAATGTGCTTAATGGCGGTGTTCATGCAGATAATAACGTGGACTTCCAGGAGTTCATGATTATGCCTGTGGGTGCCCCTAATTTCCGTGAGGCTTTGCGTTGGTGTGCTGAGGTATATCACACTCTTAAGGATGTTCTTAAGGAGTCTGGTCTATCTACGGGTGTTGGTGACGAGGGTGGCTTTGCTCCTAATTTGGCTAACAACGCGGAGCCTTTTGAGTACCTCATGAAGGCAGTGACTCGTGCTGGCTTTACCCCCGGTAAGGACTTCATGTTTGCTATGGATCCTGCTACCAGCGAGGTATATGACAAAGAGCGCGGCGTATATGTGCTTAAGGGTGAAGGGCGCGAACTTACAAGTTCTCAGCTGGTGGATTACTGGGAGGAGCTTGTTAACAAGTATCCCATTATCTCTATTGAAGATGGTTTGGCCGAGGAAGATTGGAATGGCTGGATTGAGCTTACCCAGCGTTTGGGTAAGCGCGTGCAGCTTGTTGGAGACGACCTATTTGTAACCAACACCAAACGCCTCGAGAAGGGCATCGAGGTAGGAGCTGCAAACTCCATCCTCATTAAGGTTAATCAGATTGGTACGCTTACCGAGACACTCGATGCAATTGAGACGGCAAAGCGTGCTGGTTATACCGCGGTTGTATCTCATCGTTCGGGCGAGACTGAGGATACCACCATTGCTGATTTGGCTGTTGCAACTAATGCAGGCCAGATTAAGACTGGTGCTCCTTGTCGTTCTGATCGTGTGGCTAAGTACAACCAGCTTCTGCGTATTGAGGATGTGCTTGAATCCTCTGCAGAGTTTGGTGGTAGCAAGGCATTTTATAACCTGCGTTAATTTGAGTTAATTCGTTTACCCCTGTCGAATCAAGATTAACTCCTCTCCTAAACGTCTTGAGTTCGACCACTTTGGCGCCGGCGGTGTTCCTCCTTCCTTCACCTCCGGCGCTCTTTTTGTACCTATCCGTGGCAATGCTGTGTTGTAGTTGCAGCATTTTGGGTTTGGAGGTTTGCGTGAGCGGTGCCAGTATTTTGAACGTCCGTGGTGACTCAGAGTATGTGTCTTCACTTGCACCCTATGAACCCATGTTATGCCACGCTTTCATTTCTACACTTGTTCGCTGCGCTTCCGGTGTTATTGCAAAAGTAAAGCCTGCGGCATTGTTTAACTTTAGGCCTGAGGCGGCATGTTGCATGTGGCAGGGTTCATACCTGCGAGCAAAAACTTGTGAACTTTTCCGCGTCTCTACGCGAGAAATTTCTGCCTATGGTGTGTCTCTTATGACGGTTGGTAGTTGTCGTGGTCGCGTAGCCATTGTGGCATGGCGTCCTGAGTTGGTGGACAGTCTCCTACAAGATGTAGACATTTGTACATTTTTAGACAAAGCGGGCTATCCAACCACCTCATCTACAGCACTTATGCGTGCTTTTAGGTCACGTCTTGCTCGTTATTATTACGCAAAGTCTGCAAAGCAATCTTCAAAAGATATATCTGTTGAGTTTCCACATGAGATGGGTGTGGTGTTTGGATATCCGCTTGAGGATGTGCTGGGTTTTATACATAAACAACCCCATACCTGTAGGGGTGCTTGGTGTGCGTATGGAGATGCTGAGCTTGCACGACAACGGTTTATGCAGTTAGCGCGCTTTGAAGGAGCTTGTTTAAAGCGTTTTAGATCAGGTAGCAGCCTTGTGGAACTTCTTGCTAGATAGATTGCATAGGTATATTCCACAAGTTCATGCAGGCACATTGCAAAGTTGTTAGACGGCAAAAAGGAAAGCCGACTACATAAAAAAGGAGGAAGTTATGAGTAAGGTAGCAGTTGTATTTTGGAGCCAAACCGGCAACACTGAGGCCATGGCACAGGCTTTGGCACAGGGTGCCGATACCGATGCGATTGATTACAGCGATTTCTCTAGTGCTAAGGTTGCTGATTACGACGCATTTGCATTTGGTTGCCCCGCTATGGGTGATGAGGAACTCGATCCCGATTTTGAGGAGTTGTGGGACGAGTGCATTGGTGAGTTTGGCGACAAGCCTGTTGTGCTGTTTGGTTCTTATGACTGGGGTAGCGGTGAGTGGATGGACAGCTGGAAGGAAAATGCTGAGTCTGCTGACGTAAACGTGATTGACACCATCATTGCTAACCTTGAGCCTGAGGGTGACGTTTTGGATGCTCTTCGCACTGCTGGCGAGAAACTCGCTGAGTAGCGAGTTCTTGTACACTGCCTTTTGATGTACTACTTGTACATACTTTTGGAGTAAAAATTATGAGATAAGCCGTCATTCTTGGAATGGCGGCTTATTTTATAAGCGTTGCATATCCCGTAGTGGTTGGCTGCTACAGCATCTTTGTCTGATATAACCCTGCATCTTTAAAGCCTTGTGCACGATAATAAGCACGAGTGCCAATGGAACTAATTACATTCAGGCTGGTATATCCTGCTTGTTTGGCAAGCTTGCTTGCGTGGACGAGCAACCTTTGACCCAATCCCTGATGTTGTGCCGAGGCACCTTCTGTGCCTAATGACAATGCTTGACCATATACATGTAATTCTCTAATCATGGCCTGTCCAGGTTGTGCCAGAAGCTCGTTAATGGCAACATCGCAGTTTCCAGCTTTGAGTTTTTCCCAATGAGGAAGTGAGAGTCTACAAAAACCAGCAATCTTATTGTCTGGTGTGACCCACTGCAAAAAATGCTCATCACTTACTGCAGTGATATATGCATAATCTTGCAGCTTGAGTTCATGTGCGCTTACGTGTTGCTGATTAATTTCTCTAAAGCGAATTTCCTGCACCTGTGATGCTAGGTGTTTAGTGGATAGTTGTTGTTCAACCATTTGGCGTAGGTTTGTGTGTTTGTTTCCTACCAGGATATCTGTAGAGCTAATATCGCGAATCATACGAGAAATACGTATATAGGTAGGAGCAGTTAGTACGTCATAAACCAATACTTCTACCAACTCGTCTTTTGAGTAGGGTTTCCATGCGCCTGCATCGTATTTTTGAACAAGCTGTGTTCCGTCTACCAGTGCACAAGGGTACAGCTTAATCTCGTCTGGTAAATAACCTGGGTCAGATACAAAGGTATTGAAGTCTTGCTTGTCTGTCTGTGGCGTTGCGCCTAACAGATTAACCATAAGATGCGAGTGAATCTTGAATCCATAGAGACGGATGAGTGAGAATGCGCGTTTAATTTGAGCAGTACTCATCTGTCGTAGATTGGCGTTAAGAATATCTTGATGTGTACTTTGAATACCAATTTGGATTTTGGTACATCCGAGCTGTCTAAACATCCGCAGATTATCAGGAGAGATAGTGTCCGGACGGGTTTCTATAACCAGTCCAACCACACGGCAAGCTGCCGTTTCATTATTGTGTTGCTGACGCAGAAGATCTGCGAGCGTGGCATCCATATATGACCATGCCTCTTGGTGTGGTGCGCTTGTATCGTATAGCTTGTGGAATGCTTGATTGTAACTAGCGCTACCTGCATTAACAGCTGCTTGCTGTGTAGCAACAAAGTTAGAGAGCGCTTCTTCTGTATTTTGTAACCCACAAGAGTGATACCAATCCATGCGTTTTTCTATACGTGCTGGAGAGTTGGGCCATTCATTAAGCGCACGGAACAGTTCGCTTACAAACCAGTATTGGTAGCGTGCAGGATAGTCACTCCAGGTTCCCCCCAGCACAATGAGTTCGACTTTATCGGTAGAGTGTCCCATCTGATGCAATGCGCGTAGGCGTGCAGCAACTTGTATATAAGGATCAAAAAACGCTTGTTCCGCACGTTGGCAGGCAGGCTCATTGGCAATATAGCTTTTGGGCATACGTAGGTCACAAGGGCAATAGATACAGTTGCTGGAGCAGGTGTGTGGCCGTGTAATAACGGTAATGGTGGCTACGCCAGAGGCTGTGCGACGGGGCTTCATACGTACCGATTGCACAAAGCGTGATTCCAGTTCTGGTGTAATACCCCAGGAGTTCCATAACTCTTTATTTTGATCTTTGACCTGCAAAAAATAAGGCAGCACCGCTCGTTTAGGAATCTGTTTTCTTTGGGTCTGATTGGCTTTGCTGCTATGAATGCGCAGCAAAGCTTCAAGTTGATGAGTATCAAGAGCACCGTTAGGTTTATTACGGAGCTGTTGGAGTATGTCTAAAATGAGTTCATTCATACTCGCATTATACGCAGGGGTTGTGTAACTTGCCTATCAGGACACGTAAGCTGGGGTAAAATTCACGTATGAATAGTTCTTACAACACCTCTTGTAGCGTACAAACTGCTCGTCAGCTGAGTTGTATTACCTCTGAGTTCTACAGGCAGCAGGCTCAGAGTTTTTCTGCTACGCGTCAGGCACCTTGGCAAGGATGGCAGCGCTGTTTGGATGCTATGCCACTTTTTAGTGCAGCAGATAATCCCTCCATACTTGATGTGGGATGTGGCAATTTGCGCTTTGCACGTTTTTTGATACAACAAGCAAAAGTTGCGCCTACAGCATATTTTGCGGTGGATAATTCTGAGCTATTGGTACAAAGTGGAACTACAAATATACAAGCTATTTTTTCCAAAGTGGATATAGTAGATAACTTATTGGATGGAACATTAGCTTCTCATTTGAATATGCCGAGCTGTGATCTTGTTGTCTCTTTTGGTTTTATGCATCATGTACCAGGAGCACAAAATCGAATACAACTTTTAAAAACACTGCTACATAAGGTTAAATCTGGTGGGTATCTCTGTGTTTCATTTTGGCAGTTTATGCATAGTCCAAAGTTGGCAGCAAAAGCTTTGCAAACAACAGCGATTGCCCTTACACAATTGCAACTTGATGCTCATGCATTAGAGGAAAACGACTATCTTATAGGCTGGCAAAATCAAACAAATTCTTGGCGTTATTGTCATCACTTTACACAAAACGAGCTTGAAAACCTTCTTGTTCATATGCGTCCTCAAGCCCGCGTGTGTGCACAGTTTAATGCAGACGGTAAAGAAGATAACTTGAATCATTATGTAGTGTTACAACGTTTGTAGTAAGCATCTGGACATACCCAATGAGATGTTTGTTTGGCTACAAAAAATATACATGTATGTGTATAAAGAATCGTATTTTTATGTAAATCTGAGACCTGCAAAAGAAAATATATGTTCACTTATTCATATTTGAGTATACTAGTACTCGTAAGTTAACTATAACTAACTTAAATGCCTCAACATAAGTAAAAAAGTAGGAGTCTATCTGTATTTATTTGAAGTTTCGTAAGGCTGAGCTAAAGCTCAAGCTTCTTTAGTATTGGCAGACCACATGGTATGAGGGGCCCCGCATCGAATGTTGTAACAAGATCAGCTCCATGTGCTGAAAGCAGTTATTCGATGTCTCTACCTGGTTCGCATAGCGTTACTAGCACCACCTGTTCTACCTGTTTTACCGGCACGTATATTTTGTCAGTTATACAGAAAGGATTTGGAGGAAGCATTATGGCTAAGTATGCAATTGCGGGAGGAAAACTTGTTGATGGCACCGGTACCGCCCCCGTTGAGGACTCTTTAGTTCTCATCGATGACGATAAGATTACCTATGCCGGCAAGTCAACCGAGATTCCCGCTGGCTATGAGGTTATCGACGCCACAGGCAAAACTGTTATGCCTGGTTTGGTCGATACACACTTGCATTTTTCAGGTAATCTAACCGATAACGATAACGACTGGGTTATCGAGAGCGTTGCTCAAAAGCAGGCATGTGCTGTTAAGCAGGCATACGATGCATTGAGTCACGGTCTTACTTCGGTAGGCGAGATTGGTCGTAACGGCATTGCTATCCGTGACCTTGTCAACATGGGTGTTATGAAGGGTCCCCGTATCTTTGCAACTGGTCTTGGTTTATGCCGTGTTGCTGGTCATGGCGATTCGCACCATCTACCCCTACAGATTTCAAAGGATTCCCATCCATGGGGCTTCCAAGCGGATGGTCCTTGGGAGTTGCGTAAGGCTATTCGTATGCGCTTGCGTGAGAATCCCGATGGAATTAAGATTTGGGCGACTGGCGGCGGCATTTGGCGCTGGGACTCCGATCGTCTGCAGTTGTTCTGCACGGAAGAGATTAAGGCAATTGCCGATGAGTGCCGCATGGTAGAAATTCCTTTGTGGGCGCACTCGTATAACAACTTTGATGCGGCATATGACTGCGTTCGTTTTGGCTGCACTCAGCTTATTCACGGTTTTGAGCTTGACGACAGGACCATGAATCTCATGGCCGAAAAGGGCACCTTCTTTACTCCTACCATTGGTTTCTTGCCAACTTGGTATTCCACCTATCCACCTGAGTGGACTCCTGAACTTGACAAGTTCCCAGGTGAAACAGTTGTCGAGAAGGGTCTTGAGCGTACCTATGCTAATCTGCGTCGTGCATATGAGCTTAATGTACCTCTTACCATTGGTTCCGACTCCTTCTCCTTTGTTACTCCTTATGGCTACGTTACTATTGACGAAATGTATGCTTTCGTCGAGAAGGCCGGTATTTCTGTTCTGGATACCATCAAGGCTGCTACGCTCAATGGCGCTAAAATGCTTGGTCATGAAGATGAATTTGGTTCTCTTGAAGCCGGTAAGTCAGCTGACGTCCTTGTCGTTAAGGGTGACGTTGTAACTAACCTTCATAACCTTACGCCCGATAACATGGATATCATCATGAAGGAAGGCGACATTGTTGTTAAGGACGCCCTATAAGGTTGTTTTTTAGGGTTTTTACTGGACCTCGATGTCTTTAGCGTGTCGATGGGGCATCGAGGTCTGGTTGATTTTCCTTTTGCGATAATTCGCATTGGCGATATACAAAGTATTCATTTATTGGGCTCTTTGATTACATTCAAAGAATAAGGGGTTCACATGACCGATACAAAAAATGTCAAAATCGCTCTTATTACGGGCTATCTCGGTGCTGGGAAAACTACGGTACTCAATCGCATTCTTGCTAATAGCGAGGGTGTTCGAGCAGCTGTTATTGTTAATGATATTGGTGAGATAAACGTGGACGCTAGTCTTATTAAAGAGGGAGGCCTTGCCGATGGTGACGAGGTTATTCCACTGACTAATGGCTGTTTGTGCTGTACCCTGTCCGATGATTTGAACCTTCAGCTTGGTGATATAGCTGATTCGGGTGATTTTGATTACATTTTTATTGAGGCGTCTGGCATCTGTGAACCTATTCCTATTACTTATACTCTTTCAACTTTTTGCAATCAGAGCAAAAAGACGGATAAGCATGCTCATCTTGAACTCGATAACATTGTGGCAGTGGTCGATTGCGCTCGCATGTATGACGAGTTTAATGGAGGTAAGGCACTTCTTTCTGATTCTATTGAGGAAGATGATCTTGAGAAT
Source organism: Atopobium fossor DSM 15642 (assembly GCF_000483125.1). Classification (GTDB taxonomy): domain Bacteria; phylum Actinomycetota; class Coriobacteriia; order Coriobacteriales; family Atopobiaceae; genus Atopobium; species Atopobium fossor. The sequence goes on from NZ_KI519553.1 coordinate 301,275, forward strand.
TTGCTTATTCAACAAATTGAATTTTGCTCCACCCTCATCCTCAATAAGAGTGATTTGGTTACCCCAGAGCAGCTACGTGAGCTTAAAGCTATTATTCGCGGCCTGCAGCGTGATGCAGTTATCGTTGAGGCAGTAAGGGGAGAAGTCCCCATGAGCGAGCTTGTTAACACTAATCGCTTTGATTTTGATAAGGCCTATCGTTCTGCTGTCTGGATGGATGCAATGGAGCATCCAGAAGAGCACGATGACCCCGAAGTTTTAGAATACGAGATCTCAACTTTTGTATATGACCGCCGCCGTCCCTTTGATGTTGACCGCTTCAATGATTTTGTGAGCAGTTGGCCAGAAAGCATCATCCGTGTAAAGGGAAAAGTCTGGCTAAACTGCGATTTTGATATGAGCTATGTGTTTGAGCAGGCAGGAAAGCAAGTTCAACTTTACGAGAATGGCATTTTCTATGATTCATTTTCGGAAGAAGAGAAGCAACAAATACTTCTTGAACATCCTGAATTGCTTGAAGACTGGAGTTCCGAATATGGTGACCGCATGACTAAGCTCTGTTTTATTGGTCGTCATATGGACAAGGATGAGATTATAGCCAAGCTTGATGCCTGTCTTACTGAGTGGATACACTAGGTAAGAATGCAGCTTTAGTCACTGGTGTCTACATCAAGCACAGCACTAATGCGATATGTGGGAAATGCTTGTTGGACCTCGCTGATGATTTGGTCAAAAAGTTTTTGGCGGTCAGAAGCTCCAAAGTCAATAATGATGTCAAAACTCATGCGTTTCTCGACTTTATCTAGATGGAAGCCGTGCATTTGAATGACATTATCGTGAGCCATGACTAATCGGGTGACTTCAGAACGGATTTGTTTTGCCTCATCATCAGTAGTGTTTTGTGAATATATTCCTACAGCTGCAAGAATAACGCGACCATTAGTTTGTTCGTATACATCATGCTGGATTTTACGCGTCAGTTCATCGATTTGCGCCGCACTTTTTGTGTCAGCAAGCTCTATGTGAATGGAGCCGATGAGTGATGTGGGACCATAATTGTGTAAATCAAGGTCATATACACCTAAAACACCCTCTGCAGACCGAGTTATTTCCTTGATCTGACGCGATACATCCGCATCAATGCGCTCGCCTAAAATTTGACTGAGCGTCTCGCTGAGCATGTCAAAACCTGCTTTAACAATGACGCCTGCAATGAGCAGGCCAACCCAGGCGGTTAGATCAATGCCATAGCCTAGGTACATGAGGGCAGCAAACAGTGTGGATGCGGTAAGAACAGCATCAAAGAGTGCATCAGAACCCGAAGCTACTAATGAGTCGGAATCAACCCTTTTACCAGTGCTTTTAACGTATGTTCCAAGCACTAACTTAACAACAATGGTGCTTACAATCACAATCAGAGTAGGTATGCTATAGGAAACCTGTGTGGGTAATGATAGCGTTTTACCAGACTCAATAAGTGAGGTAATGCCTGCATAGAGCACAATGAGGGAAATGATTGTTGCCGTAAGGTATTCAATGCGTCCATATCCATAAGGGTGAGCTTTGTTTGCGGGACGTCCTGCAAGCTTAGTGCCCACAATAGTAATAACAGAACTTAGTGCATCAGATAGGTTGTTTACGGCGTCAAGTGTAATAGCAATAGAGCCGGACAAGGTGCCTACAAATGCTTTGACTACAGCAAGCAGTATATTTGCCGCAATGCCCACAATGCTCGTTCGTACAATAATATGCTGACGTACTTGAGAAGAAAGACTCGAGCTAAATGCTGCTCTCGTCTGCTCTTCTGCTTTAGTTTGTGCTGCCATACGCTTATTCCTCAATAGAATGAGAAGCCCGCACGCTTGCAAGAACTTTATCGAGTAGGCGGCGGAGTTCTGTGGCTTCGCTTACTGTGATGTCAAAACAATTACCCATAGCAGCAGGAATCTCTTGAGCTTGTTTCTTGAGGTCACTACCAATTTTGGTGAGTTCAACGGTAAGCACTCGCTGATCTTGTACGTCATGATCACGCTTAAGTAAACCCTTTGTCTCCATCTTGCGCAATAAGGGAGTAAGGGTGCCAGAGTCTAAATAGAGGCGTTCCCCTAAAGATTTTGCTGTGGTCTTTTTGGTTTCCCAGAGCACCATCATCACAAGATATTGCGTATAAGTAAGGCCAAGCGGCTCCAAAAATGGTGTATAGCGACGCACCACTTCTTTAGAGCTGGCATAAAGAGGGAAGCATAGTTGATTATCTAGTTTGAGCATCTGCTCTGTGGGGATATTTGTAATATCAGGCATTAGAGTTGAGCCTCCACCGCTGCTTTTACCTCAGTCATATGTACTGTAGGCTCAAAGCGAGCAATCAGATTACCTTCACGATCAATTAAGAACTTGGTAAAGTTCCACATGATGTATGCCTTATCACCAAATTTCTTGTTATTGACTGCTGCAAACTTTTCCAGGCCTTTAGCTTTAAGTCCCTTACCAAATCCTTGGAAGGGCATTTGAGTTGCAAGGGAAACAAAGAGAGGGTCGGCATTCTCACCGTTTACGTCAATCTTCTTGAATTGAGGGAATTCAGTACCAAACTTCATGGTGCAAAATGCATGAATCTCATCATCGGACTCAGGAGCTTGACCTGCAAATTGGTTGCAGGGGAAGTCGAGAATTTCAAAGCCTCGGTCACGGAATTCTGAGTACATTGCCTCGAGGTCTTCATATTGAGGGGTAAAGCCACAACCTGTTGCAGTGTTTACTACCAGCAAAACCTTATCTTTATAGTCAGAAAGAGTAGTAGTGGTACCATCAGGATTGGAAACAGTAAAATCGTAAATAGCCATGGAATATTCCTTTCTTTGTGATGACACAGTATTAGCGTGTGCCTCTGTTTGTTGGTTCTATTTTAGTTGTGTACAACCTAATTGTGTACAACTTTTTTGTGAAAGAATAATTCCATCATTTGTTCAAGGCTTTAGAGTGAGTGGACCAAGACTTCCGTTACTACCTTGTTAGTGGGAGGATCCGTCCGAAAGCACACCATAGTTTGCAACAATCTTAAAACCAATTTTGAGATATACGCTTGCTGCAAGGGGATTATCAAAATAAAGTACTAGGTTTTTAAATCCAGCCTCTTTGCAGATTCGACAAAGTTGTTTGACCGTGTAGGTTGCAAGACCACGATTCCGATATTCCTTGAGTGTTGCCACGCCAATAATCATGGCACCAAAGGAAGATACCGCAGAGATAGAGGCGGTAGATACAAAGACGTTGTCCATTTTTGTGGCAAGTGCAATACAACCATGGACAAGAGATGCACACTTTTTAGAGATAAAATATTCGCGTTCTTCTTGAGGAATGCTTGCAAAGTCAATTCCATCAGCTGCACAAAGTAGGCGATGAAGTTGAGCAAAGTCTTTTGCAGTGGAAAGTTGATACAGTTCTGTATGAGGGTAAGAATCCTGCTGGGTATGAAATTCATCACAATTGAGCGAGGCAAGCTCTAAGGTACGTAAGGAATAAGCATCGAGCTGTTGTTGCAAGTTTTGTAAAAGTGTAGGGTTGCCATTGATATATTTAATACCAACATGTTTCTTGCTTTTGATGACTTCTATGATTTCCGCAGTATGCTCGATTGGTGCATCGTAGGAGATGACCATATTTTTTCTTAAAAGCATAATGATGGAAGTTCCAAAAGCATTAGCAATCTTCCATGTTTCAAGCTCTTTTCCGATTTCATACATATGTAAGTTGGAGAGAAGATATAAGTTCAAATCTGGATGAGTTTTTAAGAAGCCAACAAGTTGAGCTTTGTCTTGTTTGCTACATTTTGAAATCATGGCTTACCTCCAGACTCTATAAATGGCACTAGGATAACAAAAAACCTCCTACCAAAAGGTAGGAGGTTTGAAAGTTCTGGTGGCGGGGAAGGGAATCGAACCCCTGACACGAGGATTTTCAGTCCTCTGCTCTACCAACTGAGCTACCCAGCCATGCGCTGCTTTAATGTCAGCTCAATAAATATAGCAAACTCAGGCAGAACGTCAAGTCTCATTTTTGTTTTGATGCAAAACTTATGTCTTAGGTATCCAAACCTTTTCAACGAGTTTTGCTGGGACAGCAACGGTAGCAGCACGACGCTTACGTTCTTTATACTCGTTCATCTCCTCAATAGAAGGAGGTGTAGGGGAGTTAAGAATTTCTTCGTAGTTTGCTGATGGAACAGCAATTTGCTGTAAGGACTGCGCAATTGTTTTGTTAAGTGGCGCTAATGAATCAGAAACTATCTGACCTATAAGGGCTTTAATAAATTCAAAAATGACGTCCTTATCGGGATCTTCAAGAGCATTAACCGCCTCCCAAATTCTGCGTATACCATCGGCGCCAGTATTGGCAAGCTCATTGGTGGTAGTAGCGCCACAGGCTTCAATGCAACCAAATAGCATGTCGGCAAAGTGTTTACGTTCATCTTTTGTGCGTTTTTCGACAACCTCGTTGAGAAGTACGCATACATGCTGTGCGGCAATAGATGGGGTATTGCTATATACGAAGTGTGGACCTAATACCTGCCAGGTAAAGGCATCGTGTTGCATGATATCTGCATCTGATGTTTGTGCGTGGATAACCTGAGGGGTGGCGGCATGGTGCATAAGACCACTTACAATGCAGTACTCCGGTGTGAAAAGGCTAGTTTTATTAACGAGTGCTTCAAGTTTGGAGAAGGGGACAACATCTTCCAAAAACCCTGGTGCATCATTGCACCACAGCTTGGTTATGCGCTTTTGAGTTGATGTATTTGCCATAGCTGTGGCATAAGCAGCTAAGTTACCGCCCTTAGAATGGCCTCCCACTTGCAACTTTCCAGAAACACTAACGGCAATGCGAGACAGGTACTCTACTGCATCAGTCTGAGCAGCCACCGTTTGGAAGCTAATATTGAGGTCTTCTCGCCAGCCATGAATGGTTCCGTCAGTACCACGGAAGGCAACGTAGTAACTGCCGTTGGGCAATGCAAAGCTCACGGCACCAAATTGTTCTTGCGTCTGAGGATTGTCTTTTTCCTCATAAAAACCAACTCGTACATTTTTAAAGCGTTTAGATGCGGCTGCTTTTTGAAGTAAAAACGAGGTATAAGTGGATACAAATCCGCTCGCTTCATACAGTTGTTCTTTACTGTGGCTGGCAAAGTACTTGGCACTTACGTCTTGGAGGGTATCTGATGGTGTTGGGGCATCCATAGGTGCGCTACCTGCAAGATCCAGATAGGATAGCTGGGACAAAATAAGATTATCCACTTCATTAAAGGGAGAGCCAGCAAAGCTCACCTCGCCAAACCAGTCCAAATAATCAAGTATATTTGCCATGATAGTGACTAATCCTTAAGCCAAAAAATCTTACCAGTAGTGGGGTCAAATTCAACCTGCTTGCCGCGTTGCTCAAAGTAGTCCCGCACACGTCGTTGAGCATAGGTTAAATCATACTCACCATCTTTATTGCGTGGACGGTCTGGGTCGAGGTCGTTTACCTTGATTTCAATACTACATGTTTGCTTGCCACAGGCATCGTGTAGGTGAATCTTGGGGGTACTGTCTGTGGTATGAGTAGACGCGTCATTTGCAAATTGGTGGTTAAGATCAACTACGTCACCTATTTTAATTATGTTCATAGAAGTCTGCTTTCTTGTGTGTTTTCTCGCCAAATTTATCTGTAAAAACTTACTAGTAGACTATTATATTTTGCAATACTTTCTTGCAACGAGGAGTACGTTATGAGCGTATCCACAAACGTATCCAGGCGAAGTTTTATCTCACTTGCTTCTGCTGGTGCCTTAACAGTACTTTCTGCCTGCTCAAAAGGCAAAAATAAGCCTTCAAACCCAACGTCTGCAGAGACGCGTGATCTTAATAAATATGCCGCTTTGGCTATCAATATGGACGCATGGAACTATGACGAGACAAATGATGTATGGTGGCAAAATAGTTTGCAATACTGTTTAACACCTGCCACCAAAACCTATGAGCGTTTGGCAATTTACGTTCCAGGTCCTTTCTTTAAGGGCGAGAAAAACGGCAAAACGTATACCTGTACCGTTAACGCAGAGGCTCAGGTAGGCAACTTCAAGGCTTCCGAAGCTCCCGTGGTAATGCCTCTTAATCCGGTTAGCTTTACAGGGCAAAGTGCGCCTACAGCCTATTCCTTTGATGGCTTAGCACCTTATATGTCGGCGGGCTTTATTTATGTATATGCAGGATTTCGAGGCCGTAACAATGGCTACGATTCGGATACCAATGCTTCATTTGTTGGTGGCGCACCTTGGGGAGTAACTGACCTTAAGGCTGCCATCCGCTTCTTACGCTACAACGCAGAAAGTTTACCTGGTGATTTAGAGAAGATCGTTCCATTTGGTGCAGGTTCATCTGGCGCTATGGCTTGTATTTTGGGTGCTACGGGTAATGCAAGCTTGTACGATGATTACCTAGAAATATTAGGCGCAGCAACATATGACGCAAGGGGTAATAATCTTTCTGACTCGGTATATGCGGTACGTGCCTGGTCACCTACCTTGGCACCACTTGGATGCGATGGTGCATATGAGTGGTACTGTGGTCAGTATGCTAAGGACGGCACTCGCTTGGAAGGAACTTGGACAGCGGCGCTGTCTGAAGACTTGTCTCGTGCATTTGCCGATAATCTCAACTCGTTGGGACTTACTAATGATGGTAATGCGCTGACCTTGGAAAATACAGCAGGTGGTGTGTTTGCAGATGGTAGCTATTATCGCTATCTGTTGGGATTGGTGGAAGATGCGGCATCTGTATTTTTGAGTACTGTTAGTTTTCCGTATACACCAGCTAATACACCGTTAGGCTTGGGTGGTTTTCCAGGAGATGGCAATCTTAAAGCAGATGAGGCAGATGTTATTGCCCGTGCTGCTGCTGGTGATGATGGCTCAAAAACAACTCCCATCACCTATGCCTCGCGCAACAATTACATCAAGGAGCTTAATGCGGACTATACCTGGATAAGATTTAATGAGCGCACTAATAAGGTAACCATTACGGATTTAGGAGCGTTTATTTCTCATATGCGTGCGGCTTCTGCAGATGTGTGCGCGTATGATGGTATAGCGCGTGCAACTACGTTTAATCAGCTGTTTGGTAATGCACAGTCCGATGCCTTGCATTTTGATGGAATGGTTTTGTCTGAGCTTACAGAAAATCAAAATATGTATGCCCAGCTTGCAAACTGGAATGACTCAATCATAGAAACCTGGAAGGCAGATCTAGAACAAACGGATGATTTAAAAAACGATACTGTGCATCGTATGCAAATGAGTGATCCTCTGTACTATCTGTCTGGTAACTACGGAGGGTTTGGTAAGGCAAAAATTGCTCCTTACTGGGAGATTCAAACAGGTCTATTCCAAAGCAATGTAAGCTTTACCTCCGAGGCAAATCTAGCTGCTGCACTTAAAGCTTATGATAGCGTAAAACAAATGACGCTTACACCAGTGTGGGGTGAAGGTCTTTCCATGAGCGAACTGGGCATAGACCCAATTGAAGGGTTCATAGCATGGGTCAATGCTGGCTTTACAAAGTAGAAAGTAGCACACAATGGTAAAACACGAAATCAAGTATTCTGAAGCTTTGGCAAACTTCCAAGCACAGCGGGATTCTCGCACTGGACTGGATTTTGTTATGTGGATGATGGCAATTATTGTGTCTTTGTCCCTTATTTTTTTGTGTGCCTGTTCTTCTGGCCCTAGCAATACAAATTCAGATGCCACCCCTCCGTCAAGTACAGAGCACGCGCAAACTTCTTCCAATGCGCAAAGTGGTCTGTATACTCCAGCTGCGGACGACATCTACGCTACAGGCATGCATCACGCCCGTATTGAAGTGGCTAATTACGGCACTATTGAACTGGAACTTAATGCAAATGCAGCACCCATTACGGTGTCAAACTTCTGTCATTTAGCCAATGATGGGTTTTATGATGGTCTAACGTTTCATCGTATTATTAAAGGCTTTATGATTCAGGGTGGAGATCCTCAGGGTAATGGTACGGGTGGCTCTTCTCAAAATATTAAAGGTGAGTTTTCCGCCAATGGTGTAGTAAATCCTATTCAGCATAAGCGCGGCGTTATTTCCATGGCACGTTCCAATGCAGTGGACTCTGCAAGTTCTCAGTTCTTTATCATGCAACAGGATACCGCGTCTTTAGATGGTCAGTATGCAGCATTTGGCCAGGTAACAAATGGTATGGATGTAGTGGATGCTCTTTGCGATAAAGTCCAAGCACAAGATGGTAATGGTACTGTTGCTTCTGCTGACCAACCTGTTATCACAAAGATTACTATTACGGACTAGTTGTAGGGTGCAATTAATCAATCCACCTTATATCAAGAACATCCTTGAGCTGCTGTACACTTTGTGTGTGGTAGCTCTTTTTTGTAATATGTTCCAGCCAGCTTGCGTTTTGCACATACCAATTAACTGTGGCGAGAAGCTCATTATATATGTCACAGCGTGCATGCCAGCCAAGCTCTTGCATTGCCCGAGAACTATTGCTTGCATAACGCAAGTCATGATTCTTTCTGTCAGTCACATGCGTGATAAGACTCCTGGAGATGGCAGGATCGTGCGTAAGCATAGCAAGCGCATCTATAAGTATTTCTGCTAACGTGAGATTGGCAAGTTCTATGCCGGAGCTCAGGTTGTATGTTTGACCCGATTTGCCGTGCATGGCTGCGGCAATAATACCTGCTACATGATCTTTTACACACATCCATTCACGGGTTTGTAAACCGCTACCGTATAGAGGAACTGATTTGTGGCTCAGAGCGCAGCTTAGTACTACGGGGATGAGTTTTTCGGGGAACTGATGAGAGCCAAAAGCATTACAACAGCGAACAATAACTGCGTCTAGGCCACAGGACAATGTATCTTGAACGATTTTCTCGGCAGCGAGCTTGCTTTGTGAATAGGGACTGGTTGGTGTGCAGGGATACTCTTCCAAAACTGGTGTTTGACCAGATGAAATAGAACCATACACTTCATCTGTGGATACATGGAGCATGCGACATGGATAGCCTGCCTGTATTTGTTCATATATGCACTCAGCAATGATTTGGGTGCCTTGTATGTTAGTGCGCATAAAGCGGGAAGCATCTACTAAGGAACGGTCCACATGACTTTCTGCTGCTAGATGAAAAACAAGCTGTGGAGTAAAGCGTGTAAAGAGCTTGTGCAAAGCAAGGGTGTCACAAATATCTACTTGTGCAAAATAGAGATGTTGACCAGCATTTTTGTCAGAAGCTATATCTAACAAGTTTTCTGGATTGCCTGCGTAGGTTAGAACATCAAGCACCACTACAGAGGCATCAGGCTGTTGAGTCAACAACGTTCGAACCAGATGGGAACCAATAAAACCGGCTCCTCCGGTTACAAAGTAGGTTGGTGTGGTGTGTTGCTCCATATGGCTTTGCATCCTGGTTCATAGCAAGATTTGTGTTATCCGCACAATACTGCAAAGTTAGTTACTTGTACAATAAAATACAGGGCAACCGTTAACGTATGACCTACAAAATGCAACTAAATGAAGGGCAAACCCATGTTGGATACTTCTTCGTCTCAAACCGAGCATGCCATTATTAGTGTTCTTGGTGGCGATAGGCCAGGTATTGTAGCTGCAGTTTCGACTGTGTTAGCTGAGCATAAAGTTAATATTCTTGATATTTCTCAGACTATTTTGCAAGGCACATTTACCATGACCATGTTGGTTGATTTAGAGAGTGCAGATAGCGATTTTGCCTGCATTCAAGATGCGTTGACCAAGCTCGAGAGTAGCCTGGGTGTTCAGATTTCTATGCAGCGTGAGGATGTATTTAAGTTCATGTATCGCCTGTAGGGAAGTGCACATTCATGAGTTTGCAAGCCAATCCGTACAGCCTTATGGTTTTCTCGGATATGGATGGAACCTTTGTATCTGACGACAAGAACGTACCAGTCCATAACCTAGATAGTCTGACGGAGTTATATCATGCAGGTGGATGTTTTGTTCCATGTACAGGCAGACCAATGTCTGGTCTGTTGCCCTTGTTGTTAGAGCATCCCAGCACACAGTACGCTATTTGCAATAATGGGGCCCAGGTGCTTGAGGTTACACATAATACTGCTGGAGTGCAGTTAAACTCTTTGCACGAAGTAAATTTGGGACATGAACGCGCACATGAGCTTATGGATGTATTTGAACAGCTGGATGTTATTGTGGACATTTTCACAAAATCTCATGCTCTAGAGGCTCAAACCGATAGTGCACATTTGCACGAGTTCATTCATGATCCTCATGTGTTGGTATTGGCAAGGCAGTTGCGTAAGAGCGTAGATGTCGCCACCTATCATGAGCTCGTAGATGCCTGTGATACTGTAGCTCGTATAAGTGTAATATTCCGAGATTCCAAAACTGCGCAGTTTGTGCGTGACTTTGTTGCGCAAGATGCTCGCCTGGCCTGCGTAAGTTCTGCAGATTGGAATATAGAAATTTCTGATGCGAGTAGTACCAAGGGAGCAGCCCTGTCTTGGCTGTGTAAGCATGTGTCTCAAGATTTGTCTTACTGTGTTGCCTTTGGCGATTCCTTTAATGATGTTTCCATGCTTGAGGTTGCTGGCAACGGAGTTGCCATGGCAAACTCTATGGATGGTGTATTTCCATACGCAAACACTCGTCTTGCTTGGACCAACAATGAAGCTGGTGTAGGTAGGTATCTCAATCAGCTGTTGACAGATTTATAAAAGACGACCGCCTTCCAATGGGAAAGTGGTCGTTTGTATGGTTCAATCTGCGTCCTCGTACGTTTTACTCTTCGTTATCTTCACTGGCTTCGTAGTCAGAAGAGCTGTCATCCTCATCGTCTTCATCCAATACCAGTGGAGCAAAGCTTGCGGTATCTCCACCAACAAGCTCATTTGTTGCATGAGCAAAGTTTTCGGAGCGATCGTCTTCAACGGCTGCGGAGAAAATATCGTCATCGTCATTGACAGTTGTTGCAACGACTGCGTCCTTCTTTGTGGCTACAGTAGGAACGTTAGTAAGTTTGCGCTTAGTCTCTGTAGGATCAAAAGGCTTGCGAGTCAGCTTATTTCCCTGTTTAACCTTGGAGAAGAGAGGAACGTACTCAAACAAAACGTTCGAGCCTTCCAAGCCATACCAACGAGCGGGAGAACCGCATAAACGACGAATGAGATACTTAAACGTAATAACACGCTGGTCAAAACCTGAAATGTCAGTTTCGGGAGAGAGCATTTTGCGCAACAGGCAAAAACGGAAGTCACCCACCTTGGAGTGCTCACGATAGATAGAGTATTTGTGCTCTTGAGGGGCCAGCTGACCAGAGTTCATGAGGTCCTCAACAATTTGATAGAGATAGGTATTAATACGCTGATTAACCCTAAAACCTAGACGAATTTGCACCTTAAAGAGGAAGTCTGTGCCAAAATTATTGACGACAAACTCACGTGTGTAAGGCTCGTCGGTCACCTGTACGTTGAGGAAGTAGTAGGCCTTTGCGCGTTTGGGACGCTTGTCTAAGATGGAGTACAAAATATCGCGATCCAACTTATCGAAGGACGAATCGTTGGTCAAAAATACCAGGTTATCTGCGGTCATAGGATAATCATCATCATGAACTAGGTCATAAATCTGATCCAGATAGCTCTTGACAGGTAGGTAAACAGACTGCGTGCGTTCTACTGCAGTGCCGCGACGCCAGACATACATAACTACAAAGAGCGAGAAACCCAGCAAGACAGTTACATAGCCGCCATGGAAAAACTTTGTCAGACTGGAGAAGAAGAACATAAGTTCAATAGCACCAAAGATGATGACAAAGATTATTGCAGAGGGCATCTGACGGAGATTTTTGCTGATGTAGGTAAACAACAAAATAGTGGTCATGAGCATAGTTACGGTAATTGCTAAGCCGTAGGCTGCTTCCATATGACTAGAGCTTTGGAACAGCAAAACTACACCAATGCAACCAGCCCACATAATGTTGTTGACCAAAGGAATATAAATCTGGCCCTTGGTCTCGGAAGGATAGTTAATCTTGAGATGGGGCATGAGATTAAGACGAATTGCCTCAGACACAATGGAATAAGAACCCGTAATAAGAGCCTGAGAAGCAATGATTGCTGCAAAGGTAGATAAGATAACGGCAAAAGCGCGTAACTCTTCCGGCAGCATTTGGAAGAAGGGGTTTAAGTCGTTGATGGAAGCCAACATGGCATCACTGCGATGAGCTAAAATCCAAGCACCTTGGCCCAAGTAATTAAGGATGAGACATACCTTTACAAAAGGCCAACTCACATAAATGTTAGGCTTACCAACATGACCCATGTCAGAATATAAGGCTTCTGCACCAGTGGTACACAAAAATACGTTACCTAAAACCATGAGACCAGCATGGTTAATGGAGCCATCAAACAAAAAGACAAGTCCGCGTATTGGGTTAAGGGCGCGCAAAATACCAAAGTCTACGGTTAGATTGAGGAAGCCCGTAATACCCAAATAGAGAAACCATATAGTCATGATGGGGCCAAAGGCCTTACCAATGGTTGAAGTTCCGGCTCGCTGCATAACAAACAAGGCACACAAAATAGCAATGGTAATGGCTACAACGATGGATTGATTGTCACCAATCAAATCATAAATAGGGTCAATAGTTCTAAGACCCTCAATGGCTGTAGTTACTGTAACAGCAGGAGTAAGAATACCGTCTGCAAGCAGTGCAGCTCCACCTAACATGGCGGGAATAATTAGCCATTTAGCGTTGCGCTTAACCAAGCTGTATAGTGCAAAAATACCACCTTCGTTGTGATTATCGGCACGCATGGCTACAAGCACATATTTAACGGTCGTAATAAGCGTGAGCGTCCAGATAATAAGAGAGAGTGCACCCAGCACGGTATTCTCGCTCATGGTAGCTAAGCCACCGTTGCCAGCCATAATGGCTTTGAGGGTGTACATGGGGCTGGTACCAATATCGCCGTATACGATGCCTAAGGTAACCAGAATCATTCCTGCCGATAAAGGAATGGAGTGTGATTTGCGCTTCTTTACAGAGGCGGTTTTACAAGCTTGCACTATTGCTCCTGTTGACAGTTCTTTTAGGTAATTTCTCATTGTAGTTCATGTCATAAGACTTTCAAACGCACTCAATGGGTAAAGTAGGGGACAAGAAAGTTTACTTGCAATCTCTTAAGGAGCACTGTATGTCCGATACTCAGGAAACCTCAGCTACAAGCTCTAAAAAATCAGATGAGTTTCGCACGGTCCCGGCAGATTTGCGCCCTGCTGTTCCCGAGGCAAAATCTGCTCAGCTCACATGGTCTGCAAATGGCAAAACTATGGACTATGTCGTAACAGCTGGTCATCTAGATGTGCGTGAGGATGCGGGTGCTCTGTTAGCCCAGATGTTCTCTATTAGTTATGTGGCACTTAAGGATGGCAAGATAGATGCTTCTCGTCCAGTAACCTTTGCTTTTAATGGTGGGCCTGGGTCTGCTTCTGTACCGGTAAATTTTGGTGGTATTGGTCCTGTTAGGGTAGAGACAAACGGCGTAAAGCATGTGGGTAATCCTGAGGTTAAAGATAATCCCTATACCTTACTTCAACAGTCCGATTTGGTATTTTTGGATGCTCCTGGTACTGGTTGGTCTACGCTTGCAGAAGGGGTAGATTCCAAGAAGATTTTTGGTATTGACGGAGATGCATCTGCCTTTGCTTGTGCTATTCAGGAATGGCTAGAGAAGAATAATCGCTGGGGTAGTCCCCTTTATTTATTTGGTGAGTCCTATGGCACCATTCGTAATTCTCAGCTGATGCGCCTTTTGGGTGAGCAAGGTGTGCATATCACTGGCGTTGTTATGCTTTCTGCCATTTTTAACTGGGTACAAACACTTCCTGGTGAAGATTTGTACTATCTAGGTATGATGCCTACTTACGCTGCTACCGCTCAGTTTTTTGACAAAGCTGGCGCTAATGTGGATGAGGATACGTGGTTTGATCGTGCCATGGACTTTACTGAGGACGTTTTGGCTCCCGCTTTACTTAAGGGAGATCGCTTAAGCGCGGAAGAAGAGCTGAAGGTGGCAGAACAACTCGCCGACTTTATTGGTTTGCCTGCTAAATTTATTGCAGCTAAGCACTTGCGCATTGATTTGGAAACCTTCCGTGCTAGGTTGCTTGAGGATGAAGGAAAGGTGGCAGGTCGTTTGGACACACGCTTTGCTTCTGATTCCTATCATCCTGCACAGACATCTAGCGAATTTTTGGCTATTGAGGATGCTGCCTTGGATGCCATGGATGCGCCTTGGAATGTAGCGCTTCGTACTTTCCTTCGCGAGAAGGTTGGCTATGTTGCACCTACGCGCTATTTGGGCAGCAATTACCTTACTATTGGTGTTAACTGGGATTGGAACCATGCTAGTGCTGGTACCGATGCTAAGGTTGGTGCACCTAACGTAAGCTTTGATATTGCAACGGCACTTCGCCGCAGTCCAACTACTAAACTTGCTATTTTGGGTGGGCGCTTTGATGCCGCTACAACATACTGGAATGTTGTACATGATATGAGCACACAGTTCCTCTCGGATGAAATCAAACAAAATATTGAATGGCATCGTTATGGTTGTGGTCATATGGCTTATGTAGATGTACCTACATTGGTTGCTATGTACGATGATCTTAAGAATTTCTACGAGACGAACGCTGAATAAGACAAGGATTCTAGCAAGATATAATCAAACACATAGCCTATCCATGCCCAAGGTGAAGAAGAATGTGGTTATGAACACACAGCCCAACCTGTGGATTGTCATTCCTTGCTATAACGAGCAAGAGGTCCTGCCACTTACAGCGCCACTTTTTTTGAAAGAGCTTACACAGCTTATTGGCACAGGTAAGATCTCTTCTGCTAGTAAAATTTGCTTTGTCAATGATGGATCTACTGATAAAACCTGGGAGATTATTACTGCTCTTGCACAGGAATATGAGCAGTATGAAGGTATTTCACTCTCCCGTAATCAAGGGCAACAACATGCACTTCTTGCTGGCTTGATGGAAGCTCGTAAGCACTGTGATGCGTGTATTTCTGCGGACTGCGATGGCCAGGATGACATTCATACTATTTCTAGGATGGTTACTGAGTATTTGGCAGGTTATGACGTAGTGTATGGTGTTCATTCCAAACGTGAGGCAGATACTGTTTTTAAACGTATGACAGCAGAGGGTTACTATAAGGTGCTTGCTGCGTTGGGTGCGGACATTGTACTTAATCATGCGGATTATCGTTTGCTGAGCGTTCGCGCACTGGATGGTCTTGCCGAGTTTAATGAAGTCAATTTGTTTTTGCGTGGACTAGTGCCATTGATTGGCTATAAGTCAACTACGGTTACTTACGAGCGATCCAAACGCATGGCAGGGGAGGGCCACTATCCGCTTGCTAAGATGCTCATGCTTGCTTTTGATGGTATTACCAGTCTATCCACCAAGCCAATTCACTTCATTGTAGTATTGGGCATGGTGTTTAGTCTGATGGGACTCATAGGTAGTATTTGGGCAATCGTAAGCATGTGTATAGACTATGCAATACCAGGGTGGGTAAGCATTATTTGTTTTATCTGTCTATTTGGTGGTTTACAACTTATGGCCCTTGGTGTTATTGGTGAGTATATTGGCAAGATTTATCTTGAGGTAAAAAGTCGTCCTCGTTTTATTATTTCTGAACGTACCTGGGATAATTTATAAATCAATACGTACTAAATCTATTGGCAGAATAGGCGGGATTGGGTATCCCGCCAGCTTATGCCTTCTTGTGATTACTGCGCCTACCACCATGATTGCTATGAGAATGTGAGTCCTTGGAGCTGGGAGTAGACCTTCTTACCAAATAGCAGTGATGGATTTTGCTGTTGCGCTCAAAATCTTCTGGAATGGTTTTCTCGGTAATATCCTCTAACTTGACGCCAAATTTGGTAAGTGCCTCGACGTCGGGTTTAAAGTTACGCAGATTACAAGAAAAGACGCAAACGCCTGTCTTACTGAGCATACGAGAAAGTGAAATAAGAAGCTCCACATGGTCACGTTGAACATCCCAACCACGTTTGCGCATACGCGATGAGTTGGAAAAAGTGGGAGGATCACAAAAGATAAGATCATAACGGTTGGTGCTGTGACGCTCACTATCAATCCATTGAAGCACGTCCGCCTGTACGAACTTGTGGGTGTCTTCGGTAAAACCATTACGACGCATATTGCGCTGTGCCCAATCTAAATAGGTGCGAGACATGTCTACGGTGGTGGTATTGCGTGCGCCCCCATCTGCGACATAGCAGGTTGCGCTGCCGGTGTAAGCAAATAGGTTACAAAAATAGCCATGCTCAGGAACTTTTTTGGCAAGCTCGCGTAGCATGTTGCGCGTATCACGATGGTCTAAGAACAAGCCTGTATCGAGGTAGTCCTCAAAATTAACCTCAAAAGTTAAGCCATTTTCATCAATAAGGCGACCATGACGACGTTGATCATCCTTTTGCTCATTTTGGGCATACTGCGAGCCACCTTTAGAGTGCTTGCGGGTTTTGACGTACACATGAGTTGGGTCAATGTTACAAATCAATGGAGTAAGCGTAAGCATGTCCAGTAGACGTTCATGTGCACGTGTGGAATCAACGGTTTTGGGAGCTGCATACTCCGCAACAACTGCCCAACGCTCAGGGGCTTGCAGTACACCACCACGATGGCGAGGAAGACCCTCATATAAATCAATGGCAGCAGCATAGTCTGGTAAATCTGCATCATACACACGATAGCAGCTTACAAACTCGCGCTTCGCCCATTTTTTGCGAAGCTTGTACATTTTGGTAAGGCGGGCAGAAAATTGGCTCGAACCCTCCATAAGCACAGCTACCTGCTTATTATCACCATAGGTGACGAGGGGTAGGTTGTGTGTATGCTGGTGTAAATCATAGCTGCGAATGGATGCCTTGTCCTGACCCAGCAAAATATCAATATGCTCTGTAGCGTCCATAGCAAGTGCATCGTCCAGTGTTTGAGTGCTGTCCACAGCGCTCAATGACACATCTTGGGGAAGCGCTGCAGCAATACCACGAGCAACACTGAGCGCGCGAGCTTCTATGGGTAGCTCTTCTGCAGAGAAGAAACTTAAGTCACAAACGCAAACAGCAGAGTTATTTAATTTGCTGGCGGTTTGTACTACGGCAGAAGTACTAACTAGCTGAGGTTCATAAAAAATGCCTGCAACACGTACAGTTTGGCGGGTAGCAGATTCCCAGCCGCGGCGATCATCTGTACCAATGAGTGTCAGTGAAGTATTTGCAGCTTTTTTTGCACGTTCATCTGCTTCTGTTAGTAGTTTTGTCCATGTGTTGGAATCGTGGCCCAACCATCCCTCAAAGCCCCATTTACTACGTAATAATCCAGGAGCGCGATCAAGGGCTTGAGCTGCGGCTTCCGCAAGAATGGTGCCTGCTCCGGTGTATACGCTAAGCAAAGTTGGGTTATCGTGACGACAAGCGCGAAACCAGCCGGCTTGCGCCAGTAGCGCAGCAGCGTAGTCTGGGCGTAGAGGTGCAATGGGTTGACGTGCAGATTTACCCATTTCATAGCCACGGCGAAAGAGAGGGTTTCCAGAAAGGTCAATACCAACCATGGCGGTTGTATTACGCAAGCGCAGTGTAATACGTAAGTCTGGATTGGTGGGATCGGTGGTAAGGCGAATTGCTTTTTTTGCCAGCATACGGTCAGAAATAGCATCCTTGGTGCGCAGAGCAATAAATTGTGTATTGCGCAACTCTTCATTCATGCCGTGAGCATTAACAGCAATAGTGGCGGTAGTAGGAATATGCTCTTCCCAAGGTAGCGTACTAATGCCTTCATAGAGTTGGTTTGTATCGGCAGCGTCTATACGTGCCAAAATAAGCGTAATGCGAGAAGCCAAACGTGACCATAAGCACACACGATATGCATTGGATAATGTGCCTCCAAAGCTCACCTGTCCCATAAGAGGACGTACTTGCTCGCAGCCTAAAGATGTGAGTTCTTGTGCCAGAAGCTGTTCAAAGCCCTTGGGACATGTTGCAATAAATTCCATCGGGACACCCTTCGCCCGTCGCCTAAATGATGGTTAAAGTGTATCCGAAGCGGAGGTAAATCTGAGTATTTACATCTGCCGCTGACAAGTACGATGCATACGGCTAACATTTATTAAATATAATACAGGTACGTAACGGCGCGCTGCGCCCTTGTTTAGCGTCTATCCCCACAGTAAGGAGACGTTCTCATGGATCAGAGCATCAAGAACACGGTGAATCAATGGTTAGATAACCTCACCGAAAAAGATTTAATCGACGAGCTCAAGACATTGATTGCTGCCGATACGGATGAGTTGTATGACGCATTTTATCGTGGTCTGGAATTTGGTACTGCTGGTCTTCGTGGCACCATTGGTGTAGGTACTAACCGCATGAATGTGCACGTAGTTGCTCAGGCAACTCAAGGTGTGGCGGATTATTTACATGCTCACTACACCAATCCTAGCGTTGCTTTGGCACGCGATTCTCGCAATAAGGGTGAAGAGTTTCAGCGCGTAGCAGCCGGCGTTTTGGCTGCTAATGGTATCCACGTATATGTGTATCCTCGCATTGAACCTGTTCCTACGCTGTCTTTTGCGGTGCGTCGTCTGGGCGCGAGTGCGGGCATTGTGCTTACTGCAAGCCACAATCCTGCAAAGTACAATGGCTACAAGGTGTATAACGAGAATGGCGGTCAAATTGCCAATGAGGCTGCGGATGAGATTAGTGCAGCCATTGCTCACACACCCATGTTTGGTGCTGTAAAATGCATGAATTTTGATGAGGCATTGCAGCAGGGGTTAATTGAATGGACACCCGAGTATGTACTCGATGATTTTATCGCTGCTATTAAAAAAGTTTCTGTCCCCGGCTTTAAGGCATCCGATGGTTACAAGGTGGTATACACTCCGCTTAACGGTACGGGCATGGAGTGTGTAAGTCGCATTCTGTCCGAGATTGGCGTGAGTGATGTAACAGTTGTACCTGAGCAATCCGAGCCCAATGGTGATTTTCCCACTTGTCCCTATCCTAACCCCGAGTTTCGTGAGGCACTTGATTTAGGTCTCAAACTTGCAGATGAGGTCAAGCCTAATTTATTGGTAGCAACTGATCCAGATGCGGACCGCATGGGCACCGCTATTCCGCATGCCGGAGAGTACAAATTGCTGTCTGGTAACGAGATGGGCGTGCTCCTCATGGACTGGCTTGCTACCATGGCTCAACAAAACGGCGAGGATGTTTGTTCCAAGGTTGCTGTGTCCACTATTGTATCCAGCTCCATGTGTGATGCTTTAGCTGCCGATAAGGGCTTTGAACTGCGTCGTGTTCTTACGGGCTTCAAGTACATTGGAGACCAGATTGATCAACTTACAGCGGCAGGGGAGTCTCATCGCTTTTTGATGGGCTTTGAGGAATCCTACGGCTACTTAGTTGGCACTCATGCACGTGATAAGGATGCCATTGTTGCAACTATGTTGTGTGTAGAGATGGCCTCTTACTATGCTGCTCAGGGTATGGATTTGTATGAGGCTATGGAAGCTTTGTATCAGAAGTATGGATACTATCTTAATGGTACCGTTAATGCTAACTTCCCTGGTGCCGCAGGTGCTGCTCATATGGCAGAAATTATGGATAGTTTGCGTGCTAATCCTCCTGCAGAGATTGGTGGTTTTAAAGTTACTGCTATAACAGATTTTGCCACCGGTCCTCAAATGCCTCGGATTTCTGGTCTGCAAAAGGAAGAGGCTCAAACCCTTCCTTCCTCTAACGTTATTGAGTTTGCGCTTGAAGGCAATAATAAGGTCATTTTCCGTCCTTCTGGCACCGAACCCAAGGTAAAGGCCTATCTGTTTTCTAAGGGCTCAACTCGTGCAGAGTCCGAAGCTGTTCATGCAGCCTTGCAGGAGGCTTCCGAAAAGCTCTTGGCATAAGGTACTTAACATAGAATAAAAAATATTCCGTTCTCAACTGAGAGCGGAATATTTTGTTTTGAGCATAAAGGTTGGTAAACAACTACAAAGTTACTAGGTGACCTACTGAGTAGAAAGCATTGCTTTTACTGTTTCTTCTCGGCAGAAGAGTTGGAATTTGAGTCGTTCGACTCCTTAGATTCATTGGAGTTATCCTGAGAACTTTCTTCTGTGGGGTGCATAACCATAATTTTGTTGGACGTGTATCCCAAAATGGTTTGTACAGCCCAAGGACGGCTGCTCACAATACTGCTTATGGGGTCATAGACATTGAGCGTACCATCTGCATTAAGACCTGCTAAAACTACATAGTGTTGATAGTTGGTAAAGGTTTTGTCGTTCACCAAGACAATAATGGGGTGGTTGTTCTTAAGCGAAGCAGTGATTTCTTCTATGGAAGCATCAACGGATTCTGCAGTAAGACCCAAATCCTTAGCCTTATCGCTAAAGAACGTAAGATCAGTAAACGCGTCACCCGTGGCGTAGTTGTTATCTGTTGCCAGCTTAGCAATGGTGGCAGGTGTCTGATCATTTTTGCCCGTCAAAGACATGTATGTCATGGCAAGAGCGGTGGGACCAGATCCTGTTACGCCTAGAGGGCCATTTGCATAGTCTACAAATCCCCAGCGTGTATCATATGCGTAGAGCAGAGGAACAGTATCTTTGGTAACGGCATCGGAATAGGTTTGAGCTTCTTTGGCTGCAGTGGGAACCTTTGCGACAAAATCTACCGCTGCTGGATCTTCCAGCGCAAGCTCAATGATGCGTTCATTAGAGTATTTATCGGCGCTCTTGGCAATGGATTTCCAGCTTTCTCCTATAGAAAGCTTTCCTTCCAAGCCCTTGTTGAGTTCTTCAGAAATACCCGCAGCAATGCCATTTTCATTTTGTGTGGCTTCTACAGTTGGAGCATTTTTGGTGGTGCAGCTGCGCACACAACTCGAAATTCCCACAATAAGCATAATCAAAACAATGATGCCAGCACCTAAGATAGCAAGTACTCGTGGGTTGTAACTACCAAAAATACTGCGTCTATTTAAATCAATCTTCTGTCCGCGCAGTGAGTATTCTTGTGGATTACCATTGCGTGGAGTGCGTCCCGTGCCAGAAGAAACACCAGATGATTGCCTACGTTGACGCTCTGACGTGTGTGCCTGACGAGCTCTGCGCTGAGACGCCGGCCTTGATGAGCGAGGTTGTTGTGAGTACGGCATATAGCTCCTTCGTTTAACCAACCAGGCTGCATGCAGGTTTACATGCTTTATTGATACTGCTTAATATAGCGCGGATTACCAATAAGCGCACGTGTATTATGCTATTGATGCGCTATAAAACGATGGAAGGTATTTCCGCAATGAATAAGTTGTTGGCACAAATTGTAAAGTTTGGCATTGTGGGTGTTGTGGCCACCTTTGTAGATTTTGGCATTATGATTGCCTTGCATGAGTGGTTGGGTATAAATCCCATTTTTGCGTCGGCCATTTCTTTTACGTTTGCTGCTATTTTTAACTATCTTGCTTCCATGCGTTACGTGTTTATTCATCGAGAAGACCTGTCAAAAACGCGCGAGTTTATCATTTTCTTTGTGTTATCTGTTGTTGGCCTGATTCTTAACTCACTTATTATGTGGGCTGGTGAGTTTGTCTTTACTGCTGTGGGTGTCAACTATGCCAATGGTCCCTACTATGTAGGTGTAAAGGTGGTTGCAACTGGTCTTGTTATGGTATGGAATTTTGTATCTCGTAAAATTTGGCTTGATGCTAGTTCCTCAAACGAGGCTGGCGCCCCTGTAGTTCAATAAACAGTAAAAGTTTTGTATTATGCAACTACTTTCGTACATACAGCAAAAGATTCGCGCATGCATAGCGGGTGCACTAATAGGTGCACTCATAGGTAGTATCGCCTGTGTGTCTATTGGTGCTGTTCCTTTGCCATCCGGCAGTTCTTTTGAATTGTGTGTATATGAGGTACAAGCTGCTGTTCCATTTACCGTAAGTCCTCGTGAGGTAGCGAGGGATTTTACAACCTTGCGTGCACAAAAGCATTTTAAGCAAGCATGGATGGTACAAACTCCTGCATGGATGTACATGTATTCCAAGCACGATGGCTTGGTCTATACCCTTATTGGTGCAGACTCTATTCAGCAGCAAGAGCTTGCTCAAGAACAGCTCGCAGAGTATGCAACCCAGTTTTTTAGTAAAACCTATAGTCCAAGTGATGGCAGCTATAGGTTGGTGCAACAACACTCAGAACGTATAACTGCTGTAGATGCTGCAAGTATTTTGGCACCTATCTTTTGTGCGTGGGTAGTGACTTTTGCTCTTGCAGGTGCTGCTTTATGTGTTGCGGTTGCTCTGTATTTCTCACATCAAAAGGAGCAAAGCGTATGTTGATATATGTTTATACTGCGCTTCTGAGCTGTGTCTTTGTTGTGAGTGCAAGCATGGGACAACGTACTAAGCAACAGCAGTGGGCTTTGTGGGTTCTAGCCTTTTTGATTATGTGGCTTCCTGCGGCTGTACGTCTCAATATTGGCGTGGACTACTCTCGTTTTCAGGGTTATTCCGAACTCTATACTATTTACGGATCTGGTAGCTCAATTGTGCAGGGAATGGATATTGGCTTTATTGTACTTATTCGTGTGCTGTGGATGGTAAGTAAGTCCTCGCAAGTATTGTTTGCGGTAACCTCTGCCTTTATTTATCTGCTAATTTTGCGTGCAGTTAAACGTCTTTCTATCCATCCTGCATTGAGCATTACCCTCTTTTTTGTAGCAGGGTTTTACTTTGAAACCTACAACATCATAAGACAATGGATGGCACTGGCTTGTGTATTTAATGCACTGGAATGGATTGTTCCACAGACAGGCATTCAAGTTATTCCCACTCATAAGCACCATGATGATAAGAAAACCAGTGAAGTAGAGAATATCTACAGTGGCTTTACCTGTTTTATGCGCTATGCAGCATGGGTACTCTTGGGGGCATCATTTCATGTAAGTGCCCTTATATTCTTATTGCTTTGGCCTTTTTATTTTTTGAAGCTTAATTCCAAACGTTCGCTTGTTCTTTTGGCGGGACTGTTTGTTTTGGGATTTGTGGCCAAAAGTACAGGCAAGATTGTGCTTTCTGGTACGCGTTTTGGCCGCTATTTGTACGACGGTGCTTCGGTCTACGCTGCTGTATCTCCTCATTGGGACAGCATTATTGTTATGAGCATATGCCTCGCCTTTATGGTGTGGCAATTACGAGACAAGCGTGAGCTTGATCGTTGGGGTAATACAATGCTGCTTTTAGCTGTGCTGGGTTGTGCCTCGGCTCTAGCTGGATTGTATATGCCATTTATTTTTGATCGCATTGCTCGTTATTTTGCACCCTTTATCCTGCTCGAATTGCCTTTTGCTGTCATGCAAGAAGAGACAGAGTATAAACGTTATGCATATATTCTTGCAATTATGGCATGTTGGCTTCTGGCAACATTCATTCGAGTATACTTTGGCGGGCAATTTGGTGTTTTGCCATTTCAAAGTATATTTTTCAACGCTTAATGCAATAAAAATAGAATTTATGTCAATTCAGGGTATAAATTAGACACTTTCATAGAATTTTTTATTGCATCTGCATACATTTTTGATAGTGTTTTATGCGTTAAAAAGATAAATGACTACGAAACAGTAATCAATTTGGAATATCCAATATTTAACTGTTTCAATGAGGAGTTGTTATACATGGTAAAAAAGCGAAATAGCAGGCAAGATGCCATTCGTGATATTGTACGAAGTAAGTCTATTCGTACTCAGCGTGCCCTTGTACAGGAGCTCATGAATGATGGCTATAACTGTACGCAGGCAACTGTTTCCCGTGACATTGCAGATATGGGCCTTCGTAAGCTTCCTGAGGGTATTTATGTTTTGGCAGAGGACTTGCATCTGCAACGTATGGTTTCTGAGTTGGTACAGAGCGTTCGTCGTGTAGATAATCAAGTTTTGATTAAAGCTCAGCCTGGCACTGCTCCTGGTATTGCAGCTGCTATTGATGCAGCAGATCTTCCAACTGTTGTTGGTTCTCTTGCTGGCAATGATACTATTTTGGTCGTTACAGATGCTGCTAAAACAGGCGCAGACTTTGAAGTATTGGTAAATAAGCTGCGTAGCGCTCAGTAAAATTTACGCTGTCATAGCCAAGAATAAATCCCCCGTTTTGTTTTTGCTACAAGACGGGGGATTTTGTTGTACATTGGCAAAGAAACATGAGCTTTTAGATGGGTTTATCGACCATCTCCTGTGTCTGCATCATCAGGAGGATTAGCCCCAGAGTCATCGGGTGCAATGGGGGAGTCAGCCTCGTTGTTTGGCGGCTCTTGTGGTTGAGGCTCTTCTGGTTGCTGCTCCTCAACTTCTGTTTCCATAGTGGTCTCTGCAGTAGTTTCCGGCGTGTTAGGTTTTTTATTCTGTGCAAAGGACCATGAACTAGCTGGTTTATAGCTAGGAGCTGGACTTGAAGTAAATTCCTGGCGCGCAACGCCACCTAAGGTCATATCTATATAACGACCAAAAATGGGGCAGGATGTGTTTGATGGATGGCCAGGAGAGCCATGTACGTAAATAGTCTTTTCTTCACGGAAGCCCGTCCAGACAGCAACAGTGGTTTGGGGTGTATAGCCTACAAACCAAAGGTCGCGGGCATTTTCTGTAGTGCCTGTCTTGCCAGCAATAGGCTGATTCACATTGCGAGAATAACTACGTACCGCTGTAGCGGTACCGCTATTTACAACACCTTGAAGTACTTGCGTAGTTGCATATGCTACTTCACCAGAAATGGCTTGCGTTGCCTGCTCTTTGTGTTCATACACGGTGTTGTTGTTACGATCTTCAATCTTGGTAATAGCTACAGCATCGCGATGAATGCCATTATTTGCCAAGGTTGAATAAGCTTCTGCCATTTGCAGGGGAGGAACACCAATGGTACCCAAGGTAATAGAAGCATATGAAGGAATATCAACCTTAATGCCCATACTTTTTGCTGTACTAGAAATACTTGCGCCACCAATTGCTTGTGCAACTTGTACATAGCCTGTGTTGGAAGAAAGCTCTGTTGCACGTGCAAAAGAGATGGTGCCGTAATTAGTATTGCCATAGTTCTGGACTCGCCAGGTGGGGGTTACCTGGATGGGTGAATTACAGTTAAGGTAGGTTTGTGGATTAAAGCCTTGAGAAATAGCTGCAGTGAGCGTAAACGCCTTAAAACTCGAACCAGGTTGGCGGCGTGCCTGAGTTGCCAAGTTAAATTGGTTGGTGTCATAGTCACGGCCACCAACCATAGCGTCAATGTAGCCGTTTTGATTATTGATTGCCACTAAAGCACTTTCCAACTCACCGTTACCAATGGCATCAAGCTGTGCTTGGACGGCCTTCTCGGCAGCATCCTGTTTGTCAGGGTCTAACGTGGTGTAAACCTTTAAACCACCCTGGTAGATGGTTTTGACATCAAAGTCTTCCGATAAAAGTGAAGCAATGTAGCTGGTAAAGTAGGGATACTTACCCTTTTCGCTGGTAACGGATTGGCCACGACTAAGAACAATATCTTCTTGGGATGCTGCATCGTACTCTTCTTGTGTAATATCGCCAGCTTTAAGCATACGCCTTAAAACAACATTACGACGGGACTTAGAGTCATTGGGGTTAACCGTAGGATCATACGCAGTAGGAGAGTTGGGGATACCAACAAGCGTTGCTGCCTCTGCAAGCGTGAGTTCATTGGCATGTTTATTGAAGTAGGTAATTGCAGCTGCTTCAATGCCGTATGCACCTTGACCATAGTAAATGGTATTGAGGTACATCATGAGAATCTGCTCTTTGGTATAGGTCTTTTCCATCTCTACGGCAATGTAAGCTTCACGCACTTTACGTTTGACCGTCCTATCAAATTGTTCGTCAGATAAAACGGTGTTACGTACGAGCTGTTGAGTAATGGTGGATGCACCCTCGGAGCCACCGGAAGCATTGGAAAATATTGCACGCATGATGCCATAGGGGTCTACACCATTGTGCTTGTAAAAACGGATGTCTTCGGTATCTACCGTGCCCTTAATAACGTAAGGGGAAACATCTTCCATGGTGACACTTTTACGGTTTTGCAGGTAGAAGTTTGCAATGACATTACCTTTAACGTCATATACGGTAGTTGGTTCTGCAACTAGGTATGCGTCTGCAGATTTATAGTCTGGCAAGTCTGTAAGCCAAAAGGCCATGAGCGAACCCAAAGAGACTGCTAGCGCTAGACCAAGCAGACCAATAAAACCAAAGACGCCAAGTACACCAAAGCCAAAAGCATGTGTTTGAGCATGCCTATGAGCTCTACGTGTGCGAACACCCATTAAAATCCTCCTCTAGTTCGCCCATTGGAAGATAGCCTGTGCACACTTGTGACAGGATGCGAACGTAAGTAACACTTAATTGTGAACTATCTTGCCCCATAAAGTACTTATCAACAAAAAATGTATTTGCATTACCTGGTATTTTACAGCTAACTTCACAGGCGTATCACACTCGAGACGCTTAGGTTACACTACTGTAAGTTTGTTCTTTCTTGTAAAAAGCAATTGTGCTGTATAGCTAAGCAAAAAAGCGTATCTAAAAGGAGCGCGTATGGACATGCAAGGCAAGCAGCTAACTTGGCAAAAATACTTTCGTACGCTGGGCGTAGGAAGTGTTATTGCGTTATGTCTTGTGGTATTCCCCTTACTTGTCATCTCTATTTTTAATCATTCCTATGCAGATGACTGGCATTATGGCGTATGGGCGCATCTTGCCTGGCAACAATCAAATGGAAGTGTGTTGGCTGCAGTAACAGAAGCTTTTCGGCAAGTTGGAGTTGCGTGGTTTGAATGGCAGGGTACCTATTCAGCTATTTTTTTGATGGCACTCCAACCTGGTGTTTTCTCGGAAAGTGCTTATGTGGTAAGTGCATGGATTGTTCTTGCCCTGCTGATAAGTTGCACGTTTTATTTTGTGCGTACAAGTATGCGAGTTTGTTTGCATGATGATAGTTATGCGTGGCTTAGTGTGGGATCCGTGCTGCTCATGGTGCAATTGCTGTTGCAGCCAAGTCCGGTAGAAGGCATTTTTTGGTATAACAGCGCCATTTATTACACGGGATACCATGCTCTTTTGTTGCTACTCATTGGCGTTATTGTTAAGACGATGACTGTCGAGAAAACTCGGGTGTTTGTTGCTCGAACGTTTATGGCAACGCTATTGGCACTCTTCATTGCAGGAGGTAATTTTGTAACGCTCCTAGTGGCACTCGAGTTGGGAATTGCTGCAACTATTGCTGCGATTGTAAGGCGAAGCTCCAAGCTCATTGGTTTGGCGGTACCTACTATTGCGCTCGTATTGGGAGCTATCGTAAGCTTTTCTGCTCCAGGCAATGAGGTGCGACAGGTAACACAATTTCCAGACACCAAACTAGGAGTAGTGGATACTATTGTGCAATCTACCGCTGCATCTATACGTTGGCTTATGGAATGGTCAAGCGGCTTTGTGCTTATCATGCTGCTATTTTTACTTCCTCTTTTTGTATATATACTGCACAAGAGTGGTGCTATACAAAAAACTAGTTTTGCCTGTCCGGGTTGGGTAAGCGTGGGCAGCATGGCGCTATTTGCTTCTAGTTTTACGCCAACGTTTTATTCCATGAGTACAGCAGGTCCTGGGCGTGTACAAAATTGTCGTTTTGATTTGCTCATCATCTTGCTGGCAGTAAACCTTGTGTGGTGGACGGGTTGGGTACTGCATAAGCGCTGTTCAGAGGCTACTGAGGAGTCAAGTGTAAACGTACATACTCAGCCGATTTTATCGGCAAAAAAGACGATAGGTATTTGTGCAGGTATAGGACTTATTTTTATAGTTTGCTTGGGAACCGTATACATAGAGGATTCCTATCGAGAAAAACTATCGAGTTTGTCTGCTTTGCATTCCCTAGTAACTGGTCAAGCTCAAGCATATGAAAGCCAAGTTTCCAACCGTATGTATTTGATAGAAACCTCACATGAACAAGAAGTTGAGGTGCCGTTTTATCGTAATGTGCCTCATGTGTTGCTTATGGGCGACATCAAAGACAACATGGATAATTACATCAATTATCGCTTGGCTCAATGGTATGGAAAAAAATCAATCATTGGATATTCACTGCAAACAAAAAAGTAGGTAGTAGTGTTTAGTTGCGGTTTTATTTAATCACGTAAGTTGTAGATACATGTTGTGTGTTCGTGCGCTATTCTTTAAAAATGAAACTATGGACGTGTAGTTTTTCTGCACGTCTTTTTTGTAAGGTAAATCATATAACCCATGGAGGGTAGAGCATTGCTTTCCGTTGATGAGCAACTTAAGGTAATTACTTCTGGAACTATGCAGATTGTTCCTTTGGATGAGCTAAAAAAGAAGCTCGAGAAGGGCACTCCTCTCAACATTAAGCTGGGCGTAGATCCAACCAGTCCAGATTTGCATTTAGGTCATGCGGTACCTTTGCGTAAAATGCGTCAATTTCAAGATTTGGGACACAAAGTAACGCTCATTATTGGTAATGGCACCGCTCTGATTGGTGATCCATCGGGTCGTGACTCCACTCGTCCTCCTCTTACAGAAGAGCAGGTAGAAGAAAATGCCAAGACATATGTAGCTCAAGCAATGAAGGTACTTGACCCTAACAAGACCACTATTGTGCACAACGGTGAGTGGCTCAAGCCCATGCAGCTTTCTGACATGCTGGGTCTTATGAGTAAATTTAATGTTGCGCGAATCCTAGAGCGCGAGGATTTCCATAACCGCTATACCAACGGCATGTCTATCTCTTTGCATGAGTTCATTTATCCCGTCCTGCAGGCATATGATTCTGTGGTGATTAATGCGGACGTAGAAATGGGCGGTAACGATCAAATCTTTAACTTGCTTGCTGGTCGTGACCTCATGCGCGCTCAAGGCATGGAGCCTCAAGTTGCTCTGACTATGCCCTTGCTTGTTGGTCTTGACGGTACCAAAAAGATGTCCAAGAGCTATAAAAATTATGTGGGCTTAACTGATCCTGCAGATGATATGTATGGCAAGCTTATGTCTATTGCAGATGAACTTATTCCCATGTACTTCCGTCTGTGTTCTACACTTCACGTAGATGAGGTCGAGAAGATTGATGCTCAATTTGCAGATGGTACCGCTAACCCTTATGTCCTTAAGCGCATGTTAGCACGCAATATTTGTGATTTGTATCACGGTGAAGGTGCTGGTCAGGCGGCAGAAGACACTTTTGATGCAACCTTCAAGCGCAATGAGGTGCCCCAGGATATAGCTGAGTTTGCTTTAAGCGTTGTAGAGACAAACGATGAGGGTATGGTATATCTTGCTAAACTGATGATGGACGTTCAAATTGCAACGTCTGCTGGTGAGGCTCGCCGTCTCATTGACGGTGGCAGCGTCAAGATTAATGGTGAGGCTGTGGCCCCTAAGTGCTACAACGTAGTTCCAGAACTCTTCTCTGAAGGTACCACCATTCAGTCTGGCAAGCGTCGTTGGGCTCGATTGGTGTAGTGTTTGACGTGCAGGTATTACTCGAAGGATAGCATGGTTATTGCATTTCAATACTGGCGATATGGCATAGGCGGTGGAGAGAGGGTAACAGCTGCTCTTATACAACGTTTTGTTGATGCTGGACATACGGTACTTCTTTTTACCGATATTGCACCTAGTGATACCGATCAGCCGCTTCCTCAAGGCGTGACTCATTATGTGTTTCCACAAACGCCAGAAGAGCGTGCCTCTTTTTTAAAAAAGCATTTTAAAGATGCACAGGTTGATATTTGTATCTATGGGTCTTGGATTTCTCCATTTGCAACACAGGATTGCAAGACAATTGTGCAGTCAGGTGTCAAGCTGGTGTACATGGTGCATGGTTCAAGTGCCTATTTTATTGATAAGGCAAATGGTAATGAGCTTTTGCAGACCATGCAAAGCTGTGCTGAGCTTGCACATGCAGTTGTTTGTCTGAGTGAAGTTGATAAGCTCTTTTGGCAGGCATTTAATTCCAATGTATTTTGCATTCCCAATCCGGTTAATGACTATATACATCCTTCTACTACCCCGCGCGCACAGCATGGAAGTACCGTTGTATGGGTTGGACGCTTAGATCCTGTAGAAAAGTGTCCCGAATACGTTATTCAGGCGTTTACTCATACCCTACGCCAAGTACCACATGCCCAACTGTATTTAGTTGGAGGAGGAAGTCAAACATATGAGGCTAACTTACAACAACTTTGTAAACAATTAGGCATTGCAAAAAGCGTGCATTTTATTGGAGAGACACCCAATGCTGCTCCTTATTTGGAAAAAGCGGATGTCTATTGTCTTACCTCTCCAACTGAAGGATTTCCACTCGCACTTACTGAGGCAATGTACGCAGCACTGCCAGTGGTAATGTTCCGTCTGCATAACCTTCTTATAACAGCTCACTGTGAAGAAGGTGTAGTGCAAGTAGATTTTGGGGACACACGTAGTCTTGGCGAGGGTTTAGCACGAGTGTTATGCATGGATGACGCAACATACAGCTGTATGAGTGCCTCTGTGCTTGCGCAAGCTGTACGCGTATGTTCTGTTGATTTACATCGGGCTTGGCAGCAAGTTTTTGAGTCTGTTCAACAGTCCGAACTTGCTAATAAGTTGGATAAAGCCATTAAAAGCAGCGATAATACATCCTTGCAGATACAACAAATGTTAGAGGGCTATCGACGTTTATCGGATAGTATCAAACAAAAAGATTGTTATATTTCTGCATTAGAGCAAAATCAAACTGAGCAAGGAAAGAAACTGGAAGAATTACAGCAAGATTATACTGCTGTAATAAATTCAGTATCATTCAAAGTTGGAAGAAAGGTAACTGCTTTTCCACGTTTTATTCGTTCTAAGCTATATAAATCTGATACGAAGCATTAAGTATCAAGACACACAAACTCGGAGACATGCTCATGGCACTTATATCTCTTGTAGTACCTGCCTACAACATTGAGAAGTTCATTGGTCGTTGTTTGACGAGCCTTAAGAATCAGACGTTTAACGACTTTGAGGTCATAATCGTTGATGATGCGAGTACTGATGCTACTGCATTGGAAATTGAAAAAGTCATTTATGGCGATAGTCGTTTTGTAGTGGTTCGTCATGAGGAAAACCGCGGCTTGCATCTTGCCCGTAAATCTGGCGTAGCAGCTGCTAAAGGCACATACATTATCTTTATTGATGGCGATGATGAGCTGGCAAGTGAAACGCTTGAACGCACAATAGAACGCATGCGTAAAACACCATGTGATATTTTGCATTTTGGTATTAAGGTAATATCTGAAGAAGAAACCCTTCCAGAGGAATATTTACTGCACGATGATAACAAAGCTGGTTTTCCTCGTATTGAAGGTAAAGACATCATTCATAAAACATATGATGAGACCTATGGTTTTAGTCTTGACTGGCGCGTAACACATCGCTTGTTTAATGCACAAATTGTAAAAGAAGCATTCTCAGAGATGCCCGACCTGTGTTTGTATAGGGCCGAGGATAGTTTTGAATCTTTGATCATTACTTCCAAAGCTTCTTCAATAGAGTTTATGGATGAGTATTTAGGTTATCTGTATTATTTTGGACGTGGCATAACGGGAGTCTCCGAAATTGATCTTTTAGATTTCGAGAAGCACTGCGAGCAGATGGCCTCATGTATTGCTGCAGGTAAGCGTTATGCTCAGCAACATCCTCATGCTATTCCGCAAGCATGTCTTGATGGCTTCATGTATCAAAATACCGTGATTATTGCTAATGAATGGCGTGATCGCGTTGCTCGAGAAGATAAAGAAATTGCAACAACAACTATGGTGCAGAACTTTGGCAAAGCACAAATAAATACAGAGCTATGGCGTTTTGTGCGTGATCGAGCCTATGATTTTATTGCAAAAGGCATTCTTCCAGAAAATGCTGACATTTTATATCTTTTTTATAAATTGGCACAAGATACCAGCGGCACTACGGATGACGTAAAGATACTGCGTCGTATGAATTCTATGCAGCGTGTTGCACAAGGCCATATGGAGCAGTTGCGTGGTGAGCTTAAGAAGCAGGAGTATGCAGCTCAAGACCTACGCATTTTTGTTACTACTCACAAGCGAGTAGACCTTCCAGAATCACCTGTATTTCAGCCAGTGCAAGTAGGAGGTCTTCTCAAAAATTCTGGCTCTCGTTTTGTGGATGCCTTCCATGATGATGAGGGCGAGAATATCAGTGAAAGGAACCCTCTGTACTGTGAAATGACAGTTCAGTATTGGGCATGGAAAAATGCCATGGCAGACTACATGGGATTTTGCCATTATCGCCGTTACTTTAATTTCTCGGAAATTGAGTATGAAGAAAACCCATATGGCGAGGTGATGGATAGCTTTATTGATGCTAAGACCATTGCCAAATATGGTTTGGATTCAATAAGCGCTCGTAAGTGTATTGAGGGCTACGATGTAATTACAACTGGTTTCCACGACCTGCGTAAAATGCCCGGCGACTTTGCAACGCCTTATGAGCAGTACAAGGCAGCGCCTTTGTTGCACATTGAGGATATAGATCTTCTGGTAACTATTATTGGTGAACTTCAACCCGATTACTTGGAAGATGCAAAGGCATTCTTTACGGGATATGAGAGCTGCTTCTGCAATATGTACATCATGCGTGGGCAGATTTTCTCTGACTACTGTGAGTGGATATTTCCCATTTTGGAGAAATATTGTAACGAAGCCAATATGCAGCATTACAGCAAGGAAGCTCTGCGCACGCCTGGTCACTTAGCAGAGCGTTTGTTTAATGTTTATTACAAACATGCAATGCGTACAAATGCCGGCTGGAAGACTAAACAACTTCAGTGCGTTCACTTTGAGCAACCCGATAAGACCTATGGCCTGCAGCCTATTGTGGATATGTGTTCTGATGCGTTGGGTAAAAAAATCGTTCCTGTGGTATTTGCTTCGGACAATACCTATGTTCCCATGTTGTCTACCACGATGTATTCCATGTTGTGTAATGCTACTCCGTCTAATTTTTACGATATTGTGGTGCTTGAGCGCAATATTGACGGTGCTCGGCGCGAGGCTATCCAAAACATGGTTGCCAATTTTGGTAATGCGTCGGTGCGTTTTTACAATGTCTCTCGCATGATTCGCGGCTATGATTTATCTACCAATAACGAGCATATTTCACTGGAAACGTACTACCGCTTCTTGGTACAAGAGATTTTGTCGTTCTACGATAAGGTTTTGTATCTGGATTCTGACCTTATTGTGCGTGGCGATGTTTCTGAGCTCTTTGATACAGAGCTGGGTACTAACTTGCTTGCTGCTGCACATGATGTGGACTATCTGGGCAACCTTAATATGAACGATGGCAGTCGTATGAAGTACACAGTAGAGGAGTTGGGTCTTGTAGACCCGTATGCATATTTCCAAGCTGGTGTATTGGTGCTTAATACGGCACAGATGCGTAAGTTACATACGGTGCGTGAATGGATGGAAATTGTTTCTGAAGCGGATTTCATCTACGATGATCAAGATATTCTCAATGTGGAATGTCAAGGTCGTGTAACCTATTTGCCGTATGACTGGAATGTTATGCATGACTGTGGTGGTCGCGTTGCGTCTATCTTCCGTTTTGCACCCAACGATACCTTTGATGCCTATAATGCATCGCGTGCTAATCCCAAGATTATTCACTATGCAGGCTGGGAAAAGCCGTGGGTTAATACACAGTGTGACTATTCCACTGAATACTGGCGCTATGCTCGTGCGATGCCGTTTTTTGAAGAACTGATTTCTCGCATGATTGCTTCAATTGCTCCAGCAACGGATACCTCTATGGGCATGGCAAATCACGAGAAGGTTGTATCTCCAGATAGTGGTTTGCGCAAATTGGTAGATCCTATTGCTCCCGTGGGCAGCGCTCGTCGAGAAGTACTTAAGTCGTTGGGTCGTGCTGCGCTAGGCAAGAAGTAGGATATGACACAAACAAGTAACCGTATGATGCCCGAGCTGCTGGCACCTGCTGGCAGTCTCGAGGCGTTTCGTGCTGCATTGGCAGCAGGTGCTGATGCTATTTATTGTGGCTTGGGTAATGACTTTAATGCACGGCGCGGTGCTGCAAATTTTGATGATGCATCGTTTGCTGCAGCGTGTGACGAGGCACATATAGCTGGAGCCCGTGTATATGTAACCATCAATATTGTTATCCAATCGTCCGAAATGAAATCAGCACTGGAGCTTGTTTATCATGCTTATATACTCGGAGCCGATGCGTTTATCATTCAGGACTGGGGTTTGCTGGCAGAGGTGCGCAAGCACTGGCCACAGATTGAATGTCATATTTCTACGCAGGCTAACGTGCATGACGCTCGCGCAACGTTGTGGTGCAAACAGTTGGGCGCTCATAGGGTAACGCTCTCTCGAGAACTGTCTTTGCCAGAGATCAAAACCATTTCTGATACCGGAGTGGAGACAGAAGTTTTTGGCCATGGTGCACTGTGTTATTGCTATTCGGGTGTATGCATGATGTCCTCTATGTCTGGTGGCCGCTCTGCTAATCGCGGTATGTGCGCGCAGCCCTGCCGCTTACTTTACGATCTTATTGACGAGAAGGGCACCGTACTTGAGGCTCAAGGACGTACACGACCATTGTGTCCCAAAGATGCCTGTTCGTTTAATGACCTAGAGGCTCTTGCAGATGCTGGAGCTGGTTCTCTTAAGGTTGAAGGTCGTATGAAAGCGCCAGACTACGTCTATTCCGTCATTTCTGCTTATCGGGCACAGATGGACGATATTGCTGCAGGTCGTCCAATTTCAAAGTCAGATATACAGATACGTAATCGCTTATTACTTCGTTGTTTTAATCGTAATTTTACCAATGCGTACTTACACGGTACTGCTGGTGATGAAATGATGAGCTATGAGCGCTCAAACAATCGCGGTCAGCTGGTGGGTAGCGTTATCTCGTCTCATAAATTGTCTGATGTGGTAAAAATCTCACATGGCTCCAATGGCGGTCGAGAACGAAAGCGCGTTACTACGCGTGCAAGCATATTGGTTCAGCTAGATGAACCTGTGGGAAAAGGTGATTTGCTGGAATTTCGTCCTCAGGATGATCCTTCACAGTTTCTTACTGCACATGTTGTGGCAGATGCTTCAGCTGGTGAGAAAATCGAGTGTGTTGCTGCTCGTCCCATGCCAAAGGGATGTCCTGTGCGCATAATTCGTAGCCAAGCTGCTTTGGACGATGCAGCCCGTATTGCTTCTTTAGATATAGCACGCAAGCGCTTGGTTACGGTAGAGGTTGCATGTCATATTGGTCGGCCCTTTAGCGTTACCATGGCTACGCTGGATGGTACGGCATGTGCCACTGCAGAAGGCTTTATAGTAGAGCCAGCACGTACTCGAGCTGTTAGTATGGACGATCTTATAGAACATGTAGGTCGCATGGGTACCACACCCTTTTCTGCACAAGATATTACAGTTTTGATGGATGAAGGTTGTGGTATGGGCTTTTCGGCTGTGCATAAAGTACGTGCTCAAGCGGCAAAATTGTTGGCTCAAAAGTTTCTTGAACCCTGGCATTCTCGCAAGAAAGACCTTGCGTCTACTCCCGCTGTAGATCAGCTAGAACTTTTACGCACCTCACCACAAACAATGCAAGCAACGCCTGCAACAGCAGTGTCCGCAACAACACAACCTCATTTGTCTGAGCCACAGCTTTGTGTGCTGGCAACTACACCCGAGGTTGCTCAAATAGCACTAGACTACGGACACGTGCGTGTGTATGTTCCTGGGGATGAGCTTATATCAACTCAATTTCCCGCGCAGTGCATTCCTGTTTTGGATGAGGTGTGTCGCGAGATTGATCACAGTCGTATTGATTCTTTTATTTATGCAGGTACAACGATTGCTGTAGGCAATGTTAGTGAACTTGTGCTTGCAACTCAGCAAGGTGCCACCGCAGAAATTCGCTCGTGCATTCCTGTTCACAACCGCGCTTGTGTTCAGATGTTGGAAGCAACAGGAGCACAGGGCTTTTGGCTATCACCTGAGCTTACATTAGACCAGATTGCACAGATAGCTCCTGCAGCTACAACACCCGTTGGTTTTGTGGTATATGGTCGTCCTCGTGTTATGACTGCAGAACATTGTGTGCTTATGGCTGCAGATGCATGCATTCATGATTGCGCACGCTGCGGCATGCGCCGCCGTAAGTTGGCGATTCGTAATGATCAAGGCGCCATTATGCCAGTACATACGGATCTTCATGCTCGCTCTCGTATTTATGCTGCCCAACCTATCGATGCTATCCCTCAGGTAGCTGAGTTATTGCGTGCTGGGGTTTCTCGTCTTGCCATTGACGCTACGCTTTTATCGCCAGAAGAATGCTTGCATGAGCTCAAGCGTCTTACGCAAGCTGTCATTGCAGCTCAGAATGGTGGCAGAGCTTTAGTACGTGAGCGGGGTGCGAGTTCGGGGCACTTATTTATTGGTATTGAATAGTTTTGAAAAAGCAATGCCTGGTTGGGTAAAATGCTACTGTATAAATAGGAATTAACTGTGCTTTTAGCACATGGAGAGGAAGCAATATGGATCAGGAAACTCAAAACACTCAGACCGCTGCGCCTGAGGAGAAAACTAAGGTAGATGAGGTCCTTCTTAAGGAAACCCTTGAGATTATTCGCCCAAGCTTGGTGGCGGATGGTGGGGATATGGATTACATTGGTGTAGATGAAGAAGGTGTAGTTACCCTACGTCTTACGGGTGCTTGCGCAGGCTGCCCCATGAGCTCACTGACGCTTTCTATGGGTATTGAGCGTATTTTGCGTGAACACGTACCTGGTGTAACGCGCGTTCAAGCTCAAATGTAGCGTTAGCTATTCGGGCAACTCCTATGTGGCTTAACGAACTCTATCAACATCTGGACCCCGTGGCGTTTTCCATGGGGCCAGTTTCTATTCGCTGGTATGGTATTGCTTATCTGCTGGGCTTTGTATGTGCTGGTATTGTTTTATGGAAAACGGCAAAACGCTGGCAACTTGATCTTATTTTGGATGACGTGGTTTCACTGGTTGTGGGTATTGCTTTTGGCGTTATTTTGGGCGGACGAGTTGGTTATGTGCTGTTTTATGGTGCTGGTTATTATTTGGCACATCCGCTCTCTATTTTTATACTCAGCGAAGGCGGCATGAGCTTTCACGGTGGGTTAGTGGGTGCACTTATTGGTGGATCAATTGCTTGTAAACTGATGCATTTATCTATCCGCACCGTAGCAGATCTTGCTGTTATTGGTGCGCCGTGGGGTTTATTTTTTGGGCGTTGTGCAAACTTTATTAACGGTGAGCTGTGGGGCAAACCTACTGATTTACCATGGGGTGTTATTTTTTCTCCAGGTGATGTAGCGCGTCACCCTTCTCAGCTTTACGAGGCTTTTCTTGAGGGTCTTGTTCTGTTTGTTGTACTCTTTATGTTGTCTCACCATCATGTCGTATCTGCTGGTGCTGTTGCGCCTTCTGTCGAGAAAACCTACAAGCAGCAAGTCCAGGACACTGAAAAAGTCAATCCGTATCCACAGGGCACTTTTTTAGGAGTTTTCCTGCTCTTATATGGTATTTTTAGATTCCTTGTTGAGTTTGTACGGCTTCCTGATGAGCAGCTAGGTTATTTGTTAGGGACCGATTGGCTTACTATGGGCATGGTACTGAGCATTCCACTTATAGCCGTGGGAATAGTTGAACTTATACTGTCTCGCAGACGCAAAATATCCCAAATTGGGTATTTGGGAACATTTAAGTAAAATTATTAAAACGTGTTAAAAACATTAAGAAGAGTAAGAGAATTGCTAAACAACGATTTTTAAATCGTGTTAAAATTCTAGTACTTTCAAAGGAACGAGAATGCATGAGCCATGGCTTGCGAGACATATGTGTATGCCGTCACAGGCTGCTTTGCGCATTTGCAATCATTGCGCTTTCATGTGCTTGTGTGCATGCTCAGGCAATTGTAGCTAGTGGAATCCCTTCTCATTCAAGTTCTTCTACACAGCAGCCATCTTCTCTGGTAAGCCAATTAGATACAACAGATGTCGTGCAATACAACGGCATAGGGCGTGAGGTGCTTGCTCAGACGCCAACATCAGCAGTAAAGGTAAGCTGGACATCACAGCTTGCTGCTCCTGGGGTTGCACTAAGCGAGCCACTGTTTATTAATGGGTATGTGGTTGTTACTACGGGTTCTACGCTTAAGGTGGTAGATGCAAGTTCTAAAGAGGGAAGTGTTATTGCTTCTTTAGAGCTTGATAGCACTATTGATTATCATGCACGTCCGTTGTTTGTAAATAATACGTACTACATTGCTGTTCAGAGTGGTCGTATACAAGCAGTGGATTTGTCTGATATGCACCAACCACAGAAGCTATGGTTCTCGTCTGATGACTTTGCTCCCGATGCTCAGGCTGTTACGAGCTTGCGTCTTATTAACCTTAATGGTAATAAGCTCATTTCTTTTGGTACTGTTCGCTATGACAATGGTCAAGTAACTGGCGGAGAGATGGCTGCACTAAATATAGAGACTGGTTCTACAGTCTGGAAGGCTTTTAGTGGCAGTCCTGTTGGCTATTACCTGAGCGATGCACCTCAGTTTGGTAAGTATTTCTTGCGTGGCGATACCTCGGGTACTATCTCTGCCTGTGAGCCTCATACAGGTCAGGCAACAGGAGATATTATCACTGTTGGTTCTCCCATTAATAGTGACTTCACAGCTTTGAGTGCAACAGAAGCCGTTTATACCACCTTTGATGGTAAGCTGCATAAACTAACAATTGGTCAGGATGGAGTTCTGACCGATGTATCAATCCCGTTGTTTTCTCAGTCTGTCTCTTCACCAGTGATTAGCGGTAATCTTGCAGTTGTAACAGGTATGGGACCCTCTCATACAACGCAGTTGTCTGTGGTAGATCTTGATACCATGCAGGTTCAAAAAACAATTACTCACACCTCTGAAGGCCCGCTTTCTAAAGGTGGTTCTAAAGCTCCGGCGCTTCTTGTAAAACAGGGCAATGATGTGTACGCGTACTTTAGCGCTAGTGAGGGTGGCACTATATATGTATATAAACTTGGTGATGACGTTGCAAGCTTGCTCTACACACCAAGCAGTATCAATGCAAATCAAAGTCATTCACCAC
This sequence comes from Atopobium fossor DSM 15642, assembly GCF_000483125.1. Taxonomy (GTDB): domain Bacteria; phylum Actinomycetota; class Coriobacteriia; order Coriobacteriales; family Atopobiaceae; genus Atopobium; species Atopobium fossor. The sequence continues at coordinate 340,661 of NZ_KI519553.1, forward strand.
TTATAGCTGATCAAAATGGCAGTCTGTACTATCTCAATGATTCAGGATATTTGGTAAAACTTAGCATTCCTGATCCAACTCCGAGTACTCCAAATTCAAATAATGATGTAGTGCCAACACCTGCACCTCTGCCCGATAAACATCCTTCGCCTTTACCACAAAGGCCAGGTTTTGTTCCAAATATGAGTATTGATAATTCCACTAAACAGCATAATATCCGTGTTACCCCCAATGCTCTTGGGATTTTTGCTTCTTTGAGCGAGCCTCAAGTAAGCGTGAAGGATCCAAAGACCTCACAAACGGACGAAGATAAGCAAAATGTTGCCGATGGTTCTATGCAAGATAAATCTGCAGAGTCAGATTTTTCGGAGACTGAAAATGAGGGTAATCAAATTCTTTTTGTTCCAGTAGAGGATATCCCTATGGTTTCCATTATTGGCTTGGGTGCTGCTGGAGCTGTGGCGCTCGCGCTTACTGCATGGTTTATGCTGGTTAAACCATAATTTTGTTGTATACAGGGCAACTGCCGATAATTGCTAAGAAGAATTGATAAAACCGGTCCGCCTACATGAAAAGACGGACCGGTTTACCGTTTGATATATATGAGATGCTTGAAGTAATTATTCTTTAGCAGCGGTAAAGTCTAAGAAGGGCTCTTCATCTGCCTCTTCAAGATCTGCAAAGTCAATATTGGGGTTATCAAACTCGGTTTGGAAATCTTCATCGTTGTCATCAACAAAGGCATAAGCAACGCCTGCAGCCTCGTCTGCACCAGGTAGGGCAGAGGAAATAGAAGACAGACCCTCATCAGTAATGGTAATCTTCTGCCAGTTAAGCATAACTGGTTTGTTGCACTCATCAGCAAGTTCAACTAACGAGTCAAGGTAAATGTAGTCTGCACCAGATAAAATATCATTCTCTTCATGCAGGGTCACAAGCTGGGCTGCAAACTTATCCAATGCCTCATCTACATCATTTGCAACAACCATGCAAGGAATAAGGCAATAATTCTCATCGTCCTCGGTATTGTCGTTATAACTAAAGTTGCCTACATAAATCATGGTGTCTCCTTGGTCAGTAGGTACATGATGGTACATAGTATCAAATACATTATCCGTGCAAACATGTATAACGGCTAGCCTTGTTTCTTATTGTCCGAGTTTGTTTCGCTCGACGTTCTAGGCTTTGGGGTAAACGGTTGTGCTTTGCCGTTTTTATCGGTGGGAAGAGCCATATGATGCGGCAAAGCTAAGTATTCGGCAGATGAGAAACGCCTGCCTCTACGCTTTTCACGCAAGCGTTCTTCTATAAAACGCCGACGCTCTACGCGTACGGCCGCCTGGTGCTCTTGCAAAACGGCTGCTGCTTTGCTGGGGTGTTCAATAACCTCATGAATTGCTTCGATTGGTTTGGCGGCCAATAGGGTTGTAGTAATGGAGGTTATAAGTGGGATAACAAGTACTGTGAGAGCGCCTGCAGCAACGAGTACCGAAGCCATGCTTTCTGTCATGGCATTAGAAGTAACAGCAGATTCGGTCAGAGCAACAATAAGGGGCAACGCCATAGTGCAATACAAAGATGCCGAGAATTTCTCGCCAATAGAAAGTTTGCGGGTCTCTGGAAAGATGGAAAGGGAAATGCCCATAATCAAGCCACGTACTACGAGCAGTAAGAACATATATAAAAACAGCAGGTGAGGGTTGTGTATGATTGCAGCAGGATCAATGGTAATGCCAGAGATTACAAAGAAAACTGGCACAAAAAAGCCATTGCCTATGGTTTGGATGCGCGTAGTAATAGAGTGGTCATCGGGAATAATGCCACGCAAAATAAAACCAGCAGCAAAGGCACCTAATACTGCATCTAGAGCAAAAAATTGGGAAAGTAGTAAGAGGCCAACCATGAGTAAAACAATGGCACGCACTGTGGGTTGGGATGCTGCTTCAGAATTTTCATGTAAGAAGCGGGATAGGGCACTACCTACGCGGCGTGCACGGTCTGCTCTGGCTGTGATGAGTATGCAGACCAACATAAAAATCATGAGTACTGCGATGTTAATAAACAAACTACGGCCAGGGGTAAGGGCAAGAGTCATCATGGCAACGGGCAAAAGCTCACCCATGGCACCATACGACTCAATGACCTTTCCTACATTAGTGCCAGTAATACCTCGCTCATTGAGTATGGGAACTAAGGTTCCGTATGCGGTAGTAGTAAGAGCAATGGCAAAAGCAATAGCTCCGGTAGTTGCAAGACCTAAATTAAGTAGCGGCATAATTGCTAGTGCAATAACAATGGACACCATCCAAGAAATGGCAGCATGACGCCCACGTCTGCCTATGAGCTCTCGTGGATTGAGTTCATAACCTGCCATAAGGAATAAAAAGCCTAATCCTAAACGAGAAAGTAAAGAAATGGCACTCGTGTTTTGAATGAGATGCAATCCATAGGGACCAAAGAGAGTGCCAAAGAAAACAAAAAAGACAACTTCAGGAATTGGCCTGCCAGGAATAAGACTTGCCACAAATGAAGAAGCGAGCACTCCCGCCAAAATAAAAAAGAGTGTTAGTAGGTTAATTGTCATGGGACAACCTTTTCAACCTATTGTATAGTGCACCTAGTTTAGTGCATAAAGCTACTAAATGTGGAATGCGCACATGGGATGTAGGTTATTCGCACATAATTAACTGCACTTCTCGGCAGCCCTCAACAAGAGTAATATGTACAAGGTTAGTGAGTTTCTTATCCCAACACGCAGATTGATTTACCATGCGTGTGTGGGCACAGTAGTTTGATTGTAAGGAGACATGCATGTCCGGACACTCTAAGTGGGCTACCACGAAGCACAAGAAGGCTGCGATTGACGCTAAGCGTTCTTCGCTCTTCTCTAAGCTTTCCCGTAACATTACCGTTGCAGCTAAGCTCGGTGGCGATCCCAACCCGGATAATAACGCTACGCTTGCTGCTGCAGTAGCACGTGCACGCATGGTTTCTATGCCTAATGCAAAGATTAAGGCTGCTATTGATAAAGCCTTTGGTTCTGGTGCAGATGCTGCAGTATACGAGAATATTTCGTATGAAGGCTACGGTCCTGCAGGCGTCGCTGTATACGTTGAGTGCCTTACGGATAATCGCAATCGTACCGCTGCAGATGTTCGCTCTTCCTTTAGCCATTCTGGTGGAAATTTGGGTACTACTGGTTCTGTTGCCTTCCAGTTTGAGCGCAAGGGTTCCATCGCTGTTGATAAGATTATTGTCAGCGAGGATAAGAAGATCCCCAACAAGGAAAACGCTGTTGATGAGGATGAATTTATGATGGCTGTTGCCGAGGCAGAGGGCGACGACTATGAGGATGCAGGTGAGCAGTGGATTGTTTACACTGCTTATGACAAGATGCAGGATGTCCAGAAGTCTCTTGAGGCTCAGGGCATTGAGGTAAAGGGTTCAGAGCTTACGATGGTTCCAACTACCCCAACCGATGTTTCTGTATCGGATGCAAAGAAGATTCAGCGTTTGATTGATCGTCTTGAGGAGCTTGACGACGTACAAAACGTGTACAGCACCATGAATGTAACGGATGAGATTGCTGAGGCTTTGGCTGAGGACGAATAAGTCTCATAGGAATGCATGGTACGCCTCGGCCATGGACTGGTAGCAGTTCCTTGACCGAGGCGTTTTTGTATATCACTCGTATATCGTCTACGGTGGTTCGTAATGTCCGAGCCAAAGGGTATCCTTTAGGTATAAAAATGCGAAAGGAGCATTAATGAGCGGCTTTAAAAGATTTTGTCTCTTTATATATTCGCTATCTGGTCTTTTGCTGTTTGCAGTTGATGCACTTACCTTTGCAAGCCCTTGGGCAGATCAGCTGAGTACGCTGCTGCTTATTCCTGAGTATACCTATGTATTAGGTACCCTGGCAGCCTTTACGGTGTTGGGTTTGCTAGCAACTTTTATTACCTCGCTTGTTGGTCACGCAAAAACCGCGGTTGTTGTTGCTCAAACGGATACGGGTGATATTACTGTTTCTCGTGATGCCATTGCTTCGCAAGCAGCTTATATTGTTGCCGCTGCGGGGGATGCACGTGCACGTGATGTGTATGTGACTATTAATCGCAACAATAAGGTTGATGTATTTATAAAAGTTATCCCTTTTGCATCTATGAATGTGGTAACCCGTGGTCCCGAGCTTATGGAGCAGTTGACAAGCAATCTTGCTTTGCTTTGCGGCGAGCATTTGGGTAGTGTACACATTAGCTATATGGATGCTAAAGAGCCTGCGGTCCTTGTTAAGAATGATGAGGATAGTGCAGAAGATTTTGATGAGCAAGCTGATGGTACACAAGAAGAATCATGTGGCTCGCAATACGATGAGATAACGTATATTCCTTCATCATCTAACAATAGTACGCCAAGTAATTCCACTACAAAGGCTGAGGAGGATAACTAATGGCTACACAACATAATGACTCTCAGTCACATAAGACGCCTCACCCACAGATAGATATGGATACTTCCCATGGAGCTGCTACTTCGGATGGTTTCAACATGGAAGATGCTAAGCAGTCAGTAAAAAATGCAGCTCATAAGGCAACTACCTGGCTGGAAGATACTTTTCCTGGGAAGAGTAACGCAGTGTTCTTTGCCATTTGTGGTTTGTTGGCTGCCATTGCCTTTATTGCTATTGGTTTTTGGCGCTCAATGCTGCTCATTGTTTTTGTTATATCAGGGTATGCGTTTGGACAAAGCATAGATGGCAATCCCACCATTATTAATTCTATAAAAAGAGCTCTTAAAGATCTTTTTTCTTCTCGTAATCATCGCTAGAAAGGAAGCAGTAATATGACTACCACTCAGAACAACGACGAGCTCACCTCTACCGCATCTTCTTCTGCTTCGATTACAGACGAGCAGATTACATCTAAAGAATATGCAGATGCTACTACCTTTACTTCAGAAAACACAACTGATGCAGAGCCTTTTGATGAGGACGTGGATAGCGAAGATTCACTTACTTTTTCTAATGGCGTTATCGAGAAAATCGTAGCACTTGCTGTGCGTGACGTAGATGGTGTGTTGGGTATGCGTGGTGGCTGGGTTAATCGCGTGTATGAGACCTTTGGAGCAGTAAGTCCTACGCGTGGTGTTACGGTAGAGGTTACGCCAGATAATGCTGTGCGCGTAAACATTGCCGTTCTTATTGAATATGGTGCCTATGCTCCTCAAATCTTTGAAGACGTCAAAAAGGTTGTAGTTAAACAAATTACAGGTATGACGGGTCTTGAAGTTGCAGGTGTTAATTTGCGCATTGAGGATGTGCTTACGGCAGATGAGTTTGAGGCTGGCAAACGTGAGGATGCGGCTAAGGCTGCATCAGATTTTGATGAGTCTGCCGAGAATCCTGAGGACTAGCCACATATAAAGCTATAACGAAAGTTGTACTGCATGAATATTCGTACTAGAGCTGCTGTTGCGGCAGGTAGATTTGTGTCTTGGGGCTTGCGCAATGTGGCTCATCGTAATGCCTCACAACTACCTGGTAGGGTAGCATTGAGCTTAGATAGCCAGGCTATTGCAGGATTGTCTACCAAGTTGATTGAAGGCTCAATTGTGGTGTGTGGAACCAATGGCAAAACCACCACTAATAATGTGCTGGCCGCCTCTGTGGAAGCTACGGGCAAGCGTGTGCTGTGTAATCGTGCTGGTGCCAACATGGCTGCTGGTGTTACTGCAGCACTTTTGCCAGGCACAACAGCTCATTGGGCTGTGCTTGAAGCAGACGAGCTTTCAACTGTGCATATTTTGCCGCAACTTAAGCCTACGTATCTAGTGCTCCTTAACCTATTTCGTGATCAATTGGACCGTGCGGGAGAGATTGATCACATTCAAGATGTGCTCGTGCAAGCATTGGTATCTTCTCCTCAAACTATACTTATTGCCTGTGGTGATGATCCTCTTAGCATGGGTGTTGCTTTAAGAGCGCAACAGTCTGGCGTGCGAGTATGTACCTTTGGCATTGGGGAAGATCTCCATTTGCCACAAGATCGTGTACCTGAAGCTAAGTTTTGTCAGGTATGTGGTGAGGAATTGCACTATATCTATCGCAGCTATGCTCAGCTTGGTAAGTTTGCTTGTCCTCATGGAGATTTTGCTCGCCCTGAACTAGATTTTGTCGCAACAAACGTCCATACAGATCGTAATGGTATTAGCTTTACTGTTACAGTACCCACAGGCACCTCGTATGACTTACATGCTAATTTTGGTGGCATTTACATGGTGTATAACTTGATTGCTGCCTATGCGGCTGCAAGTTTTGCTGGTGTTAATGCTGCTACCTTCCAAAAAACATTGGATGAGTACCATCCACAAAATGGTCGTTTGCAGCGTTTTATGGTACAGAGCAGGGAAGTTACGCTTAATCTAGCTAAGAATCCCACGGGATTTAATCAGAATCTTTCGTTACTTGCAGCGGATGAGCGAAGCAAGCATGTCTTTATTGCCATCAACGACAATTTTAATGACGGCAAAGATATTTCTTGGATTTGGGATGTGGACTTTGAACGCTTAGCCCAGGCTCATTGCGTCAACGTCTATTGTAGTGGTTTGCGCGCTCACGATATACAAGTACGCCTTAAATATGCAGGTATTCAGGCTCATGTGGTATCAAATGTACAGGAATTTATGGATGGTATCACTTCTAGTGCTTTAGACCAACCCGCATACGTGTTAACTAACTATTCTGCATTGTGGCCTGCCAAAGCCGAGCTAGAGAGCATGGGAGAGCACATATGAGTTCTAAGACAATAGTTGTGGCACATCTGTTTCCCGAGCTACTCAACCTCTATGGTGACTCTGGCAACATGTTGTGCTTTAAGAAGCGTATGGAGTGGCGCGGCATCCAGGTGGAAATTCGCGAGGTTCATCCTGGCGACACACCCTCATTTAATGATGTAGACATTGCTTTTATTGGCGGCGGATCAGATCGTGAGCAAAAAATTGTTTGCGATAAGCTCTTGTCTGTAGGCAATGAAATTACTTCATTTGTAGAAGACGGTGGCGTACTCATGGCAGTATGTGGTGGTTATCAGTTGCTGGGCCATAGCTACCTTATGGGGAATGAGGAAATCCGGGGTTTATCGCTTGTTGATTTGTATACAGATCATGGTGACCCGCGCTTAATTGGAAACATTGTGGTAGATAGCCCCCTTTGTGATCATAAGGTTGTGGGCTACGAAAACCATGCTGGGCGCACCCATCTTGGCGAAGGTGTTACGCCTTTTGGTAAGGTCGTGTATGGGCACGGTAATGATGGAAATACGGGATACGAAGGGGTGCTGTATAAAAACGTTATAGGCACGTATATTCACGGTCCTTTGTTGCCTAAAAATCCTGGTATTGCAGATTATGCAATTTCGCATGCATTGGAGCGGGCAACCGGTAAGAGCTACCTGGAACCTTTGGATGATACCGCCGAACTTTTGGCAAACAACACCATGGTAAAACGCCTGCTTGCGGGTGAGGTAGAGGAAGCTTAGAGGCAGTATTTTCTAATAAATTATGGGTGGAATTTTTGCTTGGCTTATCACTCATGATTCTTTAATTTTGCAAGAAGTGCTTGTATAATAGAGCAAAATAAAAGGGGGCTTGCGTACGCAGGCTGAGAGTAAACCCATTACGGTTTTGACCTTACCTGATCTGGATAATGCCAGCGTAGGAACTAGAGTACTTATTAAGTCCTTTCGCATGGCGAAAGGACTTTTTGTTTACATGCTTTGTGCTCAAAAGTTAAAAAAAGTGTTGTATCCAGCATTGTCTTTGTTGGGTGTTCTGCTTGCTTGGCAGCTTGTTGTTGTATGCGGTTTAGTCCCAAACTACTTATTGCCAACACCTATACAAGTATTTGGCGCATTAGTAAAAGAAGCAAGTTTATTGTTTGCGCATACCAAAACCACGCTTATAGAGGCTCTTATCGGTCTTGTAATAGGAACTGTGGTGGGAAGTACGTTTGCTATTCTTATGGATCGATTTGAGGGTTTTTATCTGACCCTTGAACCGTTGGTTACCATTTCTCAGACTATTCCAACCATTGCCATTGCACCACTTTTGGTGTTGTGGTTGGGCTATGGTCTTCTCCCTAAAATCGTGTTGGTAGCACTGACTACCTTCTTTCCCGTGCTCGTATCATTATTGGCCGGTTTGCGTTCTGTTGATCCGGACATGATTGATCTTATGCGTGTAATGCGTGCTTCACGTTGGCAAATATTTGTACACGTTAAGTTGCCAGCAGCTGCAGAGCAATTCTTTGCTGGTTTATCCATAGCTGCTGCATATGCCATTGTTGGTGCCGTTATTGCAGAATGGTTAGGAGGAATCTCTGGTCTAGGCGTATACATGACACGCGTACGCAAATCATTTTCTTATGATCGTATGTTTGCGGCAATCATTGTTATTTCAACAATTTCATTGGTACTTATGGGTGTAATTCGTGCGCTGGAACGTGCGGCTATGCCTTGGAAACAAAATTATTCCAACAAGGAAGGTGTTCTTCATGACTAAGCGTAACTTGTACAAAACTACTGTTTCTCGTAAGTCATTCATTGCGGGTGCAGGTGCTTCTTTGGCAGTAGCAGCCATGGGTCTTGCTGGCTGCGGTTCCAAGCCTGGTGCGGACGCAGGTAAGACAAAGGAGCTTTCCAAGCTAACTTTGTGCTTGGATTATACGCCCAACACCAATCACACAGGTCTGTATGTGGCACAGTCCAAGGGTTTCTTTGCAGATGAGGGCTTAGAGATTGAGATTGTTCAGCCAGCAGAAAATTCTTGTGAGGCTATGGTTGGATCTGGTCAAGCACAGCTGGGTGTTTCGTATCAAGATTATTTGGCAAGTGCGTTGTCTCAGGAAAATCCTTTTCCTCTTACGGCAATCGCAGCAATTTTACAGCACAATACTTCGGGTATTATGAGCCGTGCCGAGGATGGCATTACCTCTGCAAAGGGCATGGAAAATCATACCTATGCAACTTGGAATATCCCGGTTGAGCAGGCAACTATTAAGCAGGTTGTTACCTCCGATGGTGGTGATTTTTCCAAGGTTAGCATGGTTCCTTACGAGACGGACGATGAGGTATCTGGTCTTAAGGCCAACATGTTTGATACGGTATGGGTATACGAGGGCTGGGCATACCAAAATGCACGCATTCAAGATTACGCCGTTAATTACTTCTCGTTTGTAGATATGGATCAGGTATTTGACTTCTATACGCCTATTTTTGTGTCAAATAACGATTTTATGAAAGATCATGCAGATCAGGTTAAAGCCTTTTTGCGTGCAGTAAAGAAAGGCTACGAGTTTGCAATTTCTAATGCGGATGATGCAGCCTCTATCTTACTTAAAGCTGTTCCCGAGCTTGATGAGAAACTTGTGCGAGCCAGCGCTCAGTTCTTGGCTGGCGAGTATCAAAAGGATGCTGCATCTTGGGGTGTTATTAATGCCGATCGTTGGGCTCGTTACTTTGGTTGGTTGAATGATAACAACTTGGTAGAAAACAAGCTGGATGTTACTTCTGGTTGGACCATGGACTATCTTGAGGATACAAAGTAGTGAGTGCTGATTGCACATATATTTCTGATAGATCTATTCCTCATGCATGTAAGGTTGGGTCTGAAGATGGATTACAACCTGCACTTGAGGCAGATGCATTAACGCTTTATTGGGAGCACATGGAAGTGGTGCGCAATGCATCACTCAAGGTGCTCCCTGGCGAGCTTGTATGTATTATTGGTCGTTCTGGTTGTGGTAAAACCACCTTGCTTCATGCACTTGCTGGGCTAACTCAACCAACATCAGGTCGTGTTCTGGTGCAAGGCCGTGACTGCACAGCTCATCCGGGCAATGTAAGTTATATGCTGCAAAAAGATTTACTTATTCCTAGCAAAACTGTGATTGATAATGCCAGTTTGCCGTTGGTGATTGCGGGATTTAAGCCCAAAGAGGCGCGCAGACAGATGGCGGATTTGTTTTGTAAGTTTGGACTTGAGGGATACGAAGATAAGTGGCCAAGCCAGCTTTCTGGTGGCATGCGTCAGCGTGCAGCATTTTTGCGTACCTATATGATGGGCAATCAAGTGGTGCTTCTTGATGAGCCCTTCTCGGCACTTGATGCTATTACGCGTGTAGAGATGCGCGAGTGGTATAGAAGTGTGGCGCGTGAGTTTAACCTTGCTTCTTTAGTGATTACACACGATGTAGATGAGGCAATTGCACTGGCAGATCGTGTGTATGTGCTTGCTGCTCCCAAAAATGCCAAGAAGTCCAGTGAGTCTTCAAGTATTTGTTTTGAACTGGTGATTGAGCGTTCTTGTGATATGGGCTTTGAGCTAACACCTGAGTTTTTGAGCTACAAGGCACAGCTACTTGCACAGCTCTGACATCCTCTCTATGAGTCTTGATTTTTGTATCAATTTGAGCCTGCATGAGCACCAGTATTTGATGTGTTATTAACCTCAGTTTTGCTATCGCTTTCAGGGCTTGAACTTAAATCAGAGCTTATGCTCGAATCTGCGGATTCTCCAGTAGCTAAAGTATCTGTATGGGTACTGGTATTGGCATTACTGCTGCTACTAGCACTGGAAGAACTGTTAGATTCTGTAGTGTTATCGAGCGTAGTGTTATCTGCAGTGTTAGTGTTGGCATTGGCAGATTGAGCATCTTTATGAGTGCTGGCTGCATTGTCATTTCCTGCTTCGGCGGTACTGGAAGCTCTGTTGTCAGCGTTGGGCTTCTCGTTAGCATGAGAACCGGCTGTAGTAGGCTGCTCATTTTGCAGGCTAGGGACAAGAGATATTCGTTCACCAAGGCCCTGACCAGCGGAAAGTGCATCAATAACAAATGCAGTAATTGCTACGGCTAGCAATGCAGCAATACTTGTAACAACTATGGTAAGACGACGCTTGCGAGTGTGTTCGCTTTGCATGTGACGATAGTAGTCTGGAGCTACGCGGCCACCAGACTGTACGATTTCTGCAGTAGAGGCAGGCGTAGTAGTACCAGCAATGGAGCTTGAAGAGATGTTAGGAGTTCCTGCATCTACCCAGTCTGGTGCAACTTCACGGATTTTATCGGCACTCGCATTGAGCAGCCCTCTGAAGAGCTGATAGGCTGATGCGGCAACAGCAGCACCAATAGCGGCCCCTACCAGTCCACCAATGAGACCAATTTTGGATGAGAGGAGGGCTGAGGTAATAGTGGAAAGTACAGATGCAATAATCTGTGCAACAGAAAAATCCTCAAACACGCGTCGGCGTGTGGATGTAGCTTGGTTTGTTTGGACTTCTTGCTTATCTTGCACAATGTTGGACATAGCATCTCCCATGTGTTGATGAAGCTGTAGTATACGTGTTGCATGTGAAGGCCATTTGCGTATTATGTTGGCAAACCTTGGAGTTGTGTTGCTGTATGTTGAGTTTTTAGGATAGTGTAAAGAAGAGCTCGTGCTACAATCTCAATTCACGTTCTGGAAGAGGAACAAAGGAGAGATTTTGCATCTGGTTGAAATTTTGCTTCTGGGCGCAGCACTTTCCGCGGATGCTTTTGCGGTTACGCTGTCTGACACCTTTGCCTACCAGAATGAATCTCGCGCAAAGATGCTCCTGCTGCCCGTAGCTTTTGGTGTATTTCAGGCACTTATGCCGCTATTAGGATATTTCTTAAGTGGGGCATTTGCTCAGATTATTACTGCCTATTCAGGTATTGTGACCTTTATCATGTTGGGCGTTATTGGTGGCAACATGGTGCGCGAAGGTATTATGGCCTTGCGCAGTGGCGTGGATGTTAACGAGATTACCGAGTGTGTTGTGACGGACACCCATAATCCCATGTGCCGTTTAACCTTTAAGATTATTGTATTTCAGGCAGTGGCTACGGCACTTGATGCCTTTGCTGTTGGCATTAGTTTGCGTGCTCAGTCCGTAAACATTTGGCTTACAGTAGCTCTTATCGGCTGTACTACGTTTATGCTTTCACTTTTGGCACTTTCAACTGGTCGTAGATTTGGCAATCTTTTGGGCGATAAGGCCGAGGTTGTTGGTGGAATTGTTCTTCTGTGCATTGGTATCAAAGCATTGCTGTTTTAGCATCTTATGCAGTAATTGCGCGCGTTTCTTCTTTGCGGCGAGCTGCCTTGAGCCATCGGCCTGTGCGGTAGTACACAATGTAAATACCTGTGGTTAAAATCCAGGTAATGGGATAGCTCATCAAAATGGTTTCCATGCTATGGAACACAGGGACAATGATGAGTAACCAAGCAATACGCAAAATACAGGTACCAAACAGCGTAATAAGCATGGGGCGTACACTTTCACCGGCACCACGAATAATGCCAGAGATGTTGGCAGAAATGGTATACACCACATAGAACGGTGCAATATAGCGGACGATAAGTGCAGACCACTCGGCAACGGCTATATCAGGCAAGAAAAACATGCTGATGGGTTTAACAAACACAAAAAGAAATATGGATAGTACACCAACCAGCGCCAAAGACATGGCTGTGGATACCTTAAGGCTGGTGTGCATACGATCGTATTTTCTAGCTCCAAAGTTTTGAGCTGCAAAAGTGGTTACGGCAACACCAAGTGAATCCCCGCTTTGCCAAATAATGCCATCAACACGACTTGAAAGACCCCAGCCTGTAACGGCATCCATACCAAAGGTATTTACCGCTGTTTGTGCAATGATATTAGAAATGGAATAAGCGGCAGATTGTACACCTAAAGGTAGGCCGGTAAGCAACATAACACGCGCAATTTTGCGCTCAATACGAATACGGGTAAGTTCTACGCGCCACGGACCATGTGCATGAGATAGTTTATATAACACCATGCTTGCAGCCAAAATATATGCCAGTGCAGTTGCAATGCCTGCGCCAAGGGCATCCAGATTCATGCCTGCAACAAAAATAAGATCCATCAGCAGATTAAACACCAAGGCAATTCCCACAATCATAGAGGGTGTGCGAGAATCACCAATAGCACGCATAAGCCCCGAACCCATATTATATATAAGCGAGAAAACCAGCGAGCCAAAATACCAATGACCATAGATCAAAGCATCTGGCATCAGATGGCTGGGAGTACCCATCATGTGCAGTACTGGACCTACAAACACTACTCCTAGTATTGAGAAAAGCACGCCTCCCACAACGGCAATACCCATGGCAGTATGGACGGAAGCAGACAAACGTTCATCGTCGTGTGCTCCAAAGTACTGACCTACAATAACCGCGCAACCAGCGCCTACACCTACGGCAAAGCCTACTGCCAAGTCCGTAAGAGCTTGGGTAACCTGAATGCCTCCAACAGCGGCTTTACCAGCAAACTGACCTACAATCCAGGTATTCATGAGGGTGTAGAGCTGCTGCATAAAGGCACTCAAAAAGATAGGAATATATAGTTGTAACAGCTGCTTCCAGATAACGCCCGACGTTACATCGAGCGTTTCTGATTGTGCTTCTTGATCGTTCGTCTCTATAACTTTAGTCATATGCGTTTATGTTTTGATCTTTAGGATGGCGCGGGGGACACTCAGATGTAAAAAAGCATCTTGTTATAAGAAGGAACAGGCCAAAAGTCATGACTGCAAAGTTGTTCCATAGTGTCTACGACTTCCCGCAAACGATTCATAGCAGGTAAAACGTTATCACGATATGCGTAGTCTTGCTCTGACACGTCTTGGATAGTTCCAGCTTCTGTATTGCGCCTCTCCAGTTCATCTACGGCATCGTAAATACTATCAATGCCATCAGTGAGGCGTACAATCATGTCCTTCTCGGCACGGGCCTTAAGGCCTAGGTCAACTTTGGTGGCTACTCCAGCAGCAATGTCACCGGAATAGTCAATAAGGGCTGGTAGATACATGTGACGAACCATGTAGCTCATAGTATTGGCTTCAATGTTAATAAGCTTGGCGTATTGTTCTGCATAAGAAATATAGCGTGCGCGAAGTTCTGATTCACTAAGAACGCCATATTTGGCAAAGAAGTCAATATTGCTTTGTTTGACTAGGCAGGGTAGGGCATCAGGCGTAGTAGGATAGTTGGGCAAACCACGGCGTTGAGCCTCTACAGGCCACTCATTGGAATAACCATTGCCATCAAAAATAACACGCTGGTGCTCCGTGAGACTTTGCTTAATCCACGCCATAGCCTCATGTACAAAGTTTTCGCAGGTGGTGTTGGTAAGATCAGTGGCAAATTTGTCTAGCTGTTCTGCTACTGCGGTATTAAGCACAGTATTGGAATCAGAGAGATTTTGCTGGCTACCGCACATGCGGAATTCAAACTTGTTGCCCGTAAAAGCAAATGCGCTGGTACGGTTGCGATCTGTAGTGTCTTGGGTAATGTCTGCGAGCTGGGGAACACCCAAATCCATGCGTGTACGATGAGCGGAGCTTAAGCTTTGACCTTGAATAATGCCATTTACAATGCCTGATAAATCGTCACCCAAGAAGATAGAGATAATAGCTGGGGGAGCTTCATTGGCACCTAAACGGTGGTCGTTACCTGCAGAGGCAACACTGGCACGTAAAAGATCTGCATGTTCATCTACAGCCGCAATGACACAGGCGAGAAATACGAGGAACTGCAGGTTTTCCTCGGGGTTATCGGAAGGGTCAAGTAGGTTTTTACCATCAGCAGTCATGGACCAGTTGTCATGCTTGCCAGAACCGTTTACATATTCAAAAGGACGTTCATGTTGCAAACATACCAGGTCATGATGGGAGGCAAGTAAGCGCATCTTTTCCATGGTAAGAAGGTTGTTATCAATGGCAACAGAGCCTTCCTCAAAAATAGGAGCCAACTCGTGTTGACAAGGAGCAACTTCGTTATGTTTGGTCTTTGCAGGGATGGCAAGCTTCCACAGTTCGTCATCAAGTTCCTTCATAAACTCGTTAACGGTGGGGCGAATGGCACCAAAGTAGTGTTCTTCCAGTTCCTGGCCTTTGACGGGAGCACAACCAAAGAGGGTACGTCCAGTCATAATAAGGTCGGGACGTGCAGCAAAGTCCTCTTCGCGGATGAGAAAATACTCCTGCTCGGGACCAACAGTGGTGGCAACGCGTACGGGCTTCTTGCCAAACAACTCAAGTGCACGCTTAGCCTGCTTATCTAGCACAACCATGGAGCGTAGCAGTGGTGTTTTTTTGTCCAGCGCTTCGCCTGTGTAAGAAATAAAGGCAGTGGGAATGCACAAAACCTCGTCTTTAATAAAGACGGGACTACCTGGATCCCAGGCGGTATAGCCGCGAGCCTCAAAGGTTGCTCTCAATCCACCAGAGGGGAAGCTTGATGCATCGGGTTCACCCTGGATGAGCTCCTTGCCAGAGAAGGTCATGAGGGTTGTGCCATCACGTTTAGGCGTAAGGAAGCTATCGTGCTTCTCGGAAGTAATGCCGGTAAGAGGCTGGAACCAATGGGTGTAGTGGGTAGCGCCTTTCTCCAGAGCCCACTCTTTCATGGCGTGTGCAACTTCATTTGCAATGTCAAGGTCAAGGGCGCGGCCTTCGTGGATAACCTTAGAAAGCTCTTTGTACGTAGGCTTGGGAAGACGTTCTTGCATTACAACATCGCTAAATACGAGGCTACCAAACTCCTCCGAAACCCTGTTCTTGAGCATGTGAAACCCACTTTCCCTTGCAAGAAGTATGCATATGCACAGTGCAGCTTATTACCGCAAGAATTGTCGCACGTTTTGTGCATATAAGTATCTGTAACTGCTTGATTATTAGAGTATCTAAGTAATATTTCTAGACTATGACCACAAGCAAAAATATGCAGCATTTTTACAAGTTTTTCCTGCGGGTTTGACAGTGCTCGCCGTGAGGATGATAATTGCACTCACGTTTGCATGACTTTGCCATCTGCAAAGCAATTCGCCTTAATGGGGATGTAGCTCAGTTGGGAGAGCGCGGCGTTCGCAACGCCGAGGCCGAGGGTTCGATCCCCTTCATCTCCACCATTTATTTCTAATTGCTTATCAGCCCTTCCTGAACAAGAAACTTATGTGCAACTTCTTGAGCGGATTTTCCCTCTACATCTACCTGATAGTTCATGTCTGTCATTTGACTTTCTGTAATTTTACCTGCGAGCTTATTTAAAGCAGACTCTAGCTCTGGATATTGTTGCGCAAGCGCCTTGCTCATGAGGGGAGCACCTTGATATGGTGGGAATAGATGTTTATCATCCTGCAATACTACAAGATCATATTGTTTTATTTGGCTATCGGTTGAGTAAGCGTCAATAAGGTTAACATCTCCGGTTTGAATGGCCTTATAGCGTAGTGCTGGTTCCAGGGTATTAACAGTAAAATTAAGACCGTAGAGTTTTTGTAAACCAGGGTATCCATCTGCTCTGTCATTAAATTCAAGAGAAAAGCCTGCAGTGATCTTGTCCTGTACTTTTGAGAGATCAGATATTGTTGTAAGTCCATACTGTTGTGCAAATTGACGTGTTGTTGCAAGTGCATACGTATTTTGGTATGCCATAGGCTTTAGATACAACAAGTTATCTTGATTTAAAATGCCATCTCTAGCTGCAGTATATACAACTGATGGATCAGTTGATGTTGGTGGAGTATTTTTGAGAAGACTGCTGGTAATAGTGCCACTAAACTCTGGATATATATCAATTTCGCCTGACTTTAGAGCTTCGTACAAAAAGCTTGTCTTACCAAAGCTTGGTTTAAGCTCAACAGAAAGATTTGAAGTATCCTCAATAAGCTCTTTATACAGGTTAATAAGAATTTCTGGTTCTGCTCCAAGCTTGCCTGCAATAGTAATCGTTTTTCCTGTGTGAGTAGTATCTTTGGGAGAAAAGTTCAAAGTGAGTATTGATGGTGCAAAAGTTATTGCCAAACAAATTCCTGTAATGACAGCAGAAATGCCAATAGTTCTTAACTTTGCTTTCTCGAGTGCCTTGAGTATTGTGCTAAAAATAATTGAGAGTGCCGCAGATGAGAGTGCTCCTATAAGGATAAGAGAAGAGTTGTTGCGATCTATTCCGAGCATAATGAAGGAGCCTAAACCGCCTGCTCCAATAAGAGCTGCAAGGGTAGCCGTACCAATAATGAGTACTGTTGAAGTACGTATGCCCGATACAATAATTGGCATGCTTATAGGCAGAATGAAAGTTTTGAGACGTTCCCACCTATTCATGCCAAAAGCAATACCGGCTTCTACTAGGCTAGAATCAATGCTCCTGAGTGCTGTAATAGTGCTTTGCATGATAGGAAATATTGCATATACCACCAGTGCGACTACTGCTGGTAGAACACCAATTCCCATAAAAGGAATTAACAATCCCAGCAAAGCAAGTGATGGAATGGTTTGGAAGATGCCTGTTATTTGCAAGGTAAGTTCAGACCATTTCTTTTTCTTGCTCAGCAGTATTGCAAGAGGAACCGAAATAATAATGGCAACCAAAAGAGAAAGAAGTGAGATTTGAATATGTTGGATAAGTGCAACAAGCCAGTCTCCAAAACGTGCTTGGAAAACTTCTACTAGGTTAGTCATGCTGCACTCCTTCAAATAGTTCTTGCACATAGGCGTTGGCAGGATGGCTCAAAATCTCTTTGGGAGAGGCAATTTGCAGCATGTTTCCTTGGTCCAAAACAGCAATTCTATCGGCAAGAAGCACCGCTTCTTGCACATCATGAGTTACAAAAACTACGGTCATCTTTAGAGCTTCATGAACACGTTTTGTCAGTTTTTGTAATTGCTGTCTTGTAATGGGGTCAAGTGCCGAGAATGGCTCATCCATGAGAAGAACTTTTGGCTCACCAATAATGGCTCTCACAATGCCCACACGTTGCTGTTCACCTCCCGATAAATCTTTGGGATAGCGATTCATATAGTCTGCAGCAGGAAGGTTAACCTTATTTAAAAGATCGCGGGTACGCTCCTCAATCTTTGCTTTATGCCAACCTTTCATAGTTGGAATAACAGCAATATTTTCTGCAACTGTTAAATTAGGAAACAGTGCGATTTGTTGAAGTACGTATCCCATAGACAGGCGCATTTGGCGCAAATCAAGCTGATTTTGTTGCACACCGTCAATAATGATTTTTCCATCAGTTGCCTCAATAAGACGGTTAATCATTTTAAGAGTGGTAGTTTTTCCTGAGCCAGAAGGGCCTACAAGGACAAAAAACTCACCATTCTCAATGGTAAAGGACTGGTTTGAAAGGATGCTCTTGTCACCAATGTGTTTGCTTACCTTATCGAAGACTATCATAGTTGTCCCTTATTTTTTGCTTAAGCGCTGCGTTGTATGTTTGCGTCAAGGTAGTTAATTGATCTTGTTCTTGCGTACTGAGGCTGGCGATTGTTTGCAGCTCAATCGTATTAAGCGAATCAATAATTGGCTGTGCAAACTGCAATCCTTGAGGGGTAAGTCTTATGTGTTTGTAGCGTTTGTCATGCTCGGTTGTGATAAATTCAATCCATCCTTTTTTGTGCCAATTCTTTATGGTTGCATTGACAACTTGCTTTGTAGAATAGGTCTTCTCAGCCAACAAACTCTGTGTAACGTATCTACCAGTTGCGATGGGATAGTTGGCCATCCATAAAAGCATTTGCAACGACTTGCTTTGCAAACCATACTGGCGAGCAAACCATTCATAGAGGTTTGCTTGTTCGTTAAATAGGCGAACATAGAGCTTGTTGGAGCTACCTGTTATAGATGTATGTTTTGTTTTTTCCAAATGTATCATCCATCTAAATAGTCAAAGTTTTTTACTAAGCACAATAAGTTAATAGTAGCAAACTTTGCTTAGTAGTCAAATAATTTGACTTTCTTATGCTTCACAGCAGCCTGCTTGTTCCTGGTAGCATTGCCCGTTTTTAAGAAACGCATGCATTCTTGTTAATGTGTACATGCATATACGCTAAAAAGCGTGTAATCTATTGCCGAGAAATTCAAATATACATGGCGTGTTGTTGGAGAGAAAAGCATGGAAAAGAACAGGCTTGAGTCATTTTCGGATGGATGTATTGCCATTTTTATTACTGTTATTTTGCTAACGTTTCAGGTTCTAGCCCATGGTACTTACCGCGATTTACTACCTCTTATTCCAAGCTTTGTATGCTATCTGTTAAGCTTTATTGTCATTGCAATTTATTGGGGCAATCAGCACCATTTGGTTCATGCTATTCAATTTATAAATAGCAAGATTATGTGGGCAAACCTAGCGTGGTTATTCTCTTTAAGCCTGGTGAGTTTTGCTACTGCGTGGACATCACTCAATATGTTAGCTCCTCAAACGGTTTCTTTTTACGGGGTTATCTTGCTGCTGTGCAATAGAACGTACGTTTTGCTGGAACACATGGTCGTGGAACAACAAAAGTTTGAGGCTCAGCAAAGTGGGCAACCTTGTAATTTAGAAGATGCATTGGGTAATCGTGATAAAGAGCGCCTTGCTATGTGCATGTACGTAGCTGGTGCAATTATTTCCTTATGGCTTCCACTTGCAGCACTGATTTTATATATGTTGGTAAATGTCATGTGGTTCATTCCCGATAGTCGTATTAGTAGGCATTTAAGTCGTATGAAATGATGTGTTTGAACTCTATGAAGTAGTTCAACAGGCATGGTTCATGGTACCTATATTCTTGCTAGCGGTGTATTACTAGATTTTTATATCTGTAGAAATAAACCCGAGAACTGCATGGAGCGGTCCTCGGGTTTTTGAACAAGTGTCTTTGTAAGAGATTACAAGAGCAAGTCTTAGTTCATAGAGTCCTTACGACGAAGATATGCACTTGCTCCAATAACGCTTGCTCCAGCAACAGCAGCCATTGCAAGGGCACCTGGCAATGTTGCATCGCCGGTTTTAGGAAGTGTGGACTTTCCACTTGCTTTTCCGTTTGTCTTTCCACTTACCTTACCGTTAGTGGTGGGTTTAGTTGTATTTACAGGACCGTTTCCACCTTGAGGTTTGGGATTTTGTGGAGTACCAGGTGTGGTACCAGGCGTGGAAGGATTGCTAGGAGTGGCCGCAGTTACCATAAAGTTTGCTGTAGCCAAACCATCTTGAGAAACAATATCCAACTTATGAGCGCCTGCCTGCAAGGTCTTTGTGTAGGCTGGCAACAAAGTAATTACCGTGCTACCAGATTTGCGCTCATACATGGTGCTGGGAATAGGAGCGCCATCAACTAATACATCTACAAACAATGCGTTATCTGCACTGGATGTAAATACGGCCTTCTCGCCCTGAACAAATGATTGAGGAGCAGTCATTGTATACGTGATAGGGGCTTTCTTTGCAATATCAAAGGAAAGCGCATTAGACATTGCGCTACGACCATCTTTGGTAAGTACTTTTACCTGTACTGAATAGGTGCCAGAAGTCTTTGGAGTACCTTGCAAGATGAGTTTATCTGTATCAATCTTGGCGGTCAGACCCAAAGCTGCTGGATCAAGAGTAACTTCGGTAGTTGCATCGGGATACTTCTTCATGAAGTCACTCAGATGCATAGGTGCACCAGAGCCTTCGGTTACCATAACATCCACAGCAGCACTTGCGTCGACAGCAGTACCCTCAGTAAGCTCTGGGAACTTGCCCTCAAGTGTGATGGTAATTTTCTCAAAAACTGGAGCAGCAATATTAGTGGGCTTTTCTGTAGATCCACTAAAGGTTGCGGCATGACTTCTGTCATCAATTTTTTTGGTTACAAAGGTGCAATTATCAAAAGCTGCTTTTGCACCAGCCTCAATAACGGGAGTGTGGACAAAGCTACAGTTCTTAAAGGTGACCTTTGCTCCGCTTTTAACGGTTACAGTTGAGCCAATAGCGCTAGGCGCACCTGTGTGAATGCCAGCTTTACCAAAATCAATATCACTTACGGCAATATTGTTGTCTTTACCAAAATTAACAGAAAGAGCTTCACCGCCACCAATGCGTCGAAGCTTAGGACCCTCAGCACTTAAAATGCTTTTCTTCTGCCAACCCTGCAAATTTGTTACAAAGCTGGGAATATCAAGCGTGCCACTGTCACTTATGTCAGAGCAAACGCGCACGGTTGTGGCTTTTTTAGCCTGAGCCCAAGAAAATTCTTGCGACAAGGTGTATCCACCACCCGTTGTTTCGTAAACTCCGGCTTCACGTGCTTGAGCTACGCTGACTGTTGGCACCACGGTTGGCGAAAAGCCAATTGGTGCCGAGACAGGCGCAAGGACAAGCCCAGATGCCATCAAAGAAACTAGCGCAATTTTTGCTGACGTAGTTCGTATAGTCATGCAACCTTCCCTTCTAGAACATAAGTACCGTTCTTATATAGTTAACCAATAATAACTATATTATACTGTTACAATATTTATTGTCTAAGAGAAAACATAAAACTAGTAGGGTTTATTACTCATAGATTTGCAAGGCATTTTGCCCTATCATCGTTATAAACTTCTTTGTATTCTTGTTTTGTTGAAGATGGATGAATCAATATGGCCATTCTTAATGCATTTATTGTTTTGCCAGTTCTTCTTGTGTTTTGGTTTTTTAAATTTATTCTTTTTATTATGCGCATCATTGGTCTTTCAATGATTTTTAAGACACTAGGGCAAAAACCTTATGTAGCAATAGTTCCGTGTGCTGCCTCTTATTATCTTGGAGAAGCATTGGGATTGCCAAATTACGGAAATATGTTGGCGTTCAGAGATGCAGTTTGCTGGCTCACTCTTAACTGGTTTTTTGATGCGGCTTTCTTTTCATATTTACTTTGTGCATCAATCGATGAAATGATTACTTTTCTCATTTCACCAACTTCACTTGTTGGTTTTATAACGATATGTGTTGGCATGGTGCTTCGCTTTATTTTGTCAGAACGTTTAAGTCGTGGGTTTGGTCATACAACTCTCTATGCAGTAGCGCTTACGCTGTGTCCAAGTATTTTCTTATTGCTTGTCCAGCGCAAACAGGAACATATCTTCAATCGAGAAAAAATGATTTGTTCTGAAAACATATTCTCAATTAATAGACCTTCGTAGTAGCTCATTTTACGTACCGTGTTATAAAAAAGTATGCAATTCGATAGTACTTTTGTATATCTAAAACACTGGTGTCCACTGGCATATACTGTAGATATACGTAAAAGCATCAATACAGTTATATAGAGGTCTTTTTGCAATTTCTTAGCATGCAATCAAGTCATAATCCATATGAAGCTTGTAAACTTTGTCCACGCACCTGTGGAGCTCAACGCAATGTAGGAAAAATTGGTCTTTGTGGTGCTACGGCAACCTTGCGTGTTGCTCGTAGTGCGCTTCATTTTTGGGAAGAACCACCTATTTCGGGAGAAATGGGGTCAGGGGCAATCTTTTTTTCTGGTTGTCCTTTGCGCTGCGTATTTTGCCAAAATCAGCAAATCTCGCAAGGTAATTTTGGACATGAAATAACTGTGCAGCGTCTTGCTGCCATGATGCTTGAGCTTCAGCAGCAAGGAGCTCTTAATATAAATCTAGTAACTGCACTGCATTATGCACCGCAGGTACATGACGCTTTATGCATGGCAAAAAAAGCAGGGCTCGTTTTGCCCATTGTCTGTAACACATCGGGCTATGAGCTGGTAAGTACTATACGTGCCATGGGTGATGTCGTAGATGTATGGCTGCCTGATTTTAAGTATGCATCATCCACACTTGCATACAAGCTTTCGGGTGCAAAGGATTATCCAGAAGTTACTATAGCTGCTTTAGAAGAAATGCTTGCTCAGGTGCGCACGCGTGGGACTCGCGTAGTGGGGGACAATGGTGCTCTTACTACAGGTATTATCGTTCGACATTTAGTGCTTCCTGGACACATAGAAGATTCATGTGCGGTTCTCGATAAACTCTGGGAGCTTGCGGGCAACGATATTGATATTTCCATCATGAATCAATACACCCCCAATGCACACTGTCGAGCTGCGGGTGGCAATTTAGCCCGTGCGCTTATTGATGAAGAGTATGAAGTGGTGCTCGATTATGCAGATGACCTTGGATTTGAGCACATGTGGTGGCAGCAGGGTGGTACGGTTTCGGAGAGTTTTGTACCAGAATTTGACGCCACCGGTGTAGAAGGTCCAGAACTCAGTAGCTTTTCTCGGTATTTAGCACAATCGTCGAGTTAAAAGGCTATAGTCTATACAACCACCTTGCGCATGCGAGCAAGTTAAGGAGATGCTATGTCAAGCAACGATGCATTAACCGATTCCGAGCGCGCTGAGCTTGAACAACTGCGTGCTCAAGCTGCTGCACAGCAAAAAGCTGCCGAGCGTGCCGAGCTAGAATCCTTGCGAGAAGCTCAACAAGCAGCACAGCGCCAAGCAGAAGAAGATGCACGAATTGCAGCAATACGTGAGCGTAATCGCCGTGCTATGGAGCCAGATGAGGATTTACATATGCCTTTTGCGCAAAAGCTTGTCCTTGGTGTTTTAGCTATAGTTGTAATTGGTTGTGCTATTTACTACTACCTGCATCATTAAGTTACGCAGTACAGCATTGCATACGGCTGCAAGGAGAGCAACATGTCTTTAACCGATCGCACCAAGCCATCTGATATTGCACTAAATACAGACCTGTACGAGCTCACTATGGCTCAAGGGTTTTTTGAGTCAGGACTAGGGGATACACAGGCTTGTTTTACGATGTTTTTCCGTCAAAATCCTTTTCATGGTGGATATGCAGTTTCTTGCGGTGTTGGTCAGATTGCAGATTTGGTAAAGAATTTTGTGTTTGAAGACGATGCCATTGCGTATCTAGCTTCATTAGATGCGCCAGGCGGCGGCAAGATGTTTACGCCTGAGTTTTTGCAATACCTTCGCGATTTTAGCATGCGTGTCTCGGTTTGGGCAGTTCCAGAGGGTGAGGTAGTGTTTCCTCGTGAACCTATGATTCGTGTTGAAGGTCCAGCTATTGATTGTCAGCTTATAGAGACGGCGTTGCTTAATCTTGTTAATTTCCAAACACTCGTTGCGACAAAAACTGCTCGTGTGGTGCAAGCTGCACAAGGTCATGTGGTATCTGATTTTGGTTTGCGCCGTGCACAGGGTCCTGACGGTGGTCTAGCGGTGGCACGTGCTTCTTTTGTTGGCGGTGCCAGTTCTACCTCTAATGTTTTAGCGGGTAAGATTTATGGCATTCCCGTATTTGGCACCCACGCCCATTCTTGGGTTATGGCGTTTCCTTCGGAATTAGAGGCATTTAGAGCATTTGCAAAGTCTAGTCCTAAAAATTGCGTATTGCTGGTAGACACCTATGATGTATACAAAGGCATTCAAAACGCTATTACCGTTGCACACGAGATGGAGCAGGCAGGTGAGCGTCTTACTGCCATTCGCATTGATTCGGGTGACTTAGCCAAACTTTCCAAATATGCACGTCAAGCCTTTGATGATGCGGGCTTGTCCTATGTAAAAATTTCCGTTTCCAACGATCTGGATGAGCACACTATTCAATCTTTATTTGCACAAGGTGCTCCTATTGATTCCTTTGGTGTGGGAACCAAGCTTGCTACCTGTGATCCTCAGCCTTCTTTGGGTGGCGTATATAAACTTAATGCTACACGTAAACCTGACGAGAAAAGCTGGACACCTGCTATGAAGTTGTCCGAGCAAGCATATAAACGCACCATTCCAGGTGTGCAGCATGTGCTACGTTTTTTGGATGATAGTGGCTGTCCTATGGGGGATATGATTGTGGATGATGCCTATGTCAATTCTGACAAAACTATTGCCATTGACGTGCTTGATCCCTACACCAGTTATGATTTGTCTGCGTACACTCCCGTTGAACTTCTCGAACAGTATGTTGATGAAGGTGAACCTGTGGCGGATACAGCAACATTGGAAGAAGCGCGTCGTCGCTGTCACGATGCAATGATGCGTTTGGATCCTGCTACAAAACGCTTCCTCAACCCTCAGATTTATCCTGTAGGAATGGAAGAGGGTCTGGCTAAGTTGCGCGAAGATCTGAGTAGGGAAGAGCGTGCTCGTTCTGGTCGACGATAAACAGTAGGCCTGTTCACGCGTAGTTTTTATTAAACGTGCAAATGTACTAAAAAATGTTGTATGAGCTTTGTTAAACTGCTATGAATTGCAAAATTGCATGTCAAATATGCAAAATGCTATCGATCAAGGAGTGACTTATGCCCGAGACTATTGAAGAGTTGGTAAAACAGGCCATTGCTGCTGCTCAGCAGGCAGGAGATTTGCCTGAATTTATCGTAGAGGATTGTGGCGTTGAGCGCCCAGCCGATACTGACCACGGCGAGTGGACTTCCACCGTTGCTCTTCGATCTGCTCGCCTTGCTCGTATGGCACCCGCAAAGATTGCTCAAGCAATTACCACTCATATGCCTGCTAATCCTGCTATTGCAAAGGTAGAGGTAGCTGGTCCGGGTTTCATTAACTTTTATCTTAATGCTGCTGCAAACAACGAGGTTATCCGCGACGTTCGTGAGCAGGGTGAGGACTTTGGTCGCGCTAATGTAGGTAATGGCCTTAAGCTTAACTACGAGTTTATTTCTGCTAATCCAACTGGTCCTTTGCATGTTGGTCATGGCCGCTGGGTTGCTCTGGGTGACTCCATGTGCAACGTTATGGAGCATGCAAACTTTGACGTGTTCCGTGAGTATTACATCAATGATCACGGCAGTCAGATGGACGTATTTGGTGGCTCTGTTGCTACTCGTTATATGCAGTTGGTTCAGATTATTCGCGAGAAGGGCTTGAGTGCACAAGACGCGTATCAGCTGTTGCTTTCCGATCGTGAAGCATACGTAGAAGATGAGCTGGATGAGGCTCCTCAAACACATCCTTATATGGATGCTTTTAACGAGATTTTAGGCGGTAACTCCTACGGTGGCGATTATATTATCGAGATTGCCCTTGAGTTTTATGAGGCAGATGGCGACAAGTGGGCAGATGTTGACGAGAAAACCCGTGGAGATGAGTTCCGCGAGCGCGCGTATCAGGCAATGTTGCAGCGCATCAAGAACACCACTCACCAGGCACGTTGCGACCTTGATTTGTGGTTCTCCGAGCGCAGCTTGTATGTTAAGGATGAGTCCGGTACCTCTCCGGTAGACCGTGCCTTTGCACGCCTGGAAAAGATGGGTCACCTGTATACCACCGATGACGGTGCTTTGTGGTTCCGTTCTACCACCTTTGGTGATGACAAGGACCGCGTACTCATTAAGTCTAATGGTGAGTACACCTACTTTGCTTCCGATGTTGCCTACCACTGGGATAAGTTCCAGCGTCAGGATTATTCCATTGATTTGTGGGGCGCTGATCATCACGGCTACATCGCTCGTGTAACCAATGTATGCGATGCTTTGGGCTATCCCGGTAAGTTTGAGGTAGATCTTGGTCAGTTTGTAAACCTACTGCGTAATGGTAAGCCTGTGCGCATGTCTAAGCGTAAGGGCACCATGGTTACATTCCAGGAGCTTTTGGACGAGGTAGGCGTAGATGCAACACGTTATACCTTGGTATCTAAGTCCTCCAACCAGACTATCGATTTTGATATTGAAGCTGTTAAGCAGCGTAATACTGCCAATCCTGTATTCTATGTACAGTATGCTCATGCACGTATTTGCTCTATTTTGCGTCGTGCTGCTGGAGTAGATGATGCTCAAGCCCAGACAATGGGTATGGATGCGGTAGCAGCTCAGGCTATTGGTGAGCATTACGATCTTTCATTGCTTACCAATCCCGCTGAGCTTCAGATTGCTCGTAAGCTCAGCTCTATGAGCGATATGATCGCTTCTGCTGCTCGTGATCGCGCACCCTTCCGTCTGACACATTATTTGGAGGAGCTGGCAAGTGACTTCCATGCGTTTTATAACAACTGCCAGGTACTTCCTTCCGAAGGCCGCCCGGTAGATTCAGAGTTGTCTCGTGCACGTCTGGCAGCTTGTGATGCGGTACGTCGTGTACTTGCTCTTAACCTTAAGATGATTGGTGTTTCTGCACCCACCAAGATGTAACTTGCTCGTTAAGCTTAACCGGACACTTTGAGTAGATACATGGTCTTTCTCAAGGTGTTCGGTTACTTTTTAGAAGCGCGAAATAACTTGCTAAATTCTTAGCATCCCTGTTTCTTGAGCCAGATGCGTGGTGACATACCTGTCTGTTTGACAAAAATCATTCGTACCGATGCTGCGCTAGCATAGCCAAGTTCATCTGCAATTTGATTCAGCGTTTTTCCGCACAGAAGACTTTCTTCTATTTTATGCATACGCAAATGAGTAAGCACATCACCAATACTTTGACCTTGCTCTTCCTTAAATTGCGTGCAAAGTGTAGTGCGTCCCACATGGAAAATACGAGCAAGTTCATCAAGCGTCGGTGGGCAAGAAAGAGAACTCTGCAGCAATGCAATGATGGCTTGCGAGAACTGTTTTCTTTTATAAGATGGAGATGTTACTGCTTGAACTGGTCCAGCGCCAGTACAAGAGTTGTCGAACTTACTTTTTGCAATTAGTCCCAGTATTTTGAGCATTTGTGCATAGGTATCTACCTGTGATGTTTTCTGGCAAAGATTACTTGGTAATAGTTTTGCAAAAAGATCAATAAGCTGGTTATTATCATTAAAACCTAAAGGTCTATCAATAAGTGTGTATGCTGCCTCATGTAGCTCGCTAAACTGCTGAGCAAGCTCACGCAAGAGCGACATGGTAAGACATACCGTTGCGCTTGAATAAACGGTTCCCGCTTTAATCTCAAATCGATAGGTTCCCGCAGGATAGGGAAAAGAAACCGTAACTTGCGGAGCATGCTGAGCTATAGTCTCAAAAGCACCTGTATCAATATGCAGGTAGGGAGGCTGAAGACCTGCCTGTTTCCAAATATCATTCATGAGTGCAAGCTCCTGCATTTGCATGGTGCCAATGCAAACAAAGTCTTCAATAGGTTTCTCTTCCAGGGAAAAATCTTCAAGTGCAAGCCAACTCATGCGAGAGACAAGACAGCCCTCAAAAGGAACATACCACCAATACCATCCGCGTGCCTGTGTTGTATTCACGCGAAAGACCTTACCAACACCTGTCCACTTGTATTCCGGATAGGCTTTTATCTACTCCATTTGCGGCATAATTTGCGAACGCATAGTGGGAGAAATATGAGAAAAAGCAGCGTAAAATGCCTGCTCTGCATGAGTCATATATCTCCTTTTTGTAGTCTGCTACAAGCTTCTATTTGCATTCCATAACTGTTGCAATTGTTCGTGCAACATAAAAATCGTTCGCGTTTACCTTATTTCAAGACAAGCCATATATATCACTAGTTAACCTTAACTAACAAATATGAGATTATTTTAGCATAGAAGGAGGAAGTCTTGGATCTTTACAAGAGGATCTTTGCCTATGTACCAGAGAAAAAAGCTTATGGCGTGTTAGCTGTGTTCTGCTCGGTATGTTCGGCAGTGCTTACCTGCGCAGGCTATTTTGTCATCTATCAGGTACTCAGAGAAATATTGATGGCTAACAACCTGGTCGTAGCACAACAGCTCTCCATCCTTGCTATTGTGCTTTTAACAGCAGGAGCTTTGCTCTATCTCTTGGCAAGCATATTTTCTCATATACTGGGCTTTAGGCTCGAAACCAACCTACACAAGCGTGGTATAGATGGTATTGTACAGGCTTCATTTCGCTTTTTTGACACTAATGAGTCGGGCATTATTCGTAAGACCATAGACGATAATGCTGGCATGACACATTCGGCTGTAGCCCATATGATCCCAGATTTAGGGCAGGCATTTGTGACACCTATTCTAGTGATTATCCTCAGCTTTTTTGTAAGTCTAAGAGTAGGTATTGCGGTGGTTGTCACGGTGTTTATTGGCGTAGTCATCATGTCAAAAATGATGGGCGGAGAAACCTCCTTTATGCAACAGTACCAAGATGCCCTCAAGCGCATGAGTGGCGAGACGGTTGAATATGTTCGTGGTATTCAAGTCATTAAGATTTTTAAGGCGGATGTTAATTCGTTTAAGGCATTGCATGAAGCCATTACCTCATATGCGCAAGGCGTATATTCCTATTCAAAGAGTTGTAAGGTTCCTTACGTTACCTACCAGTGGATCTTTTTAGGCGCAGCAGCTCTTCTAGTCATACCAATCGCTCTTATGCTCAATACCATCACCGAACCTCATTTCTTTATGATTGAGCTTTTGATGTACATATTTCTTCTTGGCGTAGTGTATGTATGTCTGATGCGTGTTATGTACTCCACACAACATATATTTGAGGCAAAATATGCCGTAGATAGCCTAGAAAAACTCTACGACGAAATGAACAAAGACAAGCTGCAGTTTGGAAATGAAACGAGCTTCGAGAACTTTGATATTGCTTTTGAGAATATGAGTTTTTCCTACGGAGACAAGAGTGTCTTTAAGAACTTTAATCTTAGTCTTGTTGCAGGTAAATCCTATGCACTCGTAGGTTCATCTGGCTCGGGTAAATCAACGCTTGCTAAACTGCTCAGTGGGTTTTATAAGGTAGATGATGGTGCGGTTACCATCGGCAAAAAACCGCTTTCTGCGTATAGCGAAGACGCCATCATTAAGGCTATATCGTTTGTTTTCCAAGATCCAAAGTTGTTCAAGATGTCCATCTATGACAATGTGGCACTTGCCAAAGCTGGGGCAACACATGACGAAGTCATGGCTGCGCTTATGAAAGCAGGGTGCGCCGATATTCTCGATAAATTCCCTGAACGTGAGAATACCCTTATAGGCGCCAAAGGAGTGTATCTTTCCGGTGGAGAAAAACAACGTATTGCCATTGCGCGTGCGCTTCTCAAAGATGCACCTATTCTTGTTATGGATGAGGCATCTGCTGCTATTGATGCAGATAACGAATATAAATTGCAAGAGTCGTTTAAGACGTTGATGCAGAACAAGACCACCATCATGATTGCCCATAGGCTCTCTAGCATTCAAAACGTAGATGAGATTCTTGTGCTAAAAGATGGTGAGATTGCCGAGCGTGGAAGCCACCTCGAGCTCTTGAAAAAACAAGGCGAATACAAAGCTCTTCTCGATATGTACTACAGCGCAAATGATTGGAGACTGAGCTATGATTCAGCACTTTAAGCGCAAGTTTCAGGTAACCGACGAGGGCGCTCGCGGACTTTTGAAGGCTTCTTTTTCGAGTCTTTGCGTATACATTGTAAGCATGTCTCCCGTTATGCTTGTTATGCTCATTGGCGATATGCTCTTGTCGGGCAATAAGCACGAGAGCTGGTTGTATATTGCAAGTGCTGTGGTAACGCTTATAGCTCTTGCGATTACTCTTGCAATTGAATACGAAGGCACCTATAACGCAACTTACAAAGAGAGCGCTCATTTGCGCATTGGTATTGCAAAGCGTCTTCAGAGTTTGCCACTCAGCTTCTTTTCTAAGCGCAACCTCTCTGATCTTTCGCAATCTATCATGTCGGATGTGGAAGCTATCGAGCATGCTATGAGCCACTCTATCCCTAAGATTTATGCTATCTATTTCTTCCTGCCACTTCTTACCGTTATGCTCATGGCTGGAAATGTATGGCTTGGTCTTGCAGTCATTGCTCCTAATGTATTACGTTTTTTGGTGTTGCCTTTGTACAGGCAACAGGTTGAGCGAGGCAATAAAAAATTCTATAAGGTATTGCGGGAGCAAAGCGAAAAATTCCAAGAAGTTATTGAACTTAATCAGGAGATTAAAGGCTTTAATTTGAGCCAAGAGATCAAGCGTAGTCTGTATGAAAAAATGGACTATGGTGAGCGCATTCACCTTCTGTCGGAGGTTGGCAATGTACAAGTTATGGGACTTTCTTCGCTCTTTTCATTTATTAGTCTTGGCGTGGTGCTTGCCGTGGGTACGCAACTCTTGGTAACAGGTAGCATTAACGTGCTCTATCTGTTGGGATATATGCTTGCAGCCATCAAAGTTAAGGAAATTGTTGATATTTCCAACGAGTCTATGCTTGAAATATTATTTGCGGAGCCGCGTGTAGCAAAGCTTAAGGAGATTAATGAAACCGCTGTACAGGAAGGTGCAGAGGTTGAATTAAAGAACTTTGATGTTGAACTTACTCATGTTGGTTTTGCATACGATAAAGACACATCAGTTTTGAGTGATGTTTCATTTGCAGCAAAACAAGGGGAAGTAACCGCTCTTGTAGGTGCCTCTGGCTGCGGTAAAACAACGCTCCTCAAACTCATTTCTCGTCTCTATGATTATGATTTAGGACATATTTGCATAGATGGCAAAGATATTAAGGGCATTTCGACCGATTCACTCTTCGATAAGACATCTATTGTTTTTCAGGATGTAACACTCTTTAATAGCACAATTATGGAAAACATCCGTATTGGAAAACTGGATGCGACAGATGAAGAAGTGCGCCATGCAGCTCAGCTTGCTAATTGCATGGAATTTATCGACCGATTACCCGACGGTTTTAACGCTACTATTGGTGAAAATGGAGCCGAACTTTCAGGTGGTGAACGTCAACGTCTTTCTATTGCCCGTGCATTTCTGAAGGATGCCCCTATTCTTATTTTGGACGAAATTGCAGCAAATCTTGATATAGAAAACGAGCGCAAAGTTCAAGAAAGTTTGAGCAAGCTTATCGAGAATAAAACTGTTGTGGTTATTTCTCATCGTTTGAAATCAGTGGAAACAGTGGACAAGATTGTAGTACTGGATGGTGGCAAGGTCGAAGCTGTGGGCACACATGCTGAGCTTCTAAAAACATCTTCTACCTATAAAAATCTTATTGAGAAATCTAAACTTGCCGAAAAGTTTGTGTACTAAATAATTGCGCCTGCGCAGCTGTAGTTGTAGTTGCGCAGGTAGAGCATTCAAAGAACAGGAGTAGCTATGAATACCGAAAAACTCAAAGTAAAAGATTTGGTAACCATAGGTGTATTTGCAGTTGTCTACTTTGTGGTGATGTTTTCCTTAGGCATGATAGGTATGGTACCCATCCTCTTTCTTATTTGGCCAACGCTTTTAGGTGTTGTTGCGGGCAGTATTGTTATGCTCTTTATGGCAAAGGTTCCTAAATCTTGGGCTTTGTTTATTTTTGGCATGATTGCTCCGCTTGCTATGTTTGTGGGAGGACATACTGTTGTTGTTCCTCTTTACTCTTGCGTGGTAATGCTTATTGCAGAGTTTGTTCGTCGTGCAGGTGATTTTAAGAGCATGATGCATAATATTGCAGCTGCAGCAATCTTTAATGCGTGGTCATGCGGATCGCTCTTTCAGATATTTTTGGTACACGATAGGTATTTTGAGCTCACTGTTGCGCAGATGGGCGTAGAGTACGGTAATACGCTTGATAAGCTTATGAGCTATCCCACAATGGGACTTATTATTGTAGGCGCTCTTATAGGTGGGCTGATTGGCGGTTTTATTGGAAAAGCCCTGCTTAAAAAGCATTTTGAGAAAGCAGGTATTGTCTAATGCAGCAGGATAGTTTCTCTGTTGCACAAGGGAACCGAGTACATTTTAATCCAAATCCCTTAAGTAAACTTGCTGTTGTACTTGCTGTGGGTGTAACTATCTTGCATCCAATGCCAGATTGGGTGGGCTTGGCCATGGTATTGGTACTTGCCTTGTTTTGTATGCTTTCGGGATTCTTTATTACGGGACTTAAAGCCTCTCTGTTCTATCTGCTACTTTGTATGGTTCCGTCAATTGACGGAGTCTCGGCTTTTCCTGCGCCTCTTAAAATGTTTATCTCGTTTTTCTTAATAGTTCGCATGTTTTATCTGCCTATATTTGCAGGAACATATTTGGTAAAAACATCAGATGTGGGCAGTATTTTGTCATCTATGGATGCGATTCATACCCCTAAATCTATTTCCATTCCTATAGCAGTTATGTTTCGTTTCTTTCCTTCGTTTCATGAGGAGAGACGCAATATTAAGCTTGCTATGAAAGTGCGGGGGATAACGTTCAAAAACCCTATTGCCTATGCAGAGTATGTGGCAGTTCCTCTTCTTATTATGTGCTCCACTATTGCCGATGATATTGCCAAAGCTGCGGAGGTCAAATGTATCGAAAATCCCGTGCCGTCCATACGCTATACCGAAGTAAAGTTTCGATTGATTGATGTTGTGTTTCTTGGCATTATGGGTGTTTTGCTTGTGGGAGGTCTCACGTGGTTGAGATAAAAAATCTTACTATCTCATATGGCGAAGGAGCAGCTTGCTCAAGCATTCTTAAAGATATTTCGCTCACAATCCATGATGGTGAGTGCGCAGTTTTTACGGGCAGAAGCGGTTCGGGAAAGACTTCGCTCATCAACGCCATAAACGGACTTGGTTCTCGTTATGATGGAGCGCACTTAGAAGGGGATATTCTTGTTGATGGACAGCAGATACATAAGCTTGAAGTCTTTGAAATTGCACAGGTTATCTCCAATGTATTTCAAAATCCCAAGACCTATTTCTTTAATGTAAACACTACGCTTGAGTTGCTCTTTTATTTAGAAAACACAGGAGTTTCTCGTGCCGAAATGGATAGGCGCCTCAAAGATATGTTGACGCTGTTTCCTATAGAACATTTGCTCGATCGTAATATTTTTCAGTTGTCAGGCGGAGAAAAGCAAATCCTTTGTGTTGCCTCGTGCTATATTGCGGGTACAGGTATCATTTTGCTTGATGAGCCATCATCTAATTTGGATGCACAGTATATTGCTTTGCTTCACAACATGCTTGCTTGTTTAAAAGAACGCGGTATTTCACTGATACTTTCCGAGCATCGTTTGTATTACCTTATGGATATTGTGGATAGGTTTTTTGTGGTAGGGAATGGTTCTGTTACAGAATACCCCATACAAGATGTGCAGTTGTGGTCATGTGAACAACGAAGTGCCTTGGGACTGCGCGACGTACAAAAAACGCCGCTTGCAGTGCCCATGATACAAGTAAAAGAATCGTGTGCAAATCAAATACATAGTGGCTTGTACTTACAGTCTCTCTTTGTAGATTTTCCTGGACAATCAGCAGGACTAAGAGTGGAACATACTACGTTTGAGATGGGTAACATTTATGGCATTGTTGGACACAATGGCTGCGGAAAGTCGAGCTTTGTGCGCGCTATGATTGGTGTGAATAAACATGCGCGTGGAGAAATTTTCCTAGATAAAAAGAAGTTTTCTGCAAAAAAGCGTCTTAATGCTTCATCGCTGGTTATGCAAGATGTTAACCATCAGCTCTTTAGCGAGGACGTAGAAAGTGAAGTTTGTCTTGGCGTGAAAAACTATGATTTGCAGGAACAAGAGCAGCTGCTTAAAAATCTTTCACTGTATGAGTTGCGCGAACGCCATCCCTTCAGCTTGTCTGGTGGGCAAAAACAGCGTGTAGTTATTGCGGCTACACTCTTTAAGGGTTCTCGCTTCATCTATTTTGATGAGCCTACTTCAGGTATGGACTATGAGAATATGCTGAGTATTTCTCGTCTTATTAAGGCAGCATCTCAAACGAATAACATTATCTTTATTGTGTCTCATGATGTGGAGTTCCTCAATGAGACAGTCGATGCTGTTATAAACCTAGAGTGCTATCGCGTATAAACTCATGTCTTAAGAGCAGCTTTTGCAGCTACTGGAAACCCATGAGATAAAAATTAAAGTTCTCTCTATACAAAAGTATTTGTCACGGATTTTTTTCAGCATTGGTATCACTTGTATGATATACTCGCAGATGTTTTGATTCGTTCATTCTTTCTTGAACTTCATTCTTTTTAATCTCACAGGTTGTATCAACACAGTGTTGATTTTTAATTTCCATTTGAAGGAGACAAAGCGTGGCAGACACTACTGTTCAGAGCGAACAGCCAGAGCAATCCGAAGCAGAAGCAACCCCCGCAAAACCACGTCGTAGGCGCACGACAAAAAAATCTGCAGAAGCGCTTACAGAGCCCTCTCAGGCCAATCTTTTCTCAGCAGAGCCTGCCGAGAAAAAGCCGCGTAAGCGCACCAAAAAATCCGCCAGCTCCGCTGCTGCCGCGGATGATTCTACGCAAGCACCCGTTATACAAACTCCCGTTGCGTCCGCAACAGACGCTGGCGCAATCGCTTCAGCAAGCGAAGCCATTGTTTTGCCTAAGCGCCGCCGTGGCCGCCCCTCTAAGGCAGAAAAAGCAGCATATGAGGCTGCGCTTGCTGCAGCTCAGGCAGCTCAGTCTGCGCAATCCATACAAGCAGCACGTACTTCCGTTTCCGAAAGTACATCAACCACACCATCTACACCTGACGATATAGCTGCTCCCAAGGGCAAAAATATTAAGCAAATGAATAGCCGTACGCAGCGTCATACAAGGGCCAGTAATAAGATGGCGGCTGCACCTACGCAGACCTTATCGGAAGCAGAGGCAGCAGCCTTTATAGCCGCTGCAACACAAGATGCTGCTACAAAAACAGATACTGCTACCGCTAGCACAGATGCTGCTGTAAGTGTAGACACTTCAGCCATCACAGATGCTGCTCTACCTGCAACTCCCGCAGCAGATAAGCCTGCAGACCAAGCAGAATCTCGCAGTCCTCGTCGTCGACCTGGGCGTCCTGGTCGTAATTCCAAAAATATGCAGGATACAAACGGCGCTGTAAACAATGGTACTTCTCGCAATTCCAACGCTCAAAATGATCGTGAGAATCGTGACAGTCGTAACGATCGTGATTCTCGCAACGATCGTAATTCGCGTAACGAGCGCAACAACAATCGCCGCAACAACAATCGCCGCAATAATTTTGTAGATACCAACGCTGAACCTTCGCTTACCCGTGAACAGCTGACCGAGATGAAGGTAGCCGAGCTTCGTACTAAAGCTGCAGAGCTGGAAATTGATTTTGTGGGCGTTAAAAAGACCGACCTCATTGAGCTTATCTACACTACAGCAGCTCGTGCTGAGGGCTTCAGGCATGTTTGTGGTGTGCTGGAAATCCAAAAAGAGGGTCATGGCTTTGTTCGTTGCGATGGCTACATGCACGGTCCCAATGATGCCTATATCTTTAGTCAGATGATTCGCCAATACGGCTTGCGACCTGGTGATTTTATCGAAGGTGTTGTGGTTCCTGCTCGTGGTACTAACAAATCTTTGCCTCCAGTAGGTCGCATTTCTTCTATTAACGGTGTAAGCTGCGAGGAAGCGCGCAAGCGACCTAAGTTCCGTGATCTCACGCCTATTTATCCTAACGAGCCTCTTAAGTTAGAGAATGGTAAGGACTCCATTACTGGTCGTGCCATCGATTTGGTTTCGCCCATAGGTAAGGGTCAGCGTGGTTTGATTGTTTCGCCTCCAAAGGCTGGTAAAACTACTGTTCTGAAGCACATTTGCCAATCCATTGCAGCAAACAATCCCGAAGTACACCTCATCTGCCTGTTGGTGGATGAGCGTCCTGAAGAAGTTACAGACATGCAGCGCTCCATTAAGGGCGAGGTTGTGGCTTCCACCTTTGATATGCCTGCCGAGAATCACACGACTGTTTCTGAGCTGGTTATTGAGCGTGCAAAGCGACTGGTAGAAATGGGCGGAGATGTAGTGGTGGTACTGGATTCCATCACACGTTTGGCTCGTGCTTATAACTTGGCTCAGCCTGCAAGTGGTCGTATTTTGTCTGGTGGTGTGGACTCCGCGGCTCTTTATCCTCCCAAACGTTTCTTGGGTGCTGCTCGTAACATCGAAAATGGCGGTTCTCTTACCATTATTGCTTCGGCTCTTATCGACACAGGCTCCAAGATGGACGAGGTAATCTTTGAGGAGTTTAAGGGTACCGGCAATATGGAGCTTAAGCTTGATCGCGATTTGGCAGATAAGCGCATCTTCCCAGCAATTGATCCTGTTGCTTCTGGCACTCGTAATGAGGAGCTGCTTATTGATCCTGCACTGCAGCCCTTCGTGTGGGGCATTCGACGCATTCTGGCTAATATGAACAATGTGGAGCGTGCCGAGTCTTCGCTGGTTAAGAGCCTTAAGGCAACCAACAATAACGAGGAGTTCCTTATTCGTTCTGCTAAGAAGGCGCAAAACGCGGAGTATGCAGATGCGTTGTAAAAACGCGTCTGAGTAGTGTTTGCTACAAAAATGTACGGTACCGGTGTACATTTGAGACAGCTGGAGCACTCATAAAGCATTGATAAAGCGACAAGTACTCAGATATTTGTCGCTTTTTTGTTCCGTTTATAACAGAATTTTATAAAGTTACCTACTATTTTGCATTTCTCGATAGTTTTTACCTAAAGTCACGCTACACTCAAAAAAGATAAGTTAAACGTAGGTTTAGCAAGCGACGGTACACACTCTTAAAACAAACTACGCCGTTGTGTTTGTGTTGGTCACTGTATATGGCAGGACCAACCTTATATCGTAGCTAAGAATGTTGCCGCCCTTGCACATCTTGCAGGGAAGGTACTGAGGAATATGAAACGCTATAGTACACATCCAGCGGTTTATGCTGGACTGGTGGGCGTTGCTTTGGTAAGCGTTCCGCGTACCGCTATGGCTGTTTCCGCTCAAACGCTTTCTGTTTTGCCTGGCCCTCGTGTGGTCATTCCTGCAGCTGTGGCAGCTTGCGTGGGTATTGCAGGAATTACCTATGCTGTTGTTCGCAAGCAATCACGTAGGCAGCAGGACAATTCGTGGCAGTCTGGTGACGTTGCCTGGCATTTAATAGATGAAACGTTTTCTGCTTCCGATGCTACTGAGTCTGATACTACT
Organism: Atopobium fossor DSM 15642; assembly: GCF_000483125.1. Classification (GTDB taxonomy): domain Bacteria; phylum Actinomycetota; class Coriobacteriia; order Coriobacteriales; family Atopobiaceae; genus Atopobium; species Atopobium fossor. The sequence continues at coordinate 378,401 of NZ_KI519553.1, forward strand.
CCTGCTCCTGCTAAGAAGTCCCATGAACTGATGACTTCAAATGTAGTTGCAGATGTACATGGTGCAGATACAAGCATAGATACAAGTACAGATGTAGGTGCGCATGAGGCTCGTGACTATGAGCAAATTGCACAAAACTATGTTAATAAACAGCGCTATGCTCAGCGTGTTGCTATTCAGAAACAGGGTGTAAAGGCAACCTTGCTTGAGCGTTTGGGAGCTCGTTTAAACGGCAATATGATGGATGGTTTGCCTGTCATTGAGCGCGCGGATGGTTCTGTTGGTGATGTAGGAACTTCTTGGTGGGAAGCAACCGTTGGTCCCAACATTACGCGTGGCAGTTTGATTGAGACTATGCTCGATGATCCAACTGCACCTCAGCCTCAAACTCCCACTCCTGCAGAGGCTCACTCACGCCGCCGTCATGCAGAAGTGGTTTCTCGTGTTGCTCATCTGGATTTGGGCATGTATCCCGAGCGTCGCAAAAGTGAAGAGTTAAACGATAAACGCGATATGTGGGAGCTTGCTCTTGCTGCATTGGACGAGAAGCTCGATGACACGGGTTCTGTTGCTGTAAACATCCCATCTTCTGCTCCTAAGCCTGTTGTGGCCAGTGCTGCTGTAGAGCTTACCGGTCAGATGGTTTGCGTTGCTCCTATTAGTACCGATGATGCTTTATCTAACGTGGTAACTGCCAATGAGCATGCGGTATCTAACAATAAGTCTACCGTTAACGGTGTCGCACCTTACAGGACACCCGTCCTGCTTGATATGGACACACTTGATGAACCTGATTTTCCTGCAGAGAGCACCGGGATCTTGCACTTCCGCGTTCCTGCTAATCATCCCGAGGTAACGGATGAGAAGAGCTATGTTGAGTATCTCATTTCTGACGAGGAAGCAAAGGCTCGCTCTAAGAGGTATGGTGCACATGCCAAGAAGTATGACTACCTTCGCGTTATTGATGGTGGTACCAGCACACGTTTGCAGGTATTGCAGCCTGCTAAAAAGAGCGGCTACAAGCCTCGCCACATGAAGCAGGTATCTGAAGTTGGTCAGAGTCTCCAAAATGCTCAGGTAGTACATGATTCATTTGCTTTGGCACAGCAAGGCTAAGTTTACTTAACACTTTCAAAACGCACACCCATTTGGTCTGCACGCAAATCGCGCACCCAATAGTCTGGATAAGAACTGCGGATGGCATCTATGAGTGCCTCCGCAGTTTTTTGTTGGTGAGCTATGGCAATCATGGTAGAACCTGAACCAGAAATAACAAAGCCATCTGCACCGTAAGCTAACGCAAGTTTTTGTAATGGTTTGTAGTCTGCAATCAATGCCTTGCGATAGGGTTCATGCAGGCGATCTGCATTAGCTGCTGCAAAAACATCCATCTTCCCCGAAGTTAATGCATCAATTACACCAACTACGCGTCCCATTTGCCATACTGCATCCTCAAAAGGAATAGTGGTGGGTAATACGCGACGTGCATCGGCGGTGCGCACTTCATAGGGTGGAGCTACGGTAATAAAATGCAAGCCACTATATACATCAAAGTGTGTTGAGAAAACCCTATCCTTAAAACCCTTGGCTTTATTAAGGGTACTAGGAGTGCTGCTCTGAGCTTCAATTTTTATGTTGTTCTCTACTTGAGCAGTGAAGGAGCTTACCAAACCACCCATAATCGCAGGTGCTACATTGTCTGGATGTCCTTCTAGTTTTGTAGCCATATCCAGGGTGAAAGCTTGATTATAGTTGTGGTTACTCAGCAACTGTGCTGCAACTATACCAGCTACAATGCAAGCAGAACTTGATCCTAATCCACCAGATAGTGGAATATCAGAATCAATAGTCAAGTGAACAGGAAAAGTTTTGTGTCCCAAAGCATCTAGCGTTGCACAAAAGCTAGTCCATACCAGATTATCTTCATTACAAAAACGAGCTTCGCAGCCATCGATGGTAAGTGCTGTGCTTGGTGTAAAGCTAAAGCGCGCATATAAATTGAGGGCCATACCAAGGCAGTCAAAACCAACACCCAAATTTGCCGAGGTTGCAGGTACAGTTACGCAAACCATTACAAAATCTTCTCGCAAGCGGAGGATACAACACAATCCATGTCTTCAATGGAGCATATTTCTGGATGTAGTACGGCTGCTGTGCGCAATTTACTCAGCATCTGAGGCGCAGTAGTGTTTGTTATATCTTGGAGTGCATCCATGGCCTCAAAGCCAGAAAGCGTACAAGCTTTACCCGTAAGTGCCTCTAGGACATCAGTAGAAAATTTGTAAGCGTTAGCAGTGGAGAGTACCACACGGCAGTCACAGTTAGGTTTGGCTTCGTTCATAACGCTTACAGCAACAGCAGTGTGAGTATCTATAAGAATCTTCTCGTTAGTCCATGTTGTATGAATTGCGGCACGTGTTTGAGTGTCGTCAGCACGACCACAAGCAAAGGTTTCCTGTAATTTAGCAAGCAACTCATCACTGATTTGATAAAAGCCCTGCTTTGTGAGTTGGGTCATGTAGTTAGAGATAAGCTCACAATTTCCATCGGATAGCAAATAAAGCAAACGCTCCAAATTGGAGGACACCAAAATGTCCATCGAAGGTGAGATGGTCTTGTTAAAGCTACGGCGGCGGTCGTATATGCCGGTGCGGATAAAGTCGTAGAGCACATCATTGACATTGGAGGCTACGGTTAGTTTTGCAACAGGCAGGCCCATCAGTTTGGCAAAATAACCAGCAAGCACATCGCCAAAATTACCCGTAGGAACAAAAAATTCAAGAGGATCACCTAAAGTGAGTGCGCCCGAGCGTACAAGTTGTGCATAGGCATCAAAATAGTAAACTACTTGAGGAACCAAACGTCCTATATTGATAGAGTTTGCGCTGGACAAAACGGTATTTTGAGCAGCTAGATCATCGGCAAGTTTATGGTTGGCAAAGATATTCTTAACCTGTGTTTGAATATCATCAAAGTTGCCCCTTACCGCGCTCACACAAACATTACTGCCAGTTTGGGTAATCATTTGCAGACGTTGTACATCAGAGACTTTGCCTTCGGGATAGAACACAGTAATACCTATTCCAGGTACGTTTGCAAAACCAGCCAGTGCTGCTTTACCGGTATCACCCGATGTGGCAGTTACAATCATGACATTGCGACTGTCGCCTTGCCTCGAAACGCTCATAAGTTGTGGCAACATTTGCAATGCGATGTCTTTAAATGCGCTTGTGGGTCCATGCCATAATTTAAGCATCCAAGAGTTACCTAAGGTAGTTATGGGTGTTATAGCATCACTGTCAAACCCAGTGCCATAGGCTGCCTTCACGCAATTCTCAATTTCTCCTGGCGTAAAGTCATCCAATAAAGTACTGAGCACAAGTTCTGCATTTTGCATAAAACTATTGTTACAAACACTTTGGAGGTCTAAGTGCTTCTTTGCGAGCGTGTCACAGATAAACAGGCCTCCATCGGGCGCAATACCTGTCAATATTGCTTGCTTACTTGTTAACAGTTTATGTGTAGAGCGCGTACTGTGGTAAAAAGTACTCATAAGTTACTCCATAGTTTTAGCAATTCAAGTAAACCTATGCATATAGTAACGGTAAAAGATACTTTGTGGGTGCTTAACTACCAACTGGAAACGTTCGATTGATTGGAACGCACATGAATATTGCCTTGCTCGGATACGGTACTGTTGGGCGAGGTGTGGACCACATTGTGTCTGACTTGTGCCCTACGCTGGAGGTTACACACATCCTTAAACGTCCGGGGAAGCTTTTAGATCCACGCGACATCGATTCGTTTGATGCAATTCTTGCCGATACAAGCATAGAGCTTGTTGCGGAGTGCATGGGTGGTATCGAGCCTGCTCGTAGCTATATTTTAGCTGCACTTACATCAGGTAAGCATGTGGTTACTGCCAACAAAGCGGTTGTAGCTCGTCATTTTGATGAATTTGTTCAAGTGGCTACCGCTCATCAGGTTGGTTTGTTTGTAGAAGCAACTACAGGCGGTGGTATCCCTTGGATTGCTGGCCTTCGTAAGATGCGTCGTGTAGATGCACTTACGTCGTTTAGCGGTATTCTTAATGGTACTTCCAATTATATTTTAGACCGTATGGCTCATTCTAACTCTAGTTTTGATGAGGTCCTGACAGACGCACAAGAGTTGGGTTATGCGGAGGCAGATCCTTCTGCGGATATTGATGGTATGGATGTGGCAAACAAAACTATTATTTCTGCTGTGGTTGCTTTTGATGTCTTTCATAAAACAGAAGTGCCTACTTTGGGTATTCGAAATATCACACGTGCAGATATGGATGCACTGGCATCTTGTGGTTTGTGTGTCAAACTCATGGGGCAGGGTATTGCAAAGGATGAGTCCTATGCCTTGGCAGTGCAGCCAGTTGTGTTACCTATAACTTTGCTTGAAGCAAACGTTCCCAATAACTTTAATAGTGCAAGTGCTACGGGCTCAAGCATTGGTGAGCTTAAGTTTTATGGTCAAGGTGCCGGAAGTCTGCCCACGGGCAACGCCATGGTTCAAGATATATTGGACTGTGAGGCTGGTATACGTCCCAGCTATTGTTTTGATACTCAGAAAACTTATAATCCTGCTTTGCTTACAAGTAATTATCTTATTCGGACCGCTATGACTCTGCCAGTTGGGTTTACTGCTACACCAGCACCAGGTCTGTTAGCAACAAACTTCCAATTGGTGCGTTCTCTTACAGCAACACAGGCAGCTCAACTCTTGCAACAACTGCTCGTACAAGACCCGCACAGCTTCATGGCTGCTTATCCATCTACTCTAGTATTCCAGGAGGCATAATCCATGCTTAAGGTTGCAAAATTTGGGGGTTCTAGTGTTGCCAATGCCCAACAGTTCAAAAAAGTTGCCTCCATTGTGGCAGCAGATTCAGATAGACGCTATATTGTGGTATCTGCATCGGGTAAGCGTTTTACCACTGATAATAAAATTACAGACCTTCTTTTGCTGGTAAATGCTCATATTTCTTATCATGTTGATTGTACAGTGCTGTTACAAACCATTAAGGAACGCTATATAGAGTTAGCGCGTGAGCTTAAGCTTACCTATCCCATTGCTCAAAAGTTTGATGAGTTTGCCATGCATATCAAAGATGTTTCTCCAGAGTATGTTGTTTCGCGTGGAGAATGGTTTACCGCCCAACTCATGGCTGAATTTCTCAATAAGCCTTTTGTGGATGCTTCGGATGTAATTCGCTTTCATCATGATGGCAGTCTTAACCAAGAAGCCACGGCACAGCTTTTACAACAGCTAGTTGTCGAGAAAGGCAGTTTTGTCTTGCCTGGTTTTTATGGCGCAACAAGTGATGGCAAGATTAAGCTGTTTGAGCGTGGTGGTGGAGATATTACAGGTGCTATTGTTGCACGTGCACTGGAAGTGGATGTGTATGAAAACTGGACTGACGTGTCTGGTTTTTTGGCTGCAGATCCGCGCATTGTTAATGACCCGCGCATTATCCATCGCATTACCTTTGATGAAATGCGTGAGCTTTCGTATATGGGCGCTTCTGTTTTGCAGGAAGAAGCTATTTTTCCTGTTCGTGAAGCAAATATTCCCATTCAAATCAAGAATACCAATGACCCAGAAGCTCTTGGCACCATGATTCGCGAGACGGCCGAGGAACGCGAGAGCGAGCATCTTATTACGGGCGTTGCTGGTCGTAAAAATTTTACAGCGGTACATATTCAAAAGGCTCATATGTCTACCGAGATAGGATTTATTCGTCGTGCTCTGTCCGTTTTTGAACGGTATCACGTATCTGTAGAGCATGTACCTACCGGTGTAGATTCTTTTGGTGTTGTGGTTAACGGTGCAGATGTAGTAGACACTATCTATTCCATTGTGAATGACTTGCAAAAAGAACTTGTGCCCGATTCTATACACATAGTTGAGCACCTTGCTCTTATCAGCATTGTTGGTCGTAATATGAGCCGTCGTGCGGGTACTTCGGGTCGCATCTTTGGTGTACTTGGCGAAGCCGGTGTAAACATCCGTATGATTACACAGTCCTCACAGGAGATCTCTATCATCTTGGGTGTTAACAATGAGGACTTCAATACGGCAATTGGTGTTATTTATAATCGTTTTGTAAAAAGCGAAATGGTGGGCACTATCAGCCAGTAGGGGGATGTTATGTCCGGTAAAGTTGTAGCAATTTTGGGCGCCACAGGTGTTGTGGGTGCACAAATGATGCAATGTCTAGAAGAGCGCAATTTTCCAGTTTCGCGCTTAGTTCCGCTTGCGTCTGAGCGCTCTGTGGGTAGGAAAGTGCAATTTTGTGGAGAAGATCATGCTGTGCAGCTAGCATCTCCGCAAGCCTTTAATAACGTGGATATTGTGCTTGGTGCGGCGGGAGATCAGCAGGCTTCTGAGCTGCTACCACAGGCGGCAGTTCAAGGGGCGGTATGTGTAGATAACAGTCATGCCTTTAGGCTCTATGATGATGTTCCTCTTGTGATTCCAGAGATTAATGCTGCAGATATTGCCAATCATCCACGCAACATCATTGCTAATCCTAACTGTGCAACCATTATTGGTTTGGTACCAACATGGCCATTACATCAGGCGGCAGGTATCAAGCGCATGATTGTCTCGACCTATCAGGCAGCATCGGGGGCAGGTATGGCTGGTCTTACCGAGCTTGTTCGTGAGCATAAAGCACTTGATGAAGGCCAGGCTGTTGGCTCAACAGATCCTTTTGCGTATCAGCTGGCGTATAACCTTATTCCGCAGATTGGTGGCTTTAAGGATGATGATTACACATCCGAGGAGCTTAAAATGCAAAATGAGGGTCGCAAGATTATGCATATGCCTGAGCTTTTTGTGAGTTGTACCTGCGTTCGTGTTCCGGTTATGCGTTCGCATTCCGAATCCATTACTCTTGATTTTGAGCAGGATATGTCTCCAGAGCAGGCGCGTGAAATTTTGTCCCGCGCTCCTGGAGTCAAGGTTGTTGATAAACCCAATGAACTTGTGTATCCCATGCCTTTGGACACATCCAATCAAGATGCAATCTTTGTTGGGCGTATCCGTAAAGACCTTTCAAGCCCTACGCCTTCACGTTCGCTTACGCTGTGGTGTTGTGGAGATCAAATTCGTAAAGGCGCTGCAACCAATGCGGTGCAAATTGCGGAATATCTCTTGTAATCTGTACAAAATGTGTTTGCAAAAAAGTTCAGATTTACACTTGCATCCGCTGGTTTTTTTGTAATAATAATACACGCGCCATTTGAGGTGGGCAAATGGTGGGTGTAGCTCAGTTGGCAGAGCGACGGACTGTGGCTCCGTAGGTCGAGGGTTCGAGACCCTTCACCCACCCCATTTACAAATGAATATGGATCGTTAGCTCAGCTGGTAGAGCAGGGGACTCTTAATCCCAAGGTCCAGGGTTCGAACCCCTGACGATCCACCACTTGATTTTTCGACTCAGAGCTTATAACAGCCCTGAGTTTTTTATTAGCTCAGTGAGTCATTTGTCTACAAGTAGGTTACTCACGTGTACAATCACAAGCAATGCAGCAACTAAACGTGCTTTGTAGCATTGCGGGGGAGTAGTAGCTATGACACAAGAACTCATCTTTTTAGAACCCGTCTTTCACCAGAAGATTTGGGGCGGTCGCATGCTTGAGTCCGACTTTGGTTATCAGATTCCCGATGGCCCCATAGGTGAGTGTTGGGCAATTTCTGCTCATCAGTCAGGGGACTGTAAGGTTGCAAAAGGCAGGTTTGCAGGTATGCATCTGTCTGAGTTGTGGTCCACACATCGTGAATTGTTTGGCAAGCTTGCATCAGATCAATTCCCTTTACTTATCAAAATCCTTGCGGCGGATGATGACTTGTCCATTCAAGTTCATCCGGACGATACGTATGCTGCACAGCACGAGAATGGATCTTTGGGTAAATGTGAGTGCTGGTATGTGTTGCATGCTAAGCCTGGCGCAACTATCGTAGTTGGACAAAATGCAAGTTCACGTGAGGAATTTGCTCGTGCGGTAAACAAGAGCAAGTGGGGTGAACTTCTCAATATCATTCCTGTTAAAACGGGTGATTTCTTCCAAATAAATCCAGGAACGGTCCATGCAATTCGTGGTGGTACTTTGATTTTGGAAACCCAGCAGTCTTCGGATGTGACATATCGTGTATACGACTACAATCGGCGCCAGGCAGACGGTAGCTTGCGCGAGTTACATCTACAGCAGTCGCTCGATGTTATTGATTACAAGCAGCAGGCGCCTACCAATGGCACCATTACTGCTATCGAGAAAAACGGTGTAACCCGCTTGGTTTCTTGTGATTGCTATACGGTAGATCGTGTGCGCGTAGAGGATACGACCAGACTTATGGCTCACTGGCCATTTTTATGCATGAGCGTCATTGAAGGCTCTGGCAAAGTAAATGGGCAGCTTGTTGCAAGGGGAGACCACTTTATTGCGCCGGCTGGTATAGACGTATTGGAACTCACAGGATCCATGGAACTTATTTGCTCATATCCACCTGCGGATTAGTGCAATATCAGGGTCACAGGGAAAAGTGTAAACAAAAAAGCCAGAACAAATACGTCCTGGCTTTTCTTATGATATGGTGCGCCCGGGGGGATTCGAACCCCCAACCGGCGGATTAGAAGTCCGATACTCTATCCTATTGAGCTACGGGCGCCTGCAAAGGGATTTTATCACGCCGCGGGCTTGTGTGCCTGCTAAAAGATACGTTTTGCAATTTGTATTCACTTATCGATACTTTTATGTGTAAAAAATGTCTCTAATGCGTCATACTTGTATACAGTCTTGAGAAAATCTTCGGGAGGGTTCGTCTTGATTTATACCGTTACTCTCAATCCTGCAATCGATTATGTAATGCATCCACTTACGCTCGATATGGGTTTTACTAACCGTTCTTCCAGTGAAGAGATGTATTGCGGTGGTAACGGCATTAATATAGCTGGCATTCTGAATGAGCTTGGGGTAGCCAACACAGCAATGGGTATTTGTGGTGGCTTTACGGGTGATTATTTAATCGAGTCACTTCAGTCTCAGGGTATTGCCTGTAATTTTGTGCGCTTGGACAAGGGTAATACTCGTATTAACGTCAAGCTTAACGGTATTGTTATGTCTATCGTTAATGGTATGGGTCCCAAGATTCCACATCGTAAGCTTGAAGAGCTCTTGCACCGTATGGAAATGATTCAGTCGGGGGATACAGTGGTACTTACCGGCTCCATTCCCAAGAGCTTGCCTGATACTACCTATGACATGATTATGAACCATTTATCTGGCCGTGGGATTCGCTTTGTAGTAGATGCGCCTGGCACGCTCTTGTTGCGCGCCTTAAGCGCTAAGCCATTTCTCATTAAACCCAATAACCATGAGGTTGGCCGCCTGTTTAACGAGAAGCCAGAAACACCAGAAGAGTGTTTGCCTTTTGCACGCATCTTGCATGATCGTGGTGCGGCAAATGTCATTGTTTCTTGTGGCAAGTATGGTTCTGCTCTATTGGATGAGTATGGTAACGAGCACATAACCTTGGTTCCTCCCTGTAAACTTGTTAATGCTACCGGTGCTGGTGATTCTATGGTCGCTGGTTTCTTAGCTAAGCTGGATGAAGGCGCAGATTATGACACTGCTCTTAATTTTGCTTCGAGCTGTGGTTCTGCCACTGCGTCATCCAAATATCTTGCAAATCGCGAAACTATCGAGAAACTCTATGCTGCTCTAGGCGGAGTTCTCGAAGAGCATAAAGAAGAAATTGCCGCTGCCCTTGAGCGCGTGCGCAAGGCAGAGCGTCGTCTTGATACATTGATGGATTCATAAGGAGCGTTATGGTTTCTCAGACAGTTACTCTTACCAACCCCAACGGTTTACATATTGGTCCTGCAACAACCTTCTCTGATGCTCTGTATGATTTTCCTTGCAAGATTGAAGTAATTTCTCAGGGTAAACATGCAGATGCTAAGCGTCCTTTGGCTCTGTTGGGTATTGGTATTCCCACTGGTTCTGAAATTGAAATTGTGTGTGATGGCGAGCGTGAGGATGAAGCTCTTGCAACTGCACTTGATCTTATCAACAAGCTGAATTAATAAATTTTTGAATATAGTGCATAAATAATCATATTATTATGGATATAAAGTAAGTAATACGCTTACTTATGGCTATTTGTGTGTTTACACACAGTTTGGGAGGTTTCATGTTCCAGGGAGTTAATGCATCCGATGGCATTGGAATTGGTGTTGCACAAGTTGCGGTAGAGCCTGATCTGACTTTTACACCACATGCACCCGAAGATACAGAGGCAGAAAAGGCACGTTATGCTGCAGCTATTACTAAGTTTATTGAGCAAACCAATGCTCAAATTGAACGTATGTCCAAAACGGTAGGCGATGATGCTGCTGCTATTATGGCCGCACATATTGAGTTTGCCGAGGATGATGGCATTAAGATGATGGTTAATGGCTCCATTGAGTCTGGTATGTGTGCCGAGCAGGCTGTATATGATGCATATGAGTCATATTACGTTATGTTCTCTCAGATGGAAGATGAGCTGTTCCGTGAGCGTGCCGCTGATGTTGCAGACGTAAGAACTGGCCTTTTGGCAGATCTTTTGGGCAAGGAAGTGGTAGACCTTTCTACGCTGCCCGAGAACTCCATCGTAGTTGTGCACGAACTTACGCCTTCCATGACAGCAGATATTGATAAGGATAATGTAGCTGGTATTGTTACCGAGACAGGTGGTCGTACTTCTCACTCTGCCATCATTGCTCGTGCTTTAGAGATTCCCGCAGTATTGTCTGTAGCTGAGGTAACTACCTCCATTGCAAACGGTGATACGGTAGTAGTGGATGGCACCAACGGCACCGTTATTGCTAATCCTAGTGATGACGAGCTTTCCAAATATCGTGATGAGGCCAAGAAGTATGCCGAGGAAAAGGCTGCTCTTGAGGCCTATCGCGGCAAAGAGACCCTTACCGCAGATGGCAAGAAAGTCTTGTTGGTTGCCAACATTGGTAACCCTGACGATGCTAATGTAGCTGCCGAACATGACACCGAAGGCATTGGTCTGTTCCGTTCGGAATTTCTCTTTATGGATGCTTCCGAACTTCCTTCCGAGGACGAGCAGTTTGCCGCATATCAGAAGGTTGCCTTGCGTATGAAGGGCATGCCCATTATCATCCGTACGCTTGATGTGGGTGGAGATAAAGAGATTCCTTATCTTAACTTGCAGCAAGAAGAAAATCCCTTCATGGGCTTCCGCGCTGTGCGTTACTGTCTCAATAATCCGGACCAGTATAAGGTTCAGCTCCGTGCATTACTTCGTGCCTCTGCTTTTGGCGACATTAAGATTATGCTTCCTTTGGTAACCACCATTGATGAGGTGCGCGAGGCAAAGGCTTTGGTAGAAGAGTGCAAGAATGAGTTGCGTGCCGCTGGTATTCAGTTTAACGAGAATATCGAAGTAGGCACCATGATTGAGACACCTGCAGCTTCTCTCATTGCAGATGACTTGGCCGCGGAGTGCGACTTCTTCTCCATTGGTACCAATGACCTTATTGGCTATACCATGTGTGCAGACCGTGGTAACGATCGTGTGGCTTATCTATATCAGGTGTATCAGCCTGCAGTATTGCGCTCTCTTAGGCACCTTATTGCAGAAGGTAACAAAGCTGGCATTATGGTTGGCATGTGCGGTGAAGCTGCAGCAGATCCTCTGCTTATTCCAGTGCTGCTATCCTTTGGTTTGAGCGAGTTCTCTGTTTCTGCTCCTTCTATCTTGCGCACGCGTAAGACTATTTCTAAATGGAGCAAGGCAGAGGCAGATGAGCTTACTAATAAGGTAATGAGCCTTAAGACCGCAGCGGAGGTTCGTGCTGCGCTTAAGGAGGCTGCTCGTTAGGAACAACATGCAGCCTGTGCTTTAAGAGTTGAGTAAAAACCCATAGCGTAGTTAATTACAAGCACCTATCTATAAGATAGGTGCTTTTTTAAAGTACAGTTTTAAAGTACAACTTACCAAGTACATGATGGAGAGGTAATGACACGCAGTTCATCAGGAAGAACCTCTACATCAAAGATGCGACCTTCAAGCTCTTCTCCATCGGTTTGTACGGGGACATCCTCGGTAAACTCAATGTGAAGCTTTTTGGCACGCATGGTTTTAATAACACGCGATGTGGTGTGCAAGCCCGCACGCATCATGCCAAGCAATCTTAAAATCGTGGGTACTGTGGGAATACGAACGTTGTAGCATACATCAAGCAGCCCATCATTGGGCACAGCAGCGGGGCATACCTTAAAGCCAGCTCCGTAAGTAGGTCCAATATTGATGGCAAAGAAAATCTCTTGTAAATCAAGGGTTTTCTCGTCATCTACAGTAGCAATCATATGCCAACCTTCGTGTGCTTTGCTTAGTAGCTTAAGGCTAGAACTTATAAACAAAGCGGTGCCTTCTTGGTTATCACCTTGGTTGCGGCGAGCGGTTGTGTCATGTGCAACAGCCGCATCAATACCAAAAGACAATGTCTGCATAAAGTACTCGTTGTTAACCTTGCCCAAGTCAATCTTACGCACAGGTCCCTGCATAATTTGACCCAAAGCGGCTTCGGGAGCATTGCGGGCTAGACCTAAGGTACGAGCATAGTCATTGCCGGTGCCCATAGGAATAATGCCAAGAGTTGGCCGATCTTGAATGGGAATATCCATGAGGCCGTTTACAACTTCATGAATAACACCGTCTCCGCCTAAAGCAATAACGGTTTGAAATTTGCGAGCAGCTGCGGCCATTATACGAGCATCGCCCATAGCAGTGGTGCGCTGAATAGTGTAGCCTTCGGTAGCAGACTCAAAGCTGTTTAAAAAACGCTCGACAAAGTCGGCAGCGGCAGCACCTTTACCACTATGAGAGGCAGGATTAGCAATAACAAGCGTGCGTCCTAGCCTAGGTGTTGGCATAACATTCCTTCCAGTAATCAAATACGTCTGGAACTATCTTAACGGTTACGGACCAAAATTAAGACAAAAAGATAGTGCATTGTTGGCATATGGAGACTAAGATTCATTTAGTTACATTAAAAAGGATTGTTACCCGGTTTGGGGCAAGACCTGAGGGGTGCTGTAGGGCATCTTGCGGGTCTTTTTGTTTTGTTTACTAGATTTGTTGTATTGCATTAAGCTATTAAGCAGTGACAAAAGCAATAGCAGAATAATAAATAAACTAGGTACAAATCAAAGAAAGGAATCAAATGACTAAAGGTGTTACTTATAGCATAATCACCGCAGTTCCTGGTGATGTTGTCTCGTTGGATAATGTGAGTGATGAAGTTTTTGCCTCTCGTGCATTGGGTGAGGGTGTAGGCATCATTCCCAAAACTGGTACTATTACTGCTCCAGTATCTGGTACGGTTTCTGTTGTACAAAAGGCTGGTCATGCATATGCTATTAGTACTACAGATGGTCTTGATGTGCTCATACATGTAGGTATCGATACCGTAGAGCTTGAAGGTAAAGGTTTTGAGCCAAAGGTGTTGGTTGGTCAGGTAGTTACCGCGGGTGATATCTTGGCCGTTGTTGATTTAGACACTATTAAATCTGCTGGTTTTGATCCTACTACTTTAATTGTTGTTACTAACACGCAGGATTTCTCGTCCGTAAAGCCCCTGTTTGACTTTGAGGCTATGGCTACTTCTACCATTATTGAGGTAATTAAATAAAATAATCTGCACTGTATAAGTTTATTGTTGGTTGCGATGCAGGCGTTGTTGTTTGAGGTCTATGTACAATAAAAATCCCCCGAAAAGCGGGGGATTAAACACTCAGATATACATCTAAATGAAATAAGTAATGGAGCGGCAGACGGGACTCGAACCCGCAACAGTCAGCTTGGAAGGCTGATGCTCTACCAATTGAACTACTGCCGCGTGGTCGGGGTGACTGGATTCGAACCAGCGACCCTCTGCTCCCAAAGCAGATGCGCTACCAAGCTGCGCCACACCCCGATTCGCTTTGGTAAGTATAGCAAGCTTTGTAAACAATTCAACCCGTGCAGTATCAAAGTTCTTAATATGTACGAAAACTTTCCTTTACGTATCTTTTGCGTATACAGTTTGTTACGAGCTCATAGGAAATATCTATCTGTTGCTTGTAAACCGCTATGCTTTTCTCGATATAAAAATATAACAGCTATAGCTCGTGTACGGGTCAAGCGTAGGTCAACAAGAGGGAAACCGTCATGTCATATTCTTCTGAGGTAATTGCACAGCTTAAAGAGCGTTATGCAGATCAGCCTGAATTCATCCAAGCAGCACAAGAGGTGCTTGTAAGTTTGCAACCTGCTTTGGATGCACACCCCGAATATCAAAGCCAAGCTTTATTAGAGCGATTAGTAGAACCCGAGCGTGTCATCATGTTTAGGGTTCCATGGGTAGACGATAAGGGCCAAATACAGGTTAATCGTGGTTATCGCATTGAATTTAACTCTGCAATTGGACCTTACAAGGGAGGCCTACGTCTTCATCCCAGTGTTAACCTGTCAATTCTTAAGTTTTTGGGTTTTGAACAAATCTTTAAAAACAGCCTTACCACACTTCCCATGGGAGGTGGAAAGGGCGGAGCAGACTTTGATCCTAAGGGTAAGTCTGACCGTGAAATTATGGCGTTTTGTCAGAGCTTCATGACGGAACTATATCGTTATATTGGTCCCAATACGGATGTTCCTGCGGGTGATATTGGTACGGGTGCTCGTGAGATTGGTTATCTTTTTGGCCAGTACAAGCGTCTGCGTAACGAGTGGTCCGGTGTTCTCACTGGAAAAGGTTTAAGTTATGGCGGCTCTTTAGCACGTACCGAGGCAACTGGTTATGGTGCGGTATATTTCCTCACTCATATGTTGGCCGAGAAGGGCGAGGAGCTTGCAGGCAAGACAATATGCATCTCTGGTGCGGGTAATGTTGCCATTTATGCAGCACAAAAGGCACAGCAGTTGGGAGCTTGCGTGCTTACGGTATCCGATTCTTCGGGTTATGTATATGACCCTGATGGTATTGACGTTGCAACTTTGAAGAACGTCAAGGAAGTTCGTCGTGCGCGCCTGACTGATTATGTTGCTGCTCGTCCACGTGCGATGTATCACGAAACTCAACGTCCTTGGGGCGAGAAGTGCGATATAGCTATGCCTTGTGCTACTCAAAATGAATTGTCTCTTGAGTCTGCTCAAGCCCTTGTAGCACATGGTTGTCGTTATGTAGTAGAAGGCGCTAATATGCCTACCACCTTAGAAGCAACAACATATCTACAAGAACATGATGTATTTTTTGCTCCAGGTAAAGCAGCTAATGCCGGAGGTGTAGCTGTTTCTGGTTTAGAAATGAGCCAAAACGCAGAGCACCTATCTTGGTCCTTTGACGAGGTAGATCAGCGCTTGCAGTCTATTATGGCATCAATTTATACATCTGCTTCTACTGCTGCAAAGGATTATGGCCATGAGGGTAACCTCGTATTTGGCGCTAATATTGCTGGTTTTCTTAAAGTAGCAGAGGCTATGATGGCTCAGGGTGTGTGCTAATATTACACGGGTTGGCCTTTAGTGTGTAAAAAGTGATGTGGACATACTATTCGCGTGTTTTGACCGTGAACTAAGTGGGTAGACACTTGTTTGTCTGGTATCATGTCAAGGCTGTATGCATTAGTTGCGGGCGTGGTGGAACTGGTAGACACGCTAGATTTAGGTTCTAGTGGGTAACCCCCGTGAAGGTTCGAGTCCTTTCGCCCGCACCAGCGTACAACACTTACTCAGATACAAGCGGCTACAGCTGTAGCCGCGTAGGTTCAAGACACACTGGAGGAACGTTGAAGATCACCGTCACCGCGCAGGAGCCTCAGGATAACAAGGTTGCCGCGCAGCTTACCGTTGCTGCTGAGGATGTTAACAAGGCAGTTGCTCAGGCATACAAGGACATTGCTAACAAGTACAATTTTCAGGGCTTCCGTAAAGGTAAGACTCCTCGTCCTGTTATCGATGGCATTGTAGGCAAGGATGGCGTTCTTGGTCAGGCTACCAACGATCTTCTTAATCAGGTAGAGCCTCTCATGCTTGAGGAGTTGGATATCACTCCTGTAGGTGATGTTAACTACGGTGAGGAGCCTGTATTTGTTGTAGAGGGTTCTGACTATGTTTTGGACCTAACCATTCCTGTACGTCCTGTTGCAGAGCTCGATTCTTATGACGCTCCAGAAATTAACATGCCTCCCGCACAGGTAACTGAGGCAGAGATTGATGAGCAAATTGACGTTCTTCTGTCTTACCGTACCTCATATGAGGATGTAGAGGAGGATCGCGCTGCTGCTGCAGGCGATATTGTTAATGTCAATATCGAGAATATAGAGAATGCAGAGCGCTTTGCTGGCGAAAACCGCATGCTTTCTTTGGATGGCAAGGGTCTTCCTGAGGCTTTTGATGAGGGTATCAAGGGCATGAAAAAGGGTGAGACCAAGGAGATTTCTTGGACTGAATCCCATGGCGAGGGTGAGGATACTCATGAGCACAAGTTTGCTATTAAACTGACGCTCAACGCCATTAAGGTTGCCGTTACTCCCGAGCTTGATGATGAATTGGCCGAGAAGGGCTTTGGTTTTAAGACCGTAGCTGAGCTTCGTGATGGCCTTAAGTCCGAGATTGAATCTGACAAAAAGAATACCCTTCCTACCCTCAAGGAGAATCGTGTTCTTGCCGAGATGGCTAAGCATCTTCAGCTTGAGGAAGTTCCTTCTGAGTATGTAAATCAGGTATTCAATGAGATTACTCAGAACTTCCTGTCTCAGCTTCAGTCTCAGGGTATGACCCTGGATGGCTGGCTGCAAATGCAGGGTGTTTCCGCACAAGACTTCATTGCAGATCTTCACAACCAGGCAGAGGAGAACGCTCGTCAGAGTCTGACTCTTGAGGCTATTGCTCGTAAGATGGGCTTTGAGGCTACTGCAGAGGACATCCAGAAGGAGTTTGAGGAGTCTGGTGCAGATAATCCTGCTCAGCTTGTTGAGAACTGGCGTGAGAACGGTCAGCTCCCTGCCATTCGCGCAGCTATTAAGCGCAACAAGGCTCTTGACTGGTTGGTAGACAACGCCAAGGTAACCGAGGTAGATGAGGTTGCTGAGCGTCGTGCTGCCAAGAAGGACGATAAGTCCAACAAGTAAGCAAAGACTGGCAACTAAGCAGGAGGGGCTGTGCTATACAGGCATGGCCCCTCTATCAAAAATGGTCGTTGAAGTCTTTGTCATTGCATTAGAAAGGGGAATTGAATGATCAATCCTACTAACACTCCACTCATTCCTTACGTCGTCGAGCAGACTCCGCGCGGCGAGCGTAGCTATGACATCTACTCCCGCTTGCTTAACGACCGCATCGTATTTTTGGGTGAACCCGTTACGCGCGATTCCGCAAATTTGGTAATTGCCCAGTTACTTCACTTGGAAAGCCAGGATCCTGATAAAGACATTTCTTTGTACATTGATTCCCCTGGCGGCGATGTATATGCGGGTCTGGGTATCTTGGATACCATGAATTTTATCAAGCCAGATGTATCTACTATCTGTGTAGGCATGGCTGCATCTATGGGCGCTGTTCTTTTGGCAGCTGGTGCTAAAGGCAAGCGTTTTGCGCTCCCTAATTCCATGGTTCTTATTCATCAACCCAGTTCAGGTGCTCAGGGTCAGCAGACAGACATTCAGATTGTTGCGGATGAAACTAAGTATATCCGTGAGCATCTAAATAGCTTGCTTGCAGATTTTACGGGCCAGCCTATCGAGACAATCAATGCAGATACCGAGCGAGATAACTATATGCGCGCTCAGCAAGCAATGGAGTATGGCCTGGTAGACAAGGTTATTACCTCTCGTAAGGAAAGCGCCAACACCTCCGAGGAGCGTTAATGTCGGATTTTGATGGCACGAATTTAGACTCACAAATGCATTGCTCGTTTTGCGGCAAGTCGCGCGATCAGGTGCGTAAGCTCATCCAGGGACCTGGTGGTGTATTCATTTGTGATGAATGTGTTGCTGCTTGTAGTGACATTATTTCTGAGGCTGATGAGTTTGCTGTAGAGGCTGAGGAAGAAGAGCAGTTTGAAGTAGCCCCACTTATTAAAAATTTACCAACTCCTCATGAAATTTATGACGAGCTTTCACAGTACGTTATGGGTCAGGAAGATGCCAAACGTGCTATGAGTGTTGCGGTATATAACCACTATCGCCGTGTTATTGCTGGTGATGACGTGCTGGAAGAGGGCGAGGAGGAAGTTGAGCTTGCAAAGAGTAATATCTTGCTACTTGGTCCTACCGGTACAGGTAAGACACTCTTGGCTCAAACACTTGCTCGTTTCTTGGAAGTACCCTTTGCTATTGCGGATGCTACCACGCTTACCGAGGCTGGCTATGTAGGCGAAGACGTAGAAAATATCCTGCTCAAGCTTATTACTGCCGCCGATGGTGATGTTGAGCGTGCTCAGGTTGGTATTGTATATATTGACGAGATTGACAAAATTGCTCGCAAGGCAGAAAACTTGTCTATTACGCGTGATGTTTCTGGCGAGGGTGTCCAGCAGGCACTTCTTAAAATTCTTGAAGGTAGCGTTGCAAGCGTTCCTCCTCAGGGTGGTCGTAAGCATCCTCAACAGGAGCTTATTCATATTGATACCACCAATATTTTGTTTATTTGTGGTGGTGCATTTGTTGGTTTGGATAAGATCGTTGCGGATCGCATTGGTAAGAAGGGCGTGGGCTTTAACTCTGAGTTGGCTACCAAGGTAGAGGACTCACAAGATGAGCTCATGAGCGATGTCACCCCTATGGACCTGCACAAATTTGGTATGATTCCGGAGTTCGTTGGTCGTATTCCTGTAATTACGTCTACACGTGAACTTCGTGAGGATGACCTTGTAAAGATTCTAACTGAGCCTAGGAATGCCATTGTTAAACAGTATTGTCGCATGTTTAAGCTGGAGGGCGTTCAGCTTGAGTTTGAGCCTGAAGCTCTGCGTGCAATAGCTCGTCTGGCACTTAAGCGTGGTACTGGTGCTCGTGGTCTGCGTGCTATTTGTGAAGCAACACTACAAGACACCATGTTTAACATTCCCGATGATCTTACCGTAGAGAAGGTCGTGGTAACACAGGCTGCAGTAGATGGATTAGAGCAACCGCAGCTTATTTCTACAAAGAAGAGTCGTAAATAAACTGCTCGTAAATAGAAAAAGATTCCCTGCATGATTACGTAGTTGGTAGCATGCAGGGATTTTTTTATAGGTGAGTTCTTGCGTGCAGAATAGGTTTATTCTTCTTGTCCTTTACGAATTGAACGAATAATCTTTGCAAGTCCTTCAAAGTCTAAATGTACATGTTCATCTTCGTTATCTACATGAATGCCATTCCAGTCAATATGGACTTCCTCACCTTTTTTATGATCTCGTACATGTATACCATCGTTTAGGTTGATGTTAACGTAATCCTTATTTGAGGCATGTGCTTCTTGCCAGCTGGAGCTAGGTTCTTCGTTGGCTTCTTTGTTAGTAGTCGTATTGTCAGAGTCCGTGTTTTCTGGATCGGCAAAAAGAAGCTCATCTACTGTGACACCATAAAGCAAGGCGAGTGCAATAAGATTGTCAGTATCAGGTGACGATTCAGCACATTCCCACTTAGAGACCGCCTGACGAGAAACTTGTATCTTTGCAGCAACTTGTTCTTGAGACAGACCAGCCATTTTTCTATAGTCGTAGAGCCTTTTTGCAATCTCGAGTTTCATACGATGACCTTTCGAAGATAGAGACGTACGACTACTAAGTCGTTTGCTCTGTTTTGATATGTCGTGCAGCTGCATATAGATATAGTAGGTTATTGGCTTTTTGGCACTACCAATTTTAGCTTGCAATTTACTATGCAACCAAAAGTTGCGCAGTTGCGTATGAAAAAACTTATATTTTTTGAGTAGACCTTTTGTTGATGGGTAAAAATTTTCTTAACTACACATTACTGTGTTATAAAAAGACAACTGCTGTGGTGTTTTAGGTATTCGATTGGATGCATCTATGCAAACCACGAGACTCAAACTTATCTTGCACCGATTTGCTATTCCAGTTTTGGGTGGATTGGGATTTGTACTGCTTGCACTCACACACCATATTCATTTTATTCCCTTGGTGCATAATGTTATTCTGCTCATCTCTTTTGTCTGTGAGGCAGCTGCTTTGGTCTTGATGTTTCTTCTCGTAAAGCAGCTATCTATTAAAAAGATCTTTCGTATTTTAATTTATATAGTGCTCGTGCTGCTTAGTGTAGCCTCTTGTTTTGCGAACTTTCTTTTATTTTCCTTGGATGTTCGTAGCTTGGCTCATTTTGAGTATCAGAACCAAACGTATTATTACAACTATGAGGGTTTTATCGATCCTTACTACGGCATATACAGACAAAATGATGCATTAACCACAACAAAAATTGGTGAGTATTACAACTATATAGGTTCCCCCGATACCCTGAGCGAGCAAGACAAGCAGATTATTGTTATTCAGGCAACTCAAGATGGCATGCGTCGTGCGGGTGATACAAAGTCTTCTTCTGTTCAGTCATCTGCAGAGAAAAACAGCAATAACCAGGAGAGCATTAGCACTGCTGATGAAATAAGCGCGCTGCTTAATACACTTAAACCAAGTGATGTTATTCGTATTCAAAATTCGTCATATGGCTTAGTGTGGATAGATAAAGCCATGGCTCAATATAGGTGGATATTCGTTGTAATAGATGAACAAAACATCAGGTATATATCTGAGCTTCCTGCTACAAGCGCAACGGTAGAAGGACAGATAGAAGATGAAGGCTCAATACTCGTAACATGTACAGATACCGATGATTCTCAGCAAACCTATCGGTCAACGGATGGTGGACGCACTTGGGAGCTTTCGTCATAAGACAAACCCTAAAGTAACAATGGCCTTCGGAGAACGAATTTGTTTAATCGTCCAAGTCTTTTCCGCTAAGCTGTTAGATATCGTCCGTTTAATTACTCCTCGCTCATATGTACAAAGATATAGCTAACCTATTGTTTATCTTAAGCTAGGAAGCGCTATCGGGAGAGTTTGTGCCTATGAGTAATACTAAATTTCGCTTGGAAATGGATTCAATTGGCCAGAAGGAAGTTCCTGCGGATGCCTATTATGGAATTCAATCTTTGCGTGCATATGAGAACTTTACCATTACGGGTCTTCGTTATTCAACAGAGATGATTGTGTCAATTGCGCAGATTAAAAAAGCGTGCGCAATTACAAATTACCAGGTCAATCGTATGGAAAAGAAGGTATACGAAGCTATTAGTAAAGCATGTGACCTGATTATTGATGGCAAATTTCATGACCAATTTATTGTTGACCCCATTCAAGGTGGTGCGGGTACCTCAATGAACATGAATGCCAATGAGGTTATTGCCAATGTAGCTATTGAGTTGTTGGGTGGTACAAAAGGCGATTATAGTCTTGTAAACCCAAATGATGATGTTAATTGTGGTCAATCAACCAATGACGTATTCCCTTCATGTGGCAAAATCACTGCACTCAAGCTGCTTATTCGTGCAACAGAACAGCTCAAGCGCTTACACACTGCCTTGTTACTTAAGGCTACAGAGTTCGATCATGTCATTAAGATGGGACGTACGCAACTTCAAGATGCAGTGCCTATTCGCTTGGGTCAAGAATTTCATGCTTATGCCGTAGCTATCGGTAGAGATATTGACCGCTTTGAGCAAGCAAAAGAAGAGATGCGCTCACTTAACATTGGTGGTACAGCTATTGGTACGGGCATCAACGCAGATGTTGGATACATGAATAATGTGGTTAAAAACCTTTCACAAGTGACTGACCTACAACTTGTGCAAGCAGAAGACCTTATCGATGCCACACAAAATTTGGATGGCTATGTTGCGGTATCAGGCACCACAAAATCTTGTGCAGTTAACATGTCAAAGATTGCAAATGATTTGCGCTTGCTTAGTAGTGGTCCTCGTTGTGGATTTCACGAGATTAACCTTCCGCCCAAACAAAATGGTTCCAGTATTATGCCGGGTAAAGTTAATCCTGTTATTCCTGAAGTAGTTAACCAGGTAGCTTTTAATATTGTGGGAAATGACATTACGGTTACTATGGCGGCAGAGGCAGGTCAACTAGAGCTTAATGCCTTTGAGCCCGTGTTGTTTTACAACCTCTTTCATTCTATTGAGCAAATAGAGCGGGTTACGCAAACATTTGTAGATAATTGCATTATGGGAATTACTGCTAACGAGAAACACTGTAAGGAGCTGGTGGATAATTCTGTTGGCATTATTACGGCAATTTGTCCGTATGTTGGTTATGCAAAAGCTGCAAGCATTGCTAAAAAAGCAATTGCGACTGGTGCTAGTGTTAAAGAACTTATTCTAAAAGAACAGCTTTTAACAGAAGAAGAGATGAAAACCATCTTTGACCCTTATGCTTTAAGTCGGCCTGGTATTGCGGGAATGGAGCAAATGATTAACGATGGAAAATATCGAGAAGGACAGCGCGTTTAGGGTAGAGCACGATAGTTTAGGTGAAGTCCTCGTTGATGCCAGCCATTTTTGGGGTGCTCAAACACAGCGATCGTATGGCAACTTTTGTATTGGACAACCGCAAGAGCGTATGCCCTTTGAGATTATTTATGCCTTTGCACAGCTTAAAAAAGCTTGTGCACTGGCAAATTATGAGCTCAATCCAACAAAGATGACACAGGAGAAGTGTCAGAGTATTGTTGCGGTCTGTGACAAAATCTTGGCTGGAGAACTTTCGGATGAATTTCCACTGGTGGTGTATCAAACAGGTTCAGGTACACAAACCAACATGAATGTTAATGAGGTAGTGGCAAACGTTACTAACCTCGCAAACGGACAAGGGTTTTTGCATCCCAATGATGACGTTAACATGAGTCAATCCAGCAATGATACCTTTCCTAGTGCTATGCACATTGCGTTCGTAACACAGATTGAGTCTAAGCTTATCCCGAGCCTTAAGCAATTGATTGCAGGGTTTGAGGCAAAAGAGCATGAGTGCAAGGGTGTTATCAAGTCGGGACGCACGCATCTTATGGATGCAGTGCCTATCAGTTTTTCTCAGGAGCTTTCGGGTTATCGGTTTTCTCTGCAGCAAAATCTTGCTTTGTTGCAAGCTGTGTTGGTGCCGCTTAAGCAGCTTGCCATTGGTGCAACGGCTGTGGGTACAGGCCTTAATGCACCTTTACATTTTGATGTAAAGGTGTGCGAGCAGCTTCAAAAACAAACAAACAGTGATTTTGTACCCTGTGCTAATAAATTCCACGCGCTTACCTCACTTGATGAGGTGGTTGCTGTACATGGCGTACTTAAAGCTCTTGCGATGGATCTGTTTAAGATTGCAAATGACATTCGCCTTATGGCAAGTGGTCCACGCTGTGGTCTTAATGAGGTTATCTTGCCTGCTAACGAGCCTGGTAGTTCCATCATGCCTGGTAAGGTTAATCCAACGCAGTGTGAACAAGTTACGCAAGTTGCTGTACAGGTTTTTGGCAATGACGCCAGTATTGGTTTTGCGGCAAGCCAAGGTCAGTTTGAACTCAATGTGTTCTTACCAGTTACTGCCTATAATTTCTTGCAGTCGGTACGCTTGCTCAGCTCATCCATGGATAGTTTTTTGGAGCATTGTTTGCAGGGTTTGAGGGCAAATGAGTCAAAAATGACAGAGAACCTTAATCGTTCACTTATGTTGTCTACACTATTGTCACCAAGCATTGGTTACGAAAAGAGTGCTCAGTGTGCGCTGCTTGCGCATAATAAAGATATTTCTTTGAAGGAAGCTGTGCTGGAGCTTGGTTACTTAAGTTCAGAAGCCTTTGACCAGATATACCATCCGGAGCAGATGATTTAGAAGACTGGATGCTAGACATTAGATATGAAAGACCAAAGATTAGAGACTGAGGGTTAATTAATGAGTGTTTACGATGAATCAATGAAGCTACACGAAGAACTTCAGGGCAAGATTGAAGTTGTTTCCAGAAAGCAGGTTAACACCAAAGAGGAACTCAGCCTTGTATATACACCTGGCGTTGCAGCAGCATGCAAAGCTATCGAGAAGGACGAAGAGCTGTCTTATACCCTTACAAGAAGAGGGCATATGGTAGCGGTTATTACTGATGGAAGTGCCGTGCTTGGTCTTGGTAACATTGGTCCTTGCGCTGGCATGCCGGTTATGGAGGGTAAATGCGCTCTGTTTAAGGAGTTTGGCGATGTAGATGCCTTTCCTCTATGTATTGACTCTACGAATGTGGATGAGATCGTTCAAGCTATCGCGCTTATTTCTAAGAGTTTTGGTGGCATCAACCTTGAGGATATTGCAGCTCCTCGTTGTTTTGAAATCGAGAAACGCCTTAAGGAAACACTTGATATTCCCGTCTTTCACGATGATCAGCATGGGACGGCAATAGTTGTTGCCGCTGCTCTACTGAATGCTTGTAAGGTAAGCAATAAGTCTTTTGAGCATGCAACTATTGTTATTAATGGCTGTGGAGCTGCTGGATGTGCTATTGCCACCTTGCTCCTTAAGATGGGTATTCATGACCTTATCCTGTGTGATAAGGATGGTATTCTTGATCCAGAAACGCAGCAATTAAATCCGGCTCAGCTTGCATTGGCGCAGCAAACAAACAAAAATAATCGTAAGGGCCTGCTTAAGGATGCACTGGTTGATGCGGATGGCTTTATTGGTGTTTCTCGGGCTAATCTTGTAACGCCGCAGATGGTTGCCACCATGAATGACGGTATTGTCTTTGCAATGGCAAATCCTAGTCCAGAGATTTTGCCAGAAGATGCTTTAAAGGGTGGAGCGAAGGTTGTTGGTACGGGGCGTAGCGACTATCCCAATCAGATTAATAATGTCCTCGTATTCCCTGGCATTTTTAAGGGTGCACTGCAAGCTCGTGCAAAAGAAATTACGGATGAGATGCAGATTGCGTCTGCCTATGCCATTGCTTCCATGATTAGCGATGAGGAACTTACACCCACCAATATTCTTCCTTCTGCACTTAATAAGGAAGTGGCTGATGTAGTTGCGGCACAAGTTGTAAAAGCTTGGGAAGCTACACAGTAAAGGTACGCAAAAGTATTAGTTTAATTGAGCGATGCGGTAGTAGCAGTCTGCACAAACGGACTTATAGGTAACATCTGCCTGGTCATCAATCTCAATCTGCTTGCCTTCAAATGATGGTTTATTGTTAATAAAGCGCATGTTAAAGGTTGCTTTTTTGCCACAGGAGCAAATGGTTTTAATTTCTTTAATATCGTCTGCAATTTCTAACAAGCGAGTGGCACCAGGAAAACCATCAGTCCTGAAGTCTGTACGTAAGCCGTAGCACATAACAGGGATACTCTTGGTGTGAGCAAAAACGTGCAGTTGGTTTACCTGCTGAGGAGTTAAAAACTGGGATTCATCTACCAATACGCAAGCAATTTTCTTATTAAGCTTCTCAAACACATGAGCAAGGACTTCCTGCATGTTGTCTTGGCGATGTACTAAATGGTCAACCGTGCGTAATGTACCAAGTCTACTAACAACGGTGTTGTCACCCTTAGTGTCTACAGAAGGCTTGAGCACTACTACGTGCATACCACGCTCTTCATAGTTGTAAGCAACCTGCAGCAGGGAGGTAGACTTTCCGCAGTTCATAGCGCCGTAGGTGAAATACAACTTAGCCATAAGGCCATCCTTTGCTCAAAAAGCGCTTGTGTAGTTAGACATAAGCGTCAAAAGTTAGTATGTGGTGCGGCATCTATTATTGCGCATTTGTGCTGTGGTGTCCTTGGTGCTTTTCTATAGATTGGGTAAGCGCAGGGCCACCAACCATACCCGCAAGCACCAATAAAAATCCCGTACAGAACTTGTAGGCAAAACCAGATTGAGTAAAGAACTTAAGGGGCATCAAAATGCCTAGGTGACAAGCGGCAATAAGGCTTAGACCACACACAACGCGTAGAGCAATTTGACGCTTGTTGGACTGATCAATAGTAAAGTTTACAAAGCGCTTCTCGGCCCACCAAGAAACTCCCAATCCAGCAAGAAGCCCTGCAGTAGTAAAAGCATCCTTTTGCATCTCCACCACATTGATGGTGGTGGCAATTCCTTGGGTGGGATAAGGCTTGAGTACGGTATACAGCATAAGGGCCAGTGCTGTAAACAAAAAGGTAAGTGCAACGGTAATGGGGGAGGTGGTTTTGCGCTCCATCCAGTTGAGAAGATGTGCACTAAGCCATAGAGAAAGTATACCTATGGCTATACCTACCAGGACGTCTTGGGGAGTGTGTACGCCCAAGATATTACGCGAAAACGCTGCTAGTCCAATGAGAAAAATAGCAAGAGGAATAACCCAGCTACCAAGCTTTCGATAATGCCAGGCAGCGGCTCCAAAAATGGAGGCTGCAGTTTGACTGTGACCACTGGGAAAGGAGTATCCTGTGGCTCCACCAAGAGCTGCTGGAGACGGGTGAATGTTTGTGGAGCGTAGCCACGGCCGAGGGACGCAAAAGAAGTCTTTAAGTGTTTGATTAATGTTGTTACCCACTGCAAAACTGGTAAGTACATACCAGCCTGCATGTTTATCTATGCACCAGTACAGTGTTGCTATCACAATAACGGCAGCTGGCCCCACTACTATGGATGTTACAAAATTAAAAAAACTATCTAACATAGGTCCTATGGACTCGCGAATACTTTGTAACCATAAGAGATATGAGATGTCCACACTATTCACCTCCTGTTATGCTAGCAAAAACATTGGCAGCATTGTGAGCGAGTTGTGCTTGGAGTGCAAGTGGGTCTATAGCTCGGATATGTGCGAGCTTCTCAATAGTTTGGATAAGCGTGTTTGCAATTTCTTGAGCTGTGAGCTGGGTATGATTGGGCATTGGCAGGTCAGTTTCTGTAAGAAGTTGCTTAATGGGGATTTGACGAGCATATTCACGACCACGCCGTGTATTAAGCATCATGGGGTTTATAGAGAAAAGACAGTCATGCGTGATGGCTTTGTGCAAGGTATCGCTTGGCCCGCTGTACCAATGGAAGATACAAATACAGTGCTTAAGAGCGGTTGTTTGTTCTAGGATTGTAAGGGTTTCTGGGGCAGCTTGCACAGCATGAATGGAAAGCACTCGAGACTGACCATCCGCTTGTGAAGCGTGTGCTGCTGCGGTACAAATTTGAGTAAAGGCTGCAATTTGGGTGTCTTTGGATGCAAGGTTTACATGACTGGAGGAAAAATCAAGACCAATTTCACCCACATAGCGGTGATGCTTTATGAGTTTAGCTGCATACATAAGGTCAGCTTGGCTTATGGAGTTATCCGCAATCCACCATGGATGAGCTCCAATACCAATGCGAAGGTTGGATATGTGTACGTTGTTGTTTGTATTAGTTAGATCTGTTCCCATGTGCAACGCAAACTCAACCGAGCTCTGTGGTGTGACAGGTACCGCAAAACATGCCAGTCCTCTTTGCTGGGCATCTGTACATACTTGTTGAGGGTCATCACAAAAATCTAGGTGTAGATGCATGTCATATAACTGGTAGGTTGTAGAAAATGGTGCGGATGTTATAGCTGTTGTTTGTATCATAGCTATCTCACGCCTGATATTATCGGTGCTTGGTTTGGTTATTAACCAAACCAGTGATGTCACGAATAACACGACCTGCAAGCATGTGTCCCATAAGAGGTGGAATATAGCTCATAGTTCCCAAGATAGACCCCTTGTCCATCTGACCATCACCATCGCCTAGGGCTGGCAGAGGAACCTCATCAGAGTAGAGTACCTGCAACTTGTTAATACCTCGCTTCTTGCATTCCTTGCGCATAATGCGTGCTACGGGACATATGGTGGTTTTCTCGATAGGGGCAAATTGAAAATAGGTAGGGTCAATTTTATTTGCGCCACCCATGGAGCTTATTTCGGGAATACCTTGGTCTTGGCACCACTTTGCTAGTGCAAGCTTTTGAGAGATGGTATCTATAGCGTCCACAAGATAATCCGGGCGAGGAAGGGTATTGAGTACTTCTTCTACAGCTTTGGGTAAAAAAGCGTGAACGATTTGGACCTGCGCGGCAGGGTTAATATCATAAATAAGCTGCGCCATAACCTCTACTTTAGGACGTCCTACGGTACTGTGAAATGCTACAGCCTGGCGATTAATGTTACTGAGTTCTACTGTGTCTCGATCAAGCAAAATAAATTTGCCCACACCTCCACGTGCAAGAGCTTCGGCACAATTTGATCCTACACCACCAATGCCTATGATCATGACGCAGCTATTGGCTAGTTTTACCAAAGCATCTTCTCCCATCACAAGCATGAGGCGTGCCATGGCGGGATTATTAATAATATCGGTAGCCGTGATAGCTGTGTTATCCATGATGTGATCCTTGAGCAATAGTAAGGTTTTGGAATCGAGCGGCGATAAATTCATCAGTATAGTTGGCATCAACCCAGTTTTCAAAGGCGTTTTGTGCAGGAATACCCTCGTCACGTGCTGTTTTGCGACCAAAACATATGACGGTCATAAAAATATCTGCAACCAAATATATGGTGAGCAGCGCTACAAAAATGACCTGCCTTTTTGTGGTAGCCATGCCAATGCGATAAAGCAAATCGGGCATAATGATACGTGTCCATGCAAGTCCCAGCATGCCCCAGAAAAACAAAAAGCGCCAGGCAACCCACTGGGTAATATGATCTGGAAGGTATATATAGGTCCAACTTGATGCATGAAAAAAGGTTTCCATACCCCAACCGGTTAGCTGCTCAAGGCTACCGCCAACCAATACTGATACAAAAAAGATAGTCATACTGCTGGCATTGCGATGACGAAGCTCCCAACAAATAATGGTAAGGAGCACTGCCCCAAAGCCATATAACGGGGAAAACGGACCCCATACCAAGCCCACACGACTTTGTGTAAGGCCAGCCGTTATAAACATCCATATTTCTTCTAGGATGAGTCCAGCAACACTGCCTACCAAGAAGATAATGACAAGCTGGTAAGGTTTAAGCTTCATGTAGGACAAATAGGCATCACGAGCGCGATCTACCGAGTGTTGGATAGCATCACGTTGCTCACGTGTGAGGTGTTTTTGACCCGTGCGGAGGCTCGCGATAATACCATGCTCATGACGGATTTTCTCAGCCTGCGTTACGTAGGCTCTAATTTGAGCGGCATACTGGGCTTCCACAGGCATGTCTTCGCCCACCATGTGGTACACAGAAGTGCCATGTCCAAGCCAAGAGATAAAACGACGAATGCCAGCAATAATTACCCTGAAAACCAACAGGATTACAAGCAGTGATATAAGAGCAATAAGCATACAGGGCTCCAGAGAGTAGAAAACAGATTTTTATTGTCGCACATGCGTCCAGACTATGGTCTTCCTGCAGTAAAACGCACAGGTACATCATCATGATATGACTGTGCCATGCGGCGTGTTATTCTGCTTGTTATACTTATTTGTTCACAAATCTTTTGTCATGTAATCGCACCAAGAGAAGGCAGAGTGTATCGTGGAAGAGATGCCTAAAACGTATGATCCACAAACGAGCGAGCCAGAACTTATCCAAAAATGGATGGATGCTGGCTGCTATCGTCGGAGCAAGGGTGTAGGGGATTGCACAGTTGTTATTCCACCGCCAAACGTTACGGGCATTTTGCATATGGGCCATGCTATGGATGACTCTATTCAGGATACCTTTGTACGCTATAACCGTATGCGTGGTCGTTCTACTCGCTGGATTGTGGGTACCGATCACGCTGGTATTGCAACACAAACCAAGGTAGATAAAAAACTCAAGTCCGAGGGGGTTTCTCGTTTGGAAATTGGTCGTGAGAAGTTCTTGGAGGCTTGCTGGGATTGGACGCATGAGTATGGCGGAACCATCTTAAGTCAGATTAAGCGTATGGGATGTTCGGTAGACTTTGAGGACGAGCAATTTACCATGAGCCCTGCCTATGCACAAGCGGTGCGCAAGGTGTTTGTTCAGTGGTATCACGATGAGCTTATCTATCGCGGCAAGCGTATTGTTAACTGGTGCCCTCACTGCCTGACTGCCATCTCTGACGATGAAGCAGAGTATCGTGATGAGAAGGGCCATCTGTGGTATCTGCGCTATCCTCTTACCGAGCCCGTGGATGGTGTTGAATACATTACCGTTGCTACTACTCGCCCAGAGACTATGCTGGGAGATACAGGCATTGCGGTTTCTCCGTCTGACCCAGACAAGCAAAAGCTGGTGGGCAAGACGGTTATGCTACCCATTGTTAACCGCGAGATTCCTATTTTTGCAGACTGGCATGTAGACGCTGGTTATGGTACTGGCTTTGTTAAGGTAACACCTGCTCATGACCCCAATGACTTTGCTATGGGTGAAGCTCACGATTTGCCAAAGATTAACATTTTTGATGAGACTGCCCATGTGGTAGACGGTTATGGTGAGTTTAGTGGTCTGGACCGTGATGAAGCTCGTAAAGCTGTTGTGGCTTGGTTTGAGCAGCACGAACTTTTGGACCACATTGAGGATCTTGAGCATTCCGTCATGCATTGTTATCGCTGCGATACTACACTAGAACCTTGGCTCTCTGAGCAGTGGTTTGTAGCTGTCGATAAACTCAAAGATCGAGCAACTGAGGTTGTAAAGAGCGGTGAGGTTAGCTTCCATCCCGATCGTTGGACACAAACCTACCTTACGTGGATGGAAAACTTAAAGGACTGGTGCATTTCTAGGCAGCTGTGGTGGGGCCATCGGATTCCAGTGTTTTACTGTGATGACTGTGGCTGGCAAGATGCGCTTATGGAGGACACGGACGTATGTCCCAAGTGTGGAAGTCATCATGTGCATCAGGATGAAGACGTTTTGGACACCTGGTTCTCCAGTCAGTTGTGGACGTTTGCAACACAGGGTTGGCCTTACGATATCGGCCAACTTGCAGACCATCATCCTACCAAGGTACTGGTAACTGCCCGCGATATTATTGCCTTATGGGTTGCTCGCATGGTTATGAGTTCGCTGTACTTTACGGATGAAATTCCCTTTCATGACGTGTATATTTACGCCACTATTTTGGCTAAAGATGGTAGTCGCATGTCCAAATCCAAGGGCAACGGCGTAGATCCTATGGATCTTATGGATAAGTATGGTGCAGACGCCATGCGCTTTAACCTGCTTACTCTTATTACCAACAACCAAGACGTCAAGTTTGATGCCAACATAGACAAAAAGACTAAGCAGCTCATCGACTCACCTCGTACTGAGCAAGCTAAATCGTTTGTTACCAAGATCTGGAATGCAAGCCGCTTTGTACAGATGAATCTTAGTGATTACACGCCTGGTCCTGCCATGGCGCAAACGCCCGAGGATGCTTGGATGTTGTCACGTTTAGCGCGTACAGTGGCACAAATCACCAAGCAGCTAGAAGGTTATGAATTTGGCGAGTATGCCCGTAGTATTCAGTCTTTCTTCTGGAACGAGGTCTGTGACTGGTATATTGAGCTGTGCAAAGGTCGTCTATTGGATGGTACTGCAGATGAGCGCTTGCAGGTGCAGCGCAACCTTGTGTATGTACTTGACGTAAGTTTGCGCATGTTGCATCCCGTTATGCCCTTTGTTACCGAGAAAATCTGGGATGCCTTGCCCGCTTCTGGTTTGGATGCTCATGATGCATCATTCCTTATGCTTGCGCCATGGCCCGAGCCTTCTAAGCTCACTGCTTTTATCAATGATGAGGCCGAAAACAACTTTGAGCTTGCGCGCCGTGTTATTTCCAGCGTGCGTTCTACACGCGCTCGTTATCGCCTGTCTCCCAAAACTGAGCTTGCGGTTGTAGTAAAGACATCCGCAAATGAGCTTGCGGCATTAGAGGCTCAGCATGACTTTATTTGTCGTGTTGGTCGTGTGAGTGAGCTTACGTTGGCAGCAAGCGCAAGTAAGCCTACTGGTAGTGTAACGGTAGCAGATGGCAACCTGGAAATCTATGTTGCTTTGGGAGGCTTAGTAGATCTTTCTGCGGAGGCAGCGCGCATTCAAAAAGAACTTGCCGGTGCTGAGAAGACCTATGCCTCTGTAGCAAAGACACTTGCCAATGAAGCTTTTGTGTCTAAGGCAGCAGCTGAGGTTATTGCTAAAAAGCGTAGTCAAGCAGCTGAGCTTGAGGCCACAATTGCAACACTTACGGCACAGGTAGCAGATCTCAGTTAGACGTTTGAGTAAGTAATTTTGCAGTCTGGCAATTTGTACATCTGCAGCTAAAAGAGGTACTCACGATGAACGAGCGCACATCTTTTATCCCAATGTGTAAGAAATCTTTACGCACCCAAGCGCATGAGCGCCGTTCATCTTTTTTAGCAGCAGATCGTATGCAGGAGGATGCAGCTATTACAGCGCAGGTGCTTGCCTTACCCGAATGGCAGCAGGCGCAGACGGTCTTTGCTTATGTATCTTTACCTGAGGAAGTTTCTACCGTAGCTCTTATTGAAGCTGCTTGGAATCAGGGTAAAGACGTAGTATTTCCTCGCATGGACCCTCAGACCAAGCGTTTGCTTTGGTATATCATAGCCCCGCAGTCCAACTATGTGCAGCTTGCTGCCGTGGATGAATTTGCATCTATTGGCTTTGAGCGTAGTGCTTTTGGAGTGTGGGAGCCTATGATAAGTCCCACCGCACAAATACATGTGGGACAGGGCTATCCACAAGTTCCTGGTGCACGCCCTATACAGGGTCATGCAGCCTACAATTCCGTAACTGAGCCATCACAATTAGCGCTTATACCTGGTCTCGTGTATGACCATATGGGCTTTCGTTTGGGATATGGTGCTGGTTGCTACGATAGGTTTTTATCGATATTTCCAGGCTTTAGCGTGGGTGTAGTACACAGCCCTAATTTTATTGACAACTTAGACAGTGAGCACTGTCTAACCAACAGAGATCTCCCTGTCCGTTGTGTGGTTTGCAATAAGCACGTAATCCGTCCCTAAGTTTTTTGTCCACAAGCACCAAGGAAGGTTTGTCATGGCCAAAACTGATATTGAGATTGCTCAAGAAGCACAGTTGTTACCCATTTTTGAAGTGGCAAAAAAAGCTGGTTTGACCGAAGAGATGTTAGAACCTTACGGATATACCAAGGCTAAGGTGGACATCCATTCTCTTTCCGACAAGCCTCAAAAGGGCAAGCTTGTATTGGTGAGCGCCATTAACCCCACACCTGCGGGTGAGGGTAAAACCACTACATCTGTTGGCTTGGCAGATGCCATGAACAAGCTGGGTTACAACACGCTGTTGTGTTTGCGCGAGCCTTCGCTTGGTCCTGTATTTGGTGTTAAGGGTGGTGCAGCTGGTGGCGGTTATGCTCAGGTTGTTCCCATGGAGGACATTAATCTGCATTTTACAGGGGACTTTCACGCTATTGGTGCTGCAAACAATTTGTGTGCTGCAATGCTAGACAACCACATTAAGCAGGGTAACGTCTTGGGTATTGATCCGCGCCGCGTGGTTTGGAAGCGTTGCGTAGACATGAATGATCGTCAGTTGCGCAACATAGTGGATGGCTTGGGTGGCATTGCAGATGGTATGCCACGACAAGATGGTTTTGATATTACCGTGGCTTCCGAGGTCATGGCCTGTTTTTGCTTGGCAGTTGACTTGCTTGACCTTAAAGCACGTTTGGCTCGCATGGTTATTGCTTACACCTATGACCGCAAGCCTGTTAC
The DNA here is from genome assembly GCF_000483125.1 of Atopobium fossor DSM 15642. GTDB lineage: Bacteria > Actinomycetota > Coriobacteriia > Coriobacteriales > Atopobiaceae > Atopobium > Atopobium fossor. Next base: position 412,243 of record NZ_KI519553.1, read on the forward strand.
CGTAGCAGATATTAACGCTCAAGGCGCTATGACGGCTCTGCTCAAGGATGCCTTTAAGCCCAATTTAGTGCAAACGCTGGAGAACAATCCTGCATTTGTTCATGGTGGTCCCTTTGCCAATATTGCTCATGGCTGTAATTCTGTAGAGGCAACCACCACTGCACGTAAGTTGGCAGATTACGTGGTAACCGAGGCTGGGTTTGGTGCAGATTTGGGTGCCGAGAAATTCTTGGATATCAAATGTCGTGCTGCGGGTATTGCACCAAGTGCGGTGGTATTGGTAGCTACTGTTCGTGCGCTTAAGTACAACGGTGGTGTTGCCAAGACAGACCTTACGCAAGAAAATCTGACTGCGCTTGAAGCTGGTATGCCTAATCTGTTGCGTCATGTGCAAAACATTCGCGAAGTGTATGGTCTGCCTGTTGTTGTGGCCATCAATGCATTTCCTACAGATACTGCTGCGGAGCTGGCGTTGGTGGAGCAAAAGTGCAATGAGCTTGGTGTAAACGTTGCTCTATCCGAGGTATGGGCTAAGGGTTCTCAGGGTGGCTTGGACCTTGCAGCAGAAGTGGTGCGTTTGTGTGATGAACCCAGCCAGCTGCAGTATGCGTATAATACGCACGATGGTATCGAACAAAAACTTACAGACATTGCCACCAAGATTTATCATGCAGATGGCGTGGACTTTACTCCTGCTGCAAGCAAGCAACTTAAGCAGTTAGAAGAGCAGGGCTTTGGTGAACTACCCATCTGTGTGGCTAAGACACAATATTCCTTCTCGGACGACCAAACTAAGTTGGGTGCGCCTACCAACTTCCGTATTACTGTGCGTAACCTGCGTGTTTCTGCGGGCGCTGGCTTTATTGTGGCACTTACGGGTGACATTATGACCATGCCAGGGCTACCCAAGGTTCCTTCTGCCGAGAAGATTGATGTAACTAAAGACGGCAAGATCGTTGGTTTGTTCTAAATAAACCCATCTTGTTTGCTGGAGGAAAATTTCTTGATTACACACGTTACTAACTTACGTTGTACGGACTATGTTCGTGCAGTAGCTTCAAAACAATCTATTCCTGGGGGAGGCTCGGTTACAGCGCTGGTTGGTGCTTTGGGAGCCTCCTTGGGCTGCATGGCTGCAAACTTTACTAAGGGTAAATCTGCTTTTGTACAACATGAAGATCGCCTAAGCGAGCTCATTGCCCAGCTAGAAAACCTTGCAGCAGAGCTTATGCTGCAGGTAGACTACGATGCAAAATCAGTAGAGGAACTAGCCTGTGCATGGGCGCTTCCTCAGTCTGACCCTATGCGAGAAGAGCGCATTCAGTTAGCTACGTTTGATGCTACGAAGGCTCCTTTGGCTATGATGCGTGCTTTGGTGCAGACACTTGTGCTGTTAGAAGAACTTGTTGATATATGCTCTAAGCTGCTTTTATCTGATGTGGGCACTGGTGCTTTGTTGTGTGAGACGGCACTACAGGCAGCAGCGCTTAATGTATTTGTAAATACAAACTGTCTGGTGGATGTTCAGCAGCGTGAGCAGCTTGAATCTGAGTGTGACGAGATATTAAAACGTTGGCTACCTCGTGCTCAAGAGCTTGCAAAAAACGTGTGCGAACAAATTCGTCATTCTCGCTAATCTGCGGTTTTCTCGCTTGGTAAAAGAAGATTTAGTATGACACAGTTACTTCGCGGCGCTCCTGTCGCAAAACAGATGCAAGAACAAAGTGCTGCTCGTGTGGCAGCTTTGGTGCAAGAGGGTATTACGCCAACGCTTGCTTTGGTGCGTGTGGGCAATCGTCCAGATGACCTATCCTACGAACGCGGCATACTCAAGCGTGCACATGAGGCGTGTGTGCAAATACAAACCATTATGCTGCCGCAGGACTGCATTACACAAGATGTATTAGATGCTGTGGTGTCTATAAATAAGGACCCTCATATTCATGGGGCACTACTGTTTCGTCCTATGCCACATCATATTGATCAGCGTGCCGTTTGTGCGGCGTTGGATCCTCAAAAAGATGTTGATGGTATTACACAAGATTCTCTTTATGGTACGTTTGCTTGTGAGCCTGTGGGATTTGCGCCTTGTACGGCAGAAGCCGTTATTCGTATGCTTGATTTTTATGAGGTTGTCTTAGAGGGTACACAGGTGGCAGTGGTTGGTCGCTCACTGGTGGTGGGACGTCCACTGGCTGCACTGTTGTTGGCGCGCAATGCTACTCCTACCATATGTCATTCCAAGACGCAGCACTTAGAACAGGTCTGTGCACATGCGCAGGTAGTAGTGGTTGCTACAGGACATCCACAAAGTTTTTCGGCAGTAGGCACCAATGCAAAGCAAGTTGTTGTAGATGTGGGCATACACTGGGACGAAGATGCTCAAAAACTGGTTGGTGATGTAGACTTTGCCAATGTAAAACCCATAGTTGCTGCGATTAGTCCTGTGCCTGGTGGCGTGGGATCGCTTACAACTGCTGTGCTTATTGATCATGTTGTTACTGCTGCTGAGCGCAGCATAAAATAAAGGAAGTTATATGGCTGTAGATAAACCCCGTGCAGAGGCTGCAATACGTGAACTTTTGCTGGCAATTGGAGAAAATCCAGATCGTGAAGGTTTGCAAGGCACGCCAGATCGCGTGGCACGTGCGTGTGAAGAGCTGTTTGCAGGCATGTCAGAAAACCCTGCCAATCATTTGCTCAAGCAATTTCACGAGCAAGATAATCAAGAAATGGTCATTGTACGCGACATCCCCTTTTCTTCCATGTGTGAGCACCATATTTTGCCTTTTGTGGGACGTGCACATGTTGCCTACATCCCACAAGAAGGTCGCATTACTGGTCTTTCCAAAATTGCTCGCTGCGTAAGTGGATATTCTCATCGCCTGCAGGTGCAAGAGCGCATGACAGCACAGATTGCAGATGCGCTGGTAGATACCCTCAATCCGCTTGGTGTGTTAGTAGTGCTCCAAGCAGAGCATACCTGTATGACTATGCGTGGTATCCGTGCAGCAGGATCAGAAACGGTTACCTCTGCGGTGCGTGGTTGCTTTAAAACCAATGCAAAAACGCGTGAAGAGGCCATGGGTTTGTTAGGGCTGAGGGGTTAGTACATGAGCTATTCTCTTCCGTTTGCCGTAACCGATTTTACCTATGATCAAGCACTAACGTATTTGCACGCTGCACTACGATTTGGCATAGAACCCCTGCTAGAAACTGTGCAGGATATGCTGGTTGAGCTAAATAATCCAGACCTTGCGTTTAAGTCATTACAGATTGCAGGCACTAATGGTAAGACATCAACTGCCCGTTTTGCGGCAGCTTTGTTGCGAGGTGAGAGGTATAAAACTGCGTTGTATACCTCTCCTGAACTGGTGTATTACACCGAGCGCATGGAGATTGATGGCAAGCCGGTAAGTCCTGAGGATTTTGGACACGGTGTAGCTGCTGCCGCAGAGGCAGGCCGCCGCGTAAACGAGCGCCGTCGTGCTGAAGGCTTGCGTCCATATGACATTACGGAATTTGACACGCTTACGGTGGCTGCCTGCGTTCTTTTTGCCGAGAAGGGCGTGGAGGTTGCTGTTTTGGAATGTGGAATGGGAGGGCGTTGGGATGCAACCAGTGCCGTTAAGTCCATTTGTTCCGTTGCCATTACAGGTGTTGGTTTGGATCATACGCGCATTCTAGGAGATACGCTTGAGGCTATTGCGCAGGAAAAGGCTGCCATTATTAAGCCTGGTAGAACCTGTGTGTTAGGTGTAGGCACTGCTACGCCTGCATTGGTAGAAGATGTCTTTTTGCAACGGTGTTTGCATGCGGGGGTAACGCCAACTTTGCTGCGTCCAGCTAAGCGTGAGGATGCAGAAGGACAGATGCACTGCGGTGAATTGCGCGTTCATCCTGAGTTTCCTTTGGCAACCTATGATATTACACACTATCCCAACAAAATTGGTGACACAGTATTGGTGCAACTAACTACACCATATGCAAGCTATGGTAGTTTGGGTGCTCTTAAGCCTAGTTATCAAGCAGCAAATTTTTCTTGTGCCACCGTGTTAGTAGAGCAGTTCTTGGATTGTGCTCTAGATGAACTTACGGCAGAGCGTAGCATTGTGCAATGTCCTACGCCAGGTAGATTTGATCTTGTACGTTCCTATCCACCTGAATTGGTAGATGCTTGCCATAACCCACAGTCCGTTCAAACATTCCTTACAGCCGTGCGTGCCATTGCACCAAAGAAAGAAGATCGTCCACAGCTTTTGTGTGCGGTTCTTGCTGATAAGGATGTAAAGGGCATAGTAAAATTGCTGGCAGCAGAGTTTTTTCAGGTTTGCGTTACGCAAACACAATCACCGCGTGCACTGCCCGCATCTGAGCTTGCACAGCTTTTTGAGCAGGTAGGATGTACACCTATGCAGGTTTTCTCAACAGTAGGGGAGGCTGTTAAGGCCTTGGAGGGTACTCCATGGGTGGCGTGTGGCTCCATTACGCTTGCGGGCGAAGTTGTTGGAATCCTGCGATAAGAGCGCGTGGACTATAATCTCTGCTAAAATCGTTGAGAAGCGCGTACGCGCGTTTGGAATCGTACATCAAAGGAGCACTTCCACATGTCTGACCTTATCAATCAGCTTATTACGCCTGAAGTACGCATGGTTATTTATCTTATGCTCGCGTGCGTTGTTATGTTGTACGTCTTGTCCATTGTGTATGTTATCCGTGACGCTCAGCGCCGTGGTGCAGAGCCTTGGTGGCTCTGGGCAATTATTTCTGTCATTCCTATTGTGGGCTTGCTTGCCTATGTAATCTTGCGTCCAAGCAGCTATTTAGTAGATCGAGAAGAGCAGGATTTGGATATTGCTTTGCGTGAGCACCAGCTTTCTCACTATGGCATTTGCCCTAAGTGTGGCACGCCTATTGACCGTGACTTTATTGTGTGCCCTATTTGCAATACTCAGGTGCGCAATGTTTGTCCTACCTGCCATCGTCCTCTTAATGCGGATTGGAAGGTTTGTCCTTACTGTCGCACGCGCATTCAGCAGTAAGGTACTGCTCTGCACTCACGTGCTCCGTATCTCTAATTAATATGTGTAATGCCGAGAGTAATGTCTCGGCATTTTTTGTAGTTCTAGTGCGGCTTATTAAGAAATCTGAAAATACATATACGGGTAACGACGTTACATGATAGTGTTATTCATATTTGACCTTAATTTAAAAAGAGTCTGAATAGATGTCTAAAGGTACTTATAGCTTGGTTATGTGGAATTAAATGTGAGGAGATGCTATTTTGAGCAAAAAGATGAAAAAGTCTACTCAGGCAATTGCCGTAGCAACCAGTGCCATTACAGTGATGTCATCTATGCCTGTTGGTGCTTTTGCGCAGCAGGATAGTGAGAATCCCACACCTCCTGTATCGATGGCAGTCTCTACGGCTGATTCCACAAGCCCTAAGACTCATATTGATCGTACGCCTGCCAATAATCTTGCTGCAGCTCAAGCTGTGTTAGATGAAGCAAAACAATTTTCTTCAGAAGCGCAGCAGGGGATGCAAAAAGCTCAGCAAGCATATGATGAGGCTGCTGCCTCTGAGCAAACACACAAAGAAAAAAAGATAGCTTCTGATACGGCTGTGGTAGAGGCAGATCATGCAGGAGCTCAGGCAGTACAAGATATTAAGACCAATGCAGACAAGAAGTTTTTAGAGGCAAGTCAGCTCGTTGATCAGCAAAAGCAAGAAGTAGATAAGGCTCGCCAAGAGCTAGAGCAGGCCCATGCCCAAGAAAAGCAGGCGCAACAAGCAAAGAAAAAAGCCGAAGAGGAGCTTGCCGCTGCACAAAAAGCAAATCCAGAAGCATCTAAGCAGATAGAAGAAAAAAATACCCAGATTGCTACTTTAGAACAAGAGCTTGCCCGTAAAACAAAGGATCACAGCACAGCTGCTGAAGCCAAGAAACAGGCAGAGCAGCTTGTAAAGCAGGCAGAAGATGCTTATAGCCAGAAAAATGCAGAGCATGCTGCTGCTACTCAAAAAGTAGAAGAGGCAACAGCTGCTCGCAATCAGGCACAAGCTCGAGTTACAGATTTGCAAGCACGTTATGAGGCGGCAAAGAAGGCTGCCGAGAATGGCTCTCAGCAGGGTGATGAAGCCGCTTTACAGCAGGTAAAAGAGGCTCAAGAGCTTGTTACTGCTCGTCAAGCACAGCTTAATCAGGCAAATCAGGCCCTTTCGGCTGCCGCAAGCACGCTTAAAGATGCCGAAGCTCAACTGAACACCCATAAGCATGCTTTGGATGAGGCAACTGCTGCATTACAAACACAAGAGCAAGAGGTGCAAAAAGCTACCGATGCACTTAAAACGGCTCAGGCTAATCGTCAGCAGGCTGGCAGTACAGTATTGGGTCTTCAGGATCGTCTTAAAGATGCTGAGGATAGGCTCAAGGATGCACGCCAGCGGGTAACTCAAGCAGAATCTAAGATAGCTCAGGCAGAGCAGAGCCTTGATACTTTGACTAAGCAGCTCGAAGAAGCCCGTAAAGAGCGTGACGCTATTCAAGCTCGTCTCAAAAATACTTCTGACAGCAGCGCTGGAAATACTGAGGCAGCAAAGAAGGCTCGTAGCTCGCGCGGTTTCTTTGAGCATAATGGTTCTACTATTGCCGCTCAAACGTTTGATCAGACCACTCCATACTCGGTAGATGCATGGAAATCAGACTGGTCAGGTAAAGAGCGCATGCAAGGTGCTCGTGCCGAGGACTTTACCCATGTGGGCGAGAAGGGCGATGCTACAACTCTTGATAACATGAGAGATGCTCTTATGCTGCTCAAGAATGCTGCGTATGTGCATGACAAGATGCCCCTTGATGATGACATTCAAGAAGGCACGCAAAATAAATGGTATGTTTCTGATGCCATGATGGCTCGTGCTCAAGTAAATGCAAACTTCTCGCGCAATGTTATGTACCATCTTGGATCTGCTTCAACCAAGAGCGGAGCGCACTCAACAGATACTGAGCCAATCCAAGCCCACGAGACTGGCGAAATCTTGGCATGGGATCGCTATAACGTAAACGGCACAGGTATGACTGAGGATACGTGGAAGTTAAACAATACCGGCGATAAGCTTAAGGCCAATACAAAAACTGATACATATTACAAGGATTCACCTGTATTTGCATGGTATCAATTTGAGGCCAATACCTATTACGAGACTCAGCGCAATAAAGACCAAGATGGTGATAACGTTATAGGACAAACTTCCTATACACCAAAGAATGGTTCTGCTACCGATAGGCAAACAGGTCATTACACCTTCTTTAGAGATAACCCTCAATATAAGGGCAAAATGGCCATGGGTGCTGCTGTTACTACCTATAATAAGGATCGTTCAGCTGGTAGGCTCGTACACGATGCAGAGATTATTGACAGCTACTATGCTGAGCAATATAGGGCAAAACCTCAAAGCGATCCTTCGTTTAAGCTCTATACCATTGACGATTACATTGCCCGTCTTGACTCTTATATCAATAGTCTTAAGACTGGTAACAATCAGCAAGACAAAGATGCGCTTATAGAGGTTAATAACCGTATTGCAGATCTTGAGAAGCAGATTAAAGAAAAAGAATCTGATAGAAATTTGGCACAGTCTCAATCGACCGAAGCCGCGAGTGCAGTTCAGTCTGGCGAGAAGGAAGTAGACAACCTTATTCAACAACTACAGGCTGCTACTAATCGTCGTGACAATGCACAGCGCACGGTAAACCAGCGAGAAAATCAACTGAAGGCTGCTCAGGAAAAGCAGCAGCAGCTTGTTGAGCAAAAAGAACAAGCCCAACAGAAGGTGCAAGAAGCTCAACAAACAGTTGATAGCCAAAAATCTTTTGTAGAGCAATTGCAAAGCAAGGCAACCGAAGCTCAGAAGAATTTGCAGGAAGCTCAAGCAAAGCTTGCTCAAGCACAGCAGCAGGCACATGATGCTGCCGGTCTTGTTGAAACACTCAAGAAGCAACTTGATGAGGCAAAAGATGAGCTGTCTCAGAAAGAGCAGGAGCTTGTAAAGCTTACACAACAGCAGAATCAGGCTCAAAAGCAGCGTGAGGATGCTCAGCAACAGCTCAACGCACAAAAACAAAAACTTAATGACGCAACAGCAGATGAACAGCTTAAGGCCAATGAGCTTGCTCAAGCACAGGCTGAAATCACTACGCTTACCAAGCAACGTGATGATTTGATTGCTGCAAACGATCGTATTACACAGGCACAGGCTGGTGTGAAGCAGGCTTCCAAGCAGTTGCAAGATGCTACTGCTCAGGTAGCTACTTTGCAGCTTGCTGTTGACGCTCAGGATAAAAAGCTAACAGAAGCGCGTGCACAACTACTTGCCGCTCAGACTGCCGTTGATGAGGCTAAAACACTTGATTGGGATGTTGACAAAAACAAGCAGGATGACAATCCAACTGCTTTTGCAAATATCAACACTCTTATTAAGGATTTGCACGCAAGGCATCAAGAGGCTTCTGCAGCTTCGCTTGCGTATACTCAGTCTGTCAATCAACTGCAAGATGCAATGGCAGTTCTTGGTACTGCTCGTCAATATCTTGCCGAGGCTCTGGCCGATCAGGCATGGGCTCAAGATCAGGTTAATCGTCTAACAGCTAAACCTGCTGTACAGCCTGATGACTCTGCTAACCAGAGCACACAGGTAGTAGATAAAACACCACAGCACATGGCAGACTCTCATATGCAGGCAAAGCAGGGGAGCCTTCCCAAGACAGGAGATACGTCTGCAGACCTTGCTTTTGGTATGAGCGCGGCAGGTGCCGTGACGATTGCGGGATTAGCTTTGAAGTTTCGTAAGAAATACGAAGAGTAAGTAAACGAAACTATATGTAGTTAATATAGTAACTACATAGTATGTGTTGAAAAAGCTTCTAAGCATGTTTTTAATACATAAGGCTAGGTTGTTTTATGCAGCCTAGCCTTATTGCGCTGTTTGTACCTTAGCTATTATGCGCAGGTACATCGGAACCTATGAAGTATTTATATAATTACGTTACATACAAAGTGAATCAAGCCAAAATATAGTATTTTCTACTCTGATTTAAATCAGTCAGAAGATATTGATTGATGATTGTAGTAGTTCGCGAAGTAAGGCATTTTATGAAAAACACACGTACGGTAAGCAAAACCACCAAAGCTGTTGCTGTAGCAACGAGCGCACTTACGGCATTTTCCTCACTGCCTACTGCTGCGTTGGCGCAGCCAGATGTAGATACTCCTAGGACTTCTGCAGATCAGGGAGCAATGTCTGTTACCGGAGATGTAAAGAACCATATTGACCGTACTCCTGCCAAGGATTTGGATTCTGCTCAGCAAAAGCTTAAAGAAGCAAACGATTTTGTTGAGCTTGCCAATAAAAAGCAAAAGGATGCACAAGAGTCCCTTGATAAAGCTACCGAGAGTGAAAAGAACACTGGTCGTGAAGAGGCCGAGGCTCAGCAAGCAGTCGATGACGGCAATAAAGCTGGAGACAAGGCTGTACAGGCAATTAAAAATGAGGCTAATTTAAAGCAGAGTACTGCTGAGAATGAGCTGAAGCAAGCTCGCGAAAAGGTCGCCGCTGCTCAAAAGGAATTTGCAGAGGCTCGTACCGAGCATGAAAATGCTGCAAAGCAGAAGGCAGCCGCCGAGAAGGCTCTTGAAGAGGCCAAGAAAAAGAATCCTTCAGCTGCTGATAAAATTGAGCAGGCTAAGAAGGAGAAGGACCAAAAGAAGCAACTGCTTGACGAGGCAACAAAGAATTACGAGCAGGCTCAACAGGCCAAACAACAAGCTCAGGCTCAGGTAGACAAGACGGCATCTGCACTTAAGCAGTCTGAGCAGGATTTAGCTGCAGCGAAGAAAAAAGTTCAGGATGTAACTTCTCAGCGTGATGCTGCTAAGAATCGTTTTGAAAAGGCCAAATCTGCTTATGATAAGGCGCTCAAAGATAGCCAAACCCCTGGTGCCCCTATGCCTCATCCAGAGCTTAAGGATGCTGAAGATGATGTAAAGCGCCTTGAGGGTCAGGTGCAGGGACTAACAGTTCAAAAAGAACAGCTGACTGAAGAAGTTAAAAAGCAAGAAGGCCTGCTTCAAGATCATAAGAACAAGCTTAATGAGGCACAAAAGAACGAAAATACCCTTAAGCAAAAATATGATGACGCGGCTGCTAATGAGAAGAAGGCTGCTAGTCAGCACGATCAGGTTGGTAATGAACTTAAACAGGTGAGAGAACAGCTTACTTCTTTGGAGCAGCAAGCTACAGAAGCAATTCAGCGGTCTGAGGCTGCTGAAAAGAATCTTGCACAAAAAGTGACTAAGCTTGCTGAACTTAAAGAAAAACTTAGGCAACTGCAGGGACAAGCTAATAAGGCACAAGAGATTGAAGCTCTGCAAAAGCAGATTAATCAGGCAGATGCTGAGGCTGAAACAGCATCTCAGCAGGCAATAAATGCAACAAATGAAGTAAAGCGCATTACTAAAGAAACTCAAGTGGTAGAGCAGAAGCGTAATCAGGTTGAAGAAAAACTTGGTCGTAGCCAAAAGAAACTTGTAGACGCTCGTAATGAAAAAGAACAGGCTGAAAAAGCGCTCACTGCTGCTAAAGAGAATACTAAGAAAGAGCAGATGGATGTTAGCTGGTTTGAGATTACTATCAAGCGCAACAACGAGACTCTACAGAAGCTAGCAAGTGATATCCAGCAGCATAATGATCGTCTCCAAAAGGCAAAGGATAAGGTAGAGCAGCTCAAGAAGGCTCAAGACCCTGCTGCTATACTTGAGAAGCTCAAGCAAGAGCGAGATAACGCCGAGAAGGAACTTCAAAAGCAGGAAGCTGCACTTGTTGATTCAAATAAAGAGCAGCAAAAACAGGAGCAGAAAGTTACTACTGCACATAATGAGAACAATCAGGCTCAGCAACAGCTCACTCAGCGCACTACCGATGCAACCGATAAGCAAAAGAAGCTGAGCGATGCAACCAAGAATCATCAGGACGCAACTCAGGCGTATGATAACTTGCTTGCTGCAAATGAAAACCTGCAAAAGCTTGCAAAGGAAGTACAGCAGGCAGAAGAGCGCTTTAACAAGGCTGTCGATACTGTTTCTCAAAAGACTAAGGCCGAGCAGGCTGCTAAGCAGCAAGAGAAGAAAGCCACCGACGAGCTTACCGCTGCTCGCACTGCAGCACAGCAAGCTGCACAGTTGGAGTGGAAGGGCTCTGATACTGACTTAGGTAATGCCTATCCCGAGGTTAATAAGCTTGCTGCCGCTCTTCGCATGAGCAAGCAGCGCCTTGCTGCAGCTCATACCGCTCATGAGGCTGCAATCACTAAGCTTGAGGAAGCTCGTGTTGAAGCTCAGAATGCTCGTCAGTACCTTGCTGAGGCTCTGGCCGACCAGGCATGGGCGCAAGATCAGGTTAATCGTCTAACGCCTAAGCCCAACACCAAGCCTAGTACTCCTGGCACAAAGTCTTCTCAGAAGGCTCAGGCTCAAAAGACTACTAAGTCCATGCCTAAGCATATGTCCGAGAAGAAGGTTCAACCTGCAAAGCAGGCACTCCCCAAGACAGGTGATGAGTCTACTGCGTTGGTTATGACCATGGGCATGGCAAGCATTGTAGCTATTGCTGGTTCTGTTATGGCTCGTCGTAAGAAGGATATGTAAGACCTGTACTCATACAAAGGGTACTAGCGCAATTCTTCACATAGGTAATTACAACCAAGCTGCCCTGTTGGGTGGCTTGGTTTTTTCTTAGGTATACAACGTTGTTTTACAGTTTTACTGTTACATCTTTGTGATTGTTGCATGAGAGCGTATATGTGCGGGAAAACTAGCTACTGGTTTTGCCTGTATGATGCTACAACTCGAAAGGTGGACATGTTCACATGATTATTGAAAACATTCATGGTCCCCAAGACGTAAAGGATCTTCCTCAAGAAGATTTGCCTGCATTGGCAGAGGAGATTCGTTCCGCTTTGCTTTTGCGTGCGAGTGTACATGGCGGTCACTTTGGTCCCAATTTTGGCTTTGTCGAGGCAACTATTGCACTACATCGTATTTTTAATTCTCCTGTCGATAAGATCGTGTATGACGTATCGCATCAAACATATCCCCATAAGATGATTACTGGTCGTGCACAGGCATATCTCGATCCAGATCACTATGATGATGTGTCTGGTTATACTAACCCTGCAGAATCTGAACATGACTTCTTTGAGGTGGGCCATACCTCAACTTCCATTGCTCTAGCACTTGGTTTGGCTAAGGCTCGTGACCTTGCTGGTGGTAAGGAAAATATCGTTGCGGTTATTGGCGATGGTTCTCTGTCTGGTGGTGAGGCGCTAGAAGGTCTTGATATAGCAGGCGAACTCAACTCTAACTTCATCATTGTGTTTAATGACAATCAGATGTCTATTGCAGAAAATCACGGTGGCATGTATGACGAATTTGCGCGCTTGCGCGAGTCGCATGGTACCGATGGACATAATTTGTTCCGTGCTATGGGCTTGGACTACATCTATGTAGAGGATGGTAACAATATTGACTGTCTTCTCGAGATTTTTGAGACGGTCCATAATATTGATCATCCCATTGTAGTGCACCTTAATACTAAAAAAGGTAAGGGCTACGGTCCTGCAGAGGCAGATCCAGAGCATTGGCACTGGGCGAGCCCATTTAATGTGGTGACGGGTGAGCAGCGCAGCTTTAGCGGAGAAAGCTACGGTGCACTTATGGGTGAGCACTTGGAAAAGCTTGCGCAGTTTGACAAGAAATTGCTCATTGTTTCTTCTGCTGTACCTGGCATGATTGCCATGAACCCCGAGCGTCGTCAGCGTATGGGCCTTCAATATTTGGATGTGGGCATTGCAGAGGAAGCTGCAGCTGCAATTATTTCTGGTGCAGCAAAAGGCGGCGCCCATCCTGTGTGGGCAAGTTCTGCCACTTTTATCCAGCGTGCCTATGATCAGATGTTCCAAGACATTAGCATTAATGGTAATGCTGCTACGATTCTTGCAGGCAATGGCTCTGTTTTTGGTGGTAACGATGTCACACACTGTGATTTAAGTTCCATTGCTATGGTCTCTAGCATTCCTGGCATGAAGCATTTGGCACCCTCTAATTTTGAGGAGTATGTTGCCATGGTAGATTGGTCCATCAAACAGGATGCTGAGCCTGTATACATCAGCGTACCTGCTGGTCCTGTGGTTCATGCCCCAGAAGGTCATCGTGTGCGCACAGACTACTCCGAGCTATCTTGGGAGTTGGTACACGAGGGTTCCAAGGTGGCAGTTATTGCACTTGGTGATTTCTTTGGTATTGGACAAAAGACTATCGAGAAGTTCGCAGCAGCTGGTATTGATGCCACGTTGGTAAAGCCTTTGTTTGCATCGGGCTTGGACAAAGCAACGCTTGACGCTTTGGCCCAAACACATGATGTAATTCTCACCATCGAAGACGGTATTGCAGATGGCGGCTTTGGTCAACGTGTTGCTGCTTATTTGGGGGCCGATACTTCCACTAAGGTTTTGGTTCGCGGTTTTAAGCGCAGGTTCTATGATCGTTTTAAAGCTTCTGACCTACTTGAAGAAGCTCGCATTACCCCAGAAAAACTTACAGAGGATGTTATGGCTGTTCTTGAGAACTAGGAAAGCTGTTTCTTATACAACAGCGTATAACATGACGGAGCACTATGACAAAACCGGTACCCCTCTTATAGGGGCACCGGTTTTTTGTACAGGAAGGAACTATAGATAAAATTTAAAATGCAGGTAAGACATCCTTGTCGTATGTCTTACTTAAATAGGTCTTGAAATCATCGGAGGTTAGTACCTCAACAAGCGCCTTGATGCGCTCATCATCTTTGTTGGAAGGCGTTGTAACAATGTAGTTGGCATACTGTTCAACTGCTTTACCATCGGACTTTTCTACAGCTTGTGCATCTGCAACGTGAAAGCCTGCTTCAATGGCATAGTTGCCATTAATAACAGCAAAGTCAACATCCTGAAGCTGGCGAGCAACAGCTGCTGCTTCTACCTCTACAAACTTGATGTTATGAGGGTTATCTGCCACGTCTACAGGAGTTGCTTCTAGGTTGTTGGGATCTTTGAGTGTAATAAGACCTTCCTGAGCCAGCAGCAAAAAGGCACGACCTTCGTTGGTGGGATCGTTGGGAACAGCAATCTGAGCACCATTGGCAATATTTTTAAGGTCCTTAGACTTCCCAGCAAAAATACCCATGGGTTCATAGTGAATAGCAGCAACACCTACGAGGTCTGTACCATTTTGTTTGTTGTAGTTGTTGAGATAGTTAATGTGTTGGAAGTAATTGGCATCTACCTCACCGGAGCTAGTTACCTGATTAGGAATAATGTAATCCGTATACTCCTTAACCGTAAGCTCAATGTCTTTTTTGGCAAGCTTATCCTTGGCAAACTTGGTGAGAATTTCTGCGTGGGGAGAAGGACTTGCAGCAATGGTGAGCGTCTTGGCATTGGCACCAGCATTGGGTGTGTTACCTCCACAAGCACTCAGAGCTCCAGTGGCAATAAGGGCAGTGGCAGAGGCAATAAAGGTACGACGAGAAATCATGGTGTTACTCCTAAAGATATTTAAACTTTGGTCAGTTACTTACTAAATGGGTATACACAAAAACATTTACTTGCGATGATCAATTGTATTGGCAATAAAATTGCAGCTCGATTGAATGATTTGTACAAGCACAATCATCAGAACAACGGTTACAAACATAACGTTATCTTCGTAGCGGTAATAACCGTAGCGAATGGCAATGTCACCTAGACCACCAGCACCAACTGCGCCGGCAATAGCGGTGTAGCCTAACACGGCAATAAGTGTGATGGAGATGCCGCGCACAATGGAGGGCAGGGCTTCGGGCAACAGGGCACTTACTACAATACGAGGAATCGATGCACCAAAGGAAATAGCTGCTTCAACAGCAGCAGGGTCAACTTCTGCCAAACTTTGTTCAATCATGCGCGCAACAAAAGGTGTGGTGGAAAGCACGAGGGGAGGAATAACTCCCAAAACGCCAGTGGTAGTGTTAACCAAAGCGCGTGTGGCGGGCATAACGGCAACCAGCAAGATAATAAACGGAATAGAGCGTCCCATATTAATTATCCAGCCAAGTACTGCATTAAGGATGCGGTGAGGTCTGAGGCCACCTGGCGCGGTTACCGTAAGTATTACACCCAAAGCCAGACCAAGTATGTAGGCAAGAGCTGTAGAAGCAAAGAGCATAATAAGAGTATCTATGATGCCAGAGCCAATAAGTCCGGCGTAGGCTTCAAGAAATGCACTGATGTTATTCATGCCAGTCCTCCACACCCAACAGCTGCTTGGTAATCTCGTGTGTGGGATGAGCAAATACTTGTTCTACACTGCCTTTCTCGACAAGCTCACCGTGGCTTAAAACCGCCACATTGTTGCAAGCTTCACGAACAACGTCCATGGAGTGCGTAATGATAATAACGGTCACACCAGTTTCTTTATTGATAGTCTTGAGAAGCTCTAAGATAGAAGCAGTAGAAGCGGGATCGAGCGCACTGGTTGCCTCGTCACATAAGATGTATTCCGGATTGCAGGCAAGTGCTCGTGCAATGGCTACACGTTGCTGCTGACCACCAGAAAGCTGAGCCGGGTAGACCTCTGCTTTTGAGGAAAGTCCAACGCGCGCAAGGAGGTTTTCTGCAATCTGCCTGTCTTGAGGACTTACGGTACCTTTGCTTGCCAAGAAGGGAAAATATACGTTGTCCAACACCGTTTTTTGGGAAAGTAAGCCAAATCCTTGAAAAATCATAGCAACACGGTGGCGGTACTCGCGCAATGCGCGCCCTTCCAGATTACAAATTTCTACACCATCTACCTCAATAGAGCCAGAGGTTGGACGCTCCAATAAATTAAGGCAACGTACTAGCGTAGACTTGCCAGCACCACTAATGCCAATAATGCCAAAGATATCCCCCTTGTTGATGTCCAAAGAAACATCCTTAAGTGCATGTACATCAGAGGCACCTTCAAAGGTTTTAACGAGGTGAGAAATACGAATCATGTACTGAGCTGCTTTCAGAGATAGCAAGCGTGTAGAACAAACAAAAGAGCGTTGCTCCACACCTATGTGTGCAGCAACTTATCAATAACGCCCAAACACCGAGCTTTCGCTCAAAACGATAAGGTGCTTGGGCTTAAGCATCTGCATTGGAGCAAGCATTTGGGGAGAATATGTCGTAAAAGTTTTCATGGGAACTACTATAGAGTGGTGGAGAAGCATACACAACCATCAACGTAGTAGTAATTTATGCCAACAGGTTATCTGTTTTATCGATAATAAATATAAGTATGCTTTGTAAACACTGATTAAACTTAGCTATAAGGCTGCAAAATACCTCCCGTATGTGGTAAACCTGTATATACGCAAAAGGAAGGTTTTCTTGTTATGTATTGTTACAGGCTTTGGTCTGCAAACAGCACTCAAACTCAGACTATGTAGGCGTCTGTCTCCTACAACGGCAACGACTGCCCTGGACAGGCGCCCTATAGCTCGCTCTCACGCTTGGGTCGTGGTGAGCGTTTTTTTGTAGTGCAACATCGTCTTACGACAGTGCACAAAAGATATGTGTTCTAGGTCGTGGGTTTGAAAATAACATCGATTCAAGAAGGATATGCTCATGAAAGCATTATTTAACGATGGTCATGTAGCCGAGATTAGCGAGGATGAAGAGCTTCATGTACTGCGTCATTCCGCTTCCCATATTTTGGCGATGGCAGTAAAGCGTTTATATCCCGAGGCAGATTTTGGTTATGGTCCTGCTACAGACAATGGTTTTTATTACGATATTGATTTACCAGAGGGCGTAAAAATTTCTGAGGATGATTTTCCTGCAATCGAGGCAGAGATGCGCAAGATTTGCAAGGAAAACCTCAAGTTTGAAACCTATGAGCTGCCTCGCCAAGAGGCTATTGCTCATATGCAGGAGCGCGGCGAGAAGTACAAGGTAGAACACATTGATGATTTGCCACAGGATGCGCGCATCACTTTTTACAAGCAAGGTGAATACGTAGATATGTGCGTGGGTCCCCACATCATGTATACCAAGGCACTTAAGGCATTTAAGTTAACTGGTGTTTCTGGTGCATATTGGAAGGGCGATAAGGACAACAAGATGCTTACGCGCATTAACGGCGTAGCATTTCGCTCTAAGGAAGAGCTTGTCCAGTATGAGGAGCTTTTAGCGGAGGCCGAGAAGCGCGATCACCGTAAGATTGGTCGCGAGATGGACCTATTTATGATGTCCGAAGCTGGTCCTGGTTTCCCGTTTTGGTTGCCCAATGGTATGCGCGTGCGCAATGCTCTTATGCAGTACTGGCAGGAGATGCAAGATACATACGGCTACGAGCAGGTTCAAACGCCAATCATTCTGTCTCGCAGCCTGTGGGAAACCTCTGGTCACTGGGATCACTACAAAGACAATATGTACACCACCACCATTGATGATGAAGAGTTTGCTATCAAGCCTATGAACTGTCCTGGTGCCTGTTTGGTGTACAAGAATCGCCCTCGCAGTTACCGTGATTTACCCTTGAAGCTTGCGGAGGCTGGTCTTGATCATCGTCATGAGCTTAAGGGTGCCCTGCACGGTTTGTTCCGTGTACGTGAATTTACACAGGATGATGCTCATCTCTTTATTATGCCTGATCAAATTACCGAGCAGGTAATGGACACGGCTCATCTTATTACCACCTACTATGCTCAGTTTGGCTTCCCGTATCGCATTGAGCTTTCTACCCGTCCCGAGGACTCTATGGGCTCAGATGAGGATTGGGAGCGTGCCGAGCAGGGCTTGCGTGATGCTTTGGACTCCATGGGTGCTGAGTATATTGTAAATGAGGGCGATGGTGCCTTTTACGGCCCCAAGATTGACTTCCATCTGCAGGATTGTCTCAGCCGTACTTGGCAGTGCGGTACCATTCAGCTGGACTTCCAGCTTCCCGAGCGCTTTGAGCTTGAGTACACCGCTTCCGATGGTTCCAAGCAGCGCCCCATTATGATTCACCGTGCTGGTTTTGGTTCTTTTGAGCGCTTTATTGGTATGCTCATCGAGCAGTATGCTGGCAAGTTCCCAACCTGGTTGTCCCCGCTACAAGTTAAGGTGCTTCCCGTTTCCGAGAAGACCCGCGAATATGCCAATGAGGTTGCCTCTAAACTCCGTGCTGCTGGTGTGCGCGTTAAGGTAGACAATCGTGACGAGAAGATTGGCTATAAAATTCGCGAAGCTCGTTCCATCGATCGCGTTCCTTATATGCTCATTTTGGGCGAGAAGGAAGTCGAGGCCGGCAATATCTCTGTTCGTGACCGCTCTAATGAAACACACCAAACGTCGGTGGAGGAGTTTGTTGCTTCTATCATTAAGGAAATTTCTGAACGTAGCTAAGCCTCAACGTTGAGATGTGCGCTTAGGTGTTTGTACAGGTAAGGATGTAGTTGAACCACTTTTGTGCTTACATATCGGCTTTACCAGCAATAACGCAATTTCTGCAAGCTCCTCATCTGTGCAGTTGCACAGCTTTGGGGGGCTTGCCTCTTTATTGTGCAGATGCACGTAGCGATATTGCCGTGGTTCACAAGCAAGGCAAACTTGCTTTGTATGACCTACGCGAGTTGGGTTTTGGGGCTTTAACGGGTGTGCCTGTTGCGCGTTTAGGGGCAGATATAATAATTGTTGCTACCGATGTTCCCAAGCAGTTTATTGTGTTGTTGTCAGGGGAGGGCTTAAACCTGTGCGGGCAATTAGAAGCTACGGGCGCTGTGCGTTTATCGACAGATGAACTAGAAAACTACCAAAAATTGGCTCGTACGCAATGGCGTAAGCTCAGCGATGTTGCAAGCATAGTTGCTTCGTACTTGCAGGCACATCCCAAAATTGCAGAGGTACGCTGGCCTGGTTTGAAGACAGATTCTTCATTCAAAATTGCAGCTCAGACACTCGAAGGTGGTTTTGGAGCGCGCATTGATTGGCGAGTAAAAAACTCTAGTCAGTGGCATTCGTACTTTGCTCAAGCACAAGATTGGCAAGTGCAAGTGCTTGAATTTGAGTGTAAGCTCAAAACTTTGTAAGAGGGGTAGGGCACACATGGTTCTTAAATGTTCCAAACGAATGAATCTCGTGTTGTTTGTACTTACCTTGTTGGGCTTTTTGCTGCCCTTTGGAATTCTTTCTATGGGACAAACCTTTAATCTTTTTGATGCTACGGATTTAGCTGCTGCTGTTATTGCCATAATTTGGATACCCATCCTTATTTTTCTTATGTGGTTTAATCTCTTTTGTTCAGGGCGAGCAGTTGAAATTCATAAAGATGGGTCTGTGAAAGTCTTTGCACCCTCTCAAAATGGGCATCCTATGATAAATCTTACGTACACGGTTAAAGACATTCAAAAGGTCTCGGTAAAAAAATTACCGTTTCTTACTGTGTATCTTATTTCAATTACCACAACTAACCCTACATACTACATAGATGCGCGCGAAGATGGAGATATACGAATGCTTAAATGCGCGACACGCGGGGTACTTGTGAACAAATGCATGATGGAGTCTTTTACTGACTGGATGTATTATTTTGGCATCAGTGTATAAAAAATTAGGTTGATTCCAATCTGAGTGTAATCGCAATCCATAGCTTACAAACACATAGTCATGTAAAGTGGTAGATATGTCAGATTGCCCTCACGAGCGAGATTTTTTGTATACACTATAAAACGCTCATTAATCTTCGTGTCGTACTTTTCAATAAAGTAATCGAACGACTTGTGACTTTTGTATCCAGATGATTTAACCTCAATAGGACAGATACGCTTGCCGCGAACGATTAGGAAGTCAACCTCGTAGGTGTTCTCTTTCGTCGCCTCAGTAGGACAGTAGGTGAACCTGTGAAAATAGAGTCTATGTCCGTTCGCAGCAAGGGCTTGTGCAACGGCGTTTTCTACCAACATACCCTCATTTATGCCAAGCCGATCCGTGACAAGTGCCCTGTACAGCTCATCGCCCGCCTGAGGGTCACCCCGCATCACTTGGGTTATGAGTAAACCGGTATCGCATAAATACACTTTGAGATCATCTCGGTTCTCATACAGACCGAGTGCCACTTCAGGTGCGGTTACGTTACAGCACATATTAACCATCATCGACTCACGGAGAAAGGCCATCGACCTCGCTAAGCTTCTTGCCCGTGCCGCCTTGCTAACGGTCGCAAACTGAAAGTGTGAGTTGTGGTGTGAGAGCTGGCTTGGGATGGACTTAAAGAGCTCTGCAACACGCTCTTTGGTATCTTCATCGTGCTTGCCCAGGTCTTCCTCGTAAAGGTCAAGAATCGTTCGCTTAATCCTGTCGATGCCAGTAAAGTTATCGCCCTGAACAAGCAGTTCCACTGCCTGTGGCATACCACCAACTGCCATATAGGTGCGAAAGTCGCGCATAATACGGCGATGAATAGCGTCTGGTAGAGGCTTACGTGATTCAAACGCATCCCAGATTGCCGGTATACTTACCTTGTCGTCCATAGCCCAGAGAAATTCCTCGAAATCCATAGGATACATCTTGATTCGCTCCTCTTCCGAAGGAATGAGGATATCCTTAACGTTTTTATGGATTGAAATAAGTGACCCAGTCTCGATGTAGTGGTAGCGCCCATCCTTCACGAGAGCCTTGATAGCTTGACGGGCTGGCGGATATAGTTGAACCTCATCAAATATGATGACAGAATCACCTATGGGCAGACTCTTTCCCTTCAACAGAAACAAATTCCTAAAGAAAGCATCAAGGTTGTCTATATTGCTGAAGTTGTCGCGCACGTCAGTTCCCTCAAGCGAGAAGTCAATGAGCAGATAATCGGTATAATTCTCTTGGGCAAAGCGCTCCGCGACGGTACTTTTTCCGATGCGTCGTGCTCCTTCAATTAAAAGCGCTGTTCGACCGTCCGAGACCCTTTTCCATTCTGCAAGTTTGTCGTAAGCTTTTCTTCTGAAAAAATCGGTCATCGCTTCTCCTTTATCGAAATCGATAAATGTTTATAGCGATTATTGCACGAAATCAATGAATGTTAAAATCGATTGTTTCACGATATCGATAAATGTTTAGGAAAAACACGATTTTTTAGTATCATCCAATTGTGCTCATGGTCGAGAAGAAGAAAGAAGAACGGTTACTTCTTCTTTCTTAAGCCAAAGATTATGAAAAGCGTAGCAATAATGAACTGCAAGACAGATGCAGGAATAATACCAAAGGCGTCATAGAAAAACGACATTATGCGTGGAATAGTAAAGGAGCTGCCTAGATCTCCACTCATGTACAGAGTAAAGATGAGCACTGCACCCGCCAGCCAGATAAAACCTATGAAGGCCAAAAACCAGTCACGCTTGCCTTCTTTTTCTGGGGAGTTTTGTTCTATTTGCTGGTTGTCTAAAGGTTCCATCTCGGCTCCTTATCGAGACAGGTGCATGTATCTTCATGACCACTTAAACGATATAAAAAATATATCAGAGAAAGAAAAAATCAATATCAGGCTTGCATATCATTCTTTCGAGACACATTGCTTTGCTGCCGCTTTGTAGCCATCACTGTTGTGCCCTACGGTTTCACTTAGATGCGAAAAGCTTCCAAGTTCACCACAGCATCCACGGTAGTATTGAGGAACTCTATGTTGTGAGACACAATAAAGATGATATTATCAGCGTGAGAAGCTCCTTTAATAAGGCGAGAAATGCTCAACATGTTCTCATAATTCATACCAAAAGTCGGTTCGTCAAAGTAGATGAAACGAGAACTTTTAAGGAGTGTGGCCGCGATAACCACGCGCTGCTTGCCCCGGAAAACCAACAGAAAGAGATGGAATAAAAATGCCGTTTTGCAACGGGCCTAAACCACGTGTACACCTTTCCAAAGAGCGGAAGACTATCCCGTCTTTCCATCTCGCCTTTGGGCCCCATAGCCAAAATAGCGCCTCTCTGAAATCAGCAACCTACAAGTGTTTCTCCGTCACTTGCAAACGTAAGAGCTCCGATAAGGTTCGAGTGATATTTGGTGTAATAGACTGCCATTTCTCGCATCTCCGCAGAGAGCATTCTGTCAAGTACTTTTTTGATTTATTGACACTTTTTTGTTAGACATTTTCAATGTTCTTTAGCAAAAATATTTCATCTTCGTATTCATAAAAACCCATTGTCTCGTGCAATTTCACTTGAAATTTCAAATGAGGTCATATTCTTATTCCAGTCATAATTGATATATGAATAATATTCGTTCCAAAACAGATGATTGCTTCCGGTTGACCACTTTATCCCATAGTGCAGTTCCGTTATATCTTTTGGGTTGTCTGGAGCAAGCCAAAGTTTATTTCCGAATGCTTTTTTCACTTCCTCAGACTCAATCGGCGCAATCAAATCTAATCCGTTAAGTTTACAACTGATAGAATTTGCTCGTAATGCTTTTATACTGTCTTCATTAAGTTCAATATGAACAACTTTACAGTCTTCAAGAATAATGTCCTTATCATCATTACCATAAAGCCAAACAGATCCTATAACAACACCGCCCTTTGCGAATAGATATGGAGAATACTCAACAGCTGCATCATTACGCCGAAAACCTTTTTCTACATAAACACTTCTATCTGCAGAATATTTCTTAAAACTCCCTGAAGAAATCAATTCGTTATAGTCTGCATGAGAATTCTCATTTTTATTTATATAAATATCGAATCCGTTATCTATCAATTCTTTAGCCGTTGTATGTGCCAGCTTAATTTCCGTATTATTGACGGTAAAGACTGGCGCTTTTGTTGGAATGCCGACTATCATTCCTATGATGAAAAGATAAAGCAAAGTTACTATAGCGAACATCAGCACAGCTACTGAGCCACCACGCTTTATAACTATATTAAGTGCAATAACAAGGAGAGCAAGGATAAAACTTCCCACAGAAATAAAGTCAATTCCGTATCCTGTAAAATACCTTATAGTTCCCATCAAGCTGGTAATCAGTACAGCTCCACCACTAAGGCTAATCTCCAACCAGGACATTTTGCGTGTCTTGGCTTTCTTCAGCTCCCATTCTCCGTAATTCTTTTTATAGTAACGAATGTGTGGTGAAGGATGTAGAGTACAGACGATTAGCAATAAAGAACTTAGTTTTCTTGAATGTCCAGAATACCTTGATTTGTGTGAAATGCTCGATTTTTATTTACTAAAGGAATATGCGTAGTGGAGAAAATTAAAAGCGAAAGATGCATAGTCGTTCTCTATATGCTGTTTGTTTTCCTTTCTAACTTCACCACAATTTTGTATTTTTTAACGTTCTATCTTTCCCAAGTGGGATTTAGTGTTGCTACAGTTTCTTTGGGTATTTTAGTCTATCAAGTTTGCAGGCTCATTCTTGAGGTTCCCAGTGGATTAATAAGTGATCGATTTGGGCATCGTTTTGTTGGTTTGTTGGGTCTTAGTTTTATGGCCTTATACTACATTTTGCTTCTTAACGAGCAAAACTTCGTGCTTTTAGTGGCAACTTTTATTTCTAAAGGTATAGGCGTGGCCTGCTTAAGCGGATCGTTTGAAGCAATCTATATTGCACACGTTAATGAGAAAAAACTTGTGCAGTACAATTCCATTGAGAATGCAATTTTTTATGTTTCATATGGTATTACTGCACTATTAGGTGGCATTTTTGCTCAAGCAACTCTTTTTAACATTGGCATTACAGTAGATTTAATTGCGGTGGTTCTAAGTTTTGGTGTAGGTCTTGCATTTCCCGTTAATGATGCTTTGTCCGTAAAGCCTTGCGGTAATAATCAAGCTATGCAAGCTGAAATAGCTATAGCAACCAATAAAACGTCTCATGATAGTTTTGCAAACAGGGATATTTCTTTTATGGGACTTCTTCAGCACATAAAAGTAAATCATATCTTATGTTGTCTTTTGCTCATGGATTTTGCTCAAGCTGTTTTCTTTGTTGGATTTGAAGACTTTTATTCAGTGGTACTCAAACAAAACGGATTGGGAGCAAATTTGGCAGGAATAAGTCTTGTTGTTCAACTTATAGTTTCTGCATTGATTGGTTTGTTTGTTCCTCATATTGTAACTTTTATGAGCGAGCGCAAATTACTTGCAGGTGGATATGTGGGTCGTTTGCTTTGCATGTCTTTGTTCTTCATGCCCTTTGTAGCTCCAATAGTTCTGCCTATTGTATACATCTTTGAATCTGTCTTCTCATGTTTTTGCGCTCCAATTAAGCGTATGATTTTCCAGCGTAATTTGGCTGAGGGATATCGTGCTGCGGTACTTTCTGCTCAAAGTCAATCTGTTGCACTTGGTGCTATTTGTTTTTCGGGTTTAAACGCATTACTTTCTTCTTTAATTGGCTTGCAAGGTGTTCTTATTCTTACATTGGTGCTTGGCTTTGGTGTTATTTACGGGGGATGTATTTGGTATCTAGAAAAACAGGTACCAAAAGACATATTGAACTAATGACCCTAAAATCATGGTCAACTTTGGGGTAAATTGACTAGCATACACTAGTCAACCTGCAGGTAGATGGCATAATTTATTATAAAAAAGAGCAAAAGTCCAACTTTTCGGTAAGCGTATTTTGTATCATTAAGAAGACAGCAAAAAGCTTAAGTAAGTCACTGGATACCCTGGAGGTAAAACATGGCTAAAGCACTGCCGCCTATTGATAGCGTAGATGCGCTTACCGAGCGACTCGCGTCTATGCGTAAGGCGCAAGCGGAGTTTGCAAAGTTTTCTCAAGAACAAGTAGATAAGATTTTTTACGAGGCATCTCTTGCTGCAAACAAAGCTCGTATTCCTCTAGCTAAGCTTGCGGTAGAGGAAACTGGCATGGGCATTGTGGAAGACAAGGTTATTAAGAACCATTATGCCTCCGAGTATATTTACAACAAATATAAGGACATGAAAACCTGCGGCGTCATTGAGGATGATCCTGCCTATGGTTACAAGAAGGTAGCAGAGCCTCTGGGTGTTGTAGCTGCTGTTATTCCTACTACCAACCCAACCTCTACGGCAATTTTTAAGGCGCTTATCTGCCTTAAGACGCGCAATGCTATCCTAATTTCTCCGCACCCTCGCGCTAAGGGCTGCACCATTGCCGCCGCCAAGATTGTGCGCGAAGCAGCAGAGAAGGCCGGTGCACCTAAGGGCATTATCGACTGGATTGATGTTCCTTCTTTGGAGCTTACCAACACTCTTATGAGCTCTGCGGACATGATTTTGGCAACCGGTGGTCCTGGTATGGTTGCTGCGGCTTACTCTTCTGGTAAGCCTGCTTTGGGCGTAGGACCTGGCAATACCCCCGCTATTATCGATAGCACGGCAGATATTAAGCTAGCTGTTAATTCCATCATCCATTCCAAAACCTTTGATAACGGTATGATTTGTGCTTCTGAGCAATCCGTTACTATTTTGGAGGATGTATACAACGAGGCAAAGGCTGAGTTTGAGCGTCGTGGCTGCTACTTCCTTAAGGGAGACGAGCTGGATAAGGTTCGTAAGACCGTTATTATCAACGGCGGTGTTAATGCCAAGATTGTTGGTCAGTCTGCGTATACCATTGCTCAGATTGCTGGCGTAGAGGTACCTAAGTCCACCAAGATTCTTATTGGTGAGGTAAGCTCCGTTGATCCTTCTGAGGAAATGGCACACGAGAAGTTGTCTCCTGTTTTGGGCATGTATAAGGCCAAGAACTTTGATGATGCTCTTGCCAAGGCAGAGCGTTTGGTTGCAGACGGCGGCTATGGTCACACCTCCTCTTTGTATGTAAACGTTAATGAAGCCGAGAAGCTCGAGAAGCACCGCAACGCTATGAAGACCTGCCGTATTTTGGTTAATACGCCATCTTCTCAGGGTGGTATCGGTGATTTGTATAACTTTATGATGGCTCCTTCGCTTACGCTGGGCTGTGGCTCCTGGGGCGGTAACTCCGTTTCTGGCAATGTAGGCCCTCAGCACTTGCTTAACATCAAGTCCGTTGCAGAGAGGCGTGAGAACATGCTGTGGCTTCGTACCCCCGAGAAGGTTTACTTCAAGAAGGGCTGCATGCCCGTTGCTTTGCAAGAACTCAAGGATGTATATGGCAAGAAGCGCTGCTTCATTGTTACCGACCAGTTTTTGTACAAGAGTGGCTTTACCAAGAAGGTAGAAGAGTCTCTGGATGCTATGGGTATTGTTCACTCAAGCTTCTGGTCTATCTCTCCTGATCCTAAACTTCAGGATGCCCTGAAGGGTCTTGAGCTACTCAAGGCATTTGAACCCGATTGCATCATTGCCATTGGCGGCGGTTCTGCTATGGACGCAGGCAAGATCATGTGGTCTATGTACGAGAACCCCGAGGAGAACTTTGAGGATATGTCCATGGACTTCATGGATATTCGTAAGCGTGTGTATCAGTTCCCTAAGATGGGCAAAAAAGCCTTTTTTGTGGCTATTCCAACAAGTTCCGGCACTGGTTCTGAGGTAACACCTTTTGCCATCATTACGGACGCAGATACTGGTGTAAAGTGGCCAATTACAGACTACGAGCTCATGCCCAATATGGCAATTGTGGATACAGACAATATGATGAGCCAGCCTAAGGGCCTAACTGCTGCATCTGGCGTAGACGTTTTGACTCACTGTCTTGAGGCTTTTGTTTCTGTTATGGCATCTGATTACACAGATGGTATGGCTTTGCGTGGCATGAAGCTTGTCTTTGAATATCTTGGTCGCGCTTACGATAACCCCAACGATGTTGAGGCTCGTGATCACATGGCTAATGCATCTTGCTTAGGTGGTCTTGCCTTTGCAAATGCCTTCTTGGGTGTTAACCACTCCATGGCTCACAAGTTGGGTGCATTCCATCATATTCCTCACGGCTTGGCAAATGCTGTGCTTCTGCCTCGTGTTATGCGTTACAACTCTGCCGAGCGTCCCACCAAGATGGGCACCTTCCCTCAGTATGATCATCCCAAGACACTTGCTCGCTATGCCGAGGCTGCGCGCTTCTGCGGTGTAACTGGCAAGGATGACCAGGAAGTCTTTGAGAAGTTTATCAAGAAGATTTACGACCTGTTTGATCATGTAGGTGTTAAGCGCACTATTGCTGAGTACAATGTAGACGAGAAGTACTTCCTCGATACCTTGGATGATATGGCAGAACAGGCCTTTAACGATCAGTGCACTGGTGCTAATCCTCGCTATCCTTTGATTTCTGAGATTACCAGTTTGTATCAGGATGCATATTATGGTCGTGAGGCTTCTACCTACGAGGACTAATTCGAGCTCATAAGGTTTGGATACTAGACATTTTTGGATTAAGGATGTGCCGCTATGGAACTCTCTAACAACAAGCAAGAGATTGTTCGTCGTGGTAATAAGGTTGTATGGGATTGTGGCGATACGGTTGTTAAGTCATTTAACAGCAGTAAGCCCGCTTCTGATGTACTCAATGAGGCGCTTAACCTTACTCGTGTATACGAGGCGGGTGTGAAGGCTCCTAAGCTTCTTGAAGTGTCTGAGCTTGGCGAAGGCTGGGCTATGAAGACCGTTCGTGAGCAGGGGACCATGTTGTCTGAGCTTATGGCTCAAAACCCTACAAAGCTTGCTGAGTATATAAGTAACTTTGTTGGTCTTCAACTTGATATCCAAAGCCATTCTGCTCCCTTACTTCCTCGTCAGAGGGATAAGTTTGCCCGTATGATTAACTCTTTATCCAACATTAGTGCTACTACGCGCTATGACCTTCTTATGCGCTTGGATGGCATGAAGGTGGAAGAGAAGATCTGTCACGGTGACTTTAATCCCACTAATGTATTGGTGCAGGAAGATGGCGGCTGTGTTGTGCTGGACTGGGCTCATGCTACACAGGGCACCCCTGCTGCAGATGTGGCTATGACCTACATGCTTTTCTCGTTTGATGATCAAAAGCTTGCAGACACCTATTTGGAAATGTACTGCGACCGTGCAGATTTGGCAAAGCAGGTTGTGTATCGCTGGCTTCCTATTGTTGCTGCAGCAGAACTTGCACGTGGTCATAAGGAACACGAGAAAGCTCTGCTCTCTTGGATTGATGTAGCAGACTGGCAGTAAGCTTTCAGAAATATGAACTTGTTGCGTTTACGTTTTATATAGCACGTTGAACGGAGTCGTTTGTAACACGGCTCCGTTTTTTAGATACCTGAATGGTAAAATTTGTTTAATAAGCCAACGGCTTGTCACTACACCTTCGTAATGAGGAGATGCTATGCGTAAGACCAGTGCTTTGTTGAAGACCGCCTTAGCCTTTGTGCTTGCACTTGGGGTTGTGGGCGGTTTAACTGCCTGCAAAGGCAATACAGACGCAGACAAGAAAGAAATCAGTACTGTCATTAGTAAGACCTACGATGATGCTATGGCTTTTGATGAAACCATAGTGAATGAGATTCTTGCAGAGGCTCAGTTTGAGGATATGTCTGAGCTGGGCGTAGATGGTAAAGATATTCTTGCTGCAGTTTTTAAGAATTTTAAGTACAACATTGTTGATGTCAATGTTAATGGTGATAAAGCCATTGCCACCGTTCATGTTTCTAATATTGATCTCACGGTTGCTTTAAGCAAATTCCAAGATGCTTTTATTCAGTGGGCACAAACAGAAGAGGGCATGAAAGCTTTTATGGGCGAAGACGCTAGTGCTATTGGTGCTGGTGTAAAGAGTGCTTTGGATACTGGTTTTGGTGATTCTAGTCTTGAGACCAAGGAAGGCGATGTTACCATCAATATGGTTAAGAAGGATGGTAAGTGGGAGCCTGTAAATCGTGTTGAGCTGTATGACAGCATGGTTATTGGTTTTGAGGGATAATCAAACACTGCTTCTTTAGATAAAACTAAAAAATGTCGTCCATGTACTTCTGTGCAGGGACGACATTTTTTGTAACTCATTTTTGTTTATATGTGGTTACCTATGTGTAGCTTATACCTGTTTATAGGTCACAAAACGAAAAGAGATATCTGAGGGAGTATTAAATTTCTCTGAACTTGCCGTAATCATCCAGTGGGGATCTTCATCAAGATTAGGGAAGTAGGCGTCTGCGGGAACAATTATGTCATGCATGGTTACTATGACTTCATCACAGTATCTGAGCAATTGCTCATAGACACTCATGCCGCCAATGCACCACACCTTATCAGGGTTATCAGTAGACGCTGCCGTAAGTGCCTCAGAGACACTGTGAACTACCTCTGCACCCTTGCAAGACCAATTTGTATCATGGGTGAGGACAATATTGCGTCTCTTTGGCAGGGGATTGGCGCCTGGAAAGCTTTCCAAGGTGGTGCGCCCCATAATAACGGTGCCGTCTTTGGTGTGTTGCACAAAATGTTGCATATCTGCTTTGTTAGAAATGAGCAGATTTCCCTTACAACCAATAGCCCAATTACTAGTAACAGCTACGATAGCGCGCATAATTACACCGCAATAGGAATGTTTTTGACTTGTGGACCGTGTTGGTAATTCTCGATAATTAAATCGTCAGTGGTGAAGTCATAAAAATTGGAGACCTCAGGGTTAAGACGAACTGTTGGTGCGGGATAGGTGGGCCGGGCGATGAGCTCCTTAATAATATCTACGTGACGATCATAAATATGGGCATCACTAATAACATGAACAAGTTCACCAGCAATCATACCAACGGATTGAGCAACCATCATAAGAAGAATAGAGTACTGGCATACATTCCAGTTGTTAGCTGCCAAAATATCTTGACTGCGTTGCATAAGGAGCATATTGAGTGTAGGTTTATCATCACCTGCATGTTGCGTTACGTTGTATGTAACTGAATATGCGCAGGGATAAAGGTTCATCTCAGACAGGTCTGCAAAGGTGTACATGTTGGTCATAATGCGGCGAGAATATGGAGTGTGTCTAAGGTCATAGAGCACCTTGTCCATCTGGTCCATATCACCTTGGGGATAGTGGCTTTTTTGGGCAATCTGGTAGCCGTAGGCCTTACCAATAGTGCCATCTTCGTTAGCCCATTCATCCCAAATATGGGAATTAAGATCATTAATATTATTTGATTTGCGCTGGTAAATCCATAAAATTTCGTCCATAGCACTCTTAAGAGCGGTTCGACGCAAAGTCAAGGCAGGAAATTCCTTACGTAAGTCATATCGATTGCATACACCAAACTGTTTAATGGTGTAGGCAGGCATACCATCTTCCCAATGAGGACGTACAAGCTGACCTTCTGTGGTGGTGCCGTTTTGTATGATGTCAGAGCACATAGAGATAAACAGAGTATCTGCTTTACTCACACAAGTCTCCTTCTTCGTTGTAAATGCTAGATGCTATAAGAGCATCGCTTAAGACAGCTGGTAGGAAGTGGTGCTTATATCGCTGTCATCCAAGAAATTCTCGATAGTCTTACGGTCCAAATAGCTGTGATTACTATCATCGCTCGAAAGGCGCTCTTTATTCATTTCTTCGTTAAAGTAGGCAATGTCTTCTTTAGTGAGGTTGCTACCAAGATATTGAATGTGAAAGGCAATAGCATCGGCCAATTGGAGAGCTCCAAACCAAAGAATTACCGCAACTGCAACAAAAACAATGTAGACCGTTGGGCCTGCTGGGTTTTTTGCATTGGAGGTAGTGGCGCTTGCGGACTCAACTACCTGATCTTCTGTATCTTGAAACTGAGGTGTATTTGGTTGCTCGGTCATGACTAGTATCCTTATGCCCGTGACTGATAGGTATCTTATTTGGTCTATTATACGTGGCTTTGTGGCGGGTCTCTATTTTTACAAATGCTCTGCCCAGAATAATTGCTCCCACATAACACCAAGCCCACGAACAAGTTCGGTATCTGCGGCAAGCCACTTTACATCCATAAGTTCATTGCGAGAAAGCCAACGCAGTTCAGAGTGTACACGAGGCAAAGGTGTTTGGTCTGCTGTAAGTTGGCTGATAAAAACATCCATATGTAGGTGAAAATCTGGATAATCATATTCCACGGTGTCGTAGTAGAACATAGGACCAAGCTCAACATTAAGCTCTTCTTTGATTTCACGTAGACAGGTTTGCTCGGGCTTCTCATGAGGTTCTACTTTACCTCCGGGAAACTCCCAGCCATTCATGTGGTTATCGGAGCGTTTGCATGCTAAAATTGCGTCCCCTTTGTGGATAATAGCTGTACAAACATGAACAGTTTTCATATATCCTCCTGCGTTTTTCTCTATACAAGACTAACAGAACAGGGGCATTGTGGTAGTCTTTTTCATACCGATTTATGTTTATGCAGGATAGGCGGGTAGTGCGATGGCAACATATGTCTTGAGTGACATTCATGGTCGTTTGGCCCCGCTTGACCGGGTGCTCAATCGTATTTCTGCGTCTGAGGATGACATATTCTTTGTTTTAGGTGATATGGTTGATCGTGGTCCACATCCTGTAGGCGTTATGCAGCTTGTACGTACACTTCCGCACGTGCAGGTACTTATGGGTAATCATGAACGCCTTATGTTGGATGCTCTATATTTTCCTGACGATAATACCGCTGCATATAACTGGGGTATGAATGGTGGAGAAACCACTCGTAGTGAGCTTGCTGCTATGGAGCTTGATCCACGTATTGAGATTGTGGAATGGGCAGCCAATTTGCCCCTCTATGCTCATACATCTGTAGCTGGGCAACTATACTTTTTTGCTCATGCGGGTATTCGTACAGGTACTGTTGCAGTTCCTCACAACTGGACAAACGAGTCTATTGAGGCATACTTACATGCCCAAAATCCCGATGATTTACTGTGGATACGTGAGGATTTTTGGGGCACCAAAACTCATCTTGCCGATAGTGATGGACTAACACCTCGCATTGTAGCAGGTCATACGCCTACGCCTATTGCATACAGTTTGGTAGATATTGCTGCAAACCAGCCCGTTACACCAGAAGGTCGTGCGCTTATGTTGGCTTGTGGAGACACAAATTCTCAGCTTGCAGATCGCTTTGCAATTGATTGTGCTTGTGCTGCAGGTTCGGAAATGGGGCAGGTGTTTGTGTGGCGCTTAGACGATAATGAGCAATTTTACGAAGCCGTACAAGATGGAGAGTAGGCTTGTTCAGTCGTTTGACCCTATCATCGACGCCCAGTGTCGCGTGCTTATTTTAGGCACAATTCCCAGCCCAAAATCGCGCGAAGTGCATATGAATTATGGTAATCCACGTAACCGATTTTGGCCGGTTATGGCTCGCTTGTTTGATGAGCCTATTCCAACTTCAAATGACGAGAAAATCACGCTTATGTTACGCCATCACATAGCATTGTGGGATGTACTGAAAAGTTGTGACATTGTAGGTGCCCGTGATGCCTCCATTGCAAATCCCGTACCCAACGATATAAGCCGTGTACTTAGTATGGCGCCCATTCATACGGTGTTTTGTACTGGCTCTACAGCAGCACGTCTATATAAAAAGCTCTGTGAGTCTAGCTGTGGTTTATCTGCTATTACACTTCCGTCTACAAGCCCCGCCAATGCTCGGTGGAGCTTAGATGAGCTGGTTAAAGCCTATAAACCTGTAAAACAAGCCGCGTTATCTACCTCTGCTTTAGTAGGTGTTCATCGTGGATAGCAGTTGGATTTTTGCTTTTGCGCGTGATTTTTTGCATGGATGTCTTGCTTTTGAAGAGCGGGCAGATGGATGGGTTTGTCCGCAGCGATTTACAGATAACCAACGTGTTGTATTAGGAAGTTGTTTAGCTTGGCACCCTGGCCTATATAAACAGATGGCTACTTGTACTTCGGGGGCAACGCTTGAATTTGTGACTGATGCTACCTTGGTGGATATTGAACTCTCTTTTGGAGAAGAACCTGTGGGAACAGGGAATTCTCGTAAACTAACTGAGCAGTTTGCATGTCAAGAAGGGAAGGAAAGGCAAAGCACCCAGGTCTTTGATGGTGTTTCCCATGAGGTAAATGGTAAACATAAGGGTATGTTGTTTGTTGCTATGCAAGATGGACAAACAGCTCAAGTACATATTGCGTTACCTGAGTCAAAAACTACTGCGCCCACCCTGTTTGATATACACAAACTTACCCGTGTTCGCGTGTTTTTACCGGCATTGCGTTCTTGTGCAGTGCGTACGATTGCATGTAATGGTAGCGTGCTTAAACCGCTTGAGAAAAAAGACCAGCTACTTGTTTTAGGAGATTCTCTTACGCAGGGTTTTGTAAGTGGAGACCCAGCAAAAACATGGGCTCATCAGCTGGCGCATCACAAGAAGCTGGATGTGCTCAATCAGGGCATTGGGGGACAGGTGTTTTTACCTGAAACCTTGCAAGATTTTTCTGCACTGCCCGAATTTACGCCTCAGTCAATCGTGGTTGCTTTTGGCATTAATTATCGATATGAGCCTTGTACTGCACATCGTGTTTCAAAAGACATACATCGCTACTTTTCTGTACTACATGCCTTGTGGCCAGCAATATCAACATATGTACTTACACCTCTATGGCATCAGGTAGGCCCATATCCCACGCATAAACACAGCTGCTTTGACCAGATACCACAGCTTATTGAGCATGCAGTAGCAACTCATTCCAATATGACCTTAATTGATGGCACCACGCTCTTGGATGCTAACATATCGCTTTTGTCGGATGGGTTTGAACATCCCAATACGGCTGGTCATACACAGATTGCTGAGCGTTTGTTTGAGAGTATGCGTACTCAAAATCCTTCTTATAAGGTGCGAATATCTGCGTCTGAAAAGACTCAAAAACCAGTTGTGCTACCTGCACAAATAGAGCAAATGAACTTTGATTTTTAATAGTGTCCGAGCGCTGTTGTATGCTGGGAACATAAAATCAAAAGGAAAGGCTTACTATGGCAATTCAAACAAATCCACTTGCCCCACATATGCAGCTTGAACTTTCTTCTACTAATGCTGAGCTGGTACAACAATATCAGACGGGTAAAGTGATTAATCCCTTCCGCTGTAACAATGAGGACGTTATTCGCCGCGAGCAAACCAATCATGATTTTGCGTCAGTCATGCGTCCTTCTTTTGTTCGTGATACAGAAAAGATTATGCACTTACAGGCATACAATCGTTTGGCTGGTAAAACACAGGTCTTCTCGTTTAGATCCCACGATGATTTAACACGTCGTGGCTTGCATGTACAGCTTGTAGCTCGCATTGCACGCAATATTGGTCGTGCGCTGGGACTTAATATAGATCTCATTGAAGCCATTGCTTTGGGTCATGATATTGGGCATACGCCGTTTGGACATGCGGGAGAACGCTTTCTCAATGATGAATATCATGCACGCACTGGTAAATATTTCTTCCACAATGTTATGAGTGTACGTGTGCTGGATACGTTATACGGTCGCAATTTGAGCCTGCAAATGCTTGATGGAGCCATTTGCCATAACGGAGAATTTGAACAACAGGTGTTAGAGCTGAGCAATCTGTCTACGTTTGAGGACTTTGACGTTGTGGTTCAGAGCTGCTGGAATGATGCACCTCATGTGATTGAACACTTACGTCCTATGACGCTTGAGGGATGTGTTGTACGCATCTCTGACATTATTGCTTACATTGGTAAAGATCGTCAGGATGCCATTCGTGCTGGCATTGCTACCGAGAAGACCTTTGATGATGGTATGGGTGGTGCCTACAATGCTTGGGCACTTTCTGCTTTTGCAATAGATATTGTATCTCACAGCCTTGGTGCTTCTCGCATCTCTATGAGCGAGGAAAGCTTTGAAGAAATGCGTCGTGCTAAGCGTGAGAACTACAAAAAAATTTATTTAGCAAGTGAAGTAGCAGGGGACTTATCACAAAATATTGCACAAATGTTTGCTATGGTTTATGCAAAATGTCTTGAATGGATGCGTTGTGGTGATACAACTACACCTATTTTTGAGCATCATATTTTGCCGCTTGAACGCTCACTTTCTTATTATAAAAAGGAGTATGACTGGCAGAAGGATCTAGATTTGACTGCTGTGGATTACATTTCTGCCATGACAGACGATTACTTTGCAGCTCTCTGCCAATATATAGATCCTTCTACAGCAAAATTCTTTCCGCAGTACAGCTACTTTGCATAGATAGCAGTTAGCGCATAAACGAGAAGAGAGCAACGAGGGCAATGAGTACGCCTACCAAGCTCTCTCCACCCAAAATGCCAGAGACAGTGCTATCTGCCTTGGAGTTTTGTAGCTTACCGGTTTTCTCAAGAACAAACTTGAGAGTTGCTCCAATGGCTGCACCACAAGACATGTAGAAGGGAAGGTAAACACCTAGGCCAAGTGTCATTACGGGAAGACCACAGGCAGCTAAAATACCGCCAATACCAAGACCTGCGATAAAAGCAGGAAGATGTGCAATACCACCGGCCATAGCTGCAACGTTAGCGGCCTGTACTGCTACAAAGGTGCTCTGAGGACCAAAGGCGTTCCCGCCATACACTTGGTACATGCCCATAAGCAACAAAGAAGCTACTACCACACCAACCAAAGCACCAACAATCATGCCCGTCATTTGGTCTTTAGGATTGGTGGCAAGACGGTCTCCAGCCTTAAGATCATTCATAACATCGCCGCCAATGCCGCAGGCAACAGCAACCATAGCCGCAATTAAAAACAGGAGTTTCATGCTTGTGATTCTAAAGAGTGCTTGTACGAGTAACAGCACAAGCATGCCAAAGACTTCCATGGGATTGATGCCTGTGGTGCCGGTAAGCCAAGCAGATAGGTAAATGCAGAACCAAGTTGCTGCTACAGCAACCGTAGAGACCAGAATGCTCAGTTGCAACACTGTGCAGATAAGAGCAACGGCAAGCGCACAAACAATAGCAATAATGCGAGGGCTGGTGCTCAGCCGCATAGATGTTTCGGTGTTTGTGTTGTTGCTAGGAGTGGCCGAAGCTGCATTCTCCATGGGTTTCTCGTCAGAATGGGTGGAGCGCATCTTCTTGTTGCGTAGGGTGGAGGCAACAATAGTTCCTGCACCAGCACCCAACATAAGACCAAGGCCTAAGCTTGTGCGGATGTCCAATGCTGTTGCGGTTTCAACCATGCCGGCTGCGGGTAGAGCACCAACAATACCAAGGTGGCCAACGGCGGCACCGATAAACCAAACAGCAGTAGGAACGACGCCTACAGCAAAGCCCATAGCAATGCTCATAGGGGAGTTATAGATTCCTAAAACTACGCCAGGAATGGCATCTGATTTAAATAGAATTGCTGGAATAAGGTGTAAAACGTCGCGTACAGCAGCGTATGCGCCCGACAGACCAAGTCCCCAAAACAAAGCAGGGGCATCTTCAGCACCGTTGTTACCAACGGCAGTTAAGGTATCTGCCGCAGCCGTACCAATGGGGTAGGCAAGTTTTTTCTCACGAATAAAGTAGGGCTGGAAGGCTGCACATGCAACTAGGCCAACAATAGTACCAGCAAATGCAGCAATAAGAACCTCATGAATGGCAAGGTCTTGCCCCAGACCCATTATCCAAAGACCAGGAATGGTAAATGCAAGTCCACCTGCAATCATGGAACCAGCGCTCATGGCTGCATGCATAACGTTTGCTTCATGGAGGTTATTGGACTTAAATAATTTAAGTGCTAACACGCTAGCGATGGCGGCAAACGAAATAGGCCAGGGTAGCATACCCATTCGTAGCGCAATAAACAAAGAGCTTGCGGTAAGGATTACAGATCCAACTGCTCCAATGATAACTGCGCGAAGGGTAAGTGCTTTGTTGTTTGAATCAGTAGAACTCATGAGGTGCCTTTCAATACAGTTGTTTTGCCTCTGCAAGTATAGAGGTAATTTTTAAACTGTGGATAAAAAATTATAGTTACTGTTTTTTATAGGTAGTGGCTGCAACAACAAATGCCTCAAAGAGCTCTGGTTGCGTACCTAGTATTTCTGGGTGCCATTGAACACCAACCACAAAGTCCTTCTCTGGACATTCCAGTGCTTCGGGTGTGCCATCGGTGGCCCAGCCAACAAATGTTATGCCTTCACCTGGAGCACTAATGGCCTGGTGGTGATAGGAGTTTACACCTAAGCGCGTGGAGTTATAAATACCTGCCAACTTGCTGTTTTTATCAAGAGTAACAGCGTGACAAGGCATATCAAAGGGGGGAGCAACATGGGTTTGCGAACTTGCTGTAATGTTTGGCTGTTCAGATACATCGCGTACCATGCGCCCACCACGAGAGACATTAAGTAACTGCATGCCTCGGCAGATTGCAAGTATAGGAAGATTGCGCTTCCAAGCTTCTGCACACAGTGCTTCTTCCATACGGTCACGTATGGCGTCAGTAAATAGAATCTCTGCCACTGAGTATGGTTCATAAACGTTGCCATTAAAAGACTCGGCAGCAATGTCTCCGCCACCAGTAAGAAGCAAGCCATCTACAAGGTCAAGCAAACGAGAAACCATAGCAGGACCTTGCTCGGCCAAGGGAAGTACAACGGGAATACCACCTGCTGCAATAACGCAGTCTGCATACCTTTGATTAATCCAGGTATGCCCTTCTTCGCCTGGGCGAGACGTAATGCCAATAATGGGGGCAAAATCGTACGCGGTATCCACCGTCACTCCTTCCTAAAGTTACGAAGTTTCAATCATAGGTCAAAATGCGTTTAAATGTGCGAAAAATAACGCAAGTTAACAACTTCTTATTGTTATTACGTAAAACAACACTGCGGCTCTCTTAGTGAGAAAACCAGCGTTTTACTGCGGTAAAATACGCATATGGATACTTTATTTAGTAGCGCTCAGCGCATTATTAAAAATAATAACGCTCCGATGGCCGCTAGAATGCGACCTACAAATTTGGATGATTTTGCTGGCCAAGCTGCGGCAGTTGGACCAAATTCGTGGTTGCGTCGTGCCATTGAGCATGATGTTTTATCGTCTGTTATTTTATATGGTCCAGCAGGTACGGGTAAGACAACCCTAGCTCGTATTGTTGCCAACTCTACTCATGCAGAGTTTGTAGAAGTCTCTGCTATTACGGGTACGGTTAAGGATTTACGCCGTGAGATTGAGCTGGCAGAATCGCGTCTACTTACCGGTGGACGCAGGACCATTTTGTTTGTGGATGAGATTCATCGTTTTAATCGTGGGCAACAAGATGCCTTACTTCATGCTGTTGAGGATCGCATTGTCATACTCATTGGTGCTACAACAGAAAACCCTTACTTTGAAGTTAACCAAGCACTTATTTCTCGCTCACGTGTGGTTGAGCTTACGGCACTTTCGGATGAGGAAATTACTTCTGTCATTAATCGTGCGCTTGAGTCACCGCTTGGCTTGGATGGCAGGTTTACGCTAACAGATGATGCGCTTGCAGAAATCGTATTGCTTTGTGGTGGAGATGCCCGTGCCGCTCTTACCACGTTAGAGCTGGCAAGCCAATTGGCAACGCCTCGTATGTCAGGTAAGACTGCCGAGAAGCCCGTTGAGTCTACAGAAAAAAATACCTCATCCTCTACAGAACCTCTCGTTATTACAAAAGAGCATATTGCTGATGCAAATCCGCGCCATGGCCTACCATATGACAAGTCAGGTGATATGCACTATGACATTATTTCTGCGTTTATTAAGTCCATGCGCGGTTCTGATCCTGATGCAGTGCTGTACTGGTTAGCGCGCATGATTGATGCGGGTGAAGACCCCAAGTTTATTGCACGTCGTATTATGATTGCTGCTTCCGAAGACATTGGCAATGCGGACCCGCAGGCACTTCTTGTGGCAGAAGCTGCCTTTAGGGCAGTTGAGGTTATTGGCTATCCGGAGTGCCGCATTAATTTGGCGCAGGCTGCGGTGTATAACGCACTAGCGCCAAAATCTAATGCGAGCTACGCAGGGCTTAATGCAGCAATGGCAGAAATTCATAACGGTCCTTTGCGGGATGTACCATCGCATTTGCGTGACCGTCATCGTCCGGGAGCGGAAAGTTATAAAGATTATTTTTATCCGCATGATTATGCAAAGGGATGGGTTTCTCAGCAGTATTTACCCGATGGGCTTTCTAAAGGAGCCTTCTTTACGCCTTCGGAGCGTGGTTGGGAAGCATGGCGTTATGAGGCATCAAATCGCGATCACGTGGACATACCGCCCGAAGAGTAAATGTAATTGCCTTTAAATGCTAGTGTGCGTTAAGGCATGCGTCTCAAACGGGTAGAATTAAAAAGATTATTGTTCTGAGGGAAGGTTGACGCGATGTCACCAATGGAAATTGCACTTATCGTTTTGGTGGTAGCTGGTATTTGGGCAGTTATTGAGCTTGCTGTGACCCTGCGTTCTTCGCGCAAGTCTATGAGTGAGCTTACCAATACGGTTAACGATGCTGTGGCTGAGGTTAAGCCTGTGGTGCAAAAATTGGATGGTGTGATAGATGAATTGCAGCAGTCTTCCAAACAGCTTGAGCCACTTCTAGAGAAGACCTCGGTAGCTGTGGATGCTATTACAGTTGATTTGATTCGTGTAGACGATATTTTATCTGATGTGTCCACCGTTACTGCTACGGGCGCAAATCTTTCGAGTGCTGTAAGCAAGGTTACTGCAGGTGCAGCAGATAGTGTTGCTGGCATTGTAGGCAAACTTACTACTACAGCAAGCAAGACAGTGAGTTCTAAGCTTGGGCTTTCTTCCTCACAAACAACCGCAGCTCTGCAAGACAGTGCTTCTGCTGACACGCAGGATGTTAATGACGCAGATTCTATGAAGCCACACAAGCAATCCAAACCTGCATACTTTACCTATCCAGATGTATCCAATGGTACAGCTGGAGCAGACGAGGCTTCCAAAGAATAGTACGCAAATCGCGCGTTCTTGCCGGGTTTCTTAACAGGTATAAAACGCGCACGTAAAAGGAGAGATATGTCCCAACAAGTTGTCTGTTTGAGTGTTCCTGCTCAACCTCTGTTTGCTCGTTCGGTTCGTATGATGGCAGCTAACTTAGCGGTTGTTATTAATATGGACGTGGACGATGTAGAAGATTTGCGTATGGCAGCAGAAGAAGGTTTTGTATACGCCTGTGCAACTAAGCCCGAAGCTTGCGATATTGTGTTTGAGTTGGATGAGTCCAGCATTGCAATTAACTTTACTTTAGGAGATAACACATCGTCTGATGATGATGCATTGCAGTATGCAAACTTGCTTCTTTCTGCTATTTGCGATGAGTATGATGTCGATCACGCCAACAAGAAACTTCGCTTGGTAAAGGTTTCGGGCGGTGCACATGCCAACTAGTACACGACGCTCTTCGAGCAGGCTTGCGTGGGATAAGCAGCGTACCCACGCGCTTTTTCGTAAGTATAAAGAGAAGGGCGATGAGGATGCACGTGAGCAACTCATTGTTAATCACCTTAATTTGGTGCGCTTCTTAGCTGCTAAGTTTAAGAATCGCGGTGAACCGTTAGACGATCTTATCCAGGTTGGTACCGTAGGACTTATTAAGGCAATTGATCGCTTTGATATTGAGCGTGGCTTAGAATTTACTACCTTTGCTACTCCTACCATTCTGGGTGAGATAAAGCGTCACTTCCGAGACAAGGGTTGGTCTGTACGCGTTCCTCGTCGTTTACAGGAGCTTTCTGCTAAGGTCAACCAGGCAACCGATACTTTGACCGAGCAGCTTCAGCGTAGTCCTTCTGTAGAAGAAATTGCTGAATATCTTGAAACATCGGTGGATGAAGTATTAGAGGCAATGGAATCTTCGAGTGCGTATAGCTCGGTACCTTTGGAGGGCGGCTCAAGTGATGATGAAGAGGCACCTTCCGTTATCGATAAGTACGTAAGTGAAGATACGGCACTTTCTACTGCGGATGATCGCATGGTAATCGAAGAGACTATTCGTGATTTTTCTCCGCGCGAGCAAGAAGTTATTCGCATGCGCTTTGTAGAAGGTCTTACACAGGTAGAGATTGCCGAAAAACTTGGTGTGTCACAGGTACAAGTTTCCCGATTACTTCGCCGTACGCTTAGGAAGATTCAAGAAAAGATTGATCCTGAGTCTTTGATGCAATAGGAAGGTATCCGGGTGAGCACATCTTTTAATTCGCAACAGGAGAATAACCATATATCCCATAGCCGTCGCATGCTTACCCTTGTATGGGCGGCTATTGGCTGTTTAGTGCTGTTTTTTATTACCATCCAAATTTTGGGAAAAGTTTGGCCAGCAGTACAGCTCATGTTATGGGGTATCATTATTGGCTTTATTTGCAGTCCTGTTACAAATTGGCTTGAAGATCATAAGGTTCCCCGCGGTCTTGCTGCATTTTTATCGTTGCTTTTTACGCTTAGTGTGGTTGCAATGGTTTTTACTATGTTGTTGCCACCTTTTATTGAGCAAACACTTAATTTACTACGCAGTGTGCCTGGATATATCACGTCTTTGCAAAACATGTTTATTCAATTTATGCAGCAGCATCAAACTATTGCAGGGACAGATGTTCAGGCTATGGTGTCGTCAAGTTTAAATTCATTGTCTGATGTGTTAAGTCGTTTAGCAACCGATATGGCAGGAAAGCTATCTGGCGGCATAGTTACTAATATTATGGGTACGCTGTCGGACTTATTCACCATGTTTTTAGGCTTAGTCATGGCCTATTGGCTGGCTAAAGACTATCCCGTTATTATTCGAGAAATTGCAATTTTGGTTGGTCCTAAGCATCGCGAGGGTATGACCATGCTGTTTGCTGTTATGAGTCGTTCTATGGGCGGCTATATGCGCGGCATTGTTATTACGTCATTTGTGGGTGGTTTTCTCAGCTATCTGGGCTTTGTGCTCATTGGTCATCCTTACGCAGGACTTATGGGTATCACCGTAGGAGTTCTGCATCTTATCCCTGTTATTGGTCCTTGGATTGCGGCCGGTCTTGCCATGCTGCTTGCCTTGTTTACAAGTCCAGCTTTAGCGCTCTTCTCGCTTATTGTTTCTGTGGTTGCGCAAAATATTACGGATAACGTGGTTTCACCTTTAGTTATGCAGTCTGCGGTTAAGGTTCATCCCATTATGTCGCTTACGGCAATTATTGTGGGAAATGCTTTAGGTGGCGTTTTAGGAATGGTGTTGGCCATTCCTCTTTCTGCAGCTCTTAAAGGTATTTTTGTATACGACTTTGAAGCACGTACGGGCAGACAAATTGTGTCGTATGAAGGTGCTATTTTTAAGTCCACACCCTTCCATGATAGTGAAGGAAATATTCTTCCATCCTTTGATGCATTGGATGACGATAGTTTTTTTGAACGTACAAGGCTTGTGCCCCGTGTAAAGAACGTGAATGTTACGGCAGAAACACCCCCAGATTCTATTCGTCCCACCATTGCGGACGTCGTTCGCAGGTACAATGAACAACTTGGAACGACACCGTTTCATATTGGATTGTCGCGTGATGCAAACAATTCAGAAGAAACAACTAATACACGTACTGTGACATCAGATACACCTACTACCGGTACCGAGGAGCACCATGACAACGTCTGACTACAAGACAATGACCACCGCAGAGATTCGTGAGCACTATCTGCGCTTCTTTGAAGCAAAGGGCTGCAAGTTGTATCCCAGCTCATCACTTATTCCTGACGATCCTTCTTTGTTGTTGGCAAATGCTGGCATGAACCAGTTTAAGGAGTACTACCAGGGAACCAAGACCATGCGCGAGATTGGTGCAACGTCTTGTCAGAAGTGTTTGCGTACCAATGATATTGATAACATCGGTGACGCCCGTCACCTGTCCTTCTTTGAAATGCTGGGCAACTTCTCCTTTGGTGGTTATTCCAAGGCTGATGCTATTGCTTGGGCGTATGAGTTTATTACCAGTCCAGAGCATCTGGGTCTTCCCAAGGACCGTCTCTACATGACCGTTTTTGAGGATGACGATGAAGCCATTGAGCTGTGGCATGAGCAGGGTGTAGAGTATGACCACATCTCTCGCTTGGGTGAAGAGGACAACTTCTGGGCAGCTGGTCCCACAGGTCCTTGTGGTCCTTGTTCCGAGATTTACTTTGACCAAGGTCCAGAGTTTGAGGGCGAGAAACCCGGTGATGATGGTGACCGTTACCTTGAATTTTGGAATCTCGTGTTTACGCAGTATGACCGCCAGGAAGACGGCTCTATGCCTGATTTGCCTCACCGCAATATTGATACCGGCATGGGACTTGAGCGCATTGCTGCCATTATGCAACATGAGGGTTCCAATTATGAGGGAGACGTCTTACGCTCGCTTATCCATGTGGGCGAAAAACTTGCTGGGGTAACCTATCACAGCTCTGAGTCCATAGATAAGTCTTTGCGTATTTTGGCAG
The DNA here is from genome assembly GCF_000483125.1 of Atopobium fossor DSM 15642. GTDB lineage: Bacteria > Actinomycetota > Coriobacteriia > Coriobacteriales > Atopobiaceae > Atopobium > Atopobium fossor. The sequence goes on from NZ_KI519553.1 coordinate 455,646, forward strand.
ATCATTCCCGTGCCGTATCCTTCATGATTGGTGACGGCATTCTTCCCTCCAATGAGGGCAGGGGTTACGTTCTTCGTCGTTTGCTCCGTCGTGCTGTATATCATGGTCGCCTGATAGGTATTAAGGGTGCGTTCCTCAACACGTATTTCCATGAGGTTCAGACTTTGTTGGGCGATGTGTATACCACTCTTGTTGATAACCAGGCACTCATTGAAGGTATCATTTCTGCAGAGGAAGAGCGTTTTTCTGCAACCTTAGATGCAGGTGAAAAAAGTCTTACTTCCGAACTTGCGTCTTTGGATGCTGGTGCCGTGCTTTCTGGTGAAGTGGCTTTTAAGTTGCACGATACATACGGTTTCCCCATTGATCTTACGCGTGAAATTGCAGAGAATGCTGGTCACTGCGTAGATATGGAAACCTTTGATAAACAAATGACTGCACAGCGCGATCGTGCCCGTGCAACCGCAAATCGTGATGCGTGGGGACAGGCCAACAATGTATGGAGTGCTCTGTCTGACGAGCATGAGCCTACGCGCTTTGAGGGTTACGACTCTGATGTGGTAGAAGCCGCCAAGGTAATTGCTTTAGTTATTGATGGACAGTCGGTCGATTCTGCTCCTGTAGATAGCCAGGTAGAAGTTGTTTTGGACGCTACGCCTTTCTATGCAGAAATGGGCGGCCAGGTGGGAGATACAGGCACCATTGCTGGTCCGGCCTTTACTATTGAGGTTACAGATACCAAAAGCCGTGGCGATGGCTTGGCAGCGCATATTGGTATTGTTCGCGAGGGAACTGTTGGTGTTGGCGCTACGGTAACCGCTACGATTGATCACAATCGCCGCGAGCTTATTCGCCGCAATCATACGGCAACTCATCTGCTGGATTCTGCCCTCAAGATTGTTTTGGGTGAGCATGTGAGCCAGGCTGGCTCTTTGGTAACCCCTGATCGTCTGCGTTTTGACTTTACCCACTTTGAAGCCATGACTGCAGATGAACTTGCTCGTGTAGAAGGGCTTATCAATGCAGAGATTTTTGCTGCAGAGCCTGTGATTACTCAAATCATGAGTTTGGATGAGGCTAAATCTTCGGGTGCTGTTGCTCTATTTGGCGAGAAGTACGGTGATACGGTACGAGTCCTTTCTACAGGCACTTCCGAGAAGCCCTTCTCGCGTGAGCTTTGTGGTGGTACTCACGCTCATAATACGGCAGACCTTGGTTTGTTCAAGATTGTTTCTGAGGGCTCTGTTGGCTCCAATGCTCGACGTATTGAGGCTGTTACCAGTGCTGGTGCTATAGAATATGTAGATGAGCGCTTGCTTGAACTATCCGAGATTGCCTCTGAACTTAAGTGTCGTCCTTCCGAGATTTTGTCTCGTGTAGCTCAGCTACAACAGGAGGTTCGTGACGCTAAGAAGCGTGTAGCTGAGCTCATGAGCGGAGCTGCTTCTGATGTGATAACTGACGCTCTTAAGAATGCTGTGGATGCTGGTGGTTACAAATGCGCTCTTGTTAAGCTTGATGGTGTATCCAGCAAGGAACTGCGTGGTGTTTGGGATGGTATCCGCGAAGGCGCTAAGGGACAGCCCATTGCCTGCGTTTTGGCTTCGGCTACTCCTGATGGTCAGGTTGGCTTGCTTGCAGCGGGTACCGATGCAGCCGTAGCTGCGGGATTTGCTGCCGGTGATATTGTCCGTAGTCTAGCCGAAAAAGTTGGTGGCCGTGGCGGTGGCCGTCCCACTATGGCACAAGCTGGTGGCAAGAATGTAGCCGGCATTGATGCTGCTCTTGAAGCTGCTCGCCACATGATTGGTGCATAAGTGCGTGCACTTGCCCTAGATATTGGAGAGGTTCGTATTGGCATCGCCGTATCTGATGCTACAGGAACCGTTGCGTCGCCCGTCAAAGTACTTCCTAGTCAAGAAGTACTTTTGGGTGCGCGTTCTTTTAGATATATTTTGGAAGACTACGAGCCAGATATTTTGGTGTGTGGTCGTCCTAAGACTATGACAGGTGAGGATGGTCCACAGGCACAGTGCGTGATGGATCAGGCTCAACAGATTGCAAAGCAATGTGGTCTGCCGCTGGAATTTGTTGATGAACGCCTATCATCCAGCGAGGCTAAGCGTATCTTGCGTGAACAAGGACTTTCCGAGAAAGACATGCGCGGCAAGATAGACATGATTGCTGCATCGTTGTTTTTGCAATCGTGGTTGGACGCTCAATCTGTAGAGCACTAAAGGAGAAGCGTATGGCTACCCCTCAAGAATCTCAATCGCCTCAACAACGTATGTCACGCGGCGCACACTTTGATAATACTCAAACAAACAATCCGAGGCAGTCGTCACGTGTGCAAAGTCCTCGTTCCTATCAACGTCCTACGGCGCCCAAAAAATCAAATGGTCTGCAACTTAGAATTATTGCCATTGTAATTGCACTTGTATGTGTAGCTGTTGCTGGGTTTGTTATTCATAGTTGTATGAATAGTCAGCAGGGCAACAACGGTGGGTTGTCCGCAGGTAAAGAAGTTACGGTAACTATTGCAGAGGGTTCTGGCGCTCAGGTGGTAGCCAAGTCTTTACTGGATGCCGGTGTAATTTCTAGTAGCGAGGATTTTCTGAAAGAGCTTACGCTTAAAAATGCAGACTCAAATCTTAAGCCGGGCACCTATTCTTTTGTAACAGGTATGTCGGTCAAAGATGTTGTGCGTCAGCTTGTAGAAGGTCCTAATACAGGTGCTAATAAACTTTCGGTTCCCGAGGGGCTTACGGTAAAAAAGACTGCCGCACTGGTAGAGAAGTCCTTAGGTATTAAGGCTGATGATTTTCTCGCCCAGGCTAAAGCTTCAAAATATGTACATGATTTCCCGTTTTTGCAGGGTGTTGCAGACGACTCTCTTGAGGGTTTTTTGTGTCCTAAAACCTATGACTTTAGTGGTAAGGAAATCACGGCCGATAGCGTTATTCGTGCCATGCTCAATCAGTATGAGTTGGAGTATGGAAGTTTAAATTTTGAGGCCGCACGCGCCAATATTCAGAGTTCGTATGGCATATCTATGAGCGATTACCAAATTCTTACGCTTGCCTCCATGGTTGAGCGCGAAGCTGTAACACAAGATGATCGTCCGTTGGTTTCATCGGTTTTTTATAACCGTCTTAAGCAGGGGATGGCTTTGCAGTCGGATGCCACTATGGGCTACGTGCTTGAGCGCGAAGTCAAGGCAGATGATCTTAAGACACAAAGCCCTTATAACACCTATCTTAATAAGGGTTTGACGCCTACACCTATTTGTACACCAAGCATTGCTTCCCTTAAGGCTGCAATGGAGCCAGCAAGTACGGACTACTTGTACTTCTTTATTGTCGAGAATGGCAGCTATTCAAACCACAGCTTCTCTAAAACGTATGAGGAGCATCAGCAGGTAATCGAGGCTGCTAAAAAGGCTCAGTCATAGCGTTGATGTTTTGGCGACGTGGTGGATGCTATGGGTTTCTTACAAGCTACAAAATATGTGGCGTCTTTGCCACAGGTAAACATAGATGAGCTTGTTTGTGCAGATGTGCACTGCGTCTTGTTAGATCGTGATAATACCTGTGTACCTCAAGGTACTAAGCAGGTGCCACCAGAGGTTAAATCATGGGTTGAGCGAGCAAAACATGCTGGTTTACGTATTTGCTTGATATCTAATAACTTTTTTAGTACCGATGTGGCACAAACGGCCGATGAGTTTGGTGTTCTCAAAATTGATCACGCCATGAAGCCTGCACCATTTGCCCTATGGAGAGCTCTTAGGCGCATGGGCGTATCACGCGATAAAGCTGTGTTGATTGGAGATCAAGTCTTTACTGATGTCCTTGCAGGTAATCTAGCAGGTGTTTCTACCATTCTTGTTAGACCGCAGTCAGTCACCGATTTGTTTTACACCAAACTCTTCCGTATAGCAGAACATAGAGTCCTCAATAACGTGACGTTTGAAGGGGATGAGTTACAACAGTGATAGTAGCCGTTCTTATATCGCTATTGGCTTCTGCTCAGGATATAAGAACGCGCAGTATTGCAAATGTAATTCCACTATCGTTAGCTGTTGTGGGTCTGATATGGCGTTTTACCTGTGCGCCACAAACACTTCTATTGTATATGGGCTTCTCGGCAGCATTGTGTGTGCTTATGACTGTAGGAGAGATGGCGTTTCGTAAACTGAATAGACGCATGGCTATAGGCATGGGCGATATTAAATTTATTACTGCATGGAGTATATGGCTGGGACTTCCCGTATTTTTTGGTTTTGGTGCGGGATGCTTTTTAGCCGCAATGTTTGGCGTTATAACAAAGCAAAAAACAATAGCACTTGTGCCCTGGCTTACAGCAGGTTTTGTGTTCACCATTGTGCTGTGTTGGTTTATGTAGGGTGCTTGCAGTCTTTGTGACCTGCTGGAGGATGATAGAATCTAAAAACTAAGAACTTGTGCAGACTAAACGTAATGTTTTTGGATAAGTCAAGATAAATGTACGCTGCGTGCGAGGAGTATTGTGCAAACGCTGAATGACGGATATGTTGTGCATGAAGGGTGTGACCACGTCTTTTTTGTGGGATTCCTTGGTGCTGGCAAATCCACGCTAGCGCGCAATATTGGACGCTTGTTTAGTCGGCCATTTACGGATACAGATCGCATTGTAGAACGCATGTATCATTGTTCTTTGGCGCAGATTTATGCAGATGGTGGAGAGCAAGCTATGCGCAATGCAGAAACACACGCACTTAAAAGTCTGCAGTCGCAAAAAAGTTTGCTAGTAAGTTGCGGTGGCGGGATTGTAGAAAGTGAACATAATTGTCAGCTCATGCATGAAATGGGCACTATTGTGTATTTAGAAGGCAAGCTGTCTGACTCACTTAAGCAAATTCAGCGAACTGATCGTAGGCCAGATTTGGATTTATGTTCCAGCCCAGAAGAATTGTTTGAAAAACGTCGTCCGCTGTATCAAAAAGTCTCTGATTACTCAGTTAGTATTACTAACAAAACATTTGACGAGGTTGCACAAATTACTGCACAACTCTTGTGGGAGAAGGGCTTGTTATGAGTCAGGAAGAAGCTCAGCAATCAGTTATTCGCCAGTCCATAACCTTGCCTGGCAGTTCATGTGATATGCGCATTGGTAAAGACGCACTCTACAACATGGGGCGAGAACTTCGTTTATTGGTTGGTAAACCTCGTAAAGCAGCGCTTATTTGTGGTGCAGATGTTTCTGGTGATTTGGCAGAAGAGCTTTGTCGCCAACTGTCGGATGGTGGTTTTGCTGCTGCGGAAGCAGGTCTTCCTGCCAATGAGCACATAACAACCCTTGATATTGCTCACGAATTATTTATTTTCTTAAGCAATGAAGGCATTACAGCAGATGATGTGCTAGTTTTTGCAGGTAACGAACAGGTAGCCGGCCTTGCCTCTTATATTGCAAGTGCTTGGTGTGGTGGGATGGAATTTGCTTTTGTTCCTACTACAGCTCTTGGAGCAGTACAGGGTATTACTACACCTCCTGCATTGAGTGCCACAGCAGTCTCTGCTCCTGTGGTAGCAACTAAGGCTCGTCCTCGCATGGCTTTTTGTGATTTAACTTATATGGATCTGACTGGAGAAGAACAGTTCCAAACTGCTTTGGCATACGCTGTTTCTACTGCAGTGTGTGACAACACAGATGCCTTTGGCCGTCTAGCGGAAAAGGCTCAGAAAATCATGGAACACGATGAACAAACTATCGTAGATCAGCTAGTGGATACTATTAAATGTCGTGGTCGCATTGAAGCTTCCACCTCTTTGGCAATACGTCAAAGTAACTCCTACGGTTTTATTTTTGAAGCTGCATTAGATCATTTGTTTGATGGCATTCCACGTGCACTTAAGATTGCAGAGGGTTTACGTGTAAACGCACGCTTATCTGTAGGTCTTGAAGAAGCGGATATGGATTTGATGTATAGCCAAGATGCACTTCTTACCAGCTTGGGTATTGGTCAGATTGCGTGTGAAGTACAAGCACAAGAACTTATTGATGCACTTAAGGCAGTTTGTTTTGCACGTACCAATCGTTTTTTGTTGCCCTTGCCTTTAGCAATGGGTCGTGTGCGTTATACGGCTGTACCAGATGAGCTGCTTTACGAACACCTCCAGGCTTGGTGTGTGTTGCACAAGCAGTTGCTTTCTAACACATAAGCAAGTAGTAATGCAGGCCATCAGTAATCTAGGTCGTACGCTTAACATATTTGGATCTTATCATCGGAAAGGATGTTTACTTATGGCAGATGCACAAGTGTGTATGGCACGCATCAATCGTTTGCGTGAGGTAATGGCGCAGCGTGGTTATGATGCAGTAATCTTGAGAAATAATGCAGATTTGCGCTGGCTTACGGGTTCTGAACGTACCTTTGACAACGAAATCGCACACACTGCATTTATTACGGCAACAAACCAATATATACATACAGACTCTCGTTATTACAATACCTTTATTACACGCATGGGTGCGGATACTGCGTGGACTATAGATATGGAGCTTGTAGACCCAGCAATGTGGGCTGCAAATCTTATTATTCAGACGCAAAGTCGTATGGTTGGTATAGAAGATACTTGTGATTTGGCGTTTTACGATGACCTCACAATGAGCGTACATCGGCTTTCTGGTGCTTGTATGTTACCTCGTTTACATGGTGACATCGCGTCTTTGCGCATGGTTAAGGATGTAGAAGAGTTAGAACTTATGCAGCATGCCCAGGATATTACCGATGCTGCTTTTGAGTACATTTGTAGCTATATCAAGCCCGGTATGACCGAGCAAGACATTCGTGTAGCGCTGGAAAATTATATACTCACACATGGCGCAGACGCGCTATCGTTTGACACTATCATTGCTACAGGCGCAAATGGTGCAAATCCTCATGCGCAACCTGGCTCTACCGTAGTGCAGGTAGGCGATCTTATTGTTATTGATTATGGTGCTGGCTATCACGATTATCATTCCGATATGACACGTACTGTATGCATAGGCACTCCCTCTGAAGAACAGAAGAAGGTATACGATATAGTACGTTTAGCTCACGAGACTTGCGCGGAGTATGTAAGGCCTGGTGTTATTGGTAAGGATGTCCATAACCTAGCCGTTAAGGTTATTACAGATGCTGGGTATGGTGACTACTTTAAACACGGTTTAGGTCATGGCGTTGGTCTAGAGATTCATGAGAAACCTAATTTTGGTCGCCTGTATGATCTGCCCATTGCCGAGGGTTCGGTTGTAACCATTGAGCCCGGTATTTATTTGCCTGGTAAATTTGGCATTCGCCTGGAGGATTTTGGCGTGGTTACTGCAGATGGCTATAAGCCCTTTACTAAATCATCGCATGACCTTGTTTGTATCTCCTGTTAAGTCTGTATCGCGCTTCTCGATAAGTGGGCATACAACGGTATACTAAAATGTACCTGTGAATAATTTGCCTCAATAGGCAAATATCAAATAGAAAGTGAGTTATTGTGGCAAGCATTAGCACTGCTGATTTTAAGAACGGTATGGGTCTTAAGATTGATAACAAGTATTACACCATCGTAGAGTTTCAGCATGTAAAGCCTGGTAAGGGTGGCGCATTTGTTCGCTACAAGATTAAGGACTTGCGCGATGGTCGCACTATTGATCAGACTTGCAACGCTGGTTCTAAGTTTGAGAGCGTGCAACTTATCACCAAGGAGATGCAGTATCTCTACAATGATGGCGATGCATATAACTTTATGGATATGGAAACCTACGATCAGATTCCTGTTTCCGATGATTACATTGGTGATAACGCAAAGTGGCTCAAAGAGAATGATGTGTGTCAGTTGCTGTATGCAGACACTGAGCTTTTGGGCGTTAATCCTCCCATGTTTATCGAGGTAGAGGTAATCGAGACCGACCCCGGCTTCAAGGGCGATACCGTACAGGGTGGCAGCAAGCCTGCTGTTATTGAGACCGGTGCAACTATTCAGGTTCCTATGTATCTTAATCAGGGCGAGCGTGTAAAGGTTGATACCCGCACTGGCAAGTTTGTGCAGCGCGTCTAGTACGATAGTAAGGCGTTGCCCAGAGTGAGTGTGGCTCGTAGTGTGAAAGGAACTCCTATGGAACAGACCGAGATTTTGATCTCTGGCATTGGTATTTCTAAGAGTGTTATTGGTACCGTTGTTACATCTGCTGTAAACAAGGTAGAGGGCGTTGCTCGCGTAGGCGGCAACGATATTACGTCGAGCCTCATTTCTGTATTTACGAGTAAGACGGTACAGTCTGGTCGTGCGGTAGAGTGCGAATCTGACGAGCATGGTCTTATCGTTACGGTTCATTTGGCAGTCTTCTTTGGCTACACCTTTACCAAGTTGGCTGAGCAAGTTCGTATTGCAGCATCTCAGGCTATTACCGAGCAGATTGGCGTAAATGTAAGTGCCGTTAATGTTTGCATTGATAGTCTCGTATTTCCCAAGGAGTAGGTTTGAGCACTCCCGCTTATCAAACACGTAGGCTTGCACGTAGTCAGGCACTTCAGATTTTATTCCAGGCTGAGGCAACTGGTCGCAGTGTCTTAGATGTGCTATCGGGTGATTATGCGTTGTCCGATGGACCTCTTAACCCATATGCCCAAACCCTCGCATTAACAGTGAGCGATAAGATTCCTGCGCTTGATGGCATTATTAGTCGTTTTTCTAAGCGTTGGGAAGTTATGCGCATGCCGGCAGTGGACCGCAATTTACTGCGTTTGACTGTGTGTGAGATGCTATGCATCGACGAGGTAGACATTGCTGTTTGCATTAACGAGTCTGTAGAGCTCGCTCGCGATTATGGTACAGATGAGTCTTCTCGTTTTATTAATGGTGTATTAGGAGCTATAGCTCTTGCAGCTCAGGCTGGTGAGGATTTGTTTGCTACGACGCCAGAGCTTGATGTGAGTGTACGATCAGTCAAACATACAGATTCTGCTTTGGAACATGCAGCTCAAGTTTCTGATGAGGTAGAGGAATAGCTATGGCAAGGGTTGATACCTCTACATACAAATCTTTTGATGATATTGTTGGTCGCTTAGATGAGATTGTGGGTGTTGTCCGCGATAAGGATACATCTCTTGAGCGGTCTTTGGATTTGTTTGAAGAGGCCATTAGTTTGGGCTCTAAAGCAGTAGATATGGTAGATAAAGTAGACTTTACGGCTCAGGAGTTGGCTCAAATGGAGGAAGAGGCTCAGGCTGATTCTGACTCTGATTCTGAGATTGAGTAGTTAGTATGGCTCGTGTTCGTCTTGATGTGGAGCTGGTTAATCAAGGTTTTTTTGCAACGACCAGCGATGCCATGCGAGCCGTAATGGCTGGCGATGTATTTACCACTAACCGCAAGCTCACCAGTGCAGGTGAGCAGGTTAAACCAGGAATAGAACTCCATGTTCGTGGAGGAAATGTATATGTAAGCCGCGGCGGGATAAAACTCGAGCGCGGCTTAACTGCATTTAAAGTTGATCCTGCAGGTTGTGCTTGTGTGGACGTAGGCTGTTCCACCGGTGGCTTTACAGATTGTTTATTGCGCCATGGAGCTGCGTCGGTTTTATCGGTAGATGTAGGTTATGCTCAATTTGATTGGTCTTTGCGTAACGATAAACGTGTAACGCTTTTAGAGCGAACTAACATTGTGGACGTTGCAACACCCGAGCGTGTAGGTACTATTGATTTGGCTGTTTGTGATGTTTCGTTTACCTCGGTACGTGCTGTTGCGGGCGCAGTATGGGATTTACTGCGTGAGGACGGGACATTTCTTACTCTGGTAAAGCCTCAGTTTGAGACCGCTCGCAATCAAGTGGAAGAGGGCGGCGTGGTGCGCAGCCCCACTGTTTGGTTGGAGTGTTTGGAAACGGTAAGTCAAGACCTTTTGCACAAAGGTTTTGCTGTGCTTGATGTGTGTGCCAGTCCTATTGTGGGGCACAAAGGAAACCATGAGTTTTTGCTGCTTGCAAGTAAAGGCGAGCAAAGAAGCTCCGTAGATTTTTCTAAAGCGATTGCTCAAATCACCACTTCTTAGTATGCGGTGATACACTTTTTATGTCTGTCGTGTAGCTAAGGAGGAGCTTCATGAAGGTCCTTTTGGTGCCAAATTATTCTCGTCCCGTTGCTGTAGAAGCTGCTTCGGAAATTTCTAACTGGCTTGAGGCTCAGGGTATAGAAGTTAGCTGGGCTCACGATAAGAAAAAATATCCTACCTGTGTTACTTCCGCCCAGGGAAGTGACTTGGTAGTTTCTCTTGGTGGAGATGGTACATTGCTGCGCGCGGCAAATATTGTTTCCTATGCAGAAATTCCTTTGCTTGGTTTATCGTTTGGGCACCTTGGGTTTTTGACTGCTGGAGATTCAGAAAACGTGGTGGGCAGCGTTGCTTCTGCTTTAGCAGGAGAGATGCATGTTTCTCGTCGTACCGCTTTGGATGTTGAGTTGCATATGACGGATAAAGAAACAGGTGAGGCTGAGGTTACTCATTATTTTGCCCTTAATGAATTGGCGGTTACTCGTGGTGCCGATGGTGACATGATTGAGTTTGATGTTGAGGTTTCTGGCCACCATATTGATCGCTTGCGCGGTGATGGTGTGGTTGTTTCTACGGCTACAGGTTCTACGGGTTATGCTTTGGCAGCTGGTGGTCCCATTGTGCATCCTGATTTTAAGGGTATGCTCATTACTCCCATTGCACCGCATACTATTTTGGCGCGTTCGTTTATGACGGGTGCTTCTGATGTGGTAGAGATTGCTACTTCGCATGATCGCCCTGCTGATCGTTCCGCATTTGTCGATGGTCAGCTTGCAAATAGGGGGAAGGCTGTGGAGCTGGCATGTGTACGTCGAGGTCCTGGTGACATTGTGCTGCTTGATGGTGGTCCTTCTAGCTTTTACAATTCTGTCTCCCGTGTATTTTACGGAAGGACGAGAAAATAGATGATTGATCAGCTACATGTTCAAAATGTGGCGCTCATCAAGGATGCGTCACTTGAGTTCTCAAGTGGTCTTACTGTTCTGACGGGCGAGACAGGTGCGGGTAAAACAGCATTGCTAGGTGCGCTTAAGCTACTCATTGGCGAGCGCGCAGATAGCTCTTCTGTGCGCGAGGGTACCGAGGAGTTGTTGGTAGAAGGTCGGATATTCTCGTCAGATGATCCCGATGGACACGTGATTCGTCGTCGTGTAAGTACAACGGGTCGTGGTCGTATAGATATTGATGGACAAATGGCTTCCGTGCATGAGCTGGCACAAGGTATTGGTGCAACAGTAGATTTGTGTGGTCAGCATGAGCATCAGCAATTACTATCCTTAGCAGCACATGTGGAGCTTTTGGATAATTGGGCAGCTCAAACGGTCAATCCTGCCAAGGAGAAGTTTTGTGAGGCTTTGATTGCTGCTCGCGCAGCAGCACAAGAATTAGAACACATACAAACGGCTGCGCAAGAAAGCTCTAGTCGTTTAGATGAGGCTCAGTTTGTGCTTGCTCGTATTGATGAAGTTGCACCTCAAGAAGGTGAACTCGAGCAGCTACAATCTACGCTTGATATTGCACAGCATGCGGAGTCTTTATTTGTCAATGTAGAAAGTGCTCATAGTGCGCTTTCTGACGATGATGCAGCACTTGATAAGCTTGCGGAGGCAATTACGAGCCTTGAGACTGCAGCGCGTTATGATACAGCCTTGATACATAAGATTGAGATTCTCAAAAGTTCGCTTTTGGACGCGGAAGATGTATCTCGTGAATTGCGAGACTATCGTTCGTCAATGGAGTTTGATCCTGCGCAACTTAATACCATGCAAACTCGCATGTCACGTTTGCAAGGTCTATTACGTAGCTATGGTCCAAGTATGGAGCACGTGTTTGAACGTCGTGCATGGGCTGCGGGTGTCGTAGATGCTTCAGGTGATAACGGCCAAGCTTTACGTGATGCTCAGGCTGTCCTTGATGCTGCCGAGAAAACCTTAGCTCATGCAGCTGATGCTCTTGATGCAGCACGTTTAGCGGCTGCCCCCTTACTTGCACAGCGCATTACTGAGCAAATGCATCGCTTAGAAATGGGTACGGCAGAGCTTCAGATTGATGTGGAACGTCTTGAGCGTAATCAGTGGACGAGTACAGGTCCTAGCAGAGTAGAACTTTTGTATAAACCTGCCGCTGGTATGAGCGCGCGTCCCTTACGTCGCATTGCCTCTGGCGGTGAGGTTAGTCGTGTTATGCTTGCCTGCAAGGTGGTTTTGGGTGAGGCAGATGCAGTAGATACCTTGGTGTTTGATGAGGTAGATGCAGGTGTTGGTGGTGCTACAGCAGTAGCATTGGCAGCAGTACTGTCAGATTTGGCACGCACACATCAGGTGTTAGTAGTTACTCATTTGGCTCAGGTTGCTGTTGCAGCAACACGTCATTACGTAGTGCACAAAACAGATGGCACCAAGCAAGATACCATTCCTCAGACCTTTATTGATGAAGTAGTAGGAGAAGATCGCGTGGCGGAGGTTGCACGGTTGTTATCTGGAGATACCAACGCTGCTTCTTTGGAACATGCTCGTGCGCTGCTTAATGGGGTTTCTCACTAAAGGATATACATATGGATCTTGCTCGTGCCCTTAAAGAGTATGTGGCCTATCTTGCGGTTGAGCGGGGAAGTGCGGCCAATACCGTGGAGGCATACGGGCGAGATTTGTTGCGGTATACAACGTATTTGGCACAGCAGGGCATTTCTCAGCCAGCACAAGTGATGCGTTCGGATGTTGAACGATACCTCCAAGCGCTTAGTTCGTTGGAGCTGGCATCCTCTTCTGTTGAACGTGCCACCTCTGCAATAAAGGGTTTTCACCGTTTTATGGTGGCAGAACAAATTTGTGACTCTCATCCTGCAGTGGATATTCCACTACCCAAAAAGCCCGATCGTCTGCCAGATGTTATTTCTCCTCAACAAGCTGCGGCGTTGTTAGACCAGCCCTTTTTACAAACGTCTGCATCCCAGCGTGACCGTACTATATTAGAAGTTCTCTATGGTTGTGGACTTCGTGTGTCTGAGCTTTGTGGCTTAGACTTGCAAAATGTCTTGCTGACAGATGAAGTGCTGCGCGTATATGGCAAGGGTTCCAAGGAACGAATTGTTCCCATTATGGGAACGGCTGCGTGTGCTCTGCAAGAGTATTTGGAACAGTGGCGTAGTGGACTTGTGCGCTCGCATGTTACTCATGAGAACGCTTCGGCTGTGTTTTTGAATGTACGAGGCGGACGAATTTCTCGGCAGTCTGTGCATAGCTTGGTCGAGAAGTATGGTCGTGTAGCTGGACTTATGGGGCTGCATCCTCATACGTTGCGGCATAGTTTTGCTACCCATATGTTGCAGGGCGGTGCAGATTTGCGTGTGGTGCAAGAACTCTTGGGACACTCGGATATTTCCACTACACAGTTGTACACACATGTAGATCGTACACACGTGCGCATGGCTTACATGGGGGCTCATCCACGCGCTCATTCATAAGGTTGCAGTCATAAGCTTGCATCCACCGTGCCTACATATTTGAATCACTAATATCATAAAAATTTTTTTAAGTCACCCACCGTCTAACCCACTACTTAACCATACAAGTAGTGGGTCTTTTGTTGCTTAACCACAATATATTGTGGTTGAAAGGCTGAAAGCATTTTTATCATCCCAAAGGTGGGGAATTTGGGGGATAAAGTGGGGGAAAGTGTTGAGAAATGTTGCAAAAGAACGTATAGTTATGTATACGCAACGTGGACACGACTCCACGCAGACCGCAAAGCGAAAGGAGGGTGAGTATGTATTTGACCGACCACTACAATCGAAACCTAGACGTCAAGTCCCGTCTCACCCTTCCTGCGGACTTCCGCAAGCAGTTTGCTAATAAGGTTTGCTTGGTTCCTTTTCATGGCGCGTTGTGTGGTTTTACCCCTGAAGGACATCAGGAGTGGATGCAAAGTTTCTTTCCTGAGGGCTTTGACCCAAAGGATAAGGAGCAGGACGCCATCCGTCGTAGGCTCTCGGCGCTTACTACTACAGTTGATATTGATACTGCTGGTCGTATTGCCTTGAGTAAAGTCTCGGAACAAATTCGCGAGAAGTTCGAACTCGGCCGCGAACTCGAGATTGTGGGCAATGTGGATCACTTTGAGATCTTCAGTGCCTCTAAATGGGAGCAAATGCAAGCAAGCTTCCTGGATGACGACTTTGATTCACTCCTGTTTGGCTAGTGAAGGGGACCGCTTTGACAGAAGAATATCGGCACGTTCCCGTAATGCTTAATGAGGTCCTTCAAGCGTTGGACCCCCAAAAGGGAGACGTTGTATGCGACTGCACGCTGGGCGGTGCTGGTCACACCATACAGATGGCTAAGCTGGTAGCTCCAGAAGGCTTATCTATAGGAATTGATCAGGACGATATGGCTCTAGCAGCAGCAACACAACGTTTTGAGAAGGAAGTTCCAGGCGCACATCATACGTTTCTTAAGGGAAACTTTGGCGATTTGGATAACCTCCTCTTGCAAGCCCACGTATCTGGTGTGGATTGTTTCCTCTTTGACCTTGGAGTTTCATCTCCACAACTCGATATTCCCATGAGGGGTTTTTCGTATCACGAGGATGCCCCACTCGACATGCGTATGGATCCGGGTAATAACACCCTAACCGCAGCAGAGGTCGTAAACACCTATAACGAAGCAGATCTCGCTCGGATTCTTCGCGTGTATGGGGATGAGAGTTACGCAAAAAGCATTGCCAAGCAGATGATTTACCACAGAGCAAAAGCGCCAATTACAACAACGCTTGAGCTGGTGGAGGTTATCAAAGCAGGTATTCCTGCAGCTGCACGGCGTCATGGTGGACATCCTGCACGTAAGAGCTTTCAAGCGCTTCGTATTGAAGTAAACCATGAACTTGAAGTACTTGAACAGGGGCTTCGCGCGGCAGTTCGCTGGGCAAATGAAGGTGGTAGGATTTGCGTCATTAGCTATCACTCGTTAGAAGACCGCATCGTTAAGCATATTTTTTCTCAGCTTTCTCAAGGCTGTGTATGTCCTCCGGAACTTCCGGTGTGCATGTGTGGCCAGGTGCCGATACTCAACGTTATAACGCGTAAACCACTTGTTGCAACGCAGCAAGAGATCGAGAAGAACCCTCGAGCTCGCAGTGCAAAGACGCGCGTAGCAGTAAAGCTTTTTGCTCCGCGTAACAACAAGTAGCCACACACTTGCTCTAACACACTATAAACGCAGTATCACTACATTTGATTTACACCATAAGGAGCACCAACATCATGGCTTATCCACTTACACAGGCGCAAAGCCTTGAGGCTCAGGAGAGTAGGCGCGTTGCGCGTCAGACTCGTCCTGCCTTTGAGGTTGTAGAGGGCGCCGGCCTTGATGCGCGTGTACGCCAAGGTGTATCCGATGTATTTTTGTCTCGCGTTCGTATGGCAGCTTTAGCAATTGTGGTTTTTGCAGTGCTGGCCATTACGCGTGTAACGCTTTACGCTGCTACCGCAAGCTCTTTACAGGCAAATGCAGAGCTTCGCAGCCAAATTAAAATGGCACAAAGTCTAGAAAATGACCTTAAGGTAACGTCCTCTGCACTTTCTAATAGTTCTCGTATTGATCGTATTGCTACACAAAATTACGGTATGGTACGTGCTTCTCAAACTGAAGTTATTAGTCTTGGTGGCAGCACACAGGATAGCTTTATAGCTTCTACCGGCGATAATGACAAGCAGATTGAGGGCAGCAAAAAGAGCACTAACGAGTCCACTAAGACCAACGCTTCTACTAGCGTAAAGTAATACAATCTTTGTTGTGGGTAGTAAAAATCGACAGAGAAACAAAAGACGTGTTCGCGGCTCCTCCTATGATGAGGTGCCGCGCACTTCTCGTAGGGGCTTAGGATCTAACGAGTCCTCTAATACATTACTTGCTGTAGGTCAGTTTGGTTGGGTTCCCGTTATTTTTGTGGGACTCTTTTTGCTTGTTATTTTGCGCCTAGTGTATCTACAGGTTATTGATGCACCTCGTTTAGCTGCAAAAGCTCATGCTAACCATACCAATGTTATTACCATTTCATACAAGCGCGGTACGATTTATGATCGCAATGGTAATGTGCTGGCTACGAGTGAGGATTGCCAAACTATTTACGTTAACCCCAAAGAGGTGGCTGATGTAGATATTACCTCTCAGATTTTGGCTCAAGACTTGGGTGGCAAACAGGAAGACTATAGGGCAGTTTTATCTCAAAATACCACTTTTGCCTACATTCAGCACAAAGTTGATTTACCACTTATAGAGCAGCTTAAAGAGGACCTTAAAAAGGCAAAGCAGACCGGTATTTATTACCTAGCAGATACTAAGCGTGTGTATCCCTATGGATCGCTTGCTGGTCAGATTTTGGGTGTTGTAGGTACCGATGGTAATGGTCTTACGGGTCTTGAGCTGTATTACGACAAGATTTTGAGTGGCACCAATGGCCAAATGACCATGGAAGTTGGTGCTGATGGTACTCCTATTGCAGGTGGAGCCAATCAAATCACCGAAGCAAAAAATGGTCAGGATATCGTATTGTCATTAGACGTAGATGTCCAACAAGTAGCAGAGAACAAAATTACTGAGGCTATCGAGACATATGGTGCAGAGTCTGGCATGGTTATGGTTACAGACCCTAAATCCGGAGAAATTTTAGCTGCATGCTCTACGCCTCTTCTTAACATTACCGATCCTACATCCTATACCGATGAACAGCTGGCCTTAAAGATGGTCTCGAGCTCGTATGAGCCTGGATCCATGTTTAAGGTTCTTACCATGTCCATTGCCATTGATAACGGCATTTTGACGCCCGATTCTGTACTTACGGTACCTGCTGGTGTGAAGGTGGGAGACGATATCGTAAGGGATGACGATGGTCGTGACTACACGATGGATATGTCGCTCATAGAAATTCTGCGTCGCTCTTCTAACACAGGTTCAATTTTGGTTGGCCGTGCAAATGGTGCAGATACCTTTGCGGCGGGTGTGGAGAAGTTTGGCATTGGCTCCAAGACTGGTATTGACTATCCCGGTGAGGTTGAAGGTTTGGTGCCCAAGCGCTCCGAATATACAGGTACTACGCTGGGAACTATGTCGTTTGGTCAAGGTACCGCAATGCCCATGGTACAAATCGTACGCGCTATAGGCGTTGTTGCTAACAAGGGTGTACTCACCACTCCTCACTTCTTAATCTCCAAGGGTGGTGAGAAGGTCGATTGGTCTGGCAATAACAAGCAGGTTATATCCGAAGAGACTGCTCAAAAGATGACAACAATGATGCAGGTTGTCGTAGATGAGGGTACGGGTGCTGCTGGTAAGGTAGACGGTTATGCAGTTGCCGGCAAGACCGGTACAGGCGAGCAAGCTGGTGAGAACGGCTATAAGGAAAACGTCTACTTAAGCTCTTTAATTGGTTTTGCAAATGCCGATGACCCTCAAGTTATGGTTTACGTTGGTCTAAACGGAACGAGTTATCTGGCTTCAAGTTCTGCTGCGCCGGTTTTCTCGTCAATTATGAGTGAGGCGCTCAGCGATATGGGCGTACAGCCTGTTTCCTAAGCGTGGGGAGGATAACATGTTTACTTGGGATGTTGCTTCTATTTGTGCAGCTACAGAAGCTACTTTGCTGACTGCCAATAGTGATCGTGTGGTTAGGGGTGTAGCAATTGATTCTCGTGAGGTAACCACAGACGGACTGTTTGTTGCATTTTCCGGAGAGCATGTAGATGGCAATGCATACGCACCTGCAGCAATACAAAACGGTGCTGGCTGTGTAGTGCTTACCTCAGCTCCCACAGACGAACTTCTTGTGTTAGCAGCAGAGAAGAAATGCGCCATTGTTCGCGCAGCTCATGATGATGGGGAAGAATTCATGCTGCGCCTTGCACAAGCTTGGCGAGAAATACACGCAAACTGGTTTGTAGTTGGCGTTACAGGATCGGTAGGCAAAACCACCACTAAGGATATGTTGGCAGCGGCTATCTCTGCTCGTTATACAACACATGCTACTAAGGGCAACTTTAATAACCTTATTGGCTTGCCGCTTACACTGCTTTCTGCTCCTGAGGATACGCAAGTTATTGTGGCCGAGATGGGCATGAATCATTTTGGTGAGATTACTCGCTTGGCTGCTGTAGCTCATCCAACCTTAGCTGTTATTACCAATGTGGGAACTAGCCATATTGGTCTTCTTGGCTCGCGAGAAAATATTGCAAAAGCTAAGGCAGAAATAGTATCCGGAATGGTTCAAGACTCACTTGAGGGTATGCAAATTAAACCCTGTCTATACCTAGTGAGTTCTGATGACTTTAGTACCTATATCGATACTCAGTATGCACAACCTTCTGGCATAGTTACCTCATATATTGGTACTTCTATAGATGATAATCTGAGTGCTCGTAACATTAAGCTTACAGATGAGGGTTATGTTTCTTGTGATGTATATTATGAAAATGGCGATATTCAGCAAGCACAATTACCAATTCCAGGAAAACATTTGATAAGTGACTATCTTTTAGCGCTTGCAGTTGCCGATAAACTTAATATCAACCATCAAGCTAGTATTGAAGCTATACAAAATATGCCACAAACGCATATGCGCTTAGAAATTGTTGGTGGTAAAGATAAGCCACGCATGATTGATGATAGCTATAATGCAAGCCCTAGCTCCATGGCAGCTGCTCTTGACGTCTTAACTTCACTGCCTTGTAAGGGTAAGCGTGTGGCAGTTCTGGGAGAAATGGGCGAGATGGGGGATATGGCTGTACAGCTTCACAATTACGTTGGTGCCTATGCTGCTGCCAAACCTTTGGATATGCTCGTTCTTATCGGAAGTGAATTTGTGGGTGGGATGCGCGAAGCAGCTATCACAATGGGTATGTCTGACGATAAAATTGAAACGTTTGAAACTGTGGATGCAGCGGTTGGTGCACTCAAACCAATCTTGGAGTCCAACGATTTAGTGCTGGCTAAAGCTTCAAGATCGAGTGCGCTTGACCTATTTGTAAAGGGGGTGCTCGCATAGTGTTTGGTAAGCCAAGCTATCCGAGCTATCAAGTCTTTTTGGCAATTGGACTTTCGGCAGTTATTGTCTTGGTTTTAATGCCGTTATTTATTAGGCTCATGCGTCGTGAAGGAGTAGGCCAACAAATCCGCGCCGACGGTCCCCAGCGTCATCTGATTAAACAAGGAACTCCAACCATGGGCGGGTTTATCATCTTGCTTGCCATGGGCATTACCTGTGTACTTCTTGCTCGTTGGACATCCGATTTGATTATTGGTTTTGGTGCAACTATCATCACGGCACTTTTGGGTATTGCGGATGACATAGAATCAGTTGCTCATGGGCGTTCGCTTGGCTTGACACCAAAACAAAAGATGATTGGCCTTTTTCTTATTTCTGTTTCTTTTGGTTTGCTTGCAGTAAATTTGTGTGGCATTGCACCACTTTTGCGCTTTCCTGGTGGCTTTGATATTGATCTTGGCATTTTAACCAGTACTTTTGTAGTTAATGGTATGAACATTGCTGTACCTTGGTTATATATCTTCTTTGTATTTCTACTTATGGCTGGTATGTCCAATGCAGTAAACCTGACTGACGGCTTGGATGGTTTATCTGGCGGTACGGTGCTTGTGGTTATGCTTATGATGGCTGCTGTTGCTTTTAGCTATTCCGAAGTAAATTTAGCGGTATTTGCAGCTTCCATTGCAGGTGGTTTGATTGGGTTTTTGTGGTTTAACTGCCATCCTGCATCCATCTTTATGGGAGATACGGGTTCGCTTGCCTTTGGCTCTGCCTTTGCTGCCTTGGCTGTGCTTACCAAGACCGAGGTTGTTTCGGTAGTTATGGGTGGCTTATTTGTAGTTGAAGCGCTGTCCGTTATGATTCAGGTCTGTAGCTTCAAGCTTACTGGTAAGCGTGTTTTCTTAATGGCGCCCATTCATCATCATTTTGAGAAGCTTGGCTGGAGCGAAACCAAAGTTGTTATCAGATTTTGGATTATTTCGGCGGCATTTGCTGCCCTTGGCTTTGCTCTGTACTTCCAGCTAAAGTAACTATTGAGGCAGGAAGACAATACATGAATGTATGTGCGCTTCTGTCCAAATTGGGCGGGAGCGCCTGTGCGTAAAAGAACAATAAAAGTTAGGTATAGCATGGCTGTGTGGAACTTAGGAAACGTACTTGTACTCGGACTTGGCAAAACAGGAGTTGCTGTTTGCGAGTACCTCTTAAGCCTTGGGCCTGCTCGCGTTGCGTCTATTACTTTGTATGGTGGCGCCTCGTCTGTTGCTACCAAGAAAACCTCAGAACTTGAAGCTCAGGGTGTTTGTGTGGTTGTGGGAACCGATACGGTAAAGGGTAGGTATGACCTTGCCATCTCTTCACCTGGGATTTCTGAGTTTTGTGACTTCTTTCTAAGTGCTCAAGCTCATGCCACCCTCATTATGGGTGAACCTGAATTTGCGTATCGAGAAAGTCCTACCAATTGGATTGGTATTACGGGTACCAATGGTAAGACCACTACAACCCTGCTTACGTGCGCATTGTTGCAAAAAGCAGGCTTATCTGCGCAAACAGTGGGAAATATTGGCACCTTGAGCATTAGCCAAGTTCCTTCTCGGCAGCAAAACGAGTGGTTTGTGGCAGAGCTTTCCAGCTTCCAGCTAGCGGGCACTTCTACTTTGCATCCTCGCGTGGCAGTGTTGCTTAATCTCACGCCTGACCATATTGCATGGCACCAGACCTGGGAACATTATGCAGGCTCTAAGGAGCGCATTTTTGCCAATCTCAACTCGGATGATCTTGCAGTAATTTCTTCTGATGCCAACTTGGAGCCTATGGTAAAACGTCTTTTGGAGCGCAACATTCGTACGTGCATAATAGATGCTACATCAGATCCTCAAACCTATAACGCTGGTTTTGTTCGTAACAACATGCTGGTTGTACGTCTAAACGGAAAAGAACATACACTTATTTGTGTTGATGATTTGCTCATTAAGGGCGTTCATAATGTACAAAACGCTCTGGCTTCTGCTGCTGTTGCACTGGAAGTGGGTGTGTCTGCTACATGTATTTCTCAGACCTTGGTACAGTTTGGTGCGCTTGAGCATCGTATTGAGCCTGTGGGTCAGCTTAATGGCGTTCATTTTATAAATGATTCTAAGGCAACCAATACAGATGCTGTGATTAAAGCACTTACTGCTTTTGCACCTCAGACAGTGATTCTCATGGTCGGCGGACATGATAAGGGTACGGATCTTACCAGTTTTTGTAAGGCGGTATTGGCAGGTTGTAAAGCTGTTGTGTGCTTTGGAGAAGCTGGTAAACGTTTTGAATCTGAACTTACAGCAGCTGTTGCGGCTGCCGATATACCCGTTAAGCTAGAAGTGGTACACGCTCAGCATTTAGCAGATGCACTGGACTGTGCCTATGAACTTGCAACATCGGGAGATAGTATCTTATTTTCTCCTGCCTGCTCATCATTTGATGAGTTTTCCAGTTATGAAGAACGTGGCCGTGTTTTTAAGCATTTGGTCGCAACCAAAATTCAGGAGCGCTAAGTATGGCAGCTTCCACACGTGGCACTTCTCAACAGCCTAAGCGCACTACAGCTAACAAGCGCAGTTCTGCTAAAGCATCGGGACGCAGCACGGCGCGTATAGATGCAGCTAGCAAACGTACAAACAACAAGAAACCATTTTTAGAGCGTATAACTGCCGGTGTTCCAGCTCGCTTTATGGAGCCTCGACTCATTTTGTCACTTATAACAGCTGCACTGGTAGTGTTTGGCTTGGTTATGATTTATTCAGCAAGTTCCGTCAAGGCTCTTCAAACTACGGGTGATGCTGCTTACTTTTTTAAGCGCCAGCTTGTATATGCACTGGTGGGCGGTGGTGTAGCAATTTTGCTTGGTATAAGCAATTATCATACTTTGCGTAAAGGTCTTCGTCTGGCATGGGTGGCATCGCTTCTGGTTTTGCTTTTAACGGCTGGTTTGGGTGCTGCTACTAAGGGTGCTGTACGCTGGCTTACCATTGCTGGTTTTTCTTTTCAGCCATCAGAATTTGTAAAGGTTGTTCTTGTTCTATATGCAGCAGATATTTTGCACAGGTATTACGCAGAACACTCAATTGGTCTCACTACATTTGCTATAGAAGCTGGATTGCGCATAGCGGCCCCTCTACTTCTTATTTTGATTCAGCCCGATAAGGGAACTACGCTTATTTTGGGTGGTACCATTTTGGTAATGGCGTATCTGTCTGGCTTGTCCATGCGTTTTTTGGTTCCAGCTGTAGGTATAGCCGTAGCATTTATTGTTGTGCTTATCTTAGCGGACGATTATTCTCGTGCGCGTGTTATTACCATGTTTAATCCAGAAGCAGATCCCTATGGTGCTGGCTATCAGTTGTTACAGGGATTTTATGCGTTTGGAAGTGGCAGCTTTATGGGTGCTGGTATTGGTATGTCACGCCAAAAATACGCCTACCTACCCGAGGCACACAATGATTTTATCTTTGCTGTTGTTGGTGAGGAAACCGGTCTTATTGGCACAATTGGTGTAATTCTAGGTTTTTGTGCCTTTCTATATTATGGATACCGTATTGCCAAAAATGCACCAGATTTGTGTGGAAAGCTCATTGCTGCTGGTTGTACATCTCTTATCATCATCCAGTTGTTTGTAAATGTCATGGGCATCTTAGGTATTGCTCCTATGACGGGCAAACCATTACCTTTTTTGTCCTATGGTGGCTCGTCCATTATGTCTACTTTGGCGCTGGTGGGACTTATCATATCGGTTTCCAAGCAAAGCGTTTTGCCCGAGACTGAGTTTGATCGTAGGCGCAGCCAAATGAGTCTGGCAAGTACACCCGAACAAAATCTCTCTACTGCTGAGTCATCTGCAGACAAGCCTCAGAAGGCTGGTGTTTTTACCTTCCACACAACAGCCGAGCGTATGGGCATTACCCGTACGCAATCAGGCCATCGCTCAAATAATCAACGTATAGACTTAGGACCCAGTCCTACAGAGCGCTTACGCTCGCGCCGCTCGGATTCGTCAAAGGATAATCGCAGGAGGTAATCCAATTGACAGATACTACGCATTCACAGCAGCTTGAAGTTGCCATTGCTGCTGGTGGTACTGCTGGCCACGTTAATCCAGCTCTTGCTTTGGCAGAGGAACTTACACAACGTGGACATCATGTTACGTTTTATGGGCAGCCCAATCGCCTAGAGGCCAAGCTTGTGCCTGAGGCAGGCTATGATTTTGTTCCTTTACGCGTGACTGGTTTTGATCGTTCTCGTCCTTGGACGCTTGCAACGGCGTTATGGCGTATCCACAAGGCAAAGATAGAGCTTGACCGCCGTTTTAGCACTACTGGCGCGCCTGATGTTGCTGTTGGCTTTGGTGCTTATGTAGAACTGCCACTTATTGATTGGTGCGCCGCTCATAAGGTTCCTGTGGTGTTGCACGAGCAAAACTCTGTTCCCGGTTTAGCTAACAAGACTTCTGCAAAAAAGGCTTCTGCTGTTTGTGTAGCTTTTCCTGCGGCTACGGAAGCCTTCCAAAAAATCTTGGGTTCGCATGATGGTCGCATTAAGATAACCGGCAATCCTGTACGCAAGTCCATAGTTTTGTCCACGCGTGAGGCTGGTCGTCAGGCCATTGGTATTCCGCAAGATGCCCGTTTGTTGGTAGTCTTTGGTGGAAGTTTGGGTGCTAAGCACCTTAATGCTGCTATTGCAGCGCTTAAGTCTAAGCTGCTAGCGCGACAAGATTTGTATGTTATTCACTCAACGGGTACTGCGGATTTTGATAAAACTGTACTGAATTTGGATCTTACCCCATCAGAACAGCAGCGCTATAGGGTTATGCCCTATATTTCCAATATGGGAGATATGCTTGCTGCGGCAGATTTTGTTATCTCACGTGCGGGAGCTTCTTCCATTGCAGAAATTGCTGCACTATCGGTTCCCTCTGTGTTGGTTCCGTATCCCTTTGCGACTGCCGATCATCAAACTACCAATGCGCACTTGCTGGTAGATTGTGGTGCCGCACACTTGGTGCCCGATAGCCAGTTGGACGAAAAGATTTTCTCGCAAACGGTTATATCGCTTATTGATAATCCCGCTCAGCTTGCCAGTATGCGTGCTGCTGCAGATGGCTTGGGTTCAGCTGGTGCTGCCGCCTTACTTGCCAACGAAGTGGAGAGCGTGTCAAAGGCAGGAGCGTAGCTATCCGCACACCCTCAAGATAGGGTAGAGTTATACCGTACTTTTACTAAACCCATAGGAGATACTATGTCCCAAACCGCATCCACTTTGCCTTTTTCAAGTGCACATTTTGTTGGTATTGGCGGTGCTGGTATGAGCGGCATTGCATTGGTATTACATCAGCGCGGAGCTAGTGTGAGTGGCTCTGATCTTAAGCAGTCCCATTATGTGCGTGAGCTCGTAGAGGCTGGTATTGAGGTTCGTGTGGGTCATGAAGCCAAAAACATTGATGACCTTATGCCAGACGTAGTTGTTATTTCTTCTGCTATTCCAGAGACCAATCCTGAGGTTATTCGCGCACGTGAGCTAGGTATTCAGATTTGGCCACGCGCCAAGATGCTTGCTGCGTTGGGTCGCGGTCGTACAGAGATTGCTGTTGCTGGTACGCATGGCAAAACCACCACATCTTCCATGGTTTCTTCCATGTTAGACCACATGGGTAAGGATCCCGCATTTCTTATTGGTGGCATCGTAGAGGAGTATGGCACCAATGGTCGTGATGGTAAGGGCGGCTATTTTGTATGTGAGGCAGATGAGTCTGATGGCTCTTTCTTATATCTTGATCCTTCCATTGCGGTTATCACCAACATTGAGGCCGATCACCTTGATCACTATGGCACTATCGAGAATGTCGAGAAAACCTTCTGCCAGTTTATGGACTTGGTAGGAGAAGCTGGTTGTGTAGTTATCAATGGTGATGACCCACATTTTGTAGAACTTGCGCGGTCTGTTGGTCGTAAGTTTGTGACCTATGGTTTTAAAGATTCCAATGACTATGTTGTAGCGGCTGGTCAGCGTGGAGCTGGCATTACCAGCAACTTTACGATAACCACTCCTGCTGGTACAAGCGTTGCTGTAACTCTTACGGCTAATCCCGGCAATCATAATATGGCAAATGCTACAGCTGCTCTTGCTGTTGCAGACATACTAGGTTTTGATGTATCTGAGGCAGCTGAGGCGTTGTCGCACTTTGGCGGTGCACATCGTCGCTTCACGCATGTGGGTGATGTGGCTGGCATTACCGTTGTGGATGACTATGGACATCACCCAACAGAGGTTGCTGCTACGCTTGCTGCTGCTAAGCCCTTGGACTTTAAACGCATTATTGTATGTTTCCAGCCTCATCGTTATTCTCGCACGCAGGCTTTGGCAGATCAGTTTGGCGTAGCGTTTAATGATGCAGACCTGCTCTTTGTTACCGATGTATTCTCTGCTGGCGAGATGCCCATTCCAGGTGTTTCTGGCAAGACTATTTCTAATGCCGTAAAGAAGCTGGGGACTGTGTCCGAAGTATCTTTTGTACCAGTGCATCATGGTCTTATAGAAAAGCTGTGTGACGTATGTCAGGAAGGTGACCTGCTTATTACACAGGGAGCTGGTGATGTAACCTTGCTGGGGCCTCAGTTTATTGAGGCTATGCAGGCACGTCTTGATGGCGCTGTGCAGTAGTGTAAGTAACGAGCAGTTAGCACATAATGGCAGCCGATTTGGGTCGAAAGGGCTTAAAGCCTACACCCCGCAAAAAACCAACAAAGCGAGAAGAGAAACGCGCGGTTAAACAGCTCAAGAAGCGCGGTGCTAGTCCTGCGCGCATAGCAGCTAAGCAATCTATGCAGGCACGTATGCAAAACGTGAATGTACGTGATGCGGCGGCGGGCTTGAACAGTACTGGTACTGCAAAAACTGCAGCGGCTTCTAAAGGTTTCTCTTTTAGCTTGCCGCAGCTGTCATTTTCTCCTATCCGTGCACTGATTGGCATTGCCGTAACAGCAATTTCTTTGCTCTTATTGTTACTTATTTTGTCTCAACTGCCCGTGTTTGTAATCGAGTCCATCGATGCAGATTCTACTCAGCATATGGATTCTGAGTCTATTGCAAAGCTGGCATCTGTACCTGCGGGTACTACGCTACTTAATGTGAATACTTCAGAAATTGCCCAAAACATCCAAAAGAATCCTTGGGCGGGAGAAGTTCATATTAGGCGAGAATTTCCCAATAAGTTAAAAGTACAGGTGGAAGAGCGTAAGGCCTCTGCTATTGTGCTCATGAGCTCGGGTGATATTGCTTGGTATATTGGTGATGACGGTGTATGGATTGAGCCGTTTAAAATCACCACATCCAAAGATGAGTCTGCTACAGATGTAGCTTTGCGCCAGGCTAACCAGTTGGGTTGTTTGCTTATTACCAGCGTGCCTTCCTCTGTTACTCCTAAAGCTGCCAGTAAGACAACGGATGCAACAGTGCTTGCAGTGCTTAAATATATCAATGGCTTTAGCTCAGACTTTTCCAAGAATATAGTGAGCTATTCAGCTGCGAGTACGGAATCTATCTCCTGTGTATTATCCAGCGGGGTAGAGGTTTCCTTAGGTACCGCTTCAGATATTACTACTAAGGAAAGCGTAGTTTCTCAGCTCCTTACTCAATATCCCAATCAGATTACCTACATTAATGTACGTGTTCCTTCCAAGCCAAGTTATCGTAAAGTTGGTGCGGAATCGGTTAACCCTGGGTCTGGTGGTCGTGTGGTGAACGACGGTACGGGCAATCCTCCTTCAGATGCGGATGAAGCTGCTGCAAAGGCAAAAGAAGCGTCTGAGAATCAACAGTCCAAAAACTCCGATGACTCCAATACTTCCGAGTCTGATAAGAACTCCAATAACGGTTAAACATAACGCTTGAGTATCTATAAGTCTCAAGTAGAAGGTTTGCTCTGTGCATAATTGCCCAAAATCATGCAAAGTCTGAGGTAACCCTTTAAGGTTGAGAATGTTAGAAAGCAAACAGCTTACCTGCAATTTTCATCTTTTATACAAATTGGTTGCATCTGAAGCGTGGCTGTGTAATTATTACGCGCTTTACCTCATGCTTTGAGTTTAAGTTGAACTTTAAGGTTTGCATACTTCATGGTGTGCGCAAGCTAAATGATTTAGGAGGAACCATGGCAGACGTAGATACTCCAAACAACTACCTTGCAGTCATCAAGGTTGTTGGTGTAGGTGGCGGCGGTACCAACGCTGTTAACCGCATGATTGAGGAGGGCATCCGTGGCGTTGAGTTTGTAGCGGTAAATACAGACGCACAGGCTCTTGCTATTTCTGAGGCAGACATCAAGGTGCACATTGGTACCGATATTACTAAGGGTCTTGGTGCTGGTGCTAATCCTGAGGTTGGTGCAGAAGCTGCCGAGGAAAGCCGTGATGAGATTAAGCGTGCTCTTGCCGGTGCAGACATGGTATTTATCACTGCTGGCGAGGGTGGTGGCACAGGAACTGGTGCTGCTCCCATTGTTGCTAACATCGCAAAAAATGATGTAGGTGCTCTTACTGTTGCTGTAGTAACCAAACCTTTTACCTTTGAGGGCCGCAAGCGCGCTGGTTCTGCTGTAGAGGGTATTAAGAATCTTGCAGAGGCAGTAGATACCCTGATTGTTATTCCTAATGATCGCCTGCTTTCCATTTCCGAGAAGAAGACCACCATGTTGGAAGCATTCCGCATGGCGGATGATGTTTTATGCCAGGGCACCCAGGGCATTACGGACCTCATTACCGTACCTGGTTTGATTAATCTTGACTTTGCAGATGTTTGCACTGTTATGCGCGGTGCTGGTTCTGCAATGATGGGTATTGGCCTTGCTTCTGGTGATAACCGTGCAGCAGATGCTGCTCAGCAGGCTATTTCCAGCCCCTTGTTGGAGAGCTCCATTGATGGTGCAACTCGCGTATTGCTGTCTGTTGCTGGAAACAAGGATCTTGGTATCCAGGAAATTAATGAGGCTGCAGATTTGGTAGCTTCTAATGTTGATCCCGAGGCAAATATCATCTTTGGTACGGTTGTAGATGAGTCTTTGGGTGACCAGGTTCGTGTAACCGTCATTGCTACTGGCTTTGATGATGCCAATGCAACTCAAATGCCCGATTTGCTTGGTCGTAGGAGCGTAAGTCGTCCTGCAGCTCAGCCTCCTGTATCTGCACCTGCGCCTCGTCCAGTTCAGCCTGCTCGCCCTAGTCGTCCCGCTAACGACTTTGGCAATCAGGCCTTTGATATCCCTGAGTTCCTCAGGAACAGCCGCGCATAAGGGGAGCAACGTGTTTCCTCGCGTGAGCGAATACGAATCGTGTGGCGTGACCCTGTTGGGCGATACTGCTTGCCCGGCTGGGGTCACGCTCGCTTTTTCTCAACGACATGGGGGCTTCTCGGCAGCACCGTATGCTTCGCTTAATGTGGGTGCGCATGTGGGGGATGACCCTAAAATGGTACAGAAAAACCGTGAGCTTGTACTTAAAGCCATGGGACACGAAGAGTTTGCTTCCAACTTGGTAGTACCTCACCAGGTACACGGAAGCACGGTATGTACCATTTCCAGCATTGAGCAAATATCTGCGTTTCGTGAGCGTATTGCACAGGGTTGTGATGCCATAGTGTGCACTACACCACAGGTGCCTGTATTGCTTTGCTATGCAGATTGCACACCAGTAATCCTTGTGGCAACTCAGGGCACCAAACCAGGCTTTGCGGTTATCCATTCTGGATGGCGTGGTACGTTTGCTCGCATTGCTGCTGCGGCACTCCAAGAGCTTTGTGCTCAAACGGCAAGCATGCCCCAAAACGTACTGGCCTATATTGGCCCCCATATTTCTGGTGCAGATTATGAAGTATCGTCTGAACTTCTCCAGAAATTTGTGACCGAGTTTGGTCAGGATGTGTGCGTGGGACAGCATAACCTCAATATGAGCGCTGCTATAAAGATTTCTTTGCTTGCTGTGGGTCTTAGCTCTAAACATTTTGTGGATTGCGAGCGTTCAACCGCGAGTGAAGTAGATAAGTTTTTCTCGTATCGTGCAGAGCAAGGCGTGTGTGGACGCCACGGCGCTCTAGCATTTTTAGCATAGTCATAGCGTCAGTGTGGCTACAACGTAGTTCTTGAAGTGTTTTTGTAGTGCGAGGGGAGGGAAAGTTGGAGTATTCAGACTTTATTGCTGTAAGGCGCACACACATCATGGCAGATGTAGAGGCTGCTTGTGCCGTTGCTGGTCGTAAACCCAGCGAGGTAAGCGTAGTTGCGGTTTCCAAAACGGTAGATGTGCCACAGGTTCAGGCAGCCATTGCGGCTGGTTGGAACCATTTTGCAGAGAGCCGTCCTCAAGAGTTGGTTCGCAAGACAGATGCGTTGCCTGCTGTACGTTTTGACATGATTGGTAATTTACAAACCAACAAAATCAATCACGTGCTTAATCGTGCAACACTTATTCATTCGGTTTCATCACTTGATTTGGCGGATGCCATTAACAAGCGTGTGCTTACGCGCAATACTAATGCTACTCTGACTGCTTTGCAGCCGGTACTGGTTGAAGTCAATATTTCTGGCGAGCAAAGCAAGAGCGGTTTTACTCCCGCAGAGCTTTGTCAAACAGCACAACAGCTAATTGATCTGAAGGGGCTAGACTGGCAAGGCCTCATGACCATGGCTCCAGCTCATAATCCCGATGCTGCAAAGCGCACTTTTGAGGGTTTGCGAGAACTGCGTGACAAGTTACAAGTACAGCTAGGCCATGAATTGCCGGTACTATCTTGCGGAATGAGTGATGATTTTAAGATTGCTATTGCGCAGGGTTCAACACTTATTAGGCTGGGTAGGATTGTGTTTGATCCAAATTATGCAAAGGGAGTAACACGATGAGTTTTTTGGACACTATTAAGGACAAGCTTCGCTTGGAACCCCAAGAAGAGTATTACGATGACATCTATGATGAGCAAGACTACGATGATACTCCAGATGCATATGATCAACCTCGATATGACCAATCTCGTGATGTAGCTGGAGCTGCAAGCAATGGTCTGCTAGGTAATACTCCTCGCCCCGAGGCAGATAGCGTGTCTGTATATACGCGCTCTGGCCGTCCTTTAGGTGGCAACGGTGGCTCTGCTGGTGCAACTACCTACACGCGCGATGAAGAGTATGAGGTTGCTTCTCGGCCAAGCTATGCACGCTCTACGCCCATCTCCGAGCGCGCGGCTGCCATTCCTCGTTCTGGCAGTCAACTTCCTGCCTATGTACTTACGCCACAGTCTTACGATGATTGTCAGACAGTTGTTCGTCGCGTACGTACTAACCAGCCTGTTGTTTTGTCGTTTAGAAACACCAATGTGGATGCAGCCAAGCGCATCTTTGATTTTTGTGCTGGTCTAGCTTGTGGTGTGGGTGGTCAGATTCAGGAATTAGGCACCCAATGTTTTGTTGTTCTTCCTGCCGGTAAGGAGCTTTCGCAAAACGAGGTCGATAAGCTCATTGCAG
Organism: Atopobium fossor DSM 15642; assembly: GCF_000483125.1. Classification (GTDB taxonomy): domain Bacteria; phylum Actinomycetota; class Coriobacteriia; order Coriobacteriales; family Atopobiaceae; genus Atopobium; species Atopobium fossor. Next base: position 486,288 of record NZ_KI519553.1, read on the forward strand.
ATGGCACGATTGTTCGCAAGGATTAAAACGCATGATTGCAAGTGGTATCTCCGCGCTTTTTAGATTTTACGAGTTCTTGATTATTGCCTGGTGTATCCTTTCGTGGTTTCCTCTGCGTAGTGAGTGGAGTCAGGATTTAGGCAGTGCACTCAATGCACTCGTTGCTCCCTATATGAATTTGTTTAGACGTTTCATTCCTCCCATAGGCGGTATTGATTTCTCGCCAATCTTAGGAATTATCGTCTTACAATTTATTGCACGTTTTGTAGTCCGTTTCTTTGTAGGTATACTTTAAAAAGCACAGCTCTCTTTGCGTTGTTGCGCAAGCCGCCGCGCTCATATGAAAGGAACTAACAATGGCTATTACTCCGGCAGATATTGATCAGCTTACCTTCTCGCCATCCAAGCATGGTTATGACACAGAAGAGGTAGATGCGTTTCTTGAGCAGCTCTCTGGTGAGCTTGATGCAATGCTCCAAAAGATTGCAGACCTTAAGGGCCGTCTTAACAATTCCGAGCAGCAGCTTGCTGCGGCTCAGGACCAGGTAGCACAGCTTACCGAGCAGGCAGCAGAGGCTTCCTCATACATGACACCCGAGGCGTCAGCCGTTGTTACTCCTGCTCAGTCCGATGTAAATGCATCAGAAGCTCAGATTTCTCGCGTTCTTATTGTTGCTCAGCAGTCTGCGGATCAGATTGTTGCAGACGCTAAGGAATCTGCCGATAAAATCCGTACCGAGGCAGATCAGCGTGCACGCGAGGTTATTCGTGCCGCGTTGGCAGAGAAGCAAAACGAGCTTGATGAGATTGATCGTCTTAAGGCTTCTCGTGAGGAGTTCCGTTCTGAGTATAAGACGCTGTTGCAGCACTTTATGGATGATGCAGACGCGGCATTTCCTAATCAGGTGCTTTCTAATTCCACCTCTTCCGAGTACCACGCAGTCGCTCCTTCCGTAAGCGTTCCTAGCGCTATGGATGCAGCCTCTGTTTCTGTGCCAGAACAGACTCCTGCTATTAGTTTGGATGACTTGGACTAGGCTTGTAGTTATTGCAATATTACTGAGCCATGCTCAAGTTTTTGAGAAATTAAAAAATGAAGATATGTTGTACGTGCCTAGTGTTGGTTTCACATCAACGCTAGGCACTTTAATAATATTTTCCTTAAAAGTCCCTGTATTTAGGTACAAATAAGATATTCAGGTTAAAAGAATACAAAAAAGCTTTTTTACCTGCTTTTATAAGAGCATTGACAATATATATGATAGCTTTGATATACCTGAGTAGAAACTGCAAATTTTGTCTTGCGTTTGCCGCCAAGCTGTGAAGGCGGCTTTTCGCTGGCAACGGATGGGGCATTAAGAGCGGAGTGCAATCAAGATGAACAACAAACTGAAGAAAACTATTGGTATCACTACGTCAGCAATGATGATAGCGGGCATGAGTGTGCCAACTACCACATATGCTGATGTTACTGCTTTGCCCGATACCACTACAGCTCCCAAAAAGACAACCACAGCTACTCATTGGAGGTCTGCGCCCACCACACAAACGGAGGCTCAGCAAAACGTTGATGCAGCCAAGGCGGATGTAGATGCCGCTAAGCAAGAGGTGGACAAGAAGAAGGCAGCAAACGATGCCGCTGCTGCAGAGGTTGATGCTGCCAAGGCAGATGTTGACAAAGCAAGTTCAGACATCAGTACTGCAGACGAAGGTATGAGCAAGGCTGTCTTAGACGCTCAGGATGTTGCAAAGAAGCAAGCAGATGCAGATGCTCAGGCTGCCACTAAAGCACAGCAGGAGTCCGAGGCTGCTCAGCAGGCGGTAGACGAGGCCCAATCCAATGTTGATGCTGCAAACAATGAGCTCACGCAGGCACAATGCGATGTCAAAAATGCAAAGGCTGCAGTTGATGCTCTTGACGCCAACAAGGAGCAGATTGCAAAAAAGGCCTATGACGATGCTGTTGCCAAAAGTGATGAGGCTGCTCGCAAGGTAACCGAAGCTGCAAAGGATGTTGAGTCAGCAAAGCATGATGTAGAGGTTGCAGCCGAGCGTAAGACTAACGCTGAATCTGAGGTCCAGAAGGCCAAGCAGTATAAACAAGATGCTGATGCTAACGTAACTACAGCACAGCAGGAGCTTGATAAGGCCAACGCTGCTCTGGAGAAGGCAAAGCAGGATGCAAAGGACAATGAGCGGGCCATCGCTCATGTTCAGTCTGCGATCCAGGACGCAAAACGTGCACTTGAAACTGCAAAGCAAGAGCAGGCTGATGCTGAGTCTACCTATAAGGCAGCGAGTGAGTCTGTAAAGAGTGCAAACAATGCTGTTGACGAGGCAAACAAAGTTCTTACAGAGGCAAGCAAACATAAGACTAAAGCCGAAGAAGCTGCTCAGAAGGCCCAAGAGGCTCTTGCTGCTGCGCAGGTTGATGCAAACAAAGATTTTGATCAGACCAAAGTTGGTAAAAATGTACTTAAGGCCTTGAATGATGCTAAGAATGAACTTCGTGATGCCGAGAATTCATTTACCAAGGCAGAAGAGAAGCTCACAAAGGCTGAGGAGACACTTAATAAGGCTAAGGAAAACTTACAGAAGGTTAAGGAAGCTGCTGGTCAAACTATCAATGCAGACGCTTCTAAGGGTTCTCTTGGTTTTTATGAATGGTTATTATCTAAGGATCCATCTGCTCAGAAGGCTATTGACTTGTTAACTGATTCTAGCAAGACTGGCGTTGATAAGAATAGCGGCAAGACATTCCTGTCTTTTACCAAGATGGGTGTTGATGGTGACGCGACTTCGCTTGAGAACATGAAGAAGGCGCTTGATTTTATTAAGCAGGGGAATAAGATTCGTACAACCTCTCCTGATAAGCCTGGTCTGGCTGATTGGAAGGTTAGTGCTTTTGCTATGGCTTTAGCCCAAATTAATGCTAACTGGAGCTATCGTACTGTTCCAGATAGTAAGAATCCACATGCAGCTCACAATGGTGAAGCTGTTTATGCTGGCGAAAACATTGCTGCATCTTATGGAGAGAATAATGATTGGAATCCATATGATGGTTGGTATACTGAGGAGCGCAAGCTATGGCTCGCCGATCATAACACGAATAAGGCGGGTCATTATCACAATATCCTTGAATCTAGGAACAACCTTAATGCAGTAACTGGATTTGGGTATCATCAAAGTGCTGGAACGGAAGACGATTATAGAAATATTTTTGCCCAAGAGTTTTTCTATTATGGAAAAAATGGCGAAAGTATCAATGGCAAAGCTTATACCATTGACGAGTTTGTTGCTCTCTTTGAACAATATTACAACGCCGCAATGAACAATTCTGGCAGTTCTAATGCTATTAAGGAAGCAGAGAAGCAGGTAGAAGTTGCTCAAAAGAATTATGAGCTGGCACAACAAGATCTTAAGAAGGTAATTGATCATCTTAAGGATAGCCAGAATGTATTCAATAATGCCCAACGTTCTTACGATGACCAAAAGGCTGATTACGAGAGCAAGGCACAAGAGAATATTCTTACTGCTCAGAATAATTTGCAGGATGCTAATAATAAGGTAGCTGACGCTCAATCCAAGGTAGACGATGCCAAGTCTGAGCTTGATAAGGCAAATGACCTCCTCAAGAACGCTAATGAGCATCTTGCTACTGCAAAGAATGAGAAGAAAGCAGCTGACGCAAAAGTAACAGAGAAGCAAACTGTCCTTAAGGAAGCCGAGCAAAAGCTTGCTGATATTGAAGGCGGCGTTGATCTTGCTAAGGCTCAGGAGCGCGCAGCTTCCGCTCAGAAGGACTTTAACGTTGCCAAAGGTGCTGCTGTAACTGCAAGTACTGCATACAACAATGCATTAAATGAGGTACAGGATGCTGCTCAGGCACTTGGGCAAGCAAACAAGAAGTTTGCCGATGCAACCGTCGCACACGAACAGGCAAAAACCAATGCCGAGACTGCAAAAACTGAACTTGCTACTGCTTTGAGTGAGTACAACGGTTACAAGTCTATCCATGATGCCTATAACAAGGCCCTAAAGACGCTTGACGAGAAAAATCACCTTCTTGCTGAGGTCAGGGGTAAATATGATGTAGCCATCAAGATGGGTAAAGAAAAAGAAGCTGCAGCTCTGGACGCTACCAAGAAGGCACGTGAGTCTGCTGCCAAGCAACAGGTGCTCGCAAACGTTACTGTCGAAGGTATTCTTGATGGTACATACACCACGCCAGCAGCACTTGTTGATGCAGTTAAGGCACTTGCTCAGAAGAAAGCCAATGCAACAATCCGTCTTGATGCTGCTAGGAAACGTCATGCGTTGGCTCAGGCGCGTTATGGTATTACTGCACAGGAATACTCAGATGCAAAGAATGCTTATTTGCAGGCGCTTGTTGTGGCATTTGAGGCCAACGAGACGTATGATAAATTCCGTGCTCAGCATCCACACGCCAAGACGGTCAAGCCACAAGAACTTCCTCAGACAGGTGAAGCATCCTTGCCTATAGCGGCTTATGCAGCTCTTGGTCTAGCTAGTCTTGGCACAGGTGTTGCAGCCGCTCATATGAGGCGCAAGTCGCAATAGTTTTGCTATAGTACCTAAATAAAACCGCATCTTTTAGTCTTGGATTTTCTATCTCCAAGATTTGAGGGTGCGGTTTTTATAGTTGGAGTTCTTTTATGGTTCTAGCTCGTGTAAGTTACTCCAAAAGCGCTTGGGCACCCAGCTTGTACGTAGGTCATAACCACGTTCCAATTGATTGCGTCCACTAAAACCAATCTTTTTATAAAACATCTTCCACATATCGCGAATATAGCGCTCTTCATCAGAGAGATGTTTTGCTTGTAAGAGTTCTTGTAACAATGCTTTGTCAAGTAGCGTTATGCTACAGCGTGTATCTCCAGCTATATGGCTTATAACTACGCTATGCTTTGGGTCTACAATGGCAAAATTTTCCGTACGCAGTCTACCTGCAAAGTATGATGCTACTAGAGGAAGAACATTTGCCTTGCAACTAAAACGAGCAAAATATGATCCATCTTCCATTTTGCTCATACGAATGAATTGACGAGCATGCTCACATTCATTGCGCCCCTTACGTACAAAGTTCAAAAATGCTTCCGACTGCGGTGCTGCTAGCATAGATCGCGATTGCTTTTTGCACTGTAGCACCATGCGTATCCATTCATATACTGCTTGCGGCATAGAAGGGTCATCATAGCTGCAGGCGTAGGCAACAAAATATCTTGCTGGTTTATCGTAGTTGCGCTGTAATTGCACAAGCAAACGTTGTACTAAACCTAAATCTTGTAGTCCATCAAGAGGGCCAAGCAAAACCTCATCCAGCTGTGGTTGACAGCGGTCTTCTAGGCATAGCCGTAGGCAGTTGCTTTTTACGTTGGCATAGTACGTAAGTGCCGTGGTAACAAGAATGGATTCGATTGAAGGTTTGCATAGTAATACAACCTGTTGGCCATAATCTACAGCCATCCTAATCTTTGTAACAAGCTCTTGTGCTTCTGTTGATAATTCACAGATGTGTACATCGTTAGAATAATCTAAGCTGCTGTTCTTCAAGTTCTTTTCTTCTTTGGTTGTATGTACTGGCTTTGGCATCATTCACCACCCGATGCCTAATGAGCTGTGGATCAAGTGGACTGTGAGGGTCGCGTTTACCACAGCAAGTCAAAAAATGCCGAGCCCTTTTAAGGGTAACATGCATGCGTTTTAAATCATCAAAGGTCAAGAGGGTAGTGTGCCGCGACTGTATAATACGCCTTGCACCAACAGGTCCTACTCCTGGAACGCGCAATAACAGCTCCAATGAAGCATCCATTACCTCAATGGGAAAACAATCCAAATGTTTAAGTGCCCATGCAAGCTTGGGATCTACTTCCAAATCAAGCCACGGAGCATCGGGATTTACTAATTCATCAGCATCAAAATTGTAATACCGCATAAGCCAGTCTGCTTGATAGAGCCTGTGCTCTCTGCGTAGAGGGACGGGTGTACCAAGTTCTGGTAAGCGTGCATCTTCGAGCATGGGCATATAGGCAGAGAAGAATACACGTTTAAGATCAAACTTTCTATACAGTGAACTCGAAAGTTTGAGAATATGATTATCATCTTCGGGACTGGCACCCACGATAATCTGTGTAGATTGTCCTGCCGCAGCAAAGCTCCTAAGAGAGCTTCCTACACCTGAAGTTTTTCTCATGGTGCAGGAAGTCCCACGAGAGATAAGTGCCTGCCCAGAGCATTTAGAGTAGCCGAGGTTTCCAAAGGATTGAGATTGTCTAGCAAAAGATCTTTGAGTACTTCCTAGCAAGTGAGTTTCTTCTTCAAGTCGCTTGCTGTGGATAAGCGCCATAGGCTCCAAGAGAGAAGCAGCAGTTTTATCTGGACACAGTATGTCTAAAGAGCTGGCACTTGGTAGTTCTAAGTTAATGGATAAACGGTCCGAGAGTTTGCCAACAATGTCTATCAATTCTGGACTGGTGCCAGGAATTATTTTGGTATGAATATAGCCATTAAACTGGAGTTCTTCTCGTAAGATATGCAAGCATGCAATCATGCGTTCTACGGTAGCATCTGCTGTTCCAAGAACGCCAGAAGACAAAAATAGACCTTCAATATAATTGTGTTTGTAAAACTCAATTGTAAGTTCTGCGAGCTCACGCGGAGTAAAAGTAGCACGAGCACAGCTTGCACTCTTACGATTAACACAGTAGGCACAATCAAAGCTACAAGCGTTTGACATAAGGACTTTGAGCAGAGTAATGCAACGCCCATCTTCTGTAAAACTATGACAGCAGCCAGCAGCGTGAGTGGTACCAAGTTTGCCAGCCTTAGTGTTTTTATTGGAACCGGAAGACGTGCAGGCTACATCAAAGCGTGCAGCTTCTGCAAGAATCTCTAGCTTTGACATAGTATCCACGATATACTCCTTACTAGAACAAATGTTCTAGTAAGGATAACATGTAGATACATACAGTACAAGTGTTCTTATTTTGATAGTGGGATGTTGGACGCAGCATTAGAGCTTAATTTTTGTAACAAAAAGCGGCGACCCCCAAAGGAGCCGCCGTTACTCAAAAAAGAACACCTTACAAGCAAGTCTTATCTAAGCGCAATTTTATAGCTTAACAGCAGAAAGAGCAGCCATGGTAATGTAGTTGTAGGGTTCATTAAAGTGAGGCATAAAGAAAATGTCGCACAAAGCAAGGTGCTCAATGCTTACATGCTCTTGGATGGCTAAAGAGAACATATGAATGGCAGCAGACATATCATGTTCGCTCATAAGCTGGGCACCAATAACAGCATGGTCATCTGTGCGATACACAATGCGGATATGTACATCTGGATTAGCGCCTGTCTCATCCATAAAACCAGGTTTTTGTTTGGCGGTGTACTCGCACATCTGCGCTTCGATACCATGTGATGCTGCAGTTTCGACCGTTTGACCAGTGCAGACCATCTTAAGACCATAGAGACATAGGCCAGAAGAACCCTGTACGCCTAAGGAAGGAATCTCTACGCCACTAGCATTAAAAGCAGCAACAAGGCCAGAGCGAACAGCGTTGGTTGCAAGTGCAATGTAGTTAGCGGCACGAAGTGAGTTGTCGTAGACCGTAGCGCAGTCTCCAATGGCATACACATCAGGCATAGAGGTTTGTTGCTTTGTATCTACTAAAATGGCCCCATTGCTAAAGCGCTCAAGTTTGTCTGCACCAAGCTCATTGTTAGGTCTAAAGCCAATGCACATCATAACAAGGTCAGCATCAAAGGTTTGTTGGTCAGTAACAACGCGACAAACGCGGCCCTGGTTGTCGCCTTCAAAAGACTGAACTTTTTGGCCAAGTGCTACCGCGATGCCATGAGATTCAAGACGTGTCTTCATAACGTCAGAGAAGTCTTTGTCAAAGTGGGTGCCCAAAATACGGTCCAGTGCATCTATAAGAACAACCTGCTTGCCAACACGCTCGTAAGCCTCTGCTAGTTCGGCACCAATGTAGCCAGCACCTACAACAACAACCTTACGAATGTGGTCATCATGGGCAATTTGTTCTACGGCTAGTTGAGCGTCTTGGAAAAGCTTAGCGCGCTGAATATAGGCAAGATCAATGCCGGGAATGGATGGAATAATGGGGGAGGAACCAGTGGCGATAATAAGCTTATCAAAAGGGAGCTTTTGTGAAGTATTGCTCTTGTTTTGATGGTAGGTAATGGTTTTTGCCTGGTAGTTTATACAATCAACAGTGGTTTCCATATAGACATGGGCGCCCTTGGCTTCAAGGTCCTCTTTACTGGAATAAAAAAGTCCTTCACCTTTGGTAATTTGATTACCAATCCACAGTGCCATGCCACATCCCAAAAAACTAATGTTGGAGTTACGGTCAAATACGTATATCTCATCATCAGGATTGAGCGCAAGGAGCTGGTTAACGCAGGCAACACCTGCATGGTTTGCGCCAATAACAACAAATCGCTTACCCATAAACTCTCTTTTCTTTTAATGGCTCATTATGCACGAACATGTATATGCATATTTTGTCATAATCTTAATAACATTTATAGAAAAAATATAGAGAAAACTTTGTAAAGTTGTATATAAAAAGTGCGAAGTGAGCCTATGAGCCGGGTTCTGTCGAGGACGATCATTTATCTACGAACGTTGTTACCAACGCCCTCTAGCGCGCAACCCGAACGCTTAGCGGGCAGCTTCATAGCGTTCCTATTTGCGTTTGCTCCGGATGGGGCTTGCCAAGCCGCCGTATTACTACGACGCTGGTAGTCTCTTACACTACCGTTTCAGCTTTTCTCTTACTCGCAAGCGAGCAGTGGGAGTCTTCTTTTCTGCGGCGCTTTCCGTCGGGTCACCCCGCCTGGCCGTTAGCCAGCATCCTGCCCTATGGAGCCCGGACTTTCCTCATGGGTAGCGTTGCCACCCCCGCGATCGTCTAGCTCACTTCGCATGTGCGATTGTAACACGCCTTGCTGCTTGCCAATAAACCCTTGTAGTTTCAGTTGATATCATCGTAGCTATTCCATATGCTAGACACATGTAAAGGAGGTGGTGTGCATGTCCATTGTTGAGTCTTCATTGTTGGGTTGGCTGATTGTACTTGTTTGGAGTGACATATTATTTCTTTTCAAAAAATGTTGCTTAGATAAAGTAGAAAATGGATTCTTAAAATATATGCTGGGCATGGTGTTTGCACATAGTTTAGTTCTGTTGCTTTATATTACAGCGATGCGCATCAGCTTCTTAAGAACGGTATTACAAAATTGGCGCTTTGGAATTATATACGGACCTCCGGGTGCACTCATGTTGTTTATAATCCCTGGATTTTATTCCATCTTTTTAATAGGAAAAGGTTACTTCAATGAAGGTGGAAATCAGGCATCTTGGGAATGGAAATTAAAGATGATGGCTTCTCTATTTTTTAATGGATTTGCTACTCTTTTTGGTTTGCTATGGGTTTACCTTCTTCTGCAAGGAACAAGTTTTTCTGAGTTGGTTTTTATCATTCGAGATAGCTTTCAATACATGGATTGGTGGGGGATGCTTGCGTTTGCTGCTTCATGCATCCTTTTGGTGTTTGTCATGTGGGTTGATCATAAAAAATGCCATAGTATTTAGAGTATCTTTCACAAAAGATTAAAGAAATAATTAATCCTTTCTGTCCTATTCAGAGGACAGTTGGAGTAAAAGCAGTGTATTACACTCTAAAATCAACTTATAGAGTAAGTGAATAATAGGAGTATGAACATGTTTCTGCTTTAAGAATATTTTTGAATTACGTTTATCGAATAATCTAGCAGGTCATAAGGCTGTAATGAGATAATTACGATTGTTTTCAGCGTAAGTATTCCAAAGGAGTTCAAGGTGAATAAGCAAGAATTATCTAATAATATTTGGAAGCAGGCAAACAAGATGCGCGGCAAGATTGATGCTTCGGAATATAAAGATTTTATTCTTGGTTTTATCTTTTATAAGTTTTTGTCTGAGCGAGAAATAAGCTGTGCCCTTGCCAATGAAATGGACAAGTCCGAGCTTGTGGAGCTTGAAGAAACCAATATAGAAGTTCGTGAGCTTATCCAAAGCGAGCTTGGATATTTTATTAATTACAAAGACCTCTTTAGCACTTGGATTTCGAGTGGTTACGATTTTGAAATTGCAAATGTTTATGACGCGCTTTCTGCGTTTAATCGTAATATTGTTCCATCTCATAAAAAAGTCTTTGAGAAGATTTTTGACAGCCTAGAGACTGGTCTTTCAAAGCTTGGTACTAGTGCGTCAGCTCAAACAAAATCTGCACGAGATATTATGCAGCTCATTAACAAGATTCCCATGGATGGTAAGCAAGGCTATGACGTGCTTGGCTACATTTACGAGGATCTTATCAGTAAATTTGCTTCTACAGCAGGTAAAAAAGCTGGCGAATTTTATACCCCGCATGAAGTTTCAACGGTAATGGCAAATATCGTTGCTTATTATCTTCGCAATAAAGATAGTGTAGAGGTGTATGACCCCACTTCTGGTTCTGGCTCGCTTCTCATTACTATTGGTAAAGCAGCTGCTCAGTATTCTGGCACACTTAATAGTATTAAGTTTTATGCTCAAGAGCTTAACCAGAACACCTACAATCTAACGCGTATGAATTTGATTATGCGTGGTATTGCACCAGATAACCTGTATACAAGAAATGCAGATACACTAGACGATGACTGGCCTTATTTTGATGAAAATGACCCTAGTGGTACCTATAATCCTTTATTTGTAAATGCGGTTGTCTCTAATCCTCCGTATTCTCAAGATTGGCACTCAGAGAACAAAGAGAATGACCCTCGCTATAGCTTTGGTTTAGCTCCAAAATCTACTGCAGACTATGCATTCTTACTACATGACCTTTATCATCTTCAGCCAGATGGAGTTATGACAATCGTTTTGCCTCATGGCGTGTTGTTCCGCGGAGGATCTGAGGGAGAAATTCGACGTAATCTGCTTGAGAATCATCATATCGAGGCAGTAATTGGTTTACCAGCAAACATTTTCTTTGGTACGGGAATTCCTACTATTATTATGGTTTTGCGTAAGCAGCGAGTTGCAGATAACGTTCTATTCATTGATGCCTCAAAAGGTTTTGAGAAAAAGGGAACACAAAATGTGCTGCGCGCCTGCGATATTAAGCGTATTACAGACACCATTATTGCCCATGAAACTGTTGAGGGTTATTCGCGTGTAGTGCCCTTGGAAGAGATTCGTAATAACGATTACAACCTTAATATCCCTCGTTATATTGACACATCAGAAAAAGCTGAGTCGTGGGATATATATGCTTCGATGTTTGGTGGAATTCCAAATTCAGAAATTGATGCTTTAAAGGATTACTGGGATGCATTTTCTGGTCTACGCGAAACTCTATTTACTAGCCTTAATGAAAAGTACTCGAAAGCCAGTCTTGATACATCAGATGCTTTTGCACTAGAAGATAAGATTACTAACTATGCAAAAGTAAAGGATTATGAAGCTGTTTATAAATCGAAACTTTCTGGAATTCAGCAGATACTTCAAGAGTCTCTAATCAATAATCTTATGTCTATAGAGCCTAATGTCGAAAAAAATAGCATTTCAGATGCTTTGTTCACCATGCTTGATGGTATTCCTCTGGTTGATAAATATGACGTGTATCAAGTGTTTGCAGCAGTTTGGGAGCATGTAGAGCAGGATATAGAAGTCATTCATGCAGATGGTTTTGAGTCAATTAAAACTGTAGAGCCAAATATGGTTACTAAAACCAAGGGTGGTGAAGAAGTAGACGTACAAGAAGGATGGAAGGGTCATATTTTCCCCTATGAGTTTGTGCAGCAGCGCTATCTTAAAGATGACTTGGCTCGATTAACAGCATTGACGCAACGTCTTGATGAAATAAACTCCGAGCGTAATGACATTTTTGAATCTCTTTCCGAAGAAGAGAAAAGTCATGATGTTGTGAATGATTCAAGTACCGCATTTGTTACTGCCGCTATAAAGAAATATGCAAAAGAATTCAAGAAAGATTTTATTGAAGAAGATTCGTTTGAAGAGAAAATTATTAATGTATCAGCTCTTGCTAATGAGGAAACAACGCTCAAAAGAACTATTAAAGAGATGAACGCATTACTTGAAGCAAACACACGTAAGCAAATTGAAAACCTTACTGACGACCAGATATATATACTTTTAAAAGATAAGTGGATTACTCCAATTATCGATGGCGTATTTGAATTACCGCAGGTAGTAATTACTGATTTGTCAAAGAAGGTATCTGGGTTATGCAAAAAGTACGCAACTACTCTTAGTGATTTGCAACAAGAGATTAATACTGCTGAAGCTGAGCTAATTGGCTCCCTTGATCAGCTTGTTGGTGATGAGTATGACATGCTTGGTCTTGAGCAATTTAAAAAATTGCTCGGAGGTGAGTAAACATGCTGGAAAAGAGGGATGTTCCACAGATTCGTTTTTCTGGTTTTACTGACCCTTGGGAACAGCGTAAGTTCTCTGATTTCGCTCAACGTGAATCTACTTTTCAATCGTCATCATCTGAATATCCAAGCATTGAGTATGAAGATGTTGTCGCCGAGGAAGGACGCCTAAATAAAGATGTCCGAAAGAAAGAAATACAGAAAAAGGGTATAGCTTTCGATGGAACTCAGGTGCTATATGGAAAGCTCCGTCCGTATCTACATAACTGGCTAAGCCCTGATTTTACAGGCGTTGCTGCTGGTGACTGGTGGGTTTTGAGACCGGTTGGAATGGATAAGAAATTCCTTTATAGACTGATTCAGACGCAGCAATTTGATAAAATTGCCAATCAATCATCTGGCTCAAAAATGCCTCGTGCAGACTGGAATCTTGTATCAAATACGGAATTTGTCGTTCCCGTTTCGCTTGGTGAACAACGACAGATAGCGGAGACTTTTGACAGCCTCGACTCCCTCATCACCCTTCATCAGCGTAAGTGTGACAAATTGGTTGACTTCAAGAAGTCTATGCTTGAAAAGATGTTTCCAAAAGAAGGAGAAGTAGAACCTGAAATACGTTTTTCTGGTTTTACTGACCCTTGGGAACAGCGTAAGCTGGGGGAGTTGTTTAGTTACGAGCGTCCCGATGCTTATATTGTTAATGACGAAGAATATGACGACTCAAATCCGACTCCAGTGCTCACAGCGAATAAAGGTTTTATTCTCGGATACACTGCAGAAAGGCAAACACATAAAGAACCCTGTGTAATTTTTGATGACTTTACGCTCAACTGCAAGCTTGTGACCTTTCCTTTTATGGTTAAGTCTTCAGCAATAAAAATTCTTCATGCCTATGACGATGTTGATCTAACTTTCGCATACGAGCGTCTTTGTTCATCGAATATAGAAGTTTTGGGACATGCTCGACACTACATTAATGTTGTTCAAAATACCGAAGTTGCAGTTTCTACTTACACTGAGCAGCGTGCCATTGGCAAAGTATTTAGCAACCTCAATTCCCTCATCACCCTTCATCAGCGTAAGTTAGAAATGCTTAAAAAAATGAAACAAGCAATGCTCGAAAAGATGTTCGTATAAATTCAAATCACAACAGTAGGAGGTTTTTCAATGGATCGCAAGCGTGCAGTTGAGGAATCCGTTCACTCAAGCGAAATGGAGGGTGCTTACGTGTCTGCCGAGTTCCGCAAGGATGCTGAGGAATACGTGAAGGGTGACATCCCTATAGAGGAGCTCATGCGCAGGACAAAACGTCGTTGGGACCCTGGTAGGAAGGGTGAGGCGGCGCATGTCTGACGAGTTTGTCGATCCCTATATTGATCCAAATACAGGCATTCTGCAAAATCTTGTTGGTGCAAGAACATGGGACGAGTTGAACAACGCTGAAGGTGAGCTTGTCTCTGCTCGCATGAGCGAGTTTCTCAAGGAGCTTCCCATTAATCCGACAGGCACACTTGATGACCTGATGTACATTCACTGGTGGCTGTTCCAAGATGTGTTTGAGTGGGCGGGAAAAATTAGAACCATCGAAATTCGTAAGGCGAGTGAGGAGTCACAGTTCTTTCTTCCGTCAGCAAACATAACAACAGGCGCTGCTTGGGCGTGTGGCGAGCTTGAAAAGGACGGTTTTTTCAGGGAAGTGTCACTGGAAGACTTTCCTAGACGTATGGCCTATCACTATGACAACTACAACTTTATTCATCCATTTCGCGAAGGTAACGGCCGAACCCAGCGTCTGTTCTGGTCTCTTCTTTGTCACAAAGCGGGTTTTGACCTCGATTGGAGGGGAGTCTCTGGTGTGGAGAATGACGAAGCGAGTCGCATGGCAACGGAGGACCGCGATATGGGGCCGCTAGAATCCATCTTTGCAAGGATTGTCACCCCATGTGATCCATCCGTGTCTCTCAACGCTGAGATGATACGAGCAGGGCATCTTGATGGGTAGGAAATCGATTGACCCTTGGGAACAGCGTAAGCTGGAAAATTTTCTTTCATTGAGTCGAATACCGGGGCATACGGGTATCGATGCAAGAAAATTAACGGTAAAGCTCTGGTCTAAAGGAGTTGTCGAAAAAATAGATACTTATTCCGGAAGTGAAAATACACAGTACTACATTCGTCATGCCGGTCAGTTTATGTATGGGAAGCTAGATTTCTTACATGCGGCATTCGGGATTGTACCCGATAGCCTTGATGGATATGAATCTACCTTGGATTCTCCCGCGTTCGATATGCGAGATATAGACAGTTCTTTTTTACTGAATCGCGTAAGTAAGGTGGACTTCTATATTCGACAAGGTAACATTGCAAATGGTAGTCGGAAGGCAAAGCGCATACATGAAGATACGTTCCTCGCAATGCCAATAACGATTCCCTCGCTTGAAGAGCAAAGACTCATCGGATTGATGTTCGTCCACCTCGATTCCCTCATCACCCTTCATCAGCGTAAGTGTGACAAATTGGTTGACTTCAAGAAGTCTATGCTCGAAAAGATGTTCGTATAGGAAGGAAAGCCAAAAAATGGTTTTCGAGAGTGAAGCAGCGTTTGAAAATGCGGTTATCGAAAGTCTGATTCAACATGGCTGGAGTTCAGAGATTCTAAAAAATCCAACCAAACAGGATCTTCTCGATAATTGGGCTGATATTCTATATCGCAATAATATAGATATTGATCGTCTTAATGGTCAGCCGTTAACTGCTTCCGAGATGAATCAGGTTATTGAGCAAATTAATGTTCTTCGTACACCAAGTCAGTTAAATGAGTTCATTAATGGTAAGAGCGTATCTATCAAACGTGATAATCCAGCTGATAAGCTTCATCTTGGCAAGATTGTTAGTCTTCAAATTTATAATCGTAACGAAGTTGCTGGTGGAAAAAGTATTTATCAAATTGCTCAGCAGCCAATTTTTGATACTCCAATAAAAGAGGTTCACAATAGGAGGGGAGACTTACTCCTTCTGATTTGTGGTATGCCTGTCATTCATATTGAGCTTAAAGGCTCAAATGTTCCTATTAGTCAGGCAGTAACTCAGATTAAAAAGTATATGCATGAAGGTGTTTATCACGGCATTTACTCTCTTGTGCAGGTCTTTTTTGCAATGAATCCAAATGAAACAAAATACTTTGCAAACCCTGGTTCTGAGGATGCCTTCAAGCCTGAGTTTCAGTTTCATTGGGGAGATTTCTACAACAATCCAATTAATGACTGGAAAGAAATCACTTCTACGATCTTGAGTATCCCCATGGCTCATCAGCTTATTGGTTTTTATATTATTGCAGATAGTTCTGATGGCGTTTTAAAAGTTATGCGCAGCTATCAAATTAAAGCTGTTGAGAAAATTACAGATCGCGTAATTACACAGCGTTGGGGAGAGAAGAATCAGCGTGGTGGCTACATTTGGCATACTACTGGTTCTGGTAAGACAATGACGAGCTTTAAAGCAGCTGAGCTTATTGCTAATTCTCATGCTGCAGATAAAGTCATTTTCTTGATGGATCGAATTGAGCTCAGTACACAGTCCTTGCGTCAATATAACGACTTTACTTCCTTAAACGAAGAGGTTCAAGGCACTAATAACACCTATGACTTACGCAATAAGCTGCGCAGTACAGATCCAAGTAACACACTTATTGTTACTTCAATCCAAAAAATGAGTAACATTCATTTGGACGCTAATGGCATTACGGATGAAGAAATTGCAATACTCAATAAAAAACGTATGGTTGTAATTGTTGATGAATGCCATCGTTCCACTTTTGGTGATGAAATGGCAATTATTAAGAGAACATTCCCATTCGCTCTGTTTTTTGGCTTTACAGGTACTCCTATTCAAGGCGAAAATGAAAAAAATAAGTCTCAAACGTCAGATATTTTTGGCAATGAGCTCCATCGCTACAGTATTGCAGACGGAATCCGAGATAAGAATGTATTGGGTTTTGACCCCTACATGATCTGTGTGTATAAAGATAAAGATATACGTAGAGAAGTTGCTCTTCATCAGGCTAAAGCTAGTTCTGTCAAAGAGGCTCTGTCTGACCTAAATAAGAAAAAAATATACCTTCATTTTATGAATAAGAATGTGGTTCCAGAAGCTGGTTATAGAGATGCTAGTGGTGAATACCATAAGGGAATTGAGGACTATATTCCTAAATCTCAATTTGATAATGATGACTATAGAAGTGCAGTAGTAAAAGATATTGCAGAGAGTTTTGAAACTCACAGTTTAAACCATCGTTATCATGCAATTTTTGCAACTAGCAGCATTCATGAAGCAATTGCGTACTATCGTCTATTTAAGCAGCTTGCACCTGAGATTGTAACGACTGCACTATTTGACCCAAATATTGATAATAATGAGGGTGCTATAGAAAAAAGTGATGGGCTTGCAGAACTAATCAAAGATTATAATCAGCGATTTGATCGTGAATATACGGCAGCCAAATTCCAGGATATGAAAAAGGACATTTCTTCCCGCTTAGCTCATAAGAGTCCTTATAAAGGTATTGAAAAAGATAAGAGTCAGCAAATTGATATTCTGATAGTTGTAGACCAGATGTTAACTGGTTTTGACTCAAAATGGGTTAACACGTTGTACCTTGACAAAGTATTAAAGTATGAAGGGTTAATTCAGGCATTTTCTCGTACAAACCGTCTGTTCAGAAGCGATGAAAAACCTTATGGCATAATCCGCTATTACCGACTTCCTCATACAATGAAGAGAAACGTCAAAGATGCAATTAAACTTTACTCTGGAGACGTTCCTTTTGGTCTTTTTGTTGATAAATTGCATGTCAATTTGAAGAAGATTGATTCTCTATTTTTGGAGATAGAGAGCTTGTTTAATTCGAACGGGGTAGAGAATTTTGCATCATTGCCAGAATCTTATGAATCTCGTGCTAAGTTTTCCCAGTTATTTAGAGATCTTTTTCAAACAGTTGCCGCAGCAAAATTGCAGGGTTTTGTTTGGAGAGATGATTTTCACTACGAAATTAATATTGAAACTGAAACCAATGACGATAGTGATACGGAAGTTATTGAACTTTCTATTGATGAAAGAGCTTATGAAACGCTTATTCAACGTTATAAGGAGTTGCAATCAAATGAGGCTACTGGCTCAGACAGCAGCAGTTCATATGCTTCTTATGAGCTAGATCCCTATATCACTGAGTATGATTTGGTTCGAATTGATGCTGATTATATGAACCATAATTTCAAAAAATGGATCAAAGCAAAAAATGATGACAAGGTATCAGTTGAACGAGTGCAACAAGTTTTACAACAGCTTCACCGCTCATATGCCTCTTTATCTCAAGAGCTACAAGAGATAGCAAATCTTGTAATTCATGATATTGATGCCGGTGACCTAGAAGTTGAATCTGATAAGGATTTCATGACTTATATAACTCAGTATCAGGCAAAAGCTTTTGAAGATGAAGTTACAAAAATTGTTGATAACTTTGGATTAGATGAGCAGCTCTTTAGATCAATTATTGCAACAAATGTGACCGAAGCAAATCTTAATGAATACGAGCGTTTTGATAAGCTAAAGGCTTCTGTTGATAAGGGAAAAGCTGCAAATTATATAGAGTCCGTAGATGGAGAAACACTTAAAGGTTTTCGCTTAAATGCGCGAATAAACAAGCTGTTAAAGTCGATTCTTTTGGAGTGGAATAAGTAAACATAAAAGCGAGCCTGTTGACTCGCTTTTATGTTTCTTGGGAACAGCGTAAGCTGGGGGAGCTCGGAACAACTTACGGCGGTCTGACCGGCAAGACAAAGGACGACTTTGGGCATGGCGAGGCGAGATTCGTTCCTTATATGAATGTTTTCGACAACCCTATTGGCGACCCAACGCGACTTGGAGAGGTCGAAATCGACACAAGCCAAAATCGCGTTTTGCGTGGTGATACCCTGTTCACGGTGTCATCTGAGACTTCTGAAGAGGTTGGCATGTCATCCGTTTGGCTCTCTGAACTCGAGAACCTTTACCTGAACAGCTTCTGTTTCGGGTATAGGCAAAACGGTAGTTTCTACCCATATTACCTTGCTTACATGTTGAGATCCCATTTCGTTCGCAAAGCCATTGAATTGCTTGCCCAAGGAATATCGCGTTTCAACATTTCCAAGGGAAAGGTTATGGAGGTAGAAGTGCCTGTGCCAGATATGATCGAGCAGAGGCAGATTGGCAACTTCTTCTATCAGCTTGATTCCCTCATCACCCTTCATCAGCGTAAGCGTATAGATATGAGGTGAATAATTGTTCGGCTGGAAAAAGAACACCTTACTGTTTTGTGACTATTATGAGCAATGGGTTTCAACATATAAAGAAGGTGCAATTCGCGATATTACAATGCGCAAATATGCGCTAACTCAGAGATGGATTAGAGATCTAGTTCCAAATCTTTATGTTCATGACCTTGATAGGGTAGTGTACCAAGGAATTATTAATGCATATGCTCTTTCTCATGAGAGGCAAACGGTCATGGATTTTCATCATCAGCTTAAAGGTGCAATCTTAGATGCTGTTGATGAAGGAATGATTGCAAGAGATCCAACAAGAAAAGTGATAATAAAGGGCAGGGAAGCGAGACAAAAGAAGCCAAAATATCTCAATCAGTTTGAACTTCATAAATTGCTAGAGGTTCTTCATTTGGGTAATCAATTAAATTGGGATTGGATGCTATTGCTTATAGCAAAAACCGGTATTCGTTTTTCTGAAGCACTGGCCTTAACTCCCGCAGATTTTGATTTTTCAAGACAAACACTTTTGATTAATAAAACGTGGAATTACAAGGGGAGTGGGGGATACCTGCCCACAAAAAATAAATCTTCTATCCGAAAAGTACCCATTGATTGGCAACTAATCGTTCAATTTTCAGAACTTTCCAAAGGATTGCCTGATGATAAGCCTATTTTTGTAAAAGGTAAAACGTACAACTCAACAGTTAACTCAATCTTGACGCGTAGATGCAAAGAAGCTGGAGTACCTGCAATTTCTATTCATGGTCTGAGGCATACGCACGCATCTATCTTGTTATTTGCAGGGGTTTCTATTGCAAGTGTGGCGCGCAGATTAGGTCATGCAAGCATGAATACGACTCAAAAGACATATCTGCACGTTATTCAAGAATTAGAAAATAAAGATATTGATGTAGTAATGAGAACATTATCGAGTTTGACTTAATGAATCATAAATACAAGAGGCTTACGCTGATGAAGGGTGATAAGGGAATCCAAGTTGAGCACAAGAGACGTAATGACTTGTTGCTCCTCTATCGTTGGATAGGTTAATTCGACATCAGCAATGTCGTCGCCATGAACATGAACGACCGATTTCCCCTGTGCTCTCTTTGCAAGGTCTTCGTGGGCTTTGCCATATGTAATGCCAATCGCAGTGTAGTCCGGGTCTAAGCTGTTGTCTGGCGTAACAACATTTAGGTCGCCACCTAAAATAATCCCTGACCTGCGAACTGACGACGCAACGGCAATATCTTCCGCTGTCTCTCCGGATGCAGGTACGATCACTTCGACGCCCTTCGACAGCAAGGAGCCTTCTTGTTCGACGGCAAAGGTATCGACCTCTTCGATGCGAGATTCGTATTGAGTATATAGACGTCCATAGAGGATTAAGGGCGTTCCAGAATCTCGTATATCAGCCTTGCTGTAACCGTGGCCTTTCGTAAACGTACAAAGCTCACCCAGCTTACGCTGTTCCCAAGGGTAATCTGACTAATAAAGAAATTACCCGATTTACCACGTCGAGGTATTTATTTTTTACTTGACGAAGACCATGGAGTTTTAAGTAGAGTATATGCTGGTCAGACTACACAGGGGTTATCGCGACTTGATGCTCATAAATCAAAGAAAGAGTTTTGGAACAGGGCAGTAATGTTTCTGGATGTTGATAGCAACATTGATCGTGATGTGCTAGATGCATTGGAAGCAAAGGCAATCAAATATGTAAACGAACATGGTTCTTACGAGACTGATAACTCAGTTATTCCGAGCACACATAGCAATCCTTATAAAGAAGAGGCTGTTGATAATTTATTTGAACGAATTCTTTTTCGTATGGAAGTGCTTGGCTATGATTTAAATCGAATTGAAAGTACCTATGTGGTTGAAGAAAGCATATTCCATACAAAGAGAAATGGCATTCGGGCACAAGGTCGTTATGATGTAAACACGGGACGCTTTACCGTTTTGCCAGAATCCGATATTGATTTGAGTCGAGACGTAATAAAAAATCAAACTGCAGCAATTATGCGTGAGCAGATTTTTGGTAATCAAAAGGTCAAAGCAGTGCTTAATTGTGAGATAGAGTTTTCAAGTCCTTCTACAGCTGCAGTATTTGTACTTGGTGGTAGCCAAAATGGTTGGACAGAATGGATTAATGCACGGAATCAGACACTTGATTTTGTGTATAGGCAGCAGAACTAATAGACGTCTGGCAAGAAGTCCAAGTTGTTGTATGTAAACAGCAATTGTTTTAATAGTGAGTATCGAGTGCTACCAAGATAAATACTTGGCATTATCCAACGACCAGTGCACATCACGAATATATTTTTGCAAACTACTACCATCACGCTTTTTGAATAACGCAACAATATGAGCATGTTCTTTATTTGCCTTGCGAGCATTTGCTTCCAAAATTTCGGGTTTCTCTTGTAAATAAGCGCGCTTCATAAAAAAGCGATTGAGATCTTCTATGTAATGAGAAAGGCGTGTGTTGCCACACTTACATACATAAGTCTGATGGAACTCACGTTGTAGGTCATCATAGCGGTCATACAGTCCACTATTTATAGCCAGTTGCATGCTATTGCACAAAAATCCGAGCTGAGCAATGTCATTATCGCTCATACGTCCTGCCGCTAATAAAGCTGCACGACCATCTAAAGGTCCTAAAATTTCAAATACTTCTCTGGCGGCGGATTCATCAAAGCCACGCACTACAAAGCCCTTGCGCGGAACGCGCTCCAAATAGCCTTCATCAGAAAGCTGCATCAGTGCTTCTCTGACAGGAGTACGGCTTACAGACAGAGCATCTGCAATGCTTTGCTCGCTAACATGTTCAAACTCGCCGAGCATACCTTCGTTTATGAGATCAGTAATGTGTGCGTATACGTGGTCTTTGAGGGAGAGGTATCTGTCTTTTGCCATGGGAAACCCTATTCCATTAAATGTATTTAAAGCAATATTGTATACAATCAACAATATTGCTTATATAAACAAAAAAGTAAAGGTAAAAAGTACTTTTTAAACCGTTTACAGTTCAAAATATACCACTTAAGTTCACAGTGTACATAGGTGAAGGACCATCAAGATATGTTGGGATTGCAAGCACACAGTGCAAGCAAATCTATGCGATCGCAAGTAACAGTTGAGGTAGTTCTTTGGAAAAGAGGTTTTAAAATGACCAAGTTTACGCACTGCATCGTTCGTCGTCCAAGCCACTCTTTGCTCGATGGTATCACCTCTGCTCCTGAGTTGGGCAAACCTGATTATGATCGCGCTTTAGAAGAGCATAATGACTACATTGATGCACTTACGCGCTGTGGTGTAGACGTTACCGTTTTGCCTGCTTCTGAAGAGTATCCAGATAGCTGCTTTGTCGAGGATACCTGTGTAATTACACGCTGTGGTGTCATTGTAGATAACCCTGGTGCAGACAGCCGTCGTGGTGAAGCTGCGCTACTTGAGCCTGTTTTACATCGCTTCTTTGACTATGACAAGATTCGTCACATTACCTCACCTGGCACTCTTGAAGGCGGAGATGTCATGATGGTAGGAGACACTTTCTATGTAGGTAGGTCTAAGCGTACCAACGAAGAGGGTATTCGTCAGTTTTCTGCCATCTTGGAAGAGTGGGGGCTTAGGTGTGTAGAGGTTCCTCTTGAGAAGGTTTTGCACCTTAAGACAGGCGTTAACTACATCGAAGATAACAATATGCTGGTTTCCGGTGAGTTTATCGACAAACCCGAGTTTGCTCAATACAACAAGATTGTGGTACCAGAAGAAGAAGCCTATGGTGCCAACTGCATCTGGATGAATGGCACTGTTATTGTTGCAGAGGGTTATCCCACGGTGCTGAAGGCTGTTCAGGATGCTGGCTATAAGACCATCGTGGTTGATACCTCTGAGTATCGCAAACTTGATGGCGGTCTATCTTGTCTCGGCCTGCGTTTCTAACATGAGTTTGTAATCCCCAAGGGCTGCATGGATCTTTTCTGGACGGGTTCGTGCAGCTCTTTTTACGGAAAGGGGCTTTACGATGGAAAAATCCCATATACCAACAAGTGATGCAGACAATCTTTTGGTGGATGAGCAAGGCAATAAGATTATTGATCCTCATGGCATGGGTCTGCTGCGTCTTTCCATGATGGTTATTACCGCAAGTATTTGTGGTGGCATATTTTCGCTTGCAGGAGATTTAGCTGCGGGTGGAGCTAATACAGCTGCCGTACTGGTAAGTTGGGGTATTTGTTTTGTAGGTGTGTTAGCTTTGGCTATGTGTTTCTTTGGATTATCGCGGGCTCGTCCTGATCTTACGGGTGGAATATATGCCTATGCGGCGGCTGGCTTTGGTGACTTTGTTGGATTTATTTCTGCGTATGGTTACTGGATTTCTGGTTGCTTATCCAATGTTTCGTTTGCCTTGTTGCTCTTCTCGGCATTGGGATACTTTTTTAAGCCGTTTGAGAGCGGTAACAATTTACTTTCTTGTATTTGTGCCTCTGCCTATGTTTGGTTTTTGGTGTGGCTGGCAGCCAAGGGCGTTAAGGAGGCGGCAAAACTCAATATTTTTGTAACGATTGCGAAGATTATTCCGTTAGGCCTGTTTGTAGTATCTATTTTGCTGTTGGGAAAGTTTGATCCTGCCATTTTTATGGATAACTTTATAGGTGAACCTGGCGGGCCTGGCTTTTACGAGCAGATTGTTTCTACTATGGTGGCATTGGTCTGGATCTTTACCGGTATTGAGGCTTCAGTTGTTATTTCTGGTCGTGCCCGCTTAGCTAAAGATGTTGGACGATCTACCATTATTGGATTTGTATTTATCTTTGTGCTCTACATGTTTATTTCGGTATTGAGTATGGGTGTGGTACCTCGTGCTCAAATGGCAGAGTTGTCAACGCCTTCCATGGCAGGAGTGTTGGAAGCTGCTATTGGTCCTGTGGGTGCTGCCGTTGTTAACCTAGCTGTTGTGTTGTCCTTATTGGGCGCTATGCTGGGTTACGTCATTATTAATGCAGAGACTCCCTACGAAGCAGCAAAGAAGGGCACATTTCCCAAAGTGTTTGCACGCTCAAACGAAGCAGGATCTCCCATTGTTACCCTGATTGTTTCCTCTGGCATTACGCAGTTGTTCTTGGTTTTGGCGGTATTTGCTACATCTACCTATCAGTTTATGTACAACTGTGCTGTGTGTACAATCCTAGTTCCCTATGTGGCATCTGCTTTGTATTTTGCAAAGATTGCTTGGCAAAACAAGTATATGGGGGACGATGGTGCTGGTAGTGTAGCTAAGGCACGCTTCTTTGGTACCTTAGGATGTATCTATAGTATCTTTTTGGTGTGGTCTTGTGGTGTCACAGGCATCATGATTACTACCATTTTGTTTACGCCAGGCATTTTGTTATACGCTTGGGGAGAAAAGACACAGGACAAGAAAATTTTGCCAACTACTACCGATAAGATCATTGCCCTTCTTATTGTTGGCACTATGTTGGTATCCGTATATCAAATTGCAACAGGCGCTATTTCTGTAATCTAGCTATTTGTCTTTAGCATTACCTTTTTGATAGTTTTTCTTAGATGAGTACCTATACCTTGTTTGGGTTAATCTCAAGCAAGGCATAGGTACTATTGGCATAATGTATCTGGAATAATGCATGAGGACAGCTTTATTTTAGAAATGCTGGTGTGAGGTAGGATATGCAGCAAGAATATAAAACCTTGGCACAAGAGGTAGTGCATATGGCAGAAGTTATAGATCGCCGTAGTCGTTTTATTGCCGCGCTTACTCATGTTTCTTCGGAAGCAGCAGCACAGGCGTTTATTGCCTCTGTAAAGTCACAGCATTACGATGCTCGCCATAACGTTTTTGCTTGGGTGTTGGCAGATGGTCGTGAACGTTTTTCTGATGATGGTGAACCTTCGCGTACAGCGGGTATGCCTGTACTCGATGTGCTTCATGGTGCTGGTTTAGCAGATGTGTGTTGTGTTGTTACGCGCTATTTTGGTGGCACGCTGTTGGGGCCTGGTGGTCTGGTGCGTGCATATGCTGCTGCTACACAAGCCGCACTCACCAAAGCTCAAGAGGCAAATCACATAGTTAGCATGGGGCTTACCACGCGCGTAACCTGCTGTATCCCATATTCTTTATATGATCGCGTAGTACATATGGCAACTTCTACTGGCGGCAAGCAGTATGATGCAATCTTTACTAATGAAGTGCAGCTTACGTTGAGTTTTGCCACGGGTACAGAGCAAGCCTTTCTTGCTGCCATGTACGAGTTTGCTAATGGAGAAGACCTCTGCGTGGTGGCAGATCCCGTTTTTACTGCACGATAATCTGACAGGTCTCCATAGCGGCTAATGCGCGTTCGTGGCTTTGAGGAGTAACGCCTGCGCAGCAGTTTTTCTCTACAACAATGCGTGCTTCGGGTAAAGCTGCCTTGGCGAGCAGGGCATTGGAAATAACGCAAATATCTGTACAAAGACCAATAAGTGTAATGGTGTCAATATGCTCGGTGGTGTTGAGCTGCTGTAAATAGCTAGCAAGCTCTATGCTGCCAAAGCTGGGTTTATCAAAAATGTGTACACCGGCAGTCTGGACAGCATCTGCAAGTTCGGGAATAATCTGCCAGCCTTCACTATTCTTTATGCAATGTTCTATTGGAAGATTGATGCCTTCTTGTGTAGATAAGTAATCAACTGGGTGGGTATCGCGTGTAAAGATGATTTTCTCATTATGCCTTTGAGCTGCATTAATACGAGCTTTAACGGCGGGCACTATGGTAACTGCTTCGGGTGTGCCCAACGCATGGGTTACAAAGTCGTTTTGCATATCAACCACAATCAAAATGTCCATGTCATACTCCTCAAATCATTGTGAGGTTGTTAGCGCCATATGCGCATGTTTCCAGTAGAGTGTTTGAGCAAAAAATTGCAGGTTAAACGTGCTTTTGTAGCTACGACTAGTATAATTATTCAAATGCTTAAACGCAGGTAAAACACACTAAAAGGATGAGGAGTTCATTATGAAGGCACGCTTTGTTCATCGTTGTACACATGTTATCGATCGTGAGGCTACCGTTGCATTTTATGAGAAGGCACTTGGTTTAGTTGTAAACCGCGTTCAGGGACCAGAGGACGGTAGTTGGTCAAACACGTTTATGGTTGACCCTCAGTCTGGTTTTGAAATTGAGCTTACATGGAATCGTGGTCAGGTAGAGCCATACGATAATGGCGGTATGGATACCCACATTGCCTTTAGGGTGGATGATTTTGAGGCTGCTCATAAGTTGCATGAAGAGATGGGCTGCATTCAAAAGGAGAATCCCAAAATGGGCTTGTACTTTATTGTGGACCCCGATGGCCAGCGTATAGAAATTTTGCCCGAGAACTAACTGAAGTGCAGTATGCATCCTATTTTGACTTTATGTAAAAAATGTCGGTCTTCTCTGTAATTCTTGGCTTTAACAAAGTTAGTTGATTATTACTTAAGATAGCTGTACTAGGATGAATAGTTACAAGCAATACGTCCTGAGAGTTTGCAGGTTTAGGCCTGCAATGGGATTCGGAGCACTATGAAACATTTAGACAGACAAGGTATAAACAAAACACTACGAGCGCTACGTGCGTTACTTTTTGGCGTGTCGTTACTCGTAGTGTTAGGCCTGCCTAGTACGGCGCTTGCTACAGAGATATCTACAGGGGTGGTATTAGCCTCGCCAGATACTACAACATCTGATGTTGTGGTAAAAAAGGGTACTGCTGCAGATCAAGCTAATGCAGTAGTGGAAGAGGCAGTTTCTACAACTGAGCCTGCAACAGCAGATAAAGCAGACAATGCTGAGAGCGAAGATGCTACCACAAGCGCTGCTCCTGAGGCGCCCAAGCAAGATGATCAGCCTGCATCAGAAGAGCGCTCGGCAGCTCCAGTTGCTGCGGATTCTGCTGCAAGCGCTGCCGATGGTCTTGTTGCGGGGGATACCTACTATATCCGTTCGGCGATAGATTCGGATAAGGTCTTGGATGTATCTGGTGGTTCTGCTGCAAATGGTGCTAATGTGCAGTTGTGGGATAAGAATAATACTGCAGCGCAACGTTGGAAACTTATTCGCAGTGGTCAGTATTACATGCTTATTAATGAAGGTTCCAATAAGGCTTTGGACATCTATGCTGGCCGTGTCTTTAATGAAGCTAATGTACAGCAGTATCAAACCAACTATACAAATGCGCAAAAATGGATTTTGAGGCGCATGACTGATGGTAGTTTTGCTATTGTATCCGTACAAGATCCAAGGTATGCCCTTGATTTGTATGCTGGCAAGACTGCCAATGGCACCAATATTCAAATGTTTATGTATGCTGGTGGTTCCAACCAAAGATGGTGGCTAGAAAATGCATCGGCATCCTTACGTGAAGCAAAACAGGCTCAAGATGCCGACCGCCTACCTGAAGGCGATTATCTGATAGAGACTAACGTAACTACTGGTAAAGCCATGGATGTGGATTATCCTACCGCTGATTCCGGTTCGAGCGTATTATTGTGGCAGACTACTCGCCACAAGACTCAGGTTTGGCATGTTTCTTACGATAAAGAAGGTCTAGCCAAACTTACCAATAAGTATTCCGGCAAGGTTTTGGATGCGTATGGCGGAAAAGCTGCAAATGGTATAAACGTTCAGCAGTTCAATTCCAATGATGGTAGGGCTCAGCGCTGGCTTATTGTTAAGATGGCCGATGGCACACACAAGATTTTGTCGGCAATCGATCCTAGCTATGCTATTGACCTGCATGGTTCTTATACAGCAAACAATACCAATATTGAGTTGTTTGCTGTTCATAATGGTGCTAACCAGCGTTGGCGTTTTATTTCGCTTGATATTGCCGTTCCTGGCACACAGCCTGATGTAGCAGGTTCGCTTGAGTCTGACGCAATGTACACTATTGCGAGTGCTCAAAATACGGATTATGTCATGGATGTTGCAGGCGGAAAGACGGATAACGGCACCAATGCGCAGCTCTACAGTGCAAACGGAACATCTTCTCAGGCCTTTAGTTTTGTTTCTGCAGGTAATGGTTATTATCTTTTGAAGTCTGCTCGTGGCAATATTGCTCTGGCTTCTACGGATGGTATTCCCACGTCTGGCAACAATGCTCAGTTTTGGCAGGTCAATACTACCGATGAGAACCTGCAGTTTGCAATAATCCGCAATGCAGATGGAACTTACTCCTTTAGGAATGTTGCTACAGGATTGTTATTAGATGTGCAGGGTTCACTGCGTAGTGGTGCAAACTTGTATTTGACGAGTTTTAGTGCCAATCCTTCGGATACCCAAAGATTTTCGCTGCAAAAAATTACCAATATTATTCCGAGCGGTTTGTTTACTCTTAATGCTGCTGGCAATAACTCAATGGCGCTTACCACAGATGGTTCTGCTTTGTCCATTGCTTCCAATAGTAAGCGCTTGAATCAAAAGTGGGCTATTAAAAAGGTTGAGGGGAAGGACAATACCTATACGCTTCAATCTTTGGATAGCGGCAAGTTTTTGACTACGATGAATAATCGTGTGGCATTTTCTGGCTCTTCTACTACATCTGCCGCTCACTGGCTTGTAAGTTTTAATGGGGCAAATTTGCAGTTTAAAAATGTGTTGTCGGGTACTGTTTTAGATATCAACAATAGTAAGTACACCTCGGGTACTTCTGTTGCTGTTTGGAAGGCTCACGGTGGAGTTAATCAGCAATGGATTATAGTTCAGGCAATTGAGCTGGAAAACGGTACGTATGAGCTTATGTCTGGTGTTGGTAACAATATGGCACTCGATGTAGACAATGCATCTAAGGAAGATGGTGCAAACGTCCAAATTTATACCAGCAACCATACGGGTGCTCAGAAGTGGAATGTATACCGTCTGTCGAGTGGCTCTTATGTGATTATTAATATTAATAGTGGCAAGACGCTTGATTTGCAAAACAGCCAAGTCAAAAATGGCTCCAATATTTTGCAGTTTAGGCACACTGGTAATTCTAATCAGCATTGGTATGTAGAGTGGAACGCTAAGGGCTACTTCGTCTTGCGCTCAGCGCTTGACCCTAATTTTGTTATAGATGTAGCTGGCGATAAAGCAGCTAACCAGACCAATGTACAGCTTGATAAATACAGGGGTTCCTCTGCTCAAGGTTGGAACTTTAAACAAGTATCTTCCTTTGGCAATAACGATGACAATCAGCAATATAATGGCACCTTCCGTTTGTATTTGGATGCTGGTCATGGTTATAGTGCACCAAAGGGCTGGGATCCTGGTGCTATAGGCAACGGCTATAGGGAAGCAGATCTTACGCATGAGTTGGTAAATCTTATTGCTCAGCGCTTGGATAAAAAGGGTATCGATTACCGCAAGTCTGAGGCAGATGGCGTTAATTACGACCGTAGACAGGAAGCCGCAGCTAGTCACGGTTGTACCACCTTGCTATCAATCCACTTCAACTCGAATCCCAATGCAAGTGCCTCTGGTTTTGAGAGCTATAGGCATACCTATAATGCAGAACCTGGTTCTATCGATCTTCAGCGTTACATGCATCAAGCTCTAAGAGCTTCTGTTGGTCTATCTGATCGCGGTATGAAAACACAGGAAATTGCTGTAATCAGTGGTAAGAAGGGGCATTTACCTGCAACACTGCTGGAGATTGCGTTTGTCTCGAATGCATATGACATGCGTGTATATCAGCAGCGTAAATATATAATTGCAGATGCATTGGCCGATGCTATAGAGAAGTACGCCAAGGACTTCTTTAAAGGTAATTCGCCTGAACCAGATGTTCCTTACCCTGGTTTTGATGAGGGTCCCAACAACGATGTTCCCTTTACGCCGGATTATTCTTCTGATGATTCTTCACAGCCCCTTCCTCCCACGGAAGAGGACTTGAGTGCACAGACCTATACCATTATGGGTAGCTCAAGCGTAACAGCCAATCAAATGGTTGCTTTATTTAAGCAATCAGGCAAGACATATCCCAGCTCCGTATACACTCGTTATGGTGCGTCCTCTATAGAGGAGTTTTGTGGACTGGTAATACAAGAGGCTGCTGCAGAGGGCGTTCGTGCTGAGGTTGTATTTGCTCAGGCCATGCATGAGACGGGTTGGTTGCAGTTTGGCGGCGATGTTAAGAATTGGCAGTGCAATTTTGCAGGACTTGGTGCTACCGGTAATGGTGTACAGGGTGAGGATTTTAGTACGTACGGTAGTCAGGCCGTACGCTATGGCCTTCGTGCTCAAGTGCAGCATCTTAAGGGTTATGCAAGTACGGATGCCCTTAATAACGCCTGTGTAGACAATCGCTTTAAATACCTTACCAATAAGCGTGGTTCTGCTCCAACTATCTCGGGTCTTACGGGTACCTGGGCAATGGATCCTAATTATGGGAATGCATTGTTTGACCTCGTTAAGCGACTCAGGGCAATGCCTTCACGTTAGTAGCTACACTCTGTCGTGCAGCAAAAATAGTAATAAAAATTCAGCCGTCTCTCTTGTGAGGGGCGGCTGAATTGTATTGTACAAGAATGTAATTTCTTATTTGCCTTGGCCTACACCTAGAGCAAATCCACTCCAAGGAGCGCATTCTTCAGCAGGGGCGTTATCCCAAAGATCGCGAATCTCGCTAGGCAGGAACTCACGACGAACAACAACCTCACCGCCGTAGATACAAAACCACTCAGCGCTCATGTATAGATAACCATCCTTGCCAGAATCCTTACCCCAGCTGTTTTCTACACGCCAAGCAACAGGAGCGCCTTTCTCGTCAAGCTCTACGCCTTGGAAGGTCATAGCGTGGGTGAGGGATGTTTCGCCCATGTCTAGCATGTCAGTGCGGCTCATACCCAACTCCATGCCAAACAGGCCATCCAAATCTACGCCATCCATGGCTAAAACGCCCTTGAAGTCCTCAATGTTTCGAGGATACTCCTGCATAACATCGCAGGCCATACTTACGGGCTCACCAGCCTTAAGCTGAGCGATGGCTGCTTGTTCCAGTACAGATTGCTCTACATTAAGGAAGCGGTTAGGACGACCACCTTCAACGCTGTCAATAGAGCAAACGTGATAGGGGGTATTGAGCTTGGAATCACTGGAAGGAATGCAAACGAGCTCTGCATAGTCGTAGGGATTAAAAGGAACGTAGCGCTGGGCAAACTCCTGAGGAGTAATGTTGAGGTCGCGCAACATACGCTTGGGGTCTTTAGCGTCCGTGTCTTCTTGGGTGGGAAGAATAGTGACAAGTTTAGAAGTATCCACCTTACAGTTTTTGCCTACACGAGTTTCCAGATTAAAATGTGTAGGAGGCTCGCCTAAGCAGATGGAGAGCAGCTTATACACGTCTGCAAGCATTTGCTGTTTGTGCTTTTGGAGTTGCTCTGTTGTAAAACCCGCAGCAAATTCCTTGCGAAGAATAGAAGCATCCTTGCGTAGTAGGCGTTCTAGCTGAGCATTCATCTGAGCAGAGGATTTAGAGCTGGCGGTTTCCGGCATAACATCTTTAGGAACCATACCCCACTTGTTAATGAGGTTCATAGCAAAAATCCAGTAACCGCCATCGCCCATGCCATCGGATAAGACGCTCATAAGCTCGCGATCATCATTGGGTTTATCGGCAAGACGAATAATGTTCTCTAGCATTGCATTGGCTTTTTCGAGCTTGTCATAAAACATGCCGTATGCCTGAGAGAACTCAAAGCTATCTACATCAAGAAGCTTCATAGTGGCAGTACGGGCTACGTTGTAGGCACTAAAGAGCCAGCATCGTCCGCTTTGGCGCTGATTGGTAATGGGTGCAGTTTTAAGCTCTACGCTGTAGCTGTCATGGTACGTGCGCATACGGTTATAATCACGTGCGGCAGCCATCACATTCATGCTGGTAACGGCATTGCGAGCTACGCGATTGGCACGCTCAGATGCAAAGGACTCGTTTTGTGTAGCAGCCCAAGCAGGATCAACGGTATGTAAACTCATATAAAACTCTCCTTAACGGGCTAGTGAACCCATGGGGTCCCAAGGGGCGAGCTCAATATCATCATGAGCGTCATAGATTGCACGTTGCTCTTCGGTTAGATACTTCTTGTCTACTACAATTTGGTAAACATACTCATCAAACCATGCATCTGAGAGAGTATCAAAGCCATTACGACCATGATCTTTACCCCAGCTGTTTTCTACCTTCCACATGGCAGGCTTGCCCTTATCATCAAAGCGCACACCCTCCAAAACCATGGCGTGTGTCATAAGAGACTCACCATAGTCAAGACGCTCTTCTCGGTTAAGGGCGGCTTCGATAGCAAAACCAAACAAGCCGTCTACATCTATCGCAGCGGTGTCCATAATGCCCTCATCTTGCAGGTAAGACTGCATAACGTCACAGCCAAACCATACGGGTAGGTTGTCTTGCATCTGTGCAATGGCTACATGCTTAAGTTCCTCAATGGGGAGGTTAAGGTGGCGTACCTGACCAAATTCAACTACATTACCCAAGCGAGAAACGGTAAAGGTGCGATTATAAGGTTTGTCCGCAGTGGGAGCAGAAATCAAGGAGATGTAATCATCAAGATTGGTTTGAACGGTCTTCTCAAAGAATTCTACAGGTGTGAAGTTGCCAGAAAGTACGAGCTTATCGTCCTTATCGCGCAGACGAACATCAAAGTTTACAGGTGGTTCACCCAAAGAAATTACAAGCAAACGGTAAATCTCACTCATCATTTCTTTCTTCATAGCAATAAGGTCCTCATGAGAGGAACCAGCTGCTTTAGTCTCGCGCAAACGTTTGGCGGCACCGCGCAAATAACGAGTGAGGTAGGTGTCTAAATCGTGGGTATTGCAGGAGTTAGCGGTTTCTGGCATTGCCTCTTTGGGGACTACACCATATTTCTTTACCAAACCCTTAAACATGTCCCATTGACCACCATCGCAAATGGGGTCAAACAAAAGATAGCTCATGAGACGGCCATTAAGCGGCTCATCCGTGGTGTCTAAAATGTTTTCCAAGAACCAGTTGCACTTTTCCAGCTTGTCCCAAAACAGGGGATAGGCTTGCGACAACTCAAACGTTTTAAGGTTGTAGTTTTGCATGATGCGAATACGAAAGGTGTTAAGGGATGCAAACATCCAGCAACGGCCAGAGCGCTCCTGGTTGGTACGATCGCCCTGCTTTACCTCCACGTCAAAGGCTAAGGCATTGTGTGCAATGGCCTCGGGCACGCGGGCAACAGTGCGAATACCCTTGGCAGTTGCAGCATTTTTAGCAACAACATTGGCACGCTCTGCAGCAAAATCCTGGCGAGCGGCAGCAATGTCGTCAAAGGTGACAGACATATTTTGATCCATGAAAATCCTCCATACAAATAGGGTTTTAACATAAGAAGAATACCATGTCTTTTTTGGGTGACATGCACTTGTATATGCCCGTTAACATTCATTTATTCTGCGCGCTATACTATGTACATACTGTCTGCTGTTTATCTGTTGTTTGTCTGTTGTATATCCGTTGTTTGAGCCAAAGGTTCATCTATGAGCCATTACATTTTGCCAGCTAGTTTGCCCGCATATGCTCTAGCTGTGTTGTCTACTTTAGAAAAAGGTGGATATGAGGCCTGGGTGGTTGGTGGCTGGGTACGAGATGCCCTTTTAGGCATGCCTTCGCATGACGTAGATGTGTGTACCAATGCACCCTGGCAAGAGTCTGTACGTTTGCTCAAGGCGGCAGATATAGAGGTGCACTGCACGGGTATTCAACACGGGACCGTAACGGCTGTGTTGGAAGGTCATCCAGTAGAGGTAACCACGTACCGCGTGGAGTCTGGATATTCTGATTTACGTCATCCAGATAGCGTGCAATTTGTGGATTCAATTTTTGACGATCTTGCACGCAGAGATCTCACTATCAATGCTATGGCCTATCATCCTATACGCGGCCTTCTTGATCCTTATGCTGGCGAGAAAGACCTTACGTTACGGCTTATTCGTGCCGTGGGAGATCCATATCGTCGCTTTAGCGAGGACGCCTTGCGTGTGCTTAGGGCTGTGCGCTTTGCCGCGCGTTTAGGTTTTGAAGTAGAGCCAGCTACACAAACCGCGTTGCAGCAGTGTGCGCCCGAGTTGGCACACATTGCGCGCGAGCGTATTGGTCACGAGCTCACGGGTATTATCGCCACCGGACACCTTGCTTGGGCTATGCGTACTCAGCGTTGTGTGTTGTTGGCGGCACTACCTTCACTTGCTCCTATGGTAGGTTTTGAGCAAAACAGTCCCTACCATTGCTACGATGTGTACGAGCACACCATGCAGGTGGTTGCTGCAACAGAGTGCTTTGCAGGCGGTCATGCATCTATGCGCTTACGCTGGGCTTCTTTGTTGCATGATATTGGCAAGCCGCATACCTTTACTATGGACGAGAAGGGCCAAGGTCACTTTTTTGGTCACCCTTCTGCAGGTGCTCAAATGTCCGAGTCTATTTTGCGCATGCTTGCTCTTCCAACAAGCCTTATTACGCCTTGCCTAGATTTAGTACGTTTTCACGATAGGCCTGTTAAAGCCACACGTCACTCCGTGCTTCGTATGATGAGCGATCTTGATAGCCGTTGCCCTGGTCAGGCCGTGCCACTTGCTTTTGAAACACTTATACTTAAGCGCGCGGATGCTATGGGTAAGGCAGCTCCTTATCGTTCGTATGCCATAGAGATAGATAAAATTGAACTAATATTGCGTGAGCTAGTGGGTCAGCAGGCTCCATATCGTGTAAAGGATTTGGCTATAAGCGGTGCCGATGTTGTGGAAGTTTTGGGTGGACGTCCTGGTCCCTGGATTGGCACCATCCTAGAAAGTGTGCTGCGTGAGGTGGTACATGGTCGTCTGGATAACTCAAAGTCCGCTCAAGTAGCTTGGATTTTGGGCGAGAAAAGCGTGTAATTGTTGCTTAATACTACTTTTGACCTGATGTTTCAATAAATTTTCCAAAACTTGGTAATTTTTTTCAAATTAGGACTTGCACTTAAGTCATATATCCCGTAAAGTACTTTCTTGCGTTAAGGCGCGTAGGACGTATCCCTTGGGACGTCGTCTAATGGTAGGACAACGGATTCTGGTTCCGTCAGTGGGGGTTCGACTCCCTCCGTCCCAGCCAAGAGTCCTACCTTATAGTTTGGCCCGTTCGTCTAGCGGTTCAGGACGCCGCCCTCTCAAGGCGGAGATCACCGGTTCGAATCCGGTACGGGCTACCACATGTTCAAGGGTCGGTTATCCGACCCTTTTTTCATAGCTCTTACGCACTTATAGTGGGTTTACTTGCCCTGGGGTGGGCGAGTGTTGCGTGCTCCTGTATCATTTAAGTACTACAACTTAAACGAAGCACTTAGTTCTATCAACTGGAGATTCATGTCCAACAAGGTTACTCATACTTCTGAACCCCAGAAGTCCAAAATAAAGTTTGGCTCAAAACCAAAAACGCGTGTTACGTCCAAGGATGAAGAGACGTCAAGTGTGCGAAGAGGAGCTCAATTCTTAGCAGTAGTTGTGGCTGCTTATATCATTTTCCTTATTGTAACGGGACAAATGGCAACTTTTATTGATGCGCTTGCTCATGCAAATCGTGCCTGGATTTTTGGGGCAGTAGTATGTTTTGTGCTCTACTTTGTTTTTGGCGTTATTGCATATGCTATTGCGGTTTGGCTCGATCCAGATTCTCCCGTTGGCATTCGTGACCTTATGAGTGTTGAAGCCTCGGGTATTTTTTTTGGTAACCTCACGCCCATGATGGCGGGTGCAGTTCCTTCTCAGATTTTGCGTCTCACGCGTACGGGGTTAGATGCAGGTGAGGCATCTGCCACGCAGTTTACACGCTTCATTATGTTTCAGTTTGGTGTTGTTCTCTTTGCTGCGCTTGCGCTGCTAGGTAAGTTTGAGTTCTTTTTGCATACCTATGGTGATATTGTCATTTTAAATCTGTTTGTGTTTGGTATGCATGCTGTCGAGCTCATTGTTCTTTTTGTAGTGTGCTTGTGCCCAGGTTTTGTTAAGCGCTTTGGAAATGGCTTTTTACGCTGGATTAAAAAGCGCGGTCTGGTTAAGGACACTTCCAAGTTTGATGATCTTATCAATCGCCAAGTAGATGAGTTTGCAGATGCCTTTAAACGTGCTGCTGTTCATATCCCTAGCATGGCGTTAACCTTGCTTGTTACCATGTTGCAGCTTGCTGCGTTTTACACCATTCCATGGTTTGTTTTGAATGCTTTTGGTCAGACTGCGGACTTTTGGGCCTGTTTGGCTGCAGGTTCCATGGTACAAATGGTTGCAACTGCAGTACCTTTGCCTGGTGGAACTGGCGGTGTAGAATCTGGCTTTGCCCTGTTTTATGGTCCGTTGTTTGGCGCTTCTGCAACGGCTGGTTATTTGGTATGGCGTATCGTTACCTTTTTTGCACCTACAATTCTTGCTGCTCCTTTATTGGGGTTGCGTTCTAACAACCCCGTGTCTATCCGTCATAGATGTGATCGTATGATGGGTAGGCGTTTTGTAGCTGAGCCTGGTAATAAGCGCAACTATGGTGGCGCTGGTATGAGTGGTGCTACGGCTGCTAAATTGGCTGCTCGTGCCCATAAGCAGTCCTCTGGCAAGAAGCACGATAAATCTAACTAAAACCGTACGGTTTTAGTTACAGCCACCGCACGCAAGGCAAGAAGGAGCTTGTGCAAGACCGCCTAAGGCTGTTTCTCGCAACGTTGCAGGAATGGACTTGCCAACGGAGTACATAACAGCTACAGCCTCATCAAAGGGGATGGGGCAACCCACGTTGGAAAGAGCAAGCTGAGCAGCACTAAAAGCATCAGAAACACCAATGGCATTGCGATCTTGGCAAGGAAATTCCACTAATCCACGTACGGGGTCACAAACTAAACCTAAGAGATTAGCAATAGCTATAGAGGCCGCTTCCAAGGCTTGTTGCGGACTTCCGCCGTGTAACTCCACTAGAGCTGATGCTGCCATAGCAGCCGCAGCACCAACCTCTGCTTGACAACCACCCTCTGCACCAGCAACAGTTGCATTACGAGAGATAATGGCACCAATAGCTGCAGAATTCCAAAGGGCATTGAGCAGTTCTGCTTGGCTTGCCTGTCTAGCTTGAACGCTTGCGAGTACAGCTCCTGGGACTACGCCTGCAGATCCTGCGGTGGGAGCAGCAACAATAACACCCATTGCAGCTGAGCGTTCAAGTACTGCCATTGCGCGTGCCACTGCACGGCTGAGTGTGTCACCCAAAAGTGTGGATGCATAGGTAGATGTATTATTAGCAACAGCCTTAGCCTGACCATTTAAAAAACCACCAAGAGAAAGCTGGGGTTCTGTCAAAGGCTTAGTGGACTCTTCTTCCATGACTTCTGCTACGTGGACCATACGCTTATTTTGAGAAGTAAGGTCAGTATGTTCCAGCTCGGCCTCACGTAAAGCCATAATCTCGCCAATGGTTTTATCGGTTTTCTCACAAAGAGCAAGAAGTTCTGCTCCACTATCAAAGCCATAGGCAAGCTGAGCATCGGGAGCTACTTCGCTGGTGCCAGGTACCTTTACCATGGCGGTTTCCACTACATTGTCCATAGAGCGAATGGAATCAAGATATGATTCGGGCAGTGCTTCGTCCGTCTCGATAATCGTATAAGCACGGCCACCCTTAGCAGTGCGGTAGGTACGAATAGTAGCAATATTTGCCTTAACATCGGCAAAGAAACCAGTAAGAGAAGCCAGAACGCCGGGGCGGTCCCAATGGCCTACAAACAATGTGGGGTAGTCACCTGTAAGGTCCACTTCAACACCATTGATGGAGCTCAAACGTACACGACCTCCACCAAGAGATTCACCACGAACTTCTAGGGAGCTCCCATCAGTGCAGGTCATACAAATATCTACGGTGTTGGGATGTAGACCAGGATCGTCTCCAGCCTCTACAAACTCTACCTCTACGCCAGCTTCTTTTGCTAAAGCAAAAGAAGTGCGCATGCGTGTGTCATCTGGCATGAGACCTAAAATGCCAGCTACCAAGGCACGATCGGAGCCGTGACCCTGGTAGGTATGAGAAAACGAATTATGTAAAATAAAACGTACGCTCGCCAGCGGTGCGTTGATGAGCGAGCGAGCGACCAAAGACAAACGAGCGGCACCAGCTGTATGAGAGCTGGAGGGGCCAACCATAATGGGGCCAAGAATCTCAAATGCCGATGTTGTCATCATGGGCATGTGTCCTAACTATGCGTTACGCTTGGGCTAGCTCATAAGCTTGCTCAAGGCGTGCCAATACAAGATCACGGCCAAGGAGCTGCAAAGACTCGCCCATAGGAGGCGATACTTGGTTGCCGCACTCGGCTACGCGAACCGCAGCATAAAACTTACGCTTATTTGCCTCAAGCTTCTCGGGAAGTGGTGCTAATGCCTCATCTAGGTTTGAAGCTGTCCACCCATCTGCATCAATAGAGCTTAAAGCCTCATAAGCGGACTTAAGGTAGACAAGCGTACCTGGTTTAGCAAGGTTTTTGGTTACGCTCTTTTCGTCATATGAAAGTGCACTGCCTTCGTACAAGAAGCGAGACTTTTCCACTACCTCAGGCGCAAGCTTAATACGTGGCTTGAGGATAGAAGCTAAAAGCTCGTACCACGCATCCTCATGTGCACGTTCACCATCCTTCTCAAACCCTGCGGCTACCAGTTGAGGGATGAGCACATCACGGGCAAAATCTGCATCAGTCTTTGCTGCAAGATACTCACCATTTACCCAATCCAGTTTGGTTTGATCAAAGGTTGCAGGATTTTTTGATACATGCTCAAGAGAAAACTCACGCGCAAGTACGTCACGCGGAATGATGGTTGTCTTACCGTCGAGTGCCCAACCCAGCAATGCTAGGTAGTTTACAAAGGCATCGGAGTCATAACCTGCCTCACGATATTCTTCTACGCTGGTAGCGCCGTGACGCTTGGAGAGCTTCTTGCCATCTGCACCCAAAATCATAGAGATATGAGCAAAGGTGGGGATGGGTGCGCCAAGAGCCTCGTACACCATAACTTGACGTGGTGTATTGGATAGATGATCGTCGCCACGAATAATGTGAGTAATGCGCATATCTGCATCATCCACAACGGTGGCAAAGTTGTAAGTAGGGGTGCCGTCAGAGCGGAAGAGAATAAAGTCATCCAGTTCTTTAGCGTTAAAAGTAACATCACCATGAACTGCATCATGGATTATTACATCGCCACGATCTTCAGGTACTTTAATGCGAATGGTATAAGGTTCACCTGCTTCTGCACGAGCACGAGCTTGATCGGGATTAATGTTGCGGCAGGTACGTTGATAGCCCTGGAAGGAATCATGACGTTCTTGGGCTGCCTTGCGGTCTGCCTCGAGCTTATCGGGAGTACAGAAACAATAGTAAGCCTTGCCCTCATCCACCAGGCCTTGAGCAGCATTGCGATATATATCTAGGCGTTCGGTCTGCCAATAGGGACCGCAGTCTCCACCAACCTCAGGACCTTCATCCCAGTCCAAACCAAGCCAACGCATGGCACGCAAAATAATTTGAGTGTTCTCATCTGTGGAACGAGTTGGATCGGTGTCATCAATACGCAGAATAAAAGTACCGCCGTTAGCACGTGCAAAAGCCCAGTTATAAATGGCTGTACGAGCACCACCAATGTGAAGTTTGCCAGTAGGTGAGGGTGCAAAGCGAACGCGAATTGGTGTGGTGTTGGACATGCGTAACTCCTCTAATGATAAAAGCGGCCGCTGGAAAATATGTTCCAGCGGCAGTTGTACAGTTTATTGCACAAACCTAATCGACTTATTATAACGCGCTACCTAGGCACTGTGTGGTGTAGTCATGCGTGTGTAGATAGACGGTAGGTGCTTTACATTGCCTGAGTACAATCTGAATATACCTGATATCTTTGTTTTATACAAAAAGAAGAAATTAATATGCCAATTGTTACCTACTAATGCAATAGGATTATGTACAATTCTGTTTATCTTTAGGTTAAATACAGCTTTGTTGTTTTGCGGATTTTATGACTTCTTAGTATAAGAGGTTTTATCTGGGTAAAACGGTGGCATTACTGTATTTTTGATACGGAGTTAATTTTTTACATGCAGGGTTTTTAAAGTTCTGGAGAGATACATGTCAGAAGCTACAAAGCAAAAAACAGCAAAGAGTATGCGTACTCGTAAAACTATTCTTGCAGCTGCAGCAGACATCATTTCCGAGCGTGGACGCGTTGAGTTCCAAATGACGGAGGTGGCGCAGCGTTGCAACATCACCAAAGGCGCCTTGTATTATTACTTTGCAGATCATGACATGATTGTGGATGAAGTACTGGACGATGCCTTTGCGGGCTTTTTGGAGCTGTTAAGTCAAGCTGCCGAGAAGGGCGATGGTTCGTTTGAGTCTTTGCGCAATCTTTGTTTGGTATTTTGTGAAAGTTTGTACGACAGTCCTACCATTGCAATTGCTCT
The DNA here is from genome assembly GCF_000483125.1 of Atopobium fossor DSM 15642. GTDB lineage: Bacteria > Actinomycetota > Coriobacteriia > Coriobacteriales > Atopobiaceae > Atopobium > Atopobium fossor. The sequence goes on from NZ_KI519553.1 coordinate 526,580, forward strand.
AGCAGATGACATTGCTGAGTCTGATGCCTTGGTGCGTGACCCTAATTCTCGTTTTGCTTTGACATCTAAGATTATTCAAACTGCGCTCGAGAAGGGCAAAGAGACTGGCAGTGTACGGGCAGATCTTAACAGCCAACTTACAGCAGATTGCCTAGTAGGATCATTTTTCTTTGCCGCACGTAGTGTGGCAGAACAAAGCGATAGCGTTCATGTGTCTGATTTTGCACGCAGAGTAGTAAATGTTGTGACATACGGTATTGCAGAGCCAGAAAAGAAATAACCTAGCTATAATTTAGGTATTCTCGTCAAGAGGCGCTTGTATGTATGCCATCAGCCATGGCGGCACACATACATGAGCGCATAGAGCTGAGGGACCGAGCCCTGTGAAGCTCCGGCAACCGACTCCAAAAGTGGGGCGCGGTGCCAAATCTCGGCAGATTGTATCTGGAAGACGGGGGAATATACACGCGGATGTATGCTGCCCCCACGTTATAGAGCTGGGGGCTTTTTGCTTTCTAGCTACAGACTTACTGACGCTTGCTGCGTTAGAAGACTGCATGAAAGGGTGTTTTGCATGGCTGGAAAAAGCTATTTGTTTACGTCAGAAAGTGTGACAGAGGGTCATCCCGACAAAATGTGCGATCAGATTTCTGACGCAATTGTAGACGCTATTCTCACTAAGGAGACCCAGCTCGAAGCAGCTGGCTATGTGGACTGTGATGGTGTGCCTGCGCGCGTGGAGAATGTACGTTGTGCGGTAGAAACCTTTACTACCACGGGAACCATTGTGGTTATGGGTGAAGTTCGTACCCAGGGATATGTTGATATTCCAGCTGTGGTACGCAATACAGTTCGCGAGATTGGCTATGACCGCGCCAAGTATGGTTTTGACTGCGAAACCTGCGGTGTCCTTAATCTTATTCATGATCAGAGTCCTGATATTGCACAAGGTGTGGATGGAACCTATGCGGATAAGAACTGCGATCCGCTGGACAAGATTGGTGCTGGAGACCAAGGTATGATGTTTGGTTATGCCTCTAATGAGACAGAGGCACTTATGCCCATGCCAGCATACCTAGCTCAGCGTATGGCTGCACGTCTGACTGCTGCACGCAAAAATCATGTGGTTGACTATTTGCGTCCCGATGGCAAAACCCAAGTAACTGTGCGTTATGAGGACGATAAGCCCGTGGAGGTGACAGCCATTGTTGTTTCCACTCAACATGACAGCGCCGTTGAAGATATGAATATCATTCGTCAAGATATGATTGAGCATGTGATTGCCCCTGTTTTGGATGAGGTTGGCATTGTTTGGGACAATGCTCATATATACGTTAACCCTACTGGTCGCTTTGTTATTGGTGGTCCCATGGGAGATACTGGTTTGACGGGCCGCAAGATTATTGTGGACACCTATGGCGGTATGGGTCGTCATGGTGGAGGCGCGTTTTCCGGTAAGGATTGCACGAAGGTAGACCGCTCTGCTGCATATGCTGCACGTTGGGTTGCCAAAAATGTTGTTGCCGCAGGCTTGGCTTGTCGTTGCGAGATTCAACTAGCCTATGCCATTGGTGTTTCTCAGCCACTATCCATTATGGTGGATACGTTTGGCACAGGTATAGTAGATGATACTCAGATTGAGCAAGCTGTCGAGAAGGTTTTTGATTTACGCCCCGGTGCTATTATCCGTGATTTAGACTTGTTCCGTCCTATCTTTAAGAAGACAGCTGCTTATGGTCATTTTGGTCGCATGGATGCAGACTTTACTTGGGAACAAACCAACCGTACGCAAGAATTGCTCAATGCTCTAAAGTAGGTGTGTGCCTACTGTCCAATCATGTAGTAGTACATCTCGTTAAGAAGCGAGTCCACGGTAATCTCGGAAGAGCGGGTTTCTACCATATGCTTGGCTGTAGGAACATCATCGGTAATGATGTTGTCCACACCGTTTTCTAGAACGCGTTCCATATTAGCAGGCTTATTAATGGTCCATGCTAATACCTGCTTGCCATTCTCATGAGCAAAATTGACAAAGCGCTTGGTGCAGCTGTTTTCTTCTACAGAATAAATGTTTGCTGCATCAAGCTCGTCAATCTTGCCATATACCAAGCTCATGACATACACGCGGGGCATATCAGGTGCTACTTGTGCAATATTTTTGACGCACTCGTAGTTTTGAGAGGTTACAATTACGTTTTTGGTCATGCCTGCATCGCGGATTTCTTGGGCTGTTTGCGCTTCAAGATTAGTGTAATGTTTGTTGGGCTTGAGTTCTATATTAAGACGCATATCATTGGTTTTAGCCCAAGCAAGTACTTGTTTGAGAGTGGGGTAACGCTCACCCTTGTATTGCTTATTCAAGAGCCCACTTGCATCGAGCTTGGCAATTTCTGAGTAGTCCATATCCCAGGCATTTTTATTAACGCCAGAGATTCTAATAAAGTTAGAGTCATGAGAAATAAAGAGCACGCCATCTTTACTTTGTTGGACGTCTAATTCCACCCAATCTGCACCCTGCAGTTTTGCACCGCGAAACGCTGCCATAGTGTTTTCTGGGTAGTACTTACTGGCGCCACGATGAGCGGTCACTTCAACCTCAGACAATTGTTTTTCAGTATCTAAATCTTCGGTGGTAATGGAATATTGTGCAAATGAAGTGGCGCTTACACAGAGGATTAAGTAACACGCAGCAGCAATGCCAATAATCCAGCGGTTGGTTGGCGTGGTAGGAAGTCTAATCCATTGAGGAGGTTCTGGATTAGGGATTTCTTCTTCAAGTAAAGTTAAATGGTTCCAATAACGTGTACAGACAATGGCATAACTGGTAGCGGAGCCTAATACAATGGTGAGTAGCATAATGGCAGCTGCGGTTGCTGCAACAATACCGACAACAACAGATTTGATAAATACGCCTGCATTACTGAGAAAAGCCATCATGGCAATGATGCTTGGTATGGCCACAATAACAAGAAGCATGCCATCAAAGAGAAATTTCAACCCAACAATAGAGACAAGATCTCCCCAAAAATGTTTCTTGGTTAAGCAAAAAGAGCGTTTTACAGACTTAACAAAAGACTGTCCTTCTAGTAGGAAGCTTGGAAAGGTATAAATCAAGCGAATGAAGATATAACCCATTACAAGGGCAATGCATACATACGCAGCAGTGAATGCTTGATTTTCCAGAATATAGTCCATGATAAATTCTGGAATGGGAATTGAATTGATTACGTTGGAGGTAATACCTAAGTTAAGGAGGGGTACCAGCAACAATGCATACAAGGGCAGCATGATGTTACGTGGATAAAACGTACGTACAGACTGCTGAAGACCAAAGGTAAAGGCCTCACGTATAGTAATGTCTTTATCTTCTCGAGATTGATCAAAGATGAGCAATACAGCCGAAACATCAAAGATTGAGATAGCAGATAGTATCAGTAACAGGATGAGTATGGCTAATAGTACGCCGGGATGTGCCAAGAAAGCAGGAAGACTTTCCAGCGTAATAAATGAGTAGCCATAAAAAGCCATAAGACGATCTATAAATAGCTGAACTACAGGCACAAGAGCAAGGGTGGTAAGCAGTCTGAGCACTGCCTCAAAGCCAAGCAGTGTCCAAAAGTTACGAGCCAATAAATGAATAACATAGCGAATCGTTTTCATAGATTCCTTCTAATCAAATCCGAGTCAATATAGTGTACCAGTAGCCTTATATATCTTTGTCATATTTAGCAACTATTACGAATTTGTAAGTAGAATAAAAAGACCTAATTTGAGGTAGAGCTTTGAGGTATACAAACCTAAAGAGGTAGGGAGGGGACATGTTTGCATCGGTAGTGCTGGATATTCCAACACGCTCTATTAGCACTGCGTTTGATTATGTTGTTCCCGCCAATTTGGAATCTAGCTGCAAGGTTGGAACAACCGTATTGGTTACTTTTTCTGGTCGCGCTGCGGTTGGATATGTAATTGCTCTGGTACAGCATGCACCAGCGGGTGTGCCGGCAGGTAAAATCAAGCCCATTGAACGCGTTCTTACAGATTCTGCTTTTGATGAGAAATCCGTTGAGCTTGCTTGGTGGATGTGTGAAGAATATGCCGCTCCACTCTCTGATTGCTTACGCTTGTTTATTGCGCCTGGTCAATCCATGCGTGTGCATCGAGAAAATGCGTCAAGTCCCTGGGAGCTTATCTGTGAAGCAACAGGTGCTGTGGACGACCGTTGGATTGAGCTTAGTTCTACTGCTCAAGAGTTTATTCCTCGCAAAAATGCTGCACGTCAACGTGCGGTGCTTGCTGCACTTACATCAGGTTCTTTGCGTATGTCAGAGCTCAACGCAACTATTGTAGGGGCTTCATCTGCAGTTCGTACACTTGAGGCTAAGGGTGTTGTGCGTATTTTTACCAAGCGTCGAGTGCGTGGATATGCCAACACTACACTCTCGAGCGCTCAGGCTGCTCAACCTGAGCAACTCACACGCGGCCAGCAAGATGCTCTTGCAGCTATTAATGCTGCCTGTAAGAGTGGCAGAGGAGATGTTGTTTTAGTAGATGGCGTTACAGGCTCTGGAAAAACAGAAGTGTATCTTGCTGCTATTCAAAAAGTACGCGAACAAGGCAAAGGTGCCCTCGTATTGGTGCCAGAAATTTCTTTGACAGCTCAGACGGTTGGCCGCTTCCGCTCTCGTTTTGGAGATGATGTTGCGGTTCTCCACTCTCGTCTTTCTGCGGGAGAGCGTTTTGACCAGTGGGATATGGTGCGCCAGGGTCAGGCGCACGTAGTGGTAGGAGCACGGTCTGCTTTATTTGCACCGCTACGTAATGTAGGGCTTATCATCATTGATGAGGAGCATGAAAGCTCCTACAAACAAGATTCGAGTCCACGCTACCATGCACGTGAAGTAGCTGCACGCCTAGCTCAACTTTGTGAGTGCGCACTGGTTTTGGGTAGTGCTACGCCATCCTTAGAGAGCCTAGCTCGTACACAACACGGCACCCATGCAGGTGTTAGTTGGGTACGCTCGAGCATGAATGAGCGTCCCGGCACTGCGGTATTGCCTCGTGTGCAAATTGTAGATATGACTCAGCAATTTGGTGCGGGTAACCGTTCCATTTTTTCGGAACCGCTTGTGTCTGCCTTGCATGATGCTGTTTCGCATGGCGAGAAGGCCGTACTCATGCTTAATCGTCGTGGTTTTGCTAATTTTTTAATGTGTCGCGAGTGTGGTTGCGTACCCACTTGTCCACACTGCTCAACCTCTCTGACTTACCACGAGCGTACGCATGAGCTTATGTGTCACAGCTGTGGGCGCACCTGGCCAGTACGAGCATTTCCAGACCCTTCCACCAAGTGTCCAAGTTGTGGAAGCCGCTATTTGGCGCAGTTTGGTGTAGGTACTCAGCGCGTCGAAGATGAGCTTGCTATGCTGCTGGGTCCAGATGTGGATATTATTCGCATGGATGCAGATACCACTAAGGGCAAGGGTGCACATCAACGTCTACTCGAACAGTTTGATGCAAGTCCTTGCGCAGTGCTTATTGGCACGCAAATGATTGCTAAGGGTCTGGATTTTCCGGATGTTACGCTTGTAGGGGTTATTAATGCAGATACCACACTTAAATTGCCGGATTTTCGTGCAGCAGAGCGAACGTATAACTTGCTAGAACAAGTTGCAGGTCGTGCGGGTCGTGGTAGTAAGCCAGGGCGGGTCATTGTGCAAACCTACTGGGCTTCTCATCCAGCTATTCAGGCTGTTTTAGCACATGACCGTAGATTGTTTTTAGAGCCAGAACTTCTCGATCGTAAAGAAGCAAACTATCCGCCCTACACTCGACTGTCCAATGTGGTGGTATGGGGTAAAAACGAACGAGCGGTCAAACAAACAGTAGCAAACTTTGCCGCTGTTTTGCGTGAGGAAGTGCACGATATGGACAACTGGCATGTTTTGGGTCCTGCGCCATGTGTAAAAGCCAAGGTTAAAGACCGTTTTCGTTGGCATATTCTTGTAAAATCGCCTGTAACTTCTAATCCTGGTTCTGTGCTCAGTACGTGTGCTGCACAAATTGGACCAAAGTTGGGTATTAACATGGCATTGGATATTGACGCGTATGACCTGCTGTAATGTTGGACTCTCTTGATGTGTCAGTCCAAACAACCAGTTTACCTGATGGTCGTACGAGATAAGACATAAGGAGAAACCATGAGTGCACTCGATGACATTGTATTGTCACCAGATCCACGCTTGAAGCAAGAATGTGCTCCCATTGAGCATATTGATGCCAATATCAAACAACTCGCCAAGCGCATGCTTAAGGATATGTATGCTGCTGAAGGCTGTGGTTTAGCTGCGCCACAAATTGGCGAGAACATCCAGATGGTTGTTATTGACGTAGATTATGCGGAAGACAAACCAAATCCCTATGTTTTGATAAACCCAGAAATTATTAAGGCCGATGGCGCTCTAAGTGTCTACAACGAGGGTTGCTTAAGTTTTCCAGGCATTAGCGTTCCCGTAGAGCGTCCTTCTCACGTAGTGGTTCGCGCTCTTAACTTGGATGGCGAGCTTATGGAATATGAGGCAGAAGGCAACTTACTTGCCATATGTTTGCAGCATGAGATTGATCATTTGCATGGCATTACTATGGTGGATCATTTGTCTATCACGCAGCGTGCTGCCGCTATGCGTGAGTACGAGCAGGCCTTGGCTGCTGGCGCTCGTCCTGGTGATACAGATATTGACTAGCGTGTACTGATTGGAGCCTCATGCGTATTGTATTTATGGGTACGCCCAACTTTGCTGTCCCGTCGCTTGAAGCTGTTGCTACAGCGCACGAGGTTGCTCTTGTAGTAACACGCCCTGATGCGATACGTAAACGTGGCAAAAAGCTGGAGCCCTCCGCTGTTAAAACGCGTGCATATGAGCTCGATTTGCCTGTGTTAGAAACCGCTCGCATGACACCAGAGGCACTTGCTGCTATACAGCAGGTTCGTCCAGATATTATTGTAGTTGCTGCATATGGCTGCATTTTGCCCGATGAGCTGCTCGCCATTCCAGCTATTGATTGTATTAATGTGCACGCATCCTCACTGCCGCGTTGGCGTGGTGCGGCACCCATTCAACGTGCAATTTTGGCAGGAGATAGGCGTGCGGGTGTGTCCATCATGCGTGTGGTACACGAGCTGGATGCTGGTGCTTATTGTGCTCAGGCAGATCTTGAGATTGGTACAAGTAATACCACCGAGCTTACTGAGCGCCTTGCTGTTCTTGGTGCCCAGACGCTTATACATGCGTTAGATGCTATTGCAGATGGAAACGCTGTTTGGCAAGATCAGGATGAGGATCAAGTTACGTATGCTTCCAAGGTCTCCAAAACGGAAATGCTGCTGTCTCCTAAGCTGTCTGCTGTACAAAATGCACTTTTGGTACAAGCTTCTTCCGATACTGCCCCTGCACGTGTAGTAATTGCTCAGAAGGGTGTGCGTGTGTTAGAAGCCTTTGTGGTAGATGCAGACAATACAGCTACCATGGTTGCTGGAGAGGTTATTGTGAAGCACGGTCATGTCTATCTTACTTGTACAGATGCCCTTCTTGAGCTTGTGGTAGTACGACCTGATGGTAAGCGTGATATGCCCGCTCAGGCATGGTCTGCTGGTCTGCGCGGTGAGGGACTTACGTGGGAAAAGCTGTAGGACAGCAACACAGTCAAGCCACGCTTGCACGTACAGTTGCTCTTTCATTACTTCAAGAGGTTCGCCGCCGAGAAGGACACGCACGTGATATCTTGCGCATGAGCAAAGATCTTCGCACTATGGATGCACGAGATGTGGGTTTTGTGCAGCGTCTAGTGTTAGGTGTAACACTTGCTTCTGGCATGCTTGATACGTTCATTAACAGTCATGCTATCAAGCCTTCTAAGATTCAACCGCAGGTGCGTGATGCTTTGCGTGTTGCCTGCTATGAGCTTTGCTACTTACAAACTCCGGCACATACTGCTGTTAATCAGGGTGTTGAACTAGCACGCGGCGTTGTACCCCGTGCAGCAGCTATGGTTAATGCAATCTTGCATCGTGTGGCAGACCAAGAGGTGGCTCGTCTTGTTGCAGCACGTCAAGCAGCACAAACAAAAACACTGCCAACCATTGAAGACCTTACGCTTGTTATGGCAGCTCCCAAGTGGTTAGTGCGGCAGCTCGTGGATTCTATGGGGCTTCATGCTGTTTGTGATATGGCGCTGTGCGCTCATGAGCCCGCACATGTGTGGGTGTCTGCTAATAGTGGCAAGCATACACAACAACACGTGCAAGAACTTCTCACCAACGAAGGTATCAAGCTAGAACATACGGTGTTTCCAGCTGTGTGGCGTGCAAAAAATACCGCTGCGTTAACCTCATCTTTGCTGGTTAAGCATGCAGATGTAGTTGTGAGCGATCTTGCTCCTCGTATGATTTGCTATATTGCGTCTCCACAGCCTCGCTCTACAATTCTTGAAATTGGGCAGGGTAGAGCCACTAAGTCCATCTTGCTTGAAGAGATTGCTTTGCAAATGGGCGCACCAGCACAGTTGGTTGGTGTGGATATATCTCCCTTTAAGACTGCTATTGCTACGCGTCGTCTTGAAGCAGGTTGGAGTTCGTATTGTCAGTCTCTTGCATATGATGCCTGTATGCTGGGGGATTGTATACAAGATGAGGACTTGTTCTATCCCAGCAATACCTTGCCTAAACCACTACGTCGTAATTTTGATGTGGTATTTGTAGATGCTCCCTGCTCTGGCACGGGTACTATGCGTCGTCATCCAGAAATTGCGTGGACTCTTGTACCAGAAGCATTACAGACTAAAGGCGTACATGCTATTCCTGCCATCCAGCTTCGCATGCTTGTATCGGCAGCAAGTCGTGTACAAAAAGATGGTGCACTGGTGTATTCCACGTGCTCGGTGCTCAAACAAGAAAATGAAGATGTTGTACAAGCCTTTTTACAAACCAAAATTGGGCAGCATTTTGAACTTGTGTCAGCTCTGGATGCTCCTGCAGTTTGCATGCTTGCACAGCAAAACCCGCGGGCATATGAACTTCTTTCCAGTTGTGTAACAGATGAGGGCATGTTCCGTTCACACCCGCAAACAGGGTCGTTCGACGGTCATTTTTGCGCACGTTTTGTGAGACGCGCCTAGCACTTGTGTAAGTTAGTTACGCTGCAAGCATAGTGAACACGGCACGATAAACGTGAGGGGTGTAACTGTGCGACAAAGTTTAATTTCTAATTTTCAGCGTGTGTGCGAAGCAACAGCAATTGAGGCATCTAAATGGGCCGGTCATGCAGATAAAGTATCTGCTAATAATGCTGCAATGAAGGCAGTTCGCCACGGTTTGGGCGATATGAGTATGTCTGGTCACGTGGTCATTGGACAGCGTCCTCTTACGGAAGGTCCCCAAGATCAAGCTGCCGAGAAAAACGATGATCTGCTGGTGGCAGGTGAAACGCTTGGACGTGGGGGTGATTCCTTAGATATTGTTGTTGATCCAATTGAAGGCACCAATTTGGTTGCTAACAATCAACGTAATGCGATTTCTGCCATTGTGTTTGCACCTCGCTCTACGCTGCTTAATGCTCCTGTTAAACGTATGGCAAAAATTGCTTGTGGACCTGCGGTTCATCCCGAAGCTGTGGGGATTGATAAAACGCCGGAAGAAAATATTGCTGCTGTGGCACGTTCGCTTTGCAAGCCTGTGCATGATGTCATGGTATGTATCTTAGACCGTCCACGCCATGCACAGCTTATTGAGCGTGTTCGCGCAACAGGTGCGCGCGTTAAGCTTGTATATGATGGTGATGTTCAAGCTGCTCTTGCAACAGCTATTCCCAATACAGGTGCAGATCTCATGTTAGGAGAGGGCGGCGGTCCAGAAGGCGTCTTAGCGTGTGCAGGTCTTAAGGCGCTTGGTGGATTTTTCCAAGCACGCTTCCACTTTACAGAAGAAGGGGAGCGTGAGGCGGTGGCTGCTGCTTGTGATTTTGATATCGATCAAGCTATTACTATGGATGAGATGGTCCGCACTAACGATATTCATTTTGTTGCAACAGGCATTACAAATGGCAGTATGTTGGCGGGTGTCAAGCATAATTCTGATGGCTCTATTCAAACGCACTCCATTGTAGTGAGCTCCATAGACAATACCACCTCATATGTCACGCGTATTTATCGTGATGGAAGCTTTGGCTCTTCCATTTCCGAACCTGGATTACATGACTCTATTTTCTAAAGTCATACAGCATCGGTAGCAGTCTGTATGGCTTGTATGATATGCATAATAAAATGCACCTTGCTTGCATAAGCAGGGTGCATGTGTATAAAAGCCAAGGTAAAAGGTTTTATAAAGGCTAGAGAAAACTATTTTTTACTACGCTGATCCGTGTTGTAAAAACCTGTTCCTTCAAACTTAATGCCACTAGCTGCAAAAAGTTTCTCGGCCTTTTTGCCACAGTTGGGGCATGCTATCTCCGGTCGCTCCGACATAGGATGCTCAACCTCAAATGTGGTGCCGCAGGATGGGCAGCGATAGTCATAACGAGCCATACAAAAAGCCTCCGAAATTATGCAAAACAATACTGCGTTGCTTACTTTACCCAAAGTGAGTGCCAAAACATCTCGACATTGTACTCAAAAAGGCTTTACCATGAACCCTGCACGCATTTTTATTCGATAGAGGAGCATGTATGGCAATAAGCGGTGCAATTTTTGACTGTGACGGTACCTTGGTGGACTCTATGCCCATGTGGTGGAATGCATTTCCCCGTCTGCTTGCTAAGCATGGTTTTGCCATGTCTCCTCAGATAGAGAAAATCTTGGAGGAATGCGAAGCTGTGAGTGTGGATGAAGAAATCCAAACCTTGCGTAATGCCCTCGCCATTCCTGCCACGGTAGATGTGTTAGCTCGTGATTTGTCCAAAATCATTAGTGATGCTTACGCGTCAGAGATTAAGGCTTGGCCTTATGCCCAAGCCTTTCTTAATCAATTGCGCGATGCTGGCATTCCTATGATTATTTGCACTTCTACCGGCGCTAAAGAAGTTGCACTGTGTTTGGACCATTTGGGTTTGCGTGACTACTTTATAGATATTGTGAGTGCAGAAGAAAAGAATTTTACCAAGACTGAGCCTGATATTTATTACTATGCCTTAGAAAAGCTTGGTACTACTAAAGAGACCACTTGGGTATTTGAGGACGCTCCTTTTGGCTTGACCACCTCCGAGCGCGCGGGCTTTCCCAATGTATGTGTCTTTAATAATCATGACCTGCGTGATGAAGCCTTCCTACGTGCCCATGCAACCAAGTTTACCTACATCTACGAGGATTTATCCCTTATGGATTTGCAATCGTACCCAACTCAATAGCTCAAAGTAGCTTGATTTGGATAAGTGGGAAATTCAAGTAAGAAGTTCTGGCGAGAAGATTGAGCGAGAAGTCCATGACACAACAGCCTATACATACAGTTTTATTAGTAGCTGGCTCTCCAGAATCCAGCTCTGTGGACCTAGTGCGAGAGCTTGCTAACAATGCTCACTATGTTATTGCTGTTGATCGTGGTGCCAACGTGCTAAAACGTGCTCATGTGCTACCCAACCTGTTTGTTGGTGATGGAGATACTGTTTCGTTTGAGGCTCGTACTTGGATAGAAGATAACCAGGTACCTACACGTATTTTCTCGCCAGAAAAAGACTATACAGATCTTGACCTTGCGTGTAAGTCTGCTGCTGCATACGGACAAGACAATAAGGTACAAATTGAGCTTATGCTGTGTTGTGCTACGGGAGGCAAGCCTGATCATGCATTGTGTGTGTACGGCGTTATGGCACATTATGCACAGCTGCGCCCCACTCTGGTAGAAGATGGTTTTACCTGCAAGGTTTTATCGCCAGAAGGTCAGTCTTCGTGGACGTTGCATGATGCGCAAGGACAGAGTTTCTCGGCAGTGGCCATAGCGCCGCATACCATGATTTCCGAGAAGGGATTTTTGTGGGAGGTGGAGTGCTTGGAGCTTCCGGTATTACTTGACAGAGGAGTGTCTAATTGTGTGAAAACTCCCGAGGCAAGCATTGTGTGCACAAGCGGTGTTGTGGCTGCTTTTTTGCATGCCGTATAAGAGATATACATATGTGATGTTATTACATAAAAAGTATGAATGTACAGGTGTATGGGTAAAATTTCTCCTAACGTTTAAAAATATTTTTAAAAGTTTGGGAGAGAATGTAAATAATGTCTCATACACCATCTGTATTACGTCCATCACGTTTGAGCGTATTTGCTCGCGTGTCTCTGAGTTTTCTTTTAGCAAGTTCTTTGGTAGTACCACATGTTTCTACAGCGTATGCAGCTCAGCAGGCGCAGGAAGACTACCAAGATGTTGTACAAGAACAAACACAAGAACAGGCGCAAGTCGTCCAAGAGCAAACCTTGGATACTGCATCCACTCAGCAAGGGCAGCCATCTTCAACCGCTAGCGATTTGATAGATCCTCCTACAGAGCCAGATACTGCAAAAGCTACCGAGAAGCCCGAGCAAACTGCTATAAGTACAGAATCCAAGCCTGTCCAGACGCAGAAGTCTGATGCAAGCTCATTGTTGGCTTATCAGACAAAAACAATCGTCGTTGCAGATAGTACTATTACCTTGACTGGATATTTGCCTCAGGATGTCCGCGTGGTTGCAAAGCGTGTACACCCCTCTATTCCAGGGCAAACAGTTTTGTATGCGTATGATATTACTATTTATGATATGAATGGCTCAGTATTTGAGCCACAAGATTCAAGTATTGCGGTACGCATTACTAATCAAGCTCTTGCCAAAAGTTCTTCTACGCGCGTCTATCATCAAAACAGCTTAACTGATCCTGCCCAGCAGGTAAGTTCTTCTCAAAACGATGCTACGGTGTCGTTTGAAGCAAATCACTTTTCTATTTATACGGTAACTACTTCAGAAGCACACTTTACGCAAACATACGTCTTTCATTATCTCAATGAAGAGGGGAAAGATGTAATTGTTTCCACCCAAAAGCTTTCTGATGGAGAAAAAGTTACCGAACCTACTATCCATGGCGTAAATCCACAATATATTGCGGGTTGGTATACCAAGCCAACTGATGGAGAGAAGCTCGATATTTTTGGGAAAACCATTCAAGAAATTAACGGGGCAGCTCTTACCAAAGATGTAACAGTGCAGGTATATGCCCGTCTTACACATGACCATAGCGTTTACTACATGAGCGATTCTTCCAATGATGCTAAGGTTCTTTTTACACAACTGTATAAAGATGGGGATGCAATTAACGCTCAAGGTTTAGATTCTATTGCTAAGCCTAAACAAGCAGAGCAATCGTTTTTAGGTTGGTCGCGTAACCTGGATGCAGCTACTCCTGATGCAGATCTTGGTATTGTGGAACATGCAGATGTTGTCCTCTATCCTGTATTTGCTACAGGAAACTGGCTTTCTTTTGATTCCAACGGCGGAAGTCCGGTAGATGCTCAATTTATTGCACAGGGGCAAAAGACTCAACAACCTGCACAGCAGCCTTCCAAGGTTGGATATGATTTTGTAGGTTGGTTTGACAAAGACGGCAATGCCTTTGTATTTAACACAGCCATCTCTGCTCCTACTACGGTATTTGCACAGTGGAAACCAAGTGCCAATACGTCATATCGCGTACGGTATTGGATTCAAAATACGAGCGATTCACTTACTGCTACGGATGAACAAAAAACATATAGCTTGATTGCTACTGAGCTACAAACAGGAGAGACAGGACGTGAGGTTACTGCTGAGCAATTTAAAAACTACAGCACTCGTTATGGTAAGTATGCGATTTTTAATCCAACAAACTCTTCAAAAACTATAACAATTGCTGCTGATGGCTCTAGTGTTGTAGATGTTCGCTTTGATGTTCGTATACTCACTGTTAAGTACTACAAAGATAAAAGCGATGTGGATAATGACATTGTTTTAGAGCAAGATGGTAAGAAGCTGCAGTTTAACGGCTATGCGCTTACTCGCTATACGCAATATGGTTATACCGTTCCTAACCCTGCTCTTGCTGGTGAAGGAAATACGGTTTGGGGATATACCAACGCTGGTGGTGGTGTCTCGGTTCTTAATGGAGCTTCATTTAGTACGGTCACACACGGTGATAATGAGCTGCGTGTGTACGCTCTTAAACGAGGTGTCAGCTTTACTGGGCTTCAAATTAACGAGGGTATACATACTAAGATTGATTCTGTTTCTGTAACTAAGGCGAGTAGCTCTGCAACTGGAACCTTAACAATAAGTCCTTCGGAAGGCTATACCCTTGTGTTAGCTGCCTATAGTGACTCTGTGTATGAGACTCAGGAAGATATTGCGGCGCATTGGGACGAATTGCAATGGTTTGGTCGTGGCTATACCGAGGGCGGCGTTGAGCTGTGGCAAACACAAAAAGTTGATGGCATTAAAGATAAGTTCCGCTTACGTGGAAAGAAGGCTGTCTATTTGTATCGCAAGCTTAATGAATATGATTTGCAGTTGGTGCATGCAAAGGTAGAACGTAGTCATATTGATGCGTCGGGTACCACTTCTAAGTCTTTGCTTTCCCAGGCGGCTCCTGTTAAACCTGCCGAGAAGGTTAAATATACTGCACCTATTGATTCATACCTTGTTATAGATATGAATCAATATCGTCCAGCAAACCTGCCTTCGTATTATGTGTTTGCGGGCTGGTATCTTGATGAAGATTTAGCCACGCCACTAGAGGATGCCTCAAATCTCACGATGCCTGCCAAGCAATTAGATCTCTATGCTAAGTGGGAAGCACCCAAGATTGATGTCACCTTTATCTATGACAATGGAGATGCAGATAAAAAGCTGACGATAGATGCAGGTTCTACAATTCAAGTTCCTGCAAAACCTGAGCGTACAGGTTATGTATTTGCTGGTTGGGTAGATCAAAACGGACGTCCAGTACACTTTGGTGATGAGGTTACTCAGTCAGTTGTTTACAGGGCTTCGTGGGTAAAACTTACTAACTATTACAACGTTAGTTACAACCTTAATGGTGGTGTGGGTTCAGTTGTTGATGCTAATGAGTATGTGAATGGCATTACGGTACTGGTAAAGTCACCTACTGGTGTTGTTGCTCCAAAACCACATGAACAGTTTAGTCATTGGACTGATGACAAAGGCACCATTTATTATCCTAATGACAACTTTATTATGCCTGAACATGATGTGGTGCTTACTGCTCACTATGCACCGGTTGCCAATCCTGACAGTCGTCCAACGTCACTTGTATATGCACAAAATGATGGTAGTAATACTATTTTGGCAACCGTTCAAATTGAGCAAGCGAATGCTGCATATGTCATTGCACAGCAAGATCCTGTACGAGATGGATATACGTTCTTAGGTTGGAACACCGCTGCCGATGGTACGGGTGTTACGCTGCAATACGGTGAAACTATTTATGTAGACACCATTAATGATCACGAGAATGTGTTGTACGCACAGTGGAAGAAAAATCCTCAGCTAGCTAACCAGCCCACTAAGAAACCTGTTAAGAAGTCCAAGATTCAGCCACACACTATATCGGTACTACCTAAAACATGGGATGACTTTAATGGTTCTGCCGTGGCCCTTTTGGCTGGAATAGCAGGTGTGATTTGTGTTGTAGCCTTAGTTATTAAAATAAGGAACAGCAAGCGCTAGGGCATAAGTTTGTAAAGCTTTTAGCTATTTGTATGCTCAAAGATTAAGAGATGGTTTGAATATATTCAAACCATCTCTTTTTGTTCTATAAGCGCTTTGTGCTGACATAATAAAAAAGCCGCCTCAAGGACGGCTTGCAAATACCTGTTAGTTAGAGTTATGAACGAGCAACCTTGCCAGACTTAAGGCAGGTAGTGCAAACGTTCATCTTTTGGCGATGACCATCAACAACAACGTTAACAGACTGAATGTTTGGCTTAAACTTACGATTGACAGTGCGGTGGGAGTGGCTAATAGAGCGACCAGCAACGGCGTGCTTACCGCAAACTTCACATACCTTCGACATGGTTAATACCTCCGTTGGAGTGCACGCGCAGGTGCACGCAATGACACAAAGCTGAATTATATTAGCACACAGACGGTATTTTGCAAAAAGAAAAACCCTGATGATGTGTTGGTTTCGTAGTGGCATCCGCAAAATATTGGTAACGGCGTGATGAGTCGTTGTCATTTGATACCAAAAACCCTCGGTGGTCTATACTTTACTATGGTAAAGCGAGAAAATATTTCAACGCATTTGGCGTTTTTTATCGAGAGGAGAGGGCATGGCAAATTCCGTACCCGGTACCTTGAGGGTTTCTAATGATTGCATCGCTGACCTTGCGGGATATGCGGCACTTGAAGCATACGGCATCGTGGGTATGGCTTTTATTGATGCAAATGAAGGTGTAGCGCGCTTGCTCCCCAATAGCCGTTTGCGTAAGGGTATTGATGTAGATCAGAAGGATGGCCAACTCACTATTGATATGCACGTTATCGTAGAAGAAGGCGTCAATATGTCTGCTGTGTCTGCCAATCTTAAAGATAATGTGGCGTTTCTCATTAAGAAAATCGCTGAGATAGATAACGTACTTGTCACTGTTCACATCGAGGGTATGCGTACTCACTAGTACAGCTCCAGCGTAAGACCGTTTATAGAACCGAGGATCTAACACATGATTTCTTCCGTCGTTAGGAAATGCTTTCCTGTTGCTGCACAAGTAGTTGCTACCAAGGCCGAGGACATTAATAAGCTCAATGTTTTCCCTGTGCCTGATGGTGATACTGGAACTAATATGTCTCTTACATTGGGGACTGTAGTAGGCGAGCTTAATGCGCTTCCCGCAGATTCTGATATGGCTGCTATTGCAAAGGCCATCACGCATGGCTCTTTGATGGGTGCTCGTGGTAATTCCGGTGTTATTACATCTCAGATTTTGCGCGGCGTTGCCGAGGGTTTGGTAGAAGCTGACGAGAATAACCTCAGCTCTGCTGATATTGCTCGTGCATTTCAGCGTGGCCAAAAGGTTGCTTTCCAGGCAGTCCGTAAGCCGGTAGAGGGTACCATCCTTACCGTTTTGCGTGATGTAACCACCAAGGCATCAGAGTGTGCTGCCACCAAGATGTCCGTAGAAAATACCCTCACCGCACTGGTGGTAGAAGCCTATGAATCCGTAGCACGCACACCAGATTTACTCCCTGTTCTTAAAGAGAATGGTGTTGTGGACTCTGGTGCTTTTGGTTTTGCTACATTTATGGAAGCTTTTGTTAACTGTGCTTTGGACAACGATACAACACTGGATTTCTCACCAACTATTGTTTCGGATGATGAAGCTAAGGCTCACGTAAGTGCTAAGGTAGCCATTGAGCTTAATGATGACTGGGAGGGCTCGGAGTTTCGTTACTGTAACGAGTTCTTATTCCAGGCAAATGATGATTCTTTTGATGAAGATGCAGCCCTTAAGTTTTTGTCTACCATGGGTGACTGTGAGCTTTTGGTGGGTGATAACCCTACCTATAAGGTACATGTTCATTCCAATAATCCAGACCAAGTGCTAAAGTACATGCTTCAATATGGTCAGGTATTTAATGTGTTTATTCACAACATGGACCTTGAGGCTCAGGAGCGCACCGAAAAGATTGCATCCGACCAACAATCGGTCCAAGAAGAAGAGACAGCACTTCCTCACAAAGAGCTTGGTTTTGTAGCAGTAGCCGCTGGTGATGGCGAGGCAGATATTCTTAAATCCCTTGGCGTAGATGTCGTTGTTTCTGGTGGTCAGACAATGAATCCCAGTACCGCAGATATTATTACTGCAATAAACAAGGTCAATGCCGATAAGGTTATTGTTCTTCCCAATAACTCCAACATCCGCATGACTGCAGAAGCCGCATCTGGTTCCTTTGATGAGGGAACCGTTGGTGTTGTTCCTACCAAAACAGTTCCTCAGGCTTTTGCTGCTATGTTTTCTGTGGATCCTGATGCCTCACTGACGGACAACGTGGAAGCTATGACTGAGGCTATTGCTGCTGTTCGCGATGGTGAAGTTACCACTGCCGTTCGTGATTCTGCAGCAGCAGATGGCACTCCTATCCATAACGGTGATGTACTGGGTATTGTCCAGGGTGTTATTGAGGCTGTAGGCAACAATGTAGCCGAGGTTACATTGGATATTATCAACCGCATGCAAGAAAAACAGGAGGGTGATACCCTTACTATTCTTGCTGGCAGTGACATGTCTGATGAGGACTTTGAAGCTTTGTGTGCCGCCATTGAGCAGGCTCAGCCTGATCTAGAGATTGATTCCCAGCGTGGAGGCCAGCCTTTGTATCCCGTTATTTTCTCGATTGAATAGTCGAGAAAATCAGAGTAGTTTGAACGTTTCTTGTCTTCGCTTGATATTTCACACAAGGGTGTACCTGCGGTTGCTGATGTATCCGACCGCATGGGGTGCACCCTTGCATTATCTGATGCGGTATCACGTTTGCGCTATGTGTCTGAGGCCCGCGCAGAAGTTCTGACACGCCTTGGTATTACACGCGTGCGTGATCTCTTGCTTGCTGCACCTCATCGCTATGTAGACTTTTCCAATAAAGTTGCTATTGCTCATGCAGATGTAGGCACCACTGCTACGGTGGTTGGCGTGGTTGATAAGATTGTATCCAAGCGTCCTCGTCCACGTATGAGCGTGGTAGAGCTGTCTGTTATGGATGATACAGGCGTTATTATAGCCACGTTTTTTAAGCAACCTTGGGTGGCTGAACAGGTGCATGAAGGTGACGTTCTTGCTCTTTCTGGCAAAATTACCTTTGCTTATGGATTTAAGCAAATTAAGGCTCCTTTTTATGAAGTGCTTGCCTCGGCGGGTGAGCAAAGTGACTACTCACGTATCTTACCCGTGCATCATGTAAGCGAAGGCCTTAGTGTTGCTTGGATGCGCCGTATTATATCCGCAGCTTTGGCAGATCGTGGTAATGTGTATGACTATCTTCCTGCAAGGTTTGTGGCCTCGCGGGGTTTGATGAGCTTTGCTCGCGCACTGCGTGAAATTCATTTTCCGTCCAATCTGTCGAGCGCGGCTGCAGCGCGTATACGATTTGCATATGATGAGCTGTTTTGCTTGCAACTCGCGCTCCAAACACGTAAACGCTTAACATTGCGAGATATTGCTCCATGCACACATGTGGTTACTGGTATGCATGTACGTGCGCTTCAAGCCGCTCTGCCTTTCTCGCTTACTCACGAGCAGCAGATGGCTGTAGAAGAAATCTTTGCTGATATGGCAGCTCCTCAGGTCATGAATCGCTTGCTGTTGGGCGATGTTGGCACAGGTAAAACGGCTGTAGCTGCTATGGCTCTTGCAGCAGTGGCAGATTCTGGTACTCAAGCTGCTATGATGGCACCCACTTCTGTATTGGCTCGCCAGTATGCCGATAAACTCGGTCCACTTCTAGATGCTGCACATATTGGGTGGACGCTCATTGTGGGCTCCACACCTGCTATTCAACGCGAGCAAGCCACTCATGCACTTGCAGCGGGGGACATTTCTGTGGTGTTTGGTACCACAGCGCTCTTATCTCAAGACGTAGTATTTAACAAGCTCTCTTTGGTTATTATTGATGAGCAGCATCGTTTTGGTGTAGAGCAGCGTAGTGCCTTGCGCAAAAAGGGGATTGGTGCAGACTTGTTGTCCATGACAGCAACACCCATTCCTCGTACCTTGGCACTTTCTGTATATGGAGATATGGAACTTAGTCGTATTGCTCATCGTCCTGTACAAGGTGCTGGGGTGCAAACACAGGTACTTGCTTACCAGAATTTGGATCTTGCATATGGAGCTATCCGAGAAGCTCATGAGGCTGGCCATCAGGCTTACGTGGTCTGTCCACTTATAGACGAGACGGATGATGGTGCAGATATGGCAGATGATACTCCGCAAGCAGATTCAGCAGTGCCACGTTTACATTCTGCTCAAGCGGTATACGAGGAATTATCTTGTTCTATATTGCACAATATGCGTATAGCCTTGCTTACAGGTCGTATGTCGGCTCAGGAAAAAGATCAGGTTATGAGTGATTTTCGTGCGGGTGCTATTGATGTACTGGTAAGTACTACCGTCATTGAAGTTGGTGTGGATGTACCTAACGCAACAGTGTTATTGGTGCATGATTCCGAGCGTTTTGGTTTGGCAACGTTGCATCAGTTGCGTGGACGTGTAGGCCGAGGCAAGTATTCGGGCTCAGTGTTTTTCTCGACACATGCAAAAAAAGGTACGGTGGCTCGTAGGCGCTTATCGGCATTAGAGGCTACGACCGATGGCTATGAGCTTTCCCAGATGGATTTGCGCTTACGTCACGAGGGAGAAGTACTGGGTTTTAGGCAAAGTGGTGGCGTGACCCTGCGATATGTAGACTTAGCACAGGATGAAGAGCTGGCTGCACATGCACAGCAAGATGCGCGCGACATACTTGCAACGGATAGTGATTTAACAGCTCATCCAACCCTAGCACTTGAAGTGCGCGATAGGTTTGGAGCTTATTTTGAGGAGGTAGAAGGCTCGTGAGGGTAGTTGGAGGAATGTGGCGTGGTAAGTCTCTTGAGGCACCCGATGCGCGCAATGTAACGCGTCCAACCACAGATCGTGTACGTGAGTCTATTGCATCTATGGTGCTTTCTGCCTTCGATTTGGATATGAGCGGTGTTCGGGTATTGGATGCATTTGCTGGCTGTGGTGCACTTGGCATAGAGATGCTTTCTCGTGGAGCTTCTCACGTGACTTTTGTGGATGTAGATCGCAAAACGGTGCAGCTTATTAAGAGGAATTTGGCGCACGTACAAGCTGGCTCTACGAGCTTTACTGTGCTTGGGTCAGATAGCTTTAAGCTTGCCGAGAACCCCGTGTTTGGTACAAATCCATTTGATTTGGTGATATTGGATCCGCCCTATGCAATTACGAGTGAGCACGTGGCACACATGCTGGCTGCGCTGCACGTCCACGGTGCCCTGACACCCAAAGCATTACTCTTGTATGAGCGTTCATCTAAGATGCCAGAGCTTTCATTAGATTTTGCCAGCATTATTAAGCAGAAACGTTATGGCACTACCTGTGTTGATTTGCTACGAGTGGAGTGCTTGTATGAATAATACTCAGACTAATTCTCAAACAGAGAATGACTTTATTGCTCATATTGTTGTGCCTGGTACGTTTGACCCTGTAACGTACGGACATCTTGACGTTATTAGGCGTGCCCGTAGGTTCTGTGCACGTGTAACCGTTGCGGTTGCAGCATCCGTAGGCAAAAATGGCACAGGTCCGGTCTTTACCATGCAGGAGCGTGTCCAAATGGTACGTGATGCTTTGCAAGAAGCCTGGATTGAAGATGGGGTAGATGTGGCACCTCTTACGGGGCTTCTTGTTGATTTTTGTCACGAGGTGGGTGCTGGTGGTGTGGTAAAAGGCCTTCGTGCAACTACGGATTTTGAGTACGAACTGCAGCAAGCAGACTTAAATGCACGCCTTGCACCAGATATCGAGAGCATCTTTGTTATGTCCAGTCCCGAGCTGGGTTGTATCTCGTCTTCGGTAGTACGAGAGCTGGCTGCTTTTGGTTCGGACGTACATTTATTGGTTCCACCAAGTGTCGAGCAAAAATTACACGAGCGCTTTAATAAATAGTTTTGTTAAATAATGTACCGTTAAGCATGTGTATAGCACGTGGTAGTTGGCGCGTACTTGCAAAAACCTGTATACTTTGCTCATTTAGAATGCAAGTTTATGGCCTGGGCGCCTCTTTGGGGTACCAGAACAGCATATCCTCACGAAAGGAGACCCTTATATGCAGCCAGGTGAGGAAATCGAGAGCTTGGTAGACGAGCTTGAAGGAATTGTTGCAGACGCACGTGTACCCTTTGCTGGTGGCGGCCAGAAAAAAATCATTGATTCTGGTGACGTGTTTGAGATTCTGGACGAGATTCGTGCTCGTTTCCCAGAAGAATTCCAAAATGCTCGTCGTATCCTTAAAGAAGAGGATGAGATTTTGTCTCGTGCTCAGCAGCAGGCTGATTCCATCATCGCAGATGCTCAGCAGCAGGCAATGATTCTTGCCGGTGATCAAGAGATTGTACGTCTCGCTCAACAGCAAGCAGATGACATTCGTGATCAGGCTCAGCAATATGAGCGAGATACTCGTTACAACGCAGAAGAGTATGCAGAGTCTGTACTTGCTCACTTGGAAGAGAATCTCAAGTCTCTTACGAGCACAGTTTCACGCGTACGTCAGACATTGGATGAGAATTCTGGTGCACGCAATACTTCCAACAATGTACCTTGGTAGTCAACGTGAGTCAGTTAGATGCACTTATTGTTAAGGTAGATGATCGCCTGGCTAACCCGGGCGACATGCTTTCCTTAAATGGTCATATAGATCAAAAGAGTTTCTCGCTTGGAGATCACGACTTTACGCTGCCTAAAGGCATTGATTACGACTTGGTTCTTACCAATGCGGGTGAAGGAATTTTAGTCACCGGCATTGTTAAAGCCCAGGCAGATGGTGTATGCGATAGATGTTTAGATCCTGCGCATCTTGATCTTTCTGGTGAAGTAGATGAATACTTCTTGTTTGAAGAACCCCAAAAAGTTTATGAGGATGAAGCGGATGAAGAAGAAGGCGTGGATTTCTCTTTGGTTTCGGATGACGAGACAATCGATGTAGCTGATGCTGTTTTAGCGGCTCTTTTGATGGAAACTCCCTATATTGTGTTGTGTCGCGAGGACTGTAAGGGTCTTTGTCCTACCTGCGGCACTAATCTCAACGAAGAGGATTGTGGCTGTGCAGCTACAAGAGAAGAGCAACAAATACTTGAAGGTCCCTTTGCTGCTCTTGGCACACTCGACCTTAATGATTAAAGTCGTTAAAATGTGATAAAACGACATAGACCTTACAAAACGCTCGTTTTGTGGCTATGATGTGGTACTATCTGCATTTGTGATTTGATACGGGCGTTGGCTCGATATCGTAAGGACGTAAGAGAGGCAACCATGGCAGTACCTAAACAGAAAAAGGGCCGCGGCGCTACGCACACTCGCCGTTCCGCCAACAGCAAGCTCGCCGCACCAGCACGTTCTGTGTGCCCACAGTGCGGTGCCGTTAAGCTTCCGCACCACGTGTGCCCCAATTGTGGCTACTACAAGGATCGCGAAGTTATCGTAACCGAGTAGCTCTTGCTATGTGAACGGCCTGGGAGGCTGGCTCTTTGAGGGGCCGGCCTCCTTTTCATATCTAGGGATGGACAAGCATGATTACAGTTTGCGTAGATGCAATGGGTGGGGACGAGAAACCCGAGATAGTATTGGAAGGTATTGCTGCTGCACTTAAGCGTGATCAAGACCTTACTGTACTGGTAGCTGGTAGCAAAGAGTATGTTGTTCCCTTTTGTGAGACTCATGAGCGTGCACGTGCGCTGATTACTACGCAGGAAATTGGTATGGACGAACATCCTGCAGAGGCTGTGCGCGCTAAGAAAGACTCCAGTATTGTTCGTGGCTGCGCAGCAGTAAAATCGGGTGACGCAGATGGATTTTTCTCCGCTGGTTCTACGGGCGCTATTCTTACTGCTGCTACGCTCGGTATTGGACGCATTCGTGGTATTAAACGTCCTGCGGTTGGCGCTATTCTTCCTGGTAAAGATGGCCATCAAACCGTGCTTTTGGACATGGGTGCCAACGCAGATATTCGACCAGAGATGATTGTGCAATTTGCTCGTATGGGCGCAGCCTATGCACATATAACCTTGGGAACCACTAACGCTTGTGTTGGTCTTTTGTCTAACGGCGAGGAGGATACTAAGGGCTCTGAGCTCGTCTTGGCATACCATGCAGCATTGCGTGAAGGCCTTGCACAGGATAACTCATGTAGTTTTGTAGGTAATTGTGAAGGCACCGATATTCTTAATGGCAGCTTAGACGTTATTGTGTGCGATGGCTTTACGGGTAATGTAGCACTTAAGTCTTTGGAAGGTACCGCTAAGTACCTTATGCATGCCATTAAACAGGCAACCAAACAGTCATTTATGGCTAAGTTGGGTGCCTTACTCCTTGTTTCTGCTTTGCGTCGTGTAGCAGGTACACTTTCTGGTGACGAGAATGGCGGTGCGATTTTATTGGGCCTTAAGGCTCCTGTTCTTATTGGCCATGGTGCCACCAGCTCAGAAGCAGTTATGAATGGTACGCTTGCTACAGCTCGTTGCATTCGTGCAGATTTGTGCAACAAAATTGCTGAGGATGTTGCCTAAGCTTTTATGCATGTACTGATTGTTTGAGACCCTATGCAAACGGGGGTCAAACAGCGCACAAAACATTGAATACGGTTACAATTTAAAGCGTTGTAAAACGCTCATGTTTTTGTGAGCATTGCAAGTTCATTCATTGGGTAATACCAGTTATCTTGCGTGTTACTCATGCAATTATGAGGGAGGACTTTCATGGATCGCGCAGCTATTCTTGAGAAAGTTATTGCACTTGTGTGTGAAACACTGGAAGCAGATGAGGATAGTGTGGATGAGGATACCACCTTTGATGACCTCAACGCAGATTCTTTTGATAAGCTTGAGTTGGTAACAGCCTTTGAGGATGAGTTTGACCTAGCCCTTGAAGATGAGGTTTTGGTTAGCATCAATAGCGTTGGTGATGCGGTTAATGCTATCGAGAATGCACAGTAGTTGTGGCTGGAGCAACTAAGCAACAAATCGAAGCTGCAGAGAAGATTGTTGGGCATGTATTTACCAACAAAATGTTGGTACGTAGTGCTTTGACACATCCTTCTGCAACGGAAAACAAGCCTATTTCTGATAGCTATGAGCGCCTCGAGTTTTTGGGTGACTCAATTTTAGGTGGAATGGTTGCAGCAGATTTGTTTTCTCGATTCCCGGATATAGATGAAGGCGGTCTTTCCCAGATGAAAATCGCCCTTGTTTCTGGAGTTACCCTTTCCCGTGTTGCAGATGAACTTGGGCTTTCTGATTGCATTTTTTTTGGTGAGTCAGAGCGTGGTACAGGTGCACGTGGCATGCATTCTGCGCTGGAAAACGTGTATGAGGCACTGGTTGGTGCCCTGTATTTGGATGCTGGTTTTGATGCTGCTCACAGCTTTGTTGAGCGTACCTTATCTCCGCATATATCGCGCGATTTGTCGGTAGTGCCCGTGAGTTCAAAATCACGCCTACAGGCTGTTATCCAAAGTGATAAACATGTTCAGCCAGAATACAGGATTGTTTCGCAAGAGGGGCCTGCTCATGAGCCCACTTTTGTGGCAGTTGTTATGGTTGATGGCAACCGTATTGGTCGTGGTTCGGGCTCGTCTAAAAAATCTGCAGAGACCGCCGCAGCTCATGATGCATTAGAACGCATGGGCATAACCGATACAGATAATTCGTAATAGCTTAGCCTTAAGAAAGGTAGCGCGAGGTGTATTTAAAGTCGCTCACGCTTAAGGGCTTCAAGTCCTTTGCCGATAAAACGCATATGGTATATGACCCCGGTCTAACTGTTGTTGTTGGGCCTAATGGCTCTGGAAAGTCTAATGTTTCTGATGCTATTTTGTGGGTACTAGGCGAGCAAAGCGCTCGTATGCTGCGTGGTCAGGCAATGGAAGATGTTATCTTTAGTGGCTCCAGTGCGCGCCAGCCCGTTGGAGTTGCTGAGGTTACGTTGGTATTAGACAACTCCGATCACATCATTCCTGTGGACTTTAATGAGGTGGGTATTACTCGCCGTATGTATCGTTCTGGTGAGTCTGAGTATCTTATTAATGGCGCGCCTGCACGCCTCATGGATATTCAGGATGTACTCCATGACTCAGGTTTGGGTAAGGATACCCACTCCATTATTTCTCAGGGCAAACTTGATGCTATTTTACAAAGTCGTCCTGAAGAGCGTCGTGAACTTATTGAAGAAGCGGCTGGTATTTCCAAGCACCGCCGCCGTAAGGAACGCTCACAACGTAAGCTTAAAAGCATGGACGAAAATCTTCATCGTGCCAAGGATATTGCACGAGAGATTAATCGGCAATTACGCCCTCTTGAGCGTCAGGTAGATAAGGCAAAACGTGCCAATGACTTGCAGGGACGTTTATCCGAGCTATCTTGTATTTTGGCTGTAGATGATTTGCGTGCATTACAGCGTGAGTGGACAAGTCTTAGCTCTAAGAGCAAAGAGTCTGATGCAGAGTTAGAACTTGCACGTTATCGTTTGGATGAGAAGCAAGCAGAGCTCGAAAAATTACAATCTATGCTTGAGCAAAAAGGCTTGTTTGTGGGTGACTTGGGAGATCAGCGTCGCCGTATGCAAGATGCGCTGGGTCGTCTTAATTCTGACATGCGCTTGTTGGAAGAGAAGGGCAAGAACATGGTTGCCAAGCTCTCTGATATGCGTATGAATCTGTCTTCCTTAGAAAAACAAAAGGCAGACCGGACGCGTGATTTAGACCGTAATCGTGATGAACTTGCCCAGCTTACAGCTCGTTTTAATCAACTTGATCAAGAGGTAAGTGAGCTTGGTCCTAAAGCTATGTCTGCTCGAGAAGAGCTACGTGAGGTTGATGGCAAAATTGCTCAACTTACCGCAGAGCAACGCGCTGCCCAGCGTATAAGTGACCAGGAAACCTTGTCTTATGCACGTCTAAAAGAACAGGTTTCTAATGCTGAGCTTGAGGACTCTATGTTTGTGAGTCGTCTTTCTCAGCTTGATGAGACCATTGCAATTTGCAATGAGGCTCTTGGAGAGCGTACAGCGAAGAAGCAAGAACTCACAGATTCTATTGCTCAGCTAGAAGAGGGCATACGTAAGGCCACTTCTAGTATTGAAACAAAAAAGCAGCAACTCATTGAGGCTACCGCTGCAGAAGAAACTGCCCGCCAAGCTCTTGGTGAGGCTAAGGCATCTCTTAATGCTCTGGACGCTGTGGAACGAGCCAGTACTCATGCAAATCCCCTAGTAGCACGCTTGCTCAAAAATGAGCAGACTGCATCTTTAATTAACGGTCGTCTTAGTGATTACATCGAAGCACCTCAAGAGCTTGAGCCTTTGGTGGAGCGCCTGCTTTGTGATGATATTTCCGCTTTGGTTACCTCTGCCGAAAAAGATTTGAACACACTACTTACTCAAGCACTTCAAGATGCTTCTCATGATGGCCATGCAACTCTTGTAAGTACGGATTTTACAGAGGCATGTGCTGTTGCTCAGCAGCAAACAAAGTCTCTGTCTGCACGTGCAGTAGATGGAACAATGCTGTTGGACCAACTAACCATTGCGCCGGGTGCTCAGGCTTTAGTAGCTGCTCTTTTAGGTAATGTATGCGTTTGCCCTAATGCAGCTCAAGCATTACGGGCTCATAAGCACAATCCGCAACTGGTATATGCCACATTGGAAGGTACATGCGTGTTTACGGATGGCCGTGTGTTGGTAGGCACAACCGCTTCGAGTGAGACTGGTTCACTGGAGCGCAAGCGTTCTATGCGTAAGCTACGGGCTGGTATGGAAGGCTTACAAGCGGCTCTTACCCAGGCTCATGGTGCAGTAGAACAGGCACAAGCATCTTTGAGTTCTTCAAGGGAAGAACTGGATAGTTCTAAGAGCAATTTGGCATTACTTAAAGGTGAGCTCTCCAGTGTGTCTTCTGAATTGGGTCGCCTTCAGGGTCAGCGTGACCAAACACAAAACGAATATGTGCAGGTTTCTAAGCGTCGTGAGGAAGTAGGAGAGCGCGCTCGTGAGGCTCAACCTCAGTTGGATGAACATAAGTCCAAGGCTCAGCAGGCTGCACAAGAGGCAGATTCCATTGCGCAGAAACTACAAGAAGTTGTTGAGTCTCGTGAGGAACTTTCCACACATGAGGCTCAGTTGGCAGCCCAATTATCTGACGCACGCTTGCAGCTGGCTACGGTGCGTGAGCGCAAACGTCATTTAGAAAACAGCGTAACAGAGCTTGAGCGTCGTTTGCATGGTTTGGAAAGTCGTCATAGCTCACTGGAATATAGCGCGCGTTCTCTTGAGGTACTGCGTCTGCGCGTACAACCATTGCATGAGCGTTATTCTGCTATTCATGAAGTTGCTATGACCTGGGCTTCTAGGCTTCAAGATCGTGCGAGTTTGGCAGAGGCGGACTCAGAGTCTCTTAAGAAAACCATTAACGATGCTCGTGCTCAGGTTGCAGAAGCCCAAAAAGCTTACGAGAACATCCAGGTAAATACTGGTGATCTTAAGGTGAGTATGGGTAAGCTTGAGGTGCAGGTGCAACAGGCAATCCAGGCTATCGTAGCGGATGGAGCACATTCGTTAGAAGAGGCCTTGGAGCTTCCCGAGCCTGAGGATCGTGAAGCGGACGAGCGCGAGCTTGCATCTCTTAAGCGTCAGTTGGCAGATATTGGTCCTGTTAACCAAGTTGCTATGGATGAGTACACCAAGCTCAAGACGCGTTCGGACTATATTGGTGCTCAGGTAGAGGATTTGGAAGCTGCTCGTACTTCGCTTGTAAAGATTACAGCTGCTATTGAGCGTAAAATGCGTAAACAGTTCTTGGTTACTTTTGATACGGTTAATAAGAACTTCCAACAAATATTTTCAATGCTTTTCCCGGGGGGTAAAGCTCACCTAGAAATGACCGATCCCGATCATTTATCCGAGACAGGCATAGAAATTGTTGCTCAACCTCGTGGTAAGCGTATTACCAAGATGATGCTTATGAGCGGTGGCGAAAAGTCACTTACGGCACTTGCATTGCTGTTTGCAGTCTATCGTACACGTACCGTTCCTTTTTATGTATTTGATGAGGTAGAGGCTGCCTTAGACGATTCAAACCTCGATAAACTGTTAGGTGCTATTGAGCAGCTTAAAGAGTCTACTCAGCTTATTGTAATTTCTCACCAGCGCCGTACCATGGAGCAGGCCGATGTACTGTATGGTGTATCCATGCAAGCAGACGGTGTAAGTCATGTTGTATCGCAGCGCTTAGATCATGCAACTGGAAAGGTGGTTGACGCCTAAATGGGCATTGCAGACCGTTTACGAGAAGGTCTTTCTCGTTCGCGAGAGGCTTTAAGCGAACTCTTTTATTTGGGTGGCGAAGTTGACGAGACCTTTTGGGAGGACCTAGAAGATACGCTTGTTATGGGTGATATTGGTGCAGAGGTTGCTCTACGTGTAACCGATGATCTACGTGAACAGGCCGCTAAGGAAAACTTACGTACCGCTTCTTCACTTCGTCGTGCTCTAGCTGCCAAGCTTGCAGCAACTTTTCCAAAAGTTCAGCATGATCCTTTTACCAGCCTACCAAGCTGCGTGCTATTTGTAGGTATTAATGGTGCCGGCAAGACCACTACGGTAGGTAAGCTGGCTGGTAAGGCAAAGTCTGACGGTGTGCAGGTACTTATCGGTGGCGCAGATACTTTTCGCGCTGCTGCAATCGAGCAGCTTGAGGTATGGGGCAAACGCGCAGATGTACCGGTAATTACTCGTGAGCGCGGTGCAGATCCTGCAAGTGTATGCTATGACGTTTTGGAACAGGTCGAGAAAACCAATGCTTCACTCGTGCTTATCGATACAGCAGGCCGCCTGCACACCTCTTCTGATCTCATGCGCGAGTTGGCTAAGGTAGTTAACGTGACGCGCAAGCGTGCAAATATGCCTGTGACGGTTGTGTTAGTAATTGATTCCACAACGGGTCAGAATGGTCTGTCTCAGGCTAAAGAGTTTAATGAGGCCTTGGACATTGACGGTCTTATTGTCACTAAGCTGGATGGTACTGCAAAAGGTGGTATTGCGGTTGCTATTTCTAATCAGCTTAAGCTGCCTATTTATCGCATTGGTGTGGGCGAGGGCATTGAAGATTTGCAAGTATTTGATCCTCAGCAGTTCTGCGAGGCACTTGTGGGTTCTACTGAAGGGATTTAATTCATGTTTAACAACCTGTCTGACAGGCTCCAAGATACATTTGACAAGCTACGCGGTAAAGGTCGTTTGACCGAGGAAGACATTACCCTGGCAATGCGCGAGATTCGTATGGCATTGTTGGAGGCAGACGTTAATTATCGTGTTGTTAAGGATTTTGTTGCTTCGTGTAAAGAGAAGTGCCTGACAGCAGATATTTTGAGTTCACTCAATCCCACACAAAATGTTGTTGCGATTGTGTTGGATGAGCTTACGGGCCTTCTGGGCGAGACCGAGTCCAAGCTGGTACTTGCACAAAACCGTACACCTAATGTGATTATGCTGGTTGGTTTGCAGGGCTCTGGTAAGACTACGGCTGCGGTAAAGTTGGCATATTTGCTTAAGAAGCAGGGTCATTCGCCTTTACTTGCTGCGTGTGATACCTACCGTCCTGCGGCAGCAGATCAGTTGGCAACACTTGGCGGGGAGATTGGTGTAGCCGTATATCGTGGTGATGGTGCACATCCGGTAGCTATTGCAACCGAGGCTATTAGCGACGCAGTAGATCGTTTGTGTGACGTTGTAATTGTGGATACCGCTGGTCGTCTACAAATTGATGAAGCCATGATGCAAGAGGCTGTTGATATCAAAAACGCCGTTCGTCCCGATCAGGTTTTGATGGTTGTAGACGCCATGACTGGTCAGGACATCGTAAACGTGGTTTCCGAGTTCTCTGAGCGCACGGATTTTGATGGCGTTATCATGTCCAAACTCGACGGTGACGCTCGTGGTGGTGGTGCTTTATCCGTTCGTGCTGTTACTGGCAAGCCTATCAAGTTTGTTTCTCTTGGCGAGAAACCCGACTCTCTTGAGGTATTTCATCCTGATCGCATGGCCAAGCGTATTTTGGGCATGGGTGATATGTACGGCATCATTGAGCAGGCTCAACAGCTTGCTAATGAAGAATCCATGGCTGCTGCACAGCGTATGATGCTCGATGGCTTTACCATGGACGATATGCTTTTGCAGATGCAGCAAATCCGCAAGATGGGTGGCCTCTCTAAGCTTGCAAGCATGATTCCCGGTGTTGAACGTGCCATTAATCAGGCCGGAGGCGCTGGCAATCTTAATGATGATGCCATTACTCGTATTGAGGCCATGATTCGCTCCATGACTGCGGAGGAACGTCGCCGTCCAAAAACAATTAACGGTCAGCGTCGTAAGCGCATTGCTGCTGGTTCTGGTCGCAGTGTGCAAGAGGTTAATGGTCTTTTGCGCCAGTGGGGCGAAATGAACAAGATGATGAGTAAGATGAAGACCATGACCAATAATGCTAAGTCTGGTAATAAAGGCAGTATGCGTCAGATGAAAAGCATGATGCAGCGTATGGGTATTGATCCGCGCAATATGAAGTTTTAATTTTGAAATCCTAGCGTTTGCTTTCTTGTGTTACGAGTTGGATTACACATAGATGGATAAAAAGAGGTCGAGAAAAACTCGACCTCTTTTTACGTTTATGAGCATTTGGATAATCAATATCCATTGGTATTATTCGTGAACAACAACAACGGTTCCCACGGGAACAAGATTGTACAGTTCAGCAGCTTTATCTGCAGGTAAGTTTACACAGCCATGACTGCCGTTGTATTGGTAAATAGTGCCGCCAAAGTTGCCACGCCAAGGAGCGTCATGGAAGGCAACTACATTGTCAATAAAAGGAATCCAATAGTTAACATGACTCTTGTAATCCGGTTTACCGTCATGGTCTTCATCGAAGCCAATAAGCATCTGGTCAGTTCCTTTGTAATTATTAACGGCGTATACACCAGTTGGGGTTCCATGGCGGTTTGAAGTTTTGCCACTTACTAGATAGCTTTCCCAGGTAAGAGTTCCATCCACGTAGTAGCGGGCATACTGCTCGCTAATGCTTACGTCGATGTAGCTATTGCTCCAATCTTGACCACCCGCTTCTGTCCAAGCTTGAGCGGTTTGCTTGGCAGGAATTTCAATGTCGTCGGTAGTCTTTGCTTCAATCTGCGCCACGATTTTATCGGCAAGTGCTGTGCCATCAATAATCCAGCCGTATGTGCCACCTGTGACAGAAAGTGCAGTGCCATCAGGACGAGTGTAATAGCGCGTGGTTCCTGCGGTATCAAGTTGCTTAGATAAATCACCTTTTGCCCAGGTATAAATTGCATTGGTATCAAGGCTTGCGTCAGTAGTTCCTGAGAAGAGCACCCATTGTGCAATATCCTCGTTGGAAAGTACGCGTGCTTCCGTACCATTAAACGTAAGCTTGGTGTTGCCAATCATAAAGCTATTTGCCTTGTCTACCTGCGCTTTAAGATCTGTATTATCGGAGGTGATGGCGGGTAGCATAAGGGACTCTTCACCGAGTTTTATGTTAGATTGCAATGCAACAATTTTGCTTCCTACAAAGGCGTTGAGAGCTTCTTCGTCAATAGCGGTGCCGTAGATTTCCTTAGCAGCAATAAACTTTTGTTGGTTTGCATCAAATTGAGCAGTTGCATTTTGTGGTTGAGTTGCATCCTTGTTTATGACGGCAATGTCTTCAGTTAAGGCAGCATGTAGTTTATCTTTGTTATAGCTTGCCTTGTATTGTGCTTGCAGGTGGTGGCTCTTAAAAATCTCAACAGGCCATGCCCAGATGTTTTGCTCGCTCAGAGCTTCTGTGACAAATGCATTGGTATCAAGCTTGATGTCTAAATCGTCGGCAAAGAGCGTCTTGGAAATACCATCGCCACTAATAGTGATTTTAAATGTATCTAAGTTTGAGTTAATGCGGCCAGAAACGTCACGAGCAGCTTTGAGCGAGACATCTTGCGCTTGTAGGGTGGTTTTAGGATAAAATCTTCCGGAGAATACCAGTGCACCTGCGCAATAAATACCAGCTAAGACAGCTATTGTAATGCCACCAATACGTGCAGCACGCTTCTTGTTAAACGGGTGCTTCTCCTGCTTAAGCTCAGTTGAGTCAGATAGGTCTGTGATAGTAAATGATGTGGTATCAGAGGCAAGATCTTCGGATGAGATGACATCAGCCAAAGACGTTGCCTCAGAAAGAACTGTTGCATCTAAGTCCTCTGACGAAATATCCGACGAATCGTCAGAGGATGCAGAGAAATGCTTTGGATTAGACATACAATTAAACCACTCTCTAAAAGCTGCACATGCAGCAAAAAGTACACAGTGTTTCTTATGATACCTTGTTATGAACAAATAAAGTGCGGTATTACCATTTGCAAAGAAAGTTTACTATGTCAATTATACGAGTTCAAAATTTAGATGATCCGCGTCTTGAGGTATACACCAAGCTTACGCAGCATCAATTAAGAAATGTAATTGATCCTGAGCGAGGTATCATGATTGTTGAGTCAGAAATTGCAATTCGAGTTGCTTTGGCTCACGGCTTAGAACCTTTATCTCTTTTGCTGGATGAGAAAAAACTATCAGCTATGGATGATGTGATATCGTGGCTGGACTCTGAAGTACCGGTGTTTGTTATGGCTCATGCGCTTGCAAGTGAACTTGTAGGCTACAAGGTTACACGTGGTACGTTTGCGGCTATGAAAAGACCAACTACTGTAGATATGGCAACACTTTTAGAAAAAGCAAAACGGGTGGCTGTGCTTGAAGCTGTGGTAGATACTACTAATGTGGGAGCTATTTTTAGATCTGCAGCAGCGCTTAATGTAGATGCAGTTTTGTTATCTCCTGATTGTGCCGATCCATTTTCGAGGCGCTCTATTCGTGTGTCTATGGGTAATGTTTTTCTAATTCCGCATGCGCGTTTTAAGGGTAGTTGGCCTGCAGATGTCATGGCGCAATTGCATGAAGCAGGTTTTACCTGCGCAGCTTTGGCATTAACTGATGATTCCGTAAGCCTCGACAATCCACAGCTTAAAGCATATGACCGTCTTGCTTTATTTTTTGGTACCGAAGGTGATGGTCTTACGTCTCAGGTCATTGATGGCTGTGATGTGGTTGTACGTATTCCCATGGCGCACGGCGTAGATTCCCTTAATGTTGCAGCTGCATCTGCTGTAACGTTTTGGGAGCTTTGCCGCTAGATTGCCATTAGAGCAAAAAATGTAAAAGGGGAGAGAAGAACAATTAGGGTAAAAATACAAACAGCGCAGCTGGAAATACCAACTGCGCTGTTTTTGTCATACAGTATGTAGGTATAAGAAGCTTACTGCTCGTAGGCAGATCCTATAGGAGCAAAACCATCTTGGCGCTCAAAGATGCGCATAAACTCTTCTCCTGTAATGGTTTCCTTTTTTTGAAGGTAGCGCGCAAGTTCATGAAGTTTAAAGCGATTAGCGGTAAGGGCATCCTTAGCGGCCTGATGGCCCTTCTCGACAAGACGAATAACTTCTTCATCAATTTGCTGGGCAGTTCCTTCAGAGCAGTTAAGCTCGGCGCCACCACCAAGATAGCGGTTGCGTACCTGACCTAAGGCAACCATACCAAATTTATCAGACATGCCGTATTGTGTAATCATGTTGCGAGCAATTTGAGTGGCCTTTTCGATGTCATTGGAAGCACCTGTAGTAATTTCGTTAAAGATAAGCTCTTCTGCAGCACGTCCACCGCATAAAACGGCAATCTTGTTCTCTGCTTCCTCACGCGTGGTAAGGAATTTCTCATCCTCTTCTACCTGCATGGTGTAACCAAGCGCACCTGAAGTGCGAGGAACAATCGTAATTTTTTGGACAGGTGCAGTTCCCTTTTGAGATGCAGCTACAATTGCATGACCAATCTCATGGTAGGCAACAACCTGCTTTTCATGCTCAGAAAGTACGGTAGACTTGCGCTTTTCGCCAGCGATAACTACCTCTACAGATTCCTGAACATCTTCCTGCGTTACACGAGCGCGACCCATGCGTACTGCACGTAAAGCTGCTTCATTGATGATGTTTGCCAAATCTGCGCCAGAAGCACCAGGGGTGGAGCGTGCAATAACGTCTAGGTCAATGCCCGGCTCCATTTTTACATCATGGGAATGCAGGGTAAGAATGGAAGTTCGGCCTGCAAGATCGGGGAGTTCTACGGGGATACGACGGTCAAAACGACCAGGACGCAGCAAAGCAGGATCCAAAGAATCTGGGCGATTGGTTGCTGCAAGCACTACGATACCCTTGTGGTTATCAAAACCATCCATTTCGGTTAGAAGCTGGTTGAGGGTTTGCTCGCGCTCATCATTGGTCGAAAGGCCAGTATCACGGCGCTTGCCAATGGTATCTATCTCATCAATAAAAACAATGCAGGGGGCCT
Organism: Atopobium fossor DSM 15642; assembly: GCF_000483125.1. Classification (GTDB taxonomy): domain Bacteria; phylum Actinomycetota; class Coriobacteriia; order Coriobacteriales; family Atopobiaceae; genus Atopobium; species Atopobium fossor. Next base: position 561,847 of record NZ_KI519553.1, read on the forward strand.
TCTCGTTAGCTTGTTTAAACAAGTCACGAACTTTAGCAGCGCCACGCCCAACAAACATCTCTACAAATTCAGAGCCAGAGATAGAGAAAAATGGAACATTTGCTTCGCCAGCAACTGCTTTAGCAAGCAATGTTTTACCTGTTCCCGGAGGGCCTACCAGCAAAGCACCATGGGGCAGTTTTGCGCCAATAGCAGAATACTTTCCTGGGTTTTCCAAAAAGCTTACGATTTCTGCAAGGGATTCCTTGGCCTCATCTTGACCAGCAACATCTTTAAACGTTACACCGGTTTCCTCGCCACTTACTACTTTTGCGCCAGATTTACCCAAACCACCACCAAAGGGACTTCCACCAAAGGGATTGCCACCAAAAGTCATAGAGTTGTCATCACCCATGGCTTTTTTAAGCCTACGATTAAGCCAAACACCTGCGGCAATCATAAGGATTAAAGGCAAAATAGTGGTTATTAGGTAGTAAATAATAAGCGTATTAGAGTCGCTATTTTGTGTGGTTGCAGAATATTTAACACCCTTCTGGTTGAGGGTTTCTACCAGTGATGTGTCTCCGGGGAATTGCGTTGTTACAAAATCCTGAACTTTATTGTCTTTGGAAGCAGTGTAAAACAGCTCACCAGAATTGGTGTTAAGCTTTACAGAAGTCACACTTCCCTTATTGAGCATGGTAGAAAACTCGCTGTAACTTGTCTGGATAGCGTTGCCCGAGCGCAGGCTGGAAAACGCAGAGTTAAGAGCAAAAATTACAGCTGCTGCCAGAAGCGCATATAAAAACATCGATTGATGCTTTTTGCGCTTATCCATTTCCATCAGGTACTTCCTCTCTTAGTGCATTAGTGGCAACAATGATAGGAAAATACCCCTTGGAGTTAGGATTCATACGCATATATCTATCGATTATGTACGCATGGTGTATAGAAAGCCTATCCGTAAATGGGTGTACTTCGACTAGGCTTTGTGTTCAGCAAGTTCTCCTGTGCGATAGGCAAAGAGAAGTGCAGATAATGAACTAATACGCTCTTTGATGGAAGTGCCAATATCTGTGTTAGCAATTTTGAGCGGCTTTTCTTCCAACTCAAAGCTGTCATCATCAGATTCAATATCTGCATTATTTACCAACGCATAGGCAACTCCTTGGAACGGTCGATGAGCCTTTATGCGCATACCTCGTGCGCTTGCAATAAGGGTGTAACCAGCAATTCCCGTCTTAGCGTGATAAGCCTTACAAAAGCCACCATCAATGACCAAAAGTTTTCCCTGTGCGCGCAGGGGTTTCTCGCCCTTAATAGTTTTAACGGGTGTATGACCATTAATAATGTGGCAATGGTCACCAGTAAGGCCAAACTCTGCCAAGATACGCTCACATACATGAGCAGATTCGGTAAGGTTGTAATAGGCATCCTGAGGTTCTACCCAACAGCTTTTATCGGCAATAAACGTTCGTTCAAAGGTTTTTACCACTCGACCAGAAAGTGGGGAGTACTTGCCACACCACAGATACCACATCCAATCCAAAGCAGCCTGATCATGTTCATGCCATGCACGGCGTGCAATGCGATCACAAAAATCTAGGTAGTCCTTGCCAGCAAAATGTCTTCCAGCACAGGTAACAGGCCTAAAGCTGCCGTACATGTGCAGAGGAATGCAACCATGGAAAAGAAGATTGTTGTTGTATACCAAATAGAGTGAACCATTTTCATACAAAAAATTAATGTGTTTTTGTAGGCGCTCGGACTCGCGGAAAGATTTCCGTAATCCCTGCATGATGGAAGTCTCTTCGGGAGAAAGTGCATAGGGGTCTGCCGGGTCAATGGTGGGAAAGTCTGCAGTAATAAGATCAAAGCTTTGATTGCCAATCTGTACCGTTTTATTAGTTAGATCAATCTTATCTAGGAACAAGCGGTCACCCATGGCAAAGTCTGGACTACGCTTTATAAGTTGACCTTCTAATTTAAAGAGAATGACAGCAATTGCCTTATTAATAGGGGTGATTGCGTCGTCTGTACAATAGGTATTTTGTGCAAATAACGCTAATTCGCGCAGTGAAATGCCATAGGAACGCTCGAGAAGGTCGTAGGAGTTGTAGCGGATATTGTTGCGTACGACTGATGCAATACAAGCATCGGATCCTGCAGCGGCTCCCATCCAACATATGTCATGATTGCCCCACTGAATGTCGAGAGAGTGGTATGACATAAGACGATCGAGGATTTTATCGGCATGCGCACCGCGATCAAAGAGGTCACCCACGATGTGCAGATGATCAACAGCTAGTCGTTTAATGAGTTCAGAGAGAGAAATAATAAAGTCATTGGCTGAACTTGTAGCAACAATAGACTCGATGATGTGAACATGATAGTCATGACGACTTTCTTCGCCAATGGCAGAGGCACGCAGCAACTCATCAATAATGTAAGCATAGGTTTGTGGCAGAGCTTTGCGAACCTTGGAGCGCGTGTAGACACTGGAGAGATGACGAGCAATGCGTACAAGTTGGAGCAAAGTATCGTAATACCACTTGTCGGTTTTCTCGTTTTTGTCTAGAAGTGCCAATTTCTCGCGTGGATAGTACACAAGGGTGCAAAGGTCATCTTGCTCCGAAGCGGTGAGCTCGTGTCTAAAAATAGCACGAACGCGCTCACGAATGACACCAGAGCAGTTGTTGAGGATATGCTCAAAAGCCTCTGCCTCACCGTGCACATCGCTCATAAAATGCTCAGTTGCTTTTGGTAGATTAAGAATAGCCTGAAGATTGATGATTTCGGTATATACAGCTTGTGATGTGGGGAATTGTTCGGATAGAAGTTTAAGGTACTTTTCGTCAAAATACTGTTCCGCAATGTGATGTTGCACAGGACTTCTCCTTTTGCCATCGGTTGCAAGATAGTTGGCATACATAACTTTGAACAGATCAACCAAACGTGTAATGCTTCTGATTGTACGGGTACGCAGGTGTAGATAAGAGAAGTGTTAGGTGGACGTATCCTGGTCAAAATATATTCATGAATATACAACGTATTATTCACAAAGTGCTGTCATGCCGCGGTGGTATGCGGAACTTTTAAGGGTAAGAGCGTGCTATTATAACGATTTATATACATGCATCCAATGAGACCTGTGCGTTGCGGGTTCTTATGTTAGGCGGTACGAAAAGGGGTACTTGAGTGGCAAACGAGTATAAGAAGACAATGAATCTTCCGAGCACTGGTTTTCCCATGCGTGCAAGCTTGGCTTCTCGTGAGCCTGAGCGTCGTCGTATGTGGGATGAAGAAGGCGTCTATGAGCAAATGCTCAAAAAGAATGAGGGTCATAAGAAGTTTGTTCTGCATGATGGTCCTCCTTATGCAAATGGTCCCATCCACCTTGGTCACGCTCAAAATAAAATTTCTAAGGACATCATTAATCGCTATTGGTCTATGCGTGGTTATCAGACCCCATATGTTCCTGGTTGGGACTGTCATGGTCAGCCAATTGAGCATAAGGTTGAAGAGATGCTTGGCACTGCCAAGTTTAATGAGCTTCCTGTCGAGAAGATCCGTGAACTTTGTCGCAAAATGGCGGTTGAGCAGGTAGATACGCAACGTCAGGGCTTTAAGCGCTTGGGCGTACTGGGTGAGTGGGATAATCCTTACCTTACCTATGTGCACGATTATGACGCTACAGATGTAGAGATCTTTAAGGCTGTGTTTGATAACGGTGCTGTTTATCGTGGTAGTAAGCCTGTTCATTGGTGTACTCACTGTCACACTGCTTTATCTGAAGCAGAAATCGAGTACAGCGATGAGGTTTCTCCTGCTATCTTTGTGCGCTTTGAGCTTACCTCTGTGCCTGCAGGTCTTGAGGCATATGCTGGTAATATTTGGGTAGACATTTGGACCACCACCCCTTGGACTATGCCTGCCGATATGGCTGTTATTCTTCATCCTGAGGCTAGTTATGTTGCCATTAAGGTTGATGATCGCGTTGAGTTAATGGCAGAAGCGTTGGTTGAGAAAAATGCGGAGCGTTTTGGTTACACCAAGTATGAGCTGGTACACAACGAGGATGGCAGCTTATGGTCCCGCAATGGTATGGAACTTGCTGGTAATGAGTACAAGCAGCCCATCTTTGGCGATCAGGGTGCTTTGGGCAAATTTATTTATGCAGATTACGTAACGCTTGATGATGGCACTGGAGTTGTACACTCTGCTCCTGGTCATGGTGTGGACGATTACAACGCTGGTCAGCGTTTTGATATCCAGATTGTTATGCCCGTAGATGATGATGGTTATTTCTACAAGGGTGAGGGTTTGGGCACTGGCGGTCCCTTTAGTGGCATGGAAGTTAACGAGGCTAATCCCGTCATTATTACGTGGCTGGATGAGCGCGGTCTTCTTATCATGCATGAAGACATTACGCACAGTTACCCTCACTGTTGGCGCTGCAAGAATCCAGTTATTTTCCGTGCAACAGACCAGTGGTTTGTCTCTATGGATAAAACAGGCTTGCGTGCACAGGCAACAGATGAACTATCTCGTGTTGCGTTCTACCCTGAGCATTCTCGTAATCGTATTGGTTCTATGGTAGAAGGTCGTCCAGACTGGTGTATTTCTCGTCAGCGTAACTGGGGTGTACCAATTCCTGCTTATACCTGTGCAGATTGTGGCGAGACGGTCATTAATGATGCAACATTGGATCGCGTTATTGAGCTATTTTCCAAGAAGGGCTCTGATGCGTGGTTTACCGATGATCCTGCAGAGTATCTGGGGGAGGCTAACGTATGTCCTAAGTGTGGCGGTCATCATCTTAAGCCCAACTCTGACATCTTGGATGTGTGGTGGGATTCTGGCGTAAGTCATACTGCGGTATGCAAACACCGCGAGAATTTGCACTTCCCAGCAGACATGTATCTTGAGGGTTCTGATCAACATCGTGGTTGGTTCATGAGTTCGCTTATGACTTCGGTTGGTGCTTATGGTGTAGCTCCTTATAAGGCCGTTGTGTCTCAGGGCTTTACGCTGGATGGTAATGGCCGCAAGATGTCTAAGTCTTTAGGTAATGTTATTGATCCCAATAAGGTATGTGATACGCAGGGAGCAGATGTTTTACGCCTATGGGTTTCCTCGGTAGATACTTCTACGGATGTACCTTGCGATAATGACATTCTTTCTCATGTGGGTGATGCATACCGCAAGATTCGTAATACCATTCGCTTCTTGCTTGGTGAACTTGAAGGTCAGTTTGACCTTGCATCTGACGGCATTGCGCTTGATGAACTGCTTCCTAACGATAAGCTTGCACTTGCACGTATGTGTGAGGTGCATAGTATCGTTTCTCATGCATACGAGAACTATCGCTTTAACGTGGTGTATCGCACGCTGTATGACTACATTATTACCGAGCTGTCCAATGATTACCTCAATGCAACAAAGGACCGCACGTACTGTGGTGCTCAGGATTCCTTTGAGCGCAAGAGCGCCCTTACGGTTTGGTCTTACATGCTAAGCATGCTTGTTCATGACTTCCAACCCATCTTGGCATATACCACCGATGAGGTTATGGACTTTTTGCCTGAATCTTTACGAGACGGTCAGACCTATGCAGCGTTGCTTGATTGGTTTGAGGCTCCTATGGCTAAGGATCAGTATGCTGAGCTTCTGCCGGTATACGCTGCAGTTTCTACTGCTCGCGCCTGCTTTACTCGTGCTTATGATGCCGCTTTAGCTTCTGGTGTTGTTACCGAGAAAACCACGCAGGCCACTCGCGCTGAGTTGACCCTTATACAGGACTTGTATGACCTCATTGTTGCTCACAAGGTGGACTTGGCGGAGTCTTTTGTTTGTTCCGAAGTGTGTATTCAGGTGGGCGATCAGCTGGCCTGTGAAGTGCTTCCTGCCAACGGTGAAAAGTGTCCACGTTGCTGGAATTGGCGTGAGCTAGGCAAGGATGGCTTGTGCGCACGTTGTCACGATGCGGTATCTTTGCTGAATGAGTAAAATCGCTAAAACATCTACGCTTTCCGCATGGGCCAAACTGCTTTTTATGACAGTGGTGGCCTGTGCGGTTATTGCATTTGACCAGGTGAGTAAGGCGTGTATGCGCGAGTATCTTGCTGATGGTCCTAAGCCTTTTTTGCCAGGCATCATTCGTTTTGTGCTTGTACAAAATAAGGGTGCTGCTTTTAGTATTGGTGAAGGCTCCTCATGGTTGTTTATTTTGTTTGCCCTTATTGTTGTGATGGCTGCCTATGTGTGGGTAGCTCGTGATAAGAACTTGCCTTTGAGTATTGTTCTTGGTTTGGGAATTGTGTGTGGTGGCGGTATTGGCAACCTTATTGACCGTGTTGTTGTTGGAGCTGTAACGGACTTTATTGCCACACAGTTTATTGATTTTCCTATCTTTAACGTGGCAGACATTGCCATTAGCTGCGGAATTATTGGTACTTTTTTGTTGGTGTGTCACTTTGATGTAGCTAATCCAAACACTCATACCAATTCTTGTGAGTTGTCTGATTCTCAAGAAAAGTTGCCTGAGCAAAGGCAGGCATAATGGCCAGTCAAGTACTCGACTTCTTAGTAGATCCATCTACGGATGGTCAGCGTTTGGATACTTTTATAGCCCAAGCAGGTGATTTTGTTTCTCGCTCAGCTTGCGTCAAACTTATAGAAGCTGGATTAGTAACCATTAACGGTACGGCAGCTCAGAATAAGTCTGAACGTGTCATGCTTGGAGATCGTATTCGAGTTGTTTATGATGCACCAGATAATCTGCAAGAAGGTGTGTTGCGTCCCAATCCATACATTGAGCTTGATATTCGCTTTGAGGATGAATACTTGATGGTGCTGTCCAAGCAAGCAGGTTTGGTTTGTCATCCAAGTCCTGGCCATGTGGATGATACTTTGGCAAATGCTTTAGTTTCTCATTGTGGTTATGGACATCTAGGCATGTTACAAGGTGAAGATCGTCCTGGTATCGTACACCGTTTAGATATGGATACTTCAGGTTTGATGGTGGCTGCTAAGGATGATCACACACAGAAGTGTCTACAAGATTTAATTCGTCTTCGTACGCTTGATCGTCGTTATGTAGTGCTGGTTCAAGGTTATGTTTCTACAGATAAAGGTACTATCGAGACAGGCATAGCTCGCTCAACACGCAATCGTTTGTCTATGACCGTTTCTGATGATCCCATGGCGCGAGAGGCTATTACTACCTTTCGCACGCTGGAACGTTTTGAAGCTGGTTCTAAGGATGAAGGGTATTCTTTATTAGAATGCCATTTGTACACGGGCCGTACGCATCAAATTCGCGTGCATATGCGTCATATTGGTCATCAGGTGGTAGGAGACCAGTTGTATGGCAAAGGTAGTCTGCAAAGAAATCTTGGGTTAAACAGACAATTTTTGCACTCATGGCATATTAGGTTTTCTCATCCTATTTTGGGAGAGACCATAGAGATGGCCGATTGGCTACCCACGGATTTGGTGACTACCTTACAATCAATACAAGGTCGCTCATTAGGCAAGACCGAGGCTGGCGAGAAAATTATTCCGCAGCTCTTTACACACGATTGGATAGGGTAGTGTACGAGTTTAACCACATGGCCATTACACCCATTGTGTTGTTTAACGGCATCATGTTTTTGTTTTATACCTTTGCGTACTTATACCAGTTCTTTTTTATCATTCGAGTACTCATTAAAGGCGATGTAAAGCTGCCTCCTGCCAAAAAACAGCACAAATACGCTTTCTTTATTGCTGCTCATAACGAAGAGGAAGTAATTGGTAATCTTGTACGTTCTATAAAAAACCAAAACTATCCTGCAGAACTTATCGAGACGTTTGTGGTGGCAGATGCATGCACAGATGATACAGCGCGTGTTGCACGTGAGGCAGGTGCTGTGGTATATGAGCGTAATGATCTTGCACGTAAAGGCAAGAGTTGGGTTATGGATTATGGCTTTAACCGTATTCTTAATGAGTATGGTGATGAGTTTGAAGCCTTTTTCATTTTTGATGCAGACAATATTGCTTCGCCAGACTATGTCAGCATCATGAATCAAGTCTTTGATATGGGCTATTTAGTTTCTACAAGCTATCGTAATTCTAAAAACTTTGATTCAAACTGGATTTCTGCAGGTTATGCCACCTGGTATTTACGTGAGGGAAAGTTTCTTAACAATGCTCGTATGCAAAGTCATACGAGTTGTGCCGTTTCTGGTTCTGGTTGGATGGTGTCCGAGAAGATTATTCGAGGTATGCATGGTTGGGATTTTCATACACTTACCGAAGATATCCAGTTCTCTACCTTCTGTGCAGCCAATGATATTTGTATTGGATATGCTCCTGCCGAGTTCTTTGATGAGCAGCCCACCACGTTTCAGGCATCTTGGGTTCAGCGTATGCGTTGGACTAAAGGATTTTACCAGGTCTTTTTTTCGTATTGGAAGGATTTGCTGCGTGGTATAGCTGCGCGTAAATTCAGTTCTTACGACATGATGATGACCATCGCACCAGGTATGATTTTGACCCTGTTATCATTTTTTGTGAATGCTACCTACTTGATAGTTGGCAACCTATCCAGTGGTTTTCTGGCAAAGTCCAACGAGATTGCTATGGCGTCGGGTTCACTAGTAATGTCGTTTACATCTATGTATAGTGTCTTTTTTCTTTTGGGACTCCTTACTACCATTGTGGAATACAAGCACATTCACTGTAGTAACAAGATGAAGATTGTTGCAAACCTTTTTACATTCCCACTGTTTATGATGACTTACATTCCTATTACCGTTGCAGCTTTGTTTAAGAAAGTTGAGTGGGTGCCTACAAAGCACACCATTGCTGTTTCGTTTGACGACGTTGTGAATACCAAAGCCGATACAGAATCTACCAGCATACCTCGATCATAAATACGAGTGAGTGCGTTACAATCGTTCAAATATAAACTTGCGACATGGGGTCGCAGTACATAGAGGAGGAGCAGCGTATATGGCAACGTTTTTCGAAGGGGAGTCCCACACTTTCTCTGAGTATTTGTTAGTTCCCGGTTATTCCTCGTCGCAAAATGTTCCCGCTAATGTCTCTTTGAAGACGCCACTTGTTAAATACAAGCGCGGTGAGCAACCAGCTATTACCATGAATATTCCTATGGTTTCCGCTATTATGCAGTCTGTTTCTGGTCCTCGTCTTGCTGTTGCTTTAGCGCAACAAGGTGGTATTTCTTTTATTTATGGTTCTCAAACTCCTGAGGACGAGGCATCTATGGTGCGCGAGGTTAAGTCTTACAAGGCCGGATTTGTAATTTCCGACTCTACTCTCACACCAGATATGACACTCCAAGATGTGTTGGATATACGTGAGACAACTGGTCATACCACTATGCCTGTTACAGAGGACGGTTCTGCTTTTGGTAAGTTCTGCGGTATTGTAACCAGCCGAGATTATCGTGTTTCTCGTGATGACCGCAATCTTAAGGTAAGCGACTTTATGACTCATGCATCTGATTGTGTGACAGCTTTGCCAACTGTTTCACTTAAGGAATGCAATGACATCATCTGGGATAATAAGATTAACCAGCTTCCTATTGTCGATAAGAACGGCAACCTTTGTTCTTTGGTATTCCGCAAGGATTATGACTCCCATAAGGCACGTCCTGATGAGCTTTTGGATGAGCATAAGCGCTATATTGTTGGCGCTGGTATTAATACTCGTGACTATGCTGAACGTGTACCTCTGCTCGTAGAAGCTGGAGCAGATGTTTTGTGTATTGATTCTTCTGAGGGCTTCTCGGAGTGGCAGAAACTCACTTTGGACTGGATACGCCAAAATTATGGTGACTCGGTAAAAGTTGGTGCTGGTAATGTTGTAGATGCAGAAGGTTTCCGCTATCTGGCAGATTGTGGTGCAGACTTTATTAAGGTCGGCATTGGTGGTGGCTCCATTTGTATTACACGTGAGCAGAAGGGCATTGGCCGTGGTCAAGCTTCCGCTTTGATTGATGTCTGTCGTGCTCGTGACGAATATTTTGAAGAGACAGGTGTATATGTTCCTGTTTGCTCCGATGGTGGCATTGTGTACGACTATCACATGACGCTTGCTTTTGCTATGGGCGCAGACTTCCTTATGTTAGGCCGCTATTTTGCACGCTTTGATGAATCGCCAACCCGTCGTGTTAACGTCAATGGTTCCTATATGAAGGAGTACTGGGGCGAAGGTTCTGCACGTGCGCGCAACTGGGCTCGTTATGATTTGGGCGGATCAAAAAAACAGCTTTCCTTTGTTGAGGGTGTAGATTCCTATGTACCGTATGCTGGTCCTCTGAAGGATAATGTTGAAGGTTCGCTTACCAAGGTTCGCTCTACTATGTGCAACTGCGGAGCTCTTGATTTATCAGAGTTGCGTGAAAAGGCAAAGATCACTCTCGTCTCTGCAACTTCTTTGGTTGAGGGTGGCGCCCATGACGTAATGCTTAAAGAAAGCCCTTCTGAGAACAGTTTTCGTTCATAAAATTTATAGTATTTTGGAAAAAAAGGTTTAAAGCATCTTTTATACAACTATCCTCCTATAGGTATTCTAGAAATATGTAGTATGTGTATTTATAGAATTTTCATATACCTATAAAGAGGGGATTATTGGAATGAGCTCAATAAGCCTTAAGCAAAAATGCCTTGTCGGTCTATCTTCAGCTGCATTGCTTGCAGCTATGGCTCCCAGCTTTGCTTTTGCTGAAGTTGGGAGTCGTTATACTTCTAACATTACGATTAGTGGTGTAGAAGCAGGCGCAACAGTTAACGCGTATGAAATTGCTGATACTGTAGTAGATTCAAGTAATAATTTGAGCTATGTCTTTGCTAATGGTGTAGATGGTGACGCTTATAAGAATCTCCAAAGTAATTCTGCCGAGATGAAGCAAATGGCTGGTCAGATTGCTACTGGCATTGCTACCCATACCGTCACTCCCATTGACACTAAACAACAAACATCTAATGGAAACGACATTGTTATTTCCAATGCTGATGATGGTTTATGGCTTATTGTCATTACAGGTGTAAATGGTTCCACTAAGGTGTATTCCAACACTATTATCAATAATACTCCTACAATTAGTGGGGGTAACTACGTCGCAAATCCACAAACAGTTACTGTTAAGTCAGAGGCTACACCTACACTTAACAAGACAATTGGTGATACAAATCAGCAAGCTACCCATGCATATCAGATTGCTGATTTAGTGCCCTTTACCGTAACTACGACTATTCCTAACTACCCTGTAAACTATACAGATCCTACCTTTGTGATTAACGATACTCCAGGCAATGGCTTGATAGATCAAGCTGATACTGTTGAGGTAGAAGTAAGTGGTGCAGGTGTTGCTGCATCTAATTACGATATTGCTACCGTGGGCAATGGATTCAAACTTACGTTCCATGCTGATTTTATTAAGACGCATATTGGTCAGCCTGTTACGGTTAAGTACAAGGCAAAGCTTACTTCTGATGCATTTAAGTCTGCAACGGATGTAACAAAAAACGGTGCTAACCTTGAGTACAATACTACCCCTGGTGTTGTCCATACGAGCGACACTATTTCTGATGAGGTTCATACCTATGGCTTCTTCTTCCAGAAGGTAGATAAAAATCAGGCCAGTCTTACTGGTGCAGAATTCACGCTGTATGACGAGACGGGCAATAATGAGATTAAGGATGAGAACGGTCAGCCTCTTAAAAGTACGTCAGATGCGCAGGGCTATGTATGGTTTGAGGACCTTGCTGATGGTAAGACGTATACCGTAAAAGAAACTAAGGTTCCCGCAGGCAAGCAAGCGGTTAGCTTCACTGTTACCATTTCTCAGGCAAATGCCACTTTAGATAATCCAGCGACTGGTACTATCCAGGAAGCAAACTATCAAAAGTTTAGTTCTGATAACAAGGTAGTAGACCCCGATCAAGGCGTTCTGCCTATCACTGGTGGTCCTGGTACCATTGCAATTACAATTGCAGGCGCCGCACTCATTTTTGGTGGTGTTTATGTGGTAACTCGTTCACTTAAGCGTCAGGACGACTAAGACTTTTTTGTTCGTACGTACTGTACTGGGAATTCTTTTTGATTCAACGCAATACATACACTGTCTCGCAACAAGGTAGGGAGGGGAATTCAGCCCCCTCCCTTCTTTCCTACGTATGCAAAGAATCGGTAAGAATTGTTTTTGCGGCTTTATTAGTTTTCGGGGGTCTTGCACTTATCGCCTATCCTTTTGTAAGCAGTTGGCTTAATCAACTAGAGCAACAAAAGGTCGCAAAAGCACAGCAAGAGCTGGTACAAAGTACTCCGACTGAAGATCTTTCGTCAGAGCTTAAAGCCGCCCAAGATTACAATGCACGCTTGCTTGTGAACAATACAAAAGTCATTGACCCCTTTGCTAAGCAGATTCAAAGCGGAAGTGATGAGGAATATAAATCTCTTCTCAATATTGCAGATAATGGCATGATGGGTGAGCTTATCATTCCAAAAATTTCTGTTGATTTTCCTATTTACCATTATGTTGATGGTGAAAACATGAATCATGGTGTTGGACACATGCCCATGACTTCATTACCGGTTGGTGGTCTATCTACACATTGTGTTTTAGCAGGTCATACAGGACTTCCATCGGCACGTGTGCTTGATGATCTTAACCAACTTGAAGAAGGGGACTTCTTTGTTATTCGTGTTTTGAATGAAGAATACGGATATAAAGTATATAAGACTGAAGTAGTACTTCCTACCGATGTAAGCAGCCTTACCATTGCTGAGGGAGACGATATAGTAACACTGGTAACCTGCACTCCTTATGGTGTCAATTCTCATCGTCTTTTGGTTCATGCTCGTCGTTTTGATTTACCCCAAGACTGGAATAGAGAGACTAAGGCATTACCCTTTATAAGCAGTATACCTACTGGTGCTACTACCATACTCATTCCTGTATTGATTGGTTTGGCTGTTATTGCAGGAATAGCAGCTGGCTTATATTTTTCTCGAAGAAAAAAGCAGTACACCATGTATAACGTGCCCCGGGATACTTCTTCGTGGAAAAAGAGGTAGGCACATTCATGCAAGAAATTGATGAAATAAAGGACCAATATAGAAAAAAGAAGTTCGGTACCAGACGCGTCTTACGTGTCTTTGGCGTGCTTCTCTTTCTTGTTGGATGTAGTCTATTTTTATATCCTTTTATAAATGAATTTTTTGCACAGCAGGCTGTAAAGCAGGAGATAGCCCAGGCTTTTGCACCTAACCAATCTCGGGATAATGCAGGAAATGCTCAATCTTTTGCGAACATCATCTCTCAAAAACGTCCAAAATCAGGTGATGCCAGTTATGAATATCTCGAGAAGTATAATGCTCAAGTTCGTAACGGTACAGCTGGCGCCATTAATGACCCCTGGGGAATGGGTCCAGATAATCAAGAGATTGATTCTTTAGGATTTTCAGGTGGAGTTGTAGGATGTCTTACTATTGGTCGGCTTAATGAAACAATTCCTTTGTATTTAGGTGCTGGTTCAATACAACTGAGTAAGGGTGCCAGCGTTGTTGCAGGCACCTCTGCACCATTAGGTGGTAAGGGCAATAATTGCGTTATTGCTGCTCATCGTGGTAGCTGGTCTGGGCTTCCTATGTTTCGTGATATAGAAGATCTAAAAAAGGGTGATTTACTTTATATCGAAACGCCTTGGGATTCCTTACATTATCAGGTTGTAGAAGCAAAAGTTATCAGTCCTGATGATGTTGACTCAGTTCGACCACAGTTAGAACGCGATTTAATAACACTGCTTACCTGCCATCCCTACGGTCATAATTATCAACGGTATTTGGTGTATTGCGAAAGAGTAGAAGTATCGTCAGAAGAAGTGTTATTGGACAACAACGGTTTCCGTAGTTTGCCTGAACTTATTCAACAAGCAACTTTACCAAGTAAATCCGTGGAGCTTACTTTAGAACGATGGGTGCGCGTGGTCGTGCTCCTTATCCTTTTGTCTTTGCTTATTGCAGGGATTGTTATTTTGATACGGATGTTTATACGTTTTTTGCACATATTTATATCTAAAACATAGATAAAGAACAAATTATTGTTTATATTCTATTAAATTGAAAATTATAGTTGCAGTTAGTAATGCGCGTTAAGATAGCGGAAGGTCTACGTTATGTCAGAAAAGCTTATAAGAAAGGCATGCTCTTCTGTCCGGAAACATAGTATTGTTCTATTTGCAGCAGCAATGCTACTTCTTTCTAATCTATTTATGCCAGTCCAAGCTTTTGCCGATACGGTTACCACTTCGGATAATTTGCTTGGTGATCTTGGCGGTACTGTGTACGTTACACATGAGCCTGGAATAGATAATGGTCAATTTTGGTTCAATGGTGCCTGGCATGATTTAGGTGAAATTACGCCAGGAGGCCTTACGCAGGAAGGACCTCAAAAGGATTTAGGCGATGGTTGGAAAATTTATTATTCGCCCACCCTTTGGGAGGATGGTGGCTTCATGGTTTGGCGCTACCATACCCTTACATATGATGGAACTGAATGGAACAACCCTCCACTCAAATTTAGGTTTAATAACGTTGGACATACTGCTTTTGGAGAAAAGTTTGACGTTATCATTTCTTTTGACTCAGTGCATGCATGGAAACAACGTGCACATAATGCATCTTGGTTTTCTCCCTTTAGTATTACAAAAAAATATGGTCTTATGACCGCTGCTCAAAGCAATGATCATATGGGTACAAAATCGATTTTTACTACTCAACTTGTTCAGCATGGTACCAATACTCTCATTAATCCCAACAATGAATTTAATTTGATGTACTGGGATATTGATCAACCTGTATGGAATGATAATGGCTCCGCTGATTATTCTAGCGAGTGGCGCGAGGGCGTTCATAAGGTGAGTGGTTATAAGCCAGAAGCTATTATTAGTACAGATAGTCAACTTGCTGTAACTGATAATGCTACATGGTTTCGCTCAACACGAGATGATCCTTCGAATGTTCCGACAAGTAAATCTACGGTTATTATGAAGGCAAATCCTCAGTATACAACCGAATGGCGTGGATACGGTTGCCTTACCTGTTTGGGTTACGACTCAAAGGTAAAGGTTTATCCTGAGTGGAGCGATCCTGTTAAGTCTGAGGAAGAGCAGATTAAAGAAGTTGGAGAAACGGCCACTTTTGATATTACGCAGGTATTTCCCTATGTGTCTGAAACTAATAAGGCACAGTCAATTGTCATGACGGATATGCTTGATCCAGCTTTGGACGCCTCACAAGCAGTGGTGGAGGTATATAAGGATAATATAAATGTGACAAATAATTGGACTATTAACATCTCTGGTCAAACTGTAACGGCAACAGCAAAAAATACTGGTCACGGTTATACAGAAGGCAAGCATATATTTAGATTAACTGTTCCCGTTTCAACAACAGCAGACATATCAGCTTATCCTTTATATGGGGAGTATTATAAGGTGCCCAATCAGGCATCGGTAAGTATTAACAACCAGACTAAACAGACCAATGAAGTGCGCGTACTTGTTCCTCTTAAAGTAGCTGGTAATGTAACTATTGCGGCTAAGAAAAAACTTACTGGTGGAGTTGAACTTCAGCAGGATCAGTTTAGCTTTACTCTTACCAAAGAAGATGGTTCTGTTGTTGGGCGTGCGACTAATAACGCTAATGGCGATATTAGCTTTGCTCCGCTTGAATTTACTCGTGCAGATATTGGTAAAACGTATCGTTATGTGATTTCCGAAGATCAAGGTTCTCAGGAAGGTATTTCGTACGATACTCATAAGGAGTCAGTAAGTGTTTCCATTACTGATGCAGGCCATGGTAGGGTAACGGTAGTTGCACATTATGATGCTGATGGTGCTGTGTTTACCAATGTGTTCCATACTACACAGTTAGGTATTCTCAAACAAAGTTCTGCAGCAGATCATAAAGTTCTTGCTAATGCTAAGTTTGAGCTTTATCAAGATGATGGTGATGGTCAGTATCAAGAACAAAACGATACTCAGCTAGCGCGTTTCTATCGCGATAGCCAGCTGCATGATATTGCTACTGACGGCATGGTTATTACTGATGAGCATGGAGTGGGACGTTGTTACGGTTTGGCTGTGGGAAAAACATATTGGCTTATAGAAAAAGAGCCTCCCAGTGGATACACTCGTGATACGAATGCTCATGCTATTATGGTCGACTCAAACGGAACGGTGCGAACAATCACCGCTGCTGGTACTGAAGAATTACCCCTTGTAGATGGTATTGCAACAATCACTCTATCCAACAATCCTGTTCAAGCTTTGCCGCAACTTGGTGGTTCTGGTTCTTGGGGGATATATATTGTGGGTGGTAGTATGTTGATTGCTGGTGCATTATATTTGGTATCGGTACAGCTTAAGAAAAACAACTTTGTTCTTATTGGGTAGTATTTTTAAGATATCTTTAAATCTTTTATAAGAGTACTTACATAACTGTGTTTGATTAAACCTTAAATCTCTCTTTAGTACATTTATCTTGTATCTCAGAGGGATTTTCATATTGGTTACTACTTAAAATGTACTATGATTATCGTCTTTAATTGATATTTTAACTGAGGAGTTTTTGCATGAATTCAAAGCGCACTGTCGGTCTTGCTGCCATGCTTTGTGTAACCACAGCATTTTCTGCAGTACCAACGCTAACATTTGGCTCCATTGCCCCAATTATTGCAAACGCTCAAGAGACATATACCGAAGTTGTCACAGATCCCAAAGGTAGCGTTAGCTTTGGAAACTATAGTCTTAATTACGGGTTTGGACCTTCAGGAACCCTGCAAGCTGGAACCATTGCTTCGGATAAGATTCAACTTTCCAAGCCTAATGTATATATTATTAATCAAAATGGTCAGATAATTAATCACATCTGGGGATCTCAAAATTCGAGCTCAAATTTTCTTCTTGGTTTTATGAAGGATGATACTGGCACTAATTACGATATCTTCTCTTCTCCAGGTCTTGGAGGAAAGATTTTCGTTACTAAAAACGATGATGGAAGCGTAGACCGTATTAAGGGTGTCGTAGAGAAGGAAATTCCTAACTACGGCAAGGTTGAATTTACAACAGAACAATACCCAAGTGGCACAAGTGGAATTATGCATAGTACCACCATTAAAAATACTGGCGATAAACCTCTTAAGTTTGTTTACATGAAAAGTGTTGATACTGATTTAGCAGGAAATGATTATGTACCTGTTTTTATGTATGGTCAAAATAAGGGACTGTATATTGACGGTGGCGATTATAGGCTTATCTATGATTTCTCAACACCTCACGGGCCTCAAAACTTTAGAAATTGGTACACCGCAAGTTACCGTAATCCCGTAAAAGATGGATTCGAGAACAACTTACACATTCCGTTTTTCCCAACAAATAATCTTCTTGCTCCAGGAGATGAAAGTAAAAACTATTCTCCAGATGCTAAGGTAACGGGACGTGGCGATACTGGAATTTGGATGAAGTGGCAGCCTGTTTCACTTAATCCGGGAGAGACTGTTTCGTATGATTATCTCGTTCGTCTCTTTGATCGTACGGGTTCAAGTATCAGCGCTTTTAATACTACAAAATCTGCAGATGCAGCCGATGATACTCTTAATGACAATCGAGATAAGATTACCGTAAGTACTAAGATTGATGTTGTGACTAAGTTTCAGAATACGTTTACTGATGGCACCATCAAGCTTACACTTGCTCATTCCAATGCAGATGGCTCCATTCGCAATGATGATCTTAAGCTTGATACAACAGTTTCTTTAGTTGACTGAAATGGCCAGGTAAAAAAGACACTTTTGCTTAGTGATATCTATGATTCTGCTAACAAACAGCTTACCATTCCGTATTCCAAAGTAGATTTTCCCAATGGTATTATTGAAGTTAAATTTGACGTTTTACCAGATGAGAAGCATGTAGAACAAGAGCGATATCTTAACATTCATGCTGACAACAGTATTAGTTTTAGCGATGGCTTTGTTTCTCATACAACAAACGATCTTAAACTTAAACTTAATGCTTTAGTACTGGTTAAGCCTCTTGTTGCTGCACCAACTCTTGAAGTTGAAGATAAAACCATTGAGCAAGGCGATGCTTTAGAGCTTACGTCTTTGGTTAAGTCTGCTTCTGACTTTGAAGGAACTGACCTTGTATCTAAGGTTCAAGTCATTAATGATGGTGGCTTCAAAAATGATGTGCTTGGTAAGTATGTCGTTACGTTTAAGGTAGTAGATAAGCTTGGTGCTTCTGCTACCAAAAAAGCAACGGTTACTGTCAATCCTAAGATGGCTATTTTGAATGCTGCACCAACCCTTGAGGTCCAAGACAAGACTATCACTGCAGGAGACAAGCTCGACCTTGCTTCTCTGGTGACTACTGCCACCGATCAAGAAGATGGAGATCTTACTGCAAGCGTCCAAATTATTGATAACGGTGGTTTTGATAACAGCAAGGTGGGAGAGTATAGTATTACTTTCCGACTCGTGGACAAAAGTGGTGCTACTGTAACCAAAACTGCGATGGTTACAGTCAAAGCGGTACCAGCGGTTCCTGAAACACCTACAAAGTCTCAGCCTCAGGTTAAATCTAAGACACAGATACTTCCACAAACTGGCGACGCAACAAGTACAGTGGTTGTAGCAGGTGTTGGTGTATTGGGTGCTGCTTTCATAGCTTTTGCTCGTAGGTTCAAGAAAAATAAGTAATGTATTCGATTCCCTGGCATTACTGAGTAGCTTTTCGTAACAATTGCGTAACAACACCTCAAACCTTTGAGGTGTTGTTTTTATTTTTTTTCAACTAGGCTAAACTTTATAGCTATCTAACTAAAACGAGGGGAGTCCACGTGGCAGACGTTAGCACCATAGATGAGAACAATTCCGCCATCCCTTGGTATGATGCCAAGGAGATTGAAGCTAAATGGCAAAAGGTTTGGGAAGCCAAGAAAACCTTTAAGGCTTCCGATGAGTCTGAGCGCCCTAAAAAGTACGTGCTCGAGATGTTTCCTTATCCCTCAGGTGACCTGCATATGGGACATGCACGTAATTATTCCATCGGTGATGCTATGGCTCGTCAGGCACATATGCGAGGCTACGATGTGTTGCATCCCATTGGTTTTGATGCCTTTGGTTTACCTGCAGAAAATGCTGCCATTAAGCATAATACTCAAGCTGCAAAATGGACTTATCAAAATATTGCCCAGGCTGTGGAGACCATGCATCGCATGGGTTTCTCGTATGACTACGATCGCATGTTTAACACTTGTGACCCCGAATATTATCGTTGGGGTCAGTGGATGTTTATTAAGATGTGGGAAAAAGGCCTAGCCTATCGTGCTACAAGCCCGGTTAACTGGTGTCCTAACTGCAAGACTGTTCTTGCAAATGAACAGGTTGTAGATGGTAAGTGCTGGCGCTGTGGATCTATCCCGGAGAAGCGCAATTTGTCTCAGTGGTATCTCAAGATTACCGATTACGCTCAAGAGCTGTTGGATGATTTGGACAAGCTCGATGGTTGGCCAGAAAATGTTAAAGCGCAGCAACGTAACTGGATTGGTCGTTCTGAGGGTGCAGAGATTGATTTTACCCTTGCAGACATAGACGGAGTAACGCCTACCAATCAAAAAATCACTGTTTTTACTACTCGTGCAGATACAATCTTTGGCGTAAGCTTCCTTGTGCTTCCCCCAGAGAGTGAGTTAGCCGCTCAGTTGGTTGCTGGCACACAGTACGAAGAGGCTTATCTTGAACTCAAGACAGCTACCGATAAAATTTCCAGTGTAGATCGTCAAGGCTCCAATCTGGAAAAAAATGGTGTCTTTACTGGTCGCTATGTCATTAATCCGATTAATGGACGCCCCGCACCTATTTGGATTGCTAATTATGTCTTGCTCGATTACGGCACAGGTGCTGTTATGGGTGTCCCCTGCGGTGATCAGCGTGATTTTGATTTTGCAAAGAAATATAACCTAGAGATTGCTCCCATTATTTGTACCGAGGAAGACCCTCTGTATGAACAGCTTAAAGATGAAAAGGATTTGCGTGTAACCTCTGTAGACTGGGAAAGTGCCATGGCTGCTGAGGGCTATCTTATTCAATCTGGTGATTTTACTGGTCTTAAGGGTGGCAAGCATTCTGAGGCCGTAGATGCTATTACCAAGTGGCTTGAGAATAACAATTGTGGGCGTCCAAAGGTACAATTCCGCCTGCGTGATTGGCTCATTTCTCGCCAGCGTTATTGGGGCAATCCCATTCCCATGATTCATTGTGATGATTGTGGAGATGTCCCAGTGCCAGAGAAAGACCTTCCTGTACTGCTTCCTCAAAATCTAGATTTAGGTGCAGGGGAGACCTTGGCTCAAAATGCAGAATTCTACCAAACCACCTGTCCTATATGTGGTAAACCTGCCAAACGCATTACAGATACTATGGACACTTTTACTTGTTCCAGTTGGTATTTTATGCGTTATACCGATCCTCACAATGATATGCTTCCGTATGCTCGTGACAAGGTCAATCATTGGATGCCAGTAGACAACTACATTGGTGGTATTGAACACGCTATTTTGCACCTATTGTATTCTCGCTTCTGGACCAAAGTAGCGCGTGACTTAGACTTGATTGATGTAGATGAACCCTTTACAAACTTGCTTACGCAAGGCATGGTTAAGGATGCTCATGGTGAGACCATGTCTAAATCTAAGGGAAATGTTGTTCCTCCTTCAAGTGTTATCGATCCATACGGTGCCGATACCATGCGTCTGGCTATTCTCTTTATCGCTCCTCCCGAGAAGGACTTTGACTGGGATGAAGAGGCTGTTGGAGGTGCAAATCGCTTCATCAAGCGCGCCTGGCGCATTGTTTGGGGTCTCACTCAGTCTGCAAACTTTGATGCCAAGATAGAGTTGAACGGTTTAGATGAAAAATCCGCAGAGCTTAATCGTGTCTTGCATGAGTTAGGTATTCGCTGCACCAATGATTATGATCGAGGGCAGTTTAATACCGCTATTTCTGCCGTTATGGAGCTGGTAAATGCGGCAAGTAAATATCTGGTAGACACTGAGAATACACCTCAGAATCGAGATGCTGCATTATGTGCGCTTGTCGCACGCGATATTGTGGCTATGCTTGCTCCCATTTGTCCTCACTGGGCAGAAGAGCTCTATCATGAGGCATTTGGATTTAGTACTTCTGTGTATGATGAGGCTTGGCCCGAGTTTGATGAGGCGCAAACTATTGCTGCAACTCAAGAGATTGTTGTACAAATTATGGGTAAGCTTCGTGCCCGTATTGATGTTCCCACCAGCGCAACAAAGGAACAGATGCAACAGCAGGCTCAAGAAGCAGTTGCGCAGTTGCTTGATGGCAAGCAGATTGTTAAGGTAATTGTTGTACCACATAAGTTGGTAAACTTCGTAACTAAATAAGTGTTTGAGTATCACATAATGTGTATGTAACGGAGGAAGTATGCTGTGTCCAAATTGTTCACATGACTTTGGAGATGGCATACTTCCTGTTCGTTGTCCCGAGTGTGGGCATAGTTTAGCAAATCTTTCTGATAATCCTGATGTGGTAGAGGGTGCCAAACAGGCTGCAGAGCGTAAAAGGCTGCTGCGTGGCTCAGCTACTATTGAGCATCAAAAGCATCCGTGGGATGGTCATAGTAAGGCATTTGGTTTTGGTATTCTTTCACTGGCCATCATTATTATCTTGTTTTTACTATGGCACCTACAGGCCTGTGGCGGTGTTTCTCCTAGTAATGTGATTGGTTGGCGTTTGGAACGTGCGCAAATAGCATTGGAGCAAAAAGGTTTCAAAGTAACAACCTCAGAGGAGTTTGACGACGGTGAACCTGGTTTTGTTTTGAGTATGAGTCCAAATGCATCGGTTCGTCTTGCTCCTGGTACAACTATTAAGCTTGTCATTTCTAAACCTCGTATCATGCCAGATATTGTTGGCAAAACAAAAGATGAGGCAAAAAAGCTTTTGGATGAAGCTGGACTAAGCTATGAATTTATAGATGTTGTTAGTGATGAAGGAGAAAACGTTGTCTTGTCTGCAAATATTGCAGCAGGAAATAAAGTTTCTTCTAAAAATAAAATCAAGGTTGAAGTATCCAAGAGCTTGACGGTACCTGATGTCATTAATAAATCAGAAGCGGATGCTACTAATACTCTTACCATGGCACAACTTAAAGCTAAGGTAGTTCATGTGGCAGTAACTGCAGATCAAAAAGAGGGTGTTGTGGTATCAGTAGATCCCGGTGTTGGCACCGCGGTAGCAAAAGATGCAGTTATTACTATTTCTGTTACACAAAGTTATATTAAGAAACTCGAAGATAGTTCCAAAGAAATTGTAACAGCTGTATATAGTGGAAGTCCTGCATCTGATGGCTATGCCTGCGGCGGCGTAATTAAGCAGTATGTGGATGATTCTGTAATCATAGGAGGAACCTCAGCTGCAAGTGCTTCCAATAAAGATGTATATTA
The DNA here is from genome assembly GCF_000483125.1 of Atopobium fossor DSM 15642. GTDB lineage: Bacteria > Actinomycetota > Coriobacteriia > Coriobacteriales > Atopobiaceae > Atopobium > Atopobium fossor. Next base: position 584,383 of record NZ_KI519553.1, read on the forward strand.
TGCGCTTGTTAAAAATGGCAAATCACTTCCTTGGGGAGTAGATCAAAAGTTGGGTACCTTACCCCGTACACTTACAAGCATCGATAGCCTTACGGGTGATGATATGGGTAAAGTGAGTGTGACAGTTACCGTACAATGGGACTGGTCGTCTTTGGGGGGAGAGTATTCAGGCGTTACCTCTACGGATACACACAATGTTACGTTGAATTTTAACAAAGACGGTAAGCTGACTAGTTTTTATGATCCTCAAGCAGATATGCCATCCTACACAGTAAGCTAGGTAGTAAATCCAATTTCCTTGTAGGACTCGTGTTGATTGCAGCTATTGGCTGCTTAGCTTGATAAAAGCTATGTAGATAGGTATATTTATCTATTGATATGAAGTTTGATTGTTAAGGAAGTGGGGTGCACGTTGGGCCCCGCTTCTTTCTTGTATGTATGCAGGAAGGAGGGCGCTATGGTTAACGAGGCAGTTGTTGCACGAATTATTGAAGTTTTGGAGCAAGCAGGAGAACAAAACAATATTGACATTGTGGATGTTGAGGTTGTGGGGGCTACTAAAAACCCAACCGTTCGCGTGCGCATTGATCATCTTGATATAGAAGCACAGTCTATTTCTTTGGATGAGGTAGCAGCTCATACTGGTTGGATAGGAGATCTTATCGATCAGATAGATCCATTCCCCGATGCATTTACCCTTGAGGTTTCTTCTCCGGGTCTTTCTCGTCCTTTGCGTCGTGCCAAGGATTTTGAACGCTTTGCTGGTAATACGGTAGCACTTAGCACTAATGCTCATGAAGGACGCCGCCGTTTTACAGGTGAGCTAGTGGGCATGGAGCACGAGAAGGTTGTGTTGTTGTGCGATGGTGAGCGTTACGAGTTTGCATTAGATGAGATTAATCGTTGCACCATTAAGCCCGATTTTGATTTTAAGTCTTCTTCGTCTAAGACCAAGAATAAGTAGTTAGGGGAGATCATGGCATCAGAAATGATGGAAGCATTGATGACGCTTTGCCAAGAAAAGCATATCGATCAGCTGTATCTATTAGATCGCTTGGAGCAGTCTTTGGCAAAAAGCTATGCTGATGTTATGCACTTGATTGATGGCGCTAAGGTAACTATTGATCGTGCAACAGGCAAGATTTACGTGTATAAGCTTGTTCCCCGTGAGGAATCTTGGGATGATGAGACTGGCTTATATACCGAGTTTGATGAGGTGGACGTTACACCTGAGGATACCAGTCGTATTGCTGCTCAGCATGCAAAGATTGAGATTAATAACATTGTTCGCAACGCTGCTCGTCAGCAAATTTATGAGGAGTTCTCCGAGCGTATTGGTGACATTATCAATTGTACTGTTTTGCAGATTACAAATGATTTCACTATCGTAAAGATTCGTGAGGGCGTCGAGGCAGAGCTTCCATATTTTGATATTCGTCGTAATCCTGAAGAGCGCAATGAGCGTCCTGCGGGTGAGCGTTACGTTCACAACCAGCGCCTTAAGGCCATTATTGTGGATGTCCGTGATCCATCTAATACCGCAGCTCCTGTTCGTGGTGAGCACGTACGTCCTTCCATTGTGGTAAGTCGTACGCATCCTGATTTGATTCGCCGTCTCTTTGAAGCTGAAGTTCCCGAGATTTACGAAGGAATTGTAGAGATTCGTTCTATTGCTCGTGAGCCAGGTGCTCGCTCTAAGATTGCCGTGTATTCCGCAGATGAGCATCTTGATCCTGTGGGCGCCTGCGTTGGACCTAAGGGAAGCCGTGTTCGCGCCGTTGTAGGTGAGCTGCATGGTGAGCGTGTAGATGTTGTCTTGTGGAGTGATGACCCTACTAAGTGTGTGGCAAACGCTTTGTCTCCCGCTAAGGTCAGTCGTGTTGTAGTAGATCCAGAAACAAATTATGCAACAGTTATTGTTCCTGATGATCAACTATCCTTGGCAATTGGTAAGGAGGGTCAGAACGCTCGTTTGGCTGCTCGTCTTACTGGCTTGCATATTGATATTAAGAATGAATCTTTGGCAGCTAACCTGTTGGCGGGTATGCCTGCACAAGTTGCTCCTCAGACAGAAGAGCTTCTCGATGAGGTGGATGAAGAGCATCGCTGTGAGTATGTCTCTCCATCAGGTATTCAGTGTCGTAACATGGCTCGTCCTGGTTCTCGTTTTTGTGGTGTCCACGAACGCATGACTTCGATGGATGATGTTGAGGTTTCTGACGATCCAGATTCTCTGATTTAGTCCGGGCTTTGCCCTGTAGGTTTTAAAGATGTTAGGGAGGTAGAGTCCATGGCTAAGATTCGAGTACATGACCTTGCCAAAGAGTATGGTATGACCAGCAAAGAGATGTTGGGGCACCTAAAGGAAATGAAGATTCCTGCTTCTTCGGCTTCGTCTTCATTGGAAGATGCGTACTTGTCTATGGTGCGCAAGAAACTTGCACCTATTATGGAAGCACGTGCGGCGGAGATTGAAGCAGCAAAAGCTGCTGAGGCTGCTGCAAAGGCTCAGGAAGAAGCTGCTGCAAAGGCTCAGGCTGAAGCAGAGCGTTTAGCTGCAGAACAACGTCGTGCAGCTGAGCGCGCAGAGGAAGAAAAGCGTCGTGCGGCTGAGCAGGCAGAGAAAGATCGCATTGCTGCCGAGAAAGCAGAGGCCGAGCGTAAGGCTGCAGAAGAGGCTGAGAAAAACCGTATAAAGGATACTGCTCCTAAGGCAGTTCCTTCTATGACAAGTCTGCTTGACCAAATTGCAGCTCAGCAGAAGGTTTTGGAACAACAGAAAACCGAAGAGTCTAGTGCAAAAAAACAGCGTTCGGCTGCAAAGAAGGAAGGTGGCCGACGCAATAATCGTCGCAAGGCCGCTCCTACAGAAAACACTTCTGAAGATGTGGCTGCAGCACAGGCTCAGGCCGAAGCAGAGTCTAGTAACTCAAAGCGTAGTCGCAGTCGCAAAGCGCATCATGAGCAAGAGGAAGATCGCTACACGCGCATGGCTCGTGAGGCAGAAGAATACAACCGCGATCATGTATTAGCTGAGGCTCGCGCTGCTGTTGAAGAAGCGAGTAAGGAATCCACGGGTCGTCGTAAGAAGCGCAAGGAGCGTCGCCAGAAGCAAGCAGAAGAGGCTGCGGAGCAGGCGCGTATTGAGCAGGCGCTGGCTAACGACCAGGATCTGTCTCAGTTGGATACTGTTAAAGTACCCCAAGGATCTACGGTAGCCGAACTCGCAGAGCTTCTTGGCGTGCCTGCAAACGATATTATTAAGCGTTTGTTCTTGCTCGGTACACCTCTTACCATGACTCAGTCTATGACTGATGAGCTTATCGAGCTGGTGGCAGATGACTTGGGTGCAGACGTAAAGGTTATGTCTAAGGAGGAGGAGAATTCCTTTACCTTCTATGACGATCCTAAAGATCTACAGCCCAGGCCTCCTGTAGTTACTGTAATGGGCCACGTAGACCATGGTAAAACGTCACTTTTGGATGCTATCCGCCACACTGGTGTTGCTGCTGGTGAGGCTGGTGGTATTACCCAGGCAATTGGCGCATCGCAGGTTACTATTAAAGACCGCACCATTACCTTTATTGATACCCCTGGTCATGAGACCTTTACGGCAATGCGTGCTCGTGGTGCACGTGTAACCGATATTGTTATTTTGATTGTTGCTGCAGATGACGGTGTTATGCCCCAAACTATCGAGTCTATCAATCATGCTAAGGCAGCTGATGTACCCATCATTGTTGCTGTAAACAAGGTTGATAAGCCCGGTGCAGATCCTACTCGTGTTCGCCAAGAGCTTACTGAGTATGGTGTCATTCCTGAGGAGTGGGGCGGCTCCAACATGTTTGTAGACATTTCTGCTAAGCAAAAAATTGGCATTGATGATTTGCTTGAGTCGGTATTGCTTGAGGCTGATGTTTTGGAGCTTAAGGGCAATCCTTCCACCTTTGCTTCTGGTAATGTTCTTGAAGCTAAACTGGATCGCGGTCGTGGTTCTGTTGCCACTGTTCTTGTTACCCGTGGTATGCTGCGTGTTGGCGATGCTTTGGTTGCAGGCATGTCCTTCGGTCGTGTTCGTGCCATGGTAGACTCTAAGGGCAATACGGTTGTAGAAGCTGGTCCTTCTGATGCAGTAGAGATTTTAGGTCTACAAAGTGTACCTATGGCAGGTGACGAGTTCCGCGTATTCCCCGATGAGCGTGATGCACGTGATTTGGCAGATCAACGTGCTCTTAAAGCTCGCATCGAAGAGCAAAATCGCGTCAAGCATGTTACGCTGGAGAACCTCTTTGATACTATGGCAGATGCTGAGGTCAAGGAACTCAACCTCATTATTAAGGCCGACGTTCAGGGTTCCATTGAGGCACTTCAAGACTCTTTGGATAAGATGGATCAATCTGAGGTTCGCATTAATACCATTCACTCTGCTGTGGGTGCTATTACCGAAACTGATGTTGTTCTAGCAGATGCATCTAACGCCATTATTATTGGCTTTGGTGTTCGTCCTGAAGCAAAGGCGCGTACCGCTGCCGAGCGCCAGGGTGTTGAGATTCGTTCCTACAGCGTCATTTATAAAGCAATTGAGGATATTGATGCGGCACGTATTGGTATGCTCAAACCTACCGAGCAGGAAGTTCAGACGGGTACCGCCGAGGTCCGTGATACGTTTAAGGTTCCTAAGGTTGGTATTGCTGCAGGTTGCATGATTATTGAAGGTGAGATTGCGCGCGAAGACCAGGTACGTTTGGTGCGCGACGGTATTGTTGTCTTTGATGGTAAGATTGCTTCCCTGCGTCGTTTCAAGGACGACGTTAAGAGTGTTAAATCTGGCTTCGAATGCGGTATTGGTCTTGAGAACTACCAGGATATTCACCCAGGCGATCTTATCGAGGGTTACAAGATTGTCCAGGTTGCCCGTACCGAGTAGTACGGTCGCACCGTTAAGGAGCAGCTATGAAGCAGAATCAGAGCTCAAGGCACACAAATGAGATTGCGCGTGAAAAGCTTGCAAGTATTCTGATGTTCGAGATTTCTGACCCTGACCTCACGCTCGTAACCATCACGGGCGTAGAGGTCTCGGTTGATCGTTCATTCATGCGTGTATACGTTACATGTGAACCCGATTCCTATGAGAGGACGCTTATGGCCTTCAATCGCGCAAAGGGACGTATTCGTTCTTTGCTCGGTCGGAGTTTGGGCTGGCGTGTTACACCGGAGCTTGCGTTTACTATCGATAACACAACGGATGAGGCGGACCGTATTGCGCGTGCTTTGGAACAGGTACCTCCTACATTATCTGTTGAGAAGGACGAGGAGGGCTATCCTATTGTGGATGATGCCAATACGTCTGTTGATGAAGGAGATGCGTAGTGGCACCTCACTACAGCGAATCTTTTTCCGCACAGCCAAAAAAGATTGACGCTATTGCCGAACTTATCGATACAGCGCAAACCATCGTGATTTGCGCCCATACCAACCCTGATGGTGATGCATTGGGGTCTGGTTTGGGCTTGGCTATGCTTATTGAGCGCATGTGGCCTGGTAAAGAGGTTGTAAATCTGCTGGCTGATGATAAGCCTATTCCATCGATTTATAAGTTCTTGCCGCAATCAGAGCGTTTTGTTTTTCCTAGTCAATATACGGGTACTCCAGATTTGTTTTTTATGATTGACCTGCCACACCCTTCGCGTCTTAATCATGCGCAGGAAATTTATGAGCGGGCTTTTAAGCGTGTAACTATTGATCATCATCCGAGTCAAGAATCCTTAGGTGATGTGTGTTTGTCTCGACCCGAGGTAGCTGCAACTGGTGTCTTAATCGCAGAGATGGCTCTTAATCGCAATCTTGTCCTTACCCCTGATATTGCTACCTGTTTGCTGACGGCTATTGTGACGGATACGGGGAGTTTCCAGTATCAAAATGCAGATTCTGAGGCATTTGAAATTGCAAGCTTACTGGTGGATGCGGGTGCGGATCCTGCAGTTATTTCTCTGAATGTTTATCAGAGTTTCAGACTTGAGTATTTGCATCTGGCATCTTTGGTTATGGGTCGTATTAAAACATATGATAATGGGCGTATTGCGTACAGCTATGCGACACAACAAGATTTTGCTGCTACAGGTGCCTTACTTGAGGAAGGCGAAGGTCTTATCGATATTGTTCGTAGTGTAGCAGGCACGCAGCTCGCGCTGTTTATAAAGCAAGTGGATAGCAATACCGTACGAGGTAACTTACGTTCTAAATCCGATTTGGATGTTTCGCAGGTTGCAAGCAAACTCGGTGGTGGTGGTCATCGTGCAGCAGCTGGTTTTACTTTTAACGGTACGATAGAAGAGGTTTTGGCGCAGGCACTTCCTATGCTCCAGACTTTGTTTGAGGATGAGTAGAGGTTCGCTTAGGTGAAACGTTCTTCATCAGGTTTACATGCACTTTTAGCCATCGATAAACCCTTGGGTATGACAAGTCACGACGTAGTTGGCAAACTGCGTCGTGCTTTGCATGAACGTCGTATTGGTCATGCGGGAACGCTTGATCCTGAGGCTTGTGGCGTGTTGGTTGTGGGCATTGGTCAGGGTACCCGCCTTATGGGTATGCTCACGGCAGAAAGTAAGCGTTATCGGGCACGTATCTGTTTTGGTACACAAACGACTACCGATGACGCTACGGGTGATATTGTTGCTACTGCATCAATTCCGCAGCAGCTTTTTGACAAAAGTTTTGCTCAGCAAGCTCTTAGCTCGCTTGTGGGAGAGCAGGAGCAAGTTCCCCCTGTATATTCAGCTATTTCCATCAATGGTAAGCGTGCATATGATTTAGCGCGCAAGGGTAATACAGTTGAACTTCCGCCTCGCCATATTACTATTCATGAAGCTTCCTTGGTAAGTGTGAGTTCAACTGATCCTTTGATTTGGGATGTGGATATCCATGCTTCTAAGGGAACCTATATTCGAAGTATTGCTCGTGATCTAGGTCTTAAGCTTGGTACCGTTGCACATATTTGTGGTTTATGCCGTACACAAAGCGGTAGCATTTCTATAGATGCTTGTACTGCACTTGAGCAAATCCAAGCTTTGCAAGATCTACCGGAAGAAGAGCGCAAAACAGTGCTACAGAAAAGCTGGATTGATCCTATTTGCGCACTTGGGCATCCCGTGCGTGAGCTTTCTGATGCAGAGATGGAAGATGTTCGGTGTGGTCGTAAGCTTTGGTTGGGTTCAGACTTGCAACAACTGCTTACGGCAGACCATCAGCGTGCAAGTTTGTTATACATCGGAAAGCTTGTTGGTGTGTGGGAGCGTATAGGTAAAAAGCTTGTGTGTGTTGCTAACTTTCCTGATGGTATTGATGGGGTGCGTGGTTCATGCAACAATATCCATTAGATGCCCCAACACTTACGAGGCTTGCGCGACAGTCGTTTGTGCTTGATGGTCCAGAACTTCTTCTTACAGAGCGTCACGCAGATGCACAGGTATTCATCTATAACAAAACATGGAATACTTTAGGGGTTTCCCGTTCATATATAATTGGCGCCTTTGATGGTATGCATACAGGTCATCAAAGCCTGGTGCATGATGCCTGTGTATATGCGCGAACTCACAATACCTTAGCCGTGGCGGTAACCTTTGACCCCGATCCTTCTGCGTTGGTTGCTGATGTGCAACAAACCATGTTGCTTGCAACACAAGATCGTGTGCGCGCTTTAGCAGCAAGTGGTGTGGATGCTGTGGTAGTGCTTAAGTTCACACCAAAGCTCATGCATACAAGCTATCAAGACTTTTGCTCAACGGTATTAGAAGACTTTGGTCACATGGAGTCTTTGCATGTAGGCGTAGATTTTGTGCTTGGAGCTCAGGCGCAAGGCACGGTTGATATGCTCAAAAACCTTGGTGCAGAGAAGGGATTTGCAGTAGTAGGACATCCGCTGGTAGAAGCTCAAATTGGCACGGTAACTGCAACGCGTATCCGTTCGTTGCTTAAGGATGCCAAGCTTGCGACTGCAAATGAGCTACTTGGCCGCTGGCATTTTGTTAGAGGAACGGTTGAATATGGTAGAGGAAAAGGCCGTTCATTTGGCTTTCCAACGGCAAATGTTCGTTGTGACAGCAACTGGTGTTTTCCTGCACAAGGTGTGTATGCATGTATGGTACGTTATAACAATTGTGCGTGGCCAGCAGCAGTAAACGTTGGCGCTCCACCAACCTTCTTGGCAGAACAGCAAGGCTTTTTAGAAGCGCATCTGTTGGGTTTTGAAGGAAATTTGTACGGCAAAGAAGTTGAAGTTTCGTTCATTGAATATTTACGACCATCCAGGAAATTCTCATCGCTTGAGGAGTTGGAAAAAACGGTTGTAGGGAATATCCAATGGGTAGCAACAAATATTGGTAATGCCCCTGTGGAGGTTTATTAGTGATTGACAACAGCGATAAGGAACGCGTGCGTGATGCCACGGATTTTGCTGCCTTAGTTTCTGAAACTGTTGTGCTCAAGCCACGTGGTAATGATTTGTGGGGCTGCTGTCCGTTTCATCAAGAAAAAAGTCCATCATTTAAAATTACCCCCTCTACTGGTTTATGGCATTGTTTTGGCTGTGGTAAGGGTGGCGATATTTTTGATTATGTGTGTGAGCGAGAAAATCTAGATTTTCCAGATGCTATTCGTTTTTTGGCGGATCGAGCAGGTATAGAGCTCAAAGAAGAGCGCAGTGCTGGTCACACAAATGGCCCTAAGCGTAGTCGTTTGATCGAGTGCCTGACGGCTGCCCAGGAATTTTACAATACACAACTTATGCGTGTACGAGGAGATGCGTTCCAAGCCGCACGAAGCTATTTTGCTGGTCGTGGTTTTGGTTCTGCTGTCTGCAAAAAGTGGATGCTTGGCTATGCGCCTGGGCGAGGCGCGTTGGTACAGCAACTGCAACGTCAGGGCTTTAGCAAAGCGGAGATGCAGGCAGCTAACCTTGCAGTGGAGCGAAATGGTCGCTTACAGGATGTATTCTACGACCGAGTTATGTTTCCTATTCACGATGAACTTGGTCGTTGCATTGGTTTTGGCGGTCGCGTTATGAGTGATGCAAAACCCAAATATCTTAATACCCGAGAAACTCCTGTATTTCATAAGGGTAAACATATGTTTGCCTTTGATTATGCTAAGCAAGCTATTACATCTACAGGCATTGCAATTGTGTGTGAGGGTTATACAGATGTAATCGCCATGCATGAAGCTGGCTTTTCCAATGCTGTAGCTGCATTGGGTACCTCTTTTTCTATCGATCACGTAAAAACACTTTCTCGCTTTGCCAAAACTATTATTTGCATGTTTGATGGTGATGTAGCAGGTCAAAAGGCTGCAGAGCGGGCTGTTCAATTTGTAGATAAAACAGAGTCAGATATTCGTTGTGTGGTCCTGCCTAACAACCAAGATCCTGCAGAGTTCTTGGAAGATCATGGTGATGAAGCGCTTCAGACTCAACTTGATGCTTCACGCCAGCTCATAGATTTTGTGTTTGATAAACGTTTGGCTCAGTATGATTTAACAGTGCCAGGCCAGCGTGTTCGTGCATTGGATGATTTAGCGTCTGTGCTTGCTCCTCTCAAGAACTCTTTACTGCTCGATGATTACGCCGCTCGTCTTTCTGACGCATTGGGTATGGATCGTACACAAACCATGCAGCGCATAAAACAGGCTAAACCGCTTGGGGATAGTGCATATGCTACAACTGTTTCCAAAGATGCTGCTCCAACAGCTGCTGCGGGTCATATCACTAGTACCTATCAGCAAGAAAATCTTGAGTATTCTTTTGTGCCAGATGATTATGTGCCTTATGATGACAGCTCTGCTATTCAGGATGTACCTTCTGCAAACAATACGCACTCTGCTTTGGACAATTCGGTTTTATCTGTAGACGACCGTCGTCAAATTGATATTGAGCAGGAATTACTTTCTTATATGGCCGAGAATATCGATAAAGTACGTCCATTTGATATGCAGATTGGTACGTTTACCTGGGCAGATTCTCGGCATGAAGCTATTGCATGGGCCATGCTCGCAACACCAGTTCATACAGCTGCAACTCAGGTGGTTGCTGCTGCACAAACAGCGGTACCAGAGGCTGGTCAAATCTTATCAGCTGGTCGCATGAGCAGAGTGTGGAAGGGAAGCGAGAGTAGCAAACTTACCTTCCTGCTTAATCAAGTCGAATTATTCTCCACCAAACGCAGAATTAGGGAAATTCGTTCTAAGTTGCGTGGTGCAGAGATTAATGAAGAAACAGAAAAGCTTTTCCGTGAGGCTACGCAGCTGCAGCAACACGTAAATGAGCTTAATAAAACACTTTCAAGTCTGTTATCTCCCGACAATAACGGGTAGAATAGAAAAATCCGTGCGTCGAAAGGACTTTTGTGGCCGCTAAAAAGCAAAAAGCCGACGTCAAGCTTTCTGAGGAACTGGCACAAGTTGCTCAAAAGCTTGTAAGTGCTTCTGGTAAGAGTGGAAGCATTACAGAAGATGATATTCAGGTTGCGCTACGCGACATTGATATTGAAGATGATGAACTTTCTGATCTCTACGATGTCGTTCGGGCACATGGTGTGGAAGTAACTACTGCTGGTGATTCTGAGGCAGCAAGTACTTTGATGGATGTGCTGGGCGATACCGATGACGATGATGCTCCCGTTTTTGATGATGACCTTGATGACGAGGATAAGCGTCCTGGTTTGGATGAGGTTAAAATTGCGGATGAGGAGCTTCGTAGTGCTTCTCGCGCAAAGCCTTCTAAAAAACGTACTACTACACGTGCAAAAAAGCGTAGTAAGTCTGACGCATCTACCGTATTGCTTACAGGCGATCCGGTTCGTATGTATCTCAAAGAGATTGGTAAGGTAGACCTTCTTACTGCCGCAGAAGAAGTGCACCTTGCTATGAAGATTGAGGCAGGTTGTGAAGCTGCCGATAAGCTTGAGGCTGCCGAGAATGGCGAGATTGAGCTTACGCGTGCACAAACACGTCGTCTTACCCGTGTTGAGCAGGTGGGCCTTGAGGCTAAGCAGGCTCTGATTAGCGCAAACCTTCGTTTGGTTGTCTCTATTGCTAAGCGTTATGTTGGTCGAGGCATGTTGTTCTTGGATCTTATCCAGGAAGGAAACCTTGGTCTTATTCGTGCCGTAGAGAAGTTTGACTACACCAAGGGCTTTAAGTTTTCTACCTATGCTACCTGGTGGATTCGTCAGGCCATTACACGCGCCATTGCAGATCAAGCTCGTACCATTCGTATTCCTGTACATATGGTAGAAACTATCAATAAGCTTGTACGTGTACAGCGTCAGCTTTTGCAGGATTTAGGTCGTGACCCAACTCCCGAGGAAATTGGTGAGGAAATGGGCATGACAGCAGATCGCGTTCGTGAGATTCAAAAGATTAGCCAAGAGCCCGTCTCTTTGGAGACCCCAATTGGTGAAGAAGAGGATTCTCAATTGGGTGACTTTATCGAGGATGCACAGGCAGTTGCGCCTCCTGATGCAGCTTCTGATTCCATGTTGCATGAGCAGCTCGATCAAGTTCTTGATGGTCTTGCAGATCGTGAGCGTAAGGTTATTAAATTACGCTTTGGTTTAGAAGACGGTCACCCTCGTACCCTTGAGGAAGTGGGTCGTGAGTTTGGTGTAACGCGTGAGCGTATCCGTCAAATTGAGTCCAAGACCTTGGCAAAGTTGCGTCATCCTTCAAGGTCGGGCAAGCTTAAAGACTACATGGAAGAATAGTCCTAAGTTTTTTAAAATAATGCTTGCACACAAGTACGAGTTCGCTATACTTAGTATTCGTTGCTCGCAACATTCCCCGGTGGCGCAGTGGTAGCGCAGCTGACTGTTAATCAGCGTGTCGCAGGTTCGAATCCTGCCCGGGGAGCCATTAACATCACATGAGTCCGCAAAGTGCTTCTTTGTGGACTCTTTTTCTTACTCAAAAAACTTACTCAAAACTTAACATAATAATATAAAAGTCTTACGCCGTTTGTTTGGAATTTCACCATTGATAGCCTGCTCATGGTAGGATTTATAAGAACATAAATACCGTAGGTGACAACCTATCTATGCAGGTTATGAAAGGATTTGGGAACTTAATAGTGAGTACTTCTCAACCTGTAAATGCAGATCAAATTATGAGTGCCAAGGATGCGTGGAACGATCCTTTTAAACGCGACCTTTCTATCTTGGAACAACTTGTTTCCAAGGATTTCAAACTTAAATATCGTCGTAGTATTTTGGGTGTTGCGTGGAGTGTTTTAAACCCTTTACTCATGATGATTGTCATGGCAGCAGTTTTTTCTTCATTCATGCCAAATGCAGATAAAACACTGGGTAATTACCCTCTGTATTTGATTTTGGGTAACACTGCATGGCAGCTGATGGGTGACTCAACTTCTCAAGGTATGGTGTCCATTATTGGTGCTGCGTCTTTACTAAAAAAAGTTAAGGTAAATAGGTTTGTATTTCCTGTGCAAAAAGTACTTTTTGCAATGGTTAACTATGCATTTTCTTTGGTAGCTATTGCCATCGTAATGCTATTTTTCCGCATTCCCTTAACGCCCTTTGCACTGTTTGTTCCCGTCGCACTTTTGTTGTTGGGAATTTTTTCTATTGGCTTGGCCCTTCTGCTTGCAACGCTGTCTGTGTTTTTCCGTGATGTTATCCACCTGTGGAGTGTGTTCATGACAGCGTGGATGTATGCAACACCATTGTTTTACTCCTACAACATACTTCCTGAGTGGATGAAGATTATTGAAAACTTCAACCCCATGTATTGTTATGTAACGCTTATTCGCGATGCGCTTTTGTGGCAACAAATGCCCACTGCTGCCTTGTTGCTTCGCTGTGCTCTCTTTGCTTTTGCAGCACTTGCTCTTGGCTGGATTGTATTTCATAAGAACGAGCATAAGTTTATTCTGTATATCTAGCAGGGGAGTAACTCTTGTCAGACATCACATTACATAAGCCCGAAGGCTGGACCGCTGAACTTCATGTTGAGAAAACCAACATGCTTACGGAAGAAACTACGCTGGTAGAACCCATTATTACCGGAATTAATCCTAAGGAACTGTGGCTTAATTATACGTGGTCATTTGAAGGTCGTTGGGATGAGGGTAATTGGGATTCCGTTTACAATCATACCGGTGAATATACGCAGGATATGTCGTGGACGTTTGAACCACCACATGAAGGGCGCTATCAAATTTTTGTAGACATCAATGACTCTCAAAGTGGAACCATGACGGTTTCTCGTTGGATTACAGTGTCTGCACCAGATGGTTTTAAGCGTCCTGATCTTCCTGCACCAGATGCAGAGACGGTCATTGCTGTAGATGATGTCTCTATGATTTTTAATATTGCTTCCGAGCAGTTTAATTCCCTTAAAGAGTATTTTTTAGCACTTACTAAAGGTGAATTGAGCTTTAAAGAGTTTCGTGCTTTGGATCACATTACCTTTGAAGTTAAACGTGGTGAAGCATTTGGCCTAGTAGGCACCAATGGTTCTGGTAAATCAACCATGCTCAAGATTATTGCGGGTGTGCTTGAGGCTTCTAAGGGAACATGTCGTGTATCGGGTACCATTGCACCGCTTATTGAGCTAGGTGCTGGCTTTGATATGGAACTTACTGCTAAAGAAAATATCTATCTTAACGGTGCTCTTCTCGGCTATAAAAAAGAATTTATCGATACTCATTTTGATGAGATTGTTGAGTTTGCGGAACTTCAGAACTTCATGGATATGCCCCTCAAGAATTATTCTAGTGGCATGGTGGCTCGTATTGCCTTTGCAATTGCAACCATCACTGAACCAGACATTCTTATTGTTGATGAGACGCTTTCGGTTGGTGACTTTTTGTTCCAGCAAAAATGCGAGCGACGCATTAAGGAACTTGTTGAGTCTGAGGGTGTAACCGTTTTGTTGGTGAGCCACAGCATTGATTTAGTGGAGCGCATTTGCGATCGTGTTTGTTGGATCGAGAAGGGCAGGCAGCGAATGCTTGGACCTACCGACGACGTTTGCGAGCAATACAAGCGATTGGAAGCCTAATATGCCCACCACTTCTTTAGAAAGACCGAGCTTAAGTGTTCTGGTTCCCATTTTTAATGTCGAGAAGTACTTGCGCCAGTGTCTTACATCGCTGATGGCACAGGATTATCAGGATTTTGAAGTCATTTTGCTTAACGATGGCTCTACAGATTCCTCAGCGGATATTGCGGAAGAATTTGCTCATTCGTATGAGCGAGTTAGTCTTATTAATAAAGAAAATTCTGGTTACGGCGCTACGCTTAACCTGGGTATCGATAAGGCTCGTGGCACTTATATTGGTTTTCTCGAGTCTGATGACCTGATGTATCCTGGTGCCTTACGGGTACTTATGGATGCAGCACTTACACATGATGCAGATGTTGTTTGTGGCACCTACTCTAACTATTGGTCACAAGAAAACAAAGATGAGATTCAGCATCCTTATGCTGCAGATTTAGTGGGTCGTCCTAAAGATTATCGTGGTGATTTGCGCCCATTTTTAACGCAACATGCTATTTGGGATGGGGTATACCGTCGCCAAATGCTGTTTGATCAAAGCATTCGTTTTTTGGAAACCGCAGGAGCTTCATATCAGGATACTTCCTTTGCGTTTAAGACTTATGCCGCCTCGCAAAAAACTGTCTTTTTGGATGTACCTATCATTCATTATCGTCAAGATAATGAGGGTTCTTCCGTGCATTCTCGCGGCAAAGTATATGCCGTTTGTCAGGAATACGACGAGATTAATCACTGGTTGGCTCATCGTAACAATCAGTCTTTTGAGAAGAATTTTCAGATGGCTGCTCTGGTTGGGCGGTACAATGCGTATTTGTGGAATGTCGATCGCATTGCCCCTGAATTTCGTAAAGAGTTCATATGCTTCATGAGCAAGGAATTCTCTCTTATGGATGATGCTGGCAGGATTGACTGGGTTCATTTGGATGATTGGCGTGCTCTTAACTTACGTAAAATTTTAGACGATCCTTTGGGATATCTTGCTATTCGCGAACGTCTTCATGGACAAACAGCTTTGTCTAAAGTTGCTTTTGCCTTAGAACTTGGTGGACCTGCAGCACTTGTTGCAGCAGTAAAAGAGCGAAAGACGCGATGATGTCCGCAGCTCAATTAGACTCCTCTTTAACATGCCATTGTGAGCAGCCGCTTGTTTCCGTTATTGTTCCAGCTTATAACTCACAAGATTTTTTAGAGGCGTGCCTTGAGTCTTTGAGAAGCCAAACATTGCACAATATCGAAATCATATGTGTAAATGATGGCTCTACGGATAATACAGCAAATCTGTTGGAGCAGGCTGCAGCTCAAGACAGTCGCATTGTGGTAGTTAGCCAAAAAAATGCTGGTCTTGGATGTGCTCGCAATGCAGGAGTAGCAGCTGCTCACGGTAAAATTATCATGTTGTGTGACGCGGACGATATGCTCAAGCCTCAGGCTTGTGAACATGTATATCAACAGTTTGAACAAAGTGATTGCACTGCTGTAGTTTTTGGGTTTGAGATATTTCCAGAGACTGCATTGCATCCTTCATTGGCTTCTCAGCTTCATCCTCGTGATGTGGTTATTACTAAAAGTAATCGGGGGATAGAGCAGCTTTTATTTGAGGAAAAAGCTCGTCCTTTTGCTTGGCGTATTGCTTTGCGTGCTAAGTTTATGCAAGAACAACATATATGTTTTCATCCAGAGCTTACCTTAGGTGAGGATCAGTATTTTTGCTTTGAAGTGTATCCGCGTTCCAGCAAGACTGTGCTTATGAGTGAGCAGCTTTACTTATATCGCATGAATAATCAGTCCATGACGCATACCATCGGTTCGGGTGTGGATGCGCGTTTGGTAAAACTGTCTAAGCATCTTGCCTGTGAGCAAGCTATTATTCAGGATTGGACTAATGCTTGCTTCATGGGCATATGCGACGAGAAAATCCTTGAGTGGTGTCTCGATCTATTGTTATTGGATGTATCTAAGCTTCCTGCTCAAAATCAAGTGAGTTTTTGGGAGCAATGGCGTACAGAGGTACTCAGTAGGTTTTCTCTACAAGAAATAATGAGTTCTCATAAGTTTTCGAGTGCTGCAAAAGCCTGTGTAACGGATATTTTGTCTGATACTCATCTGGTATCAAAACGCCATCTTGCCATGTTTTACCTGCATAAACGCGGTATGGTAAGCAGTATGAAGCGTGTGGTATGGGGCCTTACGCATAAAGCTTAGTTAACCTATGCATGGCTGCTGTTACAATGTGAACAGTCAATCAAAGGACTTGCAATGACTTATGTTGATCAAACCACACCGCTTATTTCGGTGCTGGTACCTATCTATAATGTAGAGCGCTATCTTGAGGAGTGTCTAGATTCCCTACGTGCACAGACCTTTGATTCTTTTGAAGTACTCTGTATCAATGACGGTTCCACAGATGGGTCAGCTGCGATTGTTCAGCGTTATATAGATATTGATACTCGATTTAAGCTTATCAATAAACCTAATTCGGGGTACGGGGCTTCCATGAATCAGGGCTTGGATGCTGCGCGTGGTGCTTATATTGCCATTCTTGAATCTGATGATTTGTTTATGCCCCAGGCACTTGAAGTGTTGTATCAGACTTTGCGGGCTCATAACGCGCAGGTTGCAAAGGCAAACTTTACGCTGTACTGGTCTGAACCTCAAAAGCGCACGCAATCTTTTGATGTGGTGGGTACACTTGCAAATAGGACCTTATGCCCCTCGGTGGAAGGGCATGAATTCTTTTATCAAAAACCTTCTATTTGGAGCGCACTGTATAGTCGCACATTTTTAGCAGAGAACAATATCCGCTTTTTGGAGACGCCCGGTGCGTCATATCAAGATGCCTCATTTAGTTTTAAGGCTTTTGCTGCAGCAGAATGTGTGAGTTTTATTGCGGACGAAATTTTGCTGTATCGCCAGGATAACGAGGCCTCGTCCGTGAATTCTGCTGGTAAAGTATTTTGTGTATGCGATGAGTATGCGGAAATGCAAAGGTGGCTTGCCAAACATCCTGAGCTTGAGTCACGTCTCAAAAAAGTATTGGCTCATATGAAGCTCAATACCTACTTATGGAATTACAATCGCTTATCTCCCAATCTGCGCGAAAAATTTTTTCCAACTATGCGTGCGGAATTACAAGCAGATTTTGATGAACATAATTTTGACGAGAATAACTTGGGGTTGGTTCGCACAGCAGAGCTCAATGCATTGTTGTTTAACCCTCAGCGTTTTTCTTTTGCTTGGCGCAACGGTGAGCCTCAGCCTGGTAAATGGAACTTGCTTAAGCACGTGTATGCCCTTGGTGGCTTGCAGCTTTTAATTTTCTTAGCAGGTAAGAAGCTCAAGGGGTAGTTGCTATATGGCAAAGTTAAGCATTGTAGTACCTATATATAACGTACAAGAATATCTTGTTTCGTGTTTGGATTCCTTACGTGCTCAAACATATACCAATATAGAAGTACTTTGCGTAAACGATGGCTCGCCTGATGGTTCTCGTGCTATTGCACAAACATATGCAGCACAAGATCATCGTTTTACCGTTATCGATAAGCCCAACGGTGGGCTATCGAGCGCGCGTAATACGGGTATTATGGCTGCTACATCACCCTATATATGCTTCTTGGATGCAGATGATTGTTTTAAGCCACAAGCGTGTGAGCGCATGGTGCATGAATTGGAATCCAATCATGCAGATGTATTAGTATTTGGCGGGGAAGCATTTCCGCATTCCGAGACGTATCCGTGGCTAGAAAGCGTGTTATCACCACGTGACATCATCTATCATTCCTTTAAGCCAGAACTTCTTTTTACCGAAGCAGTAAAACCTTTTTCTTGGCGTCTTGCTTGTAAAACTGATTTTTTGCGTAAGCATCATATTTTATTTAATGAAGCCGTTCGTTACGGAGAGGACCAGGTTTTTGCCTTTAACTTGTTTCCACAATCAAGTAAAACACAGCTGATTTCTGACAAATTGTATGAGTATCGCATTGTGCATAAGAACTCTCTTCTCAACAAAATGTTGCAGGATAAGGTTGGCATGCTGCTTGAACATATCAAGATACAGCAGGTAATTTTTGACTTATGGAAGCGTTTAGGCATTTTGAAAAACTATGCAAGCTATCAAATGGAATGGCTTGTGGAATTTTATTTGTTTGACGCGCTATCCTTGGATGATCCAGGCTATGAAACAGTATGGGAAGCAGCACAAAAGCAACTTATGCAAAATTTTGAGCGTCATCACATACAACAAGCACAGCTTATGATTCCTACGAAGAGACTTTTGCTCGCTTGTTTTGATGGCAAGCATCTTTCTCAAGGCAGGCGTAAACTGCTTGCGTTTTGCTATGTAATAACAAAACGTGGCTTCACAGGTATTGTAAAAAGAATTCTTCGTGGACGCGCAAAAGTTCATAGCTAGGATAACGCTCTGTGCTATAGTGCTTTCAGACCTTTAAGTGTGGTACGAGATACCCACAAGGCGCACTACAAGATTCATATGCCTTTTTCGGATGTCTCGTGTCGCATGACGGCAGGGACATCTTTTTTTGAAGGGGGTCATATGGAGCAGCAGCCTAAGGCAATCCTCATGGACGAGGCTGCCATGAATCGCGCAATCACCCGTATCGCTCATGAAATTTTGGAACGCAATGAAGGTGCATCGCACCTTGCATTGGTGGGTATCGTGCGCCGAGGCGTTTTTTTGGCCGATCGTTTAGCCGATCAAATCGAAAAGATTGAAGGTGTACGTCCTCAAACGGGATCGTTGGATATCAGCTTTTATCGCGATGACGTAACGCGTGCTATCGCACCTGTGTTGCATGCAACGGATATCCCCTTTGGTATTGATGACATTGATATTGTCCTGGTAGATGACGTGTTGTATACCGGGCGTACCGTTCGTTCAGCACTTGATGCTCTTGTAGATTTAGGCCGTCCTAGCACAGTGCAACTGGCAGTAATGGTGGACCGTGGTCATCGCGAGCTTCCCATTCGAGCGGATTATGTTGGTAAGAACGTACCTTCGTCTCATGAGGAAGATGTACGTGTGCAAATTACCCCATTTGACCACGAGAATTCCGTGGGTATTTGGGACATTTTGTCTAAGCAAAACTAGGAGGTGCTTGCCAAGATGCTTTCTGTCAAAAATCTTATCGACACCAACAGCTTGACTGCCGATGATATTACGCAAATTCTTGATACTGCGGCTTCATTTGAGCAGGTAAATAGCCGTGCTATTAAAAAAGTTCCCGCTCTACGTGGTCGTACGATTGTAAACTTGTTCCTCGAGCCATCCACTCGTACACGCAGTTCATTTGAGCTTGCGGAAAAGCGTTTGAGTGCGGATGCTCTTAATATGGGTGGCTCTACCAGCTCTGTTGTAAAGGGTGAGAGTTTAGCAGACACTATTCAGACCATTGATGCTATGAATGTAGACATGTTTATCTGTCGTGCTAAATTGGCTGGTACGCCCCAAAAAATTTCCGAGAATACCGATGCTGTTGTTATTAATGCAGGTGATGGCAAGCATCAACATCCTACACAAGCCATGCTGGATTTATATACGATTCGCAAGAACTTTGGTCACTTAGATGGACTTAAGGTTGCCATTGTAGGTGATCTTAAGCACAGCCGTGTATGTGGCTCTCTTGCACCAGCTCTTAAGACCATGGGCGCAGATGTTACCTTGGTAGCTCCTCCAACCTTCCAGGTAGATGATCCACAGTGGTTTGGTTGTTCTCAAACTTCAAGGCTTGACGATGTGTTGGAAGACATGGATGTGGTCTATATGCTGCGCGTTCAGCTTGAGCGCATGGAAGGTGCTGCCATTCCTTCTCGTCGTGAATACAACCGCCTCTACGGTTTAGATGAAGCTCGTGAGAAGCGCATGAAGCCTGAGGCAATCGTTTGCCATCCAGGACCTATGAATCGTGGTATGGAAATCAATACAGAAGTTGCAGACTGTGCACGATCAAGGATTTTGGACCAAGTAAATGCTGGCGTTTTGACACGCATGGCCGAGATGTACCTGCTTTTGGGAGGAGAAAACAATGGCGTTTCTGCTTAAGGGTGCTCATGTAGTAGATCCTGCAGTACAGTTGGATGAGATCTGCGACGTTTTGATTGAGGACGATAAAATCGCCGAGGTTGGTCAAAACCTTACGGCTCCCAAGAATGCTCATATTATTGATGCTACAGGTAAGTACTTGGTTCCTGGCTTAGTGGACATGCATGTTCATTTTCGTGATCCTGGCTTTGAGTATAAGGAAACCATCGAGACAGGTTCTCGTGCTGCCGTACACGGTGGTTTTACCGATGTTGCCACTATGCCCAATACCGACCCTATTACAGACTCTGGTGCCGAGATTCGCTATCAGATTGATCGTGCTCGCGAAGCGGGTTACGCCCATGTACGTCCTTTAGGCTCACTTACTCGTGGCGAGAAGGGCGAAGCAATTGCAGAAATCGGTGACATGGTCATGGAGGGTGCATGCGGCTTTTCTGATGATGGCCACGGTGTTCAATCTGCTGGTATGATGCGCACCTGCATGGAGTATGTCTCGCAATTTGATCGCGTAGCGATTGCTCACTGTGAGGATGAATCCCTGTCCAGCCATGGTGTTATTAACGAAGGTCTTGCATCTACCCGTTTGGGTATGTTTGGCTGGCCTGCACTGGGCGAAGAACTGGAGATTTATCGCGATATTGAACTTTGCCGCCTTACGGGATGTCCCTTGCATATTGCCCACATTTCCACCAAAAAGGGCTTAGATCTGGTTCGTGCTGCAAAGGCAGACGGTCTTCCTGTAACCTGTGAAGTTACGCCTCATCACTTATTCTTAAGTGAGGAAGACATTACGGATGCATATAACACTCATCTCAAAATGAATCCTCCTCTGCGCCTTGCATCTGATGCCCAAGCTTTATGCGAAGGTCTTCTTGATGGTTCCATTGACTGTGTGGTAACCGATCATGCTCCTCATGCAGCTCACGAGAAGGACTGCGAGTGGGAGATTGCCTTCTTTGGCATTATTGGTCTAGAGACTTCCTTGCCACTTATGCTCACCAAAATGGTGCTTCCTGGCAAAATGAGTTGGTCAAAACTAGTAGAAGTTATGGCTATTAATCCTCGTCAGATATTGCGCCTTGATCCTGTACGTATTGCTAAGGGTAGTGTGGCAGACCTGACGCTTATTGATCCAGAACAGTCTCGTGTTATTACCAAGGAGTATTTCGAGTCCAAATCCAAGAACTCTGCCTTCCTTGGCGATAAGCTCACGGGATTTGCAAGTGATGTATTTGTTGCAGGAAAACAGGTAGTTGTCAACGGTGACGTTGCTTAATGCTTACTTAAATTGCCTCTTGAGCGTATTATTTCGCTGGAGAGGCAATTTTATAAGGAAGGAAACGTACGCATGAGAACACGCTCTCGTACTCAGCTACATGAATTTACGGTTGTGGATAATGTTCCCGTTGCAGCTGGTTTGAATAAAATTGTTATTAAATCAGACCTACTTGCTCAAAAAATTATTCCTGGACAGTTTGTACATATTGCCGTTCCTGGTGACGCTTCACACATTGTGCGTATTCCAGTTTCGTATAGTGCCTCTGATGCTCAGGCTGGTACTGTAGAAATTGTATATGCACTGGTAGGAGAGGGTACCCGTCGTCTTGCAGCTATGAAACCTGGTGAATGTTCAGATCTTGTTGGTGCCAGTGGTAACGGTTGGCAAATCTATGATGACGATACTCGCGTACTTTTAGTGGCTGGTGGTGTAGGTGTGACGCCCATCATTGGCTTAGCACGCGAGCTATCCGATTCTCATACTACTTTTGATGTGGTTATTGGTGCTCAGAACAAAGAACGTTTATGGGGCGCAGATGAGGCTTTGGCAGCAGGCGCTGCTCAGGTTGTAGTGACTACGGATGATGGTAGTCGTGGCCTTAAGGGCTTTACTACCGATGGCATGAAGCAGCTTTTGAATTCTTACTCATATGATCGCGTGTTTACGTGTGGACCTCAAATCATGATGAAAGGCATTGCTCAACTGGCACAGGATTGCAACATTGCTTGTGAAGTGTCTCTTGAGCGGATGATGACCTGTGGATTTGGCGCATGCCATACGTGCAATGTTGCAATGGTTGCCGGTGGTTATAAGCGCTGCTGCACCGAAGGCCCTGTATTCGATGCAACTGAGGTGATGTGGTAATGCAATCTCCTAATCCTACAGTAGATATGTCAGTAAGTTTTGCTGGCATGCCTATG
Source organism: Atopobium fossor DSM 15642 (assembly GCF_000483125.1). Lineage (GTDB taxonomy): Bacteria > Actinomycetota > Coriobacteriia > Coriobacteriales > Atopobiaceae > Atopobium > Atopobium fossor. The sequence continues at coordinate 606,707 of NZ_KI519553.1, forward strand.
AAAAATCCCATCAATACCGCTTCTGGCACCTATGGTCAAGGCTATCAGTTTGAAGCGTTTTACCCCGTTTCTTCTTTGGGTGCCATTACTACTAAGGGTTGCTCTGCACAGCCTTGGGATGGCAATCCTTCTCCTCGTATGACAGAGATTACTAGTGGAATTATGAACTCTGTTGGCTTAGAAAATCCTGGTATAGAAGCTTTTGTAAAGTCCTATGGTACCTACCTCACAAATTTAGGTAAGAAGGATACCCGCATTATTGTGCAAGCTGCAGGTCATACCCTTGATGAATATGTTGAGGCTGTCGAGAAGTACGAGGAGTTTGCTCCGTTTGCAGATGCCATTGAACTCAATGTGAGCTGTCCTAATGTGGCTGCTGGTGGAGCTGCTATGGGAGGTACACCAGAAGGCGCTTGTGCTGTTATGCATGCAGTACGTAATCGAACCTCCAAGCCACTTATCGTCAAGATGGCTCCTGTTAATGTAGGAGAGATTGCTCGTGCCCTGGAAGATGCTGGTGCAGATGGCCTTTCTTTAATTAACACCATTCCTGGTATGGCAATCAATGTGCATACTCGTAAAAGCAAGCTTTCTAGGCCATGTGCGGGCATTTCTGGTCCTGCAATCCATAATATTGCCGTACGCATGGTGTGGGAGGCTTACAAGGCTTGTAAGCTACCTTTATGTGGTATTGGTGGTATTACGAGTGGCGAAGATGCAGCCGAGTTTATTTTGGCTGGCGCTACAGCGGTTTCTGTTGGTACTGCAAATCTTGTTGATCCAGGCTCGGCATTACGTATTTTGTCCGAATTAACACAATGGGCAGTATCCCAGGGTGTTTCGAATATTTCCGAACTGATTGGAGCGTTTGAATGCTAAGTGCTTCCGAGCGCATTATTGTTGCCCTTGATTGTGAGCGAGAAGAGGCTTTGAGTCTGGCTCAACGTCTGCGTGGTCACGCACAGTGGGTAAAAGTTGGTATGACCTTATACTATGCGTGCGGTCCAGAGATTGTTCACGCTATGCATGATGCCGGTCTCAAAGTATTTCTCGATCTCAAGTTGCATGATATTCCTCATCAAATCCATGGAGCCGCTCGGTCTGCTTCAGACGCTGGTGCAGATATTTTGTCTATTCATGGTCTTGGTGCTGGGGCAATGATTGCCGCAGCACGTGAAGGTGTGAATGAGGCTGCAGCTAATCGAGAAGATCGTACAAAGCTCGTTTCTATTACCGTTCTTACAAGTATGAATCAACAATCGCTTGCTTCTATTGGAATTGAGTGTTCCATTGCAGAAGAAGTGCAGCGTTTAGCCACTCTTGCGTGTTCTCATGGTTCAGATGGTATTGTGTGTTCTCCTCAGGAAGCCGCGGCTATGCGTACCTTATTGGGCCCTGAGGCGCTTATTGTCACTCCAGGTGTACGCCCAGCAGGAGCAACTTTGGACGATCAGCAACGCGTGGCGACGCCCGCTCAGGCCATTGCAGACGGCGCTTCTATGATTGTGATTGGTCGTCCCATTACACAGGCTCAAGATCCTGTGGCAGCTTTTGATGCTATCGTTGAGGAGTTAAAATAGACCAATTAATGGGAAAATTTGCTAAATAAGTACGAAAATTACTGTTAGTTGTGTAAAGTGAGTGGTACAAAAGCATAGTTTCTGCACTTTAGGCTTGATTTTATAGTCTTATATTGCCAAACTATGTTCTCGTTGACGTGTCAAAGCGCGTTTGTATGCAGTTTGCATTAACGATATCTAACAGTTTTGTGTTTGGAGGAAAAATGGCTCTCCCTAACCTCACCCCAGAGCAGCGCAAGGCCGCTCTCGAGAAGGCAGCAGCTGCCCGTCATGCTCGTGCAGAGCTCCGTGAGAAGATTAAGAACGGCGAGGTTTCTCTCGATAGTGTTCTTAACTCTGATGATCCCATCGCTAGCCGTCTGAAGGTTTCCGCTCTTATTGAGTCCCTTCCTGGCTATGGCAAGGCAAAGGCTGCTAAGGTCATGGCTGAGCTTGGCATTTCTGACTCTCGTCGTGTAAAGGGCTTGGGCGCTCGTCAGCGCGAGCAGCTTCTTGAGGCTCTTTCCAAGTAAGTGTCGGCGAATCCAAAACTTTTCGTCGTATCGGGACCGTCGGGTGCAGGTAAAGGCACTCTGCTTGCAAAATTGCGTGCAGAGCGTCAGGACCTGGGCCTGACGGTTTCGGCAACTACACGTAGTCCGCGTGACGGCGAAAAAGACGGCATTTCTTATCACTTTCTTTCCGATGCGCAGTTTGATGCCGGTATTGCTGCGGATGATTTTTTGGAGTGGGCAAACGTACATGGTCATAAGTATGGCACTCCTAAGTCTGAGGTAAATAAGTGTTTGGCTGCTGGTCAGTCTGTTATTTTGGAAATTGATGTCCAAGGTGCACTTATTGTTAAGCAGCGTTTTCCAGAAGCGGTACTCATTTTTATTGAACCTCCTTCACTGGAAGTTCTCGAAAAACGCTTGCGTGATCGGAAAACAGAAGACGAAGCTTCTATTATGCTTCGTATGGCAAACGCAGCTAAAGAGCTTGCGCTTGCGCCACAATATGACGTACGCGTCGTGAACGATGAGCTTGATTTGGCAGTAAAGGATTTGGATGCTGCTATCAAGCAACATGAAATGATGTAAGGAGTGTGCTCAATGTCCGTCATTCAGCCACAGATTAACGATCTTCTCGATAAGACCGAAAATAACCCTTTCTTGCTGTGCTCTATCGCATCCAAACGTGCTTGCGATATTAACGATATGCTTCGTGGTCAGCACTTGCGTGTTACTGCTGTTCAGGCCGTAGATGACATTACCACTATTGCTTCTGGCAAGGATTCTATTGGTATTGCCATGTCCGAGATTTCTGAGGGTACCTTAGGCTTTGTAAAAGATGCTTTTGACGAGGACATTAAGGGTGCAAACAGCAAATACGACAAGATTGACTAGTGCAAAATATGATTTCTCGCGTTTGTCTTGTTCATTATCACGAGATTGGTTTGAAGGGTAAAAATCGTTCTCGTTTTGAAAATCAACTTGTTGTAAATCTGCGTCACGCGCTCAATACATTTCCAATAGCAGACATTGCAAGGATTTCTGGCCATCTGCTTATATCCTTGACGGACGACTCTTGTGTACACCAACTTGCTCATGCGGTTTCATTGGTACCAGGAGTCGCACGTGTTTCTATTGCTTTTAGGACTGCTCAACGTGAAGAAGAGTTTTGTAGCGCTGCGGTTCAAGCTTTAGCTGAGGCAGGGGAGTTTGTAAGCTTTAAGGTGCATGCTCATCGTGCTGCTACCAACTATCACTTGCATACGCTTGAACTTAACAGACTTGTTGGTTCTGTTTTGTGTGAGGCCTATCCCACAAAAAAAGTTGATGTCCACAACCCTGATATAACGGTATATGTAAACGTAGTTCAGGGTGACGTGTTTGTGTATGCTGCTTCTCTGATTGGCGTAGGTGGCTTGCCTGTTGGTACTGCAGGTAAGGTAGTTTCACTCCTGTCCAGTGGTATTGATTCTCCTGTAGCAACATGGATGGTTGGACGTCGTGGAGCAAATGTCATTCCAATCCATTTTTCTGGTCGTCCTATGACAGCAGATACCAGTGAGTATCTATGTCAGGATATTGTAGAGAAACTCCGTGGCGCTGGTATTATTGGCCGTATGTATGTAGTTGCCTTTGGAGAGGTTCAACGCGAGATCTCTCTTGCTGTTCCTCAGGGTCTACGCATCATTATGTACCGTCGTATGATGTTTAAAATTGCCGAGCGCATTGCTCGCATTGAAGGTGCTCAGGCCTTGGTCACGGGCGAGTCTTTGGGTCAGGTTGCTTCTCAGACTTTGGAAAATATTGCGGCTGTCAACGAGGTTGTAGAGATTCCTATTTTCCGACCACTGATTGGAACGGATAAACAAGAGATTATTCAGCGTGCTCAGCAGATTGGTACGTTTGAGATTTCAAGTCAGACGGCACCAGACTGCTGTACGTTGTTTATGCCTCGTCGCCCTGAGACACGTGCTCGTCTTGCAGAAGTGCATACGGCATGGGAACAGTTTGACCATGAAGGTTTTATCGATAAGCTCCTAGATGAGATTGAATACATAGATTTTGGGGGTTGTCCTTCATATAGGCCGCCTAAGTCTATGCGTACTTATCACGCCATACTTGGTTCTGCACAGTCAAGTTTTGTGAAAGAGTAAGATATTTTTGCAGGTATCTTAGCTATTTTTTTGAATGTATAGCCTCTGTTTGGGTTTTGTTAGATTTCTGACAGTTCCAGCAGAGGTTTTTTCTTTAGCCCTTGGGTTTGGCTGTTAACTTCCTCACACTTAAAGCAAGGAGGTAGTATGGCACAAATTCAATCAAATGCGTTTATACGCAGGCTATCCGTTTTAAAGAGAACCTATAGTCTCACAAAACCAAAGCTTCTCGCTTTGGGTGTAAGTGCTGCTTTGTTTATCGGTGGCTTAGTCTTTGTTGCATTCCACCTACCTATAGGTGGAATCGTTATTGGACAATCAGATACACAAGATGCCCAATCAATCGAGAAGAGCAGTCTTAAAAACATGGCAGAAAAGTCAGACGGGAAATCGGATACTAAAACTCAGAACCCGACGACGCAGATGCAAGCTTCAGGCACAGCGCAGTTTATTGTAGTGCATGTAGATGGTGCTGTAGCAAAACCTGGTGTGTACACGCTTGAGCAGCCAAAACCACGCATCAAAGATGCCGTTGATCTTGCTGGCGGTCTAGGAGAAGAGGCAGATACTTCTACGATTAATCTAGCTGCGATTATCGAGGATGGCAGCAAAATATATATTCCAAAACAAGGGGAAAGTATTCCTCTTGAACAAGCTGTTTCTGATGACACCCAGAGCAATTCCAACAGAACCTTAGGTACACACGCAGATGCTGGTGACACACATGCCAGTGGTCTTATTAACATTAATACTGCGACAGAACAAGAGCTTATGAGCCTTCCCGGTGTTGGCAAATCAACTGCTCAAGCAATTATTGAGGACCGTAGGATAAATGGAGTTTTTGCAACCGTAGAAGACCTTATGAGAGTCTCTGGTATTGGCGCAAAGAAGTTTGAAAAACTGCAAGGCAAGATTCGTGTTTAAAGAAATTATGCTTCCTTATAAACCTTACCTTCCAGAAAGCTTATTGGTTCTTGGTTGCTGTTTGGGTTTTGATGCACTTATTGTTCAAGCTAGGCTTTCTAGTTTACTGCTGTTGTGTGCGCTGGGAACCTTTGTGCTTGCTGTGGTTAGTCTGTGCTGTTGGAGAAAACGAGGTAGAACATATACTTCTCTTTGTGTTGCCATGCTCTTAGTTTGTGCTGCAAGTTGTTTTGTTCAGCAACAACATTTTAAGAAGGTTTCTCGCACATTGGAAACGCTGACCCCCTCTTCGTGTATGTATGAGGTGCTGAGCGATAGCACACAAACTCGCTTTGGCTGGAAGGCACGTGCAAACTGCATTTATAAAAATATAGACCATCAAGGAAATGATCTTTGTGCTGACGTTTGGCTTTCGAGTAAAGAACCCTTGCGTTATGGAAGTGTCTTGCGCTTGGTGGGTCGCTATAAGAAAAACTCTGATGATCAATATGGTCAGCAAAACATGGTCCGTGGTATCTGCGGAACAGTGCAAGTTTTACAAGTTAAACAAACATATCTGTTGGGAGGACTAAAAGAATCAATCATTTCTTGTCGAGAAGCCCTATTAAAACAGATTAACCCTGATACAAATGCTTCGCGAGCACTATTAGCAGGATGTATTTGTGGATACAAAACGGGACTTTCAAGTTTTGGTATTTCCCAAAGCTTGGCAGGTTGTGGTCTTGCTCATATGGTGGCAGTGTCTGGCTCGCACCTTGCCTTAGTTGCAAGTATCTTAACGTTATTTATAAGCAAAACCTCGCTAAAACCTGCTGTGCGTGTTGGCGCTGTAGTTGCTGTAACAGGATTGTTTGTAGTGTTTTGTGGTTGCCCTTCATCTGCAATGCGTGCATGGCTTATGTCTGTAACAACTCAAGCGGGAGTGTTGTTGGGTAGGCGCTCTTACGCGCTTTCTGCGAGTTCTTTATGCGGTATCAGCATGTTGATTGTGCAGCCGTTTTTAGTTATGGATGTTGGATTTTTGTTATCGCTTAGTTCCGTTGTTGGTCTTTGCTTGTTTACTACCTATGGTGCATATTTGGGAAAGCTTTTGCTACCTCAGGTTAAAGTATCTCCAACAAAGATACTGGGGAAGTTTTTACACAGAATCCATCCTATTCAAGAGTCGCTTGGCTCATCTGCCGTGACTTCTTGCGTAGCTCTTATAAGCACTTTTCCTCTTGTTATCCATGTGTTTGAACAGTTATCTGTAATTGGCCCCGTATCAAACTGCATAGTAGGACCTCTTTTTGTGTTCTTTATCATGCTTGGTGCAATAAGTGCTCCACTGCTTTTTGTGCCTGTGTTGGGTAATTTGCTACTTGCAGTATTAGATATTGTGGCCAAACTTATTTTGCTGCTGGCGGGATGGTTTTCTCAACTTCCACTTGCCAATATCGCATTGAATGAATCAAGTTGGTGGATTTCTGCTGTAGTAGTAGCTGCGCTTGTAGCTATTGTGCTTGTATGGCCCCGTTTATCCGCACAACTTGTTCGTAGGTGTGTGGGAGTAACCGTATGTTTAATACTGCTGTGGTTTGTGCATGTGCGCTACTTTGCGCCCGCTCGCGTTGTAGTGCTTGATGTAGGACAAGGTGACGCAATTGTGGTGCAGGATGGTCCACAGGCACTGCTAATAGATACTGGACCAAAAGGCATGGTAGTAAAAGCTTTAGGCCGCAAACAAATCCTACACTTAGATGCAGTGTTGTTAACGCATTTGCATGATGATCATATTGGTGGAATGGAAGAACTTGCAACTCGAATGCATACTCATCAAGTGCTTGTGGGTAAAGGGGTTTTGCAGGCGGTTTCTTCTGAGCTAGAACAAAACATCCAAAAAATGACTGACCAGCCAGCTCGGGAATTGTCCTATGGTTCTGTGATTCAAGTTGGACGTTTTTCTCTGCGGATGGTTTGGCCACAAAAGCCAACAGATGGCACGCATAATGCGGATTCAATCATGCTGATTTGCCAGTATCAGGATAATGAAAATGCACAAGAAGACCTTACACTTTTGCTTACAGGTGATGCCGAGAAAGACGAGTTAGAGCAGGTTATACGGTCACATGATATAAAGACTCTTGATGTGCTTAAAGTGGGTCATCATGGTTCGGAAATAAGCATCACCTTAGATCAGGCGCATACCTTAGCTCCAGACTTCAGCCTTATTAGTGTTGGGGCGCATAACAAATATGGACACCCTTCACGAGCATGTTTAGATACACTTACTCAAGCAGATTCAAAGGTGTTGTGTACCAAGGATTACGGAGACCTTGAACTTCGTCCTGATGGCAGAGGTGGCTTTGCTATTATGGGGACACGCAAAGGAGGTATAGATGACTAAGATGAACAAAGAAAACTTACTTGTTGCTTACTTATTAGTGGGTACCGATGAGCTCAAGCAACAGCGTACCATTGCTCGTCTTAAGCAATATCTGGATCCTGACTTTGCAGATTTTAATCTGGAAGAACATCTGAGTGCTTCTGGTTTAGAAGCTCAAGTTCTCATCAGTTCCTTACAAGCGCTTCCTTTTGGAGATAGCCGCAGGTTTGTTATTGTGTGGGAGGCAGATAAGCTTACTAAAGAGGTTTCAGAAGCTTTGGTAAGTTATTTAGCAGATTCCAATCCTTCAAGTATTCTGGTGCTTATTGCTCAGAGCTTGGCTAAATCTACGAGGCTGTATAAAGCAGTAGCTAACGTAGGAGCAAAGGCTGTTATTGATTGTGGTGCCAAGAAAAAATTTGCACTTGCTACCGATGTGATACATATTGCTCAAGTCCATGGTTTATATATAGATACCGCTGCAGCTCAAAGGCTTATTTTTAAGGTGGGAGAGTCCACTATTATGCTGGACAATCAGCTAGCCTCTTTAGCCTCTCGCTTAGGAGTAGGAGCTACAGTTCATGTGGCAGATATAGATTCCTATGTGACCCAAAGTGCAGAAGTAAATCCTTGGGAGTTTTTAGACGTATTGTGTAGTAGAGATTTTGCTCAGTCCATGGAATTATTTCATGTAATGAAATCAAATGGCTATGTAGCGCTACAAATATTTATTACTTCTCGTCTTCGTGAACTTATATGCGTAAAAGCATTACAGGAGCGTGGTACACCGGCGATTATGGCTCAAGAATTGGGTAAGCAAGATTGGCAAATAAAAAAATACCCTAGCTTTGTTCGTAAGTTTGCTCCTGGCGAACTCGAAGAGCTTCTCAAAAAGAGTAAAGAACTTGAGTGGACACTTAAAAATTCAAGCGAAAAAGAAACAGCATTTATCCAGTTTATTGCTGCTGTTTGCGGAAAATAGTAAGTAATGCTACATAAAATAAATTGCATATAAAGAATAAAAAGACCTCGCCAGCACGCGAGGTCTTACACACAAAGATTACTAAGAAAAGCGCTTAGTTATGCAATGGTATTAGCAAGCTTAGCAACACCGCTCTTGCGCTTTGCTGCCTGATTCTTGTGGATAATACCCTTGGAAGCTGCCTTGTCCAGGAGCTTACCTGCATGCTGAACGGCTGCCTGAGCTGCTGCAGCGTCATTTGCCTCTACGGCAAGACGAACATTCTTTACAGCAGTCTTGAGCTCGGAGCGAACTGCCTTATTGCGAATACGAGCTTTCTCGGCAGTCTTAATGCGCTTCTTCTGAGACTTAATGTTTGCCACGTGTGTTTCCTTTCAAAAATAATCTCTGTGAGGCCTCTGACGTTGAGACACGGTGAGGTCAACAAGGAAGTATAGCATGAATGGGGTGCTATACGCTATTATCTCTACTATGACTACATTTGACACTTCACATATCCGCAACTTCTCTGTTGTGGCACACATCGATCACGGTAAATCAACGATTTCTGACCGTATTTTGGAGCTTACTCATACGGTGGAAGAGCGTGACATGGAGCAGCAACTGCTTGACTCCATGGATATTGAACGTGAGCGTGGTATTACCATCAAATCTAATGCCGTACGCGTTATATATGAGGCAAACGATGGACAAAAATATCAGTTTAATTTAATTGACACTCCAGGTCATGTGGACTTCACCTATGAGGTATCACGTTCATTAGCTGCCTGCGAAGGGGCTATCTTGGTTGTAGATGCAACTCAGGGTGTAGAGGCACAAACGGTTTCCAATGCCACACTTGCCATGAATGCTAACCTTGACATTGTACCTGCTATCAACAAGATTGATCTTCCCAGCGCACACCCCGAGGAAGTTAAGGAAGAGATAGAAGAAGAGCTGGCAATTCCAGCAGAGGATGCAGTATGTGTTTCTGGTAAAACAGGCGAAGGCATCCATGAGCTTCTCGAGAGCATTGTTTATCTGGTTTCTCCTCCTGAAGGCGACCCTCATTTGCCGCTTAAGGCTTTAATTTTGGATTCATACTTTGATGAATACCGCGGTGTTGTGGCTACAGTCCGCGTCTTTGACGGTGTTATGAAAGCTGGTCAAAAATTGCAGCTTATGGCTGTAGGGGAGAATTTTATTTGTGATGGAGTTGGCTGTAAGCGCCCTGTTGAGGTGAGTTTGCCTCAGCTTGGTGTGGGTGAAGTTGGTTTTGTGGTAACAGGCCTCAAAGATCCTAGCTTAGTTAAAACAGGTGACACCATTACACTGGCAGATACCCCCTGCGCAGAGCCTTGTCCTGGCTATCATGAAGCTAAGCCCATGGTCTATACAGGTTTGTTCCCTGTAGACAACAAACAGTATGAGAATTTACGTGATGCACTCGAGAAACTTAAGGTTAATGATCCATCACTAACCTGGACACCCGAGACTTCTGTAGCTTTGGGTTTTGGTTTTCGTGTTGGCTTTTTGGGCCTTCTTCACATGGAGGTTGTAAAGGAGCGCTTGGAGCGCGAGTTTGACTTATCTTTAATTGCTACTTCACCTTCTGTGAGCTATCACGTATTTCTAACAGATGGTGAGCAGATTTCTATTACTAGTCCGCAGGATTTGCCTGAGCCTACGCGTATTGATCATATTGACGAACCTTACCTTAAGGCTAAGGTTATTGTTCCGCCCGATTACATGGGTGCTGTCATGCAGCTTGCAGTTGAGCATCGTGGTGCCATGCAGGACATGGTGTATTTGACCGAGAAAAGCGTTGAGATGCACTTTGATATCCCGCTTGCAGAGCTTATCTTGGACTTTTTTGATCAGCTGAAGAGCCGTACCAAAGGCTATGCATCGCTTGATTATGAATTTGGTGATTACCGAGCATCTGAACTAGTTAAGCTGGATATTTTGCTTTCTGGTGAGATTGTAGATGCCTTGTCTTTTATTGTTCATAAGGACAAGGCTTATAACATGGGTCGTTCTCTGTGTGACAAACTCAAGGAAATTATTCCGCGCCAGCAATTTGAGGTACCCATCCAAGGTGCAATTGGTAATAAGATTATTAGCCGTTCTACGGTTAAAGCCATGCGTAAGGATGTTCTTGCAAAATGCTATGGTGGCGATATCTCTCGTAAACGCAAGCTCCTTGAAAAACAAAAAGAGGGCAAGAAACGCATGAAACAGATTGGTTCTGTTGAGGTGCCCCAAGAGGCCTTCCTTGCGGTTCTCAAGGTGGACGACGAGTAATGGCCTTGTCTGTAACTGAGCTGCTCAAAATCTATGGACCATCTGCGGGGTTATCAACAAATCTTGTACCTGCACCACTAGATAAATCCTTTGCACAGCGTCTTGTGCATAATCCATTTTTGATGGCACCCATGGCAGGTGTATCCGATGCTGCATATCGTATTATGGCGCGTGCAGGTGGTGCGGCGTGGGCGGTAAGCGAGATGGTTTCTGTTGCCGGTTTACATTACGGTGGCGAGAAAACCTGGGAGCTCGTTATTCCTCATGATGCAGAGCCAGATATAGTAGTACAGCTTTTTGGTAGCAAGCCCGAACAATTTGCCGAGGCCACAGTTGCAGTCAGTGAGCGCTTGGGCACAAAGCTCAGTGCCATTGATGTAAATATGGCCTGTCCCGTTCCTAAAGTTACACGTAAAGGCGAGGGTTCGGCACTGCTGGATGAGCCCGAACGTGCAGTACAGATTATTCAATATGTTGTACAAAATACTACCGTTCCTGTTACAGCAAAAATTCGTATAGGTCGTACGCCCGATAAAATTGTAGGTCCCGAGTTTGCCTGCAGGCTGGAAGATGCTGGTGTTGCTGCGATTGCGGTCCATGGTCGTACGGCATCACAGATGTATCGTGGTGAATCTAACTTAGAACAGGTGTGTCAAGTAGCTCAAGCGCTGTCCATTCCAGTAATTGGTTCGGGCGATATTCTTACTGCGCAGACAGCAGCACAGCTTGTGAGATCTACACCTTGTGCAGCAGCATATGTGGCACGTGGCACCTATGGTAATCCGTGGCTGTTTGGGGATGCAGCAGCTCTTTTACATGACAAGAAGCCTGCTGAGCATTCTATAGTCCAACGCCTTAATGCCTTTGATTTACATGTGCGCCTATTGGTAGCAACACATGCTCATTTGGCACGTGCACGAAGTCTTGCGGGCTGGTATTTGCGTGGTATTCCTCAAGCAGCAGCTTGGCGTCAAAGAGCTGTGGGGTGTACTGTTCCAGAGGACTACTATGAGCTTGTGGCCGAAGTTAAAGATAAGATTGCAGCACATGGACTCATGTAACGAGTTTTCTCATATTCCTATTGGCTTTTCTTGTGATTGTGCGCAGGATATGCCACATGCGCTATATCTGCACATTCCATTTTGTGCCAAACGATGTAGCTATTGTGACTTTGCAACTTGGGTAGCCGCTCAGGATGATGTCATTATTGCAACGTATGTAAAAAGCTTAGTTCGTTCGTTACATCAACTTGCATCCGGGGGTCTCTTAAGCGCTATACAAACCGTCTATATTGGTGGTGGTACCCCTTCACTTTTGGGTGAGAAGCTCGTGGAGCTTGTACAAGAGATTTGTTACGTCTGCAACCCACTTGAGTTGAGCTGTGAAGCTAATCCAGAATCCTTCTCGCAAAAGTTTGCGCAAAATTTGGCGAGTGCTGGTGCAACTCGTGTGTCATTGGGCGTGCAATCGTTGCTAGATCAAGAACTTAAAGCGTTGGGGCGTATTCATACTGCACAAACAGCACGTACTGCTATTGGTTATGCCAAGCAGGCAGGATTAGACGTATCTGCTGATCTCATGTGTGGCATCCCACTCCAAACACTTCAAAGTTGGGAATATTCTGTTAAACAGCTTATTGCCAGCGAGGTAGATCATATCAGCATCTACCCGCTCATGATTGAAGAGGACACGCTGTTTTGGAAGCAGTGTCAAGATGGACTTCTTGCTTGGCCGGATGACGATGCACAGGCAAGCATGATGCATTATGCACAGCAAGCCTTACAAGAGCGTGGATATTCTCGTTATGAAGTGGCCAGCTATGCACGCATACACAAGCAGTGTCAGCATAATTTGGCATATTGGTCTGGTGTTCCATACATAGCCTTGGGAACATCGGGCTCCGCTATGCTTTCTAGACAGGCTTACGAGAAGTTTTGTGAGCTGGTACCGCATATGCCGCTGCTTGATAAGACTATTTCTCGCGTACGTTATACCATTACAAGTACGCGCAAACAGGTAGCGGCTGCAAAAAGTCTTGCTGCTATGGCATATGAGTTGGAATTTTTGGATGAACAGCAAGCCTCAGCAGAAGATCTTATGCTTGCTGTACGTACCAGTTATGGTATAACTCCTGCGCTCTATGAACGTAGCGCCAAGGCACTAGGAGTGCAAAAGCTCGATAGAGCACTTGCACATGCGTATGAGCTGGGATTACTGCAACAATTACCTCAAAATCAAGCTGCTAAACAATGGTGGATACCAACTCAACGAGGTTGGTTGCTAGGTAATAAACTGTATGGCATTTTATGGGGGTTGGCTCAAAGACCTGTTGAATCTGTGCAGATAGAAGCTTAATTTTTTTGGACTAATGAAGGTACTCAGAAAAGCGCTGTTTAAGCTCTTGTGCACACAGTGGAGTAGTAAGTAGAGTAAACCTGCCGTTTTGCGCCTTAATAAGTCCTATAGATGCATTTGGTGTTTTAACTGTATGACTTTTCCAGCTGCGTGTACAGGCACTGCCATCCATAAACTCCCATACAAGGTAGCGTACCAACGCTCCATGAGCAGCAACAAGAATCTTGTCTCCATCTGAGGCATGGGTATACATGTGTTCAAAAATACGACGGATACGTCTACAGACATCATTGCGTTTCTCGCCACCAAAGCGAGAAAAATCCTGCATCAGATAGCTGCTTATAAAGTTAAATCGATTGTTTTTGAAGGGCTTGCCATCAATGGAGCCAAAGTCAAATTCACGGAGGTCTTCTGTGGGCTGTAGTTGTATCTTTCGATTACCTAAAACCATGCGTGCGGTGTCTTGTGCACGCTTGAGTGGAGAGCACCAACAAGCATTAAACTGTACGTTTTTGAGGGCTTCTGTAGTGTCATGAATAAGATATAGATATTCATTTGCCAGTGGAGAATCTACTCTGCCGCCCTGAATAATAAGATCCCGATTAAACTCTGTTTTTCCGTGGCGCAAGTAGTAAAACGTAACCGTTTTTGAAGTTGGATGATGTGGCGAAGTAGACGCTTGGGACATCATTACTCTTTTCTATCGAAAACCGTACACGTAGTACAAGCTTGAGCGTTAATTGTCTGTACTATGCTATAGGAATGCTTAGAATGCATGACGGATGGATATAATCTCGCACGTATAAATTATAGTAGGTCGCTGCAGACCTGGGGGATAGGATTTTGCTTTGGCTTCCATGAACGAGAAGGACTATTACGAGATTTTAGGTGTCTCATCCGATGCAACAGTGGATGAGATTCGTAAAACATTCCAGCAAAAAGCTCGTAAGCTGCATCCTGACATCAATAAAGCTCCAGATGCAGAAGAGAAGTTCAAGGAGCTTTCTGAGGCTTATGCAGTGCTTTCCGATGAGTCTAAGCGTAAACGTTACGATGCCATGCGTTCAGGCAATCCGTTTGCAGCATCTGGCAATTGGAATCCATCTACTCCAGGTGATATGGACTTTAATGGCTGGCCTTTTGGTGGTGGTTGGGGTTCTCCATTTGGGGCAAGTCCTTTTGGTGGCGTTGGTCATACGGGGTCAAGGTCGCGTGCGCGTGCTTATAACCCAAAGGTGGGCGCAGATGTTGTATACCATATGGACTTTGATGCGGATGCTGCAAAAAAAGGCACGCGTCGTGGCGTAACGTACAACCATTTTGTCAGCTGTGAAGTTTGCTCTGGTAAGGGATCGGTACACACCGGTCATGCACAAACGTGTCCTACCTGCAATGGAAGCGGTCATATTAATGTTGACCTCATGAGTATTTTAGGTTTTGGTGAGATTAAGATGGTGTGTCCTGAGTGTGAGGGCACCGGTAAGGTTGTTGTTGATCCCTGTGATCACTGTGGTGGCTCGGGTCGTGTGCTCACGGCGAGCGAAATTATAGTGGATATTCCTGCTAACTCTCACGATGGTGATGTTATTCGTTTGGCGGGTAAAGGTAATGCTGGCACAAATGGCTCTTCTGCGGGAGATTTTGTTTTAAGGGTGGGCGTTCCAAGTGAGCGATTAGATCAACTACAGGCCTTTGGTTTTAGACTTGTAGGTCTTACACTACCGTTTTTTGCATATGGCGCTATTGCAAAGACCTTGCTTGCCTTTAGTTTTACTTTCTCCATTCCATTATTTATCGGTTTGTACCTCGTGTTCTCTCGTGGTATTGTGGGTCGGCGTGGCATCTGGTGGAAAAATGCTTTGCGCTATTTGGGTGATGGTCTAGCAAATGGTCTGGTTATTACCTTGTTTTTGGTGGGAATGGTCTCGTGCATTTCTGGCGGAAGACTATAGTTGTGAGGTTTGTCCCACAGAGTGCTCTCATATTTTTGTAATGACAGTATATTCGATATGATTGGTTTTTAGCGTGGCTGCTTCAAAGGATTATTACGATATTTTAGGCGTCAATCGTGACGCGGATGCAAAGACTATCAAACGAGCTTTTTTAAAGCTTGCACGTCAGTTACACCCTGATGTTTCCAATGAACCTAATGCGGAAGAGAAGTTCAAAGAGGTTAATGAAGCCTATTCCGTTTTGTCTGACGAGAAGCGCCGTGCAAATTACGATCAATTTGGCAATCCTGATGGTCCGTCCGGTTTTGGCGGAGACTACGTGGATATGTCTGACATTTTTGGTGGCTTTGGGATGGATGATCTGTTCTCATCCTTCTTTGGTGGTATGGGTGGCAGTGCGGGTGCACGTTCTGTTCGCACACGTGGTCGCGATATGGGCCTTAACCTGCATATTACGCTAGAGGAAGCAGCATGTGGTTGCACCAAGACAGTTGCCTATGATCGTTTAGCTCCTTGTGATGACTGCGGTGGTACTGGTGTTGGTGAGGGTGGCAAAGTTACCGCCTGTGATCACTGTCAGGGTACTGGCCGTGTAGTTACTGTACAGCAGACTATTTTAGGTCAGATGAAAACTCAGACCACTTGTCCTGAATGTGGTGGTACAGGCAAGGCTGTTGAAGGTGCGTGTGAGACCTGTGGTGGTCAGGGCCGCACTCCTTCACGAGAGACTGTAGAGGTGAAGATTCCTGCAGGTATTCATTCTGGTCAGTCCATTCGCATTAAGGGACGCGGTGAAGCAGGTGTTCGTGGTGAAGTTGCGGGTGATTTAGTAGTTACCATAAGCGTGTCCGAGCATGAACATTTCCAACGCCAAGGTGATGATCTGTATTACATACTTAAGATCGATGCCTTTGAAGCTATGGTTGGAATTACTCACACCATTGCTGGCATTTTGGCTGACGAGAAGGTCGAAGTTGTTGTTCCGGCTGGTTGTCAGTATGGTCAACAGCTTGTTATTGCTCGATATGGTATGCCTCGCCTCCATAGCTCTGCACGTGGCAATTTGATTATTGCTGTTGAAGTAAGTGTGCCGGTAGACCTTACAGATGAACAGGTGCAGCTTGTTCGTAGCTTGCTTGAGCAACAAAAGTCTCAGGCAAAAGAAGCAGTTCAAGTAGATGATGACTCTGACGATGAAATGGATATGGATACTGCAACTAGTGCTTTCCGTAGACCTTTTGGTAAGAAAAAGCGTCCTCGTAAGGGACATCGCAAGTGAACGCTGCTGTTCCTCGTATTGCATTTGTTAATTTAGGCTGCCGTGTTAATCGAGTTGAACTTGATGATATGGCATATGCCATAGAGCTTTTAGGTGCGCAGGTAGTGCGTCCAGAAGATGCGGATTTGGTAGTTATTAATACCTGTGCCGTAACTGGTGAGGCTGAGTCCAAAACCCGTAAGGCAATTCGTAAACATGCAGCATTAGCACAAAGACCGCTTGTTATGGCTACTGGCTGTGTAGCTAATCTCTTTACCAATGAGCTCACAAGCTTGGGTGAACAAGTTCTTGTCGAGACAAACAAGAGTATGGTGCCAATTCGCGCCTTACAAGAGTTAGGATTTGAGGTAGATCAGCACGTAGGTAAAGTTTGTTGTAGCTCCTCTTATGCGTCACACCAGCAATCGGTTTTAACACCCACAGGACGCACTCGTCCTGGTATTAAAATTCAAGATGGTTGCGATAATCGCTGTACTTATTGCATTGTGTGGAAGGCTCGCGGCGCTGGTCGTTCACTGCCTGTAGATCAGGTTATACAACGTGTACAAACAGAGCAGGAACATGGTTCTCCTGAAGTGGTTCTAACTGGCATTAATTTGGGCCGCTATGAGGATATGAGTTTGGGAAGATGCATTAATCTTGCAGGGCTTCTCGATATGTTATTAGAACAAACCGATATTTCTCGTATTCGTTTATCTTCTATTGAGCCTCAAGATGTAAGTACACAGTTGCTGCGAGTTATTGCGCAGTCTGATGGTCGCATTGCTCCGTATTTGTACATCCCGCTACAGTCAGGCTGCAACAAGACTCTTAAGCGTATGGGTCGTGCTTACAGTTTGGATGACTATATGCGTACTATTGATCGCGTAAAGTCCATGCTTGATGTGGCATTTTTAGGCTGTGATCTAATAGTTGGCTTTCCTGGCGAGACAGATACCGAATTTGAACAAAGTCTGCAAACTTGCATGAATATTACATACACAAAAATGCATATTTTTAGATATTCAAAACGTCCGGGGACTCCAGCGGCAGATATGCCAAATCAAGTAGATGCTCTTGTCATGGCTACGCGTGCAAAACAAGCGCGTGAGCTGTCAATATCTATGAGAAAGCAGATTGCTTCAAGGCTTATTGGAACTACCGATTCTGTAATTTCACAGGTAGATGGTAGGGGAGTTTCATCAGGTTTATTTGAAGTAGCATTTGAGCAACCATTAGCTATTGGAATGCATATATGCACTATAACAGGGGTTCAAGGGACCATGCTATTAGCTAAACCAATCGATTAAGTACTAATTTCACGAATGTTTCTGTTTAGCTTGTTATAAGTTAATAAATTGTTAACAACCCTCTTTTATGCACTTTTTCGTGTATTGTGCAGCAAATCGCATTTGCCTTACACCAGCACATGCGAACGTAGTTTAAGAGGAAGGGAACATCATGGAAACTCCCCAAGCACAAATGTCTCGTAGACTATTTGTCCAAGCAATGGCTGCGGTTGGCGCAACGTCTGCTTTTGCCTTAGCAGGTTGTGGCTCTAAGCGTGCCGGTTCTGCGTCTGACGCAGAAGGAGATTACACCATCACATTGGCACAGGGTGCCGATCCTCGTGGTCTTGATCCTGCATTGGTGGATGATGGCGAGTCCGCTGAAGTATTGGTTCAGGTGTACGAAAATATTTTGCAGTATGAAGACAAGGACTGTTCTTTGCGTCCTGGTCTTGCTAAGTCCTATGAGGTCTCCGATGATGGCTTGACCTATACCTTCGCTCTTCAAACTGGTGTAAAGTTCCATGATGGTACCGATTTTAATGCTGCGGCAGTAAAGGCCAATCTTGACCGACAGCTCGAGCCAAATCGTACAGCAGATATGCCCTATGCATCGTTTACCTTTGGTTCAAAAGAACAAAATAATGGTATTGATTCTGTAGAGACACCCGACGATAGTACGGTCATTATTAAAATGCGTGCCGTTTCTACGGCTTTTCTCGCTAATCTAGCTATGGCTCTTGCGGCTCCCATTGCTTCTCCTAAGGCTATTGAAGCAGGCACCCTTAACGAGAAACCCATTGGTACTGGTCCCTTTAAGTTTGTGAGCTGGACTAAGAATTCCGATATTAAGCTCGAGCGCTTTGATGACTATTGGGATAAAGAAAATGCTGCAAAGCCTAAAAATGTTGTTATCCGCATTATTGCTGAGTCTGCAACACGTGTAACTGCTCTTGCAAATGGTGAAGTAGACATCATTACCGGCATTGATGAAGCGGTGGTAGACCAAATTGAATCCAATGGTGATATGGTTAGTAAAGCTGATGGCATGAACATTAACTATATGGCCTTTAACTGTGACTCTGAGCTGTTTAAGAGCAAGGAGGCGCGCATTGCTGTTGCTCAAGCAATTGACGTTCCTACCATTGTTGACAGTCTGTATAAAGGTTACGGAACCTATGCAAATTCCATTATGCCTACTTGGATGGCTCCTTACGATAAGGATGTTGTGCAAACCACCTATGATGCAGCAGCTGCAAAGGAAGAGCTTGCTCGTTTAGGCATCACAAAGATTAGCTGCATTACGTATTCCAATCCTCGTCCCTACAACGGTAAAGGCGGTACCGCTTTAGCAGAGGCCGTTCAGGGTTATCTACGTGATGCTGGCGTAGAGATGACCATTGATCAGTATGACTGGACATCTTACAAAGATGCTGAGGTTGGCGGTAATTTTGATATTTGCTTCTATGGCTGGGTGGGAGACAATGGCGATCCAGACAACTTTATGAACTTGTTGTCCGACACTGATCCATCCTTAAATGCTGCTCGCTTTAACAACAGCGAGTATAAGAAGCTCATTGCTCAAGGACTGCAAACTCCTAATGGTAGTGCTCGTGATGATATTTATCTGCAGTGCGAAAAGATTGCTGCTTCCGAGCAGCCTTGGCTTCCTATCTCTCATGCAACGGCTTTGCTTGGTTACAAGAAGGGTGTAGACGGCTTTGTCTTCCATCCAACTGGTAATACGTATCTGCGCAATTGCACTAAGTCTGCATAGCGCGAGTCGCGCCACGTGTACGAGTAGCTCGGGCCGGCTCTCCGGCCCGAGTTTTTGTATCTACAGGTAGCAAGACAGTAGGTACCTATCAAATCCGTTGTATGTTTTAAAGAGGTGTATACGTTGATTAAGTACGTTGCAAAACGTTTGCTCCAAGCAATTCCCGTACTTATCGGCTTGTCTATTGTGGTTTTTCTTATTATGCGTGTCTTTTCTCCTGATCCTGCACCAGTTGTACTGGGAGAACACGCTACTGCTCAAGCAAAAGAAGCTTGGCGAGAAGCCAATGGATTACACGAGCCTATTGTTACTCAGTATCTTAATTTTATGTTTGGAGCGCTTCGTGGTGATTTAGGGGCATCGTATTATACACATGCTTCAGTTGCTTCTGAGTTGGCAAGTCGTTTTCCTGCTACTGTTGAACTTGCTTTAGTAGCTATTGTATTTGCTTCAGTTATTGGTGTGTTTTTAGGTGTTATTTCCGCAGTGCATAAAGGTTCATTTATCGATGGCTTGAGCATGATATTGGCTTTAGTGGGAGTATCTATTCCCATCTTTTGGTCTGGTGTGCTTCTCATCATTCTCTTTGCGGGTGTCTTACACATTTTACCTTCCGGTGGTCGCATTGATCCTATGTTAGCTCCTGTGGGAGGTACCGGATTATTTCTTATAGATACGCTGTTTTCTGGAGATACAGAAGCTCTTATTGATGCGCTGGCACATATTCTTTTGCCTGCCTTGGCACTTTCCTTGTATTCCATGGCAATCATTACACGTATGACGCGCTCAAGCATGTTAGAAACACTTAATGAGGATTATGTTCGCACAGCTCGAGCAAAAGGCGTATCACGCGGTCGTGTGAATCGCCATCATGCACTGCGTAATGCTTTATTACCTGTGTCTACTGTCATTGGATTACAGCTTGGTAGTTTGTTGGGTGGTGCACTGCTCACAGAGACAGTTTTTGCATGGCCAGGTATTGGTAAATACGTAGTTGACTGCATTCTTAAATCAGACTTTCCAGTGGTGCAGGGTGTAGTACTTCTTATTGGCGTCATTTTTATTGTGATTAATCTCGTGGTTGATATTGTGTATGCCTATCTTGATCCTCGCATCAAATATTCGCAGGAAGAGAGGTGAGTTGCATGTTAGATCAAAAAAAGACTACTTCTGATACTTCAATTGCTGCTCTTCCTACAGTGGTGCAAAAGTCAGAATCATTGTGGAATGACGTGTGGTACTCGCTTTCTCACAATACTGCTGCATTTATAAGTTTTATTTTTATCATCTTAGTTGCGCTCATTGCCTTGTTTACGGCAGTCTTTCCCCAAGTCTTGCCTTACGATCCATATGCACAAGACCTTACGCAATCCTTTGCTGCTCCTAGCGCAGTTCACTGGTTTGGATGTGATCAGCAGGGGCGAGATATTTTTTCGCGCATTCTTATTGGTTCACAAATTTCTTTGAGTGTTGGTCTACTTTCTGTAGCAATTTCACTAATAGTTGGCGTTACACTTGGCGCCATTGCGGGTTATAAAGGTGGCAAGATAGATACCCTTATCATGCGTATGATGGACATTATGCTTGCTGTTCCATCCATTTTATTAGCTATTACCTTCATGGCTGCATTAGGCAAGGGCATTGATAAGGCAATCATTGCTATTGGTTTAGTTTCTATCCCAGAGTACGCGCGTATTGTTCGCTCACAAATATTGGCTGTTAAGTCAAATGATTTTGTTGCTGCTGCTCAAATTATTGGCGATTTCGATGCCAAGATTATCTTTAGACACATTTTGCCAAATGTTGCTCCTTCTATTATTGTGCGCGCAACTTTAGGCATTTCGAGCGCTATTTTGGATGCAGCAGCCTTAGGCTTTTTGGGTTTGGGCGTACAGCCACCACAGGCAGAATGGGGAGACATGCTTGGACGTGGACGCAATTATATCTTCCAAGCACCTCATGTCATGATATATCCCGGTTTTGCAATTACCTTTACCGTTTTAGCATTTAATTTGCTTGGTGATGGTATTCGTGATGCTTTTGATCCAAAGAGTAGGAGGCGCTAATATGGCTCTTCTCGAAGTCAAAAACTTGGTTACTAAGTTTCCTACACGCACAGGCGTTGTGAAAGCTGTTGATGGCGTAAGTTTCTTCCTTAACCACGGAGAAATTCTTGCGGTGGTTGGAGAGTCTGGTTCTGGAAAATCCGTTACATCTCTCTCTATTATGGGATTGTTGCAGGAGCCAGGTTATGTTTCTGGTGGCAGTATCACATTTGACGGTACAGATTTACTTGCGCTTACTAACAAAAACATGGAACGGCTGCGCGGTCAAAAGCTTGCTATGATTTTTCAAGAACCCATGACATCTCTCAATCCCGTATATCGTGTGGGAGATCAAATTGTTGAGGCTATTCAGACACATATGTCTATGAAGAAAAACGAGGCTTGGGAACGAGCAGTAGAGATGTTGCGTGTGGTAGGTATTCCGTCTCCCGAAGATCGTGCTCGAGATTATCCTCATCAGATGAGTGGTGGTATGCGTCAGCGCGTTATGATTGCAATGGCGCTCTCATGTAACCCTCAACTTCTTATTGCAGATGAGCCAACCACAGCTTTAGATGTAACCATTCAAGCACAGATTCTCGATCTTATTTATAAGCTTCGTGACGACTATAACATGGCGGTACTGTTTATTACACATGACCTTGGTGTAGTGTCTGAGGTGGCAGATAACGTTGTAGTTATGTATTGTGGGCAAGTTGTAGAGCAGGCTGGTAAGATTGCGTTGTTTGAAAAGCCATTGCACCCCTACACACTTGGTTTGCTTAACTCTATTCCTCGACTTGAGGATGAGAAAAGTAATCGTCTTTACACTATCAGAGGTACTGTTCCTAATCCTTTAGACATGCCTCAAGGTTGTCCATTCTCTGATCGTTGTGAAAAATGCTTTAATCGTTGTCTGAAAGAGCGTCCAAAACTTATGTCTGTGCAAGGTGACCCTACACGTAAAGTCCGTTGTTTTCTTTACGATCAACAGGAGGCCTTACCATCATGCAAGTAGTGAACTCTGAGCCTCTTGTTGAGGTTAAAAATTTATCTAAAAGTTTTGTTGCGGACACTAATTTTTTTGGCCGTCCAACATCATTTGTACGTGCAGTAGATGATGTCTCTTTCAAGATTATGCCAGGTGAAGCCTTTGGTCTAGTGGGTGAATCTGGTTGTGGTAAAACCACCATCGGCAAAATGCTTGTTGGTCTTCTTAAACCCTCAAGTGGTCGTATATTCTTTGATGGAAACGATATTACCGATTATTCTCGTACTCAAAGACGTAGTTTATGTACAGATATCCAGCTTATTTTTCAAGACCCCTACGCATCCCTTAATCCTCGCATGACGGTTGCACAGATTATTTCTGAACCTCTTAGTACCAACAATATCTTGCCATCTAAACATATTGATATGCGAGTTGACGAGCTTCTGGAACGCGTTGGTATTCGCCCTGAGCTTAAGAATCGGTATCCGCATGAATTTTCTGGTGGACAGCGGCAGCGTGTAGGTATTGCACGTGCACTTTCGGTCAATCCTAAACTTATTGTGTGCGATGAACCCGTTTCTGCACTTGATGTATCCATTCAGGCACAGGTTCTCAACTTGTTGGATGACCTTAAGGAGGATATGGGTCTGACATATTTGTTTATTGCTCATGGACTTAACGTGGTTAAACATATTTCAGATCGTGTTGGTGTTATGTATTTGGGAAAGCTTATGGAAATTGCTCACAAAAATGAGTTGTATCGAGAGCCACTTTGTCCATATACACAAGCATTGCTTTCTGCAATTCCTTCTCCAGACCCCAAGCTTTCGCGTAAACGTATTATTTTGCAAGGTGATGTACCAAGTCCTATTGATCCACCTACAGGATGTCGTTTTGCTAGTCGCTGTTTTGCAAAAATTGGTGCATGCGATGTAGCTCACCCCGATTTACGCGAAGTAACAGATGGGCATCTTTGTGCATGTCATCGCTATGATGATGTGCTCTTGAGTGATGTGTCAAAAATTGCTCGAGAAATGCAATATGAAGCTGCACGTCCAACGTATGGCAGGGGAGGACGTGATGCAAATGCAGACCCCATTTCTACAGATCCCGATACACCAGAAGAAGCCTATGCAAAAGGAGATGTTCTTCCACAACAATAGGCTGTATGAACAGTAGAGTAAACCAGAGCAGGTAGATGCATACATACCTGCTCTGGTTGAATAAAACTTTAATAATTGGCTAGAATAAAGTCATTAGTATTCGCGCTAAAGCGAGATTACCTTGGAGGAATATGGAGCCAACTCAGCTTCGTTTAACAATTCCAGATTCAGTAGACCTTACTATTTTAATGGGTCCAGCTGATTGTTTACTTCGTCATATTGAGCAAGCATTTGATGCAATTATTACCGTGCGTGGCAATCAAGTGAGTGTTAGTGGTTCTGCCATGGAGGCAAATGGTGTGACACAAGTTTTTTCTCATTTGATTCGGCAAGTCCTTGATGGCGATGTGCCTACTACCATGGATGTTGACGTACTTATTGAACAGGTTAAATCCGGAAGCACGCCGCCTACTTCTTTGTCTGATGACATACTATTAACCTATCGTGGTCGTGCCATTAGGCCTAAGACCGTCGGTCAAAAAGCCTATATAGATTCTATTCGTACAAACACCATTACCTTTGGCGTTGGTCCTGCGGGCACGGGGAAAACCTACCTTGCTATGGCCATGGCGGTTGCCGCACTTAAACGTCGAGAAGTTGGTCGTATTGTTTTAGCGCGTCCTGTAGTAGAAGCAGGAGAATCGCTCGGCTTTTTGCCAGGTACTTTGGAAGAAAAACTCGATCCCTACGTACGTCCTTTATATGATGCGCTCTTTGATATGACGGATATGGAGAAAGCAAACTCCCTTATTGAACAAGGGGTTATAGAAATTGCACCTCTTGCCTTTATGCGTGGACGCACTTTTAATGATTCGTTTGTTATTCTCGATGAGGCTCAAAATACAACGCCCGAACAAATGAAAATGTTTTTGACTCGTCTGGGTTTCTCGTCACGCTTTGTAGTAACGGGAGATCTTTCTCAGCGTGATGTTTTGGGTAAAAATGGCTTGGAGTCTGCTCGGGATGTTTTATCGGGAATCAAGGACATTGATTTTGTAGAATTGACACGAGCTGATATTGTTCGTCATTCGCTGGTAGCGCGTATTGTTGATGCGTATGAAGAAGCCGATGGTGCAATGAGGAGATTCTAGCATGGCTGCAACACTTGATATGTTTTGTGAAGATACTGCTCATCCAGCAATACAGCAAGAAGAGGCGCTTTCTATTTTTAATGCAGTGCTAGAAGAGCGTGGGATTTTGCGTGAGTGTTCTATCTCCCTATCGTTTGTATCTGATGAAAGTATTGCGGAACTCAATGAAGAATGGCGTGATGTTGCTGCTCCTACGGATGTGCTTTCGTTTGAGATTGAACGCCCTAATGACCCCGATTTAGCAGAAGACGAAGTATGCGAGCTAGGAGATATTGTTATTGCGCCCGAATATGTTGCACGTCAAGCACTTGACTTTGGTACTTCTGCGGCTGATGAGACACGCCTTATGCTGGTACATGGCCTTTTACATTTACTTGGATATGATCACATGGAAGAACATGATGCCATTATTATGCAGCGTATTGAGGATAAGCTTTTGCAAATATTGCCTACAGACGGTACATTAAGCGCAACAGTGCTTACGCGTCATCGTGAGGATGCATAAATGATTCCCGGATCTACCAGCGATCATCCTAGCTTTAAGAAGAGCTTTGATTTTGCCATTAAAGGTTTTATCACCGCTTTAAAAACCGAACGTAATATTTGCGTTATGACAGCAGTTGCGTTAGCAACAATTATTGCAGGCTTTGTAGTAAAGCTTGATGTTGCAGGTTGGGTTGTCGTGCTATTGGGTAGCGGAATGGTGTTATCTGCAGAACTTATTAATACCTCTATAGAAACCGTCGTAGACCTAGCCTCCCCAGAAATTCATCCGCTTGCTGCACGAGCAAAAGATATTGCTGCGGCTGCCGTTTGGATTTTATGCATGTTTGTAGCCTGTGCAGGAATTATTGTTTTTGCCCATGCGCTGTTTTATTAGGAGCATGATATGACCTTTGAACCTTCTGGTGTCTTTCATAGTGGATTTGTTGCTTTAGTTGGCCGTCCCAATGTTGGTAAATCGACCTTGCTTAATGCCTGTTTAGGACATCGTGTTGCTATCACCAGTCCTGTTGCACAGACTACACGCAAACGTTTACGTGCAGTAGTGAATACGGATACATCACAACTTGTGATTGTGGATACGCCGGGGCTGCACAAGCCTAAAGATGCTCTTGGCAAGGAACTTAATCGGGCTGCTCTTGGTGAGCTTGCAGATGTTGATGTGGTAGCTATGCTTATTGATGCTACCAAGCCGGTAGGTAGAGGAGATGAGTGGGTAGCTACACATGTGGAGGCCTCTCATGCGTACAAGCTGCTTATCATTACTAAGGCAGATTTAGCCACACCTGAGCAAATGACTTCTCAGCTCGAAGCTGCTCAAGCCTTAGCTCATTTTGATGATGTATTGGTTGTTTCGGCAACGGAAAACTTCAACGTAGATGCTTTTATAGCCTTGGTATCTTCCAAGCTTCCCGAAGGCCCAAAGTGGTTTCCTGAAGGTATGGAAACAGATGCCACAGACGAGGAACTGGTGGCAGAGTTTGTTCGCGAGAAGGTCTTGCTTAACTGTAAACAAGAAATTCCACATTCCGTTGGTGTTCTTTGTAACGAGATTACCTGGGCAAAAAATGGACATGCATCCATTGAAGCTACCGTTTTGGTGGAGCGAGAAGGACAAAAACGCATTGTTATTGGCCATGGTGGTCAGATGATAAAAACTATTGGGATGCAAGCACGTAAAGATATTGAGCGTTTGTTTGGTGCTCGAGTCTTTTTGTCCCTTGAAGTTCGCGTTCGCCCTGCTTGGCGTCGCGATCAAAATGAAATTCGCCGTTTGGGTTATGACGCTGGTGAATAAGAGCCATGCCTCGCAACCATACCTTTCGCAATAAAGGAATAGTACTTCACAAGACAAAGCTTGGGGAGCAAGATGTTATCCTTACGTTTTTGTCTGATGATGGCTCACAGCGTCAAGCGGTGGCTAAAGGTGCACGCAAGCCAGGCGGACGCTTGGCTGCACGTTGTGATCTGTTTTGTGAAGTAGATTTTTTGCTGGCACAGGGACGTTCCTTAGATGTAGTTGCAGAGGCTTCGTTGATTACTCCTCACCAGTCTCTACGCACAAATTTAGAGCAAATGAGCTGCGCATCTTGTGTATGTGAGATTGCACAACATACTTCGTTTGAGGATGCGCAAGATGGTTTTTTGTTTCCTCTTTTATCTCGTGTGCTTTTGGCTATTGAACAAACGGCTACAACTGAGCAGCTAGATTTAATTGTTACAGCATATGTGTTTAAGGTACTTGCTCATCAAGGCTGGCGTCCACAATTAGATGAGTGTATTGCTTGTGCAGATTCAGATGTATCGCGTTTTTCGGCAGCTATGGGTGGCGTTGTGTGTGAAAGTTGTGCATCAGACATCGAAGGAGCAGAGTTAATTTCTCGCACGGAAATCAGCTGGCTTGACTCCTTATTACACATGACTTTTGATCAGATACTTGCAGCTCAGATAGATAAGCAAACCGCTTCATATCTCGTTTCTTTGGCGCATATATGGGCGGTTACACATCTTGATTGTAGATTGCGTGCTTTTGAATATTATGTATCGCTGTAGTAATTCTATATATTCCCAGCGTCTATAGGTAGTTTTTGCTATACTTCGTACGTTGCATTACCCAAGCTTTGTTATCACGTACCACCTACATGATTACGCAGCTTTGGGCGTATTATCCAGCGGTTGCATATGCCGCAGTATGGTGCTTGGCACCAGAAAGGTGGACAGTCCTATGGCTACCATCACAAATGAGCAGATTGCTGACATCATTAAGGAGTTTGGCAAGAACGAGAAGGACTCCGGTTCCGCTCCTGTTCAGGTTGCAATTCTTACCACTCGTATTAAGAATCTCACCGAGCACATGAAGTCTCATCCTAAGGACTTCCACACTCGTCGTGGCCTGTTGATGCTCGTAGGTCAGCGTCGTCGCCTGCTTAGCTACATTAAGCGCAACGACATTAACGAGTACCGTGAGCTTATCGCTCGTCTGGGCATCCGCGACAACGTCCAGTAAATTGGTAAGTAAGGGCGCTTAAGTAGCGCCCTTTTTTATAAGAGGCCCGTCTGCAATGGGGCAGGCGGAGTTAAGGGGAAATAAAACATGACAAAAGTTACCCACGAGTTTGATCTGTATGGCAAGCAGTATGTCTTGGAATCTGGTGAGCTTGCAAAGCAGGCTACAGGTGCTTGTTTAGTAAAATGCGGCGACTCGACCGTTCTTCTTACCGCTGTTGTATCGGACGAGCGTAAGGATTACGACTTTTTTCCACTAACAGTAGATTTTATCGAGAAGATGTATGCGGTTGGACGCATCCCGGGCGGCTATCTTAAGCGTGAGGCTCGTCCCTCCGAGAAAGCCACGTTGACGGCTCGTATGATTGACCGTCCACTCCGCCCAAGCTTTCCAGATGGTTTTCGCAATGAGGTCCAAGTTGTTGCTACTTCTTTAGTTGCAGATCAAATTCATGCGGTAGATACCGTTTGCATTATGGGTGCTTCTGTTGCTTTGGCAGTAGGCGGTGTTCCTTTTGAAGGTCCTTTGGCTTGCGTGCGCATTGGTCGCTCCAAAGAGACAGGCGAGTTTATGGTCAATCCAACCTATGAGGAGCGTGCTAACTCTGATTTGGACCTGGAACTCGCTGGTTCTGATGGTTTTATTTCCATGCTTGAAGCTGGTGCAGATGAAATTTCTGAGCAGGACATGCTGTCAGCTATGGCATTTGGTCAAGAAGCGATTGCCGCTTTTTGTTCAGAGCAGAAGAAATTTATTGCCAAGTATGAAGAAGCTAATGGTGCCATTGAGCAGCGTCAATACATCTTGGATGAGCCTATTGCAGAGGTTCATGAGCGCATTTTTGCCCACTATGATGAAATGAGTGCAGCTCTTAAGAATGAGGACAAGCAGTCCCGCATTGGTCGTGTTTCTGCACTCAAGGAGCACATCAAGTCTGAGTTTAACGATGAGGAACTCGAAGAGTGGGGTCGCGCCATTGCTGTTGAGCTCAAGGGTCTTGAGAAGCATGCTATGCGCATGATGGTTGTCGAGACGGGCGAGCGTGTTGATGGTCGTGTTGCCAATGAAGTACGTCCTCTTATGATTAAGCCGGACTACTTGCCTTTGGTACATGGTTCTGGTTTATTCCAGCGCGGTCAAACTCAGGTTTTATCTGTTGCTACGCTCGGTATGCTCAATGAATGGCAGCGCCTCGATACCATTGAGCCTGTTGAGGGTAAACGTTATATTCACCATTACAACTTCCCACCGTATTGCACTGGCGAGACTGGTCGTATGGGTAGCCCTAAGCGTCGTGAGCTTGGTCATGGTGCTTTGGCAGAGCGTGCCTTGTTGCCTGTATTACCTTCTGAGGAAACATTCCCTTATACCATTCGTGTTGTATCTGAGGTTATGGAGTCCAATGGTTCATCTTCTATGGGATCAACCTGCGGATCTACGCTTGCATTAATGGATGCTGGTGTACCCATTAAACGTCCGGTATCTGGTGTTGCTATGGGACTTATTCAAGAAGAAGGCAAGACAGTTGTTCTTACAGACATTCAGGGTCTTGAGGACTTCTTGGGTGATATGGACTTTAAGGTATGCGGCACCGAGCGCGGCATTACTGCAATGCAAATGGATAACAAAGCAACTGGTCTAACTTCTGAGATTTTTGAGCAAGCTATGAAGCAGTCTCATGAAGGTCGTATGCATATTCTTGAGGCCATGCTTACTGAGATTCCTGCTGTGCGTGAGCATACTAAGGAAACCGCACCTACTATTATTAGTCTGCAGATTCCTGTAGATAAGATTCGTGATGTTATTGGTAGCGGCGGTAAAGTTATTCGTGGTATCCAGGATGAAACGGGCGCTACGATTGACATTCAAGAAGATGGTACAGTCTTTATTGCTGGTGTTGGTGAAGCTGGTACCGAGGCTGCAGAGCGCGTTAAGGCAATTGTGAAAGTCCCCGAGCCTGGTGAGGAGTACACCGGTCGCGTTGTGGGTATTCAGGCATTTGGTGCCTTTGTTGAGCTGCTTCCTGGTAAGGATGGTTTGCTGCACATTTCTCGTGTTGCACAGGGCCGTGTCAACAAGGTTGAGGATGTTCTTAACGTTGGTGATGAGGTTAAGGTTAAGGTCCTTGAGGTAGATGAGAAGGGCAAGATTTCTCTTGATCGCATTGATAAGCCCGAAGCTCCTGAGAGTGCTTCTAAGGGTTTTGAAGGCGGTAAGCCTCGTGGTGATCGAGCTGATCGTAGTCGTAGCCGTCGCGTTGGCGATCAGGGAACAAATGGTGCTCGCAAACCTCGTCGCCATCACGATGGCGAGTAGTTGTAGGACTTTTCTATAACAGTAAGTTCACACGTATACTCGTGTAGTTTTTAAGCGGTTGAGCCTTATGGTTCAGCCGCTTTTTTGTATAAGTTCAGATGTGGGTATAGTGCAAATAGTGAGAAATCTTGTTGCTATTCCACTACAATTAATAAGTTACAAGCACATCTTGTATCAGCGGGATGCCGCTGTTGAATATATATGTTTGGAAGGAAATACACATATAATGGCTAAGAAAAAACCGCCTCTAAAGATTATTCCTTTGGGAGGCCTGGATGGCATTGGTAAGAACATGACTGCCTTTGAGTATGGCGATGACATGGTTCTTATCGATGCTGGTTTGATGTTTCCAGATGATGATCAACCAGGTATCGATTTGGTTTTACCTGACTACACCTATGTTTTGGAGAATGAAGAAAAACTTCGTGGCATTATTATTACCCACGGCCACGAAGATCATACGGGTGCATTGCCGTATTTACTACAGGATTTGGTACCTAAAGTACCTATTTTTTCAAGTGCGCTAACACTTGGTTTTATCGAAGGAAAACTAGCGGAACACAAGATTCGTAACCCTAAATTTCGTACGGTTACAGATGGCTCTCATATTGATCTTGGTAAGTTTTCAATTGATTTCTTTTCTATGACACATTCCATTCCTGGTGCTTTTGGTGTCTTTTTACAAACACCCCAAGGTACTGTGATGCATACGGGAGACTTCAAGCTGGATCAGACGCCCATTGATGGTGTTTTACCTAACTACTACGCTATTACTAAGTTTGGACATCAGGGCATTGATTTGTTACTTTCGGACTCTACCAATGCCATTCGTTCTGGTTATACACCTTCCGAGGCGGAAGTTGGCGCTTCGCTGCGTCACATTATTAAGAATGCTACAGGTAGGGTATTTGTGGCTTCCTTTGCAAGTCACATCCACCGTTTACAGCAAATTTGTGACTTTGCCGTTGCATCTGGTCGCAAGGTTGTTGTAACTGGTCGCTCTATGGTTACTAACACTAAAATTGCACGTGAACTAGGCTATTTGCACATTGCAGATGAAGACATTATCGATGCGTTTAACGTGGATGAAATCCCTGACGATAAAATTGTTGTTTTATGCACAGGCAGTCAGGGCGAGCCTCTGAGCGCTCTAGCGCGTATGGCTAATGGTGAGCATAAGTCACTTTCCATTACGGCAAATGATACCGTTATTATTTCTGCCACACCTGTGCCTGGTAACGAGCGCTCTGTTCAGGGTATTGTTAACTCGTTGTCCAAGATTGGCTGCGCTATTTACGATAAAAGCAATGCGTTGGTGCATGTTTCTGGTCATGGCTCTCGAGAAGAGCTTAAGCTTATGTTGGCTATGACGCATCCTGTAAATTTTGCTCCTGTCCATGGTGAGGCAATTCATTTGCGTGCCCACGCTCAGCTTGGTCGTGATATGGGTGTCAACCCAGATAATATTTTCTTGTTAGATAATGGTGATACCTTAGAGATGCGTGGCGGTAAGGTTCGTTTTGGCACTGCCGTTGAGTCCGGCATTGTTTACGTTGACGGTCTGCGCATTGGTGATACCGAGCCAGCAGTCTTGCGTGACCGTCAGAAGCTTTCTGAGGACGGTATTGTTACGTGCTTTGTTGCTATCTCTTCTCGTGATCATAAGGTATCCGAGATTGATATTACTATGCGTGGCGTTTCTTTTGGTGGAGATGATTCATTGCTGTCTGGTGCACAGGATTCCATCCGTGATTCTGTTAATAATGCGGCCAGCAACAATGGTTCTTCACCTGAATCTCTTCGCAAAACAGCACGTAATAGTCTGTCTAATTATCTGTGGAATAAGACTCACACGCGTCCGATGGTTATTCCGGTCGTGATGGAGGTTTAGGATTTTCATGCCCAATCGTAGCTCAAACATATCCCGCAAAGGCAAAAAGTCCAATGCTCGCACCAATCGCGGAGCAGGTGCACGTCGTAGTGATGCCAATTCATTTGCATCTGCTACAGCTATCAATGACATTCTTGGTGTTTTGATTGCTGTTATTGCTCTTGCTCTGGCGCTTGCCTTACTTTCTCCTTCAAATGCACCGGTAACTCACCTTACAGGTCAAGTGCTCATACAAGGTTTTGGTGCTGGCGCACTCTTGGTGCCCATTGCATTGTTCTTATATGCACTTACCTATTTCATGTCTTCTGATGGACCCATATCTCGTCGCATTGCGGTGGGTCTTGCGCTGATTGTAGTAGCAATTTTGTCTATCTTATCGGTCATGGTGCCAGGTATTGAAGGAAAACCTACGATTGTTTTTATGAATGAGGTGCTTCCTAGTGCTGGTGGCTATGTTGGTGGCGCTATTGCATGGGCATTAGTTTCCTTGCTGGGTAAGCTTGTTTCTTTGGTGGTTCTTGCAGGTGTTATTATTGCTGGCATTATTGTCTGTGGTTTCTCGATAAGCACTGTTGTCGCAAACTTACAGGATAAGGCTGCTGATTTCCGCGAAGCTGCAGCAATAAGGCGAGAAGAAGCGGCTGCACGTGCTGCTCAAAATAAACTTATGCGTGCACAGGACCGTCAAGATCGCCAGGCGGCGCAGCATGGCGGCAAAGCTACAAGTG
Source organism: Atopobium fossor DSM 15642 (assembly GCF_000483125.1). Taxonomy (GTDB): domain Bacteria; phylum Actinomycetota; class Coriobacteriia; order Coriobacteriales; family Atopobiaceae; genus Atopobium; species Atopobium fossor. The sequence goes on from NZ_KI519553.1 coordinate 639,351, forward strand.
ATGAGCCTGCAACTACTTTTATTGGTGCTCGCAAAACTACTGTTATCAAGCGCAATGAGTCTACCGAAACGCAAGATATTCCCGCTCCGGTAACTAAGTTACTTACGCGTAAAAAGAAAGATGTCTCTTCGGAAGTAGCAATAGATGTTGCGCCTGCAACAAGTAAGTTAGAAAAGAGGTCTTCTGCGAAGGACGCAACAAATGGCAGTATTGCTATTCCTGGTTTTTTGCAAAATGCTTCCTCCCAAGACCAAAAAACAAAAAATTCATCTGAATCCAAAGTGGATCCTTTGCGTGAGCGAGCAGATGAGCATGATGGAGCGCTGCCACCAATCAATATGATTAAGTGTGGAGACAGGTCAGCTACCAGTGAAGTAAGCTCTGATGAGCTTTCTACAACTGCAACTAAGCTTCAGTCTACCTTGGAAGAATTTGGTCTAGTTAGTAGGGTAGTAGGTTGGACGAGTGGTCCTGCCGTTACCACCTTTAAGATTGAAATGGGTGAGGGTGAGCGCGTAAACAAAATTCGTAATCTTGAGGATGACATTGCCCTGTCCTTGGCAGCAAAGTCTGTCCGTATTTTTGCTCCAATTCCTGGCACATCTTTAGTTGGTATTGAAATTCCAAATAAGGCAACGCAGCCTGTCTATTTGGGAGATGTACTTTCTCACGTTACAGGTGGTCCCTTGGAGGCAGCTTTTGGCCGCGATTCTGAAGGTGCCCCTGTTGTAGTAGATATTGCTGCTTTACCTCACTTGCTTGTTGCGGGTACAACAGGTTCTGGTAAATCTGTTCTTCTCAACAGCATTGTTATGACTATGCTCATGCGTGCTACACCTGAAGAACTTCGTCTTATTATGGTTGACCCTAAACGTGTTGAATTTACTTTTTATGCAGGCCTTCCTCATTTATATGTTCCTGTTGTTACGGAGCCTCGTCAGGCAACAAGTGCGCTGCAGTGGGGCGTTACAGAGATGGAACGCCGTCTAAAGGTTTTTGAGCACTATAAAGTACGTGACATTAAGTCATTTAACAAGCAGGTAGATAGTGGTAAGTTGTCCGAGATGGACAATCCTCCCAAGAAGATGCCCTATTTTGTCATTGTTATTGACGAGCTCAGCGATCTTATGATGGTCGCTGGTAAAGATGTTGAATCTTCCATTGTTCGTATTGCCCAACTGGGCCGTGCAGCCGGTATTCACCTGATTGTTGCAACACAGCGTCCTTCTGCAGATGTTGTAACTGGTCTTATTAAGGCAAATATTGATAACCGTGTTGCCTTGTCTGTTGATAACAGCATTAATTCTCGCATCATTTTAGATCAGACAGGTGCCGAGAAGCTCTTGGGTCGCGGTGATATGCTATATAAACTTCGTGGACGCAAGCCAAAGCGCGCGCAGGCATGTTTTGTATCCGAAGCAGAGGTCGAGCAGGTAGTTGACTTTATTAAGGAGCATCATGAGTCTGATTACCATGAGGATATTTTATCTGCAGTAACACCTGGAAAACCCAGTGCCGGTGGTTCAGATGTTGCTTCGGATGATGATCCCTTGGTATGGGAAGCTGCACAAATTGTTGTGGATTCCCAACTAGGTTCTACCTCGGGTATTCAGCGCAGGCTTAAAGTTGGTTATGCTCGTGCTGGGCGTATTATGGATATGCTGGAAGCAAAGGGTGTAGTTGGTCCCCCAGATGGATCTAAACCCCGAGAAGTACTTATCGATGCAGACGGGCTAGAAGAGCTCCGTGCTGCAGAGTCTGAATATAGGGAGGTGTAGCCATGGCTTATCCACGTTTTAGCGAGATGTTGCGTAACCGCCGCGAGCAGCTTGGCTTAACTATTGAGCAAGCAGCTCGTGTGCTTAAACTAAAAGAGCAGGCGCTTATTGCTTTTGAGGAAGCAGACTTCACTTCCATTCCTAAGTCAGGATATGCTCAGGGCATGCTTTCTTCGTATGCACGCTATTTAGGATTGAATCCACGTGAGGTTGTGGATCAGTTCCAAGAGGACTTATACGAGCATACTAATGGCGTTATGTCTCATGAGCTGCGACGTCGTACTCGTGATGGTGTGCATGGACGAGGGCCTATGGAAGGGTCAAGCTACGAGCTTCCTATTGTAGGTAGACGCTCTTCTAACTCTAATTTGCCCGAGCCTCCCCATCTACTTCCCGAGAATCCCTTGCTTGGACGCACGGGTTCTTTTGAGACTACTTCTCAGGCTCGTTCTCGCTCGGAGTTATATCAGCAAGGTAGTCCTGCTACCCGCAGCTATGATGCTACGAGCACTAATATGATGTCACAGTCTCGTGATTCGTATCCACAGGGTCGCCCTTATACGAGCAGCTCTGCCTCTTCAGCATATACAAGTCCGCGTCGTTCTTCTCGACGTTCTCGTAATACGTCCAATTCCCAAGAAAGTCAGGCACGTGCAATAACACCACGTACGGGTGATGTGGTTTCTCGTCGTCCATCAACCAATCAGTATACGGATGATTTGCGTATTGAGAACAATGCACGCAGGTACGAAACCGCTTCTTCACGTCAAGGCAGGCATTCCTACCGTAACATTGCTTCTACTAATCGACCTTTGGTCAAGCGAAATGATGAACTTAATCGTAGGCAGCTGCGCAATAGACGAAGTAACACAGTACCTCAGGAACCTGGCATTATAGGTTTTTTGAGCTATTTTTTCTCTGACCGAGTGCGTGCTATTGCAACTATTTTGATTGCTTTGGCGGTTTTACTCATCATCTTGGTATCTACAGCTGTTCGTTCTTGTGCAAGCAGGGTTACTGATGACAAAAAAACAGTTGCTATTTCTACTGCAACTCCTGCTGCTTCTAGTACAGCGGCTGCCAGCACTACTGCTACCACCGAAGCCGAGCCGGCTACTACTACTGCCGCACCTATTACCGAAACAGTGGTAAAGGTTAGTGTCGAAGACGGTGCAGTTACTTGGCTTGAAATTACCAATGACGGTACTTCTGAGGTCGTGCAAACCGTTACGGGCCCCTGGTCAAAGACATATACCGTTACTAAGGAAATTACCATTCAGGTTAATGATACTTCGGCTGTAAACGTTACAAAAAACGGTGAGAATGTTCGTTTTGATGAACGTGCAAGTGGAGTAGGAAGCATTACCATTCAGGGAACTAATCCTCAGGCTGCAACTACAGACGCTGCAGATAATGGCACTGATGCTAACGAAAATAAAAGCGCAGAGGGATCCTCAAAAGATTCCAAGAACTCTAGTTCTTCATCCAACTCATCTTCGAGCAATAGGTAAAGGAGAATTGCTATGGCCAAAGATTCTAGTTTTGACGTCGTATCTACGGTAGACATGCAAGAAGTAGATAACGCTTTTCAGCAGACTGCTCGTGAACTTACGCAGCGCTATGACCTTAAAGATACTGGTGCCACCATTGAACTTTCCAAGGCAGATGGTATGATTACCGTTCATGCTCCTTCTGAGTTTACTGCTTCGCAGGTAACTGATGTTTTAAATAGCAAGCTTGTTAAGCGTAAGGTTGACCTTAAGGCTGTTCGATGGGATAAGCCTCAGGCTGCAACGGGCTCTTCCATTCGCTTAGTTGGTCACATTGTTCAAGGTATTGAGCAGGAGCTTGCCAAGAAAATTTCCAAGGACATTCGTGATCAAAAGCTTAAGGTTAAAGCTACAGTAGAGGGCGATAAACTCCGTGTTACTTCTGCTTCCAAGGATGCCCTTCAGCAGGTCATTAGCTTCCTTCGCGAGAAGGACTATGATCAGCCGCTTCAATTTGTTAATTATCGTTAGGACAGTTCTTTTATGCCATCTGTTTGTTATGTCACGCTTGGCTGTGCAAAAAATGAAGTTGATACTGACCGTATGCGTGCCCTGTTGCGCAATAGTGGTTATTGTGATGCTGCTATGGCTGAAGATGCGGATGTTGTTCTAGTAAACACCTGCTCATTCCTTGCAAGCGCCACTACAGAAAGTATCGAGACTACACTTGAGCTTGCGGAGGAAACAGCCTCTGGTGTGCGCCAAAAGCCTATTATTATGTGCGGCTGCGTGCCTTCTCGTTATGGCGATGCACTTCCTAATGAGCTTCCTGAGGTTGCTGCCTTTGTACGCACAGATGAAGAAGATGGCATTGTTGACGTTGTTTCCAGTGTTTTGGGTATCGAGAAACGCTCATCTGTAACAGATTTTTCTGAACTCACCTTGCGTACGATTGATGGTGCAAGTGCCTTTGTCAAAATCTCTGACGGCTGCGATCGCTTCTGTGCCTTTTGTGCCATTCCTTACATTCGTGGTCGTTATGCGTCAAGAGCTGCAGAAGAAATTTTGGACGAGGTTCATGCACTTATGGGGGGCGGTGTTCGTGAAGTTATCCTCATTGGTCAGGATACTGGCGTATGGGGTAGCGACATGAAAGATTCTTACAACCTTGCCTGGCTTTTGCGTCAGGTGGGAAAAGTTGTACGACCTTACCAGGGTTGGGTTCGTGTTTTGTATCTACAGCCTGAGGGCATGACAGATGATTTGATTGCAGCTATTCGCGATACTCCTGAAGTATTGCCTTATATTGATATTCCTATCCAGCATTGCTCGGGTTCCGTCCTTAAAGCAATGAATCGTACGGGCAATGCGGATGAATTTCGTAATGTGTTTAATCGTTTGCGTAATGAAATTCCTGGCATGGTTTTGCGCACCACTGCACTTACTGGTTTTCCTGGAGAAACTGAGGATGATTTTGACGAGCTCATGGACTTTCTCGTCGAACAAGAGTTTGACTACACCTCGGTATTTTCGTACTCACCAGAAGAGGGTACACGCGGTGCAAAAATGTCCAATCAGATTGATGAATCAGTAAAGCTTGAACGCACGCAGGCCCTTATTGATGTGACAGAACAACTTGGATTTGCTGCAACTGCTAAGCATGTAGGCGAGCGCGTACAAGTTATTATTGATGGAATCGAAGAGGGCGATAATGGCCCTGAACTTATTGGCCATACTTGGTTCCAAGCGCCTGATTGTGATGGTGCGGTTCACATTGCCTATGGCGAGGCTGCGGTGGGCGAAGTTGTAACCTGCGATTTGGTGGATTCGTTTTGTTACGAACTAATCGGTGAACTTGTGGATACGGCAGATGGGAAAGCATAAAAACATGTGTACTGATTCTTCTCATAGCACACCTGGTTCTGGTATTCGCTGGACTGCCGCAAATATAGTTACAACTATTCGAGTTGTGCTCATACCGGCATGGATTTTGATGGCAGAGCTTATATATGCAAAGAGCAATGGTGTAGAGGTTAACTGGGGCGGTTTTGCAATTTTTTGTTTCTTTGCCTTCTTGTCTCTTACCGATAAGATAGATGGTTACCTTGCGCGTAGCAGGGGAGAGGTAACTGTCTTTGGTAAGTTTCTTGATCCCATTGCAGATAAATTATTAGTTGTTACTGGCATGGTTTGGCTATTAGAACAAGGAGCTATCCCGGCTTGGGCTATTGTGTTGGTAATTTCTCGTGAGTTTTTAGTGTCTGGTTTACGCATGGTCGTTGCTTCTAAAGGCACAGTTATTGCAGCAAGTAATCTTGGTAAATGGAAAACAGCTACTACCATGGTGGCATTATGTGGCTATATGTTGGCTATTACCCTTCCAGCAGGAATTTTATGGCTCGGTGTCTTTAGCGTTTCTACAGTAAGTTTTTGTGTTGCTATGATACTAACCGCTTGGTCTGGAATTGACTACTTTATTAAGTCTTGGAGCGCCTTGGGCGAGGACTAGCAAGGAAATACTCATGACGCACTCTGCATCTTTTGCAGCTTCTTCAGATTTGTTTGAACGAGAAATTCGTGAACTTGCAACGCAAGTTGTGCAATGTGCTACTGAAGCTCATGTACAGCTTGCAGTAGCAGAGTCTTGTACTGGTGGTTTGGTGAGTGCTGCTCTTACGTCTGTAAGCGGTTCAAGCGCAGTTGTGCGAGGCGGAGTTACAAGCTATGCAATTGAAGTAAAACACGATGTCCTTGGTGTGGATAATCAAATTTTCTCCACCGTAGGTGCTGTTTCTTCTGAATGTGCTCAACAAATGGCTCAAGGTGTTTCTCAGGTGCTAAAAGCGGATATTGCAGTATCTGTAACAGGTATTGCAGGACCTACAGGTGCAGAGCCTGGCAAGCCCATTGGAACAGTATGGTTTGGCTTATGTACCCCTCTTACTTGCAAGAGTTTTGTAAAATATTTTGATGGCAATAGGGATGCTGTTCGTATGCAAGCTACCCGTACCGCGCTTCAGAGCTTATTGGATGAAATCGCTGCTTGTTAGATATATGTTAGTAGGTGTTTGATATACGTTAGAAGCCTCTTACAAAATGATTATTAGTGATTGACATCGAACAGATGTTCGTATATTCTCTTTTGTGAGAGAAGGGGAGCCATATGGCAAAAAACAAAGGTGTTAACCGCGAGATTCACGCTAAAACAACAGGTGAAGAGCGCGATAAAATGATTGATACCACAACAGCAGAGATTGAGAAGCGCTTTGGTAAAGGCGCAATCATGCGTTTTGGTGATGGTGGACCAGATCTTGAGGTGGAAGGAATTCCCACAGGATCTGTTGCTTTGGATGCGGCGCTTGGCATTGGCGGAGTTCCCCGTGGTCGTATTATCGAGATTTACGGTCCTGAGTCTTCTGGCAAGACTACACTTTCTTTGGAAATCCTGGCCGAAGCTCAGGCTCTTGGCGGTATTGTTGCATTTATTGATGCAGAGCATGCACTGGATCCTGGTTATGCGGCTCGTATTGGTGTAGATATTGATGATGTTTTAATTTCTCAGCCAGATACCGGTGAGCAAGCTTTGGAAATTTGTGACATGCTCGTTCGTTCCGGTGCTATCGATGTTGTGGTTGTAGACTCTGTTGCCGCTTTGGTTCCTCGTGCAGAAATTGAAGGAGAGATTGGCGATACAACAGTGGGTTTGCAGGCACGCTTAATGAGTCAGGCGTTGCGTAAACTTGCTGGGTCTCTCTCTAAGTCTAAGACTACCTGTATTTTCATTAATCAACTTCGCGAGAAGATTGGTGTTATGTTTGGCAATCCAGAGACGACCCCCGGTGGGCGTGCTCTGAAGTTTTTTGCTTCGGTACGTATGGATATTCGACGCATTGATTCCATTAAGGAAAGCGGTGAAGTAGTTGGTAATCGCGTACGCGTAAAGATTGTTAAAAACAAGGTAGCTCCACCATTCAAGCAAGCTGAGTTTGACATCATGTATGGTGTTGGTATCTCCAAGGAAGGCTCTATCTTGGATATGGCTGTAGATTTTGACATTGTTAACAAGTCTGGTGCCTGGTATACCTATCAAACTGAACGTTTGGGACAAGGTCGTGAGGCTGCTAAGGAGTTTTTACGCACTAATCCAGATTTATGCCTTGAAATTGAACATAAGGTTCGTGAGGCGTGTGGTCTTGAGTTGAGTGATGAGCCTGTTGGTGCACCAATATTAGATAAAGAATAACTATTGTGCCTTGTGATACTTTTTTATGGGATTGTGAGCTTCCAGAGCGCACCACTGCTGCATTGGGAGCTCATAAGCCTAAAGCACAGTTACATATATCCTCTGAGGCAACAGGTCAAGAGACATTTTATATTCCTATAGCTGTTGCACGTAAGCTCATATCTGCTCAAAAAAAGAATGAGATTAACCCTCAATCACGTGCAGAAGTTTTATATGAGTTTGGACGTATCTCAGAAAGCTGTGCATTTTTACGTCTTACTAAGATGATTGACAGAAGAGATTACTCTGTTAAAGAGGCATCTGATAAATTGCGCCTTGATGGATATTCTCAAAAAAGCATCGAACATGCCATTGCAAGAGCAGTGGAATGCAACTTTCTTAATGATCAGCGTTTTGCAGATATTTTTATTCGTTCAAAAATATATATGGGTTGGGGCAAGCTTCGCATAGAAAGAGAGCTTCTATGTAAGGGGATTGAAGCCAATCATGTTGATGGATGGCCTGAGAAGTTCTTTGAAGAACAAAGCGAGGCTGACCGTGCTTATGATTTTATTTGTACAAAGTTTATTCCAGAGAAGAATGCCTATCAGAAGTTTATGAGAAAATTAGTATCACGAGGGTTTTCATATAAAGCTTCGTCTGATGCAGTAAAACGATATCTCCAAGATTAAATTTTTTATTCATGCAAATTTTAATAGAGTTCATGAATTACTGCATTTATGCAGGTAGGTCAAATAAAAGAATTTGACAAGAGCATCGTATCTCAATACGATTATAGAGTCACTTGAGTTTACTTACGTCTGCCATAGGTTGACGTTTTATATATTTTGATGTGTCTTGCCAACTATATAGCGGTCCTAGGTGCTCTTTTGACGGGTTCAATCCGTATAGATTGATTCCAGAACTAACTTATACACTTTTTATAGGAGAGCAGTTTTATGGAACCGGTTTCGATTTTGATTGGCATTGTGTGCCTTATTGCAGGTGCTGCAATTGCCTATTATTTTGCTAATAACGCACATACAAAGCGCGTACAAGAAGCTCAGGCAAAAATCCAAGAGGCAGAAGATAAGGCTAAGCAGATTCATGCAGATGCTCAGCGTCAGGCAGAAACATCTCGTAAGGAAGCTGTTCTTGAAGCTAAAGAAGAAATCCTGCAAATGAAGCAGGCATCTGAGAATGAAGAACGTCAGCGCAAGAGCGAGCTTCGTAGCATGGAAAATCGTATCATGCAACGCGAGGAGTCGCTTGATCGTCGCAATGATGTACTTGATAAGCGTGAGCATCAACTTTCCAGCTTGCAAGGCCAGCTTGACCGCAGGCGTAATGATTTAGACGGTATTATTTCTCAACAGACCACAGAGTTGGAGCGTATTTCTGCACTTACCACCGACGACGCACATAAAGAACTTCTCGATAGGGTTCGTAAGGATACCATCAAGGAAGAAGCTCAGATTTTACGTGAGTCCGAGACTCGTGTTCGTGCAGAGGCCGAGAAAACCGCGCGTAAGATTGTTTCTATTGCAATCCAGCGCTGTGCTTCTGATCAGGCCGGTGAGATTACCGTAACTTCCGTACATATTCCTTCCGATGACTTAAAGGGTCGTATCATTGGTCGTGAAGGTCGTAATATTCGTACCTTTGAACAGATTTCTGGTGTTTCACTGGTTATTGACGACACACCTGAAACCGTTGTGCTTTCCAGTTTTGATCCTGTCCGACGCGAAACTGCTCGTGTTGCCCTAGAAAATCTCATTGCAGATGGGCGAATTCATCCTGCTCGAATTGAAGAGATGTATAAGAAGGCAGAAGAGCTTGTAAATCAGCGAGTTCAGGAGGCGGGTGAGCAAGCTGCATTTGATTGTGGCATGCATGATTTGCACCCAGAGGTTATTAAAATTTTGGGTAAACTGCGTTATCGTACGTCATTTGGACAGAATGTTCTTCAGCATTCTATACAGGTGGCAGAGCTTTGTGCCATTATGGCGTCTGAGCTTGGTATTGACCCTACTCCCGTAAAGCGTGCTGGCTTGTTGCACGACATTGGAAAGGCTATCGATCACGAAGTTGAAGGTCCTCACGCTGTTATTGGTGCTGATTTTGCTCGTCGTTATGGAGAGCGTGCAGACATCGTACATGCTATCGAGGCCCACCATGCAGACATTGAGCCTAATACCATCATGGATCTTCTCGTTCAAGCTGCAGATGCTATTTCTGCAGCTCGCCCAGGCGCTCGTCGTGAATCTGCAGAAAATTACATTAAGCGCCTTGAGAAGCTTGAGACTATCTCTAATGCCCATGATGGTGTTGAGCGTACCTATGCAATGCAAGCTGGTCGTGAGTTGCATGTAATGGTTGAGCCTCAAAAGATTTCTGACTCCGAAGCAACTGTTTTGGCACATGATATTGCTCAGCAAATTGAGGATGAGATGGAATATCCCGGTCAAGTTCGCGTTGTTGTTATTCGTGAATCTCGAGCAGTAGACATTGCTAAATAGGCTATGAGCAACGAAGCTCAAAAACATAACAACTTGTTTGATTTTGTGGAAACAGTATCAGGCGATAAAACCCTTCGCGTTGAGGAAAACCTAGGCGAGGGGTTTGTCCGTCTACGTGTAGCTGAGGCAGAGCGGCGTCAGGCAAAGCATGATATTCGCTGCTCTGAGGATGTTATTGTCGAGATGCTCCGTAACTCACGCGATGCTGGTGCACAACATATTTATGTGGCAACTGCGCGTGATAGGGATATGCGCTCTATTGTTATTCTTGATGATGGTCAAGGTATTCCAGAGTATATGCAAGAAAAGGTTTTTGATGCGCGCGTAACCTCCAAGCTAGAATCCATGCACATGGATCGTTGGGGAGTTCATGGTCGCGGTATGGCTTTGTATTCTATTAAAGAAAATTCTGACGAAGCACGTGTCATGTCCTCTGGTCTTGGAAAGGGTACATCCATCCGGATTGTAACTGACACCACCAGACTATCCGAACGTGCAGATCAATCAACCTGGCCCCAAATCGGAACTGATGATGAGGGCGCTCAGAGTGTGGTACGTGGTCCTCATAATATTGTTCGTACATGCTGTGAGTTTGCATTAGAAGAACGACCTCAGGTATCGGTATATCTTGGATCTCCTGCAGAGATTGTTGCAACTATTCGCTCCCGTGTGCGCTCTGAGATTGATGAAACAGAACTATTATTTATTGATTCTTTAGAGTTTCTACCGGTACTTCATAGGTTATATGCAGCAGCAGATGCTATTGATTTGCAAGAAGTTTCAAGAAGTCTTGGGTTAGATATATCAGAACGTACCGCCCATCGTATCCTTGCTCATCAGATTAAGCCTCAGCGTAGTGTTATTGCTCAACTAACACACTCTACAGATGATTTAGGCGCTCATGAAGTTGACCTTCTTAAAGATCGTCGTGGTCTCAAATTATCACAAGATGACCTAGATGATTTCTCTCGTTTGCTTGAACGTGATTTTGAACTTATTGCAAAGCGCTATTATGTTTCACTCGCGGGTCAACCAAAAATTAGGGTATCTAAAAATAGAATTTCGGTAAGTTTTGAGATAGATAAGGACGATTAACTGCATTTCTAATCTTCCGTTTATTTTGTCCGAACGGTATCGTAAAATGAATCCGCCTAAACGTAGTACATACATGCTTACATAAAACATTTTGTAGGAGTCACATACATGGAGTTTCTAAAAGTATCAAGCAAGTCTTCACCTGCATCGGTTGCTGGTGCTATCGCCGGCATGGTTAAGGATGGAACTCCAGTAAACATGCAGTGTGTAGGTGCTGGCGCTGTTAACCAAGCAATTAAGGCCTTAGCTATTGCACGTGGATTCTTGATTCCAACTGGCATTGATATTTCTTGTGCTCCTACATTTTCTGATATTTCCATTGGTGGAGAAAATCGTACGGCTATCCGCATTGCTGTGTATGTACATCGTTTAGCTGCACCTACGGCAGAAACTTCTGTCGAGTAATTGTTTGTTTTTGGAGAGAACTTCTTAATGGCTGATTTTCCTGTTCTTGTAGGTAAGACCTACTCTATTAAAACCTTTGGCTGCCAAATGAATTTGCATGATTCCGAGCGCGTCTCGGGTCTCTTGGATTCTGTAGGTATGAACGAGGCTTCTTCAATGGAGGAAGCTGATGCTGATATTTTTATGACTTGCTGCGTGCGTGAGAAGGCAGATACACGTTTATATGGTCAAGTTTCCTCTTTAGTAAGTGCCCCTATACCCGCTGCTGGAAAGCGTGTTGTTGCTGTTGGAGGCTGTATTGCACAGCGTGATGGAGAAAATCTGCGCAACAATATTCCTAATGTAGATGTTGTTTTTGGTACACAGGCCATTCAAAACTTGCCTCATCTACTTACTGAGGCTTTTGGCTCTGAGAGTCACACAACTTTGTATGCGGACACCGAAGAGACCTACAAGAACTTCTCTACAGATTTGCCAAGCAACCGAGTACAGTCTTTTCATGCCTGGCTGCCCATTATGACGGGGTGTAATAATTTCTGCAGCTATTGCATAGTTCCTTATGTTCGCGGTCGAGAAAACAGTCGTGACATCGAGGATATTGTTATCGAGGCAGAACATCTTGTTCATGATGGTGTACGTGAAATCACCTTACTTGGTCAGAATGTCAATTCATATGGCCGTAGTATTTACGGCGAGCCGCGCTTTGCAGAGTTACTGCGTCGTGTGGGGAATACTGGCATCGAACGTCTGCGTTTTACGTCATCTCATCCAAAAGATTTGTCTACGCAAACCATTGCTGCCATGGCAGAAACTCCAGCTGTCATGCCTCATCTACATTTAGCAGTTCAGAGTGGCTCTACTAATGTACTGCGTAAGATGAATCGTCGTTACACGCGTGAAGACTACCTTCGTTTAGTAGACAATATACGTGCTTCCATGCCAGACATTGCGCTTTCCACAGACATTATCGTTGGTTTTCCTGGTGAGACTGAAGAAGATTTTAAACAGACGCTTTCTTTGATCGAAGAGGTTGGATTTTCTTCTGCATTTACCTTTATCTACTCTAAGCGTCCCGGTACACCTGCCGAGAAAATCATTGATCCAACACCTCATGAGGTTATTCAAGAGCGTTTTGAACGCCTCGCTCAGCTGGTAAGTGATCTTTCATATAAGTCCAATCAAGCTGATCTTCATACGGTTGCTGAGGTACTTGTAGAAGGTCTCTCTAAGTCTGATGAGACTATTATGGTTGGGCATAGTCGTAAAAACCAAACAGTTCATTTTCCAATTCCAGAAAAAATGATTGCTCAGGATCTTATCGGTAAGATTGTAGATATACAGGTTGATGAGGCTCGTACCTGGTACTTACGTGGACCCATGATTGGTGATCCTCGATGACAAACCCTGTTGTTTGCATTGTTGGCCCAACAGCATCTGGTAAAAGTGCTCTAGCCGATTTACTGGCGGAGCATTTTTGTGTTCCTGTCATTTCCGTTGATGCTATGCAAGTGTATAGAGGTATGGATATTGGTACTGCTAAAACACCAATACATAAGCGTCGCGTAGAGCTACAAATGGTTGATGTGTGTGATGTTAATCAAAATTATTCGGTAGATATATTTCAAAAACAAGCACGTCACTGCGTCGATACACTTTTATCTGAGAAACGCCAGCCTATTTTATGTGGAGGTACAGGACTGTATCTCGATGCTGTTATTGATGAAATGAATTTTCCTTCTGGAGATGTTCAAAGTCTTTCTCGTGAGAAATATACTCGCTATGTAGAGAATGAAGGTAAAGAAGCGCTTTATGCATTACTGCAAAAAAAAGATCCTGCAAGCGCTCAAGAGATTCACCCTAACAATATTCGTCGTATTATCCGTGCTTTGGAGTTGTGTGATCAGGGTCAGTCTTATGCCTCTATTCACAAAGGTCTTCTTGATAGAAAATCACATTATTCTGTCCTCATTTTTGGCCTTACGCGTAATAGAGAAGAACTCTATAGACGCATTGATGAGCGAGTTGATCTCATGTTTGAGCAAGGACTTGTAGATGAGGTACAAGGTCTTTTGAACAGAGGTCTGAGAAATTCTAAAACCGCTTATAAAGCAATCGGGTACAAAGAAATTATTGATGCATTTGAGGGACTTACTTCTATAGATGAGGCTCGTAAACGTATCAAGATGCACACTAGAAGATATGCAAAACGTCAGCTCTCTTGGCTAAGACGTGACAAAAGAACTATATGGCTTTCCTTGGATGAGCTTAGCCAACAAGAAGCTTTTGAATTCATTGTATATTCAATTAAGCAGTGGAAACGAGATTAGTATCAATATGACTAAACCTCAGCGTTTTAAACCTATTTCGACCGCACCAGTTCCTGAGCGTGCAATTTTGGTAGGCGTTGATTTTGGAAAAGGGGAGTGGAGTATTGAGGAATCCCTCGCTGAGTTGGAGCGTTTAGCTCAAACTGACGGTGCAGAAGTAGTAGCCCATCTGACACAAAAGCTCGATTCTCCCATTCCTAAAACTTTTATTGGATCTGGTAAAGCTCAAGAACTTGTCTCTATGGTAAAGCGGTTTGAAGCTGATATTGTCATTTTTGATGATGAACTAAGTCCTTCTCAACAGTCAAATCTTGAGAAAATCTTGGGCGAGCCTACTAAAGTAATTGATCGAACGGCACTTATTTTAGACATTTTCGGAGTTCATGCAAAAACACGAGAAGGTCGTTTGCAGGTTCAGCTGGCGCAACTTCAATATTTGTATCCACGTTTACGTGGCATGTGGAGCCATCTTGTTGGAGAGCAAACACGAGGTGGTATTGGCAGTCGTTTTGGTCAGGGTGAAAGTCAGCTTGAGGTGGATCGTCGTTTAGTACGCAAGCGTATTGGTATGCTGCAAGAAGAGCTTGCCAATCTTGATAAGAGACGTTCTACACAAAGTAAAGCGCGCTGGGAATCTGGTGTTTGGCGTGTAGCATTAGCAGGGTATACCAATGCGGGTAAATCAACACTTCTTAATAGATTAACGGGCGCACATGTGTATGCAAAAGACGAACTCTTTGCCACACTTGATCCAACAACACGCTCTCTTGATTTGTCTGAAGGTAGAAAGATTACGCTTACCGATACCGTAGGTTTTATTCAAAAGCTTCCAACTACCTTAGTTAAATCATTTAACTCTACACTTGCAGAAGTTAAGGCCGCAGATCTTGTGTTAAAAGTTGCAGACGCAAGTGATCCTCATGTGTTAAAGCAGCTACAAGCTGTTGATGAGGTGTTGGAGCAAATTGATGCTCAGGACATTCCATCGCTTATTGTTTTGAACAAATGCGACCTCATTACTCCAGAGCTTAAACGCACGCTTTCTATTACATTTCCTCAGGCGGAGTTTGTTTCTGCTTTTGTAGGAATTAATACCGATGGACTGCTCTATAGAATTGCAAAAGAAGCATCGGCTGGTAATAGTGTTATGACTGTTTGCATTCCTTATAATAAGGGCATGTTGCTCAAGATGATTCATGAGCAAGCCCAGGTTATTCGAGAAGAATATAGTGAGTGTGGTCTGATAGCTACAGTCAGTGTTTCTGTTCGTATGGAGCAAACGCTTAAACCATATAAGCTTGATGCTGAATAGCTAAGAAATAACCTGCAATAGGCCTAAAAGTAATGGTTGATGCAAGATATATACTAGCAAGGCATGTTTACCGATAAACTCCAGAGGCTTACAGGATACGTTAACGAATTGATCTGAAATACCAGCTTCTTTCCAAGAAGAACAGAATGACCAGCCAGCGAGAAACATAAGTGTATAGGGAAGTACAGGATAATAATCCCCAGAGGTAAAGCCTGGGCCTGGTAAACCTAACCAACTAAAATATGGGGTTGAATAGAGTGCATAAGGAAGTTTATATGAAATTCCCATCAATTCAAGGTATCCATCATTAAGATGCAATAAAGCTAGAAACATAAGGATAAGTAAGGCGCTCACCTTAACGCCAGAAATTTTTATTTTGTATTGTTGTAGGGTCCCAACAACAAGAGAAGAAGCACCAAGACAAAAGATAATTCCAAAATTGATGGGAGTGTCTACAGCAACAATACTTGTGAGGACAAAAATAGTCGCTGCTAAAGTGAGTAGTTTAAAAGAACGTTTGATATTACTCCTTGAATAGCAAGACATGCATCCTGCAATAAATAAAAATGTCCATGAAATACTATTGCGCCATATGATTTCTAATACACCAGAGAACCATGGTAGTGATACGTTTGTGAAGGTTGCTAAGTCATAGCAAAGATGAAATGCCACCATAGATATAACAGCTATGCCTCTTACAGCATCAAATCCATGAACTCTTACAGATTGCATGTCCTTCATTAGGAAATAGAGCGAATAAGTGCTGTTACTCTACCTAAAATTTTAGGATTCTTAACATAGATAGGATCCATGGAATCATTTTCTGGTTGCAAACGCACACGATACTTTTCGCGATAGAACGTTTTTACTGTTGCAGAATCATCAATAAGCGCTACAACGATTTCCCCATTATGCGCATCCGACTGTTCTTTAACAACAATATAATCACCATCAAAGATGCCAGCATTAATCATGGAGTCACCACGAACGCGAAGGATAAATGAACTGTAGTCACCAACAATACTGGTAGGCAAAGAAAGACTTTCCTCTACATTTTGTTCAGCTAAGATTGGTTGCCCTGCAGCAACTCTTCCTACTACAGGCAAAGAAATAAGATTGTTATTAATATCGAGAGATACCGTAGCCAACTTAGAATTACTCGTTGGATTAGTTTCTGAATTATCTTGCTCATTTACCACACCAATAGCACGTGGCTTGTTTGAGTCACGATGAATAAAACCATTATCTTCAAGATATTTGAGGTGCATGTGAACTGTAGAAGGTGATGCCAATCCTACTGCACGTCCAATCTCACGAACTGAAGGTGGAAAACCATGGGTTTGAGAATAGACACAAATATAGTCATATATCTGTTGCTGACGCGCACTAAGCTTTCCTTTAGGCATTTCATCCTCCTTGACGATGTAATTAGCATAATACATCTGTTCTAAAAAATATGCAAACATTTGTTCGTTTTTACTTGACAAGAACAAATGTTCGTACATACTTATAATCAGAACAAATGTTCTAAGCCTAATAGTGTCTGAGTACTCCTCTATAAATGACTCAGAACCTAAAGCAAAGAGGAGAAGGATATGAAGTCTGATCGTATGTATCTAACATATGCAGTTAATGGCTCTACAGCACTTAAGCCTAAGGTTACTCAATTTACGGTTTACGAGGGAGGTCTTAATAAACCAGCACGTAATCTAAAGCCAACATTCCGTAGGTCTCAAGATGACAAGAGAAATCTTTCTTCTCAATTAATTTCAGTGTTTGCTTTTATAGTTACAGTTGCCTTCTTTGTTGGAGCAATCTTATTTGTAGATATTACTGCAGCCATGCAACGTACTGCTGGTTTTAATTCTATTCAAACCAAAGAGATTTCCGTACAACCAGGAGAGTCTCTTTGGACTATTGCCGCCAATCATTCTGTTGAGGGACATTCTACAGAAGATGTTGTTAAGTATATTAGCCAGAAAAATAATTTATCTGATTCAATGTTAACCGTTGGACAAAAAATAACCGTTCCTGCAATAAGTTGAGTTCTTTTGTATTGCTTGTGTTTGTAACTGTAAATTAACACTATATATAGTGTTTCATGTGTTTTTTTATGTTATCGTCCTTTTTGGTGAAAATCATTTTCAAAGAAAAAAGGATGTGTCCATGCGTTGTCCAAAGTGTGGCTATGAAGAGTCACGCGTTGTAGATTCACGTTCATCCGACAATAATGCTATTCGTCGAAGGCGAGAGTGTGAGAAGTGTCACCATCGCTTTACAACATACGAACGACGCGAAGAAACACCGTTAACCGTAATTAAACGTAACGATGTTTGTGAGCCGTTCGATCGCCAAAAGCTCATGCGTGGGCTGATTACAGCTACCGTAAAGCGTAATGTTTCTACAGATCAGCTTAATAATTTTATCGATACTATCGAATCAGAAATTCGTGATACCGGTAAAACTGAAATTCATTCTTCTGAATTAGGCAGTCTTGTTTTAAAGAATCTTCTTTCTTTAGATAAGGTTGCCTATGTTCGTTTTGCATCGGTATATCGTGACTTCAAGGATTTGGAAGAATTTAGCAATGAGCTGAGGAGCCTTTCTGATGAGCACTAATCATATTAATCTAGCTATTAAAAAGCTTGATCCAACCGTTGAATTACCTGCATATGCGTATGAGGGTGATGCGGGACTTGACTTGCGTGCTAATGAAGATGTTACGCTCCAGCCATTTGAGCGTTGTTTGATTTCTACTGGTTTAGCAATTGCAATCCCTGATGGTTATGCTGGTTTTGTACAACCTCGTAGTGGTTTGGCTCTACGTGAAGGTCTCTCTATGGTCAATACACCTGGGCTTATTGATGCGCATTATCGTGGGGAGCTCAAGGTGTGTGCCATTAATCTTGATAGTACTAACCCTATTTATATCAAACGCGGTGAACGAATTGCGCAGTTGGTTATTCAGCAGGTTCCCATTGTTACACTTGTCGAGGTAGATAAACTTGACGCAACAGATCGTGGAGCTGGTGGATTTGGTTCTAGCGGCGTTAACTAACGCTGTGGAATAGTCTGTGATACAGGCTTTTATTGTCCGTCGTTTGACGTAGAGAGGGAATTCCTAATGGAAAAGTTCTTTCACTTGGAAGAGAGGGGATCGTCCGTAGGACAAGAGCTGCGTGCTGGTCTTACAACCTTCCTTGCAATGGCTTACATCATTGCAGTTAACCCAGCTATTCTGGGTAACCCAGAGGTACCTCTTCTGGCCTCTATTCCAATGAATGCACTTGTAACTGCCACATGCGTTGGTGCAGGTGTAATGACCATTTTAATGGGTCTATTTGCTAACCGCCCCTTGGCTTGTGCTTCCGGTCTTGGTGTAAATGCCATGATTGCCTCTGCAGCAACTGGCATTGCTGGTGGCGACTGGCACGCTGCAATGGCAATTATTTTTGTCGAAGGTATAGCCATTTTGATTCTGGTTTTAGTTGGTCTTCGCGAGAAGATCATGGATGCAATTCCAGTATCTCTGCGTCATGCTATTTCTGTTGGTCTTGGTCTGTTTATTGCTATGATTGGCCTGGTAAATGCTGGTATTATCGTTCCAGGTATGGGTACTATTGTTGGCTTGGGTGACATCCACAGCGCTACGTTCCAGGTTGGTATGATTGCAATTATTGCCACACTGGTTTTCTCTGCGCTTAAGGTTAATGGATCCATTTTACTTGGTATTTTAGTTGCTGTATTAGCAGGTATTCCTTTGGGTGTAACCATGGCACCCACCGGCATTGTTTCTGGTCTTGACTTTAGTACTCTTGCAGCTCCTTTCCAATCTGATGCTCAGGGTGTAATGGGTCTGGTTAAGGTTTTAACGAGCCCAACACTTTTGATTTTTGCGTTCTCCCTTATGATGTCTGACTTCTTTGACACTATGGGAACAGCACTTGCAGTAGCAAAGCCAGGTCAATTCCTTACAGAAGACGGTAATGTGGAAAATATCAACGAGATTCTAATTGTTGACTCTTGCGCTGCTGCTATGGGTGGTTTCTTTGGTGCTTCCTCTATTACGACCTTTGTTGAGTCTACTGCAGGTGCTGCAGATGGTGGCCGTTCTGGTCTAACCTCTATCACCACAGGCATTCTCTTTATTCTTGCTGCCTTTTTTGCTCCATTGATTTCTGTTGTAAGTACTGCTGCTACCTGCGGTGCTTTGGTATATGTTGGCTACCTCATGATGACCGAGTGTACAGAAATTGATTGGTCCAATATTTTGGATGGCTTCCCTGCATTTATGATTGTTGCTAGTGTCAGCATGACCTACTCCATTTCTGATGGTATTGGAATGGGCTTTATTTCCTATGCTGTTGTTGCCGTAGTAACCGGCAACGCAAAAAAAGTTAAGCCTATGATGTGGGTTGCAGCGCTTGCATTCTTGGTTTACTTCCTAATGCACTAAAAAACAGAAGGCATACTATAAGAGGTCCGGAGTTCCGGACCTCTTTTTTAAGAAAAGAGGGAGAGAATGGCGGTTTCTGAGCGTGAAACTATTGGTGTTGATGATCGAGTTTCTATTGCACGCGCAATTCCTCTAGGCATTCAGCACATGATGAGTATGTTTGGATCAACGGTTTTAGTTCCCATGCTTACAGGCCTTCATCCCTCCATTGCCATTATGTGTTCAGGCATTGGTACTATTTGCTACCTATTAGTAACTCGTAATAAGATTCCGAGTTACCTTGGTAGCTCTTTTGCATTCATTAGTCCAATTGTTGCTGTTGGTGCAGTACAAGGTCTTGATGCAGCATTATCGGGTGTTGTGATTTCCGGTCTTGTATTCTTACTCTTTGCGGCAATTATTAAACTTATTGGAACCGACTGGATGGATCGCATATTACCACCCGTGCTTGTAGCTAGCGTCATTATTGTTATTGGTATTGGCCTTTCTGCAACTGCTGTAAAAATGGCATTCAATTCAAGTACTGGTTCTTTTCAAACAATTGGTGCTATTGTTGCAGGAGTAACCCTGCTTGCTGCTGTTATCTTCTCAAATATGCCAGGTCTTATCGGAACTATTCCCGTATTACTTGCTATTGTTGTTGGCTACATTTGCGCAGCATTCTTTGGTCTAATTGACTTTAAATCTGTTTTTGATGCAGCTTGGATTGGGCTTCCACAGATTCATACTCCTCGTTTTGACTGGGGAGCTATTGCACTGATTGCACCTATTGCTGTAGTTGTGGTTATTGAACATATTGGGCATTTGCTGGTAGTAGGCGAGGTTGTAAATAGGGATTATCGTTCTATGTTGCCTCGGTCGCTTGCAGGCGACGGCATTGCAACCACTATCGCTGGTTTTTTAGGTGGTCCTCCAACTACTACCTATGCAGAAAACATAGGCGTTATGAGTGTTACGCGTGTTTATTCTACACAGGTGTTCTGGTATGCCGCAGGATTTGCACTGGTAGTTGGTGGATTTTGTCCAAAACTTGAGGCACTTATCGAAAGTATTCCCACCCCTGTCATGGGCGGTGTAAGCCTACTTCTTTTTGGTCTTATTGCATCAAATGGCTTACGTACGCTCGTAAGCAACCAAGTTGATTTTTCAATCAACCGAAATTTAATGATTGCTTCTGTAGTACTCATTTTAGGTGTAGGAATGGAAACCGCCAGTATTACCATTCCTTTAGCTACTTATGAACTCCCCGGTATGGCTACTTCTGCAATTATGGGCATTATTTTGAACTTGGTATTACCCCAAACCCCAGATAACCCTAAGACACAGATGGAATCCGAACAACCCAAGTAGGGCAGCATAAAAACCTAGTGAATAAATTGTGTACAACTTAATTTTAATAAAACTGGGTATAAAAGGGGAGTAAAGAAAAATCAACTCCAAAAAAGGATGTATCATGGCTACTTCTGAATATCATGACCTTGTAATTATTGGTTCTGGACCTGCAGGTTTATCTGCTTCAATCTATGCAACGCGTGCTATGCTTGATGCAATTACCATAGAACAAACCGCAATTGGCGGTCAGGTCATTACCACAAACGAGATTGATAACTATCCCGGCGTTCCTAATACCACGGGCTTTGAACTCATGGATCTAATGGAGAAACAAGCACGTGATCTTGGTTCTAAGATTGTTATGGACAATATTGTTTCCATTGAAAAAGACAATGAATCTGGCATCTTTACTATTGTTGGTGGTTCTGCAACCTACACAGCAAAGGCGGTTATTTTTGCTACTGGTGCTACTCCTCGTCATGCTGGTTTTGAGAACGAAGAAAAATTTGCTGGCCGTGGCGTTTCTTACTGTGGCACCTGTGATGGAATGTTTTATCGAGGCAAAAGTATCTTTGCAATTGGTGGCGGTAACACAGCTGTTGAGGATGCGCTATTCCTGACGCGTTTTGCAGACCATGTAACTATGATTGTACGCAAAGACCACTTTAGAGCTCAACCTGCCCTGATTAAGCGTCTTGAAGATAATGAGAAAGTTTCTATTCGTTATCAGACTTCCGTCGTAAAGGTTGATGGTAATCAACTCTTGAATGAAATTACATTCCGTAACAATGTTACAGGAGAAGAAACTACCGAGAAATTCGATGAAGGCTCCTTTGGTGTCTTTGTTTTTGTAGGTCAGCAACCAGCATCTGAGGTTTTAGGTGACATGGTAGAAAAGCTACCTAATGGTGCAATTATTACAAATGAACACATGGCCACTAAAACCGAAGGTTTATACGTAGCTGGTGATGTTCGTGCGACACCATTGCGTCAGATTATTACAGCTGCCTCAGATGGTGCCATTGCCGCAACAAGTGCTTCATCATTCTTGGGTATTCCAGTAGAGTGATATTTTTTATTGATAGTTTGATTCTCTTTATGAGGTAATTTCTAAGCCGATGGTCATTACAAAGGTAGTAATCATCGGCTTACTTCTTATGGTTTGAAAATTAATTTCTGATTTATAGGTCCGTTACTCATTAAAAATATTCTAAGGGCTTAAAACGGCTCTTACACTGTCATTTTTCTGGGTTTGATGCTACTTATCTATATTGTAAGCACGACACCAGTTTCTTTACTACATATGACGTTTTATTATTTTAAAGTGCGATAATATATCTTATGTAAAGTAAAGATATTACATAAATATAAGAATCAGTATTACTACCCTCACTCATCAGTCGATAAATCAAATACGTCATCTTCGGCGCAAAGGCTGCGAAGGATATTTTGTGATGCAATCTCGGTTTTCTCATCCATCAAAATAACGAGTCGATCAAACGGTTCGATACGTGTGTTTCCTGACGGTATTAACTCTGTTCCTGCTCGATCAATGGACACAACTAAAGTTGCAGCTGGCCATTCAATCTCACTAATAAGTTTATGGGCTACAGAACTTTCTGCAGATACAATATGGCTTCTCAGTAATTTTTCAGATGCATGTATGTGTGAATCGTAATCATCCCTATTATGTCGACCCAACATTTTTGCAAAAAGGTGCTCGTAAAAAGCATCAACGTTAAGATGATCAGCAACAAGATACGAAATGATTGAGACCAATACTGCCGATAAAAGCGAACTAAAACTGCCGGTTAGTTCAAATACCAGCACAACTCCTGTAATTGGAGCTCGGATAACACCTGCAAAAAGACCAGCAATTCCCAGCGCAGTATAGTTGGCAACATATGCATAGCTGGTACCAGTAATCTCGGTAACTACTCTACCAAAAATCGTTCCAGCTAATGCACCCATAACTACCAGTGGAAACAACGTACCGCCAGGCATTCCAGAGCCAAAAGCAAGTGTTGTAAGAAGATATTTTCCAATAAGAAGGAAGACTAACAGCTTAAGAGGCTCAACAAAGGGACTCTGAATAATTTCAAAAATTGCATCACCACCATCAAGCAATGCAGGTACGCTAAATGCCACTATGCCTGCAGCAATAAATGGGATAAGGTAACGCGTAAAAGGTGCTTTATAGGTAATTTTAGTATACAAATCCTGTGCAAAAAACATTCCAACATTGTGCACAGCACCAAGAACTCCCAGGTAAATACCCATAATAATGACAATAATATAATCAATATGAGGTAAATTACTTACAAAATGGAGTGATAAAACAGGTTTTACACCAAGAACTTGTGATACGAAAAAGTCAGACATAACTGCAGCAGCCATAACAGCCGTAATAAGCGGTGCTGAGAAAATCTTCTGCATTTCCTCCAAGGCAAACATGATTCCCGTAAGAGGTGCATGAAAAGCAGCAGCCATACCTGATGCAGCACCACAGGTAACAAGAATATGCTCTTCTCCCCTTTTAGTTTTAAAAAGCTTTGCAATGCCCTTTCCAGCCATTCCTCCAAGCTGAACTGAGGGACCTTCTCGACCCATAGAAAGTCCTGCAAACGCAACTAACGTTCCTTCAATAAATTTTGCGAGGATAATTCTGCGCCAGGGTAAATCATAATGACCAGCAACATCTGCCTGCGTTTGTGGAATACCAGAACTTGCCGTATATGGTTCCCAACGCACAAGCAAAGAAATAATAAGGGCAAGCAAGATCAATATGACAAACCAAAGCGCCATAAAGAAATAATTCTGATTAATAGAACTAGTAATAAAGCGCAAAAGCTTTTCTGCATTACTCAAAGAAAGTCGATATAAGGTAACAATTGCACCTGCAAATAAACCAACTAGGGCACCTTTACCTACAATTTTGAGTCTAAAACTACGAGAAAGACCACGTTCAGCAGCTGTTCTTGTATCTGCTTTTATACTCACGTATCTCCCTCCTTTTTTGATTGCCTTTCTACAGTAACAAAAAAGACGCTGTTTGGGTTCAAACAGCGTCTTAGTAGCTAAAAAATTTTGAATTTTCGTATGGTCACATCTTAGTAGCTACCGCCACCATAAAATGCCCAAACGCGTGTCTCGCATACCCTGCGACCTTCTGCAGGTGCATGAATCATTCTATTGTTGCCCAGATAAACTCCTACATGACCTGAAGACGTAAAGATTAAATCGCCGGGATTAAGCTCGGAAATACTTGTTTTCCAGTCACCAGAAGCTTTAAGAGAGTTAATCATTTCGTAAGTAGAGCGACCACGACGCGTTCCATACGAATAAATAACCAAGCCAGAGCAATCAACCCCACCATCACGGTTAGGATTGCTGCCACCCCACTTATACATAACACCAATCAAAGAACGTGCAGACTCGATACCCGCACCAGAAAAACTATTGTATGTTTCCTTGGGTTTAGATTGGGTTGTTGTCTGAGAAATGTTGTTTTGACTTGTAGAAGAGTTATTGCTTGTAGAGCTAGATTGAGAGTTTTGGGAAGTGTTTGTACTGGTGGATGCGGGGCTCGAATTATTACTTCTAATAGCTTGCACTGCTGTAGAAACCGAAGAGTTCTTAGTAGAACTTGAACCTTGATGAGAGTTAGAAGTATTACTCGAAGTAGCGTTTGAGTTAGAAACTAAAGCTTCTTCTGAAGCCTGAGCTTCGCTTTCTACTCGTTGTTGCGTTTCCTCATCCAAGGAGTTGAAATAAGCCTGCGCTTCATCAACCTTCTGCTGGTATGCAGCAAGCTTGGATTGTGTTGCCGAGATAGAAGCTTCAAGCGACTGTTTACGATCCTCAAGCACCTGATTTTGAGCAGCTAATTCAGAGCTAAGTTTCTGCACGGCAGAAATGGCCTCTACATTTTCCTTAGACGTTTTATTCATGTAGTACAGACGATTAGCAAGATCTTCAAAGCTTGAAGACTCAAAAATTACATCCAAAACAGAACCATTGCCAGTTTTATAATTAGAGCGCGTAAGCTTAGAAAGCGTCTGTTTTGCCTCATCAAGCTTCTGGCTTGTCTGAATAATTTGAGCTTGAGTTTTATCAATCTCTACCTGAGTTTCTTCCATCTGAGCGGTCTTACTATCAAGCTC
The DNA here is from genome assembly GCF_000483125.1 of Atopobium fossor DSM 15642. Taxonomy (GTDB): domain Bacteria; phylum Actinomycetota; class Coriobacteriia; order Coriobacteriales; family Atopobiaceae; genus Atopobium; species Atopobium fossor. Next base: position 664,450 of record NZ_KI519553.1, read on the forward strand.
ACCCTGAATGGCATCGAGCTCCGAACCAAGAGACTCAAGTTTATTCAATGCTTGCTCCTGAGCAGTGGGCTCAGCTAATGCAAGCGTAGGCATGCAAGCCTGGAAAGAAAGAGCAACAACAAGACCAGCTGAAATAGCCGTATTTTTGTTGAACATACCGTAACCTTTCGTCGCGTGATATAAAAACGCGTGGTGATTACTATACCCCTTTACTGGGAAAATAAAAACGCTACTTCATATTTCATGAAGTAGCGTCCACATAAACAAAAATCAACAACTATTAAAACTGTTAGCCTACTCTACGGTAATCAGAGAGAAGATTTCCTTATCAAAGTCCTTTTGCACAATCTCACGAGGCTTAAGGAATGCCAGTTCAAGCAAAAAGGCAAAGCCTTCCACCTCAGCTCCGGTCTTCTCAACAAGCTTACCACTTGCTACACAAGTGCCACCTGTAGCTACCAAATCATCTACAATCAAGACCTTATCGTTAGGACCAAGAGCATCCTGATGAATCTGCAGCTCATCAGTACCGTACTCAAGTGCATAAGACTGAGAATAGACCTCACGAGGAAGTTTACCGGGCTTACGTGCAGGTACAAAACCAGCACCTAGGCGATATGCAACAGGTGCGCCAATCAGAAATCCACGAGCTTCAGCACCTACTACTTTAGTGATACCCCTACCCATAAAGTGTGTAGCAATGGTATCCACAGCCGCAGACAAACCCTGAGGGTCTGCAAAAAGTGGTGTGACATCCTTAAAAATAACACCAGGTTCTGGATAATCAGGGATATCCACAATGAGGTTCTCGTACTCAAATTTAGACACAATTGTTCCTTTCGCTGAACGCACAGCCTTGTTCAGTGTACTACACCTTAGCTTGTATAAACTCCGTTTGTTCGGTTAGTGACCGTTTTGCGAATAAGCGTGCTTCTAAACGCATTGGTAAGTGCAAGCATTTGATCAAAAGCAGCATCAAAAGCAGCCTGAGCCTCTTCCCCATCACCCTGGCGAGCTTTACCATAGCTAATAAGAGCCTGCTCAAACATCGTGGATTCACGATTTGCAGCAGTTACATACTGACGAAGATTTTTAGGGCCAATATTGTAACGACCCAACTGAGCTGCAATACGAATGAGCGCAAAATCATGACCATCAACTAAATCTCTACCATGAGGTGAACGTTTAAATCTAATGATTCCTGCCTCTGCAAGTTGCCGAACAAAACTTACGGATACGCCCAGCAACTCAGGCATACGATCTATGGGATGCAAACGATTAACCGTCTCTTCATCATCTATATCAAAGCGTAACTCAACGTTTTTCTCGGTTGACTGCATTGCAGCGTGCTCAGAATGCTTGAGTTCCTCTTTGATAACAGAAAGTGGCAAAAAACGATTCTTTTGAAGATAAAGAATATCTTCTAAACGTTTAGCATCGCGTGCAGAGTATAAACGATAACCGCCAGGTGTACGTGAGGGGTTGAGCAATCCCTCATCTTCCAAGTAACGGACCTTGGATACAGATAAGTCGGGATACTTATCTTGTAACTTTTTTACAAGCTTTCCAATTGTTAAGTAGCCGGCATCTGACATGATTTTTTACCTTGCTATGCGGAAGTATTGGTATGAAATACCATGTAAAATGTACCGATTTGGATAGAGCTGCCATCCGAAATTTGTGCTTGGGAAACAATAGCACCGTTAACCCATGTGCCATTGAGAGAACTAAGATCCTCAATAGTAGCAAATCCAGAAGCAATATTAGATAAATCGATACGAGCATGGTGGCGAGACACTGTCATGTCATTAAGAAAGATGCTATTAGATGGATCGCGACCAATGGTAATAGAGTCCTGATCAAGTTCAAAAGACATACCTGCTTGGGGACCCTTTACAATACTCAATGAGGGATTAACAATCTTGCGAGCACCCATCAAGTCGGGCATAGTGGCATCCTGGGAAGGAATGCGAAACATTTTTGTTGCGTCTCCACCCTCTGGAGTTATAAAGTCTTGCGCCATCTAATGCTCCTTAGAAAATTAAATACAATAATGTAATTGTACTCGCTATCGTTGTGTTTACTCAATCTATACCTAAACTTTATGCTAGACGGTATTTTGATTGTTTGGATTTTGAATGCTTGTCTTTATGATGAAACATAAATACCTGATTGTTTTACTGCATCAATCAACCGCATAAAAGCTTCTACTAAGGTCTGAGTTGGCGCAGCAAGATTAATGCGTTCATAGCAACTACCCTCTTCGCCAAAGATATATCCCTCATCAAGAAAGAGTTGTGCCTTTGTATGAAGGAATACCTCAAGCTCTTCTTGAGATAAAGACCAAGCAGAAAAATCTAACCACATGAGATATGTACCTTCAAGTTGATATACCTTAACCTCAGGTAGATGTTTACTGATAAGCTCAGAAAGCACTTGATAGTTATGTCATATGAGCCTAAGCACTTCTTCAAGCCAAACTTCACAGTTGTTATAAGCTGCTTCACAAGCAGTGTAACCAAAGGCATTAAGCATGCCTAACCCTAGTTTTTCAAACTCGAGCTGAAATTTCTTGCGACAATCTGCGTCAGGAATGAAGATGTTAGAAGTTTGAAATCCTGCAAGGTTGAAGGTTTTAGAGGGTGCTGTACAAACCATTGTATGTTTGGCCTGAACTTCATCTACAAGACTTAGCAATGTTGTGTGCTCATATCCAGGCATAATAAGATCGTTATGAATTTCATCAGAAATAATAAAAACATCATGACGTAGGCAAATATCAACTATGCGCTGCAGTTCATTACGCGTCCAAACCCTACCTACTGGATTATGAGGGCTGCATAATAATAAAATTTTATTATGTGGATTCGATGCCTTCTGCTCCAAATCAGCAAAATCAATCTGATAACAACGTTCTTTCTTATTGTTGATCAATGCGTTATTAACGATAATGCGATCATTTATCGTAATTGCCTTCATAAATGGATAGTACACAGGTTGCTGGATAATAACGCCATCTCCTGGCTTAGAAAATGCACGAATTGCAGCATGAAAAGCAGGTACTACACCTGGGGATGTTACAATCCACTCCTTTTGAGGAGTCCAGTTATGACGGCGGGTTTGCCATTCAATAACGGATTGAAAATATGAATCGGTAGGTACGGTGTAACCCAAAATAGTCGTATCAAGCAAGGTATGTAGTGCCGTAATAACCTCAGGTGGATGCGGCAATTCCATATCAGCTACTGAAAAAGGCACAATGCCTTCTGATAATGGATCTTCTGCTTGCTCATGCATGAGATTCCATTTTGCAGAACCTTGACCTTCTCGATTAATTTTGGTTGTGAAATCGTAAGAAAACGAGGTAATCGAAGTGGTATCAGTCTTATCCATGATAGCCATCCAATCAGTCATTAATGAGACAGCGCGCGAGCTCCAATGAAATCATCTGCAGAGCGACAAATATTCCAGTTAGACAGCATTGTTCGTGTAACGCTCACACGATCCGAATGAGAAAGTGCACTTGTCCAAGGATGTTCCTTGCGTACAAACGTGTCGAGTACATCATGCCCAACAGGTTCAACTTCCGAGAAAGACAAAAAACTGCGCCAGAATACAACACTGACAGCTGGTGGTACCAGGACTATAAAGCTATCCTGACCAGCAATGCCATCGTGCAGCACAATGCTCATTGTGCTGTCCAACGTAAGGTTAGCAACACCTCCCTGTTTGGGAAGTGTTGCATGCTGAGTCAGATAATCATTCAAAATGCTTGATGCTTGGGGGCCAGTTAACTGAAATGGCACAAGTGCAGTAGATTCGTTACTGACAGAAGTGTTTTCATAAGGTGCTACCCCTTGCTGCTCTACCTGAGAAAGCCAAGAAATCCACTCGTATAGCAATTCAAAACGAGAAGAATTATCCAAGAGCAAAAACTCTGTATCTCCTGTACGAACTACCATAGGAACACCTAATAAAGCACCATCACCGGATAAAACAGCACCGTAAGCAAAAGATCCTACATCAGGCAATGTGCACGCTACAGCGGCTTGTATGAGACCAAGAGCATCTGTTCCGCTTACAAGCATCATGCCCAAATCTGCCAGATGCGTAAGAGCACAGGACTCAAGCACAGCGGTTTTCTCGTTAGAAGCAGAATGGTAATGCAAGGCAACCTGCGCACGATGTCTTTGGGCCATAACTCCACCCAACAGCATATGCTCTTTAAGGAGGTCAACCTGAGAACTATGAGAAGACATATTTATACCTTCGTTTGGAACGTATTACTTGAGCATAAAACGCACTGATGTATTACATGCTATAGAAATTGAAAGTGTTAAAGATGCCGTATGATGGCACACCAAGCATAGGAATACCTGCATGATATGAACAAATAGCAACAGTACGCTCTCCTTGGTACCAACGAGTAGCGCCATAGGCATCCTGAGAAGATACCAAGGTGTTGGGTCGATACTGTAAAGAGCTGTAATTAAGTGCAGCTCCGTCAAAAACGGCACCAGAAGCTGCGGAGGCATACACTGGACATTTAAAGCTAAAGTTGTAAGCAAAGGGAGCCCATCGCACAATTGTATGGGGTTGAGCAATGACCTTGTTAGTAACGTGAGCAAAGCCCCAGTCGAGAAGGGCTGCACTATCTGCAAAACGTCCATCATTAGTTTCGCAGCCAAGCACGGCAGAATACAAGCGTACTCCATCACGCTCAGCAGCACCCAAAAAAGTGGTACCAGACTCAACAGAACCTGTCTTAATACCCAAAAGACCCTCGTAGGTCTCCATAAGGTCATCGGTTGATTCAAATGTTCTATTCTTATTATTCACGGGAACTGTAACAGAACGTTTGGTTACAACCTCAGCAATAAGTGGATAGTGCTGCATTGCATGGCGACCCATAATAATCATGTCATGCACCGAAGAGTAGTGATTCCCCGCATCTTCTAGACCATGCACATTTGTAAAGTGAGTGTGCGTCATACCCAGTTCAAGCGCCTTTTTGTTCATGAGTTCCACAAAGGCATCCTCGTGACCAGCAACAATACGAGCAATCTCTGTTGCTGCATCATTAGCAGAAAAAACCAGCATAACGTCAAGAAGATCAGATAGCTTGGCTTGGTCTTCAGGCTTATAGCCTGCAGTCTGAGAATTAGGGCCAAGATCAACCGCAGTCATGGTGTAAGTAGCATTAAGATCTACACCCGAGTCCAAGGCAACCATTGCCGTCATAACCTTAGTAACAGAAGCTAAGCTCATCTCGGTATTCTCGTTTGTGGACCAGAGGGTTTGTCCAGAAGAGTCTGCTATAAGAGCAGCTTGCGCTTCGGAAAGCTGCGGCTCCTCCAAGGGCATATCTTCCTGTGCAAATGCGCTTATGGGTGATGTGAGAGATGCAATAGCAAGTATTGCTAAGACTGTAATCGAGGCGAGTAAGCGTTTTGCCTTAAACATGTGACGCTGCTTCCTTTTGATCTAAACGACTCGAACGAATAATGGAAATACCAGTTTTGGTATATATGATTGCAGTGATAACAGAGCAAACAATACCCGCATATACAGCAAGCATGCCAAGAGGTGCTTGTGTTCCGTTAAGAAGTGGCAACCAGTCCACCTTGACCAAGCGTAGGCTTTGCAACATAGGAAGACCCAACAGCAGGTCAGTAAAGCCAAACATAAGTAATGCGGTAGTTATCTTGCCAATAAGGATTACATCCACAGGACGACGGCGATACTTTTGTAAAATCTGAGCGCCAATACCTAAATAGGCGTCACGACCAATTACAAAAATTGCAGTCCAAAGAGGCAATTCTTTTGTAAGAACTAAACCTAAAACGCCTGTAAATAGCAAAACACGATCCATGATGGGGTCCATAATTTTGCCAACCCAACTAACGGTTTGCGTGCGCCGTGCCACTTGGCCATCCAAAAAATCCGTAATGGCTGCTGTGGCATAAAAAAGCAGCGCAATATAGCGATTCTCGCCAGTTACGAATATATACAAAAAGATGAGCGTAAAGATTAAACGAGTAAACGTAATGGCATTTGCAAGAGTAAAAATTCTAGTACTCGGGTTATCTGGAGTACCAACAGGACTAGTAGTATGACCCGTTTGTTGTGCGGTAAGAGCATCGTAATCGGCCTTATTTTTAAGGTTGTTCTTAACGCGCTCTTTTATTTGGCGATTCTTGGCCATGCACTACCCTTGCAACAGTTTGATTACCGATACATACGGATTAATCCTACCCTATCAACCGCTTAAAAACGCCGCATTAATAAAGCGCACATACTCCCTAACTTTATGTTGCAAACAAATTGTAGCCAGCATGAAACAAGAAAAATTTTGAGATGCTGTAAAGTTTTGCTTGAAAGCGTTCGTAATGAATGGTAAGTTATTCCCTGTGCTCAAGCGAGCATATGTAACGGGTGGTGGCGCAGTTTGGTAGCGCACTTGACTGGGGGTCAAGGGGTCGCTGGTTCGAATCCAGTCCACCCGACCAGAATAGTAAAGCAGATGGCAGAGTTCATCTGCTTTTTTATTAGCACTCCACTCTTTGGCAATATTGTTTTTATCGCAAATGCCAAAGACCACATAATACGAGTACAAAAGCTACCGGTGCAGTTCTTATAAATATCCACTCGACCGCATGTAACCCCACACCCATTACGGCTAACTCAGGATCTGCATAACTCCACTCTAAATAGCTTCCATTAAGTACTCCGAAGAAAATACATCCTCCAAGTATGACTACGCACAAAACGTAAAGCAAAATGCGAGCAGTTTTATAACGCACGCGTTTTTGTTCTGCCAGCTGCAAATTGATGAGTTCCAGTTTTTGAGCTAAAACATAAACTTCATCCGGTTTTTGCTCTGAAATATCCTCTCCCAGCAACGCGCTTACTGGCACATCTAATATTTCTGCAAGCTCTAACAACATATCTGAATCAGGAACAGATAGACCTTTCTCCCACTTAGATATGGTTTGACGTACCACATGTAGCTTAAGGGCAAGTTCTTCTTGTGATAATCCCTGTGACTTTCTAAGCGTTTTGATGTTTGTGCTAAGCATACAAACTCCCTTATCCTTTACAAGCTACCGCTTAGCAACAAGGTATACAAACTATCCCGTTGCCAAAAGCAACGTATAATAACATGGCATTTAACCTGCAGTAATATATCCGAATTTGATACTTAGATCGAATGCTTATAAATCCTCAAACTGGCTTTTATACAGCTTGGCATAAAATCCATTTTGAGAAAGAAGTGTATCATGCGACCCTTTCTCGACAATTACACCATTATCAATAACCAAAATACAGTCTGCATTACGAATGGTAGATAGTCGATGGGCCACCACCAGTGATGTACAACCTTGCATCATCTGGTCAAACGCATCCTGTACCTGACGTTCAGTACGCGTATCAATAGAACTCGTAGCCTCGTCTAACAACAAAATTGAAGGATTTGCCAACATAACACGAGCAATACACAGCAGCTGACGTTGACCCTGACTGAGCAGGCCTCCTTCTTCATCAATAACTGTGTCATATCCTGAGGGAAGCTGTTGAATAAATTTATGAGCATGGGCCATTTTTGCTGCGGTAATAATTTGATCATCTGTTGCATCTGACTTGCTATACGCAATATTTTGTCTAATCGTACCCTTAAACAACCACGTATCCTGTAAAACCATTCCAAATGCTTCACGCAAGCTTTCGCGACTTACCTGAGAAATATCTTGACCATTTACAAGAATCTGACCGCCCGTTATGTCATAAAAACGCAGTAACAAATTTATGAGTGTTGTTTTACCACAGCCTGTAGGTCCAACCAAAGCATATGTCTGTCCTGGTAATACATGGAAACTTAGATCATGTAAGAAGGGCTTATCGCTTGTATAAGAAAACGATACATTCTTAAACTCAATTTCGCCATTATCGTGGGTAGACAAACTATCTGCCTGGAGATTCTCGCTCATTTCTGGGGCATCAAGCAACGCAAGCACACGACGAGCAGAGGCAAATGCAGATTGAATTTGTGTAACCACGCCGGAAATTTCGTTAAACGGTTTCATATATTGGTTTGCATATGCCAAAAAACTCTGGACCTGACCCGCTGTCAACACGGAAGGTGTGCCTGTAATAATACAAATCACACCTACTACAGCAACAATCGCATAAATAAGATTATTGACTAGTCGCGTAGAAGGATTGGAAAGTGAACTAATAAACTGTGCCTTTTCTCCTGCTGTATAAAGTGTTTTATTAATAGCATCAAACTGCGTCTGAGCGGTTTTTTGATAGCCAAAAGCTGCTATCAGTTTTTGGCTTCCTATAAATTCTTCTGCATAGCCTCCCAGCTCACCTTGCAACTGTTGTGTTTGAGCAAAATGTTTAGCCGAGAAACGCGCAATGAGACTTGCTACAACTATAGATAGTGGAGTCACAACCACAACGATAAGCCCCACTGGGATTGATAAGCTAAACATGAAGAATAAGGTTCCCACAATAGTAATAACGCCACTAAAAAGCTGCGTAAATCCTTGCAACAGACCATCACCTATTTGATCCACATCATTAGTGATGCGAGATAACAAATCTCCATGTGCGTGTGAATCAATAAAAGATAAGGGCAAAGCTTTAAGCTTAGCGTATGCTACCGTACGCAAATCTTGCACGGTTGTATATGAAAGCTTGTTGGTACACCAGCCAGCAAGCCACTGCAATACTGCAGCACTTGCCACCACAAGGGCAATATGCTGTAAGAGCTTAAACAAAAAAAGAAATTGCACCTGGCCTTTGCCAACAAGCAAGTCAATACCTTGACCAATCAGAATAGGTACATAGAGCTGTAGTAAAACTGCGCCAGCGCTTGCCAGAAAAGAAAGGAGCGTCAGCCAAGCATGAGGTTTTACTACTGACACAATCCAGCTTAGGACCTGTTTGACCGAATACGTATGTGTATCAAGTCTATCCCCTATCAAGTCATAATCACTTTTTCCCGTATTTTTGATGGTAGTTAATACTCCCGAACCTCCACCAATACCGGTATAGGCATTTGCCATTTTTACTGCACCTCCTCATGACTTAACTGGGAGTTGCAAATCTCCTGGTAGATATTACAACTATGCAAAAGCTCATGATGAGTACCCAAGCCAGCAACTCGACCGTGATCAAGAACTAAAATAGCGTCTGCTTGCATAACTGCAGACACTCGCTGAGAGATGATGACACTTGTAACACGGTGGCGTAATTCATGAAGAGCCAAACGTAAGCGTGCCTCAGTTGCATAGTCCAAAGCAGAAGCAGCATCATCCAAAACCAATATACGTGGCATGGCAACTAACGCACGTGCGATAGTAAGACGCTGACGTTGCCCACCAGAGAAATTCTTACCGCCTGCTTCTACTACGCTATCCAATTGTTTAGGCTTTTTTGCGACAAAATCCTTGGCTTGTGCAAGTGCTAATGCATTCCACAGCTGTTCATCTGTTGCATCTGGATTTCTCCATTGCAAATTTGAGCGAATAGTACCACTTATGAGCGAAGCTTTTTGTGGAACATAACTCACAAGTTCATGAAGCTGTTGCAGTGAAAAGGACTGAATATCTGATCCAAACAACTCAATAGAACCGCTTGTTACATCATATAGGCGCGCCAACAACTGAGCTAAGCTCGACTTACCAGAACCAGTTCCTCCAATGATACCCAAGGTTTGTCCAGGCTGAATAGTAAAGCCTACATCCCGTAATACAAGAGATGCTTCATGTATAGCATCACCATAGCCAAAACTTACGTGATTAAAACAAAGAGCAGGAGCTTCAGAGTTAAGTTCAACTGTCTTTTGAGTAGAAGAAGTAACATGCAGTGTGGTTTCCAATACTTCAAGTATACGAATAGAGGATGCGGATGCGCGCAAAAAAATGATGACTAAGTTTGCAAGATAGCTTACAGAAATCAATGTAGTTGTCATATATGAGACAAAGGCAACTACCTGTCCTTGGGTTAGATTTCCAGTGTTGACATGGTTACTTGCAATCCACAAAATAACAAGCACTGCCGTATACATTACAAAAAAAGTTGCCGGATTAAGCACCGAACTAAGCTTGCCTGCCCCAATAGCCACTCTTGTTTGTTCTTGTGTAGCAACCATAAAACGTTTTGATTCGTAAGCGTCTTTCCTAAATGCACGGATAACACGCACGCCCAAGAGGGCTTCTCGAGTGATTTGAGAGATGGTGTCCAACTTATCCTGCATGGTTTTATAAAACGTTAATGCAGCGCGCATGATATAGAAAAAAATAAGACCCACAACAGGTGTACTGATCAACGCTACAAGACCAAGTTCCCAGTTAATGCTTATACAAGCAACAATAGAGCCAAATGCTAAAAGTGGCCAACGAGTAACCTGCCGAATGCCTAAAGCCACAGCCACCTGTACTTGATTTACATCACTCGTAATACGCGTCACCAATGAAGGCGTCCCAAATCTATCCATTTCGCCAGAAGAAAACTGTGAAATGTGTTCGTACAGGGTTGTGCGTATATCTGTACCAATACCTTGACTTACCAATGCTGCACATTTTTGACAAATAAGAGTAAAACCGTAACTTACTACAGCAAATACAAGCAGCAGGGCACCAAGACGTACCACCATATCAACATCATTGGTATGTACCCCATAATCAATCATGCGTGCTATTACTAACGGCGTAAGAACCTCAAAAATAACCTCAACCATCTTGGTAAGAATGCCCAGAATCGCTTTTGAAGTGTATGGTCTTAAAAAACGTTGCAATAGTTTACGCATGTTTTTGCTCTTCTAGCGCCTCTTCGAGCTCAAGCCATTGTATTTCTAACTCTTCTACACGCGCTTGAGCCTGTTCAAGTTCTTCTTGTAGCTGCTGAAGCTTAGCAAAATCTGTAGGATCGACCGTATGCATAAGCTGCGTAATTTGAGTAGGCTTCTTGGATGCAGTTGCAAGTTTTCGCTCCACAGAATCGTGGCGTTTACGCAGTTCCCGTACTTGTGCATTCGAAAGTTTTTGTATGCCAGCAGCACCCGGATAAGAAACATCTGCAGTAACACCAACTCGCCCACCTACAATAGGCTTTTCCGCAAGCGCTGTACGATTTGAAGAAGTCTTAAGCAACCTAAGATATTCATCTACACCGCCTGGAACGTGACGAAGTTTACCATCAATGAGTGCAAACTGATTGTCTGTTACACGTTCCATTACATATCGATCATGTGTAACTACTAGCATAGATCCAGGCCAACTATCGAGAAGATCCTCTAGAATGGCCAACATGTCGGTATCAAGGTCATTACCTGGCTCATCCAAAACTAACACATTAGGCTCTTCTAAAAGTACACACATAATGGCAAGTCTACGTGCTTGACCACCAGAAATATCACATACACGACTCATGAGCTCGCGAGTATCAAAACCTAAACGCTCCAGCAAGCGTTCAGGAGAATATGCTTTGCCATCAATGTAGTAACTACTTTTATACTGATGCAAAACTTCGTTTACTCGCCAATTTTGCTTGTCTGCTAAAGCATCTAAGTTTTGTGTCAAAAAACCAAAGCGTACACTCTTACCAACGCGCACACTACCTTGCGTAGGCTGTGTACGCCCTGTCATAAGCTTGAGCAGCGTTGTTTTACCAGCACCATTCTCGCCTAAAATACCGTAACGATCACCAGGACCAATCAGCCAGTCTATATGAGAAAAGATTGGTTTTTTCGTATCTATATAAGAAAAACCAGCGTCCTTCATTTCTATAACCATTTTGCCAAGGCGGGCTATGGCTAAACGTTTAAGCTCCAAAGGATTACGTAAAGGTGGATCATTTGCAATCAGCTCCATTGCAGCATCGATTCTAAACTTTGGCTTAGAAGTACGTGCCTTAGCACCATGTGCCAGCCAATTGAGTTCCTTGCGCAACATATTCTGACGACGCTCTTCTATCACAGCAGCCTGACGCTCACGTTCTACACGCTGTTGAATATATGCAGAATAACCACCTTCAAATGGATCAATAACTCCATCATGGACCTCCCACATATTCAGGCAGACTTTGTCTAAAAACCAACGATCATGAGTGACTACCAGCAACGCACCCTGGCCATTTTGCCAGCGCTGTGTAAGATGCTCTGCAAGCCAGCTAATGGCACCCATATCCAAGTGGTTAGTAGGCTCATCCATGAGCAAAACGTCCCAGTTGCCAATAAGTACTCGTGCTAAATCTACACGTCTACGCTGGCCACCAGAAAGCTCTCCTACTATGCCCTCCCAGTCCACATCAGGCAACAATGCCGACAAAATCTCGCGAATGGTAGGGTTTGATGCCCACTCATAATCAGGCATATCTCCCACTACAGCCTGATGTATGGTAGCTGTGTTATCCAATGCATCTACTTGACTTAAATAACCAACACCAATACCACCGCGCCAGGTCACAACACCACTGTCTGGTTCAAGCGTATGAGAAATGAGTTGTAATAAGGTAGACTTACCATCGCCGTTTTTGCCAACAATACCAATGCGGTCGCCTTCATTAATGCCTATCGTTTGCTCAGAAAGAACCTTTTTGCCAGGCCATTCATGAGAGATCTTTTCACAACCAATAAGAATTCCCACGGCCTAAACCTCCTGAGCAGCAACGCCAAATTGCGCATTATTCATGAGCTGCACAAGTTTAGAAATAACACGTACCGCAACCTCATCTTTTCCAAGTGTAGGTAGGTGCTCAACCTCATGAGGCATAACTAGGGTTACACAATTAGTATCTGAACCAAAGCTTGAATCCTTGCGTGATACATCATTTGCCACAATCATGCTGCAGTTTTTACGCTTGAGTTTTGCCTTGGCATATTCCAGTACATTGTTTGTTTCGGCTGCAAAACCAACTACAATACGGCCATGTGCCTCTTCACTAACCTTTGCGAGAATATCTTTAGTTTCCACCAAATCAATCTGACTAACCTTCTCGATCGATTTTTTAAGCTTATGGTCTACTGGATGAGCTGGTGTGTAATCTGCTACAGCAGCTGTTAAAATTGCTGCATCTGCCTGTTTAAATTCTGATAGCGTAGCTTCGTACATCTGAGATGCATTATCAACCTGAACAACAGTCACTCCCCAAGGTATATCCAGATTAACAGGACCAGAAATAAGCGTCACATTCGCACCGGCATTACGCGCTGCACGTACGAGTGCGTAACCCATCTTGCCAGAAGAAGCGTTGGATATATATCGCACAGGGTCAAGAGCCTCATGTGTAGGACCTGCAGTAATAACCAGCTTTTTACCTGCAAGGGGCATTCCACAAACTGCTTGATTCAATACACATAAAGTTACATCCACAATGGTGGATACAGCTGCCAGTTTGCCAGTACCCGTATCTCCACAGGCCAATAGACCAGAAACAGGATGCACAAACTGCACGCCTCTATCTTTAAGCGTGGCAACATTTGTGCGTGTAGCAGGGTTATTCCACATGCGTGTATTCATAGCAGCTGCAAGTACAAGGGGTTTCTCGCAAGCTAATAATGTGGCACTTACTATCTCATCCGCCAAGCCATATGTCATTTTTGCAATGATGTTTGCTGTAGCAGGAACTACCACCACAACATCTGCCCACGCGCTTAGATCAATGTGGGGAATACTAGACTCAGGATAGTCATACAAACTCGTGGCAACAGGGTGTCCCGATAAAGCCTCAAACGTTACCGTACCCACAAACTTACAAGCATCGGCTGTTATGGCAACACGAACATCCACATCTGCTTTTTGCAAAGCGCGCAGTACTTCCACGGCCTTATAAACTGCTATACCACCAGTTACCAACAGCAATACATGACGCTTTGTTGCCTCATTTGGGGACACGGCTAGCATATGACACCTACTTGTTTTAAGCGTTATACGAAGGATCAGTAACTACGAGCATGCGATGACAATAGGGACAGGTAGTAATTTCTGTGTTTTGGGCGCGAATATCAGCATATGAACTTGGCTGCAAAGAAACTCGACAAATCGATGGATTGTTGCCCACGAGCTTCTCTACTGCAAGACCACCAAAACGCTGGACTGCTGTGTTGTACTTCTCAAGAAGTTCTGTATCCAGCTTACTTACCAGCTGCTCTCGTTCTTCGTTAAGATTTGTAATACTTGCAGTAATGTCTGCAGTGGCTTGTTTATAGGCATCAGCCTGAATCTGTGCCTCACTTTGTAATTTGCGACCAAGCGCGCAAGCTTTAGCCTCAGACTCCTGTAGCTTTGCCAAATCTTTATCCAAGGCAGCCTTTTCAAAATCAAGGCGTTCAATACGCTTGGCTAAGTGGGTAAGCTGTGCCTCCAAGTCTGCAATAGCACGATAATCGCTCGTAGTACTTACCTTAGTAGAAACCTCTTCCACTAAATCAAGCATATGTTGGTGCGTCGCACGATTGTCATCCAGATCAATTTGAACGTCCTTACGTGCGCCTACTAGCTTAGTAAGTTCACTACTTAAGCTTTTAGCAGCCTGTTTAATTTTTTTAATTTTTTCCTTTTGCGGAAGAGCGGCAAGAGCCCGCTTGGTACGAATTAACTCCAAATCGACTTCTTGAAGTCGCAAAAGAGCGTCAGTCTGCGTCATGTAGACTCCTGAATAACGGGTCCGCCTTTATTCGGTTGAAGACGAACAAGTTTACCTTGTTTCTAGCGATAGCTTTTTACTATCTGTAAAAGCGTATCGCAAAATGCATCAAGTGCCTCTGAAGAAACACGCTCATCAAAGGAAATACGAAGAGAACCAAAAGCTAGGTTACGTGGAATTCCCATAGCGGTAAGAACGTGACTTGGGTCAAGAGATGCGGATGAACAAGCAGACCCAGCAGATACCTCAAACTTTGCAGCATCAAGTTGTAGTAAGAGCGTCTCTGAATCCAATCCGTCTACCACAACACTTACTAATCCCGGTAAGCGATTCTTATCCATTGTAGCAGTAGTGGTTGGCAAAATATGCGTACCTTCTGCACAGAGGCGGTCATAGACTTGTTGTGCAAGTGCAGCAACATAGGGACGCACCTCTCCCATTTGATTTACAACCATCTGAGCAATCTTCGAGAATACATAGGCGCTTTGTACATCTTGCGTTCCCGGACGACGTCCCAGTTCCTGACCACCGCCAAAGGTTTGAGCTTTAAAGGGACAGGTGCGGCGCAAAGCTAAAACACCTGCACCAATAGGAGCACCAATCTTATGTGATGCAATACTTACGGCATCTACCTGGTTTATTGCAAGAGGAATACGCGCAAAAGCTTGAATAGCATCCGTATGGAAGGACGCTTTAAACTCATGTGTTACCTGAGCAAGCGCATCTATATTATTTACAATGCCCGTTTCATTATTTGCATGCATGATAGAAACCAATGCAACATGGTCATCCATATGCTTTTGCAAATCCTCAGGGTGTATTGCACCATCAGATTGAGGTGGTATCAATACCACCTCAAAGCCACGTTCACGCATGGCGGGGACAAGATCTAACACAGAATCGTGTTCGATAGCAGAAAAAATAACTTTTGTTCGTGTAGGATCCTTCTTACGCATAGCCTCTGCAATGCCATAAATGGCAAGATTGTTAGCCTCTGTACCGCCAGAGGTAAATACAATATCTGTAGGTCTAAATCCACCGCCCAATGCCTGTGCTATACGCTTACGCGAAGCCTCTAGCTCTTGAGAAGCCTGTCTTCCCAAAGTATGAAGTGAGTTGGGATTGGCGCCAGCAAAAGGTTTTTCTCTATATTCTTGTAATGCAGCAAAGGCCTCTTCCCTAACAGGCGCAGATGCTGCATAGTCTAAGTAGATAAATTCGGATGTCATACAAACCTCAGTTATATTTGCAAATCCAGACCAGACTTGCCAGCAACGCGCAAGTCAGAAATATTTTGAGCATAATCGCCACGGAAAACAGCACTACCCGCCACTAACATGTTGGCACCATAACTGCATACTTCCTGAGCTGTCTGAGCATTGATGCCACCATCAACCTCAATCAAAGGCGATACTCCTGCTTCTTGGCATAGCGCATGTAATTTTTTGAGCTTCTGAGCAGTAGTGGGAATATAGCTTTGACCACCATAGCCGGGGTTAACGCTCATAATCAAAATCATGTCTACATCACAGAGTAAAGAATCCAACAGAGCTAGTGATGTTCCGGGATTAAGCGCTACACCTGCCAATGCACCACGCTCATGAATACGAGAAATCATGCGATGAGCATGCTTGGCTGCTTCAATATGAAAGCACAGCAAATCTGCACCAGCATCCAAATAGGTGTCTATCATTTTATCTGGATTTTTAATCATCAGATGCACATCTACAGGCAAGCTAGCGTGAGCCTTGACCTGCTTAAGGATGGGAATACCAAAAGAAAGATTGGGGACAAAATTGCCGTCCATGACATCAAAATGGATGTAATCAGCCGTAGCAATACGATCTAATTCGGCTCCCAAATGCATAAAATCTGCCGATAAGATCGATGGAGCAATTAAAACCTCTTTGTGCATAGTTTCCACCCTTTTATCCCCGT
Organism: Atopobium fossor DSM 15642; assembly: GCF_000483125.1. Taxonomy (GTDB): domain Bacteria; phylum Actinomycetota; class Coriobacteriia; order Coriobacteriales; family Atopobiaceae; genus Atopobium; species Atopobium fossor. The sequence goes on from NZ_KI519553.1 coordinate 681,043, forward strand.
TCAAAACCATAAAATTCACTGCGCGGCTTACGTTCTAACAGCTCCTTTAACCCCTGCTCAAGTGAAACACCCTCATACAAAATAGTATGAACTGCTTTTGTAATAGGCACCTCAATAGCACGGTCTTGCGCAATCTCATAGACGCTTTTTGCTGCTCGGGCACCCTCTACCACCATGTGTGTTTGTGCCTCGTAATCAGCCAGTGTACTACCTGAAGCCAATGCCACACCAAAACTTCGATTACGTGAATGTTGAGAGGTGCACGTAGCAATAAGGTCACCCATACCAGCAAGACCCATACAGGTCATAGGATCACCCCCAACTGCGCTTACAATACGACCAATCTCTGCAAGACCGCGTGTCATAATAACAGCAAGCGTATTATCTCCCTGGCCGTACCCCACAGCAATACCAGCAGCAATCGCAATAATATTCTTTACTGCACCACACACTTCTACGCCAATAAGGTCATCAGAAATATAGGTTCTAAAATTCTGGGAAAGTACAAGAGCTTGGAAGCGTTCTACCATATCCAAACGAGGTCCTGCAATAACAGAAGCAGCAACTTTACCTTTGCAAATCTCTTCTGCATGATTAGGACCAGACAAGGCACAAACTAGTTCTGGTTCTCCTAACTCTTCCGCAACAACTTCTGCCATGGTTTTGGCGCCTTTATGCTCCATACCCTTAGTAAGCACTAAAGACGGAACACCAGCTTTGCGATACAAAGCAACCTGATGTGCCACGCTACGTAGGTGTGCCGAAGGAACAACAAACAGCAGCTCTGATGCTTCTTGTACTGCCTGCTGAATAGAGCTCGTAGCAACTACATTGTTGGGTAACTCGTAATCGGACAAATAGCAAGGATTGCGATGTGTGGCATTAATTGATTTTGCCACCCTATCAGAATGTGCCCACAAAACAACTTTATCGGTATGCGGTGCTACCAAGCCCGCAGCAGCAGTGCCCCAAGAACCAGCTCCAACAACACAAACGGTGTGTGACATGATTACTTGTCCTTACACGAAGAACGAAAAGAGAATTGTTTCTCTTCTCCATGAAGCAACTTAACAATATTGGAACGATGAGCCCATATAACAATACAAGAAGCAAGCGCAACACTTATTAATACATGGAGCAATGCATGATAAAGCACTGCCATCCAAAAAGGCATAGATACTGCTGCGGCCACCGATCCTGCCGAGACAAGCTTTGTAGTAAGTACAAGACCTAAAAATACTACAAGCAAACCTACGGCTACCAATGGCGCATACCCAATAATAGCCCCAAATCCTGCAGCAATACCTTTACCACCTGCAAAGTGCAAATAGGGCGAAAAGACATGTCCTACGATTGCCGCCAATACAACCATGCCGCCAATCCAACCCCATGTTCCATCGGGCATGGTTGCCGCACGATTGGTAGCTGCAAGCGTTGCTGTCACAAGTTCACGAGCAGCAATGCTACATATCATTGCCTTACATGTGTCTGCCAGCAGTGTTAAGGCAGCAGCAACTTTTCCTACCGAACGTCCCACATTGGTTGAGCCAATGTTTCCTGAACCCATGGAACGAATGTCGGTGTGAGTCATAAGGGACGTAATAATAAGACCAAACGGTATACCACAAATAAAATAAGTGCCAACACAGAGACATACCGTTATAAGCAGTGGATTTGCCATGCTAATCCTTCTTGCGGAACCTCAGACGGATGGGTGTACCTTCCAGTGGATACGTTTCACGTAAGCGATTTTCCAAATAATGTTCGTAATTGTCATCTACTAAATCAGGAGCATTACAAAAGAACGTAAAGGTGGGAGGATTAACCGACACCTGCGTTGCATACTTAATCTTCAAACGACGGCTCTTATCAACAACGGTATGGCCCGTCTCGCGAAGGCGTGTAACAAGTTTATTGAGATTTGCTGTCGAGATGCGCTGCGAACGTGCACGTGCTACCTGCGAAGCAAGCTGCAATACCTTGTCCACGCTGCGTCCTGTAAGAGCAGAAATGCGGACGTAGGGTGCCCATGACGCAAATGTAAGACGTTGTGTGATGGAACTAATAACATCTTCACGCTGCTGATCATCTTCTAGCAAATCCCACTTATTAAGCAAAACCGCCAGTGCACAACCACGCTCAATGGCCATTGCTGCAACCTTCTGATCTTGTTCGGTAACACCATCGGTTGAGTCGATAACCAACAGACATACATCTGCTTTATCCATAGCTCGTAAACCGCGAACCATGCTGTAGTATTCAATGTCCTCATGCACAACGTTACGTTTACGCATGCCAGCGGTATCTACTAGGCGATATTTCTGGTTGTTTTGTTCCACCACAACATCAATAGCATCACGTGTAGTTCCTGCAACATCAGAAACAATAGAGCGCGCGCGACCAGCAAGTTTATTGGTCAATGAAGATTTACCTACATTTGGACGACCCACAATAGCTACATTGAGCATGTCATCCGTATAGACATCTTCGTTATCTTCAGGGATGACCGCAATAATATCGTCCAAAAGATCACCGGTACCATGACCATGAACTGCAGAAAGAGCAATGGGCTCACCAATGCCAAGGGAGTAAAAATCCCAAATCTCACCTTCACTTGCTGGATTATCCAACTTATTTACGCACAAAAAAACAGGTTTTTTTGTCTTGCGTAATACACGAGCAACTTCCTCATCCTCATCGGTAACGCCTACCGAGCCATCAACCACAAAAATTATGGCATCGGCTTCTTCGCAAGCTGCAACAGCCTGTTCCTTGATGCGAGAGGCAAAGACATCATCAGAGCGAGAAGGTTCCATACCCCCTGTATCAATCAAAATAAAATCACGGCCCGACCAGTCTGCCTCATGATAGGAACGATCGCGCGTAACGCCGCGGGACTCATGAACAATAGCTTCTTTATCTTGTGCAATGCGGTTTACCAACGTGGACTTACCCACATTTGGGCGACCAACAACCGCAACAATTGGTTTTGTCATGTTTGGCTCTCCTTAGTTGAGTCACATGTAACTAAGTTTATCAGCTGTTAGAGATGCTCACATAAATTAACAATGGCAGCCTGTACAGCTTGAATTTGATTTGCTGGTGTTGAGGCTCCTGCTGTAATTCCAATATGCTTTGATGTGGCAAACCATGATGGATCAAGCTCGGTGGGCTTCTCGATATGGTGGGTATTGGAGCAATGAGCAGCGCATATCTCGGCTAAACGTGTAGTATTGGCCGAGATACGACCACCAATTACAATCATTGTATCTACGCGAGAAGACAAATCAGCTGCCGCTGCTTGCCGCTCGGAAGTTGCAGCGCAAATGGTATCAAATACACGCAACTCCTCAACCTTACCCAAAAGACATGACAAAATTGCTTGAAGGTTGGCCTTAGACTGAGTTGTTTGTACCACTACGCCAACTTTACGCCTAAGCTTTACATCTTTAAGTTGCTCGGGAGAACCAACAACCACAGCAGAAGGAGCATTACCACGTGTACCCTCTACCTCTGGGTGACCAGCCTCTCCCACTACAATAACCTGATAGCCTTGCTCTTCTAAAAACTTAGCCGCATAATGCACTTTCTTTACATAGGGGCACGTTGCATCCAATACTGTTTTTTGTAATTCATGAGCACGTTGCACCACCTCAGGAGCTACACCATGAGAGCGCACAACTACTACGTTTGCGGTGGCCTCATCTACATGAGAAGCCACACGTATACCATCTTGTTCAAGCTCTTGAACAACCTGCGGATTGTGAATGAGTGGTCCCAATGTTTGAACAGAACCCCCGTGCGTAACACCTGCTTTTTTTACCATCTGCAACGCACGCTCTACGCCATAGCAGGCACCTGCCTGAGCTGCAATTTCTATTGTTGGCAGAGTCATAAGTCTACGTGCTACTTTCTTCCAGGATGTTCAGCTCTAAGCTGATCGCGTAGTTCATACATCTTTTGTGTTGCCACACGTTCCATCTCTACTACTTGCTCCTTGCGACCCTTTGCTTTGATGTCCTTAAAAGATAGCGGCTCACCAACACGACAATATACCTTTTTAGGACGAGGGTAGTGTTTGCCAGGAGGCGTAATATCCAACGCACCCACAATGGCCATAGGTATAATATCGGCTTTAGCCATTTTTGCCATAAGTGCAAAACCGCCATGAATTTGTGGAATCTGATCTGGCTTACGAATACGTGTTCCCTCAGGATAAATGAGGATAGACTCCCCTTTTTGTAAGGCGCGCTGAGCACGACGCAGAGCTTTTATGTCTGCAGTACCACGAGCAACGGGAATAGCACCCAAGCGTGGTAAAGCCCAATGCAAAATACCAAAACGATTGAAGTCGTCCTTATAGATGGGACGTAGGCTCCTTCCTGCTAAAATCATGGCGCAAGCGGGAAGGAAAGGGTCGAGAAAAGAAACGTGGTTCATAATAACAACAACCCCACGATTAGCAGATGCTGTCAAAAGCGTTTCTAGATTCTCGATAGTCCAACGATATTTAAGCTTGGTGTATGCATTGCAAAGCACCACCAATACTTTTAAAAAGATACGTGCGTGTAGGGGGAAATCTTGAACTTTAGTTTCGTAATACAGTTCCCCTGTGTCTTTAGAGGCCACAGACTGCTGTTCTACAACAGAAGATGTATCTATTGTAGCTCCAGTCTGCAGCTCAGAAGCTTTTTTTGCTGCTGCTTTATCCATGAGTTTCTCAATTTGAGCACACACTTCATCTACAGACAGGTTAGATGAGTCAATATGTATAGCATCAAAAGCAGGAACCAATGGAGAGGTTTCACGTGTTGAATCAATTTTGTCACGACGGACAATATCCTCAAGAATCTGCTGCTCTTGCACGCTATCCGTTGCAACATCTTGTTTGGCAGCGTTACCACCTTCACGCTCTACCGCACGACGATGTGCACGAGCAGAAGCGTCTGCTGTTAAAAAGACCTTAACCTCAGCGTTGGGAAACACAACAGTGCCAATGTCACGCCCCTCAGCAACTACATCGATTTTCTCGCCAGACTTACGCTGTAGTTCTACCATTGCCTCGCGTACCTGAGGAATTGCTGCTACCGTAGACACGTTTTGATCAACCTGAGCTGTGCGAATTTGTGATGTAACCTCTACATCATTTACAAATACACGCTGTCCGGCTTCGCCCTGCTCAAAACGAATATCAATAGACTGAGCGACAGCAATAACGTCTTTGGTATTTGTAAGGTCAATTCCTTGCTCAAGACAAGTAAATGTAACACTACGATACATTGCACCCGTATCCAAGTACGACAGATTGCGTTTTTTTGCAATTTGTTTTGCAACAGTCGACTTGCCAGAACCCGCAGGTCCGTCAATTGCTACCTTCACGTATGCCTCCACTTTGTAAAGAATAAACTACTGTTGTATACCCATTTTAGTGAGACTTGCTAATTCTTGATCTGTAAGTAATCGCCATGAACCTTGTTTGAGATTTCCAAGACTTAATGGACCAAAACTTTGCCTATGCAGGCGAATGACGGGATGATCTATAGCCTCAAGCATGCGCTTAACTTGATGTTTTCTGCCTTCATGAATAGCCAAGCACACCACGGTACTAGCTTTGTATTCTAAGTGTTGCGCATGGTACTTACGGCCTACAACGGACATAGCTTGGCGAGAATTTTTATCCACAAGTTCACATTGTGCTGGTGCACAAGGACCATCATCCAACAGTATCCCTCGACGCAATGGTTCCAAATCTTCGTCTAAAACAATGCCTTCTACCAGCGCAATATAGTGTTTGGTTACATGCTTAGATGGATGCAACATATTTTGAGCAGCTTGACCATCTGTAGTAAACAACAACAAACCCGTTGTATCTTTGTCCAACCTACCTACTGGGAACAATCCCGGATGCTGATCTGTTGGTACCAAAGATGCTACACATGGACGATTACGGGGATCCTTCATGGTGGTGAGAAACCCCGCGGGCTTGTTAAGCATTAGAAAGACTGACTTTTGAGTAAGCGTATACACAATGCCATCAACAGTAACTACATCAATGAGTGGATCAACTTTAGAGCCAAGTTCGGTGACCACGTACCCGTTCACACGCACCCGTCCAGCTGTCATCAAGTTTTCTGATCCACGACGACTTGCTGCACCTGCACGCGCCAAAAAACGCTGTAAGCGCATAGGAACAATGCGTTCTTCTTGTTCAGTTTCAGTTGCGTTAGTTTTCTCGATAGGGTTATGAGGCTTATTAGATGAAAAAGATTGGCTAGTCATTGTCTGAACTTGCCTCAGCATTATCCTCGTCTACCTCAAGAAGCTCGCGCTCTTCGTCCAAGTCTTCGTCAATATCTTCTAAGGTGGAATCAATAGATCTGCCGCTCAAACGTTCACGAATAAACTGCTTAGATTCCTCATCAGGGGCAAATTGCTCCAAATCAGGTAGAGCTTTAAGCGATTTTAGACCAAAACGCTCAAGAAAGACCTGCGTAGTACTATATAAAATTGCCTGACCATGATTAGTATCACGTCCAATTTCACGCACAAGACCCTTATCTACCAAGGAAGAAACAACACCATCGGAATTAACGCCACGGATAGCGCGAACACCCTCACGCGTAACTGGCTGATGGTACGCAATAACTGCCAAGGTTTCCAATGCAGCTTGAGACAATTTTTTGGTATCCCATGACAAAACAAACTCTTCTACCTGTTCATGATATGCAGGGTGCGTATATAAGCGCCAACCCCCTGCAACCTCACGTAGTTGAAAACCACGGTTGGCATCTGCATACTCTGCAGAAAGTTCTGCTAAAGCTCCTGCAATTTCTCCAGGTGTATTACCAAGAATTTTAGAAAGTGCTACCGCGGAAACAGGTTCGCTAGCAACCAGTAACATTGCTTCAAGCGTAGGCTTAAGCAATCCCGAATCCATGGACTGAAGATCTGACATTTATTCTTCCTCCCCCACGCTCGAAAGTTCATCTCCGGCCTCATAAGCAGGAGCACCTTCTACGCGAGCGATGTCAATTTCACCAAATATTTCTGACTGAACAACTGTAATAGAACCGCGCTTGAATAACTCCAGTACCGCTAAAAAAGTAACAACGACTTGCTCTGGAGACATCTGTCCATCCAGCAAATCAGAAAACGTAAGCATTTTACGAGCGCGTGTCAAACGATCTACCGAAGCCACGGTAAGTGCAACAGGCAAACGCTTAGGTGCAATATGTTCTGCTTCTAACAAAAAGCTTTCTTTTCTACTGTCCAAGTCCGCACAGATAACAGCTAATCCTCGCAGCGTAATACCTTCCAAATAATCTGGCATAAGATTAAGGAATTGTGGATCAGCTCCAGCGGTACGCGGGTGCATACGTGCTTCATTTTCCATACGGGCACCCAATGCAATACCGGCATTTCTAAACTGCTTATATGCAATTAAGCGAGCAATAAGAACTTCTCGTGCTTCATCTGGACTCAAATCAGACAAATCATCTTCTTCATCATCCAAATCGGTATCACGCTTCTTTATCACAAAGTCACGTGGCACCAGCGAAGATGCTTTGATGTCAAGCAAGGTAGAAGCAACAAGCACAAAATCACTTGCCACATCCAAATCCATGTCTGACATACGCTCAATCTCGGACAGATATTGATCAGCTACTTCACTAATGGAAATAGCACCAATGTCTACTTTTTGCCTACTTACAAGCTGCAATAAAAGATCAAATGGACCTGAATATACTTGGGTAGAAACGCGATATGACATTACATAACTCCCATTAACAGAGGCTGTAATATTTCTTGCACTACAACAGCTATCTGTAAAAGTTGGTTAATAATCATACCGCCTACACCATAAATATAGAGTCCAATGGGATCAAAATTCAATATGGAAGGCAAGATATAAACGATAAGCAAAAAGATTGGCAGTGCCTTATTTTGAATGTTGTAATACAGCGCTTGACCTTTTTCGCTTAACAGCGGGAAGATAACAGCAGAGCCATCTAAAGGCGGCAAGGGAATAAGATTAAAAAGCATAAGCGAAATATTAACCACCAAATAGTTGCTCACAAAATAGATAAGTGCATCCCCACCTACGGTGTCATACCAAACAAAAACATCGACCAGCACAATAACAATACCAAGTGCAATGGCAGCAATAAGCGCTTGGATTAGATTGCTTACAGGACCAGCTAACGCAACTAATACTTCATCACGCTTACGATGTTTTAAATTAAATGGATTGTAAGGAACAGGCTTAGCAAAAGCTACAATCCCGCCACCCATAATCATGCACATCATAGGTAAAATAACAGAACCAAATGGATCTAGATGTGCAGCAGGATTAAGCGTTATGCGACCTGCATCTTTTGCAGTGGTATCCCCACATATAAAAGCAACAACAGCATGAGCGAGTTCATGCAGCACTAATGCAACAATAACAGCAGCAACCTGAAGCACTACATATAAGGGCTCCTGAAATATGCTCGTAAGTCCAGAAAACAACGTAAGACTCCCGTATTTCTTACTTAAACGCCTCATGAAGGCGAATAAATAACCAGTCCAATAAAAATAGTACAACTGCTATGAGCGCAAAGTCTCCTCTAAACGCGCCCCCAAAGGGTGTAGGAATAACTGCAACCCCACGTAAACCTTCAGGTAAAAGTATCGTAATGGCTGTTTGAATTTGAACCAATACGGGACGTAAAAAGCCTACCGAGAAACACAAAAGAACTACGCACGCAAAACATATCCATGCAAGAACTCGCGCAAGTAGGCTTAGGCTATGAAAAATACTAGAAGCATTGCTATTCAAGTTTTGCCTCCTCCAGTTTTGATTGTAAGTCAAGCCACTCTTCCTCGAGCACCGGAATTTTCTTGGAGAGTGCTGTGTATTCACTCATTGCCTTATCGAACTTGTTGGAATCCGCATATAACTCTTCCGATGCCATAAGTTCCATAAGTTGCTTATACCTCAATTGCGCAGGCTCCAACGCCGCCTCAACCTCTCGAAGACGCTTTTTGGTACCCGAAAGTCTCTTATTGGCAGCGTTGCGCGCTTGTGCCTCTGCACGGCGTTGCTCTTTAGTCTTTACATTCCTGCCTTGTGAAGCAGAAGTTGCAGTTGCGACTGTTGTAACTTGCTTAATCTGATCCGCTCCAGAAGAGACATGCATGTTACTAGCAGATGTAAGAGATGTCTGCCCACCATCCGCACGCGCTTCAAGTTCTGCACGCTTAAACAGGTAGTATTCGTAATCGCCATCGTAGACTGTAACCTTGCCATCACGAACATCAATAATTTTGTTTGCAATGGCACGTACAAGATGCTCATCATGACTGATAAGAACAATAGTGCCCGCAAAATTTTGCAATGCCTCTTCTAACACTTGAACAGAGTCGATATCCAAATGGTTGGTAGGCTCATCCAAACACAGCAGAGGATCTGGCGCTACCAACATCTTTGCCAGCGCCAAACGTGCCCGCTCGCCACCAGAAAGTACTCCCACACGCTTATCTACATCATCTCCATGGAACAAAAAGGCACCTAGTAGGCGTCTTTCTTCTGAGGTTGTCCAACCAGTTGCAACCTTATCCATTTCATGTAAAACAGTATTAGATGCCGTAAGTGTTTCTAGCTGATGCTGTGCATAGTAGGAACTGGTTACATTTTGACCAAGTTCAATACTGCCGCTTGTAGGATTGGTGTGAGCTGTAATAAGCTTCATAAGTGTTGATTTACCAGCGCCATTGGGGCCAACCAGAGCTACGTGATCACCACGGTATAGTGTAAAGTCAACACCCTTATACACAAGGTTATTACCATATGCCTTGGTAACATTGTTGACAGCAATAACAGAGTCACCCGTCCGAGGTGACTCGGGAAATCTAAAGTGCACATGCTTAGATTGTTCTGGAAGTACTACCAGTTCTTCTTTTATCTTTTCGAGCCTTTTGACACGTTCCTGAACCTGTTTTGCTTTAGTTGGTTTATAGCGGAACTTCTCGATAAATACTTCCATATGAGCAATATCGCGCTCTTGAGCAGCTCGTTTAGCACGCAGTTGCTCCAAGTTATCTGAACGTTGGTGTAAGTATGAAGAATAATTCCCCGTGTAGGTTACCAAACTGCGGTTTTCCAATGCTGCAACATGGCTTACACAAGCATCCATAAATGACCGGTCATGACTTACCAGCAATACCGCACCATCGTAGTTTGAAATAAACGATTCAAGCCAACGAACACTTTCCAAATCCAAGTGGTTAGTAGGCTCGTCCAACAGCAGTAAGTCTGGATGGCGAAGCAACAGTTTTGACAAAGCAATACGCATCTGCCATCCACCGGAAAAGTCCTTGGCTGGCTTGCCAAGATCTTCTACAGGAAACCCAAGACCACATAAAATTTGACGAGCACGACTTTCTAGTTCATATCCACCAGCATGTTCAAAACGATCTTGCGCTCGTCCATACTCTTCCAACATGCCAGCGAGAAGATCATTGTCTGTAGTTATAGAAATCTGCTGTTCAAGCTCAGAGATGCGCTTTGCTAGAGTTTTAATCTCTGTGGCAGAGTCCATCATTTCACCTAGTGCACTTTTCTCACCAGCGAGCTTGTTTTCTTGTTCCAGATAGCCAATGGAGGTGCCGCGTGCAAAACTAACTGAGCCTTCATCATAGCTTTCTTGACCCATAATAATTTTAAGCAAGGTGGTTTTTCCAGCACCATTTGGCCCTACCAGAGCCCAGCGTTCACCAGCATTAAGCTGTAAAGTTGCACCTGTATATAACGTGCGACCACCAAAGGACTTTGCTATTTTATCTGCAAGAACTATCACAGAATTACTCCCACTTACATATATATTTTATAAGTAAATTATACTGGACAAATAGGATTTTATACGCAGCATTCACCGTCCTTCATAAGTATGGTGATATATGCAGTCGTATGGCATGCTACAACAAAAAGAAGTCCCCCCCCGCAGCAACGCAGCGGCATGGGACTTCCTTTTTATTCCAATGCACTCTCGTGAGAAACCATAGGACAACCCCTAAGACTAGTAATCAAACAAAGGCAATAAAAAAGTCAGGCGGTAAATATACCGTCTGACTTACTGTTTTTGGTGGGCGATACTGGATTTGAACCAGTGACCCCTTCCGTGTGAAGGAAGTGCTCTACCCCTGAGCCAATCGCCCGTGCGTCCCTACTATAGCAGAATACTACTAGCTGTATTACAACATTTTTTAGCTCAAATACAGAGAAATTTATGTCCTAGCTTTTTCGTCACTGCAAAACCTCAACGATATTCCCCATCGCAATCGTGCGCATTCTTTACTGAAACACCAGTAGATATTGCAAAACGAGTAGAGAAACCAGCTTAAAAAATTAGCATGACGATTCCAGCAACAATTGCTGCACCGACAACCCAAATCAGTGTAAGAGCGCCTCGCTTTTTCAACACCTGCTTCCAAGTCTGAACAAATGGCAGTTCTTCGCAGCCTGGCAGTATCCAAAACCTGCTGTGTCCTACCCATAGTTTGTCAATCACGATGCCGTCATACCAGTTCATCACCTCTAAAAACAGCAGAGCCAGCAGATACGCTGTTTTGAAATCCGACACTCTATGCACCACACCAATAATAAGCACTAATGCAGCCAACATGACCATGCAGAACTCGGTCATGAAAATCTTCTGTTTGCGCCGCATCACTTCTTTTGTGGTCAGACCTATTTCAATAGCTCGATCCTGTACGGTCTTCGGATAAAAATACAACCCATCGATTGCTCCGCCTCTCACTGCATATCTCACCATTACTGTGAACAAAAGGCAGTACAGGACTAATTCCAATGCAATCATCATTTCATCCAGTCCTTATTCCCGCAATAATCTGACCCACTTGCGTTGCCTGTGTGCATAAAATGCTTTTGCCCACAGCCAGATAAAGATCGTTTTCCATCCTGCCTTGATCTCTACCCTATCCGTATATTCCGTGCGACTGCCATCCAGCTTTATCAGCTTTATCTCATGGTTCCACACGGGAACATGCTCATTTTCCTCCTGGCTGCTGATGCCGTCTTGATCGAATCGAACGATGTGGATTGTATGCGTACAGAAAGGGATAACACCAAAGAGGCGAAAACGATAGGTCGATGTACTCCCTACGGTCCACTCTTGAACAGACTCACCCACTGACTCAAAGATGGCAAATGGCTTTGCAATATATTGAAGAGTTTCCGGCTGCTGCAATTTTTGAAAAATAACAGCGCGTGGCGCCGGTAAAATTATGGTTCTCTTTACAATCATGTCTATGCACCCATATCACCGTAGCGTGACTTGCTCATTAAATCATGAATGGCGAAGATTATTTTTACTTGTACCCTCTTATTTTGGCAGCTTAAACCCCGTAAAGGGACGAAAGTCCACACTCACCCAAATATCCATTACTAAGTTTGAGCACATCTGTTCCACTAAATAGATAAATTTGGGAATATCTTGAGTCAGTTAAAATATTTCATCTTTTTTTATCACGTTGCTTGACCAAAAACCTTGCTCTGCTATAGTTATTCAAGCATTAACCCATGGGGAATTAGCTCAGCTGGGAGAGCGCATGACTGGCAGTCATGAGGTCAGGGGTTCGATCCCCCTATTCTCCACCATGTAAATGAGGGCGGCGGCACGTGCCGTCGCTTTTTTATTAAGGGCTCATGGCGCAACGGTTAGCGCAGGGGACTCATAATCCCTGGGTTGCAGGTTCAAATCCTGCTGGGCCCACCATACAAAACAAAAGGTCGAGGAGCACTCCCCGACCTTTCTTTGTATCTAACCTCAAGATACAAACGCTAAATATGGTTTCTCAACTTTGTAGTAACTATGCGCGTTGTTCTTTGATCTTTTTTGCAAGCATCTGAGCAAGCTCAGAGATAGCAACCTCGCTACGTTCTCCAGTAGCACGATTTTTAATCTCAACAGTACCACTTGCAATGGCCTTTTTACCACAAATCACCTGATACGGCATGCCAATCAAATCCGCATCTGCAAACTTAACGCCAGGACGTTCCTTGCGGTCATCAACCAAAACCTCAATGCCAAGTTCAGAAAGCTCGGCTGCAATTTGAGTAGCAACGGGCCAAACAATCTCATCGTTAACATCCAAAGGCACAATTTCAACCTCATAAGGAGCAACGCTAACGGGCCAGAAAATACCATTAGCATCGTGATATTGCTCAATAACAGCAGCTAAGGTACGAGAAACGCCAATGCCGTAGCAACCCATCACCAAGGGCTTCTCGCGACCATTAATATCCATAAAGGTTGCACCCATAGCCTCTGAATATTTAGTACCAAGTTGGAATACCTGACCAACCTCAATGCCACGAGCACTCTTGAGAGGGGCTCCGCAATGAGGGCAGCTGTCACCAGCCTTAGCAGAAATCAAATCTACCCAATTACTAATTGTGAAATCACGCTTTTGCTGAGCATGCAAGAAGTGATAATCAACCTCATTAGCACCAACAGTCCAAAACTCAATATCCTTAAGTGTAGTGTCTGCGTACACCTCTATACCCTCGGGTAAGTTTACAGGACCCATAAAGCCACGAACCAAACCAGCCTCTGCCAGCTCTTCCTCGGTCATAAGGTGATATTCACCAAAGAATTTCTCGGCCTTACAATCATTCAGCTCATGGTCACCAGGAATAAAACAAACTACCTTGTTAGATTCTTCACTCACCAAAGCAAGTGCCTTAACTGTTGCAGAAGTAGGAACATTTAGTTGATCGGCCAGATCTTCAATGGTGAAAATCTGAGGAGTGTAAATGTGTTCAAGCTCTCCTGCACCAGAAGACTGTAGAGAAACTCCAGCTGTTGCAGCCTCAACATCTGCTGCCCAACCGCAGTCATCGCAATATACTAGTTCGGCCTCTCCAGACTCTGCCAGCGCCATAAACTCAACAGAAGTGTCGCCACCTATTTGGCCAGAATCCGCAACTACTTGCAGGGCACGCAGACCAATGCGGTCACAAATCTTTGCGTAGGCTTCCTTTTCCTGGTCATAACACTCTTGTAAAGACTCTTGATCGGCCGAGAAAGAATACCCATCCTTCATGATGAACTCACGACCACGCATAAGACCAAAACGAGGGCGACGCTCATCACGGAACTTGTCTTGAATCTGATACAGCGTTACTGGTAGCTGTTTATAAGAACGTAATTCATTGCGCACAAGATCTGTAAACGACTCCTCGTGTGTTGGACCAAGCGCATAAACGTGTTCGTGACGGTCGTGCATGCGCATAAGCTCAGGGCCGTAAGCATTCCAACGACCAGACTGCTTCCATAAGTCTTCATCAGTCAAAATAGGAACGAGCATCTCTTGTGCATCAATTTCGTCCATCTCTTCTCGAATGATATTCTCAATTTTAAGAAGAGAACGCCATGCTAAAGGCAAATAGCTATACAGACCCGCAGCACCCTTACGAATCATACCTGCACGAAGCATAAGCCTATGACTAGCAAGCTCTGCATCTGCAGGATCTTCCTTGAGCGTGGGCGCATAGAGCTTACTCATCTTATGGAACGACTTCACGAGTAATCCTCTCTGTTTGGGGGTAACCCCCGTTGAAACTAGTACAAAAAGCCTGCTTTTTACAGCAAAACATTCAAAGAACTACCAATAAGTGTGCTGATACGTATTAGATAATAAACGCTGCATAGATGTTAACAAAAACGCTTTTGAATCTCCTCAAACAGCGCATCTACAATCTGGTCCTCTGGCACACGACGCAAGGTTTCTCCACCAGCAAACACCAGTCCCTGACCATACCCACAGGCAACACCAATATCTGCACCTCGTGCTTCACCAGGGCCGTTGACTGCACATCCCATAACAGCAACAGAAATAGGCACGGAAAGGTTTTGTAAACGTCGCTCCACTTCTTCTGCAATGGGAATTAGATTGACCTTTGTGCGACCACAGGTAGGACAGCTTACTAATTCAGGGCTTCGACGACGCATTCCCAAAGAGGCTAGGATTTCCCACCCAACCTTAACTTCTTCCACAGGATCCGCTGTAAGAGAGACACGCATAGTATCGCCAATCCCCTGTTCAAGCAGACAGCCCAGACCAATAGCACTCTTAATAGTGCCTTGGAACTTTGTGCCGGCTTCCGTTACGCCTAAATGCAGTGGAATATGAGGAAGTGCCTGTGAAAGCTCACGGTAGGTTTCCAAGGTGGTAGTAACGTCATGTGCCTTAGCGGAAAGCACAATATCAGTAAAACCACATTTCTCAAAATGCTCGACAAAAGACTCAGATGAAGCAACCAGCTTTTGCGGTTGAGTCATATCCTGACGCTCATCCACTTCTTTTGCTAAAGAGCCAGCATTTACACCAATACGAATGGGAATATGAGCCTCTGAGGCAGCCTCAATAACCTTATCTACCTTTGAAAACGAACCAATATTACCAGGATTAATACGTAATGCAGAAGCACCACGATGCGCAGCTTCCACAGCTAGTCTATGATCAAAATGAATATCTGCCACAACAGGAAGTGGAGATTGAGCACAAACTTCCTCAAAACCAAGAACAGCCTCCTTGTTGGAAACTGCTACACGGATAATCTCGCATCCAGCTTCTGCCAACTGAAAAATTTGCGTGAGCGTAGCTTGAGGATCTGCTGTATTAGTGTTAGTCATAGACTGCACAACAACAGCTGATCCACCGCCTATTGCAACATCACCCACGTATACGCGATGGGTTTTTGTTCGCGCACCAATATCCATATTGGTAATAAGCATTACAAATTACACGACCTTTATATAAACCGAAGAATGTCATTCTTGAGTGACAGTAAAAACAGACAAGCAAATAAAGCGACACCTGCAAAAGAAATGTATGCTTGTGCTCGCTCGCTTACCGGTTTGCGAATAATAACCTGAACAATCTCAATTAAAATCTTTCCTCCATCCAAAGGTGGTATGGGCAAAAGATTCATAAAGGCCAGAGAAAGGGAAATTTGCGCAGCAAACAGCAACAGGTCTCCTACACCAGATGCTGCTGCCTGAGAGGCCATAACAGAAATGCCTACAACTGACGACGATTGAGAAACCACATCTAAAGTCTGAGTAGGAATGATGAGCTTAACTGCAAACTGAGCAATTTGTACCGAGAAATTCCAAGTAACCCCAATTGCTTCTGGTATTGAGAAATGCTTATGCTCTACCGTAGCACGCACACCAAAAATTTTGGTATCTTGATCTGGAACAACCTGTACCGACTGAGAAACCCCATCACGTTCGTACGTCAGCTCAAATGACTCATGCTTATCGAGTTTCTCTTTAATCACAAGCACAAAATCTGTAAAGGCATCTATTTTTTGACCGCCTATGGTCACAAATGTATCCCCTGCTTGCAAACCAACCTGCTGAGCAAGAGAACCCTCCACCACAGACCCAACAGTTGGCATATTGGTAGGCATATCCTTGCCTAAAACACTCAAAGATAAGACCATGAGCAGTACACCTGTTATAAAGCTTGCTACAGGACCGGCAAAAATCATAAGGAAGCGAGCCCAGAACTTTTTTCCAATGTAGATTTTTTCCTGCTCTTGTGCAAAAAAAGCCTCAGCAGATTGTTGTAGAGGCTGCGCAGAACCTGCCTGCATAAGGCAAGTGTTTTCGTCAAACGAATCATCAAACTTAGTGTTAAACGATGCATCGCGCAGTGTGGTTTTATATGATGTTGGTCTAAAACGTGTATCGGGCTTCTGGCCATCCTCCAGCTCGTAATAGGGTTCGATGGAAGCCCAATCAACGAGCATCTCAAAAATGCTGTAAGCATCATCTTCTGAGCAGCCAAGTTCATCTGCCGCTTGCTGTACTGTTATGGTTCCGTGAGCCTGTACAAGCGCAAGTGCTTGTGCATAATTTACCTGACTAAGCGGAGACATGCCACAAATCCTGGTATAACCGCCTAAAAGCACAGGTGTAATACCAAACTCAGTACCATGTTTTTTACTGCACCACGACCACTTATAACGTGAAGGCATTCCAATAAAGAACTCTGTTACGCGTGTCTTACAAAAACGTGCTGCAAAATAATGGCCTGCTTCATGAGCCGTTACTAAAATGGAGAGCACCAAAACTCCCCAAAAGATTGCCGAAAGCGTAGATACAAATTGGGGCATTAGATAACCTCATCAATACACTGTTTTGTCAATGCGCGTGCCCGCTTGTCTACCTCAACAAGCTGCGTTAAGGACTGCAACTCTTGTACCGTTGTTAACTCCATGACTTTCTCGACAACGTGGGCAATCTGCAAAAATGATAGACTTCCCTGTCTAAAAGCAAGATTTGCAACCTCATTTGCAGCATTAAGCGCACAAGGCATTGTTTTGCCAATACGACCAGCTTCACGTGCCAATGCCAAACATTTAAAAGTCTTGTCATCCGCTGGAGCAAAATCTAAACTCCCAAGCTCAAAGAAATTAACTGGATCTGTAGGTGCCTCCCAACGCTCCGGATAGCTAAAGGCAAGCTGGATGGGACCACGCATATCGGAGGGACCAAGCTGAGCCATAACCGAACCATCAGTGGTTTCAATCATAGAATGAATACGACTCTGGCGCTGTATAAGAACCTGAATATCATCAATTGTTACATTAAACAAATGATGTGCCTCAAGTACTTCCAAGCCTTTATTCATAAGTGTTGCAGAGTCAATGGTGATCTTTGGACCCATATGCCAATTGGGATGCTTAAGCGCTTGAGCAGATGTTACCTCATAAAGTTCATCTACTGTTTTGCCATAAAAAGGGCCTCCGGAACAGGTTAACCAAATACGACTAACATACTGTGGATGCGTGCCCATCATACATTGAAAGATGGCCGAATGCTCGGAGTCTACAGGAATAAGCTTGCCGGGCTTAACCAAGGGCATGAGTAAATCACCAGCACACACCAAGGCTTCCTTGTTAGCAAGCGCCAAAATCTTATTGTTGATAAGTGCTGTATAGGACGGAAGTATGCCCGCTGCTCCCACCACACTTACCAACACTAAATCAACTTCTTCAAGCGCAGCAAGTTCTGCTACTGCTTGATTACCAAAACCAAGCTGAACACCTGCATCCAACTGAGCAATAGCGGCAGCACTACGATAATCTTCATTAGAAAGTGCTAAATGCTTTACCTTAAATTCATGTGCAAGCGCACAAAGCTTCTCTACAGAACTATGCGCTGATAAAGCAACAACTTGTAGCCTGTTGGAATGTTTACGACATACGTCCAATGCCTGAGTGCCAATAGAACCGGTAGCGCCAAGAATTGCAACACGAAGTACTTCTGGGCGATTGGCCTCGGGCCATGTAGCTTCGAAGATACTCAAATGATTCCACCTAACGTCAAAATAAAGGTAGCAGCAATAAGGCCAAAGAGCAGCGAATCAGAACGATCCAACATGCCACCATGACCCGGGATCAAATTACCCGAGTCTTTAACACCTACACCACGCTTAATGCGTGACTCAAGTAGGTCACCAAAGACACTCATCAATCCCGTTGCCAAGCCCGTAAAAATCGCGATAAAAACGTTCATGGGAAGAAGCGTCTGAGACAAAACTACCCATACCAACACCGAACCAAACATACCACCAAAAAAGCCTTCCCATGACTTTTTAGGAGAAATGCGTGGAGCCATTTTATGCTTACCAAATCGTGAGCCAACAAAATACGCAAAAGTATCATTGAGCCAAATAGATGCCATAGCCAAAAACGTAAACACGCCACCCATAAAACCTGGGTCTACCGCGCGGAGCTTAATGACAGACGTAAAGAGAAGACCTGTATAGATTGGTCCAAAAACAGTAAGAGCAACGTCAGAAATATTGGATCTAGGAGTTTGCACAAACCAAATACCTGTTGCAATTGCCAAAGCATAAAACAAGATTGCCGCCCAGTGATACGAAAAATGAGCTGCCAAAGGAAAACCAACTGCTGCAGCAATACCGATAAACTCATTAGGATTACGGCCAGCCATACGCATCATCTTAAAAAACTCAAAGCAACATAAGCCCGCATACAAGCAGATAAGTGCTGTAGTAGTCCAACGTCCCAGCAATAATGCTGTAAGGGTAAGAATGGCGTAGCCCGCACCATATATAACGCGGACTACCATTTGTTGAGTTTTTGATTGTATAGGAGTCTGATCTTGTTCGACAGAAGGATTGGTGTCTGTGAACTGCGAATCAGAATCGCTCGAGGCCGTCATTTAAGACTTCACTCCCCCAAAGCGCCGGTCACGAGTCTGGAAACTTACAAGAGCACGCGCTAGTTCCCATCTATCAAAATCGGGCCAAAATGTATCGGTTACATAAAACTCAGTGTACGCAAGCTGCCACAGCAAAAAATTGGATATACGAAGCTCCCCTGATGTGCGTATAAGCAGCTCTGGATCAGGCAAACTCGCAGTATAAAGATAGTTTGATAGTACGGTTTCATCGATTTTCTCGATGTCTAAACTACCAGCTGCGACCTCTTGTGCTATTAAGCGAGTTGCGCGCGTAAGCTCCGCACGGGATCCATAGTTAACAGCAAGTGCCAAAATCATACCGGTGTTGTTCTTGGTACGCTCAAGTCCCAACTCAAATGTTTCGCGTGTTTTTTTAGGAAGCACAGTCAAATCACCAAGAAAAACGAGCTTGACATTTTCTTCTGTGAACAGGTGAAGCTCTTTAACAAGTGTGTGAGCAAACAACTGCATCAGAAGATCAACCTCATGCTGAGGGCGGCGCCAATTCTCGGTAGAAAATGCGTATGCAGACAATACGTCTACACCAAGACGAACGCAGCTCGTAATGATTTCCTTAAGACAAGCAACACCAGCCTTATGGCCTTGGCTTCTATCAAGACCTTGAGCACGAGCCCAGCGCCCATTTCCATCCATAATGATAGAAATATGGCGAGGCACATGTTCGAGATTAATATCTGCAAGTGAAATGTCTGAAGGTGCTACTGCGTAGTGTTCCTGAAGCTTTGCAAGATCGGGTACCACGACTAGATCTCCATGACCTCAGACTCTTTGGTCTTCAGCATTTCATCAATCTTAGCAACATAGGTATCCGTGAGCTTCTGGATTTGATTTTGCTCGCGCTTTACCTCATCCTCGGAATACTCCTCATCACGTTCAATCTTGCTGTTGTAATCACGACGAACATTGCGGATAGCAATGCGAGACTCCTCTGCCAAAGCGCGGCATTCCTTAGCAAGCTCGCGGCGACGCTCCTCTGTAGGAGAAGGAAAAGGAAGCCTGATGCAAACACCATCGTTACCAGGAGTAATACCCAAGTCAGAACTCTCGATTGCTTTTTCCACCGCATTAAGAGCAGATTTATCCCAAGGCTCTACAACAAGCATACTCGCCTCTGGAACCTTCACAGCAGCAAGCTGTGTAATAGGAGTTGGAACGCCATAGTAATCAACCATAATAGGGTCAAGAATATGAGGATTAGCGCGTCCAGTACGTACCTTAGAAAAATTAGCAGTAAGAGCGCTGATGCACTTCTCCATATTAGATTTTGCTTTATCGGTATATTCGCTCATTATTCGCTCTCCTTTTCAACAACAGTGGTGCCAATATCCTTGCCCCTCAGGGCATCATCAAATACACCAGTTTGATCAATATTAAATACGAGCATTGGCATATGATTGTCACTACACAAAGCCGTTGCCGTTGCATCCATAACCTTAAGGTTGCGCGTAAGTACATTATGATAAGAAATCTCATCAAAACGCTTAGCATCTGGATTGGTTACCGGATCTTTATCATAAATGCCATCTACCTTAGTTGCCTTCATAAGTACTTCAGCATCGATCTCACAAGCACGAAGAGCTGCTGCCGTATCCGTAGTGAAATATGGATTGCCAGTACCAGCAGCAAAAATAACGATACGACCTTTTTCAAGATGACGAATAGCGCGACGGCGAATATAGCCTTCTGCAACCTCATGCATCTCGATAGCAGTCATAACACGGCACATCATACCACTCCGCTCAAAACAATCCTGTAAGGCAAGACTGTTCATAACGGTAGCAAGCATACCCATACTATCTGCCTGAGCACGATCCATGCCAGAAGCGGCTCCTGCAAGACCACGAAAAATGTTTCCGCCGCCTACAACAATAGCAACTTGAATACCATGATCGTATGCTGGTTTAATCTCCTGAGCCAAACGGTCCAATACCTCTGCCTGAATACCATATTCACCAGACCCCATAAGAGCCTCGCCAGACAGCTTGAGCAATACACGCTTGTACTTGTAATCGGACAAAGCCTACGACCTCCTTGATTTGTGGTAGTCGGCCGAAGTGACACAACAAGAAAGCGTTACAACGACCCAATCAATTCTACCAAAGCAATCTGCTTAGAAAACAACGCGGTAGACAAGAGGACACTTTACATAGAAAAAGAGCCGATATCAAAGACATCGGCTCCACATAACATAATTGAGAAAAACTTAGTCCTCGTCACCAAAGGCAAAACGCTCAAATGCGAATACCTTAATCTCATCACCACAAGACTTAGAGACCTTCTCGGCAAGCTGAGAAACGGTTACAGAGCCATCCTTAATGAAGTCCTGCTCGGTAAGAACGTTCTCTTTATAGAACTTCTCGAGTTTACCCTCTGCCATGCGCTCCTGAATTGCCTCAGGCTTACCAGACTCAGCAGCTTGCGCCATGTAAATTGCCTTCTCGTGTGCAACAACATCAGCGTTTACATCCTCACGGCGAGCAGCTGCAGGATTAGCTGCAGCAACCTGCATAGCTACATCATGAGCAAAAGTCTTAAATTCATCGTTGGTGGCGGTTGCATCATTGTTAAAAGTAAAGGTAACAATGTCACCAAGCTTACCACCAAGGTGAATATAGCTAGCCAGGGCACCAGACTCAACGCTTACACGCTTAAAGCGATTAACCTTCATGTTCTCGCCAATAACGTGAATCATCTCGGTAAGCTCGGCATCAACAGTAGAACCATCAAGCTCAAGAGCCTTAAGAGCGCCCACATCAGCAGGATCATTCTCTGCAACAACCTGAGCAAGCTTAAGAGCAAAGCCAGTAAACTTAGGATTAGTACCTACAAAGTCAGTCTCGCAAGTGAGTTCGAGAAGAGCACCAGTCTTGCTATCCTCAGAAATATAAGCAGCAATGGTACCCTCGTTGGTATCACGACCAGCACGCTTAACAGCCTTGGCAATACCCATCTTACGAAGAACGTCTACTGCTTTCTCAAGATCACCATCAGCCTCTACAAGGGCCTTCTTGCACTCCATCATAGGAGAGTCGGTCATCTCACGAAGCTGCTTTACAAGAGCTGCGGTAATAGTAGCCATGTAAATTCCTTCCTTGGGGTGAAGAATTATTAAAACAATTACAAAAAGAGCAGGTAATGCTACTCAGCAGCAGGTGCCTCTGCAGCCATCTCTGCCTCAGAAATCTGCTCCTTGCCAGAACCAGCAAGAACAGCGTCAGCCATGAGCTCACACATAAGAGATACAGAACGGATGGCATCATCATTGGCAGGGATACCGTAATCAATTACATCAGGATTGGAGTTGGTATCCAAAAGACCAACAACGGGAATATGAAGACGATTTGCCTCACGAACAGCAAGCTCCTCGCGCTTGGTATCAACTACGAAGATAGCTTGAGGGACAGCCTTCATATCACGAACACCGCCGAGGTTACGCTGAAGCTTATCAAGCTCTTTACCAAGAACAGCCTGCTCCTTCTTAGGAAGGGTAGCCATACGACCATCCTCTACCATAGCCTCAAGCTCTTCCATACGATCAATACGAGAACGCATAGTTACGAAGTTAGTAAGCATACCACCAAGCCAACGCTGGTTGATATAGGGCATACCGCAACGAGCAGCCTGAGTAGCGATAGGCTCCTGGGCCTGCTTCTTAGTACCTACAAACAATACGTTGCCGCCCTTAGAAGCAATGCCCTTAAGGAAGGTGTATGCCTTATCGGCATCAACAATGGTCTGCTTAAGGTCAAGAATATAAATATCATTGCGCTCACCAAAGATGAATGGCTTCATCTTAGGATTCCAACGACGAGTCTGGTGACCATAGTGGCAACCGGCCTCAAGCAGAGTCTTAATGCTAATCTTTGCAGCCATAGTAAAACCTCCAGTTTGGTTTGCCTCCGTGTGGTATCAGCCCCATTTAACCACCCAAAACCTGGCTTAGTCTTAGGCACCATGGCAAATAGGTAGCCACACGTGTGTAATAGATAGTTGTGCCTTTTACACAACCTGATGAAGTATATCAGCTAATTACACATTTAGAAAGTAAGACTTTTGTACACATAAACCCACCGTATCATGCATGTTGCAACAGAGATTGTTTTGTCAAGTACCTTTTTATATTTATAGACACTTTTTCTTTTAACATCATTTCCATTTTAAGCAAAGAAAAAACAGTAAACTTTTTTCGATTTACTGTTCCTCAAATTCTTATATTCAATTAAACAAACTGGGCTTTATAAAACTCTTTTCAAATACACCATATCAACCAATTGAATGCCCTCTTCATATATCGGATGATTATAATTGTCCGTAAAGAAATTCGAAATAATGTGAGAACGTACAAAACCACATTTCTCATAAAAGGGTATTGTTGATAAACTATCACCTGTTCCCACTTGCAAAGTGGAATACTCTTCCCCGTATTTCGTAATGATAAAATCAATCATGGCTTTCGCATAGCCTTTGCCTTGGTATTCTGGAACTGTTGCAATATTCTTAATTTCAAGTACACCATTGCCCTCATTAGTTACAACACACTCACATTTGATACCATTATCATTAAGCACATACATTTTGCCCTTATCAAGATAACGGTCTATCATATCCTCCTGCTCATCTGCCAATAATAGCAACTCGATATAATCTTTTTTATTTTCTATAACCTCTATTATTTCCATCAATACACCTTCCTCATGCAACCCACTGTGCTAACCACGAGGATGAGCTTGCTTTGTGGCTTCTTTCAATCGAGATACCGATAAGTGCGTATAAATCTGAGTAGTAGACAAACTCTCATGGCCAAGCAATTCCTGAACGCTGCGCAAATCTGCTCCCCCATCCAACATTACTGTTGCAAAGGTATGTCTCATAGCATGTGGAGTAAGAGATGGATCCAAACCAGCTTGAATAATGCGTTTCTCAAATGCCTTGCGCAAAGCCGCAGCAGACATTGCATTGCCTCTTACCGAGACAAATAACTTATCAGATGTTTCTTTTAAATTACGAACTTTAGACACCAACTGTGGACGAGCAATTTCTAAATAGAGCTTAGTTGCTTCAAGAGCCCTGCTATATAAAGGAACGATACGTTGTTTAGAGCCCTTACCAAAAAGCGTTAGTTGACGCTGAGTAAAGTCAATATCACCTACAGTAAGGTGAGCTATCTCAGAAATGCGAGCTCCGCTTGCATATAACAACTCAAGAAAAGCCTTGTCACGAATGGATTCCATATCTGAACCATGACAAGTCTTAAAAAGCGCTATAACCTCTGCATGTGACATAACATGGGGTAAAGTTTTAGGAATTTTAGGGCTGGTCACTGCACTTACCCCATTTGTTTGAATAGCACTTTCGCGCGCCAACCACTTGTACATTGATCTAAGTGCAGAAAGATGCCTATTAATAGTTCTTTCGGAATATCCAGCACGAGTAAGTTCAAGTAAATAACTACGAACTTCCCTATGAGAAACCCCAAGTGGATCTACACCTTCACGCTCACACCAGTCTACAAATGAATATAGATCCGTAGTATATCCTCGCAAAGTATTGCTCGACAACTTTCTGATTGCATCATCAAACGCGATGAATTTATCAATGTAGTCTCTAAATTGCTGTTGAGAAGTGCTTCGAGCTTGAACATGAGTGCTAGACATACAAAACACTAATCCTCAAGCTTGGGAAGTACGTTTTTACCAATGCCGTCACTAAACAAATCTGGACGAGAAAGCACATAAGCTTGTAAGTCATTTAGAGCGCGTGAAGCGTAAGCTGCATAGCGGTCTTTTTTGCTACGAACATGCTGATCAAGAGGTTTAAAGATGCCAAAGTTTACATGCATAGGTTGATAGTCTTCTGTTTGTGGATTAGTTGCATAAGCTACCAAAGAACCAAACGCACCGGTTTTTGGAAGTGTTACCTGTTGGACATTGGTAAGCTCAGCAAAGGTATTAAGTGCAGCAAATAATCCAGAAGCAATAGCCTCAACATAACCTTCAGTACCTGTAATCTGACCAGCAAAACGTATTTGTGTTCCTGGTAGCGCAAAGCTTGAATCCAATACATGTGGACTATCTACAAATGAATTGCGATGCATTACACCGTAGCGGAAAAATGCTGCATACTCCAATCCTGGAATCATACGAAAGACACGCTTCTGCTCCGGCCAAGTAAGGTTAGTTTGAAAACCAACAAGATTGTATGAGGTACACTCCTTGTTTTCTGGACGTAGCTGGACAGCCGCCCATGGACGCTTACCTGTACGAGGATCAACCAAACCAACAGGTTTCATAGTGCCAAAACGCAAAGAATTTATGCCTGTACGTGCAATTTCTTCCACAGGCTGACAAGCATTAAATAAATCGGATTGATCAAAATCTTTTGAAATAGCACGTTTAGCTTCAAGGAGTTCTGCAATAAAAGCTTCGTACTCTTCCTTGTTAAGTGGGCAATTAAGATAATCACCCATACCAGTCTCACCATAACGAGACTGTTCAAAAATAACTTCTCTATTAAGGGAGTTTGTATCTACGATAGGTGCTGCTGCATCATAAAACGCACTGCCAGCACTACCAACACGAGCAATCACAGCGGCAAATAGTTCCTCGGAGCATAAAGGACCAGCAGCAATAACACAAGGACCTTCGGGGATACAATGGACTTGCTCCCGAATAACTGTGATGCATGGATGAGATTCGATTGTTTGCGTAACTAGATTAGAAAATACATCACGATCAACGGCAAGGGCCGCACCTGCAGGCACCCTTGCTTGAATAGCAAGTTTAATAAGCTCAGAGTCCATGTATAAAAGTTCTTGTTTGAGTAAGCCTGCAGCGCTTGCTTCACGCATTGACTTCAATGAATTAGAGCACACAAGCTCCGCAAATTTATCACTATGATGCGCTGGTGAAGAAACTTGAGGGCGCTGCTCATAGAGATGAACATAGATGCCACGTTTAGCCAACTGCAAAGCACATTCACTACCAGCTAGTCCACCACCAACAACCGTGACAACATGAGTGTTTGACATAAAATCCATTTAGAAAAACCTTATTCGTATTTGGAACGCTATCCGCTTAAGTATGACTGTTCCGAAGCAGAATAACGACCGTCAGGCAATCTTTTTACAAGACGTTTAGCTTCATATTCCGAGAGCGTACGAATCACTGTCAAAATATTTTTATCCAAGCGCAGAGCAAGCTCATCGGGACGCATGGGACTTGCAATCAATGCCTCGATGATTCTTCCACGCGTTGGAGAATCTCCAGATGATATAAG
Organism: Atopobium fossor DSM 15642; assembly: GCF_000483125.1. Lineage (GTDB taxonomy): Bacteria > Actinomycetota > Coriobacteriia > Coriobacteriales > Atopobiaceae > Atopobium > Atopobium fossor. The sequence continues at coordinate 707,628 of NZ_KI519553.1, forward strand.
TCTACTTTTCCCAAAATCTATTGATATACGTGTTTCGAGAGAGACTTCATCAGAAATTATGGCTGCTCCCAGCTCAATAAGACGATTGGTTCCACGCGACTGTGGTGAAAAAATAGAACCGGGTACTGCATACACGTTTTTGGACAGTTCTTCCGCCGCTTGTGCGGTGCTAAACGTACCAGAAGGCATGCCAGCTTCTGTAACGATTAAGCTCGTACATAATCCAGCAATTATCTGATTGCGTTTAGGAAACGCATAGCGTCTTGGCTGCTGATGCCAAGGTTCACAAGAAACAACAGCTCCTCCACCAGAACGCGCTGCAACAAAAATATCCTCAGAGCTTTGTGGATATACTACATCTGCCCCACAACCAGAAACGATAATGACTTTTCCTCCGGCATCAAGCGCTGCCTTGCAAGCAGCATAATCTACACCCATAGCACCACCTGATATCACCACAATGCCAGATTCTGCAGCAATACGCCCCGCCATTTGTGCAACCGCTATACCGTACGGAGTAGCTCGTCGTGCACCAATAATGGCTAAAGATGGTGCATATAGCGTCTCTAGACAGCCTAGTACATACATGCGCTTGTATGACCCATTCAAAAACTGTAAGCACTCCGGCCATCGAGAATCTTCTCTGCCAAACTCCATAGAGCAAATCTGTTCACTCACCCAGCATCACGCATCCTGTACGTTACTGCTTCAATTACATCATCTCCGTTTACGAACACACGCTGATCAATATCTGCAATTGTTCGTGCTAGTGCAATGGTGCGAGCTATGGCTCGACCTCCTAGACTGTACGAATTAGAGAAGGACTCCAATGCATGACGAGCTTCTGTCGAGAAGGTCTTAAAGTCATCAGCCTGTGAAACTAATCGTTCAGCTCGGAAAGAAATACCATCCAAAACAAGTGTTTTCATATCTTGTGTAGACAAACCAGATTGTCGTCCAAGCACTTGAGCGGCAGAAGGGCGAGGTACATCTACATGCAAATCAATACGATCCATAAGCGGACCGCCAATTTTACCTAAATATTTATTGACAGCTGCTTTAGAGCAGTGACAGACATGACCTGGATCACCAAAATAACCGCAGGGACAAGGATTAGCTGCCCCAATCAATAAAAAATCACTAGGAAACTCGTATACACCGTCTGCACGAACTAAACGTACCATCTTATGCTCGATGGGCTGACGCAATACTTGAAGGGTATTAGAAGCAAATTCTGGAATCTCATCCAAGAACAAAACACCTCTGTGCGCCAAAGAAATTTCCCCAGGCATAACTGGTCTGCCACCACCCACCATACCCGCTATAGAAATTGAATGATGCGGGGCTCTAAAAACAGGAATCCCTTGAGTGACATACTGGATTGGCAGGCCAGCAACAGAATGAATAAGTAGAACTTCTTGTATTTGCCTTTGTGTTAATGGTGGAAGAATACTTGGTAAACGGCGGGCAAGCATAGTTTTACCAGCGCCGGGAGGACCAACCATAAGCAAACCATGTTTGCCTACAGCAGAAATTATAAGAGCTCGTTTTACTAACTCTTGACCATAAACCTGATTGTAGTCTCCCACTTCATCTATGGCAGACGAATAGTAGCTATCTATAGGCTCAGGTACATGCTCTAATTGCTTTACACATGCACCACTACGTAGTTGCGATAAATTGCAAATGTTCCACCCATATGAACTCGTTTGCAACGCACCGCATAAATGAAGATGGTGAACCTGGCAATATTGCTCGTATGCCGCTTCTCCCCTTACGGGACAAATGTCTCCATCCAAAGAAAGTTCTCCCACAATAAGAAGATTATCAAACGCAATAGAAGTGGTAAGTTGTTGGGTTGCACATAGAATGGCTACTGCAATGGGCAAATCTAACCCACTGCCTGATTTGCGAATTTCACTTGGAGATAAATTTACTGTTACATGCAAACGCGGTACCGTAAAGCCTGCAGCGCGCAAGGCGCAACGAATACGGGAACGAGCTTCCAACACAGCAGCATCAGGCATACCAACAATAGTAAGTCCTGGAATTCCACCAGAGATACTAACCTCAACCTCTATGGGAATGGCCTTAATACCTCGTAGGATTGCCGTGTGAATTGTAGCGGCCATTGCTACTCATCCGCCTCAAAGGCACCAATAATATGATGAATCCGAGCTAAAGACTCGCTCATAATTTGAATAGAAATTACATCAAAACGTATAGACTCAACCTGTTCAAAACAGTTTTCAATAACCTTTGCAGCTTTTAAATAACGCTGTTGCTTATTCTTGTTGACAGCATATTCGGGATAGTTTTCCACATCTTCTTTGTGTAAACATACACGAGTTTTTACCTCAATCAAAACCGTCTCAGTAACAGTGTTCTTGTCATTTTGCTGATCGTTTTGATTGCTGTCTGCTAGTACATCAATCTCTACCCCACCAATTTTTAGATTGGTTGCCCGAATAGTATAACCACGCTTGGTAAGGTACTGCCTGACGATATTCTCGCCCTCACGCCCAACTTCTGCGGTTGTATATTCTGCAATGGGCTTGTTATACATGCGCCCACTTGCTTTTAGCTGATTATCTGGATTACTTTTTTGCATACTATCTCCCCTTGAGTAAAACCTACAAGGCAAGCATCGCAAAGTAATCTAACCTAAGCCAAACAGCTGTTAACACACACCAAACAAAATAAGGCAAGTTATAAACTTACGCATACTGTAAAAAGCGTTAAAACAATGGTGGTGTCTCTAAAAAATTGTTACAAAATGAAACACGATGAATGGGGCATAAACCACGAGCTTTAATAGCAGCAATATGTTCTGCAGAAGCATATCCTTTAGATTCTGCAAAATGGTATCCAGGATATTCTGCATCGTAAGCCACCATGATGGCATCACGCGTGGTTTTAGCCACAATAGACGCTGCAGCAATACAAGCAATAGTGGCATCACCTTTTACCACACAATGTTCCTTAGGGTGTATATGCACAGGATTGCCATCAATTAAAACAGCATCGGGCTCGATGCCAGCATCAGTAATTGCGTGAACCATAGCCATCCTAAGAGCAGTACCCATACCTATAGCATCAATAGAATCGGGTTCTATATGAGCAACACCAATTGCAAGCGCATGTCGAGTAATTTGAGAAGCCAGAGCCTCTCTACGTGCTGGAGTAAGTTGTTTAGAATCATTAATACCCCAAATAACCGGCTCTGGAGGAAGTGCTACTGCACATACCGTAAGCGGACCTGCTACAGCACCACGACCAACCTCATCTATGCCCAGCACTATGCCGTCACCGCCATACTCTTGCATCTTTTGATACATGACAGATACGCGCATGTGTTCTAAAACTTCTTTTTCATGGCGGCGTAAAGCCACAGCAACGGCATGTTTAACCTGTGTGCGAGGGTCTTCGCTATAGCGCTGAGCCAAAACGGGAATCTCATCAAAAGAAGCGTCAGACAAAAGTGCACAAATTTCTCGCGCGGTACCTGGACGTGTTTGTCCATACTCAGTCATGGCAACTCCTTATTTGAAGATAAGTCTTACACAGCATAACGCAATGTCCACGTAATAAAAAAGCCGCTCCCCCAGGAACGGCTTATCAAACAAACTAATGAGCAGTTTAGCGCTTCTCACGAATACGAGCTGCCTTACCAACGCGATCACGCAGGTAGTAAAGCTTAGCGCGACGCACATCACCGTGACGTACAACCTCAAGCTTAGCAATCTTAGGGCTGTGTACAGGGAACGTACGCTCTACACCAACACCAAAGCTGAGTTTACGAACAGTAAAGGTCTCACGAGCACCAGCACCAGACAGGCGAATAACGTCACCCTGGAATACCTGTACACGCTCACGATCGCCTTCCTTAATGCGATAGTGAACCTTTACATTGTCACCAACCTGCAAAGCAGGAATATCCTCGCGGATTTGCTGGCGCTCAATAGCACGAATGTAATCCATTAGAATCCTCGTCTCTAGAGGTGCCGGCGCATCTGCGAACGACACATAGCTTTACACACAGGTGTCTAGTATATCCAAGACACCTCATATCGCAAGCGATAATTGCATTTTAGCAGTTATATGCAAAAACCCACCACAACACCCAACGACTCGTTGGGTGCAGAATACCCATACGGATAGCCAGTGGGAAGTACGTTATAAAAATAACGATGTTCTAAGCCCTCATACACAAAGAAAAATGCAGATCGATACCACCAGGCAGATTTTTGTTCTTGAAAACTCTTAGCAAGCGTACCTGATGGATCTAAATGAGGTGTAATTCCTTCATGTACATAGCGCTCGTATTGTGTGCCCTCTGCATTAACAACATCATCTAAATACGCATACTGGTTTCCATACTCATGTGTAAACCAATCAATCTTGCCACACACCTCGCTTGCCGACAAAAGCCACAGCTCATCATCAGTAGTGCTTACTGCAGATGCATCACGTGCGCCGCCCGCATTGTTAGTTGCTTTTTTTACTGGCACAATGGCAGAACGAAGCTCTGCAGGAAACTTTGGTAACTCTGTGGATGCAAGCCAACTACGCATTTCTGATGCTTCCCAGCCACCAGCATTGTCTCCACCAACATTCATAGCACGCTGGTCAAGAGCTTGTTTGGTTACAAAAGTCAAACCTGCTTTACCAGAGCCATCAGCCTTATCATCATGACAAATACCCACCAACTGAGCAGAAACAACGCTGCCATCACTTAGCTCAAACTGCACTTCCTCATCACTCAAAACATTATTCTCATCTATAAGCTTATATGCTTGAGCAACAGATCGTGCTTCATCATTGGTTGGTGCTGCAGCAATTTCTTTGGAAATCTGTGAGAGCTCAGTCCAGCTATAATTTGCAAGACTCTTCTCTTGGGGACCTTCTGGCTGTTTAGGTACATTTGTAGAGTTTGAAAGATCTGGTATAAATGGAATGGGAACGCCGGTGTATACAACATAAAGTGCAAAAGCACCTGCCACCAAAATCACCAAGGACGCAAAAACACGAATTATTTTTCCAAAACTCACAACGAACCTCCCATTCGCCATGCGCGAGGAACCATAATGCTCTGGAACGTCCTAATTGCATAGCGGTCTGTCATACCAGCGATAAAATCAGCCACTTGAATCTCTGGTTTATCTTGATTATGAATGCGATATTCCGCAGGAATTGCCTCCATATGCTGAACAAAGTAAAAAAACAACACATAAATGAGTTGATTTGCCTTTGGCTCCTCCACCTTAGCGTCACTCTGAGTGTAAATATGTTCATTCAAAAAAGCTCGCAGCTCCATCATGGCCTCAAAAACTCTAGTGGACATGCGGATAGAATCACTGTTTTGACTAGTAGCAATTACATCTTCTACCATAGTTGCAATGCGCTGTGATGAAGAATTACCAAGTACGTTACGAGGAGCAATGGGCAAATCCTCCTCCGTCAAAAGACCCGCTCGCGTTGCATCATCAATGTCATGAGAAACATACGCTATGCGGTCTGCCAACGAAACAATCTGTCCTTCCAGTGTCATAGCCTTCTGTTTTCCGGTATGGCACACAATACCATCCACAACCTCACGCGTAAGATTTAAACCTCGCCCGTTTTTCTCGAGAAGATCAACAATACGGGCACTTTGCTCATTGTGTTTAAAGATAAGCGACTCCTGCGTGACACCAACACCTTCTAACGGCTGCTTGTTAAACTCTGCAATGGCTTTTGACAGCGTGCGCTCTCCTGTATGTCCAAAGGGCGTATGTCCTAGATCGTGACCTAAACCAATTGCTTCCGTCAAATCCTCGTTAAGGCGCAATGGACGAGCAATATCGCGTGCTATCTGGGTAACCTCAAGTGAATGCGTTAAACGCGTACGATAATGATCGCCTTCGGGTGCCAAAAAAACCTGCGTTTTATGTGCAAGGCGCCTAAAGCTTTTGCAATGTAAAATACGGTCGCGATCACACTGAAAAGCAGTACGATACAAATCATCTTCCTCTTCATGCAAGCGACCAACTGTTGCATCAGAAAAAGCAGCATACGGAGACAAGATGTCGTGCTCACGCCGTTCAAGCACTTCTCGATACGCTAGTTGAGTTTGATGAGACATACTTTCTCCTTTCTGCTAGCAGTGTAACAGCTATGCTATATATATGCAGTGTTTATGCAGTAAAAAAGGGAGGAGTTGTGCAACCCCTCCCCTCTCACAGTTCGTTTATAGATGCCTATGCATCAAGCTTAACAGCGCCACCGTTTGCCAAAATCTTTGCTTGAGCAGCAGTTAAACGTGCAATAGGTACACGATAAGGCGAGCAACTTACATAATCCAAACCATCATCATAATAGGTGTGGATGGATTCCGGGTCACCGCCTGTCTCACCGCAAACGCCACAAACAATCTTAGGATTGGAGGCACGTCCACCCTCAAGAGCAATCTTAACCAACTTATTTACACCGGAATCAAGGGTCTCAAATGGGTTGGAGGCTAAAATCTTACGACGCAAATATGTTGGAATAAAGGCGCTTTCAACGTCATCACGCGAGAAACCAAAGGTGGTTTGCGTAAGGTCATTAGTACCAAAGCTAAAGAAGTCAGCATACTTGCCAATCTCGTCCGCTTCAAGAGCAGCGCGAGGAAGCTCAATCATAGTACCAATAGGAATCTCTAGCTCAATACCATAGCGTGCACTTACTTCCTCAATATCCTTCTCAATCTGAGCACGAAGCTGAATAAGCTCCTCGGCAGTGGATACCAACGGAACCATTACCTCAGGCTTGGGGTCAAGACCACGGCTCTTAAGCTCTGCCGTAGCAGATGCAATAGCACGAATCTGCATATCAATAAGCTCGGGATACACAATGCCCAAACGGCAACCGCGCAAGCCAAGCATGGGATTAGCCTCAACCATAGAGTCAATGCGACGAAGCAAGTCACGTTTCTCGGCAATTTGAGACTTAGGAGCACCCTGCTCCTCCATGTGAGCAATCTCTACATCAATGGAGCGAGGATCATCCAAAAACTCATGCAGAGGAGGATCGAGCAAACGAACAATAACTGTGCGGCCATTCATAGCCTCAAACATGCCCAAGAAGTCACCCTTCTGAGCATCTAAAAGCTGACCAAGAGCATGCTCTTTAATCCCATCAGACTCGGCCAAAATAAAGGATTGGATAATCTGCTTGCGCTCACCCAAGAACATATGCTCGGTACGGCACAAACCAATACCTTCTGCCCCAAAGTCACGAGAAAGTTGGGCATCCTCAGGATTATCTGCATTGGCACGAACACCCATATTGCGGCCACGAGAAGCATCCAAGCGAACTTCATCCGCCCACTCAAGAATAACTTCAAGGTCACCCGTAAGATCGGGGCGAACCAAAGCAACAGAACCCAAAACCACACGACCTGTAGTGCCATCAATAGAAATGACATCGCCCTCATGCAGCACAATATTGGTACCAGAAACGCGCGCTTCCTTGCGAGTTGCGTCAATCTTAAGTGCTTCTACACCGCAAACGCAGGGAGAACCCATACCGCGGGCAATAACAGCAGCATGGCTTGTCTTACCGCCGTGGCTCGTAAGAATACCTTCGGCAGCAACCATTCCTTTAAGATCATCGGGGTTGGTTTCCCAACGAACCAAAATGCAGGGACGATTCTGCTCTGCAAATTTAACGGCATCGTCAGAAGAGAAAACAACTTCACCAACAGCAGCACCAGGACTTGCATTAAGGCCAGTAGCCAAAACATCAAGCTTTGCTGTAGGATCAAGCTGTGGATGCAGCAGTTGATCAAGCTGAGCAGGATTTACGCGAAGAACTGCTTCTTCCTTAGAGATACGACCTTCACGTTGCATATCAATAGCAACTTTAAGTGCAGACAAAGCCGTGCGCTTACCAACACGAGTCTGAAGCATCCAAAGTTTGCCCTGCTCGATAGTAAACTCAATATCCATCATGTCACGATAATGATCTTCCAGCACCTCAAAGATGCGGAAAAGCTCTTGACCAGACTCCTTAAAAGCAGGCATCTTTATAAGATCCGCAATGGGCTCGGTATTACGAATACCCGCAACAACATCCTCACCCTGAGCGTTTACTAAGAAATCACCATAACGCTCGTTGGTACCATCCGCAGGATTACGAGTAAAAGCAACACCTGTAGCAGAGGTTTCTCCCTTGTTACCAAAGACCATGACCTGAACATTTACAGCAGTGCCCAAGTCATCAGAAATCTTATTTTGTTTACGATACAAAATAGCGCGGCCATTCATCCAGCTACCAAATACTGCCTCAATAGCAAGCTTAAGCTGTAGCTGTGGGTCTTGAGGGAAGGAAACCTTACCAGATGCATCTGCTACCTCAGGATGCTCCTTTGCATCAACATTTTTGGAGAAAATATCCTTAAACTGAATGGCTAAATCTTTAAGATCATCTGCCGTTAAATCGGTATCGCTCTTAACACCCTTAGCCAATTTACGAGAAGTAATTGCATTCTCAAACAAATCTGCATCTACACCCATAACAACGTTTGAGAACATCTGAATAAAGCGACGATATGAATCCCAGCCAAAACGAGGATTTTCGGTCTGAGCAATAAGACCATTAACGGAAACATCATTAAGACCAAGGTTAAGTACGGTATCCATCATGCCAGGCATAGAGAAAGGTGCACCGGAACGGACGGAAACGAGCAATGGATCGTTAGGATCACCAAGCTTCTTACCCATACGCTGTTCAAGATCTTCTCGAGCTGCTTCAATCTCATCAAGAACTGCCTGATCAGTCCAGGTATTACCCGCGCTCGAATACGCTACACAAGTCTGGCACGTAATAGAAAATCCTGGAGGAACCGGAAGACCAATGCGAGCCATCTCGGCAAGGTTTGCACCTTTACCGCCGACAATGTACTTGGCTTCATCGACTGTTTTTCCTGCTGCCTCGGTGACGTCAACACCTGCTGCGTCCTTACCGAAGCGGTAAACATGCTTTGTGTCAGCCATTTACACTCCTTGGGTCCATGCACACAACGTATGCAACCAACTTACGTATCACACGATAAGTCCTAGTCCCATTGTCACCAATAGGGACAAAGTTGGGACAGCGAAAACCGCTCATGGGTCCATTTTTTCCGTGGGCGGACGAGAAAGGACTCAATATTGGGACTGAGTTATAAAAACAGGAGATGCTGTGAACATCTCCTGATGAAAACGTGCGCATATGATTGTGTTTTGTTGAATTTTTACTCTGCTAAAGCTGCACGCGTCTTACGAATTGACTCGATGTGCTCAATAATTTCGGAGGCAGTCTCCTCCACTGCCTTACCTTCAGTGTTGATGATAATGCAACCCAAACGCTTCATAAACTTGCGAGCATCATCCTGCTCAACATCAATCTCCTGTGGATCTGCATAGGAACCAGCAATGGCAAAAGCTGCGTCATCAGATAGGCGACGTTGACGAATAGCAGCCAACACATCCGTAGAAGATACAAGACCAAACACGTTAGAAGGACTTACGCTCATAAGCTCTGCAGGAGGTTCTACTCCCAAGGCTAGGGGCACATTTGCTACCTTGAAGCCAAGAAATGCAAGGTACATAGACAAAGGTGTCTTTGAAGTGCGAGAAACACCAACCAAAATCACATCTGCCTTACCCAAATCCTGAGGATTACGACCGTCATCATGCTCAACAAAGAACTCCATAGCTTCAACACGACGGAAATAGCGATCATCCGTATTGTGAATAACGCCAGGAATATTCTTGGGTTCTTCACCCGTCAAGCTGGACATAACCGTAATGGCTGGACCCATTAAATCAATCGAAGGAATACCACGGTGGTCAAGCTCGCGGCGAACATCTGCACGCAGACGTGCGTCAACAATAGTATGGAATACTGCAGTTTGCTTATCGGGATTACCTAAGCTATCCAGATACTCACGCACCTGCTCAATGTTAGAGACCTTCGCCAAACGCTCGATGCGAATGGACTCATCAGGAAACTGACAAGCAGCAGCGTTAACTACCTCACTTGCAGTGTCTCCTAAAGAGTCAGACAAGATATGTACGACAGGAACATCCTCACAAGCGGTGTCGTCGACAAGATCAAAGTTTGCCTTCACGTCACGCATTCCTTTCAACAAGCACCTAGTTCTTACGAGCTAGTGCTCCAATATTAGCCACGTCAGCAAAAATACTGCAAAAACGATTTAATAGCCTCAAACGGTTACATCTAACAGTATCATCCTTGTCCATAACCATGACTTCATCAAAGAATCGGTCGATGGGTTCCTTAAGCTGGGCAAGCGCGCGTAAAGCAGCTGCAAAGTCACCAGATTCCATCGCTTCTCCAACGTTTTTCTCGCCAGACACCACAGAATGCAAAAGTTGCTGCTCGGGTTCATTCAAAATGGAAGCATCTACCTCATTGCCCAAAGATGCGTCCGCCAAGTGAGAAGCGCGAGCAAAAGCTCCAGCCAATGCTTGGAAGATCTCGGGCTGAGTTGCACGAGCTTGATCAAGAGCAGCAACACGACTCAAAAACTCTTGTGGATCGATGATTTGAACGGCAGAGACAGCCTCAATAGTGTCTGCTTTGGCACCCTCATCCCTAGCAATGGTAGCCAGACGACCAGCAAAGAAGTTGCCAATATCTGTAGCAACGCGATCCACATCAAAAGACAGACCCTGATTTGCCAAAGCATCTAGTGCACAGGTGATGAGTGCACGTAAATCCATAGCAGGAAGCTCACGTAAAATAGCAATGATGCCAATTGCAGCACGGCGCACTGCAAAAGGATCAGAAGAGCCAGTTGGAGGCTCATTAATAGCAAACAAAGCAGCTACGGTATCAAGTTTGTCTGCCAGAGCAACAAGCTTGCCATAGAGATTTTCTGGTAGGACATCACCAGCAAAACGTGGTCGATAATGCTGTGCTACTGCCACGGCCACCTTGGGATTCTCCCCTGCTGCCGTTGCATAATAACCACCCATAACGCCCTGTTGGCTGGTAAATTCGATAACCGCTTGGCTCACCAAATCTGCTTTTGCCAAATGAGCTGCACGAACCACATCAGTTATCTGAGTTTCATCCAACTTGATTGCTTGAGCAGCACCGCGAGCAATGGCTTCTATACGCTGGACCTTTTGCAGTACAGTGCCCAGCTTCTCTTGAAAGACTACGCGATCCAAACGCTGGACAAAGTTATCCATCGAGACTTTAAGGTCCTCTTCGTAGAAGAACTTAGCATCATCCAAGCGAGCACGAACCACACGCTCATTACCGTTAACAATAGTTGCCTCACAGGCAGGGTCACCATTAGAAACAATAACAAACTCACGAGTAAGCTTGCCCTGTGCATCATATATAGGAAAATAACGCTGATTGGATAGCATGGATTCACAAATAATCTCATGAGGAACTGCAAGGAATTCCTCATCAAAAGTACCAACCATAACAGTAGGCCACTCACAAAGGTTAACGACTTCATCAAAGGTGCGTTTTGGAGTATCTACATGACTACCTGGACGAGCAGCCTCTACCTGTGCAATTTGCTCTCGAATAACCTTAATGCGCGCCTCTGCAGAAAGAACGTGAGCTTCCTCCAAGACTGTCTCATACACATCGGGGCTTGTGACGGTATAGCAACCATCAGAAAGCACGCGGTGACCACGTGTTGTATTGGAAGAAGTAACATCACCATAGGTTACCGGCACAATTTCCGAACCAAGCAGGGCGCAAATCCAACGAATAGGACGCACAAAAGACTCGTGCACACAACCCCAGCGTTGGCTACGATAATTAGGCCATTCAATATTGCCAATAAGGTCATGGCAGAGCTCGGTCAAAATAGGCAATGCGGGACGAGAAGCAATATTAATTTCTGCAAATACGTACTCGCGACCGTCAGTATCTACCCTACGCACCAGCTGATCTACAGCAATACCAAACTTGCGTGCAAAACCAGCGGCTGCCTTAGTAGGATTACCATCTGCATCAAAAGCAACAGTGGATGCAGGTCCACGTTTTATATCATGAATTTCCTCGGTTGCCATTGCGAGATTATGTACCACAATAGCCAAGCGACGAGGACTTGTAATGATGCGTATATCTCCATAAGACAGGCCTGCTTCATTAAGACCTTGAGTCATGAGTTTGCTTAACTGAGTAGCAGCATTAATCAAAGGCGCTGAAGGCATTTCCTCGGTACCAATTTCGAACAAAAAATTCTGCATCTGAGCCATTAGGCTACCTCCCCCGCATGCTCAACATTTTTGGATGTACCGGCGACCTCTGCCAAATAGCATTCACAGCACAGCTTAGCAATAGTACGAACACGCAAAATGTAATTTGCACGTTCGGTAGCAGAAATAGCACCACGAGAATCAAGTAGGTTAAATGCATGACTGCACTTCATAACACAGTCATAAGCAGGAAGAGGAAGTTTGCGGTCTAAACAAGCGTGACATTCTGCCTCATACTCATCAAACTTGCGACGCATCATAGCTACGTCTGCCACCTCAAAATTGTAGGTAGAAAACTCGCGCTCATTCTCCAAAAATACCTCGCCATAGGTCATAGGGGTGCCATCAGGCAGGTAACTCCAAATAATGTCGTATACGGAGTTAACACCCTGTGCATACATGGCAATACGCTCCAAACCGTAGGTAATCTCTACGGGAATGGGGTCAACCTCAATACCTCCTACCTGTTGGAAATAGGTAAACTGAGTAACCTCCATACCATCCATCCAGACTTCCCAGCCTAGGCCCCATGCACCAAGCGTAGGGCTTTCCCAGTCATCCTCTACAAAACGGACATCATGTTCTGCTGGATCTAAGCCAATTGCTTTAAGTGAGCCCAAGTACAGCTCTTGAGAATTGGAAGGAGAAGGTTTAAGAATGACCTGAAATTGGTAATAGTGCTGCATACGATTGGGATTCTCACCATACCTACCATCAGCAGGACGGCGACAAGGCTGTGGATAGCAAGTGCGCCAAGCAGCAGGACCAAGCGAACGCAAAAGCGTTGCGGTATGAAAGGTTCCCGCACCAACTTCACTATCGTAGGGTTGCATTACTGTGCATCCTTGCTCTGCCCAATAATGCTCGAGCGCCAAGATCATATCTTGGAATGTAAGAGGCGCATTGCTCATATGCCACATACCTTTCCTCATGCAATTACAACGAACTTGCGTCTTCAAACGGCCAATAAATAAACAGGCAATGAGACGTAATGTTATCTACCGGAACAGCACCAAAATAGCGAGAATCCAGAGAATTAGTGCGATTATCCCCCATAACCCAAACATATCCCTGGGGAACTGTGTAAGGATAGGATAAACCACCATCTAATATATTTTGATCAAGCGGGTAAGAAAGCTTTCCAGCGGTATATGGCTCATCCAAAGCCTTGCCATCCACCACAACCTTGCCATCCTGTAAATCAACCGTTTGACCACTGGTGGCAATAATACGCTTTACCAAAATGGTTTTATCGTCCTCTGGACTCGTAAAGGTAACAATGTCTCCAGCCTTTGGATCTGTAAAGCGATAGCTGATCTTCTCGCCCACTAAACGATCACCCAACTGGATAGTTTGAAGCATAGAACCCGTAGGAACAACAAAGACATCTGCCACAAAGCTACGGATACATAAGGATAAAACCAGCGCACCAAGAGCAATAACTAACATTTGAACATACCATGGCTGCTCTTTTTTTGCATCATCGAGCTCTACAGCTGCAGATTCCTCAAGCCCTTTAAACTTCTCGTCAAGAGGTTCTTGGGTCTTATCCGTAGTATTAAGACTCATCATTCTCCTTTATCCGAGTGTTTAGCAACTGTTGAACAAACAGTTCTTCTTCTTTAGATAGAGTAGCTTGCTCAAGCAGGTCGGGGCGACGTAAAACAGTACGCTCCAAAGCATTTGCACGCCTCCATGACGCGATCTTCCCATGATTGCCAGAAAGCAACACCTCAGGAACGTTCATACCTCGATAACTTGAAGGCCTCGTGTACTGCTCATACTCAAGAAGACCAGCAGAGAAGGACTCGTCTTGTGCGCTCATTTCATCCCCAAGCGCACCAGGAAGCAAACGCACAATAGCATCTACTACAACCATACAAGCCAGCTCTCCACCAGTAAGAACATAATCTCCCAGTGAAAGTTCCTCATCTGCTAAAGAATAAGCACGTTGATCTATGCCTTCGTAGCGACCACACATGAAGACAATACGGGGTTTCTTACTTAAACGCTCAGCTACCTGCTGTGTAAAGGGTGTGCCAGTAGGAGTAAAGAACACCACATAGGGTTTCTCGTTAGAAGCAGCAGAAATGGCATCAAACGCTTCAAAAATGGGAGCGGGTTTCATGAGCATGCCGGCACCGCCACCAAAAGGAGCATCGTCTACTGTTTTATGACGATCATGCGTCCAGTCACGAAGATTGTGCGCGGTAAAAGAAAAGATACCACGATCTTGAGCTTTACCTAAAATGGATGATCCAAAATACGCATCAAATACCTCAGGAAATACGCTAATAGCTTCATAAGAATATCTCACTACCAGCTCCTTTAGTATTCAATAAGACCGTTGGGAGCATTCACATGAAGTGCTCCTTGCTCATCAAAACCTAAAACAAATTCCTCAACAGCAGGAAGTAAAACTTCATCAAACGGACCGCGAATAACCCAAATATCTTGAGAGGGACCGCGCATAATTTCTTCTATCATACCTAAGTAGCCTGCATGCTCATCGTAAACTTCTTTACCTATGAGCATATATGGATCTTGGAAATCCATATCCTGAGGTAAGTCTTTTACATGAGCCATGAGGGTTTTACCCACTAGCTCTTCTGCATGAGACATGGTTTCAACTTCTACAAAACGCACAAGCTGACCCGAGCTGTTGTCACTAACAGCTTGTACGGTATACCATCTATCACCTTTAAGCTCAGGTGGCAACACACAAATCTGCATTCCAGAATGCAGAAGAAGGGGAAGGCCGTCTGCAGGAACACATACGACCTCCCCCTTTTTACCATGTGTTTTTGCCACGCGAGCTATAGGCTTGAGTTCTTCAAACAATGTTAGATGCCTAACCTAGAACCTCTACCTCAACTGACGTGCCAATGCGCTGGCCTAACGCACGCGCGAGTGTACGAATTGCTTTAATAGTACGTCCGCGCCTACCAATTACCTTACCTGTGTCTTCTTCAGAGCACGATACCTCGATGAGCGTTCCATTGTCGCTATCGGTAACGTCAAGCGACACGGAATCGACGTCATCTACTAAACCGCAGACAACATACTCAACAAGATCTGCCACCTGATCTGATGGCAAACCTTCAGAGGCGTTTCCCTCAGTATTATTAAGGGTGTACTCCTCTTCCGCATCAAAAGACATGTTTACTCTGCAGATTCTTCAGCAGCAGCGGCATCCTTTGCAATCTGCTTCTTGGATTTCTTGTCCTTCTTGGAAGGCTCTGGTGCAACACCGCGAGCAATATCAATAAGATGTGCAACGGCGTTAGTAGGCTGAGCGCCCTTAGCTACCCATGCATCAACCTTCTCAAGGTCAATCTCAATAGTCTTAGGGGTGGTAAGGGGATTATAGCGACCAACCAACTCAATGTAACGACCATCGCGAGGCATGCGGCCGTCTGCAACAACAACGCGATAGAATGGACGCTTTTTGGCACCGTGACGGGCCAGACGAATCTTGACTGCCAAAGTAAAACTCCTCTTTAAACGAATGCGGCACGAGTAATAAGGATTGATTTGCCGCAAAGCTACATAAAGCAATAGATAATGATATGACATCTCTATGCTTCTGAAAAGTGCTGTAGTAACTTCGCCGAAAATATTAAATAAATTCTTACGAAAATCATTTTTTAGGAACCTGAAAGGGTATCTAAAAGGGTATTTTATTATAGTGCGCCCTTCTATATTCCTACATCATGTTGATGTAGCCATAACAAAGGAGTTCATTATGAACATCTTGGTTTGCGAAGACGAGAAAAATATGTCCGACGCGATTTGCAAGATTCTGGAGGATAACGGCTTTAAATCCGAAGCAGCTTACGATGGTAAGACTGGTCTAGAAGAGGCAAATAGCGGCAAATTTGACGCTCTTGTACTAGACATCATGCTTCCCGAGATGGATGGTATGACGCTCGTATCTAAAATGCGCGAAAAAGGCAATTCTCTGCCTGTTTTGATGCTTACAGCTCGTACACAAATTGCAGATAAGGTAGAAGGTTTGAATGCGGGTGCAGATGACTACATGACTAAGCCTTTTGAGGGCGTGGAGCTCGTAGCGCGTGTACGCGCGCTTACTCGCCGTCAAGGTGATGTAGTAATTGATGAGCTTACCTTTGGTGACCTTATGCTGGACCTTTCCACCCATGATTTGCGTTGTGGAGATAAAACCGTACATCTTTCACAGAAGGAATATGAGGTTATGTCCATGCTCATGAACTCTAAGGGCAGGATTATTTCCAAGCAAGACCTTCTCAGTCGTGTTTGGGATATTGATGGAGATGCTTCCGAAAACTCTGTAGAGGCTTACATTTCCTTCCTCCGGAAAAAGATTACACATCTTAAATCCACGGTTCACATCACTACCCTACGCATGTTAGGCTATCGTTTAGAGCAAATTGTTGGTGCCTAAACTTGTTGGACTGTTTTAAACCATGCTAAAAAGACTTAAGAGGAGCTACGTCGTTCTTACGAGCACGTTGTTGGGCATTATTTTGCTAATTGTGCTTAGTAGCTCCTTTTATAATACGTACATGCTTATGACAAGCTCCATTAATTTAACGCTTGATTATGGAGTAAGTGATGCATCAAATGTACAACTTGTTATTGGTAAGTCAGATTCCGGCACCTATGATCAACGCATTGCTTCGCACATGTTGGTAGCCCGTGCAGTCTACACTCCTGACGGGCAACTGTTACAAGAAAAAACAAACTTTTCCCAGGTTGACTCGAGTATTTTAAAGTCAATCGCTTCTGAATATTCAGAAAAAGGTGTATTAAAAGGAAAAATTCCTTCTTCTCACTTAAGTTGGAAAGCTAAGCAACTTCCCAATAAAAATTTACGTATTGCAGTAGTTGATACCTCTACCGTAGATATGATTTTGCAACGCCATCTTATTGTTAATAGTGCTTTGTTTGTAGGCATTATGCTGGTACTTATTTTGCTGGCTCATGCAGTAGCCAATTGGACGATACGTCCAGTGGAAACCGCCTGGCTTAATCAACGTCAGTTTATTGCAGATGCCTCTCATGAACTTAAGACTCCCCTTGCAGTCATTTTGGCTAACACACAAATTCTTGCTACATCCCACAACGATATTTCCTCCGACGATAAACGTTGGATTACAGGAATTTCTGATGAAGCACATCGTATGCAAGCGCTGGTACAAGCACTTCTTGACTTAGCACGTATGGATGCTGCAGAAGCAGAAGGAACTACTTCACATCCTCATCGAGATGTTGATTACTCATATGTGGTCGAGAAAACCGCGCTACAGTTTGAAGCCCTAGCATTTGAACGTGGCATCGAAATCATAACCAATATTACCGATGACATTCATCTGTGTGGTGATGAAGAAAGTCTTGAACGCATGGTAGGTACTATTGTTGATAACGCTTGTAAGTACGCTAGTCCCAACACTCCAGTAACCGTTACGCTTTCAAACCGTTCTGGTCACTCACATCTGCAGATTAACAACAAGGGTAGCTATATTGCACCAGAAGATATTCCTCACGTATTTAATCGATTTTATCGCACCGATAAGGCACGCACAGCCAAAAAAGCTGGTGGTTATGGTCTTGGCTTAGCCATTGCGGCTAACATCGTATGCGAGCACAATGGTCGCATTTGGGTGAATAGCTCCCGCACTAATGGAACAACCTTTACGATAAGCATCTAGCTCTTTACACTAGAGCTATGACGTGTACAAAAAACATAGATACAACTTCTAATCCTGCAAAAAATTCTTGGACTGGTCCAGCCATTGGCCTACTTGATCTTGACGCATTTTTTGCCTCAGTAGAGCAGCTTGATCATCCTCAGTGGCGTGGCAAGCCTGTAATTGTAGGTGGCTCTGCTGATAAACGTGGTGTTGTTTCTACCGCATCGTATGAAGCACGCAAGTTTGGCGTCCATTCTGCCATGCCCTCTGCACAAGCACGTCGCCTGTGTCCAGATGCCATTTGGACAGCCGGACATTTTGATAGATATCGCGAACTTAGTCGTAAGGTCATAGCCTGTATTCTCAATGAAACACCACTCGTAGAGCAGGTTTCTATAGACGAGGCCTTTTTTGACATTACACCAGGACGTTACTCAAAAGAATCTCCTCAAGACATTTGCATACGTATCCAACAACAGGTATCTCAACTAGGCATTACCTGCTCTATTGGACTGGGCATCAACAAAACTATTGCAAAAATCGCTTCAGAACGTAAAAAGCCACATGGTCTATATGTAGTATCTCCTCAAGACAGCATTGCTTTTTTGGCTCCGCTACCTGTACACACCATGAGCGGCATTGGTAAAGCAGCTACCAAAAAGCTCCATCACTTAGGAATAGTTACTCTTGGTCAGCTTGCCTGTGCAGATAAAACCATTATTGAGCGTGAGTTTGGAAGCTTTGGTATTACCATGCTTTTACGGGCTCGTGGTCAAGAAATCAGTACAGTTGCTCCCTTTATGAAAAAAGAAGATCCAAAGTCCATCTCAGCCGAACGTACCTTTGCAAAAGATTTGATTTCTTCTACAGAAATATATGCTGCCATCGAACATATAGCTAGCCTTACTGCAGAGCGTTTACGCACCAAGCATATGGCCGGCCACACAGTCACACTCAAAGTAAAGTTTGATTTTGCTCATCAAAAAACGGTGCAAACACAACTCAACACCAATACCAATAACCAAACTATTTTGGCCCACACCGCCAAAGAGCTTTTACAAAAAGTGTGGAAGGACGGCATGCCCATTCGCCTGCTGGGCATAGGTGTTAGTGAGTTTTCTAGCGTTGCTTCTACGCAACTCTCGCTCTTTGACAACAATTCTAAGCAAAAGCATATTCATCAAAAGAAAAATCTCGACAAGCAAAAACTTGCCGAGACGTATGATCAGTTGCGTAAGCGCTTTGGCTCACAAGCACTTTCCTATGGACATGACTTGCGCTTTAGCAATCACACAACCGATACCAAACCAACCGGTGGTAAAGGAAGTATTTCTTAATCCAAGTCCAATGCAACGCAAGGAGCATCTCCCCAGAGCTTGTCCAAGCGATAATAATCACGCTGTTCTGGCAAAAAAACGTTAATTAAAACTGCTCCATAATCCATTAAAATCCAGGTTTTATCCTCACGACCTTCAATGGAAATGGGTTTCTCGGCACAATTAATGCCAACCTTCTCTTCTATCTCATCAATAACCGAATCCGCTAAGCGATTATTAGCAGCAGTGCAAATCAAGAAGTAATCACAAATATCCGAACTTCCCGATACATCAATAAGAACTAAATCCTCAACTTTTTTCTCGTTGGCAGCTGTTGCTGCAACCTTTGCGAGCTCTAGAGGGGTAACGCTCATGCATGCTCCTTTGTAGTGGCACGTTGTATAACAAGTGTATTGTAAATTTCTATTGTTCTAGGATACAGGTAACGATGGGTGCTCAGTACATACAAAATACCCTCTACAAAGGTTTCCCAGAACAAGCTATCTAAATCAAGCTGTCCTACCTGCGAGCGAAGATGATCCAGAGCTTGTACAGGCGCTCGTAGTGGTTCTATAGCATCCGCAATAAAAACTACCTTGTCTAAATCAGACATTTGTTCATCTGCGATGGTGTGGCGTGCAATAGCTTGTAAAATATCAGCGCTGAGCTTTGGGTATCGCTGTACAAGTGTTTTTTGTGCAATAGGTCCATGCACCAAAGCACCAACTAATGTCAGATCTACACCAAAATCTATATTAAGTTCACGTGCCTTAGCAAGCTGATCTGCCGTAGTGTTAACTTTCTCCCAATCATGCAAAATGCCCGCAACACGCGCCTTAAACGTATCAACACCATACACAAGCGCTAGATGTTGGGCTGTCTTAGCAACAGACATGCTATGAGCCAGTCTGTGAGGATTATGCTCCATATGAGCACATAGATCCGCTTCGTAGGTGCGAATATCCGCTAGTTGCTGAGAACTGTAAATTGGTTCTTCAACGACTTGCTGTGCAAAAGTTTGTTGAGAAGAAGTGTCATGAACGTGTATGTTGTCCATACAACCCTCTTTTAGAAATATAGCCAATAACAGAATCGGGTGTTAAGTACGCTAGTGATTGACCGGCTCCTATGCGATTGCGCAAATAACTTGAGGAGATAGCCAATGCGGGAACCTCAAGGTAGGTTACATCAAAGTCAATGCCAGAGTTAAAAATAACGTCCGTTGCGTTATCTAAATCATATCCAGGACGTGTAGCTGCGACCAAGCGTGCCAAACGCGCAATTTTCTTGGCATCATGCCACTTTACAATGTCGATAATAGCATCGGCACCTGTAATAAAGTACAGTTCAACATTGGATGGATAGAGTTCGCGCAAGGTACTGAGAGTATCTGCCGTATAGGTAATACCTTCACGGTCAATCTCAAAACGACTTGTTACAAAATGAGGATTGTCTGCTGTAGCAAGTAATGTCATAGCATAACGGTCTGTTGCAGATGTTACCTGTGCATCCTGCTTAAAAGCAGGACTACCCGCAGGCATGAAGACTACCACATCAAGATCAAGATCTCCCAATGCCTGCTCGGCAGCCACAAGATGGCCATTATGAATCGGATCAAAGGTTCCGCCCATAATGCCCAAACGATACGTTTTTGCACTAGTAACTCCAAGCACTGGAAGGTCAAGACCCTCAAATACTTGCGTATCCACCTTTTACTCCTCGTCTACTGCTTGTTTTTGGAGCAAAGCATCTTCATTACTAATGAGAAGCTCGTCATCCTCATCAATAAGTTCCGCAAAATCGTCATCATCAAAGCCATCGTATTCAAACGAGTAACCCAGGATGCGAACTTCATCACCATTCTTGCAGCCAGCCTTAGCAAGTTGATCATCCAAGCCAATACGATCAAAACGATGCTGTAAGTAAACAATAGCCTCATCGTTATCCCAGTCTGTTTGAACAACCATGCGTTCAATAGCTGCACCCTTAACCTGGAATACCCCGCCACCCAAATTCTCGATGGTAAAGGCTTTATCACGGCGCTGACGACGCTCCTCCCAAATCTTATCGTTAGAAGGCGTAGACGCATCAATCTGAAGCTGTTTACGGAGTTGAGCAACTTCGGTGGCACAATGACCTACCAGCTCGTCCAAACCTTCGCCCGTTACCGTAGAAATAGCAAAGAAGGGATGTCCGTCTGCTGCTGCGGCCTTACGCAGTTGTTGGACGGAATCTTCTGTACCAGGCATATCAATCTTATTTGCCACGACCACCATAGGGCGTTGTGCCAAATCGGCAGCGTAGGTACAAAGCTCATTGTTGATGATGCGGTAATCTTCTACGGGATTGCGGCCTTCAAAGCCACCAGTTATATCAACTAAATGAACAAGCAGGGCTGTTCGCTCGATATGACGCAAAAACTCATGACCAAGACCCTTACCCTCACTTGCCCCCTCAATAAGACCAGGAATATCTGCTACAACAAAAGACGACTCGTCGTGCGCACGCACCATACCCAGGTTTGGCACAAGAGTGGTAAAGGGATAATCTGCCACCTTAGGCTTTGCAGCACTAATGCGAGCAATTAATGAGCTTTTACCAACAGATGGCATACCAACCAACGCAACATCTGCCATGAGCTTCATTTCCAGCTCAATCCAGTGTTCTAAAGCAGGCTCGCCTTTTTCGGCAAATGCAGGAGCACGACGTGTAGAGGTAACAAAATGGATATTACCCTTGCCTCCCACGCCACCAGGACCCACAATAACATGTTCGCCTGGATGTGTAAGATCAGCAATATCATACAAGGGTTCCATGGTTTGAGGGTCAAGCTCACGCACAACCGTACCAAGGGGCACCTTTAAAATCAAATCCTCACCGTCACTACCATGCTTTCGGGCACCCTTGCCATGCGTACCGCGCTCAGCCTTGAAATGGTGCTTATAACGGTAATCAATCAAAGAAGACAACTGAGGATCTGCCATAACAATGACATCTCCACCACGACCACCATCTCCCCCATCAGGACCACCTTTAGGTACATGGGCTTCTCGACGGAAAGACATACAACCCGCCCCGCCATTGCCCCCAATGACATTAATATGAGATAAATCTGTAAACAATGACATAGAGCCTCCTTTTGGCGACTCAAATAAGTTCAAACAATACTTCTAGTGTAACGTTCCTACATATGGAACCATGCCATATCAGCAGCAATAATACCCTATATGAAACAACCACATACAAAACGAGACCCCCGACTAAGTCGGAGGTCTCGCGCTCATTATAAACGTTCTTTGTTATGCCTGTGCAGGAATAACGGAAACGGTATGCTTGATACCCTTCTTAAACTCTACAGTGCCGTCAACAAGAGCAAACAGGGTGTCATCCTTGCCACGTCCTACATTAGCACCTGGAGTAATGTGAGTACCACGCTGGCGAACGATAATCTGACCAGTCTTAATTGCCTGACCACCATAAATCTTGGTGCCAAGACGCTGTGCGTTAGAGTCGCGGCCGTTACGAGAGGAGCCGAGACCTTTCTTGTGAGCCATGTTAAACCTACCTTCTACTCAACTAGGAAATACTCGAACTACTCTGCTGCGGACTCATCAGCAGTAGATGCAGCCTTAGCGGCACGAGGCTTAGCAGGAAGCTTTACAATAGAAAGCTTAGTGAGGTTCTGCCTGTGACCGTTAAGACGGTGATAGCGCTTACGCTTGTGGAACTTAAAGACAAGCTGCTTCTCGCCCTTGAACTGTTCTACAACCTCTGCCGAAACAGACATCTTAGAAACTTTCTCAGGATCGACAATAACAGTTTTGCCGTCGCTGAGCATGAGGACGTCAAGCTTAACCTTATCGCCAGGCTGCGCGTCGAGCTTCTCTACGTCGATGACGTCGCCCTTGGCAACCTTATACTGCTTGCCGCCAGTCGTAATGATTGCGTACATGTTTAATGCCCTTCATTGCTATGAGTGAGTGCAACAGCTGGTAACTTTATCATCGCTTGACAGCTTGGTCAACAAGAAAATCCAGCTAATTGATGTTATTCACTACAAAAACTCATGAACTACACTTACCAACACAGATTAGAATACTAAGAAGACCCGAACAATACTTTTACAACCGAATGCTTTCATCAGACATCCATGTTTTTTTGCATGCGATCTTCCAGCTCAAACCGTGCAGCGAGCGCTCGTCCAGTGGAAACCGTTCCACCAAACCCAACGCCAGCTTTTGCCACAATTCCCGCCACAGGAATGGCACCTAGCAACGCACGAGCGGCTCCACGATATACCATACCCGCTCCCACCACTGCGGCAATATCTCCCATGCGTGAAAGATCTTGCTCGCGCCCATATACCTGCGCAATATCAAGTGCTAAACGCATTTGATTGGTGGTCATAACTGGCATATCTGCACCAGGAATAAAGTTGATTGCTCCTACGGCCGCATTCTGCAAAGCACAGGTGCGCACAAGCTGATTGACCTTTGCTCTTCGTGCAAAGCTAAAAGCACGGGCAAATGCAATGCCCTTCTCGGCAAGCGAATTGGCAGTCCATAAAGCAAGTTTTTGTTCAAGCGTAGAAGCATCGGAGGCAGCAATGAGTCCCACGAGAGATTCGTCATGTTCAAACGATAACACCGGCATCTCGATACTAGAGCGTGCAATCATTGCACACGGCACCTGTGCTGCAAGATATTCATCCACCACACGGATAATTGCTGAACTATTGTGACCACACAATACAATGCACGCATCGCAATCCGCAGCAGGATGTACATGAGCAGGACTGTCTACCACTGAACACACACTAAAGATGCACAGCTGTGCCTGAGGATCAACGGGAATAAATAATGCTTTGACCGTATTGATAATAAAATCTTCTGCACTTAAATCAACATACACATGCACACGAATGGGCGTTACGTCATCCGCCTTCATAAACAGTGAGGCAGCGTTTTTGAGTGTGTCAACTGATGTTTTTGGAATGCGCATAAAACTGCTCCCTACGCTGCCTTTGTTCGATGTAGGTAAACACTCTGAACGATACCAATTGACAAAAGTTGCACCACCATAGAAGACGATCCAAAACTAATGAACGGTAGTGGAATGCCTGTAATAGGCATGATGCCAATACACATACCCACATTTTCGAGCAATTGGAATGACCACATAGCAACCACACCAACTAAAACTAGCTTACCAAAGGGAGATTCCAATTTAAGAGCCAATCGAATAGCTGAGAAAATCAGTACGGCAAATAAGCTCAGTAAAATAACAGCACCAACAAAACCAAACTCTTCCGAAAGCAAGGCAAATACAAAGTCCGTATGAGCCTCTGGCAAAAATCCTCCACCTGCCTGCGTTGCATGACCAATGCCTTTACCAAAAAAACCACCAGAACCAACTGCAATTTTAGACTGTAAAAGGTTATAGCCGTCACCCGTAGGACTTACATTGGGATCAACAAAGACAATAAGTCGGTTAAGCTGATACTCCTTTAAGAGGTGCGGAAGTCCAGGTGTCATAGAGGTAATAATGATAAAAGCAGAAGCAACAATTATCAGAGCAATGGTTACCAAGACCCAACTCCGTCGAGCACCAGCACAAATAATAATAGCTGCACCAGAAACCAAGATAACAAGACCGGTACCCAAATCTGGCTGAGTAAGAATCAAGGCAAAGGGCACAAGCAAATAGGCACAGAGACGCACATAATCACGCAATGTCTCTATCTTGCCATTGTATTGAGCGCTTAATGAAGCCATCAAAAAAATAGTAACAAGCTTTGCCACCTCAGAAGGTTGCATGCGAAGGTGAATAAAGG
The DNA here is from genome assembly GCF_000483125.1 of Atopobium fossor DSM 15642. Lineage (GTDB taxonomy): Bacteria > Actinomycetota > Coriobacteriia > Coriobacteriales > Atopobiaceae > Atopobium > Atopobium fossor. Next base: position 732,709 of record NZ_KI519553.1, read on the forward strand.
GAATTTGAACCCAGCCTGTCAAACCTTTTGCGGAATAAGACAAACCGGGAACCTTTGGCATAAGCATTAAAGCAATATCTATTGCCAGTAAGATATTGGTCATATTGGCAAGATTGCGATAATCATAACGACGAATAAGGGCTGCACCTATAAAGCCAATACCCACACCAAGCATCTGTCGGGGCAAGGAAGCTTCCGGTATAGTCAAAGAAGCAGACCAAACTACCAGCAGTCCGTAAGCGCATAACAGAATTGCGGGAATAAGGTTGGCTAGATAATAGCTGCCAAAACGATGTTTGATTGGCCTAATACGAGCATGAGAAGGTGACTTACCAGCATCGCCGCCAAACATAGAGGACAAAATACTTCCAAAACCAATATCTGACAAGCTTTGTTTTGGTGTCTCAATAGCCATTACTCCCCCTTTCACTATGCAATATTAGTGCGTTTCGATATCTGCGGCATCATTTACGGTATCCGGTGAATCATAAATAGCACCTAGAGTGTCTCGAACTGCATACATGGCCGATGTTGCACCAAAGCCGCCCTTCTCGACAACTGCCGCGATAGCATACTTGGGATCATCTGCTGGCGCATAGGCACATAACCAGCCTGTTGCCGCTTCGCCCGCACGCTCTCCAGAACCTGTCTTGCCTGCTACGCGCACTGGAAGATTGGTAAAGTGTGCTGCAGTAGCCTGATCTTCCTCATAAATTACACCCTCAAGCGCACGGTGTAACATATCGTACTGCTCAGCAGTTTGCTTGGGTTCAAGGCGCTTAGAAGCACTTGTCTCCAAAATAGTACCTTTACCAGAATGTGATTGAACACTTTTTAGTACGCGAGGCTTCCAGATAGTACCTCTGTTTGCCAAACCCATATAGGTACTCACCAATTGAATGGGTGTTGCCAGCAAGTCACCTTGACCAATAGCGATGTTGGTGTTGTCTCCACCCTTCCATTGGCGATCTTCATCAGAACTTGTGGTGTAATAATTCCACTTCCACTTTTCATCTGGCACGCGACCCTCTCCCTCACTGGGCAGGTCAATACCCGTTTTTGAGCCAAAGCCCCACTTTTTCATTGTGTCTTGCATGCCCCACTTATGAGCATCATCTGCTTGCCAGAAGCTCTTACCAATTTCGTAAAAAACAACGTCACAAGAAAATGTAATACCAGTTTGTAAGGTCATATAGCCATGGCCATCATGGTTCCAACAATACTGGCCAGATGCTTTACCAAAACCAGTCCAAAAACCAGTACAGTTATAACCAGAATCAAAACTTGCAAGACCATTATCCAAAGCAGCAAGTGCATTAATGGGCTTAATGGTAGATGCAGACATATAGGCACCATCTACTGCACGATTCATCAGTGGATAACTATTGGCCTCATTTGACAATTCAGACCAGTCATCATTAGAAATGCCACCAATAAAAATACTGGGATCATAAGTTGGGGCACTTGCCATAGCCAAAATCTCACCATTGGTGACATCAATAACAACAACGGCTCCCGCCTTACAGTCTGCATTGCCCTTCTTTTGAGAAGCTTTAATGGCGTGCGCCAATCCCTCTTCTGCACCTTTTTGAATCTTGGCATCAATGGTAAGCGTAATATCAGAACCAGGCGTAGCATCTACGGATGTGGAGTAGTCCACAACCCTACCAGATGCATCCACATACACTTTTTGCTCTCCATGAACACCCTGTAAAACGGACTCGTACTGATATTCAATTCCAGCCTGTCCGACAATGTCGCCCAGCTCATATTTAGGAGAGCTTTGATCTTCCGTATTATGTTTCTCAATAAAATCCTGTGTTACCGATCCCGTATAACCCAGCAAATGCGCCGCTAAATTACCTTGTGGGTAATTACGTGTAGAGCGTATTTCCACCGTAATGCCCTCAAATAAATCTGCATGCTCACCCAAATACGCAACAACACGACGGCTGACATCGCTTGCAACTACGCGCAGGCTTTGTGCGCCAGCAGACGTATCTTGAATTTTTCTTTTTACAGCAATCTTTGGCATACCTAAAAGGTTTGCTAACAACTGAAGTTTAATCTCATCATTAAGTACATCAGCCTTTGCAACCACTGTTAGGCTTGAACGATTGCCTACCAGCTCAACACCATTGCGGTCCAAAATACGCCCGCGTGGTGCGGAAGTAGAAATAGAACGCGTGCGATTACTTTCCGCTTGTTTGGCATACTCATCTGATGAGACGAGCTGCATACTCCATAGTTTTCCAATGAGCGCTGTAATAATAGCGCCGGAAAATACAGCAAGGCCGTACAGGCGTGTTTTAAAGCCACCTTCAGTCGAATGATCTTCTCCACCTGCTGCGCGTGGTGCTTGACCACCAATATCAAAGGTAAAACGTTTACTGCCAGAACGCATAGTTATAAACACGATTGCAGCAACTGCTATTGCTGCAACGGCGACAATACATAAGATGATAAGAGCTAACGACATAGGAGCCCCTAGAACTTCTTACCAGAAAATCGTGCACCATGCCCAGGTTGCTTGCCTGAGAAGGATGGTGCAGACCCACCCATGCGTGATGAAAAAATCAATAACACAGCTACAAATACAAGACTATCCAGCACAATAGCAGGAATGGTATGCATGCCAAAAGCAAACAGAATATTTGTAGAATGACCCGTAAGAATCATGGCAAGCGCATAGATCAACTCAACTAAAACGCAAGCAATTAAAAACTGCTGGAAGACTATGCCGTGACCATCAATAAGTTTGTTACGACTTTCCATACCAATAAAGTAAGAGGCTAAGGTCAGTTCAAAAGCCATAAGGCCTACAGGACCTGTGGTTGTAAGATCAAAAAACAAGCCAGCAATAAATCCAGCAATAACGCCCGTTTTTCCGCCAATTCCAAGGGCAATAAACACAGCGGTAATCATGCATATATTAATGCGTCCATCAAACAAACCAAAGTTTGGAACAATGGCCAGTTGAAGCACAAAACAGCTAATTGCAGCAATAAGTAAAGCTTTACGCTTTTTATTGTTGTCATTAACTTGCATTGCCATTGTCTTACCTCCTTTGCTTTGTATCTGATTCGTCTTCGGAAGACTGTGCTGCTGCATCATCTGTAGCTGCAGTAGTAGATGCCGCAGAGGTAGACGAAGACTCCTGTTTATCCGCCTGAGCAGCTTCCTCGTTTGTTGCCTGTTGCTCATCTGTCAAAGAAGTAATGACAAGCACTTCTTCAAAGCTGGAAGACTTAGTAAAGGGCTTAACCGTAATAACGTAATACATAGCTCCAGCGTTTTTCTCGATAGAGCTTACGGTGCCCAAAGGCAAACCTTTAGGATAAATACCACCTAAACCGCTGGTTACAATAGTATCTCCTACTGCCACGGATTGATCGGTAGTTACCAAAGTCAAGCGTAGCGTACCATCCGCAGAGCCAACAAGCATACCTTGTGCACGGCTTGCCTGCACCATAGCCGAAACAGAAGAAGATTCATCAGAAATAAGTCGAACTACAGAAGAAGTAGGACCAACCTCGGAAATCTGGCCAATAACACCTGTTGAATCCGTGACAGGCATACCAACTTGCATACCAGCTGCAGAGCCCTTATCAATAGTAATAGTAGAGCTCCAAGAATCCGTGGAACCCGAAACAACATGCGCTGCTGTAGATTCCAATTTGTAAGAGCTCTTGAGATTGAGAAGTCCCTGAAGGCGCTCAGCGGATTGCTGAGCCTCAGAGAGCTCTGCGTTTTGAGCGCGAAGCTTATCGTTTTGTGCTTTGAGATCGCTCAGAGTCTCTTGGCTTGCCGTCAGATTGGAAAAGATATTACCCATGCCCTTTATGGGTGAAGCAATAAAAGAACCAATACCACGAACTGGTGTCGTAATAACACTAAAGAGATCACGGGTAGTGGTAATAGGACCATGACCCGCTTCCCTACAACTTAGCGTAAAAACGATAAGCGCAATGATACATAAAATTGTTGCCAGACGACCGCCGGTTGCGCCTTTACGCGGCATTCCAGTTGTACGAGCAGAGTGAGGCGAAAGCAAGGCCACGGTTTACTGGCCTGCACTTTGAATAAAACCGCCCGACAAAGCATTAGCATCAAGAACGCGCGCGCAACCATTTACAACGTTCTCGAGAGCCGTAGGGCTTACATTTACAGGGACGCCCGTCTCATCACGCAAGCGAGAATCAAGACCGCGTAGCATACCTCCGCCACCCGTAAGCAAAATGCCGTAATACATAAGATCGCTTGCAAGATCTGGAGGCGTTACATCCAAAGCATCCTTAACTGCCTTGGTAACCTCGTCTAGAGGCCTATCCAGCGCACGACGAATTTCCTCAGATTCAATACGTACAGATTTGGGAAGACCATTTATAACATCGCGACCATTTACCTCAACGTCAAGCTCTTCGCGTAGCGGAGCAGCAGAACCAACCTTAATCTTAATGTCTTCTGCAGTGCGCTCACCAATGGATAGGTTATAGGCGTCACGAACATGCTCAAGAATGGTTTGATCAAATTCATCACCAGCAGTACGGATGGACTGAGAAACAACAATGCCGCCCATAGCAATAACAGCCACCTCGGTGGTGCCACCACCAATGTCTACAACCATAGAGCCCGTTGGATCTTCAATGGGAAGATCTGCACCAATAGCTGCCGCCATTGGCTCTTCAATAAGATAAGCCTGACGCGCACCAGCAGAAATAGTTGCTTCAAATACGGCACGCTTTTCTACAGAGGTAACGCCAGAAGGAACACAAACAACAACACGCGGACGCGGAGACCACGGATAATGGCGAGACCCACGGGCTTTCTCGATAAAGTAGCGAAGCATAACTTCGGTTACATCAAAGTCTGCAATAACGCCATCCTTAAGCGGACGTACTGCCATGATAGACCCAGGAGTACGACCAACCATGCGTTTTGCATCTGCACCAACAGCTAGCACTCGCTCAGCATCTTTATCAATTGCAACAACCGAGGGCTCGTTTAGAACAATACCCTGGCCTCGAACGGATACCAGCGTATTTGCGGTACCCAAATCAATAGCAAGATCGCCGCCATATTCACTAAATAAAGAATCGAAAAAGGACATGTTGTTGTATCCTTCAAACGTATTTTTACAACCATACACACTCAGATAAATACGAACGATACATTACGTTACTACTCGTCAGAACTTGATGTATCAGTGCTTGCTGCTTTTGTGGAAGCAGCATCAGTGCTTGCGGTACTTGCAGACTCAGTATTTGCTTCCTGCGTGTTTGCGGTATCAGAAGAGGCCTCTTGCGTATCAGAACTAATAGCAATGTTATTACCATGAGTTGCTTGAGAGGCATAACTTGTACTAACAGCAGTAACCTTCCAAGAAATGCCATCACGAATCAAATCAATGGTGTAATCCTGGGTGCCACCCTCTGGAAGTGTTGCGGTTACGTACACCTTAGAAGAGCTCATGGAGCGGTCTACGCCACCAACAGAAACCTTGGCCCCAACAGGCAAGCTAGAAACAATTTCTTGTTGCTGATCAGCAGAAAGAGAACTATTCAAATACTGAGAAGCCTGACCTGAGCTTGATACAGAATCAAACATCTGAGTCACAATGCTTTCCTGTGTAGGATAGCCATAGCCCTTATAAAACGCTACGCCACCCGCAGCAGCTACCAACAGCAGCAAGATGAACAGGGTAATAAAAATCTTACGACCAATATGGCGATGTTTGCGACGAACCTTACGATTGCCCTTCTCAGCTTCAATAAGATCAGACTCACTCACCGAGAAGAAACCGGTGTCTTCAGGAGAAGGCATCATTTCGCCAGATTTACCCAAGGGATCCAAGGGATCATAGGAGCCAGTGCCTGCATAGCCAGCAGCCTCCAAAAATGCATCGGTCTCTGAAGGTTGGGTGCCAGTAAGCGCACTCAAGGCTTTTTGCGCTGCAGCATATGCTGCCTGTTGCTCGCCAGTCAGCTCGTAGCTACCATCTGCCAGTGCATGACCAAAGGCATCAAGGGCTTCCGACATGCGATTTGCAGCAACATATGCATCGCCCAGCTGGGCATAAATAGCATTTTGATTAGCAGCAGGAGTTGAAAAGTCCAATGCCGTACGATAAGCCTCCACTGCATCAATGGGACGACCAAGCTGCATAAAGCAGCCACCCAAACTGGTAAGAGCACTTGCTGGATTGGGATTTGTTTCATCAATTGCAGCATTACGATATGCAATACCAGCATCACGAACATTACCCATTGCAAGTTGGGCTGCACCTAGAGCTACCTGTGCCTTGTAAGGAGTTGTGTACTCAGAATCTTGCAAAGCAGCATTGAGAACATCCACAGCCTCCTGACTACGGCCTGCGGCTAATAACGCACGACCTTGGTTGCACAGCAAAGCACCACGCTTGCCGTACGCCTCATCACGCAAGGCATCAGAATAAGCTTGAGCAGCTTCGTCAAAACGACCAAGCTTCATTAAAGAATTACCCTTGAGATGATCGGCTGCGCCAAACAACTCGCCCGGATCCTTAACAGCTGCCATTGCAAATACAACAGACGACCAATCCCCACGCTGATAGGCAGTACGAGCGGCTTCGAATGCTTGCTGATCCATATTGCTCCTTCGATTATGCTACAAAAACAAGAACAAAGAGCTATGCCTTGTCGTGCTCAATACGAACAGATTCAATTACATCTCCCGCACGCAAAGATGCAATCACATCAAATCCGTCAATTGTCTGACCAAAAACAGTGTACCCACTATCCAAATTATGCTGTGGACCTAAACAGAAATAAAACTGAGAGCCCGCAGAGTCTGGCATCATGGAGCGAGCCATAGCCAAAGCACCATCTTCATGGCTGTTATGAGGGTTTGTATCATACTCGTGCTTAATACAATAACCAGGACCACCAGTACCAGGCATACCAAACTCACCAGACTTACCAGCTGCAACTTCTTCACTGGTAAGATCACGCGTGTTAGGACAACCTCCCTGGATAACAAAACCGGGAACATAGCGATGGAACTTAAGGTCATCATAAAACCCAGATTCTGCCAACTCGCACAAGTTACCAACATGAATGGGAGCGCCTGCTCCATCTAATTTAACGCGAATAGTACCCTTGCTGGTGGTAAACACAGCTATCTCGTCACCAACAACCTTGTACTCAGGCGTATGCAGTGGATCTCCAAACAAACTCATTTGGGCAACACTCCTTCACTATAGGTATCCGAATTAGTTTACCAGCACATAAAGCTGTTCACACTTTGTGCAGAACGTCTCGCACGGACAAAATAAGCTCATTACACAAGTCTGTGCAATACCAGAGTTAAAATGCAAGATAAACCTACGATTCCGGATTCCAACTTTCATAGTTCTGTTCAAAGAGCGATTTATAAGCCTCTTGGCTCGAACCATTTTGGGACGAACGAAGAATTGACATAATATTAGTTTTATCGGCAGACGGATTTTCCGACGATAAAACCTCCTGCCATGCCTTATTAACAATATCGAGGCGGTTACGCAGATAATTACCAAGGGTTCCCATGTTGTTAATCTGAGTCACATAGGTACCTGTAGTAGTATCAAGTGCCTGAATCTCCGAAATAAGATTGCTTGTTTGATATGAAAGAGATTTGGCCTCATCCGCTGCTTTTTTAATAGCATCCGTATCGGAGCTAAATGCTATCGAACTGAATGAATCCACATTCTTATTAGTTTTCTGAGCGAGCTCACCTAGTTTTTTATAATCTTCAACAAGTTTTTTGTACGTTTGCTCGTCAGCAGACTCTACGTGAGTGGTGGCAGCTGTAGTATCTGAATCTTGACCAGCAAGTTTTTCCTTTACACCAGGAAAACCAGCTTTTGACGTGTCTGCCTCTGTAGATTTTTGTGTGGTATAGCCATTGGGTGCCCAAGGATGAGTGAAATACAAAACAGCACAACCTACCAGTAATAACGATGCAACAGCGGCTGTTGCTACCGTACGTAAACTCGGAAGATTTTCAAATGCATACCCATTACTAGAATTTGCAGGAAGCGCGCTCGCAATGCGTGGGATGGCATTGGTTTGTTCTGATTCAGATGGTTGAGGCTCATCATCTTGGCTGGTTGAAGCATCCAAATGAGTCAGACTGTCAAGATCATCAAGGTCATCCAGCTCATCTAAAGAAGAGTTGCTATCAGAACTTGAATTAACAATCGCAGCCTTTGCTACAGTTTCTGCCTCAGACATGTTAGATGGTTCGAGTGAAGGCAGATCCCCCAATAAAGTGGAGCGAGTAAGTTGCTCTGGCGTGTTAGCACTTAGTGCATCTGCAGGGGTATTGTCGGATACAGAAACTGTTTGGGATGAGATACCTGATGCAGATTCACTGCTCTTCTTGTCCTCAAGCACGGAATCTGCAGTAGATTTGATAGACATTACAGACTGTTTGTTTGTAACAGGCATGCCGCAAGAAGGACACGAACTCATGTCATTGGGAATCAAAGCTCCACAGGTTTTGCAATAGGTACCATCCAACTTGGGCAGCCGCATAGTGAGTTCCAAAGTTGAATGGCAGGCCGGACAGACCGATAAATCGTCTGCAATATGTGTGCCGCAGTAGGGGCAAATCACGTGAGTCCTCCAGCAAACAAGCAGGTGGTGCCCTCAGTGGGGATCGAACCCACGACCTTTCGCTCCGGAGGCGAACGCTCTAATCCACTGAGCTATGAGGGCATGTAGGAGTTAAGTATAACCCGAGAAATGTTACACCAACGTTTACGATACCAAGCTCAGAACATTTGAGCATGAAATACGTAGTATTATCTGATAAATACATAGAATATTTTTACGATTTTTGCAGATAGAGAGCACAATGACAGATAGTTCTGGGGCACACACGGTAGGTATTTTAAGTCTAGGCTTAATTGGTGGTTCATTTGCAAAGGCCTTTGTTCGTGGTGGTTATACCGTATATGCCTACGATGTGGTTCGTTCGGTTATGTGTGAGGCACTGGCAGATGGTATTGCCGGTGAACTTAACGAGAAAACCATCGGAGCTTGCGAACTTATTGTACTAGCAGGCTATCCTGAAGTATGTGTTCGATGGCTTGAAGCACATGCACACAACATTGCATCCCACACCCTAGTTATAGACACAGCTGGTGTTAAACGCAGTTTATGTACTGCCTGTAACCGCATTGCAGCTGGTCACAGCTGGACCTTTATTGGATGCCATCCCATGGCTGGTACTCAATTTTCTGGTTATGGCAAAGCTCGTGCCAATATGTTTGTAAACGCTCCACTCGTAGTATGTTTGCCGCAAAACATTACGCCTAACCCTACAGATACAAGCAACAAGAGCATTTGTGCACGTCTACGTGAATTGCTCGAACCCTGTGGTTTTGCGTCCTTCACCAGTGCAACTCCAGATTTTCATGATGAGCAAATTGCCTATACCAGCCAACTTGCACATGTGGTTTCCAATGCTTATGTAAAAAGTCCTGCCGCTCAAGCTCACAAAGGCTTCTCGGCAGGGTCATACAAAGATCTCACACGTGTAGCGCGCTTAAACGCAACCATGTGGACTGAGCTTTTTTTGGACAACGCAGATAACTTATCTTCCGAGATAGAAACCCTTATTCAGAATCTACAAGCATACAAAGATGCGCTCGATACAGCCGATGCCAATGCCCTTCATGCCCTACTCGAAGAAGGCGATCGCCTGAAGAGAGAAGCTGAAGCACGATGAATACTACGATTACTGTTACTACCCCCTCAGTCAGCTATAACGTACATGTAGGTACTAAACTGCTGGAACAAGTGGGTAGTATTGCACATACGGTTAATGCCGGCACGCGCGCATTTATTATCACGGACAGCAATGTAGGACCTCTTTATGTGGATTGTGTTGCACACTCTCTGAATACTGCAGGCTACACGGTTTTCTCGGCAGTATTTGATGCTGGCGAGAAATCCAAGCATTTTGGTACATTATCTGAACTGTTAGAACGCATTGCCGCAGCAGAACTTTCCCGTAAAGACCTTATTGTTGCCTTGGGCGGTGGCGTATGTGGAGACATGGCTGGTTTATGCGCAGCCTTATATCTGCGTGGTATAGATGTGGTGCAAGTTCCCACCTCTTTGCTTGCCATGGTTGATTCCTCCGTTGGTGGAAAAACAGCCATTGACTTGCAGGCGGGTAAAAATCTTGTAGGCGCTTTTTTACAACCCAAGGCCGTCATAGCAGATGTAGACACTCTAACAACCATCTCTTCAGAGCTGTTCCGCGATAGCTGTGGTGAGGTTATTAAACATGCCGTTATTGCAGATAAGTCTTTGTTTGACCAGCTTATAGTCCATCCCCTCACATCTGCAAACTACAGTACGCAAGAGCTTGTGAATATCATCGCTCGAAATGTGCAAATAAAAAGCAAGGTAATTCAGGCTGATGAAAAAGAACAAGGTATGCGCCAAATTCTTAACCTTGGCCACACGCTTGGACATGCTATTGAGGCTGCAAGTAACTTTAGTCTTGGACACGGTAGCAGTGTAGCAGCTGGCTTGTGTTGCGTGGTTCGTGGTGCCAGCAAGTTTGGCTGGTGTGATCCCCAACTAGTAAAATCCATTGAATGCATTACACAAGCGCATGGCTTACCAAGTAACACAGATATTGACCATAACAGCTTGTTTAAATTTGCTACACACGACAAAAAACGCGCCTCTCAAAGCGTTAATCTTATAGTTCCTACCGCAATCGGAAATGTAGAAATTAAAACAATTTCCTTAGCTCAGCTACGCAAACTCATAGATGCTGGCTGTGGTAAATAGAAGGAGCATGATGGACATTCTTATTACGCCACATGAGCTCACCGGTTCCGTTGATGCCATTTCTTCCAAATCGGTTGCTCATCGTTTACTTATTTGTGCATCTCTCGCCAATAAACCCTGCAATATAGTGTGCAACACCACAAGCGCAGATATTATGGCAACTGTGGAATGTCTTCGTGAGCTTGGCGCTCGTATTACACGCACGCAAACAGGTTTCAGGGTTGTGCCTATTAAACAGCGCGGCCGTCATTTTTGGAGACCTCGCACCAAGTTAGATTGTCGTGAATCTGGCTCTACCCTACGTTTTTTACTACCCGTCATTTGTGCGCTCGGCAACAATGTAGCCATCTCTATGGGCGGAAAATTGCCTCAACGTCCACTTACACCTCTTTATGAACAACTCATTGCCGCCGGTGCTCAAATGAGTCCTCAAGGCACCGTCCCCTTTATGGTTTCTGGCTCAATGCGAGCAGGTATTTTTAGAATGCCTGGTAATATTTCTTCTCAATATGTAAGTGGCTTGCTTATGGTAGCGCCTCTTTTGGCAGAAACCTTGCAGGTAGTAGTAACTGAGCCTGTAGAATCTCGTCCTTACATCCAGCTCACTATTAATGCCATGCAGCAATTTGGTGTGCCCGTATCTACCGAACGCACAGTAGAGTTTGACCAAAAAGTTACGATATATACCGTAGATGGCTCTGCGCAGTATAGTTCTCCCGAGACAACCTTTGTAGAAGGCGACTGGTCAAACTCTGCTTTTTGGTTATGTGCAGCAGCTCTAGGTGGTACAGGAATCTGCGTCAATCAACTTAATCTTTCTAGCTGTCAAGGCGACCGCTCTATCATGGCTGCGCTTGCTCGTTTTGGTGCACGTATTTCTCGCAAAGGCAAATCTGCCGTTGCACTAGCAGATCATATTGATGGCTGTACCTTAGATGTAGCAGACTTTCCAGATTTAGTCCCTCCCCTTGCTGTTGTTGCAGCTTTGGGTCGTGGAACTACACACCTCACTGGTGCTGGACGCCTGCGTCTTAAAGAATCTGACCGCTTGCAAACAGTATGTAATGGTCTTTGTGCCCTTGGCGCAAACATCCGTATTCAAGATGACGGTCTTATCATTACAGGCGTGGATCAACTTACCGGTGGAGTGGTAGATGCTGCAAATGATCACCGCATAGCCATGATGGCTGCTATTGCTGCAATACGCTGCACCAACAACGTTATTATTCGTAAAGCACACTGTGTCAATAAATCTTATCCACACTTCTTTGAAGATTATGCCCAACTTGGAGGCCTTGTTGAGAAGCTTGAGGATGTAGAGGACTAATCATGGCATCACAGTTTGGTACAAGTGTACAGGTTAACATTTTTGGACAATCCCACTCAGATGCAATAGGCGTGTGCATAGAAGGACTGCCTGCGGGCTTTTATGTGGATCAACAAACACTGACCAGCTTCATGGCTCGTCGTGCTCCCGGCCAAAGTGCTTGGTCTACCCCTCGAAAAGAAGCAGACGCTGTGCACTTTGTGTCTGGTCTTAACCCACAAGGCTATACCTGTGGAGCTCCTCTTTGTGCAGTTATTAATAACACCAATACACACTCTGCAGATTATGACGAACTTACACGTATACCACGCCCCGGTCACGCGGATTTTCCCGCACAGCAAAAATGGCTTGGCTTTCAAGATGTGGCAGGTGGCGGACATTTTTCGGGTAGGCTTACAGCACCACTTTGTATTGCTGGCGGTATTGCCATACAAATGCTCGAATCAATGGACATAACAATTGCAGCTCATCTTTGTGAAATAGCTGGTATTGCGGACGATAACTTTGCTGCATATGTCAATAACTCAAGTTTTCAGCAAAAACTCCGCGACCAAATGAATGCCCTTCACGATGGTCGTAGCTTCCCCGTACTTAACCAAGACATTAGCGTACGTATGCAAGAGGCTATTACACAGGCACGTCATGACCATGATTCTGTTGGTGGCATTGTTGAATGCGTTGCGACTGGACTACCTGCGGGCATAGGTGGACCTTTATTTGATGGCATTGAATCTGCTATTGCACGTATTGTTTTTGGTATTGGTGGTGTAAAAGGTCTGGAATTTGGTCGTGGTTTTGAGGCTTCGCGCATGCGTGGTTCTAAACATAATGATGGCTATCGTATGCACCAGGACGCTATCATTCCAACAACTAATAGCGCTGGCGGGAATCTTGGTGGTCTTACCACAGGCGCTCCCCTTCTCTTTAGGATGGCTATTAAACCCACATCTTCCATTGGTCTTGAACAAGACTCTGTAGATATGCAAAAAAAGACCAACGCCACACTTGCTGTAAAAGGCCGACACGATCCCTGCATTGCTCCTCGTGCCGTTCCCGTTGCAGAAGCTATCATGGGTATTGCCCTTCTCGATCAACTTGTGTCATATCCATCACAGCACACATTTGACGCAGTTGTAAAGTCCGTTACCGCACAACAAATCTAAGGTATCGCATGAATGATCTTTCCAACATCCGCGCACGCATAGACGAAATTGACGACCACATTATTGATTTATTCATGCAGCGTATGCAGTGCGTTTCTGAAGTTTCTCAATACAAGGCTGCACACCATATGCCTGTGTTGGATCCTGGTCGTGAGCGTGCCAAGCTTGACTATGTTGCTTCTCAGGTACCCGATGCATTAAAAAGCTATAGTCAGGTACTTTTCTCGCTTCTTATGGAAACTGCTCGCGCTTCCGAGCATGCCCAGTTGGACAGTTCAAATGGTCACATACTTTTGGGCGATAAAATCTTGGCATCCCAGACAAACACACCCAACCTATTCCCACAAACAGCCCATGTTGCCTGTCAAGGTGTTGAAGGCGCGTATTCCCAAGTGGCTACAGACAAATTATTTAGACATCCCACCATTTCATTCTTCAATACATTTGAAGGTGTGTTTAACGCTGTGGAGCAGGGTTTTAGCCGTTATGGTGTTATACCTTTAGAAAACTCTACAGCGGGTTCGGTTACGCAAGTCTACGACCTTATGATGAAGTATGACTTTTATATTGCACGTACACTACGTCTCAAGGTTGACCACTGCGTTTTAACAAAGCCTGGCACCTGCATGGAAGATATTACTGACATTTACAGTCATCCTCAGGCTATTGCTCAGTCTTCAGGGTTTTTGGATGCCCATAAAAATATAACTGTCCACGTTGTAGAGAATACCGCTGTAGCCGCAAAGCTTGTTGCACAATCCAAAGGCACCACCAGCGCTGCTCTTTCGAGCCGTTGGTGTGCAGCGTTATATGGTTTGTCCATCCTTGCCCAAAACGTGCAGGACAAAGGAAACAACTACACGCGCTTTGCTTGCATTAGTAAGGGTCTTGAAGTGTATCCTGGCGCCGATCGCAGTTCTCTTATGCTTGTTGTTGGACATGAGCCGGGCACACTGTATAAAGTGCTTTCTCGCTTTTTTGCTCTTGACATCAATATCTGTAAGCTAGAAAGTCGTCCTATTCCAGATCGTGACTTTGAATTTATGTTCTACTTTGATATTGAATGTCCTGTTGCGGCCCCTCAATTTGCCACACTTATGAACACCCTCAGTGATGTATGCGAGGAATTCCGTTACTTAGGTAGCTATTCGGAGCTAGTGTAATGGGCTTGCAACAACCTAGACAACCAGCTTTACAGATGCCCCACACACCTTTTGGCCTTCTTGGACGCAACCTTACTCACAGCTGGTCTTCTCAAATCCACACACAGCTTGGTAGTGCTCCGTATGCTCTCTATGAGATTGAATCAAACCAACTAAAGGATTTTATTACATCTTGTGGTTGGCAAGGCCTTAACGTAACCATCCCTTATAAAAAGGATGTTGTTCAACTGGCCGATAAAAGATCAAATGCTGTCCAAGTGCTCGGTGCAGCAAACACGCTTACACGTCTTCCTGATGGTAGTATTTTTGCCGAGAATACCGATGTGTTGGGTTTTTCTTGGATGCTAAAACGCTTTTGCAAAACCCAGCTCAAAGCCGCCAACGCCACAGAAGTATGTGCTCATAGTAAAGTGCTGGTGTTGGGAAACGGTGGAGCGTCACGTGCTGTTTGTTATGTGCTTAACCAAATGCAAGCGCACACTGTTGTAGTTTCTCGTTCAGGGGCTACAAACTATAACAATATTCTGCCACAGCATCAAGATACTGTTCTTATAGTAAATACCACGCCCGTTGGCATGTATCCTCACGACAATGCTTCACCTTTGAGCTTTCAAACTATACAGACGCTTCCACAGCTCAAAGGCGTTCTTGACATTGTGTACAACCCTCAAAATACACAGCTTTGCCAATATGCACGCAAGCTTACTATTCCTGCACAGACAGGACTCAGCATGCTCGTAGCACAAGCATGGGCGTCTTCTAAATTATGGCAGCACAAAAATCTCTCCGAAGCTCTTATCGAGAGGATTGAAAAGGACCTCAAGAAGCAGATTTCCAATATTGCTTTTATCGGTATGCCTGGATCAGGAAAAACGTCTACTGGCAAAAGACTTGCACGCATGCTTCAGCGACCTTTTGTTGATCTTGATGATGTAGTAGCACTTGCTTGTGGTATGCCCGTAGCAACATACATTCAACGCTATGGTGAAGATGCATTTAGACAGCAAGAAACGCAAGCATTGGCTCAATACAGCCATGAGTCTGGTCTGATTATTTCTTGTGGTGGCGGCATAGTTACCCGCTCAGAAAACTACGATTTACTTCATCGTAACTCTGTTGTTGTCATGGTTGATCGGCCACTCAATGAGCTTTCTGATGAAGGCAGACCACTATCCCAAGCACAAGGAATTAAAGCGCTGGCAAAACAGCGTATGAATTTATATTATGGCTGGTCAAACCATGTATTACACACTACTGGCTCCTCTCAAACAGACGCAGAAGCTGTTATGGAGATGCTTAATCTCTAGTATGTGAAAGCCGCCATAAAATCCTCATCACATGTGCCGCTTACGGATAGCTGAATACAGTTCATAGATGAGCTAGACCTCAAAAAATATAAGCATGCAATACTTATTAGTTAACAGACCGCAACTAAAGAGTAAGGATGCAACGGGGCTCCCCCGAGAATAGCTATGAACTACGCAAATGTCGCATCGCATATTTTGGACAATGTTGGTGGAAAACAAAACGTACTCACCAGCACCATTTGCATGACACGTTTGCGCGTAAGTCTTACAAACGTTGCGCTTGTCAATGAAAGCGAAATCACAGCCTTAGACAGTGTCTTGGGCATTGTTCCCCGTGGTGAACACGGTATAGAAATTGTATTTGGCCCTGCGGTTGTCGAGAAGGTCTATCAAAATTTTTCACTACTTGTTGGCTCAAAAAACAATGAAGCAGTTCCACCCGAGCGACCTCACGGTGCAATGCGCGTTCACATTAGTCCTGCTCGTAGACAATCCTTCGCTGCACAGGCACAGGCTTTAATGGGCGAAACAAACATTCATACAAATACACATACTAGTTCTGGTCATGATGCTTCAGCAGCATCACATGCGTCTTCTTTTACCCTTGGTTCTCCAGACGATGATATTACTTCACTGGTTGCTGCTCTTGATTCTGTACCAAGCTCACATCGTAAGTCATCTTTTCCCTCGGCACGCAGGCATACTGCTCAGACAAGCCCCGTTGCAAACAAAAAGATTTTGGTACTTAATGGGCCTAACATCAACATGCTAGGCATTCGTGAGCCACAGCTCTATGGAGCTCAAACCTATGCTGATTTAATCAGCCTTTGCCAAGATGAAGCTGGAAAGCTAGGTTTTGAAGAATGTAGCTGCTATCAGTCTAATCATGAAGGTGACTTAGTGGACGAAATCCAGCATGCGTATGGCATTTATGATGGCATTATTTTTAATCCTGGTGCCTATACTCATACGTCCATTGCACTTCTTGATGCACTTAAAGCTGTACAAATCCCCTGTATAGAAGTGCACATTTCTGCTATAGATGAGCGCGAAGATTTTCGCCAGGTTTCCTATATCCGTCAGGCCTGTTTTGAAACAATTACTGGTCTTGGCCTTAAAGGCTATCGCAAGGCTATTCAGTCTATGGCGCAATACCTAGCCCGATAAGTACGCCCGTCCATGAGAAAGTTTTATAACTCAAGAACTGTTCTGTATAGCTATACCTTCCAATTGAACTCTATAGTGGTCCTTATACAGTTTAAGTACATTAAAAATATTACCTTACGTGTTAAGTCTGACGGCTCAGTGGTGGTATCTGCTCCTGCGTATACATCCTCCAAGTATGTAGAATCATATATTCAGTCAAAACATACTTGGATTATGGCTAAAAGAAATGCAATGTTAGCTAAAACAGGTATGTATCCAATAACAAACCAGCAGGTATACCTCTGGGGCGAGAAGCACAGCACAAAACTGCACAAACAGGAGCTAGAATCACTCTATAAACAGCAATTACTCACTGCTTTACCAAAAGTTATTACAACCACACAAGATATTTGTCAGGTACAAGCCAAAGAGTGGCGTGTACGCAATATGAGTAGTAGATGGGGATCATGTATTCCCAATAAAAAGCGCATTTGGCTGTCTACGCATCTTGCGGCATATCCACCAGAATGTCTTACCTATGTTGCCATACATGAACTTTGCCACCTGTATGAAGCAAACCATAGTGCACAGTTTTATGCACTTCTCGATAGGTTTTATCCTGATTGGAAACGCTGTAAACAGCTCCTTAAACAGCCGCTTTATCCAACGTTCTAGTCCATAGTATGAGTGCTATAAACCTCTTCATCCTCCCAAAGCACAACTTCACCAGTCGCAAGGGTTTGAGGTACATCAATTAAGCGCTGATTAGACGAACCCCTAAAGCGTAATGTGATGTCATACAACTCTTTTATAAACATACCATCTACTAGTACATCTAAACATGCCAAAATGCGATCTGTTACCTCTGTATGATGAAAACCGCCTTCACTAATTTCTTCTAAGGTATCACCGGTGTAGCACCAAATACTTTTATCAGGAAATTCACGACGAACACGCTCAAAAAAATCTACCAAATCACGCTGGTTTTCTGGTTCCATAGGCTCGCCACCTAACACCGTAAGACCTTCAATCCAGCTCGGACGTAGACTTTCTATAATATTGTCTGCAATCTCATCTGTGAACTCCTCACCAAAGTTGAAGTTCCATGTCATAGCATTAAAACACTCTTTACAGTGCCTACGACAACCAGATACAAATAAACAGGTACGCACACCGGTACCGTTTGAGATGTCTGAATATTTGATTGATGCGTAATGCATAATGAAATCCTTTGCCTATAACAAAAGGTAAGAATAAAAATGCGGGCCACATTCGCAGCCCGCATCGTCTTTACAACTCATAATCCTTAGAGGTGAAGGACGCGGTCCTTAATCTCTTCGGTACGACCTTGATTCCAGAACTGAGTCCCAATGTAACCGCAGGTACGACGAGCAACATTCAACTTATCCTGATCACGATTGCCACAGTGCGGGCATTCCCAAATAAGCTTACCGTCTGTATCTTCTACAATCTTAATCTCGCCATCATAGCCACAAACCTGACAATAATCACTCTTGGTATTGAGCTCAGCGTACATGATATTGTCGTAGATGAAACGCATGACACTTACAACAGCCTCAAGGTTATCCTGCATATTAGGAACTTCAACGTAGCTGATAGCTCCACCAGGAGATAGTCGTTGGAACTGACTTTCAAAAGCAAGCTTCTTGAAAGCATCAATATTCTCGGAAACATGCACGTGGTAGCTATTAGTAATGTAGCCATGATCTGTAATGTGAGGAATGACACCAAAGCGACGCTGTAGAGCCTTAGCAAACTTGTAAGTTGTTGACTCTAAAGGCGTACCATATAGCGAGTAATCTATATTCTCGGCATCCTTCCACTGCGCACACTTATCATTCATATGCTGCATAATAGCAAGGGCAAATGGTGTGGCCTGAGGATCCGTATGAGAATGACCAGTCATAAAACGCGTGGCCTCATACAATCCTGCATAACCCAAAGAGATGGTAGAATAGCCGCCATACAGCAGCTTGTCAATAGGTTCTCCCTTATCCAAGCGTGCAAGAGCACCATACTGCCACAAAATTGGTGCAGCATCAGAAAGTGTGCCCAAAAGACGCTCATGACGACAACGTAAGGCCCTATGACAAAGCTCAAGACGCTCGTCAAAAATCTCCCAGAACCGCTTTGTGTCTCCACCAGAGGACAAGGCTACATCAGGCAAGTTAATAGTTACAACGCCTTGGTTAAAACGGCCATAATATTTGGGCTTTCCAGGAACATAGTTCTTAGCACGAGCAATGTTATTAAAACCACCTTCAGAGCGGTCTGGCGTCAAAAATGAGCGACAACCCATGCAGGTAAAGGTATCACCTTCACCTTCCTTCTCACCTGTAGAGAGCTTATACTCCTTCATTTTCTTCTCGGAGATGTAATCGGGAACCAAGCGCTTTGCCGTACATTTAGCAGCAAGTTGTGTGAGATAGAAGTATGGTTGATGAGGTTCAATGTTATCTTCCTCAAGCACATAGATAAGCTTGGGGAATGCAGGGGTAATCCACACACCCTGCTCGTTACGAACGCCCTCATAACGCTGACGCAAGGTCTCTTCAATAATCAAAGCCAAATCTTTTTTGGTGCGCTCGTCCTCCACCTCATTGAGGTACATAAATACCGTTACAAATGGAGCCTGGCCATTGGTAGTCATGAGCGTAACAACTTGGTACTGAATGGTTTGTACACCACGACGAATCTCATCGCGAAGGCGCTTCTCCACAATTTCCTGTAGCTTATCCGCAGCAGGTTCTACACCAAGACTGTTGAGTTCATCAATGGCCTGAGAGCGAATCTTCTTACGAGAAACATCTACAAATGGAGCGAGGTGTGACAAGGAAATAGATTGACCGCCATATTGATTAGAGGCAACCTGAGCAATAATCTGCGTTGCAATGTTACAAGCAGTTGAAAAACTGTGGGGTTTCTCAATCATAGTGCCAGAAATGACCGTACCGTTTTGGAGCATATCTTCCAAATTGACCAGGTCACAGTTGTGCATATGCTGAGCATAATAATCTGCATCATGAAAATGAATGATGCCTTCATTATGAGCAGCTACAACATCTTCTGGCAGTAGCATACGCATGGTAAGATCCTTGGAAACCTCACCGGCCATATAGTCGCGCTGTACAGAGTTAACGGTTGGGTTTTTGTTAGAGTTTTCCTGCTTGACATCCTCGTTGTTACACTCAATTAACGACAAAATCTTGTCATCTGTAGTGTTCTTTTGACGCTTAAGACTCTGAACATAACGATAAATGATGTACTTACGAGCTACCTCAAAACGGTCCAAGGCCATAATCTCGTCCTCGACCATATCTTGAATTTCTTCCACCGTAACGGTGTGTCCTGCATCCTCACAGCGATCACGTACATTCTCGGCAGCATAAGTAATCTGACGCTGCGTCAGGCGCATATCGGAAGGAACCTCATTGTTGGCAGCGCTGATAGCATTAGAGATCTTATCGATGTCAAAGATGACCTCAGAGCCGTTACGCTTGATAATCTTCATGGCAGGAACTTTCTTCTTTGTGTAGATTAGGCTACCGATAGAAACAACCAATACTTTCTTTTTGTCGGCACCATCTATCCTACTCTATCTATGAGCTCCTACTAAGTACAATTTTGCTTAAAACCACAAAATATTGTTGTTAGAAATCTTTACAACCACAATATATGGTAGGTGTTCACCTGGACAATTATAAAGAGCTGCAGGTAAATAAATTGTGCTTCGATGCACACATTACACTTGAACACGCTCTGCATAAAAAGTATGCGCCAAAAGTTGTGTACGCTCTGATGTGACTCACATAATTCATCCACTGACCTGAAACTTACTAACATAAATTGCCTAAACTAAACTGTACTGACAACAATCTTGAGTACTCAGATGCTCTACACTAAACAAGATATACCAACTGTGAAAGGATTATTATGCCCAACGAGGGTAGCTATGAAGTCGCACTCAAACGTAGCAACACCATTCGCGACGATATAGAGTCTGGTAACGTTGCACCGTACACCATGCTTACAGGTGATCGTCCTACGGGTCGCCTGCATCTTGGACACTACTTTGGCACTATTGCACAGCGTGTTCGTTTACAAAATCTTGGTGTGCATACCAACATTATCATTGCAGATTACCAGGTCATTACAGACCGCGATACTACAGACCAAATCCAAGACAACGTCTACAACATGGTTATGGACTATCTTGCCTGTGGTATTGATCCTGCCAAAACTATGATTTTTACTCACTCCGCTATTCCAGCAGCCAACCAGCTTATGCTTCCCTTTTTGTCTTTGGTAACCGAAGCAGAAATGGAGCGTAATCCCACAGTAAAGGCAGAGCAAGCTGCCTCTGGGCATGCGCTTACAGGATTATTACTTACCTACCCCGTACATCAGGCGTGCGATATTTTGTTCTGCAAGGGTAATATTGTGCCGGTAGGTCGCGATCAGCTACCCCACATAGAGATTACCAGCAAAATTGCTCGTCGCTTTAACGAACGCTATGGCAAAGTTTTCCCCGAAGTATCTGGCTTGCTTACTTCTACCCCACTGTTACCTGGCCTTGATGGGCGTAAGATGTCTAAATCATATGGCAATGCCATCTCTTTATGCATGACAGAACAAGAAACTGCCAAGCTTATCAAGAAGTCCAAGACTGACTCTGAACGTAACATTACTTTTGATCCTGAAAATCGTCCTGGCGTAAGCGCACTTCTCACCACCGCAAGTATTTGCACAGGACGTGCTCCGCAAGAAATTGCTGAAGAAATTGGTATGGGCGGCTCAGGCCAACTTAAGGGCTATGTTACCGATGCTGTTAATAATTATTTTGCCCCCATACGTGAACGTCGCCGTACCTACGAGCAAGACCTCACATATATCAAAGATGTTTTGCATGAGGGTAACAAACAGGCAAATGCTATTGCCGAGAAAACTTTGGATGAAGTTCGTGAAGCAATGGGAATGATTTACTAAGTTTCTTACGCAAATCACTCTATATGAATGTAAAAACGGATGAGAAAATCTCATCCGTTTTTGTTTACTGTATATATTTGTCCGTGAACCCAAACATGCATATAAAAAGCCACCCCACTTACGCGAGGCGGCTTATCACTCAGTGCTTAATAATGACTTAGAGAGCCATCATTGCAATGGTAAGAATAACAATGGAAGCCAGAGCGATGGTTCCAACAACCTTGATAGCAAACTTAACCCAAGTTGCGTACTCAATACGAGACAGAGCCAAGCCACCCATGATTGCACCATTAGTAGGAGTAATCAGGTTTACAGCGCCGGAAGCTGCAGAGAAAATCATGATCATTACTGCAGGGTTGAAACCGAGTTCCTGAGCCAAAGGTCCCATAATAGGCATGGAAACGGTTGCCATACCAGAAGTTGAAGGGATGAGGAAGGACAGCAGGAAGTATAGCAGGTAGCTACCGATGGAGAATACAACACCGGAGGTACCAGCAAGAGCACCTGCAGCTGCATTGAGTACATAGGTAGAAAGACCAGTTGCACTCATAACTACAGATACGCCACGAGACAGAGCAATGATCATTACTACAGACATCATGTCGCCTGCACCAGCCATGAACTCGTTAACAATCTCGTGCTCAGAAAGACCACCAACAACACCAATAACAATGGCAAGGAGCAAGAACCAAGTAGTGGCCTCTGCGAAGTACCACTGACCAAGAGGGGTACCGGTCAAGAAGGAAGACCAACCAGCATTGTCGGTAACGGAGGTAGTGAGCTTACCCTTTACGTCACCAGAAAGCTCAAGAGCACCAAGCTTAGCGTCATCATACGCGGTGACAATATCCTCAGAAGTTACATCGGTAACCTCTTCGTGGGAAGCAGCGTCAGAAACAAATACGTTGACCTTGAGATCCTCCCAAGGAACAAAAGAGATGATCATGATTACAAAAGCAGCTGCAAAGATACCAAGAACGGCCTTCTGCTTACCAGTAAGCTTAACGTCCTTACTAGCCTCCTCAGAAGCACCACCATAGGTAGCCTCTGCATTTGCAACCTCAGTAGCAGAAAGCAGAGTACGAGAAGGATCAGCCTTAACACGCTTTGCATACTGAATGGTAAAGAATACAGCAATGATATAGGAAACAACGGCAAGAACAGCACCAAGACCTAAAACAATGGTCTGATTAACCTCAATATTTGCAGAGGTAAGAGCAGCAGCTGCTACGCCGGTTGCAAAAGGATTAACGGTAGAACCAAGGCAACCGACACCAGCACCAAGCAGTACCATCATGGCACCAGTCAAGGTATCAAAACCAGCAGCCATCATAGTTGCGGAAAGCAGCGCATAGAAGCCTACAGTCTCTTCGCACATACCGTAGGTAGAACCACCAATGGCAAACAGACCCATAAGAACGGGGATAAGCATAAGCTCATTGCCGCCCATCTTACGAACAAGTACTGCAATACCGTCATTAAGAGCATTGGTCTTGTTTACAATTCCAAGGAATCCACCAAGAACCATTACAAACAAGCAAACGTCAATAGCGTCTGCAAAACCCTTAGCAGGAGCCATCATAAAGTCGCCGAGCGTAGCGCCGGTGACTTCTGTGGTGCCGCCTGCTGCCACTGCAATAGTAATAAGACATACTGCAGCAAGGATGATGAAGATGATGGAGAAGGATGTAAGCATCTCCCTCTTCTTCTTAGGCTGTGCCTGGTCTGCCATGACCGTTCTCCTTTCGTGAGAAACATAAGCAACAACGAACAATAGGGCAACTCAAACGGTGCCTATCACTGACATACTGATTTTTGCAGATTCAGTGCAAAAATGGACAAGATATATCTGACCGTTATTCAATAGTCGGTGAACGTAGTTTTTGCGACAAGCTTGATTTTTTTAAAAAAATGTAGTTCAAAAATAAAAGCCATTTACTGGCGTATTGCCAGTACACTCCCCTTATTCCACAACTACAGGTATTTTTTTAAAAATCACTGATAACATACCTAAAAAGATATTTGATGAATAAATTTGCTATTATTAACATATTTATTGCATAAACACGAAAAACCACTAGTAGAAAACCGCTTGACATTACATAAAATAATGTATCTGGTTAAGGCCAGAAAAAACCTCCCCGAAAAATCGGGGAGGTGTATGTGCTTTACCAACAATGCACTACTTAAGGGTTGCGTACATTACAGCCTTAATGGTGTGCATGCGATTCTCTGCCTCAGCAAATACCTTAGATGCAGGAGATTCGAATACCTCGTCGGTAACCTCCATCTCGGTAATACCAAACTTCTCAGCAACAACAGCACCCTTCTTGGTGTTGGTGTCGTGGAAGGAAGGCAAGCAGTGCATGAAGATGGCGTCATCGGCAGCCATAGCCATAACCTCAGAGGTTACACGATAAGGCTCCATCAGAGGAATGCGCTGCTTGTAAAGCTCGTCAGGCTCACCCATGGATACCCAAATGTCAGTATAAATAACGTGAGCACCCTTTACGCCCTCAGCAACATCAGAAGTAAGCGTAATGGTAGAACCATTCTGAGCAGCAATCTCACGGCAGGTTGCTACAAGATCCTCTGTAGGCATGTTCTCCTGAGGACCACAAGCAACAAAGTTCATGCCAAGCTTAGCGCAAACAACCATCAAAGAGTTAGCAACGTTGTTGCGAGCATCACCCATGAATACGAGGGTCTTACCCTTGATGTCATTGTTGAAGTTCTCTTTAACGGTAAGGATGTCAGCAAGCATCTGCGTTGGGTGGAAATCGTCAGTCAGACCGTTCCATACAGGCACACCAGCCTTGTCAGCCAGCTCCTGAACTACGTCCTGATCAAAACCACGGTACTCAATACCGTCATACATACGGCCAAGTACACGAGCGGTATCCTCTACGGACTCCTTGTGGCCCATCTGAGAACCACTGGGCTCAAGATATGTTACGCCCATGCCAAGATCATAAGCGCCAACCTCAAATGCGCAGCGAGTGCGGGTAGAGGTCTTCTCAAAAATAAGGGCAACATTCTTGCCCTCAAGATAACGGTGAGGAACACCAGCCATCTTCATACGCTTGAACTCTGCAGAAAGGTCGAGCAAGTAGTTAATCTCCTCAGTGGAGAAGTCAAGCAGCTTAAGGAAGCTACGACCAGAAAGGCTTACACCCATGGATACGATCCTTTCAAATAGAAAAACAGTAACCGGGCTTCCCCGGGTGGTGCCGATTTAGACAGTACTAGTCCGGAGGTGAGCTTAACTCATCTCCGGACTAAGCTTTAGAACTCTATAAACTTAGAGATCCTCACGTACAAAAGGCATGCTCATGCAGCGTGGGCCACCACGACCGCGGGAAAGCTCTGCGGAAGGTACAACGAGAAGGTCAAGGCCCTCTTTGTACAGTACGTCGTTAGTAACGGAGTTGCGCTGATATACGCAAATCTTACCAGGAGCAACGCAAAGGGTGTTGGAGCCGTCGTTCCACTGCTCACGAGCAGCTGCAACAGGGTCGCCACCACCACAAGGAATGAGCTTAACAGCGTCAAGACCCATAGCCATTGCAAGGATGTGCTCGAGGGTATCGTTCATCTCTTCAATCTTGACTTCGCCCTGGGTAGCACCCTTGGTAAGCTTGAATACACGCAAGGTACCCATGATTGCAGGGTGAATGGTGAACTTGTCAACATCGATCTGAGTGAATACGGTATCGAGGTGCATGAATGCACGAGTTGCAGGAATGTCGAATGCATAGATGGTGTCAATCTCGCACTCGTCACCCTTCTCCCAGAACATGTTCTGAGCCATGATGTCGATAGCAGCAGCTTGGGTGCGCTGAGAAATACCAACAGCCAAGGTATGAGCGTTGATGTTAAGAACGTCGCCGCCCTCAGTGTGAGCTGCAGAGTCACGACGGAACCACAAAGGAGCATCGTTGTACTCAGGGTGATCACGGAAGATGTACTTACCAAAAAGGGTCTCGCGGTTACGAGTTACGGAGTACATACGGTTGAGGTTAACACCCTTACCTACAATTGCGAAAGGATCGCGAGTGAAGTAGGTGTTAGGCATTGGGTCAATAAGAAGGTCAGACTCGCCATCAGCGTCGTGACCGATAATCTCATCAAGAAGAGCGGTGGAGTTAGCAGGAAGATCAATCTCGTTCTTACGGATACCAGCAATGGTCTTCTCTACGAAGGTCTGGGTATCGGTAATAGAGTCCATGAACTCCTTAACAGCCTTGCGAGCAGTTGCGCCATGAAGACCAGACTCGTCGAGCCACTGATTGGTGAACTCCTCACGGGAGCCAGCAGCATCAAGCGCCTCAGCAGTCAACTTCTCGAGGTATACAACCTCAGCACCTGCCTCCTGAAGAAGCTCAGCAAATTTATCATGCTCAGCCTGAGCTACCTCAAGGAAAGGTACATCGTCAAACAAAAGACGACCAAGCTCATCGGGGGGAAGATTGAGAAGCTCCTCGCCAGGGCGGTGAAGGCAAACCTTCTTCAGAGAGCCAATCTCGCTGTGGACGTAGAGTCCGTTAGCCATTGTCCCTCCTCCTTTCATGTCGCATCCCTGCGACGTATCTGGACTTTGCATGCTTAATGCATGCACTACTACCAACACGGCATTGCGGCACACTTGTGCACCGCGCCCGTGGATTTACGGTTATCAATATACATCCGTTATCCAATAATGCAACGTAAAATTCTGAACGGTATATTTGTGACTGTTAACGGTCTTGAAATACTCAACTACTCATAAACTGACCATATATCCATCATAAACTAGGTGATTAACTGGACTTTTATTATTTTTACAGAACTTTACTTTGTTCTATTTGTAAATTTTTTCTTGTAATTTTATTTTTCTTGCATTTTTTAAATATTTCATAATATGCAAGATGTTGGGTATTTTATGTAATAAATTCCACTTGTCGGATATTAATATTTTAAATTTTTGACTCACCTATAACAATTTGCGCTCTAACGTGCGGAAGTACCAGCTTATAAAGCTAGGCTAGTACTCATTTGTCATGTGTCAGAATATACTTTTATATTTGCGTATTAGAATAATTTGTACACGAATTATTTATTTGTTGTATAACCAAACTGCAATTTTAAATTGATGAATTTGCAATAAAATAATTTTGAAAAACATAATTTTTATTGAACATTCAAACAGATTGATTTGTTATGGCAGAAAATCTCACACTCAAAATTGAGCGTATGACATATGGCACAGATGCGATTGCGCATGATACCAACGGTAAAACTATCTTCGTAAGTGGTGCGGTTGTTGGGGATACAGTCGAAGCGCGCATAACTGCCAGCAATAAAACCTTTAGTAAAGCGCAGGCTACAAAGATTCTAAAAACTGGCCCCTATCATCGCGATGCTGCTTGCTCTACTACTGAGCTTGCAAGTGGATGTCCGTGGGCTCAAATATCATATGAGCAGCAACTCATAGCCAAACGTACCAACGTTGTAGATTCGCTCGTTCGCATTGGTCATTTTGACCCTTTTTATGTAGAGGACCTTGTAGATGTATGCAACTCCCCTTCTTATGAATGGGAATATCGCAACAAACTAGAACTCGGTTTTGAACGCACAGCTGGCCGCGCGCGTCTTGGCGTGCGCGCTTTTAATACCAATGAACTTATAAAACTCGAGCAAACTATGTTATTACCAAAGCCATTATCCAAACTTCCTAAATCAATTTCTGGTGCTCTCTCGTATTTATCCAACTCCCATAACTTGTCTTTTATGCGCATAGGTATTCGCGCCTCCAAACGTACCAAGGATGTAGAAGTCGCTCTTTGGACTGAACCAGGACCATTCCCCCGTGCTCAAGCTGCTCGTGTCCTTAACGATGCAGCCAAACTTACGAGCGTGGTTCGGGTAATGAGTAAAGGACCCACAAAAGCTCGTAAGATTGCTGGAGTAGAACGTTTGAGCGGCAAAGGTTATTGGACCGAGAAAATCGGTAATGAAACTATGTATATTTCGGCACCTTCTTTTTTTCAAGTAAACACTAAAGGCGCTGAACGTTTAGTTGAACTAGTGCTTGAGGGACTTAAGCCACAAGCTCATGACGTTGCTATGGACTTATATAGCGGTGCAGGAACATTTACGCTGCCTCTAGCTCGTGTGTGTTCTTTTGTGTATGCAGTAGAAAGCTATGGACCTGCTGTTAAAGATTTACATCGCAATATAGAGAAAGCCAAGCTGGACAACATTGATGCTGCTGGCGGTGATGCCGCACGTAAATTTCCAGAAGATGAGGCGGATATTATCGTAGTAGATCCACCCCGTGCGGGATTAGCTCCAGAGGTTGTAGATCTTCTCGGTAAACAACCTGCTCGTGCTATTGCATATGTCTCATGCGATCCAGCAACCTTAGCACGTGATTTAGCTCGATTTGCTGCAGACGGCAATTTTAAACCAGTGCGAATTACTCCTGTTGATTTATTCCCTCAAACCTTCCATGTAGAAACCGTCACTATATTGTCGAGGGTGAAAAATAAAGCTTAACGCTATGAATGAGCTTAAAGAAAATGCATAATAAAGATTTTCTACTCGATTAAAGTTACCTAAGAGTTAGATAAGAGATATAGATGGTATAGGAAAACATTTAGGTAAGGTTAAAGTTCATGCTTAACGTTGTGCTTGTAGAACCCGAAATTCCTGCAAATACTGGCAACATTGGTCGAACGTGCGTAGTAACAGGAACACGTCTACACCTTATTAAGCCACTAGGATTCTCGTTAGATGATAAAAGTCTCAAGCGTGCTGGCATGGCATATTGGCAAAGTCTTGATGTGCGAGTTTATGATAATTGGGATGAATTTATAACCCAAAATATTCCCTCCTCAGACACTGAAGTTGACTGTATGCGCAATAATGCAAATGTCACCGTACCGCAACTGCACTTCTTAACTAAAAAAGCTCGTAAAACTTACGTTGAAGGTTCGTATTGTGACGGAGATTTTATTATCTTTGGCAAAGAAAGCTCTGGACTACCTGAGCATTTGCTCGCTCAACATGCTTTGGAGTGTGAGCGTATTCCCATGCTTACCGATGATGAAGCTTTGGTAAATGGTGCTGATTGGAGCGATAAAAATACAGCTCTGACTTGGGAAGGAACGCCGCGCACACATGAAGCACTTCTTGCTCAAGATATCTGCGGTAACTTTATTAATCCCGAAGAGTATCACGTCAGTGCACTTAATCTATCTAACGCAGCAGCGATAGTTCTTTACGAGGCGTTACGACAAATTAATTTTGTTACTATACAAAATTAAAGCTTGCATAACTGCAATAGGACGCGTACAGTTCTTAGCAATTAAAACATTTTTTGAGAAAATCAAAGGAGGCGCACGATGACCTGCTCCGCAGTACAGTTTGTTTCCAACAACTGGTGGTGGTACATGCTTATAGCGAATGGTCGATCGTGAGTCTTCTGCATGCACTATACGTAGCATTTGAGAAACTCCCGGGAGACCGGGAGTTTTTTATTAACTCGAGGTGAACCAAGCAGAACATTAGTATCCAACAAGCATCCAGCGCAGTTAGAAAGAAGAACGCATATGCCTAGACCAGATCAACAACCGCGCGTGTTAGCGGTCGAGAAAACCGATGAGCTTGAGATCCGTTCGCTTATCTTACTTGCCATTCTTCTTGCTGCAGGGTTTATCTTAAATTTTACTGTTGGTAAGGCTATCTCGAGCATTTCGGGCGGTATGATTAGTCCCGAATTTATCATTTCAGCATTTTGTATCACTATTTTGATTGTGAAACCACGCGTACGCCAAGCCTTTATTATTGGTCTCATTTCTGCTGCAGTCATTCAAATTACCACGACGTCACCATTTATTGACTTTGCTGCTGAAGGTATTGCCGCTGTGCTTATGGCGCTCATGGTTCGTATTGGAAATAAACTTCCCTACAAAAGAGCACTTCCTTTTATTAGTACGGTAATTACTACTACGATTTCTGGTCTCATTTTTATGGTTATTAAGATTGCTATGATTGGCGCCGCTTCTCAACTTGTTGCTGCCATGACACCTGTAATTATTCTGACAGCCGTTTTTAATGCAGTACTTGTACAAAGTCTGCACAAGCCTATTGTTGACGCCCTAAAGATTGGATAGATATGACTACACAATCAGTTATTCGTCTTGAGGACGTAAGTTTTTCTTATACATCTCATACAAATGACGCGATGACACAGAAATTTGCACTTGACGTAATAAATTTAGATATTCATCAAGGTGAATTTGTAGGTATTATTGGCCCTTCTGGTGCAGGCAAGTCTACTCTTGCAGCGGTGCTTTCTGGAGCAATCCCCCATCATACACAGGGGATGTTCTATGGAACTGCTTTTATCAATGGTCAAGACAGTTGCACCATAAACCTCACGGACATTTCCAAGCATGTAGGAAGCGTACTGCAAGATATAGACTCTCAAATGGTTGCCTCTGTCGTAGAAGATGAGATTCTATTTGGTCTGGAAAACTTTGGTGTTCCCCATACTCTCATCGAAAAGCGCCTAGAAGATGCACTCACTACAACAAATATGAATGACTTTCGTTACCGAGACATTGCAACGCTATCCGGCGGCCAAAAACAAAAGCTTGCCTTAGCAGCCATTTTGGCACTGCAGCCTCAAATCTTAGTTCTTGATGAACCAACCGCTGCACTCGATCCCCGCTCTTCTCAAACCATCTTTGACCTGCTCAAAAACTTATCGCAAAACCATGGTATTACCGTTGTAGTGATAGAGCAAAAAGTGGCACTACTTTCTCAATACTGCTCACGCATGCTTGTGATGGAACACGGCCGTATTGCACTTGATGGCACTCCACGCAAAGTATTACAACACAGCAGCGAGCTACGAACTATTGGAGTAGACACCCCTCGTGTGACCAGAATTTCAAACAGTTTGTATGCTGCAGGCCTTTTAGATAAACCGCAACCCAGTATTACACCCTCGGAGGCGTGCAATCAGATTTGCACACTACTCACATCAGCATCTCCAACACAGCAATTAATAGCCCCTGTCGAGAAAACTTATACAAACCCAGCTTCCTACAGCTCAAACAACGTTGTTGCACGCGTTTGCAACTTGGGATTCTCGTATGCAAACGGCGCCTCTATTCACAACCTTAGCTTTGATTTGCGTGAAGGAGAAACGCTAGCTGTTATTGGTCAAAATGGCGCTGGTAAAACTACCCTTACTAAATTGATGAACGGACTTCTGCATCCTAAAACAGGAAGTGTATGTATTGCAGGAATGGATACGCGCACCACACCAACCAGCACGCTTGCTGCGTCGGTAGCTACTCTGTTTCAAAACCCAGATCATCAGTTATTTAAAAACACAGTACTTGACGAGGTAAGCTTCACTCTTGAAATTCATGGCTGTGATCAGACAAGTGCTCGGACCCGTGCACAAAAAATATTAGACAAATTTAAACTCCCCGCACAGGCATCGCATTTCCAGCTTTCACGCGGACAACGTCAAATGGTTGCTTTAGCTAGCGTTGTGGTGTTGGAACCTAAGCTTGTCATTTTAGATGAACCAACAAGTGGCTTGGATTATCGTGAATGCATGACTGTTATGCAGGCAATCAAGGAGCTTACTCATAACAAAACTGCAGTGCTCATGGTCTGTCATGACATGGAAGTGGTACTGGACTTTGCTGATCGTGTACTTGTAATGGCAGACGGATATCTACTAGCTGATACCTCACTGGACAAAGCATGCACCGACCAACAACTCATGAAAAAAGCGTTTGTACAGCCACCTCAAACTATTGCGCTTGCCACACAGCTTGTAGAAACAGGCTATCCGCAATATAGAGGACTAACCCAAGTAGAACAGTTTGTAGCAACTACAAGTGAAATGATACGCCATGAATAATTTGATTGACTATACGCCTGGAACCAGCTTTTTACACCAGCTTAACCCTGTTACCAAGCTTGTGCTAGCCACCTGCATCATTGCTGCAACGCTTGTTGCCCATTCTTTTGCCATGCTCATTGCACTATTAGGCTTGAGCTTTATTCTTGCGGCATGCGCAAAAGTTGCTCGTAAACTAGGTACGTTACTCTATATGCTTATCCCACTTGCCCTTATCATG
Organism: Atopobium fossor DSM 15642; assembly: GCF_000483125.1. Classification (GTDB taxonomy): domain Bacteria; phylum Actinomycetota; class Coriobacteriia; order Coriobacteriales; family Atopobiaceae; genus Atopobium; species Atopobium fossor. The sequence continues at coordinate 764,799 of NZ_KI519553.1, forward strand.
CTTGCGTTTCAAACTTTTTTTATCCAAGATGGAACTCGTCTTATAGCTTGGGTAACTAATACTGGTCTTACCACAGGCGTATTGGTGGCGTTGCGGCTCATTGGAATTGCACTTCCGCTGGTGCTTATGCTTATGGTCACACGTCCTAATGATCTTGCTAATGCCAGCGTTGAACTGCTGCATATTCCGTACCGTTACGCATTTACCTTTACCACGGCACTGCGCTTTATTCCCATTTTTTCTAAAGAAATGACCGCTATTATGGAAGCGCAAACTGCGCGAGGTGTGCAGTTTGACACCAAAAATCCGCTCAAAAAGATGCAGCTTAAGATGCCCGTTATTATTCCATTACTGGTAAGCTCTGTGAGAAAAACAGATGATACTGCCCTAGCTGCCGAACAGCGAGGATTTTATCTACGTACCGTACAAAACTCCTACAGGCACTACCCTCTTACCACTCTTGACTATGTGGTACTAATAGGCTGCATACTTCTTATCGCTAGCGCAATCTTACTGTAAACGTTTGTATGTTATTGCAGTCTCCAGTGCAACGGTTAAGCCAAAAGTCATGGTGTCCACTGACATGCTTGGAGTAGGCACCGGTAGTGAAGCTACCTGCTGTGTAGCGTAGGGAACATGAATAAAAGTTCCTTGCGTATCAGGGTGCTTAGTAGCCAATAAGTGCAGAAGACGATACATCACTTCATTACAAACGTATGTACCTGCTGTATAAGAAACCGTTGCAGGAACTGAAGCCTGTTGCATGGCAACAACCATGGCTTGCACAGGCAATGTTGCAAAATAAGCAGCAGGGCCATCTGCAACCAACGTTTTCTCTTTAGGCTGTATTCCGGCGTTATCGGGAATGCGTGCTTGTGCATAATTGATGGCTACAAATTCCGGAGTAATGGCAGCTCGACCTGCAGCCTGTCCAACACAAACCACAATATCGGGTTGTAAGCGAGCAACAGCAGCTTCCACCTGCTGAAACGCGATGTCAAACACAACAGGAATTTGTAGCTTTGATACCAATGCACCAGAAATATGCGATGGAAGCTGTTCCACAGCCATCCATGCTGGATTGATGTTCTCGCCACCAAATGGCTCGAAACCAGTGACTAAAATATGCTGCGATGCATCATTGCAATACTGTTTCATTTGTTCATCCAATTTTATGACTTAAAGTCAAGACTTTATTGAATATATATTCCCACACGGCCACTTACCGTAAATATAGGCTTCCTGCCTTTTTGCCAGCTAGAAACATACACGTAACAAATAATATGGAGAAGGTAATATGCCTGCAGTATGTAGGCTGATAGATTCGTACGTAAAGGAGAAGCATGATAGCGACAAAGAAAGGGTATTCGCTTCTCAAAACCGCTGGCAAAGCCGTAACGCTTGGCGCAGCTGTTTTGATGGCGCTCCCCATCGATGCACTGGCTTGCACTCAGGTGTACGTTGGACCTAAAGTCACAGATAGTGGCAATGTCTATGTTGGCCGTACCGAGGACTACAATCCTCGTCACGGCAAGGTTTTTGGCATTCAAGAGCCTCGAACTAATCCAACGTTCACCTCTGATGAATCCAACTTTAGTTGGACTTACACCGGCACCACACACCGTCACACCTATGTGCGTGACCTTGCTGGTGACTGGGGCGGTCGCCACGATGCCTATTCTGAGGCAGGCACCAATGATGTAGGCGTAAGTGTTTCTGCAACCCTTACCACCGATTACAATGGTGCTATGAAGGCAGCCGATCCTTGCGGCAGCGAAGATCAAAATAATCCAAGTGGTATTGGCGAATATACCGTTACCGATGTTTTGCTGGGCTGCTCTAGCAATGCACGCGAAGGTGTAAAACTGCTTGGCTCCATCATAGATGCACATGGCAACTATGACTGCAACCAGATTATTATCACGGATAACTCCGAGACCTGGGTATTTATGCAGCTTTCTGGTCACCAGTGGTGTGCAGTTAACCTGACGGTAGCTGCTCCTGATCAGGTTTCTGTTAATCCCAACATGGGCAACCTTAAGTTTAAAGTAGACCTCAACGATGAAAATGTCTGCATTCACTCCGCTAATCTTGAAAAGACTGCAAAGGATGCTGGTACCGCCACTTACTTTGATGCTGAGAAGAAACAGCTTGATGTTGCTACATCTTATGGCAATCCAAACTCTGGCACGGGACAGTACACACGTTATGCCCAAGGTCATGCTCATTTTGGCGATATGTTGTCCAAGGATAACTATGTTATGGGCACCCAGGGTGTGACCAAGGTTCATGACACCCAACTACTCTTTACCCCTGGCAAGACTGGCGTTACCCTCATGGACTCCATGAAAGCTTTGTGCGCTCGTGGTCAGGGCACTGGTTTTGATGCAAACACCAACAATGGCTTTTACTCCATTGGTAACAACCGCAACGTCGAAGGTCACATGTTCCAGATTCGTCAGGGCATGTCTGCCGATATTGCTACCATCCAGTGGGAAAACCTGTCTCGCGTAGAGTTTGGTCTGTTTGTACCTAGCTACTCTGCACTTCTCAGCGAGATTGACACCAATATCTATCCTACGCTTGACAAGTTTACGGATGAGCACACGGGTGGCTCTGAGCGCAATGACTCTGTAGCAGCAGCAATGGATGCTTCTAACGAGAACGGCTCTTTAGATTACGTCATTATGGATATCAATACCTTGGCGTACAACAACCGCGCTGACTTAGCTAAGCCCGTTCGTATGTATCTTGATGCACTTCAGAAGCAGCTCATTGCCCAGCAGAACGTTGTTGATGCCGTAATGCAAGCAACCCCTGCAGCTGAGCGTACTGCATTTGCAAATGCTGCCCATAAACAGGCAAGCGCGCAGGCTTATGCTAAGACCTATGGTTTGCTCACCGAAATGCGCACCTGGCTTAAGGGTGACAAGTCTTCTGCCTTTGTTCCGAGCGATTGGGATGCAAATACCAATGACACCAAGGTGCCTATATACTACGCAACCGTAGCAGTTGCCCCTGCTATTACCAGCATCTCTGACTCCACAACCGTTAAGGTTGATGAGACTGTAGAGCTCAAGGTAGAAGCCAACATTCCTGACAGCGTTAAGGGTAGCGATCAGTTTATGAGCATTGAGTGGTTTAACAAGACCACAGGTGCAAAGGTAGCTGACGCGGACACCGTCAAGGTTGACACCTCCAAGACTGGCGCCACCGAGTACTACGCCATAGTAACTAACACTGTTTCTGGCAAGAAAACTACTTCCGATACAGTAACTGTTACCGTTGAGGCCCAGTACAAGATGGAGAAGGCTCCTACCCAGGTAACACAAGGTAAAGACGCTAACTTTGTATCCGAGGCAGATTTTAATAAGTTTGTTGAGGTTCGTGTAGATGATACGGTTGTTGATCCTTCTAACTACACTGCAAAGTCCGGCTCTACTGATGTAACCCTTAAGGGTTCTTACACCAAGACCTTGGCTGCTGGCGAGCACACCTTGGATATTATTTCCAATGATGGTAAAGCACGTTCCAAGTTCACAGTGGTAAAGGCAAGCTCACAAACCACCAATGCAGCTAAGCCTAGCAAGAAGAATGCTGGTCATCTTCCCAAGACGAGCGATAATACCAATGTAGCTGTAGCATCTGCTATGGGTATTGCTGGTATTGCTCTGAGCTTAGTAGCCGTAGACCGTAAGCGTAAGAATAACTAATCTTGCAGTTACACTTTAAAAACGGTAGCGAAAGATGCCCTCACACCATGCGAGGGCATCTTTTTTGCAACTTTCTTTCAAAGACTAAAACTCAATATCGTCTAAGTCTTCCCATTCTTCAAGACAGCGATCAAGCTCGGCTTCAACACGAACCTGATCCATACCGCGACCAATAAAGCATAGCTTAGTCTGACGATCACCAGTTGTATCGTCCCACTCATTCATTATCTCTGGATTTTGAGCAATTAATTGTTTTTGTTGCTCAGCAGGAGCACTTGCCACAAACAAGCCATTCTCGCTCAATGTTACTTGGCGACCTGCCTGCTCAAATACAAAGCACATATCAGGATCTTGAGAAGCCCAAAGCATACCTTTACAGCGAATTATGCCCAAATCATCCCATTTACGTAGCACCTCATTAAAGGCATCCACATTAAAGGGCTGGCGGCGGCGATATACAAAGGTGGAGATACCATACTCCAACACTTCTGGATCTTCGTGCTCCTCTGGGTGTTCCATAGCATGCATCCAAGCAGCAGAATTGTATGCCTCATTAAAGTTAAAACGACCCGTATTAAGCAGGTCACTCAAAGGCACCTTGCTATTTTGAGCTTCAATAATAACAGCGTCTTTTTGCAGGCTTTGTACCAAGCTCTTAAGTTCAGCTCGTTGAGATGCAGAAACTAGATCTGTCTTGTTAAGTACCAAAGTGGAGCAAAACTCAATCTGCTGAATGAGCAAAGCTTCAAGATCATCTTCATCGATATTCTCGGAAAGTAAAGATTTACCACCATTAAACTCGTCATACATGCGGGCGCAGTCCACCACAGCCACAATATTATCAAGATCCATGGGCGCATAATCGCCGCCCCATTTAGTGCGGTCGCAAAAAGCGCTGATAGTATATGCAATAGGAATGGGCTCACAAATGCCAGAAGCTTCAATCACGATGTAGTCAAACTTACCGCTGTTAGCAATATCGGATAGCTGACGCTCCAAATCATCAGATAGAGTACAGCACAAACAACCATTGGTCATAGGAATAAGTTCGTCGGTCTGAGATAGACCTCCATCTGCAATCAAATTAGCGTCTACGTTAACCTCACCAATATCATTAACGATAACCGCCGCACGAATACCCTCTGTGTTAGCCAAAATGTGGTTGAGCATTGTGGTTTTACCAGCGCCTAAATAACCGGTAAGCAAAATAATCTTTACCGGAGTTTTTTTCTCTACCATAACTTCCCTTCTATATGATTAACACTCGCGCCTTAGCTGCACGGCTATAATAGCCTTTAGTAAAGTATGTTTTGTCAAACTATTATACTCACGCAGCGTATATTTCCAGCACTATGTACGAACATGGTATCGTTAAGAAAAAAACATACGCAGCCATGCCTTTGAAGGGATTTCTTGTGATCTTGGCCTCTGCTTCTCCCCGCCGCTTACAGCTTTTACAGGAGTTGAATATCAATCCAACTGTGCTGCCCACCAATATTGATGAGACTCCTCTTCCAGACGAGAAACCCACTGCTCTTGTGGCTCGTTTAGCAAAGCAAAAAGCACTTGCCTGCTTAGAAACTGCACATCATGAACTCAACTCTACCGCTCTTGCCAATCAAATAGTGCTAGCCGCAGATACTACCGTATGGTTTAACAATATTAGCCTAGGCAAACCATCTTGTCCGGATGATGCTGCCCATATGCTCAGACAGCTGTCTGGCAAAACGCATTACGTCTCTACTGGTGTATACCTTCTGAAACTTGATACTTCGGGATCTATTGCGGCACAGAAAGGCTTTATCGAAACCAGTAAAGTAACATTTTATACTCTGAGTACACAAGAAATTGAATGCTATGTTGCTACGGGTGAACCATTGGACAAGGCTGGTGCCTATGGCATCCAAGGCTATGGCCGCGTACTGGTACAAAAAATCGATGGTGATTTTTTTACCATTGTAGGACTTCCTGTTGCACGACTTATGCGAGAAATTCACACTCTTGAGCAACATGTACACTAAACGGAGGATTCATGAATCTTACTTCTATCACTCAAATTCCAGGTATTTATGCCGCCAATTACACCAATGAAAAAGCCGCTACAGGTTGCACGGTTATCATTTGCCCCGAGGGAGCTACTGGTGGTGTAGACGTCCGCGGTGGCGCCCCTGCCACTCGTGAAACAGACCTGCTCCGCCCAGAGGAAACGGTGGATGTCCTACACAGCATTGTTCTTTCTGGCGGCAGCGCCTATGGTCTGGAGTGCATGTCTGGCGTAGCAAACGAACTAGAAAAGCGTGGCATCGGACTGAATGTAGGCGTTGGTATTGTTCCCATTGTAAGTGGAGCCTGCATTTTTGACCTTGCGTGCGGCAATCCTTCTATTCGTCCAACCCTTACAAACGGTGTAGCGGCGGTAGCAGAAGCATTGGATAACAACTCTTGCCTTCAGCGCGGAAATGTTGGCGCTGGTACCGGCGCAACTGTTGGCAAGCTTGCTGGACCTTCTCGTGCTATGAAGGGAGGTCTTGGCGAGAATATCCAGGTAAGTGGCAATCTTATCTGCGGAGCTGTAGCTGCAGTAAATGCTTGCGGCGATATTGTAGACCCTGTGACTAATATGCCAGTAGCAGGCGTTTTAGATGAACGTAATCCCTCATGTATCGCAAGTACCACAGACTTGCTGGTTACTATGGCAGCACAGATGCCTTTGTCGCGCACCAACACCACCATTTCTTGTGTAGTAACCAACGCAAAACTTACCAAGGCTCAAGCCACTAAAGTAGCTCAGATGTCTGCAGATGCCTATGCTCATGCTATTAGACCAACACATACTACCAATGATGGTGACACTATCTTTGTCATGGCAACGGGACAAGTAGAGGTCTCGGTAGATGTATGCGGGGCGCTTGCAACCAAGGCACTAGAACAAGCAATTGTAGATGCAGTAACACAAGCTAAAACTGCTTACGGTTTTACAGCGGCTTGTGATTTAAAAGAACGGGCACGTACATAGTATTTTTAAAAAGAGAAGGTGTGGTGCACAAAATGAATACATTCAAAGGAGTAGCAGACACCCTATTTATTCCTCTTACTGCAAGAATATATATGTCTCAACGATTTCCAGAGTATTTTTACGACTCCAAAGCTTTGGAGTTATCATCTCTGCTACCAGATGATAGTATCAAAAAGAATTCTTCAGAGTACTCCATGATTGCATCGGTAGCGCGTTATTACAATTTGGATGAGATGACAAAAAACTTTATTACCGCCCATCCAACATGCAATATTGTTAATCTTGGTTGTGGATTAGAAACAGCGTATGATCGCATTGGTAACAAAACAGCACTATTCTATGAAATAGATTTACCAGAGGTCATAGAAACAAGAAGAACAATCCTTGGGGAGCAGAGAAACGAAAAACTTATTGCTGGCAATCTGTTTGATTTACAATGGGCAAAGCATGTAGAAGACCAAACTCTACCTACCCTACTCATTGTCTCTGGTGTGTTTCAGTATTTTCATGAGACAGAGGTGCTCGCCTTTATTAAAAAGGTGCGTGAGGTATTTACAGAAGCAGAACTCATCTTTGATGCAACCAATAAAGCGGGGATTCGATACGCACAAAAATATGTAAAGAAAACTGGCAATACCTCTGCCATGATGTATTTCTTTGTGGAGAACAATGAAGAATTTGCCAAAAAAGCAGGTGTCACATTACTTGAACACCGACCCTTTTTTACGGCAGCAAGAAAACTCATTGGGAAAAGAACGGGTCTTTATACTCGAATAGCCATGAAGATATGTGATGATTTAGGTAGAGCAAAACTCCTGCATCTAAAGTTATCCTAAAATTTTAGACATGTACGCATGAGCAAAGACAACAAAGCGTCTTTGCTCATTAGTTAAATTTGTAAAGCTTTTGAGCTACGCGATAAATATAAATGGTGGTCTTAATGCCAGCCTTAGTAGGGAGATTGGTAGCAAAACCAACAACACCGCGGCGCGCTCGCCTATACATACGATCATCGTAGGCTTTAAGCTCATCCCATAAGGCTTGGCAATTTTCCATAGCATCTGGCTTATCTGACATGCGTGAATATACCGAACAAACAGCCATCATGAGCGTAAAGTGATTGCACATATAGCTACGTAACTTGGCGATTTCAATATCATCATACAGGTGATAGGCATGCATCATAATGCGCGTAACAGCAAGCTGCTGATTGATACGAGAAATAGCTACGCTCTCGTTAATGGACTGATCATCACGACCAATAAAATAACGATATAAATCAACGTCCAGATAATACAAAGTTTTGCAACGTGGAAGAGGAACGTAGGCATAAATGTTGTCTACATAGAAGGTGTGTGCTGGCATAGGAAGGCCACCATCCAGCAGCACATCTGTGCGATAACACAACGAATGCATGAGCAAATTTTGCGTCATCATGAAGTGACCAATATTTTTCCAGCCAATAACACGATTGCGCGGCAAAGCATACTTAAAGTCCACAATATTTTGCTTGCCGTCTACCACATGCTCAAACACGTAGTTAGTGATAACCAGGTCTACTCGCTCATCCATATCTATAAAACGACGAAGTTGAGTAAGAAGCGCCTGTAGAGCCGAAGCCTCTACCCAGTCATCAGAATCGATAATCTTAAAGTACTTGCCTTGCGCATGATTAAGCGCAGCAAGAACAGCCATACCGTGACCACCATTAGGCTGATGGACAGCCGTAATAATGTTGGGATAGCGTGCTGCCCATGTATCCGCCACCTCGGATGTACGATCTTTGGTAGAACCATCATCAACAATACAAATATGAATGTCCTCTGCGAAATTGGAACCTTCCAAAATCGACAGAATACATCTATCCATATAGTCTTCCGAGTTGTAACACGGAATGCCAAAGGTAATAACTTTGTTTTGACTTGCAGACATCAAACTACCTTATGCGCGCTGGGCAATAATCTCGTCACACAGATTAAGAGCAGATGCACATACGCCATCCATGTCGTAATAGCGATACTCTGCCAAACGACCTGCGGGATGGAAGTTTACCAAACCGCGAACGCGATCACGATACTGCTCATACAGCGCGCGAGTATCATCCTGCAAAATTGCATAATATGGTGTCTCACCACTGCCGGGCTCAAACTCCTTGGAGTACTCACGCATAATGGTGGTCTTGCCAGGAACAACCTGACCAGTCATATTTTTAAACTCAGTAATGCGTGTAAAATCTTCAGAAGTAGTGTAGTTAACCGTACCAACAGGCTGGAACTGGTCTGTATCCAAAGTCTCAAACTGCATGTCCAAAGTGCGGTAAGGAAGACCGCCCAAATCTAGATCAAACAGCTCATCGAGAGGACCGGTATAAATAACCTCGCCTCCGTAAGGACGCTCACGAACTACCACGTTTGTCTCGGTAACGCTAAGAATATCACGCACATCAACGTTAAGAAACACATCGATAAGGTCATGGTCCAACATGTGTTCAAACATCTTGGTGTAACCCTGAGCAGGCATACCTTGATGTGGAGCCTGAGGGAAATAACGATCATCGTCACCTACAAAAATAGGTACACGACCCGTAATAGACTTATCAATCTGATCGGGTGTCTTGCCCCACTGCTTCATGGTGTAGTAGAGAAAAACGTTCTCGTAAACGTAATCTGCAACCTCAGCCAGCTCTTCATCATTTTTATCACGCAGTTCCATGATAGGAACCTTTTTATTCTCACCAAACGTAGCAACGAGCTTTTGATACAAACGCTCGCCCTTCTCGTCACCAAAAGCAAGTTTAAGTGAAGTGTGGTTAAAAGGAACAGGCATGAGCGTACCATTAATGTTTGCTAAAACCTTATGCTCGTAATCCGTCCACTCGGTAAAGCGAGAAAGGAACTGATGGACGCGATCGTTAAACGTATGATAGATGTGAGGACCATACTTATGAACTAAAACGCCAGCAGCATCTTCGTAGTCATACGCATTGCCTGCAATGTGATCTCGACGCTCGATAACAGCTACTTTGTATCCACATGCCTCGGCCAACCTACGAGCGCAGGTAGCTCCAGCATAACCAGCGCCTACGACCAAAACATCGTATGTATCAGCATTAAAGTTAGCAGGTAATCCATACTCACAATTCATGTTTATCCTTCCCTAGGCCACCTGGCCCGCAGGCTCAAAAAAAGCGAGTGTAGGTCAATCCCACATCTCGGTCGTATGGTCGATTTTATCACGTGTGTCTATAATGGGGATACATCGCGCAAAACGTCCGTTGGTTGTGCATAATCGCACCATCGCTCGTTTGCACGATTACAGAGGAGATTTTGGGAGGATTTTGCATGAGTGATTTTTTAAATCGCATGAAAGACGCAGCTAGAGCAAACAAAAAAACTATCGTTTTGCCCGAGGGTGAAGACCCACGCACCTTGGCAGCTGCTCGCATGATTGTGGATGAGGGTATAGCCAACCTTGTAATCCTTGGCAACCCTGACGAAATAAACATCGATGGCGTTACCGTAATTAATCCTGTTACCTCTGAGAAGCACGAAGCATATGCACAAAAATTTGCTGAGCTGCGCGCAAAAAAAGGTGTAACCATTGAGCAGGCACGTGCCCAGATTAATGATGCAACCTATTTTGGCACTATGATGGTCAAGATGGGTGACGCTGACGGTTTAGTTTCTGGTGCTTGTCACTCAACAGCAGACACTCTGCGTCCCGCTTTGCAAATCCTTAAAACTGCTCCTGGCACTAAGCTTGTCTCGGCATTCTTTATTATGTGCACTAACAAAAATACCTTTGGTGAAAATGGCACGATATTGTTTGCAGACTGTGGTCTTAACATTGCTCCTACTGCCAACGAACTAGCCGAAATTGCAGCAGCTTCTGCAAGCTCTTGGAAGACATTCATGTCCGATGAACCTCGCGTAGCTCTGCTTTCGTACTCCACCATGGGTTCCGCTGGTGGCGAGACTGCAAAGAAGGTCCAAGAGGCTACTTCTATTGTTAAACAGGCTTATCCCGAACTTGCTGCTGATGGAGATTTGCAGCTTGATGCCGCTTTAGTACCAAGTGTAGCTCAGCTCAAAGCACCTGAGTCTAAGGTTGCTGGTAAGGCAAACATTTTAGTCTTCCCCACCCTAGAAGCTGGCAATATTGGCTACAAGTTGGTTCAACGCTTTGCGGATGCCGAAGCGTACGGCCCCATCCTGCAGGGTATTGCAAAGCCCGTTAATGATTTATCCCGTGGTTGCTCCGCAGAAGACATTGTGGGTGTTGTAGCTATTACCGCCGCTCAAGCCCATATGGCAAAATAGTTTTTACAGCAGCTCTGTGCTTCCATAACGCAATACATACAGCTGCTTATTACTTATATGGCGAGCAAGAAAACCCCGAACGTTTGCTATTAATCAAGCGTTCGGGGATTCTTATGTGTGTACTGCCGAGTCTTGGTACACACAGATGAAGTTGCATATACTACAGGCTTGCTGCCATAGTCCAACTGTGATGATTAGTATGTAAAAACTCCTCACTCGTATGAGATAAAGGTTCGCCCAAAAACTCGCTATAAATCTGCTTGATGGCAGGATTGTCATGAGAGTTGCGCCGCATCATACTCGCATCGGTACGGTACAGCTTCTTACTACGTGCTGGCACCAAAGAATATCCTTCGTGAATGGGTTGGCCACCGCCATTAACACAGCCTCCAGGACATGCCATAACCTCTACAAAATCAAAGTGTTTCTCGCCAGCCAAAATAGCATCACAAAGCTGTTGAACGTGAGCAAGTCCAGAAACTGCAGCTACCCGGACAGTTGTTTCTCCCAAAACATAGGACGCCTCGCGCCAAGGATGAGAACCTCGAACTTCTATAAAAATATCGTCCGGCGCATTAACGCCATTAACACAGTGATAGGCCGTGCGCAATGCCGCCTCCATAACGCCGCCTGTGGCACCAAAAATTACTCCCGCACCCGTACCCTCTCCCAGAGGGTTATCAAACTCAGACGGCAAGAGGTCATGCACGGCAATGTGGTTTGCACGAATCATGCGCACCAATTCACGTGTGGTCAACACCACATCTACATCACGCAGCTCATCCGCATTGCACATATCCGGAATCTTTGCCTCGGACTTCTTCGCAATGCACGGCATAACTGACACACTAAACACACTTGAAGGCTCTACACCAATCTGCTGCGCAAAGTAAGATTTAACTACGGCACCCATCATTTGTTGTGGAGACTTGCATGTAGAAATATAGTCCACAAGCTGGGGGTAATGAGCCTTGGCATATCGCATCCAACCGGGACAGCATGAAGTAAACAAGGGCAGACCACCGTTTTGAGACTGAGGCAGATGCTCTAGCAACTCAGCCGATTCCTCCATAATGGTCAAATCTGCCGAGAAGTCCGTATTAATTACATAATCAAAACCAAGCTTTCGTAAGGCTGCCACAAGCTGTGATAAGTTTGCATCGGCTGGCTCTATACCAAATTCTTCACCCCAAGCAGTACGAATAGATGGCGCAATTTGGACAACACAGCAGGTATCTGGATCTGATAGTGCATCCCACACACGCTCGGTATCATCGCGTTCACGTAAAGCGCCAGTGGGACAATTCACCACGCACTGACCGCACAAAGTACAATCGGCCTCGCTAAAGTCCTTACCTCCTACCACATCCACTACTGCATGATGTGTACGGCTGGTCATACTCCACACATGGGAGTTTTGAACCTTATCGCATACCTGAATACAGCGATAACAACCAATACACTTGCTGTTATCTCGAATAAGCGGATAGTCTTTATTCCAAGGTGTAAAAGGCACATGAGTATTGGGAAAATCCTGATAGTAAATACCTAGGTCATTAGACACGTTTTGCAATGAACAATTACGGGAACGCACGCAGCTGGTACAAGAAGAGTTGTGCGTAGACAGCAACAATTCTACGTTCATACGACGGGCTTCTCGCACCTTCTTACTGTTGGTATGCACCACCATGCCATCTAAGACGTAGTTATTGCACGAAGCCACTAACTGATCAATGCCTTCGATCTCCACAATGCACACACGACAAGCACCAATCTCGTTGAGATCCTTGAGATAACACAGGGTGGGAATATAAATACCAGCCATGCGGGCGGCATCCAAGATGGAAGTTTGCTCGGGTACCGTTACCTGAATGTTATCGATAGTAAGCGTTACCACTGCATGTTCCTTCCACCCCTAAAAGCACCAAAGCCAAAATGATCACAACGCAAGCAGCGTGATGCTTCTTGCATGGCCTCTTGCTCGGTTAGACCAATTTCCACCAAATCCCAATCATGCTTTCGTACATTTGCTTCGCGTGATGTCTCCTCACAACGAGCACACAGGGTTTTACCCTTAAATTTAACAGGAGGCATCTCTACATTATGTTTATCGATAATATGAGAAAATCCGAGGTAATGATCTATATTTGCTGCAGCCACTTTACCCGCATTAATAGCACGGATAACTGTTGCGGGACCAGACTCACAATCACCACCCGCATAGACTCCAGGAAAACCGGTAATGGAGCCATCTTCTTGTGCCACAATACGATCCCATTTGGTAGGAATACCTTGATTAGCAAAATCAGTAGAGTCAATCTCTTGACCAATAGCAACCACTACACGCTCACACTCAATAATGCGCTCAGGCAAATGTGCAGCACGTGGCGCTGGACGGCCGCGACGTGGTGCACCAATAATTTGTGGCTGAACCGCCAAGCCTTCTACATATCCCTTTGGAGCTACAATACGAAGCGGTGCGTGCAAGTCTAAAATCTCACATCCTTCCGCAGCGGCTCCTTCAATTTCTTCATCCTGGGCTGTCATGTCTTGTGTACGGCGGCGATACACGATGGTGACCTTTTGAGCGCCACAGCGAATAGCAGAACGAGCCACGTCCATGGCCACATTACCACCACCAATAACACACACCCGCTCCTGACTAAAATCAGGGATGGTACCGTCTCCCACCAAGCGAAGCATCTCAACAGCAGACAAGACACCTACTGCATCTTCTCCTTCAAGTCCCAATTTTTTATCAGTATGTGCACCAATAGCCATATAAACGGCATCAAAATCACGTTTAAGCGCCACAATATCATCCACACGGGTATTTAAATGCGTGGTAATACCACAATCCAAAATCCACTGAATTTCTGAGTCGAGACGCTCGCGAGGCAGACGATAATTTGGAATGCCGTAACGCAACATGCCACCCAGGTTTTCTCGTTGCTCAAAAATTTCCACACGGTGACCCATAACAGCCAAATAATATGCTGCGGATAATCCTGCGGGACCACCACCAACCACTGCAATACGCTTACCGGTAGGCTTTGCCATGTGTGGGCGGTACTCGTGTGTAGGATTATCTACCGCAAAGCGCTTAAGTGCACGAATATTCATGGGGTCATCCACCATGCCACGCCGACACTCAAACTCACACGGATGTTCACACACATATCCACATACCAGCGGAAGCGGATTATCCTTACGAATTAAACGAATTGCTTCGGTAGTTTGGCCAGCTTCAATAAGGGAAATGTAGCCAGGTATATCTACGCCCGCAGGACAACTTGACACACACGGCACCATCAGCGATTGAGAAAAACCACAGGCACGATGCTTCATGTGGTACTCAAAGTCCTCCCTAAAACTCGTAATAGCCTTAAGTGCCATGTCACCAGCTTCGTAACCAATAGCGCAATCTGCAGACTCGTAAATGGTTCGTGCTGTCCTCTCGATAAGATCAAGCATATAGGGTTCAGCAGTGCCATCAAGCACTGCTTCCATAAGCTCTTGCAGCTGAACTAAGCCCACTCTACAAGGTGTGCACTTGCCACAACTTTGCGTTGCGCACATTTGCACAAAGGCTTTAGTAAATTCAACTGGACAAGGTGATTGAGAACTAGCCGAAAGCCTTCTTTCAATTGCATCGTGTAGGCTTTCCATTACGGTTTGAGCTTCATTTTGCACCATAACGTGCAGACGAGCCATAAATCGTATCCTCCCCTTTTATCAAAGTTCTCGTGCTTGTTCGTAGTCGTATCGTGGCGTGCGTACAAAACACGTGTCTACTATCCACTACAAATTGCGATATATCAGTGGGGAGAAAAATTTTTTGACTGCTCGGTACAAATTGATAAGCGAACGTATAAAATAGTGCAGCTATTTGCATCAATTAAGGAGAAAGGGTGACTTACTTATATGGATATCACTTCTTTGGTATTTCAGTTTAACGCTAGCAAGCCACTTCCTCAGGGGCTGAGTGTTGCAGTAGCACAGCCTACTGATGTAGATCAAATCATGGACACCATTAATGCTGCTCGCGCTATTATGCGAGCTAACAACAACTATAAGCAGTGGATGACTGAGTATCCTTCTCGTGAGCTCATTACCCAAGATATTGCTGCTGGTCGTGGTGTTGTATGTATAGATGAAAATCATAACGTGATTGGCTATATGGTTTTATTCTTTACACCCGAGCCAACCTACGCCTCTTTGGATGGCAGCTGGCTCAATGATACGGATCCTTATGTGACCGTTCACCGAATTGCAGTACGTAAATCTGGTCTAGGCGTTGGCTGCATGTTGATGCAACTTGCTATGAGTTGTGGTCTAAGTGTACGCGTAGATACCCATGAGGTTAATACGCCCATGCGCAATCTTTTGGTAAAGCTTGGCTATACGCAGTGTGGCATCATCATTATTGAAGATGGTACTCCTCGCATAGCATACCAATGGTTACCCAGCACTAAAGATAACACGAAGTAACACAATCAGATGATTTAAATAAAACTCCCAGCAGCTCAGATGAACTGCTGGGAGTTTTTTCATATATAAAATTCTGTTAGATTATTTGCCCAAGAGTGTCTCTACGTCCATAGCAATCATAAGCTCTTCGTTGGTGGGGATTACCAGTACCTTAATAGCAGAATCCTCGGTAGAAATAACACGAGGCTCACCAGAGCGAATCTTGTTAGCCTGATCATCCAGCTTAACACCCAACCACGCAAGCTCTTGAGCAACACCAAGACGCATGATGTCGGAGTTCTCACCAATGCCAGCAGTGAATACCATAGTGTCAAAGCCATGCATGGACTGAGCCATCTCGGCAATAAGCTGAGAGGTGCGATAGTAGAACATGTCAAGCGCAAGTTGGCAGTTCTTATTACCCTGAGCCGCACCCTGTTCAATATCACGGGAGTCAGAAGAAACAGCAGAAAGAGCAGCTAAACCAGACTGCTTGTTCATCATGGTATCTACCTCGTCTACGGTGTAACCACCAACACGCTGCAGATAAAATACGGTTGCAGGATCCACCGTACCTGTACGGGTGCCCATGATAAGACCATCAAGAGGAGTTAGACCCATGGTGGTATCCATGACCTGACCATCCTCAATGGCTGCCAAAGAAGCACCAGATCCAAGATGACAACTCACCAGCTTATGAACCTTATCGCCCAAAACCTCGTGGGCGGTACGCCAAATAAAGCGATGAGAAGTGCCATGAGCGCCATACTTACGAATATGCAGCTTGTCTACTACATTGCGAGGAAGCGCATAACGCCAAGCCTTCTCAGGCATGTTGTAGTGAAATGAAGTATCCGCAACAATAACATTGCCAATTGAGGGGAACATCTCACGACAAATTTCAATTACATCTGCTTCTGCATAATTGTGCAGAGGAGCTAAAGGAGCTACCTCACGAACCCAAGCTAAGGTCTCATCCGTTACCACCTTGGACTCAGGAAAATACCAACCACCCTGAACAACACGATGACCAATACCCTCGATCTTATTGGTATCAAAACCAGCCTGATCAAGAATCTCAAATACGTGCTGAATAGCCGTTTTATGGTCAGGCAGTGCCACTTCAAGCTTAGACTTAACACCATGCTCTTCGTGACCAATAAACGAATCGTTAATACCAATACGCTCACAGTTACCCTTTGCATACACCTCATGTGTAGTGGTGTCCAACAACTGGTACTTGAGTGATGAGCTACCTGCATTGATAACCAGGACGTTCATGTATTCTCCTATACAATTAATGAATAGCCGTCTTACTATGTAACAGTACAACTCTTAAATAATACGACCAACCGTGCAAAATGCTACACGATTGACCGAGGTCAATTAAAAAACCGTTAAGCGAGGCTATCTGATAAACGCTTACCGCCCAAAACATGCCAGTGAAGGTGATTGACCGTTTGACCGGCATCTGCACCTACATTAGTTAGCACACGAAAACCACTGTTTTGTATGCCCGTAAGTTCTACCACCTGCTCCACACAATCTACCATAGCCATAAATGTTTGAGCATCTACTCCATCCAACATGTTGTCATGGTGATTTTTGGGAACCACCAACACATGCACGGGAGCCAGAGGAGAAGCATCGTTAAAAGCTGCCGCAAACTCGTTTTGATACACCATTGTGGTTGGAATCTCACCATTAGCAAGTTTGCAAAAAATACAATCGCTCATTGCACTACCTTCCTCATATGTAGCTTTATATGTTATACGTCAGTTTTGTTCACTACTCATCGATAAAAGCTGTGGAGGGTGCTGCCGTAGTATCGGGTACAACTGCTGCAGAGGCATCCAACAAAACTTGTACGCGCTGCTCCGCCTGAGCAAGGCGCTCGCGCAAATCATTAAGTAGCTCTACACCTCTGTTGTATTTCTCAAGCGCAATCTCAAGCTCAAGATCACCACTTTCCAGCGAACGTACAATTTGCTCAAGCTCAATGTTTTCCTCTTTAAAACTAAGATCCTTAAGAGGGGTTGGCACTGGTTGATCCATACTTGGTGCTCCTATTCTGTGGAAGATTTGCCCTGAGTCTTGGTAACGGTTACATCCAACTGGCCTGCATTCAGCATAACCGTTAGATTGTCATTAGGAGAAACTTGACTTGCATCACTTACTACAGACCCTGATGTCGTGCGAACAATAGCGTAGCCGCGAGAAAGTACATTAAGCGGAGAAAGTGCCTGCAAAAAAGCAGCTTGCCGATCAAGCGCGAGAACATATGGACGTGTCATGCGAGCACCCACACTCGTAAGGCGTGTACTCAAATGAGAAACATCTCGCAAACGCTGTTCCACAACACGAGGTAATGCATCCATTAAGCGCTGCTCTGTTTGCAGAAGCGCATTCACACGATCATCCACAATGGAGCTCGGATCAGTAAGGCAACGGTGCTTTGCTAGGGCATCGAGGTGTGTTTTCTCTACCGATAGACGACTTTGCATGGCAAGTGTTGTGCGATGAACACAAGCATCTACTGTTGTTTTTGCAGATATAACCATATTTGCCATAACGTTTGCAAGGCGGTCTTGCCTATTATTTATTGCCACCACAATCTCTGAAATTGCAGGAGCCACACTTTCTGCAGCAGCGGTTGGTGTAGAGGTGCGCCGATCTGACACCATGTCACAAATAGTGACGTCTGGCTCATGTCCAATACCTGTAATAACGGGAATAGGACAGGCTGCAACAGCACGCGCTAAAGCCTCGTCATTAAAGCACATAAGGTCCTCATACGAACCTCCACCGCGAACCAATAAGATACAATCTGGCTGCGCTTGCGCAGCTATCTGTAACGCCTGTATGATTGTTGGCGCTGCTGTAGCACCTTGTACTGAACAACCAGCACACAAAAGTTCAACTAAGGGATTACGGCGCTGCAACGTACGACGCACGTCTTCTATAACACTGCCCGAAAGTGAAGTTACTACCGCTACGCGTGTACAAAAGGCGGGAATCTTACGCTTACGCACAGAGTCCATAAGACCCTCTGCCTCTAGCTTTTTAGCCAAGGCGGCAACCTGCTGACGTAGTAAACCCTCGCCTGCTACCTCAAGTGTTTTTGCTTTAAAACTCAACTTACCAGAAGCTTCATACACATCAAAAGAACCTGTCATTTGGATTTTAAGGCCATCTTCCAAATGAACATCCGAATTTCTATAGATGTCACGCCATACAATAACTTCCATAGTGGAAACGGCATCCTTGATTTGGAAATAGCAATGACCCGAACGGCTATTGGGTCCCCTAAAACCAGATACCTCACCCACAACGCTCAACAGAGGAATAGATCCCACAGCTTTGTTGGCTAAGTGTATGGCCTGAGAAACAGTAAGTGTGTTTTTGTTTTCCATTTCTACCACACACTAATCCCTTGAAGATCTTGAGAGCAGATACACTAGCTGCAAAATAGAAACAAGCGCAGCAGCAACGTAGGTAAGAGCAGCAGCAGTCAATACCTGTTTTGCGCCCTTCTCGGCCATCTCATCTAAACCAGAAGCGCCAGAAGAGATGTATTTGACGGCACGACGAGAAGCATCAATCTCTACGGGAAGCGTTACCAAGTGGAACACTACCGATGCGGCAAACAATATAATTGCTAGCTGCATAAGGCCTACAAGGTTAAACATAATGCCCGCAAAAAACAGATACATCCATGCGCCAGAAGCAAATTGCACAACTGGGACTAAAGCACTGCGGATCTTCATAGGTATGAAGCCTTTTGCAAATTGCACTGCATGACCCGCCTCATGGCATGCCACTGCAATAGAAGCAACCGAACCACCCATACGATTAGCATCCGAAAGATTAAGTACATTAGTGCGTGGATCAAAATTATCTGTAAGTTCCCCAGCGATGGACTGAATACCTACATTTGATGCGCCACCTGCTTGTAGCATATTGCGCGCAACCTCTGCACCTGTAAGTGCAGTATTAGCATCTACCTGCGACCAGCGGGCATAGGTCCTCTTAATATAAGCTTGAGTACCTAAACCCAAAATAGTGGATACAACTATCAACAGCACGTATGAAATATCGCCACCCATGAGGTAATATGGCATCGCAAAATCCTTTCAAACCAAATGGTATATCCGTAAGTTTGTACGAATATATTGTTTGTACCCACATTAGAGCATAGTGCTCAGACAGTATTTACAGCAGCTCAATCCGACCATCTTTGACCGTTAATCCTGTTTGTCCATCTAGCAATGCTTGCAGCTGCTTACCCACCAAATCATAGCGCCAGCCCTGAGAAAGACTTGACTTCTGAGGATGAGTAGCAAACTCATACAAATCATCACGTGTCGAGATAAGCTGCGTAGCTACACCACTTTTCTCGGCAACCACACGAACCATGGCATACATCAAATCGAGCACACTTTCCATATTGGAAGACGGGCGTGGCTTACGTTGGATAGCAGGCATATCATGTGGCAAGCACTGCACACCAATGGAAACTGCCTTACAGATCTCTTCGCAGTCAAGTGAACTGAGTTGCTCGGTACCACGAATACGTTGTAGCTTATGCATAGTGCTAGGAGCTGATTTGCAAATCTCCACAACTGTCTCGTCAGACAACACCCATTTACGTGGAATGTCTCGTGCATCGGCCATAGAATCACGCCAAGCACATACCTCACGCGCCACAGAAAGCTGTTTGCGCGTAAGTGAATTGGAGCGCTTAAGACGCTTATATGCCTCACGCGGAGCCATGCGCCAATGTTGAGGATTACACAAAGATTCAATCTCTGGCATAACCCAACCCAAACGATTTTGGGCAATAAGCATTTTGGTCATTTCTTGGTAAATGCGAGGTAAATAACGTACGTCATCCTCTGCATACTCCATCTGCTCACCATCTAAAGGCCGACGAGACCAATCTGTGAGCGACGCTGCTTTTGGTAGGTGAACATTCGTATATGCTTCCACCAACGCACCATAGCCCATTTGCATGCGGTGACCTAAAAATGCTGCAGCAATCTGCGTATCAAAAATGGGATGCACCACCACACCAAGTGCATAATCAATAACTTCCAAATCTTGCCCGCAGGCATGAAAAATTTTAACCACAGATTCGTCCGCCAAAAGCTCTGCCACAGGCGTTAAATCCTCAATAAGCAAAGGATCAATGGCTGCAGTTTCCTGAGAAGTCCCAATTTGAATCAAACATAGGCGCGGATGAAAGGTTTTCTCGCGAATAAATTCCGTATCAACCGCTACAACCTTCTCGGCACGAGCACGAGCAATAAATTCCTCCATCTGAGAGAATTCAGAGATATACATTAATTCCTTTCGGCAATAAAAATACTTCGCTAGTATCATAGCTAAGGTATGTCGCATAGATATGTAGGCGTAGGAGGTTTTTAATGCGTGCTCTTATCATTCACAATCAGATGTCTGGTTTTGGCTCGGATGCAATTTACGAGTTTGAACGTGCACTGGTTGAACAGGGTGATGAGGCTGTTTTGCGCATCCCTACATCCGATTTTATCCCTGAAAATGTCTTATCAGATGCAAACGATTTTGACCTTATAGTGTTATCTGGTGGCGATGGCACCATGGCATCACTTTTATATTACTTGCGCAATAGCAAGATTCCTACCTGTGTATTTCCTTCTGGCACCTCTAATTTGTTGTTCCTCAATTTGGGTAATGCGCCCGACCCAGCCTCTATTGCACGGGCATGTCGCATTGGGAGAACCATTACCACAGACCTTGGTGAAATGTCATGGACTGACGAAGAAGGCCACAAGCATACTAAAGGATTTTGTCTCATGTCTGGCTTGGGCTATGACGGTGAGTTTATGAGCATGGCAGCGGAAAACAAGTCTACCTTAGGTGAAGCTGCCTACTTTGCTGCCGCAGTTCAAACGCTCAATCCACAGGTTTCTCATTTCATCATTACCGTTGATGATAAAACGTTTGAACGAGATGGCATTTCCTGCATTGTAGCCAACAATGCCATGATTCAGGGTGATATTAACATTGTGCCAGAAAACACTATGACCGATGGTCTACTTGATCTCATTGTGCTTGAGGTAAATCAAACTGTCGAGCTCTTACCTTCTGTTGTGGCATCCATTTTAGACAAGACGGGCAAGGTACTTGAGCGACCCATGATAGAAAGCTTTAAGGGCAAGTGTATTCAAGTCCAAGCAAGTAACCCTATGGCGCTACAAATCGATGGCGATCCCATGGCACATAACATTACTAGCTATAGTGTCCGTGTGCTTGAAAAAGCCAATCGCCTCATTGTAGATGAGGTAAGTTTTTATGCAGATCAGGCTGCACAACCCGACAAAAATCTTCCTGGTTCACGTATAGTTCCTAATCCATTTATCTAAAAGTGGAAAATCAGCAAAAAAGCGTAGGCAATAACACCAACAACTGCACACCATACCAGTGAACGAGTCTTACGAGCCACTATAACTACCAAAGCAGAAGCAATCAGTGGCGCTATGCCACTCCATAGACCCTTCTCGAACATATGAGGAGATAGCAAATCATTAGCAACGAGTGCTGCAAACGCAGCAGTAGGAATAAGCCCTAGTATCTCATTTATGCTTTCTGGCACCGCTTTGCCCTTAAGAATAAGCATAGGCATAACTCGAAACAAAAACATAGTGACGGCACAACAACCATACACTATGAAAAAATCATTTACGCTCATTCTCCCAGCATCCTATCGTACAAAACACCAGAACAAACACCTAAAAGCGCGCCTAGTAAAATTGCAGGACCGGTCAAACCAAGGCACTTGCACGCAAAAACACCAGCCATAGACACTGCCACGACAACTACTGCACGCTTATCTATGCGTTGCGTAAACAACAGACAGACAAAAATTGCAGTCATGGCAAACGACGCAATATTCATAGGGATGGAAATAACGTTGCCCACCAAACAGCCCATCATATTTGACGCAATCCATGAACAGTGACAAAACACATTTACCAGCGTTGCTTTTTGTGGATTCCATGAGGGGTTATCAGTAAAATGCTCCAGATTTATACCAAAGCTCTCGTCCGTTACAGTAGACGCAAACAGCAGAGTTGTGAGCTTGCCTGCATGCTTTGTATGAGGAGCAAGGGCGGCAGAATACAGCATCTGACGTGTATTAACAAAAGAGATACTCATAATAATGGACGCTATAGGTGAACCTGCCATAAGCATATTGGCAGCCATAAACTGCCCTGCACCAGAATAGAACAATAATGATGCAACTAAAATCACCCAAGGACCCAGTCCTGCGGCGCTTTCCAAAATGCCACAGGGAATACCAATAGACACATAGCCAATCATGACAGGAGCAGCGCACACTAATGCCTCGCGCATATCTTTGCTGGAAATGCTCACAACCCGCCCCTCATCCCAGGACTTTAGTAGCAAATATAGATACTACCGTCATATGCATACCTATGTAAGGCACTATCTTATTTCCACGAGTTTATCTATTTAGTTGAAGTAGACGATTCTCCTAAAGAAGCCAAACCTGCGGCTGCCAAGGAATTTACCGTATTGGCAATTTCTTCTGCTGATTGTGTTTGCGTATCTGATCCTAACCACCGCTGCAAAATAGCAACTACGCCACCAGAAACAAATCCTGCAACCGAAACAATCCCTTTTTTAGCTTTGTTAGCATCCACAATACGTGCTTCCAAAAACTCACGAATACGCTCCATAAGCTGGTCATGTACACGCGAATTGAGTAAACAGCCAAGCTCCGAAGTTTTATCGGTAGCCAAGACACGAATCTGCATAAGCACATCCACAATATAATCTACCGAGAAATTTATAGCGTCTCCACCAAATGCATCCTTGATAGATGCAACCGCACAATCCTGTAGTTCATCCACAACAGCAAATACGTTGTTGTAATGCGCTAAAAAGGTCTTTTTAGAAATAAGAGCACGATCAGCAACATCTTTAATAGTAATTTGAGACAAATCGCGTTCAGCCATAAGGGATACAACCGCATCTTTAATTGCACGACGTGTCTTAATAACACGCATATCCAACTGATTTTTGACCGACGCCATATTGTTTTGCCTCCATCAAAACGTTCTTGCACAATTGTGCGCAACTTTTGTTTGTATATCTCACTATAGCAAGTTTTATTACATTTAAGTCACATTTTTTGACTTATTTCCATTTTAGGAAATAATATTATGTAAAGAAATAAATTTATGTCATATACAACAGTACGTATGCAGGCAATGCAGCGAGGATATCATATGAAATTTGCAAACATCACAAATGACTTTGCCCAGCTTGCGGCACCTGTATTGTCTCATCATCGCGTTCGCAGCATGGACCAATTTATTCAACATGGAGCCACAACCACCCTTGATCACTGTATGGCTGTTGCTTACTACTCATTGCTCTTTGTACGCACCTTAGGTATCACTTGTAACGAGAATGACCTGGTAACAGCAGCGCTGTTACACGACTACTACCTTTACGATTGGCATGTCAAAGATGCCTGTCCCGAAGGTCTTCACGGCTTTTCTCATCCTCGTTTGGCATTGCGCAATGCCATGGCAGATTTTGATTTGTCTGAGCGCGCGCAAAACGCCATTAGACGCCACATGTTTCCACTCACGCCTATTCCTCCCAAATACCGTGAGGGTCTTATTATTTGTCTTATTGATAAGGCTTGTTCAACCTACGAAATTTTTGTCAAAGATCCTTGGACTTGGCCGCTTTTGAGGGAACTGGAGGCATAACTATGATGAATCTAGTTTCTGTTGCTGTCATAAGCTTCTTTATCTATGCCTTTTGCGGCTGGATTTGGGAAACGGTTTATTGTTCGTTTATCGAGAAGCGCTTTGAGCGCCGCGGCTTTTTATTTGGTCCCATCTGCCCTATCTATGGCGCTGGAGCTATGGGCAGTGTGCTGATCTTGGGATGGATTGAAAACCCTGTACTACTTTTTGTGGCAGGAGCACTCTTGGCTACCTGTATTGAGTTTGCCACTGCACGAGCTCTTCTCATTGGCTTTGGTAAGCGTTGGTGGAATTACTCGCACATGCCTCTTAACTACAAAGGTTATATTTGCGCGCCAGCAACGCTTCTGTTTGGCGGTTTCTCCGTAGCTTGCGTACACCTCTTACAACCAGCACTTATACAATCGTTACATGTATTTGAACCGCATACCTTAAGTCTTGTAGCAGCCACCCTACTTGTCTTGTCCTCCGTCGATTTTCTCTGCAGCGTAGAGCGCGAGCTCGGACTAGCTTTGTATTTTGGCTACGCCAAAAACCGCATTATGTACGAACTGCATAACTATATTTATTCGCGCTAGAACTCGTCTAATTTGGTTTTCCGGGGGTAGGATTATGACAACCATACCTTTCGTGGAAATTGGATTACATGATTGAGTTAAAAGATATTCGCAAGGCCTACACCACAGGTTCTTTTGTACAAACCGCACTCGATGGCATTTCTGCCACTTTTAGAGATAACGAGTTTGTAGCCATTCTTGGTCAATCCGGCTCGGGCAAAACCACTATGCTCAATATTTTGGGTGGTCTTGACCATGCAAACAGTGGAGAGATTGTTATTAACGGTGTCTCCACCAAACAATATAAAGCTAAGGATTGGGATACCTACCGCAATCACCATGTAGGCTTTGTTTTCCAAAGTTATAATCTGATTCCCCACCAGACCATCTTGTCAAACGTAGAACTTGCTCTTACGCTTTCTGGCGAGAAGGGTTCGCAAAAAAAGGAGCGTGCTCTTAACGCACTGGATCGTGTGGGACTTAAAGAGCATGCCCACAAAAAGCCTAACCAGCTATCTGGCGGTCAAATGCAACGCGTTGCCATTGCTCGTGCTCTGGTAAATGATCCAGACATTGTTTTGGCGGATGAGCCCACAGGTGCGTTGGATGGAAAAACCGGCATTCAGATTATGGACCTACTGCGCGAGGTTGCACATGATCGTCTGGTTATTATGGTTACTCATAATCCTGAGCTTGCTCAGGATTATGCAACACGCATCATTCGTTTGCAGGATGGTAAAATTGTTGATGACTCCATGCCTCCCACTGTTGCCGAAATAAATAGTGTCGGCACACTACAGAGTATATCTCCAGTCCAGAAGCTTCAAAAAACAGGTAAAGCATCAATGTCTTTTTTGACGGCACTGGGTTTATCGGCAAACAACCTTATGACTAAAAAGGGCCGTACTATTTTGACAGCATTTGCTGGCTCGATTGGCATTATTGGTATTGCAGCTATCCTGGCACTATCCAATGGAGTAAATGATTACATTGCCAAAACAGAAGAAAATGCCATGTCCTCTTATCCGCTGACGATTAATGAGAACGCAGCGGATTTTACCAAACTGCTTACCACAATGGCGCGAGCTAATTCCGAAGATAAGCAACAAAATGTTCAAGATAACCACATTGGCATTACTTCAGATGTTTCTTCCATGTTTGATACTGTTAAGAAGAATGACTTACCTGGATTTAAAAAATATATCGAGTCCTCTGATAGCAACATTAAAAATAATTCCAATGCCATCCAATACAAGTACGGCATTGCTCCCAAGTTTTACTTGTCTGCACCCGACGCAAGTACCTTGCCTTTAGGTAAAGTACTTGAATCTAATTCTGAAGGCAGCTCTATGATGGGTCTATCTGCCAGCTTTGGTAGTTCAAGTACTGACTCATTCCAAGAGCTGATTGATAACCAAGAAATGCTTGCTTCCCAATATGATGTTGTTGCTGGTGACTGGCCAAAAAAATATGATGAAGCCGTTTTGGTTTTAGATAATGATGGTCAGTTATCTGACTATACCCTCTACAACATTGGTGTTCTTGATCCTGACATCTTTCGTGATCTTTTAAGCAATTTATCTAAAGACCAAAAATCTACGATAAGCGCTGCTAAAAACATTACATTTACGTATGACGATGCACTTAAACTCACGTATAAGGTGGTTGAGCAAACCAATTTATATCAATTTAATGCTTCTACTAATACCTGGTCTGACATGTCTCGCGATAAGACCTACATGCGCAAAGCTATTGATAATGGAATTACCATTAAAGTTGTAGGTGTTATCCGACCTGCAGAAGGAGAATCTGTTGGCTCTTTATCTCAAGGTATTGCATACACCACAGCTTTAACGCACAAACTTATGGATGACAATGCACAAACAGATATTGTTAAACAGCAGATTGACCATCCCGAGATTGACGTTTTTACCGGTAAAACTTTTGAGGAACTTAAAAATAATGCCAACAAGGGCTTTGATTTGAGCAAGTTATTCTCTGTTGATCAAAAGATGCTTGCTTCCGCATTCTCATTTGATACCTCTAAGCTCTCGAGCTTAAGCTCCACGCTTGATTTTTCCACTTTTGATACCACTACGATGAACTTTGATCCCTCTGCTTTAAACCTAGATACTAATGCGCTTACTCAATCTATTACACCTGACATGCTCTTGAGTTTGTTACAAGGTGCTCCGCAGCCTGATTTTGAGAAGCTCGGTCAAGCGCTAGACACTCTCGATCCTCTACAGCAACAGCAAATTACCGATATGCTTCGACAGATTGCTAATGGCTTTTTGCCTTGGTGGTATACCCAACACCCTGGTGAATCTTTAACGCCACAAACAGATCTTTCTGCAGATCTTGCTGCCTACCTGCAATCCGCAGCAGTACAAGCTCAGTTAAGTCAGGTTTCTTCTCTTGTGGGTGATGCTCTTAAAACGAGCGTCCAACCTTTTGCAGAAGAATACTTTAACAAGCAATTCATTCCTTACTTGCAGCAGCAGATGGGTGACCTTGCACAAAGAGCTGCTCAAAGCATGATGGAGCAAATGAGCTCTGCCTTGCAATCTCAAATGACGGTGGCTATGGGCGGCTTGGCTGAAGCTTTACAAAGCAACATGGCTAACAGTGCTCAAACGTTACAAAGCGCCTTTACTTTTAATCCTTCTGCTTTTGCCAATGCAATTCACTTTAATATGACACAAGAAGAGCTTATGGCTGTGTTTAACAGCCTTTCTTCCGCAAATCGCTATTCATATGATTCAAATCTCACTAAGCTTGGTTATCGCGCGCTCGATAAACCCACTACTATCGAAATCTTCCCTAAAGATTTTGAAGCAAAATCCAAGATTCTGTCTGAAATTGATTCGTATAATGAAAAACGCAACGCAGAAGGCAAATCAGATAGCAGCATTACCTACAGTGATCTTACCGGTACGCTCATGTCCTCGGTTACCAATATAGTTAACATGATTTCCTTAGTATTGATTGCCTTTGTCAGTATTTCTCTTGTAGTAAGTTCCATTATGATTGGCATCATTACTTACATTTCTGTACTAGAGCGTCGTAAAGAAATTGGTATCTTACGTGCTATGGGCGCATCAAAGCGCAATGTTGCCAATGTCTTTAACGCAGAAACCTTTATTGAAGGACTTATTTCTGGCGTATTTGCCATCTTGGTTGTTGTGGGACTCTCCATCCCTATCAACGCTCTTGTTGAGCACCTTAACGGCGTTCGTAACATCATGCAGCTTGCGCCAGCTTCTGCACTTATTCTTATCTTAATTTCTATTGTTTTAACCGTTATAGCTGGTATTATTCCATCTAGATCTGCCGCGGCAGCAGATCCCGTAGAAGCACTTCGGAGTGAATAAGAAATAGAGGTTATAGCTTGTATTCATTTTCTTCCCGCATTCGTTACAGCGAAACTGATGAGCAAGGTAACTTGTCATTGGTTTCTCTTATCAATTATCTGCAGGATTGTGCACTCTTCCAAACGGATGAGTTGGGAGTTGGTTTAGACCATCTAACCCAAAAGCAACTGGCATGGCTTATTGCTGGCTGGCAAATTCAAATTACTCAAATGCCCCAATACGGTCAGGATATTGTGGTGAGCACCTGGCCCACACAGATACAGGGCGTTTTTGCTCATCGCAACTTTACCATTTGTTCACCCGATGGCTTTGAGTACATTCGCGCAGATTCACTATGGTTTATGTTTGACTTTGCCAAACAATCCCCTATCGTACCTCCTGAAGAGGAATGGGGGCCCTACATTGCACAAGCAGAAACACCGCTGGATATGCCAAAGATGTCGCGTAAACTACGCATTGATACGCACTTGGAAGGGGTAGCTCAGCCATCATTTGTGGTAAGCGCCCAACATTTGGACACCAACCACCATGTAAACAATGCACAATACGTTGAATTTGCTCGTGCTGCAGCTGGAGATTCTATTAAAGCTAAGCGCATATTAGTACAGTATGTCTCTGCTGCCATGCTAGGAGATACCATTGTTCCGGTAGTCTACACCAGCAAAGAAGACACAACGGTAAGTCTTAATGCTCCTAATGAGAAACCCTACGCTATAGTAAAGTTTCTTAACGCAATTAACTAAGCCAACCGAGTTTTTCATCCCAAATAGGCTGCACCTCTATGAGGTCTTCTGACCTCATAGGATCATCCGATACTCGATGAACACCGTCTCCGACAAGCGCTTCAAACTCAGCTATTTGTTCTTGTTCACGCAATGCATCTGCAAAGCCCTTAAGCGGCTCAAAAGGCTGAAATATTTTTGCACGATCTGCTAAAGACATGGGTACATGTTGCGGCATGTCCTCTGCAAATGACTGGCATGTCCTATCCTTCTTCTCCACTACGATGACCTCCAATCTGCAAGTTGCGCTCACGGGCAGTAGCTTGTGGCAATAAATCAATGCCACGGAGCAGAGCATTTTTACCAAACTTCTTCTTTACATCATTAACAGTTTGGCTCATAGCATGTTCTTCAGATAATTGTTGTGTATCAGCCAATAAATCAAACTGTGTGCCCGATGCCTGCTCATCAATGACATTACTGGCAGCAAGACCTATTCGATGTATCCTGCGATTTGTTAGGCATTTGTCTGCGAATAGACGGGTTACCATCTTACGAATGTGACTCGAAGAAGACGTAGGTACCACAAAGCTGTAACTGCCAGTAGATGAAGGTCCCAACCGCTGGTGCAAAGCAATAGACTTTTTAATAAGTTCGCGCTCATCTTTACTGGCAGCATATCCAATATACAAAGAAATCCCCGACGCTTGCTTATGCTGCTCTACCAGCTGTAAAGCAAGCTGATCTGCCATCTCTTTACATACGATAAGTGCATCTTGTGGAGTGTAGTCATGGCTGAAAACCTGAGCTGTCGAAAAAGACTGTGTACGCGGCTTATAGTTCTTAATATGTGCCATAGTTGTAGGCTCTATACCCCAAGCATGATCAATAAGAATTTCTGCATCAATACCAAATTCTTGGTATAACGGCTCTGTTGGAGCTGCAGCTAATTGCCCCATGGTATGGATTCCCATAGCAGCGAGCCTGCGAGAAATACCAGGTCCAATCCGCCAAAAGTCTGTAAGTGGCATATGATGCCATAAGGTTTCTCGATAGCTTTGCTCGGTAAGTTCACCAAAAAAATCAGGACGATGTTTGGCAGAGATATCTAAAGCAATTTTTGCTAGATATAAATTAGGGCCCATACCACAGGTAGCAGTAATACCTAAGGTATGTGCAACGTCTGCACGTATAGCCTCTCCCAACTCACGTGCTGTCATGCCATACATAGAAAGATAGCCTGTGATGTCAAAAAACGCCTCATCAATTGAGTAGACAAAAATGTCTTCCTTGGCAATCCATTTGAGATATACACCATAAACTTCAGCCGAACGTTTAATGTATAAAGACATACGCGGCGGTGCCATGATGTAGTGAATATGTTTTGGAATCTCAAACACACGACAACGACCGGGGACGCCTAGAGCTTTCATAGCAGGTGAAACAGCCAGACAAATAGTCTTTGCTGTACGTGTTGGGTCCGCCACCACCAAGTTAGTAGTAAATGGATCCAAACCGCGCTCAAGACACTCTACCGAGGCATAAAATGATTTGAGATCAATACACAGATATGTTTTTTGAGGTTGTTCCATAGGAGTATGACGAGTTGATGATAAACCCTAGAGCAGGCCTAATATCTGAGCAAAAAATACAGCTTCACGCTTATTAGTCTGAACTTCCACGGTTTGCCTCCCCATCCAAACAACTGTTCTATATTGTATACTACTCCTACGGTCAGACAGTGCACATGACAGAGGAATAAAAACTTAAAAATCTAAGCTGAGTTGAGTAAAATGGGTCAATTTAACAAGCAAGTTTATGAAGTAGTTAAGCAAATACCAGCAGGTAGAGTGGCTAGTTATGGACAAATAGCTCGTTTGGTTGGCAAACCACGTAATGCTCGTTTTGTTGGCTTTGCCCTACATGTTAATCCGCAACCTGGTATTATCCCCTGCCATCGCGTGGTATTCAAAGATGGTTCTTTGGCTTCTGGCTTTGCTTTTGGAGGACCAGATGCCCAGCGCAACCTTTTAGAAGCGGAGGGAATTCAATTTTTAGATGATGGCCGCGTAGATATGGAACGTTGTGGCTGGGAAGTTCTCTAACGCCGCAGCCTTTCCAACTAGCAAAAAGGTGTAAAACAAGCCCAATCAATGCTCTTCTCGATAGTTGCTACTAAGTTCTCCAACAGAGTTGCATCTTCTATCGAGAAACGCGATAAACTTGCAGAATCAATATCTAAAACTGCTACTACCTCACCAGCTCCATTATGCATAGGCACGACCACTTCAGAATTTGAGGCGGAATCACAGGCAATGTGACCTGGAAATTCATGGACATTTGTAACAAGCTGTGTTGTGTTGGCTGCGGCTGCAGTACCACATACGCCCTTGCCCCATGCAATACGCGTGCACGCAATTTTTCCTTGGAAAGGTCCCAATACAAGTTCGGAAAGGCTACTTGATTCAGAAGTGATAGCAATACTGCGGCGCAGATAAAAGCCAACCCAACTGACATCATCCATAGATTCCCATAAAAGTGCAGCTACATTAGCTAGAGCAGGCAGCCAAGCACTCTCTGCATCTACTAATTCATACGCCTGCTTTATAAGTAATGACTGGGTCATGTCACATTCCTCGCTGCTTAAGGCATAAAATATCAAGTGGATCTACCACAAAGGGAAGCTTTATTTTATAGGTTCCCATAGCGCGCGACATTACCTGAGTTGGGATGTACGAATCATAGCCATTCCACTGCTCGGCTGTACCAAGTACGCATTCACGAATAGGATAGTTTGCCGATAAAACCTGGAGTTGATCGGACGCCTGCGCTTTATTACGACAGTGAACCTGAACCTCGTACATGCCCTGTTCATTGGGTTTATCGGCACAAGAAATCACCGTAGCAACCATAAGCCGATCGCGAACATAATCTATATGGCCAGGATTCTGTGTGGGGTTGCCATAGAAAAAACCTGTAGAGTATGGACGGTGACTTACAGCTTCCAGCTCACTCATCCACACCTCAGCTGGTTCACCATTCAAAACATGACGATAGGCATTGGTTACGCAAGCCGTATAATAGGCACCTTTAGCGCGTCCTTCTATTTTAATAGCAGTAACACCTGCGGCAGCAATATCATCCAAATGATCGAGCATACACAGGTCATTGGAAGACAGAATATAACTCCACTTGTCATCCTGTTCTAAATCCATACGGCGTGTATCTGGCTTAGATTCCTCCACCAACGTCCAGCCCCAGCGACACGGTTGCGTGCACGCACCTACGTTAGCACCACGTTCGCGCCCTACGAGCTCGCTTGACAAAAAACAACGACCCGATACCGCCATACACATGGAGCCATGAGCAAAGACTTCCAGCTCAAGTTCAGAACTTACACGACGGTGCAGCTCAGAGATTTCCTTTAAAGTCATTTCTCGAGCAAGTACGAGGCGTTTGGCACCCAATCGCATGTATTGCTCTGCTGCTAATGCATTCATAACGGATGCCTGTGTAGACACGTGTAATTCAACCTTGGGAGCATATTTTTGTACTAAAGCCATGCCGCCTAAATCTGCCACAATAGCTGCATCAACACCAATTTGGTTGATAAAATCTAGGTAGTGAGGTAAATCATCTGTATCCCCATCGCGCATGATGGTGTTTAGCGTAAGATGAACGGTAGCGCCTTTACTATGCGCAAGCTGCACGGCCTCTTCAAGCTGCGTATTATCAAAGTTTTTACTGCGCGCACGCATCCCCCACTGCCTACCAGCCAAAAAAACTTCATTGGCACCAAAATGTAGTGCCATGTGTAGTTGTTCAGGACCACCGGCCGGGGCAAGCAATTGAAGAGGTAATACAGACATAAAACTCCTTAAAAGACAACTTTGTAAGAGTAACGCAAAAGCCCCTACTCGTCGATGATGCGCGCGCGTATTACACCGCTCATCCGCATGATAACTCCTAACTGTGCACGCAAGTTGCCCTGTGCCTCTATAAGCACATATCCCGTCTGATTAAAACTTGCAGCAGTACGTCCTATTTGTACATCCGCATTACACAAGCATTGAATAATTTTCTGGTCTTCACCCTGATTTGCATAAAATATACCCATACGAGAAGCCCCATTACGAGGGCCCAAATCAACCGTCCCAAAGTTAACTGATTGTTCAATACAACCATTTAACAGATAGTTCTTCACACGTTGCACCGCTATATGTGCACATGCTGCTGTAGCTTCATACGTAGATGCACCCAAATGTGGCAGCAACAACGCGTTAGGCATCTGTATAGATGTTGCATTGGGAAAATCGCTCACGTAGGCACCTACCTGACCAGTTTTAAGTACCTGCGCAAGTACTCCTTCATCCACAAGCTCGGCACGAGCAAAGTTCACTATCGTACAGCCTGGCTTTAGGCATGCCATACGCTTTTTTGATAGCAGATGGTGGTTTGCTGGCGTGGCAGGAACATGCAAACTCAAAACATCAACATTAGCAAGCAGTTCATCGAGGTTAGTTATCACTTCCACACGACTGCTAAGGGTGGATGGTATATCACTATGTGTATAACCAAGCACTCTCATACCCAAAGCAACAGCTTTATTAGCGACTAGCACACCAATAGCACCCAAACCAACAACACCAAGTACCTGGCCAGTAATTTCGTGTCCAATAAAAGTACTTTTTGCTGATTCTATTACTTGTTCCAAGGACTTGTTTTCTGCTAAAGCATTAGATTCAGACACTATTTGTGTAACCCAAGTAGCTGCCGAGAAAAGATTCCTCTTAGACATGAGTAATCCTGCAATGACCAACTCGGCGACTGCATTGGCATTTGCTCCTGGAGCATTAAACACCACCACACCCTGCTCACTGGCACGATTAATTGGAATATTGTTGGTCCCTACACCGGCGCGTGCAATACACAAAAGTGAGGGAGGAAGTACTGTCAAACCCATATCTGCACTGCGCACAAGCACAACATTGGCGTGACTAAGCTCGTCTGTAGGTACAAAGTTGGTACCCAGAGCCTCTAAAGCCGTTGGTTCAATGGTGTTAAGACAGAGGTAGGAATACATATTTTACCTTCTAGGTGTGGATAGACAAAAGCTCCGAACACCCTGCGGTACCCGGAGCTTTACCCTAACACGTCATGTAGAAACTATGCTTACAAAACATGAACCTCATTTTTAGTGAAGTTTACAAAAGCCTCGTCACCGGCATTGTAAATCTTATGCGTACGAGGGTTAAAGTCCGTAATTTTTATAAGGGAATTACCCACCATAACCTGATAGTTCTGATAATGACCCATAAAGCGCGACAGAACTATCTTGCAAGGCAGTACTCCTTCATCTGCAAGCGTGGCAGACTCGGGACGCAAAACAATACAACATTCACTGCCCTTCTCAAGATGTATGCAACCCCCAACCTCAAGCATCTGGCCTTCAAAAGAACAAATGGCGGTGTCATCGGTGGGCTTATCGGCAACCGTTGCATGAAGGAAGTTTGACTCACCAATAAAGTCTGCTACAAACTCATCAACCGGATGATAATACACGGTCTGAGGATCACCAATCTGATCTACAAGGCCCTTCTTCATAACAATAATGTTGTCAGATAGAGCCATTGCCTCGGACTGATCATGGGTTACATAAATTGCAGTAATACCCGCTTCCTGCTGAATACGGCGAATCTCATTACGCATATCTACACGCAGTTTGGCATCCAAATTGGACAGAGGCTCATCAAACAGAAGGACACTGGGCTCAATAACCAAGGCACGCGCCAAAGCAACACGCTGCTGTTGACCACCAGAAAGCTGATTGGTCATACGGTCTTCCATACCCTCAAGTCCAACAAGCTTAAGGATGTTTAAAACCTTTTCTCGAATCGTAGCTTTATCCATCTTGCGAAGCTTAAGACCATAAGCAACATTGTCAAAAATGTTGTAGTGAGGCAACAATGCATAGCTCTGGAATACCATTGCGGTATCACGCTTGTTTGGTGTAATCTCATCGATTTGCTCGTCACCCAAGAAAATCTTGCCTTCATCCGGGGATTCAAAACCTGCAATCATACGCAAGATAGTAGTTTTGCCACAACCAGATGGACCAAGCAGCGTTACAAATTCACCGGGTTCGATTGTGATATTAGCATCGTGGACAGCATAAAAATCTTTGCCTGTTTTGGGATCTTGATAAATTTTGGAAACATGCTCGAGGCGAATTCCTTTTTTTTGCTTAGTCATGAGTTACTCCTCCTTGAGTGCTTGACTGGTTCCAAAGTGCTTCATGACCCAGTTCATTAACAAAACCGAACCGTACGTAATTGCGATAAGAATAGTCGCAAATGAACAGGCCATACCGTATGAGCCCTTGCCCGCAAACTCGTTAATTTGAACAGTGATAAGCAAGAACTGCGGTGTAACCAGCAAGATAACTGCAGAAATTGCAGTAATAGAACGAACAAACGCTGTAACTAAACCAGACAAGAACGAATCCTTAATAAGTGGCAGAGTAACTGTCATAAAGACCGTAAAACTATCTGCACCCATATCATAAGCAGATTCTTCAATGGACTTATCAATTTGACGCAGCGCGGAAATACCCGAACGCGTACCAGTGGGCAATGAACGCACCACAAACACAATAATCAAAATCAGGCCAGTGCCATACAAACCTTGCATAAATCCAGTATGCATAACACCACTGGAGAAACCACGAATATAACCAACGCCCAAAACAGTACCAGGTACTGCCATAGCCAACATGGAAACGGCTTCAATAAAACCACGGAACCTAAAGCGACGCTTTACCACCAGATAAGAAATAATCATAGAGAAAAGCGCTGTGATAGGCGCAGAGATTAACGACAACATAAAGGAATCGCGGAAGGCTTGTAGTCCATGATACTTAGTAAATACCTGTGTAAACCATTTAGTGGTGAGCTCATAGTTTGAACCCCATGAACGTACAAATGAACCGTAAGGAACCATCAGATACATACCAATAACAAAGATTGCTACACCGCCACATAAAATAGAAAGCGGAATTCGAACGGAATTATCCGTAATAAGCATACGAGCACGTGTTGCTTTGCCAGAAAGCGTAGAGGTACTCTTTGCCTCAAGCACATACTTCTGAATCACAAACATAAGCAGTGTAATTGCAAGTAAGACAACTGCCATCGCTGCAGCACCTTGCTTGTCGTACGCACCAGTAATTTGTAAATAGATGGATGTTGCGAGCGTGTCATACGAGCCACCAACAATCATAGGATTAGCAAAGTCTGCAATAGACTCAATAAAAGAAACTAAGAATGCATTACCCAAACCAGGCAAAATCAAAGGAAGTGTAACGCTCGTAAATACCTTCCAACGGCTTGCTCCCATATCACGGGCAGCCTCTTCCAAAGAAGGATCGATGTTTTTAAGCAATCCTTTGAGCATCATGTAACACACAGGAAAAAACGTCATGGTTTGAACAATAAAGATGCCCCAGAAACCATAGATGTTATTATCGTAAATGCCCAGCAAACCACGGGTGATAAGACCCTTCTTTCCAAACATCATGATCATGGAAAGAGACAATACAAAGGGAGGAGATACAACCGGAAGCATAGATACTACGCGAAACAAACCATCCATAAAGCGTGTACGCAACTTGACATATACCTCAACATACGCAAATAAAAGACCGATAAGCGCTGACAAAATACCAACCGCAAAGCCAACCGTTAAGGTATTAGAAATTGCCCGCGTAAACGAAGGCAATGCCATGATACGGTGAAACACATCAAAGGTAATCCCTTGTTCCGATACAACGGAATCCACCATAAGAATGGCTAGGGGATACAAAATAAACAGGGTAAGAAACGCAATCAACACGATGATGGTAGTAACCAAAATCGGGTCGCCCAACAGCTTCTTTCGATCAAGCCGAGCGCTTTGGGTCTTTGCCATACTAATTCCTAACTCGCTGCATCTGTATTTGCAAGTCAAACCGGGCAGACGGTCTTCCCCGCCCACCCGGTCTTTAGAGTAGCAAACTTACAGAGGCGTTACTGCCATCAAAGTTGTGTAGGTGCTATTCCGTCTTGAAACGATCATCGCCGCCACCCAAAGCCTGCATTACATCCTTTACATACTGCTCGGTGTGCTGCTTGGCATCCTCGAAGTCGTAATCCATCACATTGTTTGGATCTAGGCCATATTCCTCGGCAACCTTGGGCTGCTGAGCATTATCAATTACCAAGAACTGATAAGCACCGTTCTCCTGAGCACGATTTACGCAAGCGGGAGACAAAGCATACTCAATCCAGAGCTTGGCGGCATTGGGATGAGATGCGCCCTTAAAAATAGCCGTAGCGCCAACCTCATAAGAAGCGCCAGAAGTTGGAATTTGTAAACCAATATTATCGTGCTCTTGGTCAACAATCTGATAAATACCGTCATGCAAAAAGCCAAGACCGATGGTGCACTCACCAGTACCGATAGCCTTGGAAGGACCAGAGCCGCTCTTGGTATACTGGGCAATATTCTTATCAAGATCTACAAGATACTGAACGCCCTTGTCATGACCATACTTTTGAATAATGGTATTGATAATAAGCTTAGCGGTACCAGCAGTATTGTAGTTTGATGACCAAATCAAACCCTTGTACTTCTCGTCCGTAAGATCTGCATAGTCCTTAGGGGCATCAATTTTCTTGCGCTCAAGCTCTTCCTTATCGAACATAATGCCTAAGATGCCCTTATAAATACCATACCAATCATTGTTGGTAGACTTAAACTTATCAGAGATAAGGTGAGAAGCATTCTTGGGCTCATACTGCTCAAGCAGACCCTTGGAAGACACAACATTGTAAGGATCGGTGGTGCCACCAAACCATACGTCTGCAGAGGGCTTGCCGTTTTCTTCCTCAATCTTTGCAGCTACCTCACCAGTAGACAAACGCTGAGCCTGCACATCAATGCCATAAAGTTTCTTGAAATTGTCGCAAACTGCTGTCATGTGCTCCTCTTCGCAGGAACCATAGACAATCAGTGTGCCCTCTTCCTTAGCAGCCTTGACAAGCTCTTCTGGAGCACCAACGGCCTCTACCGTATTAGTATCTGCAGCATCTGCGGGCTTAACATCATCGCCGCCCTTGCTACATGCAGCCATACCAAGGCCAGCAACAACAGCACTAGCTCCCAAGAAGTTACGACGAGTAAGGTTGATCATAAGAACTTCTTTCTCTTTTGTGGACATCCACCATGGATTCCACAGTTCCAATGAGAATAACTACCGTGCTTAGTTTTACGCACTTTTTAGGCAAGTGTACGTACTATTCGCCCAATGGACGATTTTAACGGTTCTCGATACTTCCAATGTTTTTTATCTCAATAAAAATCTTGCCATCATCACCGCGCTCAAAGGAGATAAATTCTGATGAACCCGCATATTCGGAAGGAAAACTAATCTCAATACCCGTATCCGTTCGGATGCGATGATTTTTAGCCAAGCGCTTGGCAGTAGACTTTGCCACACTTACACGCTCTGGAAGCAACTCCGTGGTTGCCTCGTGCTCATAGCGTTGTGCAGCATCGGGACTGGACTGAGCAAATACAGCCTGACCCACCTCTGCAGGCGTTACATCGCGCGCAGCACTTGCTTGCTCAATAACATAAGATTTGGCCTTAGCCGCAGCAACAGCCGGTTCCAAACCGTATTCCTGCGCAACATCCTCCACCAGTTTAGTTACCGTAGTCACAACCTCTTTGCTAGAAGCAATGGAAGAACACTTAAGCAAAACCTCTGGAATGATATAAGATTTTTTGCCCATAACTACACGCTCAACATCATGAAAATCAATGTCTAAATTGCTACCCTTAACCACAGCATAGGTATCGATCTTCTGGGATGGGTTAGGCAAGGTAGAATCGTGACGAACAATATCGTTATACGCCTGACCCTCCATATTGCGGACATCATGTATGAATGCTTGCCTGCGGGGCAGGAGTAGCAATGCAAAGCCACGGCTACCCTCACTATCGTAGGCATCTTCCGTCTTTGGCACTACAAGTGAATCTATATCATTACTAACTTGTTGTTTGATTTTCATATCACCCGTATCAACAAAATCAACCACTAGTAAATCGCAGGCGTCTAAGTCTTCACTCTTGTGTAGTACATCGTAAAAACTCAGTGCAATATCTGCGGAAACATCAAGAAATTCACGCTGTCCGGCAAAGTAGTGCACAAGTTCATCTTTAAATGACGAGCTTTCTGCAAATTGACCGTGTTTTGATTCTGCATTTGCCAAAATGCGACGGACACTTCGTGTCACGTAAGATTTAGTTTGCTTAACCTCAAGATCTATTTCACGCTGCGAGATATCACACTCGCCTATTTCTAATTCAAAACCGTGCAAAACTGCATGATTAATACGAAGCACAAAGTCCCCCTCAA
Source organism: Atopobium fossor DSM 15642 (assembly GCF_000483125.1). GTDB lineage: Bacteria > Actinomycetota > Coriobacteriia > Coriobacteriales > Atopobiaceae > Atopobium > Atopobium fossor. Next base: position 804,212 of record NZ_KI519553.1, read on the forward strand.
AAAATTTTTTGCGTCAGACACATAAACGCCTGTAATAAAAGTCAAAATAGTTATACTAAAAGAACTTTGCTTTTTATAGTAAATCCTTCCTTGGAGTTGAAAAAATATGACTGATTTGACCATGCTTCATGCTCATTGGTCAATACTCCCTTTTGTGCTTTCGCTAACGCTTCTTGCACTTTCCTTGCTTATCTGCTGGCAGCGTAAGAAATCACATAAACATATCTATCTAGGAACTTTTGCATGGCTCATCCCCATCATTGGTACGTTTAGTGCTATGGCTGTTATGCTTGTTCTAGAGCTCACATCTTTGACAGAAAGTGTATTCAAGCTAAGCAATCTTGCGATTTTCTCAGCAGGATTGCTGATAGTTTTTCGAACTTCAATACGCGAGGCTGCACAAAACCTTATTCAAAAATTTGCGCAAAGCAACTCTCATCCAAAACAGATTCTGGTTCGTATGTTGCTAGGGTTACGAACTACCCTACTCATTATTTGTATTGCTTCTCTTTCCTGCTTATCTTTGGAGTACGCTCAAAACCCTCAAATTTTTGAGACTGTTCAACTGCCGTTTGTATTTGCCGGCATTGCGCTTACGTCACTTTTTCTTGCCACGCTCTATTTTGTTGCCCAACGCCATGGCACGCTCATGCCACTACTGAGTTTTACCTTCTTTGGCTTTGGTCTTGGTTGTTACTTTCTTTTACGCTTTAAGTCCACGGTAGTAATTCCATCTGATTTTTTGGCATTAGAAACTGCTGCTTCTGTTGCCAATGGATTTGTGTATTACATTACGGAAGAAGTGTACTGGTCTGCAGTGTATATGTCCTGTGCATTTGCCCTATCTTCTTGGCTCTATCCTCTCCCCTTAACTTTTGCGACGCCCACAGCCAATACTCCTATCAATAAAGATAACGCTTATAATTTTGCAGAGGCTCATAGTTCTGCTTCGACAACAGAGCCTCCAACAAATCACACACGCTTCCGTTTACCGCAACTTACTACTTTTTGGAAAAACACCATTACTGGAATAGCGCTTCTTATCCTCTGTATAGCCATAACAACAATTCCTGTGTATAGGGATTTAGGTGTTCAAACCTTTTATTGGTCAACATGGATTTCCTATCAATCTCAAGGATCACTTCTTACCTTTATTTCTGAGTGCCAAGACCTCAAGATTAAAAAGCCTGCAGGCTACACCAAAAAGGATGCAAAAAAGCTTATTGACTCTTATGCATCAGCCTACAACAAATCCATCGGCGCCTCGAAAGAACGTAAATCTGCTCAGGCACAATTTGACAAGAATAATCCTACTGTCATTGCCATAATGAACGAAGCATATACAAATCTTGCTCATTTTGATGGACTGCACTCAGGCTATACAGGCGAGGAATTTATTACCAATGGCATGACCGATGCACTTCAATCTGGAGATTTACTCGTATCCACCTATGGCGGCGGAACATCTAATACTGAGTTTGAATTTTTAACCGGCGAGTCTTGCTATTTTGTTGGCGAAGGTAATGCTTACTCGCTTTATGATTTTACCGATGTTGATTCCCTGCCGCATATTTTTAATAAGTTGGGATATACCTCAACCGCAATTCATGCCTATAATCCAAACAATTGGAATCGTAAAAACGCCTATGAAACTCTTGGATTTAATTCATTTATCTCTGGGGATTCATTTAGTGATGCAGAAACCTGGCGAGAATGGCCATCTGACAAAGCAACCTATCAAAAAATTCTTGAGCTACTCTACGATAATCAGGATCCACAATTTATTTTGGACGTAACTCTCGCAAATCACTCAGGCTATTCTCAGCATTTAGTTGATGACTCGTATCGTCCTGGATATACACCTGATTTTGGCAATGAGGCTCTAACCGATGAACTCAACGAATACCTAGGTTCTATGAAGCGTACCGATGAAGATTTGCAATGGTTTGTAGAACAACTCAAGCAGCTTGATAGACCTGTTGTATTGGTATTTTTTGGTGACCATCAGCCTTCATTCACTACAGCATATAACGACGCCTGGTTTAAGAATGAACCACAAGCGGCGCATGTTGCTCGTCTCTATCAGACTCAGTATGTCATGTGGGCTAATTATGATGTTGCTGGAAATACACAAGAAAATGATCAGAAATTTACTGCCGCATCAAGTCTTGCAAGTCATATGCTCAACGCCATAGGGGCTCCTCTTACAGACTTCCAAAAGGCACAGATTGTTATTGGCGAGAAACTCCCCGGAGTTGGTCACTACACCACACTTGGCTCTGATGGTAATTGGTACTTCCCTGATGACAAGAGCGCTCCAAGTTATTCTCTGCAAACAACCTTGCAAAAAATGAGCTACTACAACTTTGCAGAACGCGTATAACAAACGTATTCAACAAATGCTGGAGTAGCTCAAAGGACCTATTCTGCCTTGATATACGACGTATAAAGCTTGGCGTTATATCTCACTTGGCGCTATATCTCAGTTACGAGTCTTTGACTTTTGAGATGTGCAAAACATTTTACGCAGCAGATTAAAAATCGTCTGATAACACCAAACAAATACACCAACCATACCAAAGATTAAAAATCCTTTAATGATAGGATGTGTGCTCATAAGCAAAGACATGTGTGGATGTGTACCAAGTTTAGTGCCTAGCCAATTAATTGCAGGATAGTGGAACAAGTAGATACCAAATGTTACAGCCGCAATCTGATTAATAAGAGACTGCAGCCAGCTGGGCAATTTTTGAAGCATGGGTTCAGAACAACGAACGGCATAAAAAAGCGCTATTGCCTGAATGACAGTAAGGAGGTTGCCGGGACTTGTCCAGAAATTATCGGTAGGCTTATCTGGAAAATACAGTCCTGCAGAAAAAACAGTGGCGGTATTAGCAATACGTGCCATAAAATACATAGCCACCAAGGATGTCACTAAAGATGCAACAGCAATCAATGCACCTTTTTTAGATGGTTCTATATAGTTGGCTACAAAGTAACCCAATACATAATAAAACACCCAATTATCTGTAAAAAGCGGCCAGGAAAACAGTTGGGAAATGCCTGCAAAGTCATGAAACCAATTAATAGTAGGCAGTACAAATCCAAGTACACACGAAATTAAAAGGAATAGCTTGAGGAGCTTCTCATCATCAACCAAATATGCTAACAGAGGTGTTAACACGTACAGATATATAAGAGAATACAAGAACCAATACACATCGCAAATCTCATTCATGCAAAAGCGACGAATAAAGTCTTGTATACCAAAATTGTCCGCTAGCTCCTGGGCTCCATAAAAGTGAGTCGGAAATAGACCATATACAAGATACGCAATAATGCTAGACACAATCAAAGGGATCACTACACGTTTGACTCGCTTTGTTAAAAACTGCTTAGTAGAGTACTTCTTGCGATACCCAAGGAGATTTGCTCCACTGAGCATGAAAAACACAGGGACAGAAAACTTGCCCAACACCTGCCAAAACAAAGATGCGTACCATACTTCATCACGCACTGGTGAGAAGTACACCAATGTGACATGTAGCATGACCACTGCAAAACACGCCAAGCTGTTTAACACAGAATAGGACAGCAGTTTTTTGCGATAGGCAGGCATCTTTTCTTGTGAAACCATCGCTACATCTTGGCTTTGTTCTTCAGGCACGAATACTCCTCTATTGGCAATCATCAATTTGCTTCTCTAGTATATGTAGTTTTTAATCTTGCCGCACTCAACCAACAAGGTATAACGGGTAAGCGGTTTGCCAAACTTTGCTTATGTTGTAAAAAGTTGGTTATGACAAACACTTAGTAATAAAATGTGGATGATAAATTTTGAGAAGCGTATCCGATTGATTTGAGACGAATCCATGAACTTTATTCAGATGCTATTTGCAGGCACTTTGCCGTTTATTCCCATGGCGTTTATTTTGCTGCTTTTTATTTTTACTGCCGTAATTAAACTGCTCACCAATGCCGAAAAGCCCTTGCCACTACCCCTGCATATACTGGACAGTAATGCATATAGCTTCATCTTTGGCTGTGCTGGTCTCTCGGTATTTTTTGGTCTTGGTTGGTCTTCAATTTTAATGACAATCTTAAGCGCTACTGTACTATTTGGCTTTGCGTTTATTGCAAGCAAGCGCAAAACCTATAGCGCACAAATTGCCACAGCCTTACATACACTTCCGTATCGTGCGCAAATTGCGCTGGTAGACGTGATAGCTGTAGCTTTACTGCTTTTCTCGGCATTCTACGCTCTAGAAGCTCCTTATAATCCTGGCTTTGTAGCGGTAGAAATACCCTTCTTGTTTATGGACCTAGGTCTTATGCTTTTGGCAATACTGAGTGTCTATTTTATAAGCCATCGCAACGCAATAGCCAACATTGTCCTACAGGGATTTTTCTTCTTCTGGGGCATTGCTCAATATTATTTATGGCAATTTAAGAATACTGCTATTATGCCAGCAGACCTTTTTGCTTTAGGCACCGCAGCTGCTGTTTCTGCTAACTACTCGTATGCCTGGAAAGATACCGCATTGGTAGGTGTCATGGCCTTTTGCTTTGGTCTGCTCGTTATTGCTTATCTTGGTAGCATACGTGCTGAACTCAAAAATCAAGCACAGATTACAGTTACAAGGCAGCTCACACTCAAGTCTATTGGTACCACCATGCTTATTGGCCTTGTAAGTGCTGGCTTATTGGCAAGCGCACTGATATTTCCCAACTATACCCAAATGGGTGCTGCTATTAATTATTTCTGGCCACTCTATGTATTCCGTCAGCATGGTGCTGTACTTACTTTTACGGCCGGAGTCCAAGACCTTATCATCAAAAAGCCTGCGGGATACAACGATGAAAATGCTCAGAAACTATTGGATAAATACGTAGCCCAATACGACACCACATTAGACAATACTGAGGGTCGTCAGGCAGCTGTTGCCCAATATAATAGTATAAAGCCCAATATCTTGGTTATCATGGACGAAACCTTTGCGGATTTATCCGTCTTTGACAATATGCATGACAACTACACCGGTCCTGAGTTTTTTAATCGTGGTCTTACAGACTCTCTGGCAGAAGGTAAACTGGCTGTTTCTGTTCTTGGTGGCGGTACGGCCAACTCAGAATTTGAGTTTCTCACAGGCAATAGCATGGCCTACATTGGATTGGGCAAGTACCCCTATTCCATTTATAGCTTCCCTAACTTTGAATCTTTACCAGCATTTCTCAAAAAGCAGGGCTATGGCACCTCGTCTATGCATCCCAATCTTGCAAGCAATTGGAATCGTGAGAAAACCTATGCAGACATGCAATTTGATCGCTTCTACAGCATTGATGACTTCCCTGATGCACCTGTATTCCATAATGGTGTTACCGATAAAGCCACTTTTGATAAGTGCTTAGATATCATCAAAGCCGCTGATAATCCGCAGTTTGTATTTAATGTAACCATGCAAAATCATTCAGACTATACCAAGAACAATATTCCGGCAGATCGTCTTACCAGCGTACATCCTTCTGACTTATCCTCGCCCGAACAAGATGGCATTCTTAATGAATACCTCAGTTGCATTAAGGCTTCCGATGAAGACTTGGAAGATTTAATCAACCAGCTTAAGGAGCTAAAGGAGCCAACTATTTTGGTGTACTTTGGTGACCATCAACCCAACTTCACACCCACTTACAACGATGCATGGTTTAGTGAAGAATCTGATCTTATCCATACTCAACGTCTTTATCATACTTCCTACATTATGTGGGCAAACTACGACGTTGCTGGCGCGTCACAAACCACTCAAAACAGCTACAGCAGCCCTAACTACTTGGCTGCACAAACGTTATATGCCATTGGCGCTCCTCTTACGGACTACCAAAAAGCACAGCTTGCCATTCGTACACAAGTCCCCGCCATTAATGCGTTTGGCCTTTTAGATGATAAGAACAGCTGGCATAGCCTTACTCAAACGGACGATTCTATGCATGCTACCTCAGAAGAATTCCGAACCATTACATACTTTGAGTTTGCAACTAAAATTAAATAACACGCTAACCGAGGAGAACATACAATGACCCCCGAAGATCACACAAGCCCTCTTGGCCCAAGCTATCACCGCGGACCCGTAACATTACGTGGAAAAATGATTCCACAAAGCACATCCACCCAACATTTTTTATCATCAGACTATAACTCGGACTGGATTCACAGTGATCCGTGGCGTGTGTTACGCATTCAAGCGGAGTTTGTAGATGGTTTTGGAGCACTTACAGAGCTTGGCCCCGCTATCTCCATATTTGGATCTGCTCGCACTGCAACAAACAATCCCTACTACCAAGCTGCTCAAACTATGGGCAAGCTCATAGTACAGAAAGGTTATGCGCTTATCACGGGTGGTGGTCCCGGCATTATGGAGGCAGCAAATCGTGGTGCCACAGAAGCTGGTGGTGTATCTGTAGGTTTAGGTATCGAGCTTCCTCATGAACAAGGCATCAATGACTGGGTTAATGTAGGGATGAGTTTCCGCTACTTTTTTGTACGTAAAACTATGTTTATGAAGTACTCTTCAGGCGCAATTATTTGTCCCGGCGGTTTTGGCACCCTTGATGAAACGTTTGAGTTTCTCACCCTTGTACAAACACATAAGGCACCTTCTATGCCTATAGTAATGTTTGGCACACAGTACTGGGCTGGCCTGTTTGAGTGGATTACAACTACCATGCTAGCCGAAGGAACTATCTCTCAGTTTGATACATCACTTATTACGTTCACCGATAACCCCGAGGAGGCAGTTGCCCGCGCTTGTCCAAACCTCTCTTAGTTTTTCTGCCGAGAAGCGCGGTGTAACCAAGGATTTATTGTCCCTATAAGCAGTTGGTATATCCTTCAATCCTTGAACAAACAAAATAACTTTGTGATATCCACAAAGACATACGATACTTAAGTTTTTATTGCATACTAATCTATCCTCAGCTATACAAAATAGTTGAGGATTTTTATATTATGTAGCTTATTTGAGCTTATTACCTGCAAATACGTTTACCAAAAAATATCTTGCACAATTGTTTCTAACATGTTACAAGAATAGTGTAATGAATAACGTATCCTGTCTTTGATTGGAAAGGGAGTGTTTTATGGGACCAATTTTTTCCTTTTTGCCCATGCCTCTTATGATTGCAGCACTCACCTTATGTGAAGTTGCTTCTCTTGCCGCTCTTTTGGGCATATGTACGTTGATTAAAAAGATTGTTGATAAGGTTACCGGTACGCCAACAGGTCATTACAATTCTATGACCTACCCCAGCGAAATGGAATTTCGCTGCATGTAGAATCTTTACTCCGCTCATTTGCCAAGCATAGCAACAACTTGAGCAACATAAGACCTGCTTTGCATTCTTTGCAAAGCAGGTCGATTTTTTATTGGCAATGCAATTTTTCTTGAACAAAAAGGGTTTCTTTAAAGAAGAAACCCCAGGTAAAATACTATGGAGGCGGCACCCCGATTCGAACGGGGGATCAGGGATTTGCAGCTAGAAAATATACATTTTTGATTCATTTTACAACCATGTTTACCAGCTATTTTACTAAATTTATATATCAAACCATTACCGATTTTATACACTTTACAACACTTTATAACAACTTTAGCGTAAAGTTGCGTAATGAAATGCTGGCATTTGAACCTTAATTATAGGAACTTTCACTTATGCACATTATATGATGAATACACTATATATTGATTATATAATGGTTCCACCATATAATAGTAAATAACGAAAGACACAAGGTCTTTCCCGAGCACATAAAGAAAGGAGAAAGCCATGAGCGTAACGTTAAGACTTGGCCGTTTCCACGTCACGTTCACCGTCAGGATTTACATCCTGTAAATGGTGAGCGTCCTCAACCAGCCCCTACGGGGGCTGGGGAAAGGAGGTACTCATGACTTTCTTAGATAGGAGTATATCATGGCAACACAAGCACAGCTCAAAGCTACAGAAGCCTACCGGAAGAAGAGTGTTAAGACATTTAGCCTGAAGTTCTTCCCGGCTGACCACGATTTGTACGAGCATTTGCAAAACCAGCCAAAGAAGGCGGAGTATTTGCGTGAGCTTATCCGTAAAGACATGGATAAATAGTCGTAAAGCTACTTTTAGCGCCTTAAAACGCCTTACAACAAGCCGTTTGCCTGCACAAATATACCCGCTGGTTTCTGCCAATCCTAGCTGTTAAGGACGCGTACTCCCAGCGGGTTGCTATCAATACCCCGGATTTCGGCTCCGAGGCGTTGCCACATCCAAAGCTTTAAGCAAAGGACTCACTAAGAGTATACAAGACTCGTCGGACAAAATGGACATGTATGTCCAATAAAAAAGACCCCTCACCTACCATTTGGCAAGTGAGGGGTTCGGCTTGCAACCGCGAATTGCATTGCCTATACAGTAGCTTGTATTGGTTTTAAGGACGTGCCCTGTAAAACGCCCGTGGTATTCACTGGTCTTGCACTACCACAATGCTACTGCCAGCTTGGGATATGGGGGCGTACCCGCCAATATCCGTCATCGTTAATATTGTACCAAAAGGCAAGGGGCGCCACTGTGACAGCGACGCCCCCGGGATCTCCTTCTACCGCTGGTAGATGAGAAAGCATGTGTGGGGATTTGCACATCATTGAGAGGTGTCCCCAGCTCTATTTACATACTACCCCTTTACAATGACACTACACCGCTTCTCTTCATCAAACCACGTAACCTTTACGGCTAGATAGTGGTCTTTGATGAATCGCTCAACACCTTTGCGAGATGCAAAATACTCAGTGCGAATTTTTGAGTAGCGAAAGCCAAAGTTATCCGAGATAGTGCTCCACACCGTAAGTTTCCAATCCATGGCACACCTACGGCTTAATATGCAGCACGCCGTTTGCGTCAGCAGATGCCATGACATCACCTGTGGCCATAGAGCCATCTGGCATAAATGCATAGCTATTACCACCGGACACGGCAATGGTATCGGTCTTGATGGCACCAGAACCATCCGTGAGATACCACTTGCCATTATCCAGTATCCATCCCAGCTTCATGTCGCCGTTGGTATCGAGGTAATACCACTTGCCCTCATCACGCACCCAGCCTGTAGCCATATCACCGTTTTTGTTGAAGTAATACCACTTATCCCCTATGGCTTGCCAGCCAGTCACCATGGCTCCAGATGCGTCTAAGTAATACCAGTATCCATAGCGCTGTAGCCATCCGCGGCACATATAACCGTGTTCGTCAAAGAAGTACCATTTTCCATCGATAATTTGCCAGGCATCTTTTGCATAGCTGCCATCGGCGTTTTTATACCACCAACCGGTATTATCTTGTATCCAGCCGCCCTCTACGTAATTGGGACGGATTACACAATTGACACTCTTAAAGCTGCGGGTACGACGCGCTACCCTGCCGCCATTGGACTGTGAGCCACTAGAGCCAGCCGACGTATTGCCCTCAATAGTCTGTAAGTAGCTGCCGCAATTCTTCTCAACGATGCCTACGTGGTCACACACGCCATCGCCGCCCCAGTCGAACAACACTACATCGCCAGGGCGTGCGGCGTATTTGTCTACAAGCATTCCAGCAGCTTTAGCCTTGTTCTTCATATACGGGCAATAGGCTTCTGGTACAAATGGCTCGTAGATGCCTAGCTTGTCGAAGAGGTAACTTGCAAACATTGCACAGTACGGCACGCCACTTGTGCCGTAATAAGGCTTGCCTACGAGCTGTGCGTAGTGTCTGCCGTACTTTGTGCCTGGAAGTGGGTCATCAAAGCGGTTGTAGCCAATTTCTGCTGCAGCTGCAGCTAAAAGCTCATTAGCTCTACTCATAGCTGATTTCCTCCACTTCTGCCACATCGTCTTCGTCATGGATATCTTGCGTGCTCATAAGCTCTTGAAGCTTCTTATCGTCAAGCTCATCTTTTGTCATATCGTCCATCTCTACACCTCTACAATCGGCACGCCATACATCTCACAAGCCATATGCTCGATAATGCAGCTACGAGCAGTCTGCCAATCTTTGGAGAAGATGGCTTTATCGGCTATGTCTAAATCCTGCAATGCTCGGCCTAAATGCCACAGCTGATGCTCGCCGTCATAAGCAATCGAGCAATTGATTACCATATCATCATGGTCGAGTGTGGCTTTGATGCGCTGACGTTCTGCTTTGATTTGGTCTTTAGAAAGACCACGCATAGGCTGCGAGATAAATACACTGGCCATGGCTTACTCGCTTTTTCCGCTGTCAGCACTTGCACTGTCCTGGACGGTCTTCAGTAGCTTAAAGACTGCATTATTAGCAAGCTCAGGATTTATCGTGCCAACAATCTCAAGAATTGATGCCACCTCAGCACAGATCAAGGCCACGCAGATACCAAGCAGCACAGGGGTTTGTGTGCCAAGGTTAAGACCTCCCGTAAGTGCTCCGTCTACCACTACGCCCAGCAGAATTAAGCAAAGCTCACTGCCTTTGTGCATAGCACCTTCGCGTGCCTTGTACGACGCGTAATTGTGGTTTGCAGCTGCGCAAATTGACCCCATGAGCACATCAATGACCATAAGCACCAGCACTGCCGTCAGTGCCACTTTGACCTGCTGAGAATCACGTACCTGCGCTAGGTATACGTCAATAAAATAAGGGATGTTCATTTTGTCTCCTTAATAAAAAACAGCCTTTCGGCTGCCTTACAAACCTAATATTTTGTCGTGTTTAGAACTTGTATCCATATACTGCAATGATGCCAATAACGTTTACGGTTGAGGTGTAAATGCCAGCGTTGTCAGTGGTTGGAAATTTATGCTCTTTAGCCCACCAAGAAGAATTGGAGTCGTTTGGACGAGCTGCATTGATGGTTTTTCCATCACTTTGAATTTCGTAGGCTTTATTTTTAATAAAGACCATATTGTTAGAAGGCTCCATTGCCACAATGGAGAACTTCATTCCAGCGCGTGGACTATAAAGAGTAGCAGTGCCCACATCGCCACCAGAGGTCTGATACACCACGTCTAGGCGGGAATAATTAGCAGCCACATCAGCAAGCTTAATTGCAGCAGACTTAGTATTGGCATACGTACCGCTAAAAAGCTTTTTTGGTATGGTAGCAACACCTTCTCCGTTATAGGTAAACTGCTCAGCGCTTGGCACGGTAAAGCTGATACCATGTTGAGCGGTCAGGCTGACCGTAGGATCAATATCCATAGTGCATTGGTCGTTTTGTAACTTAATGGTGTTGCTTTGTGTGCCAAGCAACAAACTACCCTCACCATAGATAGACGTACTGCCAGCAGAGACATGTGTTTCTGCTTGGCTGGTAAGCTCAATAGCAGACTGTGAGCTTATGGTAAGGCTTTCTTTATTAAGCTTTGGATTATCGATATACTCAATCTTGCCAGCACCGTCAAGAAGACTAATAACACTTGATATAAGCTGTCTGCCCCTACGGCGTGCCTTTCCCAGCCTGATCGTATCTTTGCTAAATTGCGCCACGATATTGTCCGCGTCATTACCAGCACCGTCATAAATAGACAGTCCTGAGCTTGTCAGCGCTAAGAGATTGTTGAGCCTTTTACGAATGAGTAGTCCCAAAGAGTTCCAAAGCGTATTGACTTCTCCATCTGGTGTTTGAGATTCGCTAGACACGTGTACACCGCCCTCGTCACTCCAAAAATGCTGTTGTGTCGCTTGCGCAATATCTTGAGCCTTTTTCGCCACATCCTTTACCTCTTGAGCCATTTGCTTAGCTTGTTGAGCCTGCTCGCGTGCTTTGTTTGCATCTTGAGATGCTTGATCTGCTTTTTCTTGTGCCTGAGAAGCTTTTGTTTGCGCAGATTGCGCGCTTTGTTGGGCGTCAGCTGCATCTGTTTTTGCTTGTGTCACTGCGGTTTTCGTGCGATCACCGCCACCGGCTACACCGGTTACCACACAAGTTGCACCACCGCCAACAACACCGGTCATAGTTACGTAGACAACATCATCTTTACGCACGTCACAGGTCGTAGTTGCGCGCACATACTGCGAGTCATCATGAGAAACTACTACGCCGCCCATATTAATAAGCACAGTGCCATTTGAGCTATCGCTAACCGCTACCGCTTGCGTGGTGACATCTTTCACAGATTGGACTGTATGAGCGCCATCTTTAAAGACAGTAGATGCTTGAATAAGATCCATTACACAACCTCCATTGTCAAAGCCTTAGTCCACTGTGCACAATTCAACTCGGCTGTGCGCACAAGTCGTTTTTCGCGTGCGCCATCCTTATAAATCCACTCAATCACATCACCGGCAGCAATGGGGCACCACATAACCGTTGCTTGGCGCTCAAGGCCCAAATCACTGTCCTGTGTCGAGTATTGTTTTGCCAGCTGATAGGCTCGCTCTACGGTTTCTGGTGCCATATCAGATACTTCGTGTACTTTTGCTCTGGTATAGCCACGTTTTGCACTCGATGATGCATGGTTAGCAGCTGTATCATACGCACCAATAATAGTCTGCTGATTGTTGCCATCACGTTTTGTATGGGTGACTACACTGCGGTTGAATGCTTCGCCTGTGGCATCCTCGCTTTTACGATTCGCTAAAAGCACCACAGAGTGCTCGTCACGCTCATCGACAATCCAGTTTGCTGCTCTTTGAGCTGGAGCTATATAGCTATCAAAAGTGAGCCTGCCATGGCCGTCCACGTCCAGACGAGCATGAGCGGTTTTAGCTGCATCAAACAAGAACTTGGCAAAAGACGCTTCTGATGGACTATACGCTATCGTTTGTCCGTACGCAGCATCTCGAAAACCGGATAGTAACACATACGCGCGTCCACATTGCTCACATGCGGTTTTAATAGCCTTAGATACAGTGGTTCCTTGCCCCACCGTCCAAATGTTCCAAAACCTATCTTCTGAGATTGCCCAGATAGCCGAATGTAGCGTCAGAGTTGTAAGGCCTGTGTAATGATCAATCGTCTTATGAGAGACAACAAAAGTACCCAACTCTTCACGTGGCAGGGTGCCCACGTCCAAAGTCAAGCGTACCCAGGAGCCCTCCATCAGCTCAGACGCAATAGTAATCTCTGCACTTGTACGTGTGTCACTGCGATATCCATATGTGAGGCGTGTCTTAGATGGCTGTAGGCCATCTATTTCACGACGCACGTAGTCAAGATTGTGTGGGTCAACCTCCCAGGCACGCAGGGTAATAGTGGTGGAGGGACTACACCACAGCTCGGGTATCGTTTGTGCCATTATCGACTCTCCTGATACTGTCGCACGCGCACAGCTCCATAAGAGCGCCATTGCGCAGGATGCTCCACAGCCACTACAGCAACTGGCAATACTTCTCCTCGCCAATTACGAAATGTCGCATGGCCAGCTTCCAGTAAGGCGTCAAGCTGCGCAATAGATCCACTAACCGGTACATCCTCAACATATGCACCTGTTACTGATACATCACGTTGACGGCCACCTACAAAACGATAGCTTCGATACTCACGACCTGTCGTAGCATACTCTGCATAGTCACGGGTAGTGCTATCCCCCATCTCAGCAGGAGCAGAAAGACCAAGATCAAGAATAGCGTGGCCACCGTCCCAGTCCCACACATACGAGTGGTCTGTAATGGCAGGCAAAACAATCTCGGTCACACCCCACGTACCATCTGCGCGACTAATAACAATGAGCGCACGCCCATCTTTATTAAGAGGCCCGTATGCGTCAAGCACTTGTGTATTGGCTGTCTGTGATACTGGCGTCATCTGCGCTGATGCAAAATCACCACGCGTCCAAGCAGAGAGCTTGTCAGATGCTGCAGAAGTTTTGACGTTAACCAAAACCGTTACATGATCGCTTTCAGAGGTTGTGCATACCGGATCTTTACGCGTACCAATAGTAGTAGTAACTGCCGTTGCGACAGTATCTGTGCTGAGACCATCAGTCACAAGCTCAACGTCGGCAGTTATACTAGCACCTTGGCGAGGTGCATAATCGATTTCAGACCATGGAACAAGAATTGTGCCGCTTTTACCATCTACACCCGTATTGGTAATAGCATGTAGCAAGAGTTCTTTGCCGTCACAGACAAGTGAGCGTACAGCTACGGTGCAGCCACCATGGCCCCAGTCGCTGGTGTAAGCAACGGTAATGCCATCTTTTGATATAACACATGGCTTGAGCTGTAAATTAGGCTTTGCAGATAGGCGAATAGTCTGTGAGCTTGCAGAGGCACCATGGGCATATAAACCCTTGTGCCCGTTGTAGGCATCGGCAAAACTGCGCACTTCAAGCTGTATTTCTACGCTATCAATATCTGATGCTGATATCTCTGGTAGCTGTAGCTTTACTGTCGCTTTCTTATCAGTATCAGAGCTACTAAATACCATGTTGGCATGGCCCGCTGCCCCAAATCCGTCATAGGAAGAGCTTGCGTCTGATACGCTTTTCCAAGGGCCAAAGCTGCCAAATGACTGCCCAGCGTGGCGCACACGATACCTATAACGGCCGTTAAAAAGCTTGCCGGGACACACAAAGCACGGGTATGTGTCGGCGGCCAATATAGTACCCTCAGTCACTTTTTCGCCATGGACATACAGACCAACACTGGCAGGTGTTGGCAGTTCTTGCACATACATCTCAGAAGGCATCAAGGCAAACAACTGTGCATCCGTATTGTTCATGGGGTACATCTGGATAACCCCGCCAGCAACGGGATTGTTGCCTTGCACATCCATGCATAGTGTACCGCCCATATCAGTAGCATAATTGCGTACTTGATAGGTTGGCACCGTCACGCCATTAATTTGAGCAGTGCCTTGTGGGACAAAAATCCATTGATTATCACGCCCACCTTCATGACCAATTGATCCATATTGCAAAACGCGCGCACCGTTTACAGGATTGCCAGCGTTATCAACCGCAACATACTTCATAGAGTGGGCAAACATAAGCTTACAACGACCGTTACCCATATTCGTAAGCCACAAAACTTGGTTGTTGCCACCATGGCGGGGATATGTCTCTACAAACGCGCCATCGCTTAATGACGATGAATTTAAATCTACAGCATAATCCGGGTTAGTCTTCAAGCGAAGCTCATAGGTACCATCAGGAGCCGGGTCTTTTGCTTCAAACGTCCACATCTGTAAGGCAGTACCAAAAACGTGCGTGGCAAGTTGAATATTTCCGCTAAGAGATGTTGCAGCTAAGCATAAGGAAGCATCAGCTAAAGGACGAATTACATATTTATCACCAACCGACTCAATAACCCACTTCTGAGCTGATGTATTGTTCCAATCATATTGCCAGACATTAGTACCAGCTGCCATATTGGCATTGTGCACATCCAATGCTTTACCTGTAGCTACAAAGCTCAAGACAACAAAGGTATCGTAGTTGGTGACACGTACAAGCTGCGCGTCACCATAATTAGCTTTAAACAGACTTACATTGGTGCTGCTTTGATCCAATGCACCAGTTACATCTATAACATACGATGCGTCGGCTGCACTATGAATAACATAAGTGCCATCTTTAATAGCCATAGCCAACGTTCATACCTCCCCTGCGATCAATAGCAGTTGCTAAAGCGCCAATAGTCTGGTTGCCGTCAAGTGTTACTTGCATACCACTAAGCTGTTGTGCCAAAGCTGATGCAATCTCTTGTGCAGATGGACCGGTATAGCCAACATAGCCAAGCTGAGAAACAACGCCGCTGGCAATAAGATCTACAAATGGCTGTGAATAGCGCGTGTTAGTAAGAGGAACAATATTGCGGCCATCGTAATACTCAGCTCCGGCTTCACCAATAACGTCATAAGGCGTGATATAGGTAGGTGCAGTATAAATACCACCTTGGGCATGTAGACGAATGCCGCCTTGTGCGTGTGGAACGCTGCGTACCACATCAACGATGCGACTGCCGATACGGTTGAGCTTGGCAGAAATGCTGCTAATAGTGCTGCTCGCATTATCAAGAGCAGTAATGGTAAAACTCTTGTTAGAGATAGACTTAGCATCTACATGGTCAATACCAGCTTCTGCTACCGAGATGGTCCCGTCATCGTTTACATCAAAGTGCTTTCCATTGATAGTTTGAGCGTCTAGGTCCCAGATATTGCCTTGGGCATCTGCAATTGTGCCGTCATCGCTTACCGTAAATGTCTTAGGGTCAAGACCAATCTGGTTAAGCTGTTTGAGACGCTGGATAAGCACGTCGGTGTTACCGCCAGCGCTTTTAGCCAACGCTGCAAAGTTTTGCTCTCCCATGGCCTGCAGTTGATCTACAGATACCCCAGCAGATACTGCAGCGCCAGCCAATTGCTCAAGAGAAAAGCCCGTATCGATTAAAGCAGCTGCAAACTGTTGGTTGTTGTTGACAAAGTCAAGCATAGCTTTACCAGCTTCAGTAGCAGCCACTTGAGCTGCCGTCATTTCATCAGCGTAAGCCTGTGTTTCTTTCTGTGCTGATTTCAAAGCTTCATTAGCTTTATTTAGGCTATCTCCATAGCCATTTGATGCAAGAGTGGCTTTTGCATATTCTTCGGCAGTTTTCCAATGTTCACGCACGTCTTTGTGCTCTTTGTAATACTTAAGCATCAGTGCGTATTGTTCGTTATAGGTCTTTTGCGCGTCAGACTGATTCTTCTTAAGCTTCATCTCATTCTTAAGAGCTTCACTATATAAGTCTTGCGCAGCGTTAATACGTGCTTCTTCTTGCTTTTTAGCAATGAGTTCATCTATGGCAGCAACGGTATTTCTAATCTCTCCTTGCTGGTCTTTATACTCACCGGTTAATACCTCAGCTGTACTAAAACTCGTTCCTAAAGCGTCATTTAAACCTCGTACCGCCCATTCAAGTTTGGCGGTATCCTCAGCAGTGGCAACACCTTGCCCACCCATGCTATCAATAACTGATTTGTATTCACCCAGCATCTTAATTGGCGTGGCGGCACTCTCTTTAATACCAGCAATTGCTTGGTTATGCTGCTTGATAGCTTCTCTTAGCTCATCGGTACTCATCGCAGCGTCGTGTGCTTGTGCAGCATAATCACTTGCAGCGCGCGCACCAGGAGCAAGAGCAGCAGATATACCATCAGCGGAGTTTGCCATCTGTGTCATCGCGTCATTAAATTCTTGCTGGCGCTTTACATCATCATAGATACCCTTGCCTAAAATAGCCAGTGCAGCTACCACAACCATAACGCCACCAGTAGCAAGACCGCCGAGTGCAGGAGCAGCTACACCAGCTGCTTCTGCTACCTTACCAATGCCACCTGCTGCAGATACCGCAGGATTGAGCACCGTGCCAAGCTTGCCCGCAAGGCCGCCCGTAGATGCCATAGCCAGCTGTGTGGCAGAATCTGTAGCGCTTAAAGCTGCGCCAAAGGTGCCCAATACATTGGCACCCTTAGAGATAACACCGGCGACATTGCCGGCCACACCCACCACTTGCCCTGCAATACTTAATGCCGGACCTGCTGCCGCAGTAAGAGCAAGCGTGTTGATAATCGCACTTTGCTCTTCTTTGCTCATAGAGCTAAAGGCTTTAGCTGCGTTTTCGATACCTGAGATAAGCGGTTGTGCTGCATCTAAAGCAGATAGAGCAGCGTCAGCTAAAGGACCGCCTACCTCAGTTGCAATGGCAACCAGCTTGTTTTTAATTGTTTCAAGCTTAGCTGCAATTGATTTATTGCGGTTGTCCACCTCAGCTTGAAGTGCGCTGTTTTCTTTCCAAGACTTATTGGAAAGGTCAATGGCTTGCGTAAGCAAGTCACTATTGCCAGCCAAACGACGCATGAAGTCACTTTGGCGAAGCTCAGTAATGCCAAGGTCAGCAAGAGTTTTATTGAGGTCCCCGCCATTTTTCGATACATCAGACATACCTTGTATGACACGCTCGAACGTGCCTGTGACATCAGTTGACCAGGCATTTTTAAACTCGTCAACCGACATGTGGGCCAAAGATGCCCACTGCTGCAAAGTGCCGCTGTTTTGAGAGACGGCCAGAGAAATCTCGTTGAGCGTTTTAGAGAAGGCAGAGCCACCAGTTTGTGACTCAATGCCTAAAGATGCGGCCGCGGCAGCTACACCTAAAATATCGGCCTGAGACATGCCAGCTTGTGTGCCAGCAGATGCCATGCCCATAGCCATATCTGAGATCTTGCTTTCAGTAGTGGCCATGTGATTTCCTAGACCGACAATGGCAGAGGCATATCTATCAGCATCTTTCTGTGCCATACGAGTGATATTTGCAAATTGGGCAAGATTGGTGGCCGCCGTTGACGCGTCCATATCGGTTGCAATATCTAGACCTTCTACCGTCATAGCAAATGCCTGCAGCCTGTCATTCGACCAACCAAGCTGTGCGCCTAGCGCTTCCATATTCAAGATGGAATCAGCACTTACTGGCTGTGTCTTAGATAGCTCCAATGCACCATCTTTAAGCTTTTGATAGCCTTCTTCGGTCATATCCACCGTTTTACGCACACCAGTCAGCGCGGTATCAATGGTTTTCGCGCTCTTAATAGATGCAGTGGCAAATGCAACTAAGGGCACCGTTACACCCATAGTAAGCTTTGAGCCAACACCTTGTAGTGTGGTTGACATGGCAGCTGCTTTAGCAGCTACATTATCAAATACAGCAGCTGCCCTACCAAGTCCAGTGGTGGCTGTGGTAGCTGCTACTAGAGCTGCTTGGTCACGCTTAAGGTACGCTTCGGCCTTCGCAAGCTCCACACCAAGTTTTTGATAGGCTGCACTTGTCGTATCACCAGACTTAGCAAGCTCATCTTGTGCCTGACGCAGTGTTTTTACACGTTGTGTAGTTGCTTCTACTTTAGAGCGTGCAGCTTGCATAGCAGAGCTGAGCAAACCTACGTTACGTGGGTCAAACTTCAGTGCATTTTGGACATTGCGCAGCTCACTTTGTGCTTTGCGAGAAGCAGAATTAATCTGTGAAAGTGCCGCTGTGAGCTTGGTAGAGTCACCTTCAAACGAGACATACAGACCCTTATACTCGCTTGCCACGCTGCTACCCCCTCAATGCTTGTAGAACTTGTTCACGTGAAGCCATCACAACGCCGCCTGTAATACGGCGGTCTGCAGGAATTGACCACGCATTTCTAATTGATAGATAAATCTGTGTATCTATTGGACTTAAGCCGATGGCTTCTTCATACGAAAAACCAGCTGCAACCAACGTCAGCACTTTGGCGCGCGTCGGCCATGCAACTTCTTCATTAGTGGGAACGCTACTGCTGCTAGTCTGATTTTTGTCCTGCGTCGGATTTAAGAGAATCTTTGATAGACTTGGGGAGCCGAAAAAAGGTGCGCTCACCAAACTCACCAAAAATCGTATTGCACGCATATGCCGGTTCGTACATATTAGCTGGTGCATCTTCCATTTGGCTTTTGAATACAGACCATGACTTGCTTGTAGAGCCAGCAGCTGTTGCCATGGCCCAGATAGCGCGCAAAAGGCAAGGCATATCATCCCAAGAGGGATACTGCTCGTCTTGTTGTAACAATGTATCGCGCTCGAGCAAAATATCTTTAATGAGCTTGCCCGTATATGGCTTAGTCATCGTGTCTAAAAATGTCTCCTCATACAAGGCAACAGCCTTATTAGTAGCAGCAATGTCTAGTGATTGTCCCGCAACTTCCACAGATGATACGTACAGCGGATCAATAGCGGGGCGAAGTGTGCGTTTTCCCATAAATATCTCCTTGTTTTTGGCTGTCAAAGAACAGGTACAATAACGAGCTTATTAGGCGCACACCGCAAAATGATGTGCGCCATGAAAGCCAGTTACTTAATCAGCTTGGAAAGGTACCTTAGTAAATGCAGCATCGTATCCAGCATCGCCAGGCTCAAAGGTTGTACTTACGCGCGACTTGCCATCACCACATTTGGTACTAACAGCAGTAAAGGTAGAGGTCTCAGCATCCTCATTAATAGAATCGGTATTTGTCTTAGCAGAATGTACAGGAGTAGTAGCTGTACATCCGTAGTACCACGTACGAATAGATCCTTGATCACCTGTGGTTTCAACACCAAACGCAAACTCCTTGGCACCGCCATTGCTTACTTCGGAAATACCACCAGTGGTCTCGGATTCGGCCATCTGACCACAACAAGCCTTGAGGAAGTCACGGCTAAACTTAGTCATTTGCACTTGAATTTCTTTCGAACCAACGCCACCGCGCTTATAGCGTGGTGCATCACCAGCATAAATCGTCTGGTCGTTGGAGCCACCATTAGAGATTGTGGCTTCCTCTGGCCACTCAAACTCATGGGGAGCTTCGTATTTGCCATCTTGTGTCTTAAGTGCCCAAAACGCGCGAGCAAGACCAATGCGTACCTTATTTTCAGTTACTGACATGTATATATCCCATCTCTTTTATCGACCGACAACAGTTAAGGTGTAGGTCATCTCAACTACGCCACCGCCTAGCGGGACGCACCTTCTTACATAAGTAAAGCCAGCACCAGACAATGCTTTTTCTAGCTTTGATTCAAGCTGCATATCGCTACCACGCTCATAAAGCTCAACCGTATAGTGCGTAGCGGCAAAGACATTACTGTTGGCCGCCATACGGTCAGAAGTAGCATTTGGCACCAGCAGGGCATACGGCAAAGGCGGAGGAGAAGAACCATCTGCCGTATCCCATGCAATACGTGCATACCTAATACCACACGATTTAATCGCGCGACACAGCTCACGATAGCCAGGCATGCTAGTCACTCCTTAGTTTTTCAGCACCAACTGCATATGCAGGCTCAATGTGTGGGTATGCACGAACGCGTGTTCCCGTATCGCGTCCATGAATAAATTTCTCATGGCCTTTTTCAAGCAAGTGTGTAAGTCCTGGCTTTTTCTTGTTATGCACAACAACTTTGATATGTCCGTCAACCTCTTCGGTTGTGGCTGACCAACCAGCAGCATACTTGCCTGTCATAGCAGGTGTGAGCGCGCCATTGCGCAACTCATCGGCAGTCGCACGCGCTGCCCTACGCACGTTTTTGCGCAGAGCATCTATATTTTGTTGTGCTGTATGTTCAACTTCTTGCATAAGCACATCAGCAAAGCCATCAATGCTGATAGATACTCTACTGTCCGACATCCCCAATTCCTTCCGCACATTCAAGAGTGGTCCACTCACCATCGCCAGTTACACGAGTAACACTGTGACGCTTACCTCGCATCACAACTGCCCTCTCGCCTGCCCAATCATCAGCACGAATAGATATATGCAAGCTTGCTAATTGCCCAGCATCGGTACTATTACCGGACCACTCAACCGAACGTACATACACAGACGTACGCTTTTCTGTGGCATGCGCGATGCCCAAATCGTCATATTCAGCCGATGTTGCAACAAGCTCGCAGGTACCGACACTCTCAAAACGAGTAAGATAGAGCCACGCAAGCCTGCCATCTTCATCGGTCTTGGTGATGTCATACGCTTTTCCAGCAATGACTGCTGTATTGGCGACAGACAGATCTGGGGGACGACGGACACACACTTTAAGCGACAAAGAGGGTGCATCGCTGCCTAAAGCATCAATATCGACAGAGCGCACCTGAGACTTTCGATATGGTAGTAGACACAGCGTGCGCAGACCAGCTGCGCTAGTCCAGTTGACACCACGCGCACAGCGCGCAGCCGTAGGTTCACATAGCGCAAGCACACCATCAATAGGTGCAAATACCTCACGCTTAGTCTTGAGCGCCATCGTTTGAGCCTTTCTTAGGCAAAGTGACAAGACTGCGACATGCACGAATATCTTCGGCGTAGTTTTTCCAGAAGTCATCAAGTGCATCACTAAACTCGTAAAGGCACGCGTTTAAAAATAAAGGCCACGCTTCCCCATCGTTGGATGAAAAAGCGTGGCTATTTGCATACCCCAATCGCTTAGCGAGCACAGGAGAAACTGAATCCACTACATCTTTTAGACGTTCGTCTGTCTCAGCTGCATCCCATGTGATATTCAGCTTTCGTCTGATGGCGGCCATGACCTCAGGTTTTATACCGGCCATGCACTACCTCCATTTGCTTAAGCAGACGTCTTAGTGTTGACAGTACCCTTCACCGTAACATTGAGATAGGCGGGGTCGAGCTTAGAGATATCAAGAACAATGGCCGAAGTGTTATCAAAAGCACGCCCATAAGCATACATAACAGACTTGAACGCGCGCTGATCCTCGATAAACTTCGCTTCATCGCTGTATTCAATACCACGGTTGCCACCTACGAACACATCGTATTCATCTGGCAAGAACAAGATGGCGGTACCATCAGTAAGTTCAGTGGTAGTAAATACCTCAGTGGGTACAGGGAACAGGTCATGGACATATTGACCAGTAGTGGGAAGTTGTACGGTAGTAGCAGGCATTACCTTAGTGAGATAGTCAGTAGTAGTGCAAACCAACGCTACGCCACCACTGCGAAAATCAATTGATTTATCCTTACCCTTCTCATCTTTTGCGAGCTGCGCGACAAGACCACCATAGGTAGCTGGTGTAAATTCAGTCACCTTAGTCTTGCTCTTCTCGGGATATCCAGTAGAGGTGCTATAAGAAACACCTTCATGAATATCACGATTAAGACCTACAGGCTCGCCTTTTGCGCCCTTACCAGCAACAACGCCAGCTTCAAGGCCGCAGGCAATAGCTTCACCAAGTACGGTGCGGACGTAACCGTCCATCCACACAGGGCCAAGCTTGAGCATATCAATGGATACCAAAGCAAAAGCAGAAAGCTTACCCTGCTTAACATCGATAACTTCAAATGCTGAGGTAATTTCTTTAGTAATGGCTTCGCCAACATTTCCCCAAGCAGCCAATTGTTTGGTGTGCTTGTTACGCAGCCATTCAGTGATAAAGCCAACATTGACCATGTTCAGGCGAGCAAGCAAAGGATGCTTTGCCTGAATATCTTTAATAATCTCGTCAAAAATAGTCGAAGGCATCATCTTGTCAGGAACTGCCGAGAAATTGGCAAGCTCTTGACGAGGATTAGAGCTAGAAAGCGCATCAATGATGCGCTGGTAATACTTTGTCTCATCACTAGTAAGCTGACGAAAACCGCGCTGGGCCAAAACAGCAGCATCATTTGATGCAACCGCTTGATTGTACTGCTCGGTTACATCTTCCAAAATACCAGCACGTAAGGCATCAAACGCTCGTTCAAAGTCATTTTTATCTTCTGACTTCAAAGCCGCTGAAAACTGCTCGACAAGCTTTTTGGACGTGCCGTTAAGATTGATAGGCATATTTATCTCCTTTAATTGAGAATGCGGACAAGACGCTGTTGTAGCGTCTCTGGCTGAGAGACAGCATGTGGTTCTGGTTCTGGTTCTGGTTCTGGTTCTGGTTCTGGTTCTGGTTCTGGTTCTGGTTCTTGCTGCTGAGCTGGTGTTTGAACAAACATTGCTTGTAAACCATTTGTCTGCAACAGCTCGTCAAGCTGAGTCAATGAGATGGTCACTGGCTCCAGAGCCATTTTGTGCACAGAGTTGCTCTTGAGCAAGGCTTTCATCACAGATGTGCGTGCATCTTGCGTAGGACTGCCATCATCTGCATCTTCTGATACTTCAGTTGCCAACCTCCAAGCCAAAGCTTGCTCAGGACTTACCCATGTCTCAGCATCCATAACCTGCGACAATTCATCTGCATCCATAGAGGAATCAGACAGATATGCAGTCTTGGAAAGCTCACAGATAACATCCAAATCATCTGCTTGCTTGCGCAAATCATCAGAAGTGCCGTAACTGGCCATAGAGGGGTTGTGCAGCATCAAAAGCGATGCAGGACGCATAATGCGAACAGATCCGGCCATGAAAATAACACTGGCAATAGAGCACGCAAAGCCATCACAAACCGTTGTGACTTGCTTGCCGCAGTTACGCAAGGCATTATAAATGGCAATACCTTCTGCAACTTCACCGCCATAAGAGTTTATATGCACCTCAATGGCTTTTGTAGATACTGGAAGAGCCGCAAGTGCTTGAGCAATATCAGTAGCATCGGTCTTGGTTGGTTTACCAGTATCAAGCATCGCCCAGTCAGTGCCCCGACGAATATCACCATAGATGGTCATATGAGCTGTGCTTGGATCTTCCTGTGAAACTAAAAGCTGCATAACACCTGCTAGTTGCGCTTTATTCATTTTGTTTCACCTCCGCCCGCATCCTCGTGATTTTTTGTTCTCTGGTATTCATCTGCCCAAGGCTTATTGATGCGGTCTTGGCCAGTAAATCCACGAATTTCATTGGGATTATCGATAGAGCTACCAACAAGCTTTTCGATCTTGTCGGCAACCTCAAATAAATCTACATGGCGTATGTGCGTTGTATCTACATGGACGCGCGCACCTGCTGCCCATTGAGACTGGTTGTATGTCTTACGAGTAAGCTCAGTTTCCAGTGCACGCGCTACTGGATCTACAGCAAATGTAAGAAGTGAGCTTACCAATTCGGCAAAATTATTAGTGTTCCCGTACATCAGACTGGTAGGTATACGCATACATACCGCAGCCGTTTCAAACATATCTTTGCGAATAGCTGCCACAGCATCAGGCATAACAGGATGGGCGTTGGCACCTTCCGACACTCGCTCCATCTTCTGCCCGCTAAAAAGTGGCATAACGGCCGGGCGAGAAGAAGAGATGAAGGATTTGAGATTGGTCTTGAGCCGTTGTTTATGCTCATCTTCCTGCTCTGGTGTGCCGTTGACTGGCTGAGCTAAGGTATAAATCCATTTCGGCGTTGCGTGGTCATGCATGGCCGCTATAACCGCGTCTGCCAGCTGTTCATACTGCACATCAAGCTGGCGCATAAGAGAACCCCAGCCATCCTCACCGCCACCAACCGAAAAATAATAGACTGCGGAGCTTTTCAACACATCAGAAATAGTGCCGGCAGATCCTCTTAGCGCAATTGCGCCTACCATGTCGGTTGTCTTTGCATAGTCAATGCCAATAACGCAAGGCATTTTGCGTAAAGACGCAAGATCATAGCTGCGTGACGCAGCCATAAGGTTTTCCCAAGAAGTGACTGCAATATCGCTTCTGCCTTGTGGAATATTGAAACGCTTAGTAGGCGTTGCTGGATGTCGTTGCGGATTGCGATTCCACGTACGATATTCATTGCGATACTCAAACAGTAGCGTCTCTGAGCGCGTAAGCCGAGGATTGGCTTTAGGCCACATAGCCTCATCGTGAATCTCGTCAAGAGAGTCAAGGTGACACATGAAGGGCAGCATACCGCCATCTTGCTCTTCGCCGCGCAAGATAGCACGCGCAAGTACTTTATCCTCGTCTAATGGTCCATCGCGCACATCACCGTCGGTAGTGGTCTTTAGCCTTCGAGGGTGGTCTTTCTTACCAAGTCCGCCCGTAAAGACTTCCATTGATGCTGCATCTTCGTAGGCGTGCTCTTCATCAAACCACACGCATCCGGAGCGCATGCCGTCTTTGCCACTGCTATTGCCGCTCCAATATTTGAAGCGGCTACCAGTTTCAAGGCTGCGCAGCTCGATTTTGTTCCAATCGAAACCTTGGGAAAATAAATCGCTCTTGCCCTCAAAGATACGCCACAGGTCGTCGTAGCCAATGCGTGACTGCTCTTCGACCGTAGCACAAACATCGACATCGTAGTCTTTTATTCCATTAGCAGGCGAAAGCATGCAAAACGTTGCAAATCCACCAAAGCCAGTTTTTCCCCAGCCACGACCGATATAGATAAACAAATCAGTCCAGCGCGGGAAAAAGCCTTCTCTAAAGGTGCAAAGCCACAACGCAATCATGAATTTCTCTTCAGGGGCGAGCCTGAAAGGAAAATACTTCTGATAGCTCATGTAGCGAGCTAAGCGATCTTTATCAACCCATAGCTTTTCGGTGGCAAATACATGGCGCACATATGCACACAACAGATGCATATCCTCACAGGCAACGATTTTGCCAGTTTCCACCATGCGCAGCCATTCAGTAATCTCTGGAGCTGCAATGCGCTTGTGTGTTTGGTATCTGGCCCTCTTGCTTTTGACAACCACATTACAGATCCAATGATTCTGCTACCGCAGCTACTTCTGCTTTAGCGGCGCGCCTGCGCGACTTCACAGGGTCCATCCCAAGCTGTGCGCGTGACATTAAATCAAGTGCTTTCGCATTGCCTGCGTTGGCGGCCTGAAAAAGTGAGCGGCGAAGTTTTGCACGACCTTTTGCTGCGAAGCGTTCTTGAGTGTCGTCAAAGCAAAGACCGAAAGCATCCTTGCAAAGTGTATCCAAGGCTTTTTCGGCACAGCTAAGTACCGCAGCAACTTCAGTAGCATCGCTACCAGCTTCTAGCAGCTCAGCGACTTGTTTTTTATCTTCATCAGTCCATTTAACACGCTTAGAAGACATAGCCATCAGCTCCCCAGAAGTGAGAAAGAAAAAATATTTTTATGTGATTGAGTCGAAATCCTAAGTATGGACGCCGGTCTTAGCATTTTTTGTAAAAAAGGGGGTTATGTATGTGGGGGTATAGGCTTTTGTGGTGCCGTGTGTGACACGATAACGCACTACATCACATCCATAATCATTTTGAGTTTGAAACTGTCTTAAACGCCGTTACAGCTGCTTTAAACGGCATATGATTTTTACCATCTTTCAACCGTCAGTGGTGGTTTGCGCGTGCGCTGCGACTTACCAAAGCGACCATGCGCAATATCATGGGCGCTGTGACTGAGCGGAACTAAATTGCGTATAACCTCACCATCTTTGACGGCAAACTCCGATAATGCCCAGCCTGGATAATCTTCCACATACATCACGTGATGAACCACGTTTGCCGGAACAAACAGTGATGGTGACTGCTCAAGTTCATATTGGCTCTCCCCGTGAAACTCACGTAACACATGAGCGCGCAATTTAATCCATGCAGACAAGCAATAAAAATCATGATCGCTTTTCTTTTGCGAGCGGCGGTCCAATATCCACTGAGCCAGTGCATGGTTATACACTGGCTTTTGCGGCAAAATAATCATAATTATCCGAACAGGTATGTGCTTGCTAAACAAAAAAGGCGCGGAGCATTTATGCCCTGCGCCTTACCTCACAAATCAACACACTATCAATTTAGCGTAAAAGGTGGGAAATGCAAGCCTTCATTTAACTTTCATAACTCCATCCTCTTATCATATGCACCATTCCCACATCATCACAGAGCTGCAAAGCATCAGCCTTTATCTGGTTAACGCGGCGTCTTGTTAGGCATAGCCGCTCTGCAATCTGCCTGCTTTCTATGCCATCGATGTAGTACAACCTCATTACGCAGGCGGTACGTGGCTCTGTCATATGTGACAAACGGTCAAGGGCGGTATGTGCATCATTAAGCACAGCAGAGCAATATCCTGCTGCAGCTTCAAGCTTAAGACGTGCATGATGAATCTCTAAAGCTTGAGAACAGGTTGGGTCACCAACACCGCCTTTACATCCACTACCACCACTAGAAGCCTTGCCATATTTTTCTAGCACATACAGCTCGGCACGTGCGGTCTGCAGCTCTTTAGCACATGAGCGCACATTGTCCCACCACTCAGCTGCATTCATCGAGCGTCCCCCTGAATGCCTGTAGAGCCGTAGCCTTTATGCCCTCGCTCGGTATCTTCAAGCTCGTCTACTACGACAAAACTGCACTGCTCATGGGGCACAATAACCATTTGGCAGATGCGGTCACCAGCATAAACCTCAAATGGCTCGTCGGTGTCATTAGTGAGAGTAACTTTAATCTCACCACGGTACCCGCTGTCAATCACACCCACGCAATTACGAAGAGCAATACCATGCTTGCACCCCAAGCCACTACGTGGAAATACCAGGCCAACAAAGCCTTGTGGTATCTCAGCTGCAATCCCAGTGCCCACAGTGACATGACCATGAGCAGGCACGGCAACCGTAGATGCCGCACTTAAATCAAAGCCTGCATCTCCAGGGTGTGCGTAGCGCGGCACAGCACCTGTGATGCTTTTAATGCGTATCGTCTGCATGTCTTTAATCCTTCCTTCTGCTTTTCGACTGGTGAAGTGTTGCGATATGTCCCATGAGCTTGCGTGGTGTGGTACGTAGCTCTCTGGCTAGTGTGTCCATAACCGCGCCAATAAGTTCATCTTCTTCAGGTATCCAGTGCTTGTAGCTACGTGTGCTAAGTCCATATTTTTTTGCTTGGTAAGCAATAGCCGATGTACTACGCCCAGGAAGTAGCCTTTTCCAAACCTTGTGAGTCGAACCAAAACCCATCTCAAAGCCACGCTGCAAAACCTGAATTTCTTTGGTAGTCCAAGCTTTCGTACTCATAGGCTTTTCCTTGATTGTCTTTTGTCGGTCCCTCCTGCTTGCATTACGGCGCAGGTACCCAAAAGCCGAGATACGATAGCTCGTGCCATTTCGACATCGCCATTTCTCGACAGGCGTTTTGCCAGCTCATTGGGTGTGTGTTGGCCTGTGATAATGGTTGGTAGACGTGCACCATATCTCGCATCGATAATCTCAAACAGCTTGGCGAGCGCCCAAGGCGTCGGTGCTTCTTTGCCAAGGTCATCCAGGACAAGTAGTGGCGTTTTAGCATAGACGGCGGTAGCTTGTGTCTCATTACTTGCACCCATAGCATCACGAAGACGTGCCAGCATGGCAGTCGTTTGTACAAAGACTGCAGAGCTGCTTGTGGAATAAAGCCATCCTTTGAGAATGGAACAAGCAAGATGTGTTTTTCCTGCTCCCACATTGCCGTAAATCCAAAAGCCACGTGAGGTATTAACAATTTCTTGTGCGCGTTTGGAGTCAATTGCACATCCGTCAAATGCTTTGGGCATCCCTGCGCGGTGGCACTTGTCCAAGAAAAGCTTACGGGCACGTTGTTGTGCGTCTCCTGCAGCTTCATTGTTCGATTTCCTGCGGGCATCTTCTTGTGCGGTAAGCTCTGCTTGGAACTCTGCTGCCGTCATCACGTTGATTTCCTGCACTTCATCTGCAGAAAAACCGCCTTGTGGCATAGCGTTGCCGTGGCGCTCAAAAAGATCATGCAGTGTCGTAGACATTAGAACACCTCATCTGGTGTTATGTTGTATTCGCTAAAGCTTTCTGTTATCTGAGGTTTTGCGCCAAAGCTACGCCGCGCCCAATTGCGTACAGCTGCTTTCCAGTCGCGCATCTTGTGCGAGCCTACGCGCCAGCCGTTAGCTTCGTAGTAGTCGTAAATCTGTTCAGCATCGATAGAGAGATTTTGAGAGACTGCGTAGTCCTTGATTTCTTGAATCGTCGGTTTAATAAAACGCGCTCTCTTATTATCTATATTATTATCTATATTATTATCTATATTATTGTTAGAAGTTTTTTCGTGGGGGGTAGAAGTTTTTTCCTTAGTTTTTGGGAAATTATTTCCACCCGTCTGGAAATTATTTCCACCCCATGGAAGTTTTATCAACCTTCGTGTTTGGCTTGTGTAATCATCCAGTGGCTCAAGTTTTACGTCAATCAAACCCTTGCGTTGCAAGCTTGATATAGCTGCTGTAACAGACCTATCAGTAGCAGATGTCGCAGAAGCCAGATATTTGTTTGTGCCAGAAAAAATATTGTCACCTTGGCAAAAACCGTAAATAATTGCATAAACACTTAGCTCGACGCCCTTAAGCTTAAGGTCATTGACCATCCAACCCTGGACAACGTAGTAATTCTCGTTATTCATTTTTCAACTCCAAAGAAAAAGAGATGCGCCCGTAACAGGGCGCATACAGTGATTAAAACGGGATATCATCGTCTACAAGCTCTTGTGC
Source organism: Atopobium fossor DSM 15642 (assembly GCF_000483125.1). Classification (GTDB taxonomy): domain Bacteria; phylum Actinomycetota; class Coriobacteriia; order Coriobacteriales; family Atopobiaceae; genus Atopobium; species Atopobium fossor. Next base: position 834,045 of record NZ_KI519553.1, read on the forward strand.
AGGTTCTTGTGGCTGCGGTGGCTGTGTAGCTTGTTGTTGTTGGCTCAAAAACTCGATGTTATCGACCACAACCTCAAGCTTGCTTCTGCGCTGACCGTCATACTCCCACGAGCTAAAGCGCAGTTTGCCCTCAATAGCTACCTTGCTTCCCTTGTGCAAATAGCGCGTAATGGCTTCTGCACGTGCTCCAAACATCACACAGTCAACGAAGTTGGGATAGTCTTCCCATTCGCCAGACTGAGGGTTTTTCCTACGATCATTGACAGCCACACCAAAGCTTGCAACTGGTGTGCCGCCCGCTGTGCTTTTAAGCTCAATGTCACGTGTAAGGTGACCGCTAATCAGTACGCGATTAATTGACATTACTACCTTCTTTCTTTGCCATTTTCGTGGTCTCACGAAAATGGTTAGTTGATTTTTTAGAGTGTTTTTTTACTGCTTTTGCAAACAGCAAGCGCCATAAAACCATTGGTGTTTTCATGGCTTGTAATACCTCTTTTTTAAGCTGAAAAGATAATTACTTCTTATCTGGGAAGTGAGTTGTAAAAACAACGTAAAAATGAATATTGACCTCGTGGTTTGATGAAATTAATTCAAGGTCGTAAAAATGTGAATTGTCACAAAATTGTCAGTAAGATACTTCTTTTACTTCTGAAAAGATTGCAGCTGCTTTTCTGATGCTGTGCAGCTTCCCCATTCGCGGCAATTAGTCCACAAGTCTCTTAAGGCGCAAAAGGTCTTTTCTCCACCGTAATCAATGACTTGACGCTCATAGGGGCAATGAAAAGGATCGGGCATCTCTGCTGTAAAAAGGCTTAGCTGGTCTTGCATTATGCCCATCTCTCAAAAACTACTATCGCACTTGGAAAAGGTGCAGCGGTTTTGCTCTGGCTAAAATGCAGCCGTCCGCGTATAAACCTGATATCTGACGCATTGGGAAATACATAATCATGCCAGTATGACGTGTCTGTACGTGCTGGTATGAGCATTACGACAACCCCCCCTACAGCTTCGGAAGCTTTCTTTACCCACTGGGCAATCTGCCTGCCGTAGGGAGGATTACACCACACCCGCTCGCCATCCCAGCATTGAGCAAGACCATCTTCTGCAAGTGTCCAATGCTTATCTACGAGGGCGTTTTCGTGTGTACTTGCTGCATCTACTGTGAATTTAAACTCGCGGTTTAGCTCGTCAAACAGGTCCTTAGGTGTAGTCCATTCATTACTTGCACTGGATCTTAAACCACTCGTGAAGGTGCTCATTACTCCCCCTCATAAGGCTCTGGTAGCGGCATCCAGGCGCCAACAGTTCCGTCGACTGGTAAATTATTAGTAAAACGCCAACCAAAATCACAATCATAGAGTGCTGGACACGTGGCTGTATATGGGTCATCATCAGTAGCGATTGTAATAAGTACAATCTGCCATTCGTAAGGCAACCTCTCACTTACTGGTATCCATTTAGTCATTGGTTGTCCCTCCATCTTGGCAAATTCCTAAGGCTTCTTCTCGGTACATCTCAAGCCAACGGATATCACACTCGAACTGCTCTTTTATGACGTCAAGCCTTGTTCTCATGGTCATGATTTCTTTGCGGTTACTTGTCATTTCTTCTCCGCGCTCATCCCATGGTCTCCCGTATTCGTTGTCCCAGCTAGAATATGCGTCGCGTAGCTTTGAATACATTTCTTCAGTTATCTCTATTAGGCTGTCACCAGTCATTGCTGTACCACCCTTGCGCCACAGTTTGGACAATAATTAGGCTCGCACACATCACCGCACCAGCCGCACGCGGAGCAGGCAAAGTCGTAGCCCTCGCCGTTGGTACCCTCCTCGCCTCCGAAGTCATTGCACGTAGGGTCTACCAGGTCGGCGAGCTTCTCGAGCGTCCTCTCGGCAAGCCTACGGTTGGCGGCTACGGTGAACGGGTTGCCTTCGCCCACGGTTGGCCCAACAACTCCAACCCAATGGCTTAGGTACATGGTGAAGTCATGCGTCCCGTTGGTTTCTCTGGTGCGTCTGCGCAATCTTTCCGCTACCTCACGTCGCTCATCGCTATTCATCGTCACTCACCACCCTTGCGCCGCAGACAGGGCAGTAGCGATACAAAGGTTCAGATGGTTTGCCGTCAACAACAATTGCAAGAAAGCAACCACATTCTGAGCAAACAAGCTCATCATCCATACCGTGGACATCGTCTACAACTGGCTTGCACGTCGGGTCTATCAGGTCTGCGAGGCGTGCCATCGCGTCTGTGTAGGTAGTCTCTGCTGGTAGCTGTGGCCTTATGCCGACGCACGAAAGGATGAGCGTATATGCTTCTTTCACATTCCGCGCAATCCCTCCATCCCTCAGCCTTGCCGCCACAGCGTTGCGCTCTTCGCTAGTCTGCGTCATCGCTGTTCACCACCCTCGCACCGCAGTTGGGGCAGTAATTTGGTGCGTTGAACAGGTTTCCGAGATTGTGGTAGGAGCCGCCGAACGGATACCCGCATTCGCTGCATCCGCCCATCACGTCGTTCAACGCTAAGCCTCCTGTGTAATACGGCGGGTTTCCTGCTGCGTCCATCGCCACCCGTTTGCACGTAGGGTCGATAAGCTCAGATAATGCAGCCATTACCTCGATAGGCTCGCCGTTTACATCGTCTAAGATGGTGAGCGCCAGAAACTCCAGTGGCGTATACATCTGCTGTTCTGGTAGTATCTCAAAGCTAGATCCAATAGCAGCAAACCTATGTGCTACTGTTTGGCGAAACTGCGGTGTTGAGTAGATCATTATTCTCCTTGTCAATAAAAAAGACGGTATATCCGTCTTTTACTGGTGTATTAAATTGTGATGTGTGTCTTAGCTGATTAAGATTTGTATAGCGTATAAAAACGCTTGGAAATAAAATAACGTGGCAGCGGTGGCGTATATTGCTTTGAGGACTTTATCATCCCACACAAAGAAACAAAACGTGTGTATAACAGCACACGTAAGATAGATAAGTAGCTTCGGCGTTTCCATTTATTCACTTCCTTCTTGTCTTGCGTCGTCTGCTGCTTGTGCAAAAGCGGCTGCTGCTGCCGTATCACGTCCAGGCATCACATGTGCGTAAATGCGCAAGGTGGTAGCTTCATCGGCGTGTCCTAAGCGCTCTGAGAGCGTCTTGAGATCCACCCCATGAGCCAAACACCACGTGGCGTGAGTGTGTCGCAGGCCGTGGAAGGTAAAGCGAGACGGTAGGCGCAAACGCTTACAGATGCGCTTAAACGCACGTGAAACCTGTGTGGGGCGCATATAGCTACCGTCTAGGGTAAGTAGTGGTGTTGGGCGTATATCATCGTCTAAAAAGCCATTACGCAAGCTGATATAGCCATCCAAGACGCGCATATCGCTTTGTGTGACGGCAATGTTTCTGTGCTTGCGCCCTTTGGTGACGTCTCGTCGATAAGGCGTCTCATGGGTCTTCTCTATGACCGTGCCACCAACGTGAATGTATCGCTGTGTGCGGCGTATGTCTTTTAAGCGCAACGCGCACACTTCCCCTACGCGCATACCGGTATGCAGCGCTATCCAGGCAGCTGTGGCATAGGTAGCTTCCCGTATTGTGGCTTCTGTAAGTTCTTGTGGTTGCATGAGCTTTTCGAGCTCGGATGCAATAGTAGGAAAATCCCACTCACTTAAAGACACAGCTTCATGGCGCTCTGGTGATGGTTTGGCCACGTAAAACAGCGGATTAGTCTCGCATATACCAGCGTCCACAAAGTAGTTGTACGCCCCTCGTAAGAAATGGTGTATGGCCAACACAGAATTTCGAGCAAGACCAGCTCCACCATCAGCTTTTGGCTTACGCAAGCTTGTCTCAAAGCGGTTTAAATCCATCACGGTAAGCTTTGCAGCTTGGGCGGTGCCCAAAAACCGCCTGACGTAGTTATCTGTAAAAAGCTTATAGCTTCTCACGGAATTTGGGCTTGCGCCATTGCGCTCTTTAAGCTCTATGTAGTCGTGTAAAAGATCTACGAGCAGAGAGCTCTTGACCTTTCCATCAGCCGTAAGATGTTTAAGCCACACATCGGCAAGTGCCTGTGCTTGCTCACGCGTAGAAGCGTTAGGAAAGCTGTGATACGGCTTTATCTGCTTACCATGTGCGTCCACGCCTAAATATGGACGTACATACCACACACCATCGGTGCCCTGCTTAACCTCGGCTTTCATGGTCTGCCTTAGATGTGTAGTCCTCAATCAGATAGTCAAGGCATTGACGTGCCTTGAGAAGATCCTCAAGGCCGTTTTTTAAATACCACCGCCAAAGGTACTTAAAGGCACATCCCCACCAGTAAGCCACCGTACCAGACAGGTTGTCTTTGATGGGTGCCATCATGGAGCGAAGTGCATCCATGCACTCCACCTTTCCGTCTCCTGCGTAATGAATGGGGTGTGATACACGAGATGGCTCATGTATCTCCTTATCTACTGATTGATCCATTTCTCACTCCTAATACGTGCTTTGAAGATTTCAATGGCTTTGTCCTGATAGCTTTCATGGATGTAAAAGCTGCCGCTACGCTGGTGCTTGGCAAAAAAGCCAGACATGAAAGGCGACTTGTACAAGCACCATTCACCAATACATACAATCGGATCAGAAAATGCGTGTGGCTTGATCTTGTGTGGTGGGACTACCTCTGCCTTTTTATGTGCACCATCGGTGCATGCAAGTGCAGGATATGAGTGTCGAAAAGCCACCTCGTTGCACTCTTTCCAATTCGTCATAGACCGACCGCCCACATAAATATTGGGGCAAAGAACAGCGCAAAAAACATCACAGCCACAAGCTGCTCGCCAAACTCCTTATACATGGCCAACCTCCGCATGAGCGTACTTGGCTAGAAAGTGACGCTGCCCTTTGCCAGTCACCTTGGCAGTACGTGAAAGCGTCACATGACCATCAGCGTGTGTAACTGCGGTTTCCTTGATGCGGAATAAGCCTTGTTCGATGTAACGTTGCTTGGGAACGTTGCGGTTACAGCCATGCTTGCCTAGGTAGCCATCGGCGCGAAGAAGCTTAAAGAGCCTGTTTTGCCCTACTGTAAAGCCTGCTTGCGTGAGCATCTTTGCAAGCTCACCTACAAGACAAGTACCATCAGATGCAGCCACGGCATCGGCAAACAGCGCTTTAGGTGTCATTTCCTCGATTTGTGCGCTTTGCTGGTTGATACGCGCTTTTTGGCGCTCGATAGTGCTTTGCGCGATGATAAAAGCGCGCGCCATGGTTTCTTCTGGTGTCTCGTCTTTAGCTAGCATATAGCCACCATCACGGCGGATGGCTGGCAAAATCTCATGATTGACTTGACGCTGGAAGGCTTTAACCCTTCCTCGCATCTGTTCGTCTTTAATAGATCCTGTGCGACGAAGGTTTAACGCATGATACATGCCTGGCTCTGTGATGGTGGAAAGCCTTTGTTCACCACCAAGGGTACGCACATTGTGCGTCCCCTTTTCATCGTCATCTAGTAGACGCGTCAAATCATTGGTATGTGTGAAGCCAAGCGCAATTGATACATCCTTTGCGGCAAACCAGATTGAACCATCATCATTCATGCCGCCGCGGAGTTCTCCACCAATACCGTTGTTGAAAACTTGCATGTCTTTCATTGTCTATCCCTCCAGCTCTTTACAAAACTGCTCAAAGTCGCTTTCTGTAATTGCTGGAACTGACAGCGTCGAAAGCTCATTTTTGTTGAGAATGTCGGTGAGGTCATACGGTTCAAGGCCAAGGCAGCGAGCAACGTCATTGGCATTAAATGCAATGTCACCTGTGCGCTTGTTTACATACACCCTAAGAACGCCAAACTCGGCTTTCTCAAATGCGCGTTCTTCCCATTCTTCGGGTACAATAGTGTGGTCCATGGTTTGTGACCTTCTCTCTGGACGTGTCCGTAAAGAATGCCAGTTCTTTGCGGACTTTCTTTTAGATACGGTTAGCATGATGTTGACCATGAGCGCACCCAATCGTCTAGGTCGCAAATGGCAATCTTGTAATAGATGTGTCGTTGTCCAACACGTAATTTCTCAGGACTAGTACGTGGCTTGATGTAGGCTAAAAGTTCTCCTGATTCAATAGCGCACTTGATAATTTCGGGATTAATGCCTACGTACTTGCCAGCTTCTGCAACAGAAAGCCAGCCACGCTCTTGTGTCTTAATAGACACTTCGCACACCTCCTATTCGATGATTAGATTCTCAGCTGTACAATTAAGTGCTTGTGTAATTGCCAGGACGCGATACAGCAACATACCAGCTATAGGAGCAGCACAGATGAATTTGAAAATGCGCACATTCCATTGTGGTCTAATAGATATAAAGCCTGTAGAGCATGAGAACGATAGTAGGTTTCAAGATTTTTCAGAATTGGCTCTCATGAGCTTTGACAAAAATAGGCTTACGCAATTTCAAACGAGAATTTTAGTGTGTGGTTGGTTTTTTGAGCAACGAGACAATCGTAAATATGGGCAAGTTAATTTTTGTGATATTAGCTTTGACCCACATTCTGAAGCTCAAATGAACTCGTTTTATGAATTGGAAGACCAGGGATTTATCAAAGAAATCTGTGTTCCAGAAGAGCGCACCGGTTATCTGACATATCGCATGACTGATAAAGGACGAGAAGCTGCAGCAAAAATTGTTAAATTTGCAAGTCGTCCTAAATGGCAGCAGCGTGTAATTACCTTTACTACTTTTATGGATGCTCATGCATGGATACCTAGCATTGCATACGCGATGGCTGGCTCTATCGTTACAATAGCTTTAATGCCAATTATCAACAAAATTGCTGAACTGATTGGTAGATAAAAAGTCCTATTGAATGCCAAAGTATGCTTTAACAAAACAGTAGAAAAGACCAAAAAGAACACCGACTAAAAACGCCTTCCAGTGACGTTTTGGAGAAATTGAGTCAAGCCAGCTAAGGTCAGAACTAAAGAAATCATAGGAATCCCTATTAGTGTGATTGCTCATAATAGCCTCTCTTTATTTGGTTACTAAAAACTGACGGTTCTCCTCTACGAGGGCCGACAACATTCGATAGCGGGCGCTACAGGCTCCCCCTGCTTGCGTCATATCGGGTATTCGGTTGAGAAGGTACGGGTAGTGCAGTCACGTGAGGAAACTTGAATTTAATTCAAGTTATTAGGCAAAAAAATATCGCCTATCGTGCAGTGCAAAAATTTACACACCTTTTCTAAGTCTCCAACACGCATTAAGCGTGGGTCAATCTCGTACCTCTGGTACGTTGGATATGATACGCCTATACAGCTTGCAACAGCACTTTTCTTAACACCACGCTGTTCTCTTATATCAGCTAACGTACTCTTCATTTTGCCCTCCTCTCTATATGTAATTATATTACAGTAAATTGTAATTAATTCAAGGCTAATTTGGAATAAAATTTTAGAAAACTTTAATTCATTTAAATTGAGGAGCAACCATGAGCTTCCAAAACACCGTTCGTGTAAACCGTGAAAAGCTCGGCTTAACACAAGATGAATTAGGAGCAAAGGTTGGTTTGACCGGTTCATCTGTCAGCCAGTGGGAAGCTGGGCGAGCAAAACCACGTATAGGCGTATTAAAACAACTTGCCGAATTATTCAATATGAGCACGTCTGAGCTGCTTGGAGAAGAATTACAGTACGCTAATAGAGCTATCCCCTTCCGTGGCACCTCCGCAATGGTGCCCATGCGCGTACTTGGCAAAACTCATGCAGGTGAGACAACAGAGCAGATAGAAGATATAAAGCTCGTAGAAGTCCCTGAAACCGTAGCGCGCAATCATCCAGACGCATTCATGTTGCAAGTTGAGGGCGATTGTATGAATCGTTCGTATCCAGATGGCTGTTTGGTCATGGTAGATCCTCTCTTGCAGCCCTGGAACGGCTGTGCGGTCGTAGCAGAGCCTAGTGTAGGTGAATCAGTACTTAGGCGTTATATGCGTGGACAATCATCCATGATGCTTGCAGCAGACAGCTTTAGCGCCTATGACGACATGGTGTTTAGCGGTGAGGATGAAGTGAAGCTTGTCGGTGTCGTTGTGTGGTATCAGGCGGCACAAGAAGAGTGCGAGAGGTAGGGTTGGAATAATGGATGGAGAGGATAGAGATGGGCAGTACGAAAGACTGGGACAAAGAACATAAACCATGGTCTGAAATTAAAGATTTCCTACTCAGCAACTATCTAAGTATTTTCTTTCAAAAAGTCATGTCTGTTCGTGAACATAAAATTTTATATTTTGATGGCTTTGCTGGTCCGGGCATCTATAACGATGGTACCGAAGGCTCGCCAATAATAGCAATCAAAAAAGCGGGTCGAGCTTTTATGAAAGCAAAGAATAAAAAATCTGTTTCATTTATTTTTGCTGAGACAGCAAAAGCACGTGCCAATACATTGTCAGACACCGTAAGCAATAATTCTTTTATTAAAAACTTAAGTTTTAAATATGTTGTATATGATAAAGGCTTTCAGGCCGCTATACGGGAAGTTTTAGCTAATAAAGATAAATACGGTACCTATTTCTTTTACATAGACCCCTTTGGTATTTCATGTTTAGACTTTCAAATGTTCAAAAATATATCTCAGCTTAACGGTCTGCGTAATTGCGGTGTAGAAGTGCTTCTTAACTTCTCGACAGTTGGATTTTTGCGCGAAGCTTGCTGTGTATTGTCCAAGGAATTTATCGTTCCAAAAGAGGATATTACTTTAGTTGACGAAGGCTTTGACACACAAGCAAGCTTAGAAGAACGTCATGCACGCCTAACCCAGATTTTTGGTAATGAAGACTGGGTCGATATAGTTAGAAAAGCAAAGAATGGTGAATTTTGGCGTGCAGAACTTGAGCTAGTTGACAATTTCTGTCATAGGCTCAAACAAGACGATGCTTTTAAATTCACAACACACATTCCCATTGTTGACACATCAAAAAACATCAAACGTGGTGGACTTATTAAATATAGGTTGGTCCATATGTCTAATCATTGGCAAGGTTGTATTGCTATGAATAATACGATGATAAAAGCATTAAATATGGAACGGCAACCATCGTTATTTCCTGTTGATGGCAATGGTGCATACATCAATCCAGCTGATATAGATGCTGCGTTTCGTAGGGTTTTACACGAAAACGTTCGCATTAGACAAAAGTGTGCGATGGGCGAACTTGCAGCAATGGTTATTTCAGAAATGGGAATCACCGAAAAACAAAATAGTTTGTGTAAAACATATATTGGTAAGCTACTTGATGAAGGTTGTTTGGAAAGGGTAGAAAAGTACACCAAAACAGGTAAACCATCACACTCTTTCGGTGAAAAAGTCGAGGTCATTAAGTGTAAAGACACAATGTAGGACTATAATATAAATAGAACATTTGTTTGGAGGTGTGCTAAATGCATGAGCTACAACATATCACACGTAAGTCTATGCTCTATAAAACTGAGGTCGAATACGGAAATTGGGCAATGAACCATGTACAAGGCTGTAGCCACGGATGTTTATATCCATGTTACGCATATCTCATGGCAAAGCGTTTTGGCCGTGTGTCTTCCTACGAACAATGGTGTACCCCTGCAATTGTGGATAACACACTTGAATTGCTTGCTAAAGAACTTCCTAAGCTTGCTAAAAAGATTGATTCTGTCCAGCTATGCTTCACTACCGATCCTTTTATGTATGGCTATGACGAGATTTGTCAAATGAGCGTTGATGCAATCAGGCTTATTAACTCTTTCGATGTACCTTGTACTGCATTAAGTAAAGGTGTTTTGCCGGAAGAGTTGAAATCTTTGTCACAAAAAAATGCTTATGGCATTACACTTATATCTCTTAATGAGCAATACCGCCAAAAAACAGAGCCTGGTGCTGCTCCTTACGTTGAACGCATAGCTTCACTCAAAAAGCTACATGATAATGGGCAGCAAACATGGGTTAGTATTGAGCCATATCCAACGCCAAATCTTCTAGAGCAGGATTTAGGTGAAATTCTTAAAACCATTTCTTTTGTTGATAAAATCATCTTCGGTCGTACTCATTACAACAAAGTTGTAAGCGCATATAAGCAGTGCCGAGAGTTCTATAACGAGCAATCACACAAAGTTATAGATTTCTGCCAAGAAAACGACATTGCATACCACATTAAAGACGGCACTCTTCAAGAATAAATTACACGTCACATCAGCTAGCTAGACAAAAAAGCTTCCTATATAGGAAAGCTTAAACCTCGGAATACCAACGTCAGAAGGTAGGTCTTTATAGCCTACCTTGATTAAGTGTGAGGAAATATGGCTATAAAGACTAGATCTAAACTCGGCAGCAAACGACAGCTCAACGATGGACAATGGCTTGTTCGCGTTCGCAAGGGTTATCGTGCTGATGGTAAGCCAAGAGAACTCTCAAAAGTCTGTCCAACAGAGCGTGACGCAGATATGACCATCGCGCAATTTGCACTTGAGATGGGGCGCAATGAAGCCATAGGCTCAAAGGTCACGCTATCTTGGTACTTTTATGAGGTGTTTATCCCCTATCGCATGGCATATTTAACCAAGGCAACCATCATCAGATACAAAAGCTGCTTTAAAAAAGATATTGAGCCACGATTTGGCGATTATGAGCTTGGAGACATTCCGCACGCCCAAATACAAGCGTGGATTAACCATATGACGTATGCAAAGGCTAAGCGCTGCATAACAACCCTTAGAGCAACTCTAAGAGCCGCATGGGATGACGGATATATACCAGACGAACCAATGCGCCACCGCTTAAGATACCCGCGCAATACAAATGACTCTCGCGTGGTCTGGTCAGCTCAACAGGTTTCACAGGCCATCAAAGCTTTAGAGAACAGCCCTCTTGAAGCTTTAGCGTTGTGCATGGTTGGCGGAGGACTACGGCGTGAAGAAGCTTATGCGCTGTTTTGGAATGACATTGAATTTATGCAGGTACAAGTAAACGGACAAACATCAATGGTATGCCGTGTAACTGTCGATGATGCAGTTACACCAGAAGACGGACGAAAGGAAACTAAGACACGCTTTAGTGACCGTATCATTACTATTGCAGAGCCGTTTTCATCGCAGCTTAAAGCCATCCAAGGCAAGCCAAAAGACCCGATATGTGATATTTCTCTTACGCATGTAGGACGTGTTTGGAGAAACCACTGGACACCGCTTAAGCGTGACTGTCCAAACAACAAGCCTGTATACCGCGGCAAAATGCTTGAGTCAGACGTGCCATATATCCCTATGAGCCGCCTTAGGGCAACCCATGAAACACTGCTACAGCGTGCAGGAGTAGTCGACACTGTAAACGCTGCAATACACGGACGCTCTGAGCTTTCAAGTGTAGGCTACAAGCATTATTTAGTGCCAGGAGAAGACACCGTAACCCCTGCCGCGCAGGCTATGGGAGCACTCATATACAAAGAGCTTGCGTAACTGTGCGTAATATCAGCGTTATTTTACATAAAAAATGGGGTATCTTTTTCTAAAGAAACCCCAGTTTAAATGCTATGGAGGCGGCACCCCGATTCGAACGGGGGATCAGGGATTTGCAGTCCCATGCCTTACCACTTGGCCATGCCGCCATATGAAAAAGGCCGAATTGATATCCGGCCCTGTGCTCACATGGAGCGGGCTACGGGGTTCGAACCCGCGACCTCAACCTTGGCAAGGTTGCGCGCTACCAACTGCGCTAAGCCCGCGAACGAGTTATTAATATACGGTAATTACCCTTAGTATGCAAGCGAAAAATGGAAGAAATTTTAAAATCTTTTCTCGGCTTGCAACATTGCAAAAAGACTACAGGTAAATACCCTACTCCTCGCCCAAAGAGGTCACAATAGCCTCAGCCAAAACAGTAATCTGCTGCAAAGTTTCATCGTCCAGACGTGAGCGTATACAAATGGAAGGTTCCATAATGGTAATGTTCTTCATAGCCTCAAACTGTTCACGCATGAGTTTGCCAGACTGAGGAGCCCAAGAACCATTCTCGATAAGTGCCACATGGCGCTTTTGCATAGCGTGAGCACGTAGGTCCAGTACTAACGTACGCATGGCATCAAATATTTCCATGTTCTGAGTGGAGGATGCAAATACCAGATGAGAAGCCCTAAACGCCTCAGAAACCATTGTAGCAAGGTCTGCGGTTGCTGTATTGTATACACGCACATCACGCACGCCTTGCTGCGCTAACAGACCAGCCAAAATGTCTGCTGCCTGACCTGTGCCACCGTAAATAGTGCCATAGTAGATAACAACACTCTTCTCTTCGGGCTCAAACGATGCCCACTGAGCATATTTGGAACGGATAACATCCAAATCTTTACGCCATATATGGCCATGCAAAGGACAAATTCGGTTGATAGGTAACGCTGCTGCCTTCTTAAGCAGATTATTTACTTGCATGCCATATTTACCAACAATATTGGCATAGTAGCTGCGTGACTGATCAAGCCAATCACGCTCCCAATTAACCTCGTCTGCAAATAAATTGCCACCAAGCGCACCAAACTCACCAAAAGCATCTGCCGAGAAAAGCGTGCCTGTTGCCAAATCAAAGGTAACCATAACCTCTGGCCAATGAACCATAGGCGCCGTCACAAACTGCAAAATATGTTTTCCCAGCTCCAACGTGTCGCCTTCGGTTACTTTAAGAGCATACGGCTCGGGGTCAAAGTTGTGGAACTGACGTATAAAGTCGAAAGTTTTTGCAGTGCCTACTAACTTAATGTTAGGGAACTTCTTTACCAACCAAGGAATCTCTGCACAGTGGTCTGGCTCCATATGATTAATAACCATATAGTCCAGCGTGCGGTCTCCAAGCATGTAATCCAAGTTCTCACTAAACTGACTCGCAACTACATCATCTACACCATCAAGAAGACAAGTTTTCTCGTCAAGAATTACATAGCTGTTATAAGCCATACCCTGAGGTATGTGATAGGTATTCTCAAAGAGAGCAAGCCTGCGGTCAGACGCGCCAATCCAATACGTATCGTCGCAAATTGCGTGCACATTATGCATAAATGCCTCACCTGTTTGAATGAAGTAATCTTTGTAAGCACAGATAACTTTACCAAAAAGCAGGAGCATAATTTGTGTATTTAGTTATGAAATATAAACAAGCATGAATAGTAAAGCGGTATGAAAACAGTCCGTGTAATTATATGCACAAACGACTGTAGGATCTTACTTTGGGGAACATTGAAGGTAGAAAATATCTGCCTTCATACATAAAACTATTACTTTGAACAGGAGTTCTTATGTCCTCTCGAGACCACTATAAAAATGCGGGAAACCCTACTGGCGATGCGGGACGTACGCTTCTGGATGGCATGAACTCCGGTACACATGAGCGCCTAGCGGCTTGGAGTTTACCTTTACTTAAACAGACGGTAGAAGCTGCTTTTAGCAGCAAACCTCTTACATCAGCACTTGACGTAGGATGCGGTGGTGGAGCAAACCTTACACGTCTTATGAACTTATTTGAAGATGCCCAGGTATATGGTTTGGATCATTCTCCTATTTCTGTAGAGACATCTAAACTCACCAATACAGATGCTATAGCTGCAGGACATTGTGAAATTACAGAGGGTGACGTAGCTGCACTTCCATACCACTCAAATAGCATCAACCTTGCAACAGCATTTGAGACCATCTATTTTTGGCCCGATGTACAAGCTGGATTGTGCGAGATTTTTCGAACACTTACGCCTGGTGGTCTTCTTATGGTTTGTAACGAGACTGATGGTCGCAATTTTGATCAACTACGATGGCAAGACTTATCTCAAGCTACAGACCTTCTTACCATTTACTCTCAGCAACAACTCGTGGAATTTTTTACCACTGCCGGTTTTATGAACGTGCAGGTACAGCGTCATCCCCAAGAAGACTGGATTGTCGTTTTTGGTCAAAAACCTGATATAAATGGCACTATGAATAACAATGCCAGGCTTTTCTCAGCAGGAAACATTGCAGGCATCGCAATTAAAAACAAACTGTTTGCTCCACCCATGGCATCAAGAAGTGCCACGGAAGAAGGATTAGTTTCATCAAAGACACTGGCCTATTACGACAAGATCACACAATCTCAAGAGCTTGGTATGGTGATTGTAGAACATCATTTTGTAGACCCAATAGGACGAGCAGATCCACATCAACTGAGTGCCGCTCGTGATGATACATTGGAGGGGCTCAGTAAGCTCGCTAAAACAATTCATAAACATGAAGCTGCTGCCATACTGCAAATCAATCACGCGGGACGTGTAGCGGATTGTGAAGGAACACCTGTTGGTCCCACTAACCACATGGTTGAACGTTGTCACAAGCAACCTCAGGCACTTACATCCAAGGATATTACAAAGATTTGTAATGCCTTTGCATGTGCTGCAAAGCGTGCTCAGAAAGCTGGTTTTGACGGTGTAGAAATTCATGCAGCACATGGATACTTACTCAGCCAATTTATCTCCCCTCTCTCTAATACACGCACGGATGCATATGGTGGCACTATCCAAAACCGTGGGCGCTTTGCAGTAGAAGTTATTCGTGCGGTCCGTACAGCCGTAAAAGATTTTCCGGTATTCATTCGTTTTGGTACTTACGATGGTGTGCCTGAAGGAACCACTACCGCTGATTGCGCTGTATTGGGACGCATGTTCCAAGATGCTGGTGTAGATGTAATTGACATCTCTGGTGGACTATACGGCTATGCCTTTGATGATCGCAAAGATTTGGATACCTACTTTGTCCAAGAAGCCCATGCAGTACAAGAAACTACTACTATTCCCATCATATTAGCTGGTGGTATTACCAAACCAGAAGTTGCTCAGGCATTGGTGGCGCAAGATGGTTTTGCCATGGCTGGTGTAGCACGCCAATTATTACGTAACCCCTTATGGCCAACAGAAGCTAAAGTAGCGCTTACCAAGAAACACTAGGCATCCAAGGTTGCTCTGCTCCAGCAACCAGATGCACTTCCTTATAGCCCTTAGTACTCTTACTAAAGTTGCCCCACAAATCATGATCTTTTATATGATTTTTACATCCTTGTGCCGCTCAAACAGCACTCGGCTCCGTGCTACGATATAACCGTTTTAACTATTGCCTTATTTGATAAAAGTATTCACGTATTAGCAGGAAACCATTGTTATGGATAGCACGCTTTTTAAACTTTTAGCTACGCTGTTTAATATTAGAGAAGGTCGTGCAAGTCACACTACCATCCGCAAGCGTATCCTTTCGGGCGCGCGTATTAACGGCATGCACATTTGCCTGCTTATTGTAGCCATGCTCATTGCGTCCGTAGGACTTAACATCAACTCTACTGAGGCTATTGTTGGTGCTATGCTCATTTGCCCCATTATGGGCTCGGTTATGGGTATTGCCTACGGTATTGCATCCGCAGATGCAAAGTTACTTAAACGCGTAATTTTTGAGCTAAGCGTGCAGGTAATCATTTGCCTTATTACCTCTACGTTGTATTTTGTGATTTCTCCCATATCTACCGAGACAAGCGAGTTGCTTACCAACTCTACACCTTCTATTTGGGTGGTTTTAATTGCTTTAGCTGGTGGTTTTGCAGGTGGGTTGGGCTCCTCACGCAACCAAGAGCCTTATGTACTCATTTCTGGCGTAGCAGTTGCAACAGCCCTCATGCCACCATTGTGTGCTGCAGGTTATGGTATTGCCACAAGCAATCTTTCTATATTTGGTGGTGCCTTTTACGTCTTTTTGCTTAATGTGGTCTTTATCGCCTTTGCCGCGGAGCTCTTATTTGTGCTTATTAAAACACCGCTCAAGGCAGACCTCAATGACGATGGCGTTGTGACCGAATGGGAAACAACAGAAGCACAACATCGCTCGCATGTCCTTCATCGTCGTCTCATTATAGGAAGTCTCGTGTTTTTAATTCCTGCAATTGTGCTGTCTTCTCACGTTGTTGCAGACACCATGCAACGCAATGATGGTCAAGCATTTGAACTCAAGGATACCTTTGAGGCAAAAATTACTACAGAAGAACTCAAAACCCTCTATCCGAATTTTGTAAGCTACAGCATCGGCGAACAGACATCCTATAACACCAAAAACTCCAATTTGAGTAATAAAATCATTGCAACATTAACCACCTCAAGTGAGCTATCCACAGCAGATCAATCAAATATCGAAAAACTCGTAAGGTTACACGTTCCCAAACTAGATTCCATCCACTTTGTTGTTAAACAACCAGATAAACCTGTCAGCCATCCGACCAAACAAACAACAGAACACACAAGCACTACGTAGGGTATGTCTTTATGCAAAGTAATCATGAAAAATTGTTTACACAAACGCCTCTACTTAAGATGCTGCTCATCATTGTTGTTCCGGGTGCCATTAGCATGCTTACGTCGGCTCTCTACGATATTATCGACGGTATTTTAGTTGGTAATATCCTTGGAGAAACTGCTTTTGCAGCCATCAACCTGGCAATGCCGTATGTGATTATTCTTTTCTCAATAGGCGACCTCATTGGTGTGGGCTCTGCGGTTCCCATCTCCATTAAACTTGGCGAGAAGGACCACGAGGCAGCCAACAATATTTTTTCGTATTCCGTTGTTATGCTCTTTGTTGGTGGTATAGGCATGGGCCTACTCATGTTCTTTGCAGCACCTCTTCTTATTTCCCTACAGGGTGCAACGGGTGAACTTGCACGTATATCCATCATATACCTACGTATTTATGCATTGTTCATCCCTGTATCTGGCATGATGTTTGCCATAGACAACTATCTAAAAGTATGTGGCAAGGTCAATCGCAGTATGGGCCTTAACATCCTTATGGCAGTATCCGGTGCCATCATAGAGGCTATTTTGCTTATCGTGTTTCATCTTGATGTCTGGGCCGCAGCATTGGCCTACAGTCTTGCCATGGTTATTGCATCAGTCATTGGTTTGTGGCCATTCATTCGCAACAAGATGGTACTTAGCTTTGTGCGTCCTCGACCTACCGTAACCATCACTAAACAAATTGTTATGGCAGGATTCTCCGCATTTCTTAATAATATTGCAGGGCGTATAGTAAGTATTGTTCTTAATGCTCGCATACTTGCATTGGGTGGCACCCAAGCGATATCCATTTTTGGGATTATGATGTTTACAAATTCCTTTGTCGTAGCGCTCATTTATGGCACCACTGATTCCCTACAACCCGCTATTGGATACAACTGGGGCGCGCAAAACTATAAACACGCCTTTGACATTGGTAAAAGCAGCTTTATTGTTTCTGCAATATTTAGTCTAAGCTATGTGGTTTTGCTTCATTTCTTCCCCGAGTTTGCTGTCAGAATCTTTATTTTTAATGCCTCGGATGACTTTGTTGTAGCAGCTACCTCGGCGTTTGACTTGCTTTCCCTTCAATGGCTTACACGCTGGTTTGTGCTTGCCTGTGATGCTTTTTTGCTTGCTTGTGGACAATCCAACCGTGCCGTATGGCTTTCTGTTGCCTCCTCTATTGCTCTACCGTTAGCAACCATTGTTTTACTGTCTCCTTTGGGACTTACTGGAGTATGGTTAACTTCGGCCATTTCTGATGGGATCTCTGCTTTGTTTGGTGCATGGCTCTTGATAGATTTTTTGCACAAGCATGGCTATAAAGCAAAAAAGAAGGCAATTCATGAGTGATGCATTTACCAGCATCTTTAAGGCAATCGAACAAGATTCACAAAACCAAGCATATACAACGCAAGGCATACATCCCCTCTATACCGCAGCTCCTGGAGCTCGTATTTTGGTAGTAGGTCAAGCACCTGGACGTATTGCACAAGATACGCAAATTCCTTGGAATGATAAGAGTGGAGATAGATTACGTAGGTGGATGAATATTTCTCGTGAGGATTTTTACGATCCTCAAAAAATCTCTTTATTGCCAATGGACTTTTATTTTCCCGGCAAGGGTAAGAGCGGAGATCTTGCTCCGCGCAAAGGCTTTGCGCAAAAATGGCATCCTCAACTGTTGGAACTCATGCCTAACATTCAGCTCACTATTTTGATTGGTAAATATGCCCTCTCCCACTATCTAGACCTTCCAAAAACGGTCCATATTACAGAGGTAGTACGCAATTATAAGCACTATACGCCAGACTATTTTCCACTAGTGCATCCATCGCCTCGCAACCAAATATGGCTCAAACAAAACCCTTGGTTTGAAGAAGAAGTTATTCCGCAACTACAAAGTAGTATTTCCCAAGCACTTTTGACATAAAGAGGATTCACCATGCCCATGCCAGACATGCACACCAACAACTTATTGCACTTCTCGTCAGACTATATGGAAGGAGCGCACCCCACCATACTTGCAGCACTCGTACGTACAAACATGGAATCAACCTCAGGTTATGGAACAGATTCATACTGCACTTACGCCGCACAGGCCATCTTAGATACATGCAACTGTCCAGATGGAGAGGTTCGCTTCTTGTTAGGGGGCACACAAGCCAATACGCTTGTCATCGATGCCCTGCTGAGACCTTGGCAAGGTGTCGTTTGTGCGGCTACAGGACACGTGAATGTACACGAGGCAGGGTCAATCGAAGCAGGTGGACACAAAGTCATGCCAATTGAACATGTCAATGGCAAAATATCCGCCACAGCTATAGAGAAGTACGCTGATGCATGGGAGCAAGACGATAACCGCGAGCATATGGTGCAGCCAGCTTTGGTATATCTATCTCAGCCAACCGAGTACGGCACGCTATACAGCAAGGCAGAACTTGAGGCTATTGCACAGGTATGCAAGAGTCATAACATGCAGCTATTTGTTGATGGCGCACGCTTAGCCTACGCACTTGCAGCACCAGAAAATGACGTAAGTTTATCGGACCTTGCTCGTCTTACCGATGTCTTTTATATTGGCGGAACTAAGTGTGGTCTGCTCTTTGGTGAAGCCGTAGTATTTACTAAAAAGAATATGATAGCTGGCCTTACACCACTCATTAAGCAACATGGTGGACTGTTGGCAAAAGGTCGCTTATTGGGCGTGCAGTTTGGAGAACTCTTTTCTAACAACCTCTATGAACGCATTGGTCAATCTGCCATTGCTTGTGCTACGCGCATTAAAAATCATTTGGCCGAGAAGGGCTTTGATCTATATATAGACTCCCCTACCAACCAGGTATTTTTTGTAGTAACTAACGCACAAATGAACTGGCTTAGAAGCCGTGTGGAATACGGTTTTATGGAACGCTTAGATGCCAATCGATGTGTCATACGTTTTGCTACCTGCTGGTCCACCACCCAACAATCAACTGACCAGCTCCTTGAGCTTATCGACCAATTAGCCCAGTGCCACATCTAAGGTCATCATAAGGGCAAAGCCAAGCATAAAAATGACAGTAGCCAGATTTGAATGTTTGCCAGCACTCATTTCTGGAATGAGCTCCTCTACCACCACATACATCATTGCACCCGCTGCAAAACCAAGAAGATATGGCAAGATAGGAACAATTACGTTTGCAGCCAAAATAGTAACCAGAGCAGCAAGGGGTTCTACAATGCCAGAAAGCAAACCCATAGTAAATGCTTTAGGCTTAGACTGACCTACGGCACGTAATGGCATAGATATGATGGCGCCTTCGGGAAAGTTTTGTATTGCAATCCCCAACGCCAAGGAAAACGCACCTGCCAAAGAAATAGTTGCGTTGCCACTTACCCAGCCAGCATATACAACACCAACCGCCATGCCTTCGGGAATGTTGTGTAGCGCTACCGCAAGAACCATAGTGGTAGTGCGCTTAAGATGAGTTTTTGGACCCTCGGGTTCGTCTTCACCAATATGCAAGTGAGGGATTACGGTATCGAGTAGCAATAAAAACGCAGCACCAAACAAAAAACCAAACGTTGCTGGAGCAAAAGCAAACAATCCCATGTCACTGCTCTGCTCAATTGCAGGTGCAATCAAACTAAAAAACGAAGCTGCTACCATAACCCCAGCAGCAAAACCTTCTAGCGCATGAGTTACAGAATCACTCAGCTGATTACGCATAAAAAAGACCATTGCAGCACCAAATGTGGTACCAGCAAATGGAATAAGCAAACCAGCCAGTACATCGGTATTCATAAAACTATGTTCCATCCTATTTGAAATTTAACAGCTTGCTCCCTCTCCAAAGAACAAGCTGCACTATTTTAGTCCTTTTTAAGCTTTTTATGTTGGTAATTTCCTAGCAGATACAAAACGACTGCTTCTAAGCCAAAAATTACTGTTGTAAAAACGAAAGATGCTTGTGGGCAAATATGCCAAACAAATTCAGACACAGCATAAGTAGTATCTCAATTACAGCAATCGCACCTGTAAGAAGTGTCGCATCAAACGAAATGGGTGTAATAGCAAACAGGTCTGACAGGAAAAATGCTGTACCAATAAAACCTGCTACACAGCCCACAAAAATACAAGCATGCCACAGGTTGAATGGTCTACTAAGCTCAAACAACACCATAAAGCCTGCTATAGAGAGCAAAAAGGTACTTCCTACTCCCACATCTGTCTCGGAAATTTTTAATACAGGTGCTAGGGCAACCAATGCCGCAATAGCACAAAATGAAGTAAGCGCAGCAGGGATTGCACGAATAAGAGCTTCATAAATAAACCTACCGTGCTGTTTTTTATTATTTTGTTCCATCGCCAGCAAAAACGCAGGAACACCGATATTAAACATGGAAACAAGCGATACCTGAGAAGGCTTAAGCGGATACACCCAAGCAAATAAAATTGCGCAGGTAGCCAGCAACATCGAGAAAATATTCTTATACAAAAATAAAGTTGCCGAACGTAGCAGGTTGTTAATATCGCGTCTGCCCTCGGAAATAATCTGCTTCATGTGACTAAAATCATCATCCAAAATAACAACCTGGGCTGCCTGACGAGCTGCATCACTACCAGTTCCCATAGCAATGGAACAGTCTGCTTCTTTCATGGCAAGAATATCGTTTACGCCATCACCTGTCATAGCCACACGTAAGTCTTGAGCTTTGAGCGCTTCTACAATCTGCTTCTTTTGCTCTGGCTTAACGCGACCAAATACTGTGTACTTGGTTACCGCAGTTGCAAAATCTTCATCCGACAACTCCGAAGCATTAACATACTGATCTGCATGTGGAATCTCTACCTGTGCTGCAATCTTGGAAACAGTCTGGGGATTATCTCCAGAAATAACCATAACGCGCACTTCTTGCTGACCAAACCACGTAAAGGTTTCGGAAACATTGGGACGCAATCCGTTTACCAAACTCACAAACAACAAAGGTTTGAATACACCTGTTGTATCTGCCTGCGCAAATACCAACACACGTTGGCCACGAGCCGTGCGCTGAGTAAGAGCATCTTTACAAATCCCAAGAATAGATGCATCCAACACAAATTCAGGTGCACCAAAGCGTAGCGAACCGCCATCCATAAGGTCAACCTGTGAGTACTTATTTTTTGACGAGAAGGGCAAGACATTGTTTACGTTAAATGCTGATGTTGGCGTTGCTGATGAAATCTGCTCTAAACAAGCACGGATAGCTTCCATGGTTGCATTAGCATCGGGCACAGTAGCTGCATAGCGTGCAAGTAAATTACAGGAAGCACAATTGTCTTTCTTAACAGCCACTCCAGTTGGATCAAACAGCTCAACAACCTGCATATTATTGTTGGTAATTGTGCCTGTTTTATCCACACATAACACGTCTATACGAGCCAAGGTTTCCGTACTACGCATGTCATGAAGCAAGACTTTGTTTTGAGCTAGTCGTAAGGCAGAAAGTGCCAGCGCCACAGTTACCAGTAAATATAGACCCTCAGGAATCATACCAATAATGGCACCAACCATGGATTCAACCGACGCCTTAAATACATATCCATTTACATAAAATGCCTGATAAAAGAGCATGCAACCAAGGGGAATGATCACAATACCAGCAATACGAACAATCAGATTAATATCGTGAATCATCTCGGAGGGCTTCTCGCGAACCTCCTTAGCCTTTGCTTGCAGACGTGCAGCATAGCAATCCTCTCCTACATGAGTGAGAAGTGCAGTGCAGCTGCCAGAGACAACAAAACTACCCGATAGAAGCTGTGCCTGAGCAAGTTTTTCAATCTCATCCGCCTCGCCCGTGAGTAAGGATTCATTAGCTGCAATGAGTCCATCCATCACAATGGCATCTGCGGGAATTTGTTGACCCGCTTCTAAGGTAATGATGTCCCCTGCCAAAAGTTCTTCACTCGCAAGAGAAAGCTGCTGTCCATCGCGCAAAACCACATAGCTGGAGCGCGACAATAATGAAAGTTTGTTAAGTACGCTGCGTGCACGTAGCTGTTGCACAATGCCAATAAGCGCATTAGCAATTACTACCGGAAGAAAGGTCAAACTACGATAACTACCTGCAAAAATAAGCAATACTGCAATAACTGCAAAGATAGCATTGAAGTAGGTAAAGACATTGTTGATAACAATGTCTTTTGGTGTAAGTTCTGACTTGTTAGTTTGTTTTTTCATGCACTAAATTAAACGGTGGTCAGCAGTTTATCGCAAGAGTCATTAAGCAGATACAACAAAAGACCCTAGAAATGCTTTTTACACGAGCACTTCTAGGGTCTTATTGCTGACATATGCAATAACTAAAACATAAATCCAAAGATTAGTTAATACCCAAGGCCTTCTTACCCATTGCGTCAGTTGCCACAATAGCAGCGTACAGCTCATCAACCGTTACATCACCAGCAAGGTTATGGATAGTCTCTCCCTCAACACATGCAGCTTCTGCAATCTTTTGAATTTGCTCGGGAGTGGTTACACCCAACTCTTCAAGCGTTACGGGAAGACCTACCTCAAGACAATAACCCTGAACGTCAGAGAACTCGTCCTGGTCTACACCCTCAAGCACAAGCTGAACCAAGGTGCCAAAGGCCACACAGCAGCCATGAGGAGCACTGTGTCCACCTAGAGAAGTAAGACCGTTGTAGAAAGAGTGAGCAGCAGCACAGTTTACATTGTCTGCACCAACACCGGACAAATATACACAGGCCTCTACGATATTCTCAAGCGCAGGGGTAACTACATTGTTTTCGCAGGCAGTAATTGCCTGAGAGCTGTAGTCGCGTAGAGTCTCATAACACAGCTCGGCTAAAGCTAGACCAGCACGCGTAATACCAGTGCCTTCAAGGCTTGGAGATTCGGTACGAATAGAAGCGCGGCCCTCAAAGTATGTGCCCAAAGCATCACCCATACCGGCCACAAGAAACCGAACAGGGGCGTTTGCAATAACTTGGGTGTCTACCATTACGGCAGCAGGATTTTCTGGGTAGAACAGGTACTTATCAAAACTACCATCATCGTTGTAGATTACAGACAAACCAGTGCAGGGGGCATCAGTTGCAGCAACTGTTGGAATAATAACAACTTTCTTACCTGCATAATATGCAGTTGCCTTAGCAGTATCTACCGCAGATCCACCGCCAATAGCCACTACTGCATCAATATTGTCTTCTTCCACGATTGCCTGCATCTTTGCAATCTCGCCCTTACTAGAAATACCGCCAAAAATTTCATAGCGACGATAGCTATCCGAATCGCCAAAGCTCTGCTCAATCAAATCATGACATGCCTTGTAGCCACTGTTGGAACAAACAAACAAAAAGCGAGTTCCCATGTAGCCCATCTCTTCTTCAAAATGAAGAAGAGCATTTTTACCCTGAACATACTTGAGGGGCTCACGCATGGCACGCAACATTTTCATATACAACCTCTATCCATCATTTGCTTGCTCTTTAGCGGCAAACAAAACCAATATGAATAGCTTAGTACTTTTATCGTATATAACATGCATATTTTTTATATTTTAAACATAGATATTCGTCTTCAGAGTAATAGACATAAAAACAGGCTGAGATACTTCTCAGCCTGTTAAAGACAAATCTATGTTTACTACATTTGTTTGTGCAACGCCAACTTATAAGCAGCGATCTTAAGAGCTTACATGAAGGTATCGCGACCAAAAGCCTCATGCCAAGCAGTGGAGAACTCATCAACTGCAATCTGAGTGCCAGGATGATCAATCATGGACCATGCAACAGCAGGAGGAATAGTAACAGCTTGAATGCCCGCAGCAATCAACTCATGAACCTGATGAGGATTCTTAAAGGAGGCAGCAATAACCTTGGTATCCATATTGTTAATGGAGAGCATCTCCAACAAATCCATTACTTGACCAATGCCATCACCATAGCTCTCCATACGGTTAACGTAAGGAGCAAGGTAATCTGCACCATTCATAGCAGCCATAAATGCAGCGTCAGCGTTATAAATAGCAGTAGCTAATACGCCTAGACCCTCTGCCTTAGCAGCTTTAATAGCACGCAGACCCGTATGAGTAACGGGAATTTTTACATACATATTCTTGGAGCGAAGGGAGCAAATCTTGCGAGCATCTGCCATCATACCATCAAAATCAGTGGCAACTGTTTGCATAAAGAAGGTCTGGTCATCAGAAAGGACGTTAAGCATCTCATCTGCAACTTGCTCAGGAGTCTTGCCGCTCTTAGTAATAATAGTTGGATTAGTAGTCACGCCCGAGACGGTAAGAACTTCAGAAACTTCCTTAACGGCTTGTGCATCGGCTGTATCGAGTACCAGTTCCATTCCCACTCCATTCATGTAAAAAACTATGCAAACAAAAACTTATATACGTAAGTATACTTGCTTTTCTACGTAAGTATACTCGCATAGGCCACGTTATTCTCCGTCAATCACAACAGATAAACCCGCGTCCTCTAAAATTGCTACAATTTCCGCAATTTGATTGTCTGTGGGAGGCTGCACATCATGTAAGGTATACGGACGTCCCACATAACTATACTTATTCTCCCCTAATTGGTGGAACGGAAGTACATCAGCACGCACAATACCCAACTCACACAGCTTGGCTGCATTAGCACGAACGTTATCTAATCCATCGGTAAACCCAGGTACAATGGGCATACGCGCTATTACACTTGCTCCCTCCGATAAGATTGTTCGCAAATTAGCATCTCTTATCTCGGGATCAAGACCGAGCAACTTTTTACTTGTAGCATGGTCTGCAATTTTGAAATCCACTAAGAAGCTATCTACCACAGCTACCAGCCTACGCGCATCGTACAAAGGCAGGGCCAAGGTGGTCTCTAAAGCCGTGTGAATACCCTGTTTTTTTGCCGCAGAAAAAAACGAACATACAAAAGGTTCACGTGCAAGCGCTTCTCCACCAGAAAGCGTTATACCCCCGCCGCTTTCTTCAAAAAAGATACGGTCACGTAGCATATCTTCGAGTAAATCCTCTACCTCACGCGGTGTACCCATAATCTCTTTTGCACGCGTAGGGCATAGCTCCACTGTCGTGCTACACAGCTCTCCATGAGGTCGAGGTGAGCAATGAATACATAGATTTTCTTTAAGCGATAATTCGGGCTCAAAGGATAGATTTTCTGGATTACAGCACCACGGACACCTAAAAGGACATCCCTTCAAGAATGCCACGGTACGAATACCGCCACCATCATGAAGGGAGTAGCGTTGTACATTTGTAACTATTGCCGATGTAGCAGAAAGTCTAGAGGACATGCTCGGTCCTACTAATGATGTCATCCTGGACAGCCTTTGAAAGCTCAACAAACATAGCAGAATATCCTGCAACACGAACAATTAAATCTTTGTGTTTCTCTGGATGAGCCTGTGCATCCAGCAATGTTGCCTTATCTACTACATTAAACTGCACATGCTGAATTCCCAAGCGAGAAAATGCCTTAAGGAATGCCTCAAGCTTGGTAAGCCCCCCTTCACCTGCTAAGGTAGCCGGTGAGAATTTCACATTAAGCAAGCTACCATTGGAATCCAAAATATTCTTTAGCTTGGATACACTCTTAAGACTTGCAGTAGGACCGTTGGTGTCGCGTCCCGCCATGGGGCTTAATCCGCCATCTGCCAGCTGCTCTTTTGCAAAACGTCCATCTGGAGTTGCGCCGCACTTCTCGCCAAGAGGAATATGAGCAGAGACGGTATAGCTGCCGGGCTGGAAGTAACCGCCACGAGGGTTCGTATACTTTTCTACCTCGTAGCCATAATGCTCTAAG
Source organism: Atopobium fossor DSM 15642 (assembly GCF_000483125.1). GTDB lineage: Bacteria > Actinomycetota > Coriobacteriia > Coriobacteriales > Atopobiaceae > Atopobium > Atopobium fossor. The sequence goes on from NZ_KI519553.1 coordinate 860,186, forward strand.
AAATGGCGACCTAGCGTATCCACCTCGTCAATATCATTACCATATTTGGGATAGGTATTTATCAAACGCTGGCGCCATACTTCATCGCCCTCGCCTGCCCAATTACGCTCAAGCATGCTCATAAGATCCTGCCAACTCAAGACTTTCTCTTCAAAGACAGCATGCTTAATGGCAATCAGCGAGTCAGCCAAATTTGCCGTACCTACCCCCTGAACACCAGAAGGATTATAACGTGCTCCACCTGCAGTAATGTCTGCACCATTAATCATGCAATCTGCTACCAACACACTTAATAGAGGTGTGGGGCTTGTTGTGCGATGCGCTAAATCACAGGTGTTGCAGCCTTCAACCATAAGACCAACGTAGGTATCAATAACACCATCTACTGCATCGAGAAGTTCTTGGAAATGGGCATAGCCCTCAGGACGTGCCTGCATGGCAATTTCTAGGCAGCGCACCATATTGAACATAGAGATGTCATGCAAGCCATACATACGGCCTGGAATAGACAGCTCAACGCAACCTACGATTGCATAATCACGAGCGTCTTCTATGCTAATGCCACGATTTACAAACGCAGGAATGTTTACCTCATCGTTAAAGCACTGAGGAATACCATCGCCTAAGCGAATGACTTCACCCGCCTTATGATACAAGGTCTCGGGCAAGCCAGAAAACACACGTAAAGACAGGTTAGGCTGAGGTAAACGAGTGTCCTTTTGGATGTCCAACAAAAGCTCAGATAGCTCATTGGAAGCATCATTACCCTGAGCATCTACGCCACCTACAACCAGGTTAAAACCTGAGGGAAAACCAGCAAAAGATTTAGCGCTATCCGTAGAGCGAACAAACACAATAGTATTAGTCTTAAGATAGAAGCACTGGATAAGTTCACGAATATCCTGAGCACTCACACCAGCATCAACTGTTGCACGATAATACGGCCACAAATACTGATCCATACGCCCTAGAGAAATGGAACTCGCGTTGGATTCGTGCTCAAGCACCAGCTCTGTTAGCCAAACCAACTGTAGAGCATCTCGCAAATCACGTGCAGGCTGAGTAGCCACATGCGCTAGAACTTCTGCCATAGCCAACAGCTCTCCTGCGCGCTTCTCGTCCGCCGTAGAAGCCATGACACGACATACATGCTCATAACGCTTGATGTAAGCAATTGTTGCTTCTAAACACACAACCGCAGCAGCATAAAACTCATTGCTGGGATTTTCTTCTGCTCGCTGATGAGCATCTGCAGCCAAAGCGCCAAATCCACGCGAAAGCACAGCAGGAATGTCTGCAATGATATGTCCTTGACCCTTATCGGTCTGGGCTACCGAGAAAATCTTAGTCTTTTGAGCATCTGCTGCCTGCTGAGATATATGAGCGTTATACCAATCGTTGAGCGACTTACCGCTCCAATAGCTCAACAACTCATCTTTGAAGGTGCGCTTATCTGCCTCGCTCATCTCAAAGGTGTCTTGCGGACGCGTAGGAAATTTATCCAGCTCGTCTAAAATCCAATAGGGAGACATTTCTGGAGACAATACACCCGCACGAGGAGTACGCGTACGATTACCCACTAGCAGGTCATATTCATCAATTACAATCTCATGCTGTTCAAGAATATGACGCAACGCCAAAGCTCGACGCATAAGTACCGATTGACCCTCTGTCTGCTTCCAACTTTGGGTATATAACAGTGCACGCTCAAGATCAATCTGTCGGGGTTTTGCAAAAAGAGAATCCCTGATGGCTTGTGTTCGAGCGCTTAGCATACATGCCTCCCAGCACAGTATTGAGCATGGATTATTGAGTACTTTCAGTCTATATTGTTATGTATTGATTTGCAATTCTTTTTTATTGTTAATTATTGTTTTGTCCCAATCAATCGAGAAATTTTTGCACTATTAATCGATATTTTGCAGTCAAGCATATATCTATAAAAAGTATTGTTTAGTATTGTTGTACCACAAACAATCCAATTTTAGAGGAGAACCTATGTTCCTCAAGGAGCGTCAAAACGCGATTGCCAATATGGTTAAATCCAACGGTCGTGTAGCTGTAGCAGACCTTGCTGAACAATTTGCTGTTACCGTTGATTGCATACGTAAAGATCTTCGCCAACTGGAATCGCAAGGTGCGCTCAAACGCGTATACGGCGGTGCTATTAGCATTACCGAAACCCCAGAGCGTACCGTCTATAAACGTTTCAGCACTAATACTGCCGAGAAACAAGCAGTAGCTGCAAAAGCCTATGATCTTATTGCGCCTGGAGATATTATCTTTTTGGACATTTCTACCACTAACTTAGAACTTGCTCGCCTATTAGCCACAGGACATAAGCGCTGCATTGTGGTTTCCAACATGATGGACAGCTTGCAAGTCATGGCAGAAAATCCCGCCCTTACCGTCATGTGTCCTGGTGGAAATGTAAGCCTGGATCTCAATGGATTTGTGGGTACTCTTACAATTGCTAATCTCAAACCTATTACCTTTGATAAATCCTTTATTGGTGCTATTGGTATTGATCTTCTCACTGGCGAGGTAAGCACATTTGAGATGGATGACGGCATGGTCAAACATACCGTTTTGGAAAACACAGACCAAGTCTACTTAATGGCTGATTCCCATAAATTTGACTCACGCGGCAATTATAATTTTGCCTCGCTCAGTGAGTTTGAAGGTCTTATTACCGAAGCTGTAACAACCAAGCAGAAGAAGGCGCTGGCCAAGTTTGATATCGAGCTTATCTAAATCTAAGCAAATACGCAACAAATAAGCGGCGCCCCACAATGTTAGGGACGCCGCTTTTCTTACCGTTAAACGGTGGATATAGAAAGCTGCAAAGAATTAGCCAAGCTCTTTTTGAACCTTAGCAACAATGGCCTCGGCAGACTTAATTACCTGACCAGCAGTCAAGCGAATCTTAGGAAGTTTCTCAAAACGCTCGGCACCCTTGATGGGCATATCGGTAGTAAGGACAACTGCGGTTGCTTCTGCAATATCCGCATCAGTCAAAGCATCCTCAATACCAATGGAGCCCTGGGTTTCCACGCTGCAGTCTACACCAGCCTTTGCACAGGCCTTCTTCAGAGCTTCGGCTGCCATATAGGTGTGTGCAACACCTGAAGGGCAAGCGGTAACAGCAATAATCTTCATTGAGTAAACCTTCTTTGTTGCGAATGGTTATCACACTATGTGTGACGCTTACTTGGTTACGAGCTTATTAGAACTCAATCTGGATGTCCAGATCATCTGCATCTGCTGCAGAGTTAATCTCTTCTGCTACATAATCCTTCTTGAAGAGGAAGATAAGTGCCAAATACAGTGCAATACCTGCACATAAAGAGATCAGGTATGTAGCAATGGAAGTTACAGGAAGAACAACCAAGCCACCCCATGCAGCGTTGCAGTAAGTACCCAATGCACCAGCTACGCCACCTGCAAATGCACAGGAAATCACATTAATAGGAATCATACGACCAGGATCGGTAGTGGTGTAAGAAATTGCACCCTCAGTGATGCCACAAGCACCCATGACAATAGCGCCAATACCAGCATCGCGCTCCTCCTGGGAGAACTTGTTCTTAAAAATGAAGGTAGCAAGACCAACTGCAATGGGAGGTACGCAAATTGCCAAAGCAATGGGACCAAAGAATGCACAGTTGTTGCCAGCCATAACCTCGGTACCTACAACTGCCACACCAGTGGAATAAGCAACCTTGTTTACAGGGCCGCCCAGGTCAAAGCCAATCATGGCACCACAGATAATACCTACAATAATTGCACTTGCGCCACTCATGGAAGTAAGCCACTGAGTAAGAGTCTCCAGCAACCAAGCACAAGGAGCGCCAACTACGCAAATAATGATGGTGCCAACTACCAGCGAAGTGATAAGAGGAATAATCATGATGGACTTAAGAGACTGCATAGACTTAGGCAGTTGAACCTTCTTAAGTTGCTCTGCAAGCAAACCACAGAGAATACCGGCGATAATACCGCCGATAAAACCAGAGCCAACGGTTACGGCAAGCTGACCACAAATAAGTCCAGGAGCAATGCCGGGACGATCTGCAAAAGAAGCTGCAATGTAAGCAGACAGGACAGGAACCATAAGGCCTAGACCAGTGCCACCAATCTTGCTCAGTACATCAATAACAATGTTGCTTGCCTGTACAGAACCCTCAGTAGTTACCGAATTAAGCGACAACATTGTTGCAATTGCATACAAGATTCCGCCAGTTACAACGACAGGAATCATATGCGAAACACCATTCATAAGGTGTTGCTGAAGCTTCTGAGCTCCAGAAGTTGACTTGCCCATTAACATCCCCCTTTAAACACATTTACTATTTATTGCTCTTGTTTTTTCTTACTGTGTCCCCAATATATGTAGAAAATTTGTTTATGTCAACACAAATTTGGGTAAAAGGAAGAAATATTTTGCTCCTATGTATAAAAAATATTTAAAATACAAGCTTAACAATCTAAGCAATATAAACAATGTATAAAAATGAGCTGCTGGATACCTTTCCAACAGCTCATTTTTGCACTACAAACCTATTTTCGTGCTGTCTTTTGCACTATAAGTCTACTATTGACTTATATCTTTCTAGAGCTAATTGCACACGCCTCTGGTCATGCTTATCTTTCAAAACCCATGCAATGATTACAAGCACCGCGGATACAAACAAGATTGATGCACTGCCAACGGTACCATCTCCCATCTTGGGCAAAATCTTTGAGAGAACATCCGCCTGAGCATTGTTGCTAGTACCAGGCGTTTTATTGGTATGAGTTCCAGGAGCTGTAGAGTTATTGTTGGAATTGTTAGGAGTATCAGGAACACGAGGAGTGTTGGGATCCTGAGAAGTTGCTGCTACAACAAATGAGACTGTTGCAGCACCATCAGCAGATACAATTGATAGCGTATGGCTACCGGCTCCAAGAGTCTTAAGGTATGCACCCTTAATAGTTACCTCAGTACTACCGCTCTTGGACGTATAGTTAGCTGGATCTACAACCTCATTATCCATCCGAACTTCCTTAAACTTATCGTAAGGTGCTTCGGAAATAAACAAGACATCAGTGCCATCTATCGTTATGGATGTAGGCGCCTTAATCATCTTATAGTCAATAGGCTTTATCGCTGTATACACAACCTGTGTATCTTTTGCAGGGTCTTGTGGTGTAACCTGTGAAAACTCTGGCTTGTATCCAGGGACTTCAGGCACCGACATATCTGCCAAAACCTTTGTTGGATCATTTTGATCGTTTTCATAGGGCTTTGGCTCCACCCCCAACAAAGGCTTACCCTCTGTATCCACAGGGACAATACGTCCAACCTTTTTGTAGCTAACCTCAGCAGTTGCAGTTGGTTTATCAGGCGTTACCTGAGCACCTGGAACGTAGGCTTTATCGGCAATATATCCCTCAACAACAGGAGTGGGGACATCATTATAGGTATAGCTCTGTTCGTTCCAAATAGTCTTTCCTGTTCCTTCATGTCTCTTGCCGGTAAAGCTAAATGTCTCTTGGATATTTGCAGCGGGAGTCTTGCTATCAGCACCTGTATAGGTCACCGTCTGGCTTGTCTTCAGGCTTACTGGCTTAGCTTCGGCATCCCATTTATTTTGTTCAGATTCTTCTTTTGTAAGAACCTTTACCGTGAATTTGCGTTTTACTAGCACACCATCTTCGCCATTGCGCACTTCAAAGCTAAAGACATAGGTACCTGGCGTGACAAACATCTTATTAAGTGTATTTGGAGCTTCAGACTCAGGTACTGGAACAGTCCATGCACCCTTTGCATCCTTCTTAAGTAACTTTCCTTCATAAAGTTTTGTTGTCTTATATTTTGGGTTGTCCTCATCGTCGAGCAAATAAATATTTGCCTCATCAAAGCGAGTATTAGTAATACCAAGGGAGTTCTTCCATTCCCTTGTTATGGGGTGACCCCTATATTGGAAGAACTTTTCAAAGTTACCTCCGTCTGGTATTTCATTATTGGTGTCTTCCATTTGTTTTGTTAGTCTGTTGTACTTTCTAGCCATCAGACCAACTTTGTCATCAGCGTCTTTCTCAATGTAGTACGTATCACATTCGAGTTTTGTCGTTGTTGTCTTTTCAACTTCAGTAAAGTTAATTTTGAATTCAAGGCTTGACCATTTACCATCATCGCCTTTAGCCAATACTGTTCTTACAAGATAATTGTTATCCTTTGTTGGCTTATCGATAGGTGCATTGTCATCGTTATACTTTGAATCTTGCCAGATAATTTTTTTCTCGCCCTTAAATTCCGTAAGTGGAACACCCTTGCCATCTTGCATGACTTCGGTACGTGCCATGATTTCTTTGTCTATCTCGGCAATCTTGGCTGTCCTCAGAAGCTTATTCTCAGACGGTACGTTATTAACTACCTGCTGAGGAAGGGTAATTAGACTATCGGAGCCATCTTTGAGCTGCATTGCTAAGGTAGATTGAAATTCACTATTAGGTGCAATTTCCAGCGCTACGTCTTTTGCGTATCTTTTACCATCTACCTCAAAGAATGCCGTAAGAGTGATTTTTGCTCCCTCAGTGTCTTTGATTTTCTCAAATTCTGCTGCTTGCTTTTTATCATCATGACTTACAGCTATTGATTTGACCGTAGCAAAGTTGACGAAACCTTTTGCATTGCGGCTTCCATCTTGAAGCATAACTCCACATACACCCGCAGACCTTAGTGCTTCTTCGGGTGTCTTGATGCCCTTTCTAACCTTAATAGGGTCTGCACCTTCTTGGTAAGCTGGCGTAACAACCTCATATCTAGTTTGAGGAACATATTTCAAATCTTTTTTCTCAAAATTGAGCTTTCCCTTATCATCATAAATACGACCCAAGGGATAGTTATTTTCAAAAGAGCGCTGCAAATAGGGATCTGAGTTGACGCCACCATTGAAGTCAAACGCATACATAACATCGTAGGTCCACTTAAACGGCTCGGTTGCAGTGTCGTAATTTTCGTTTTGATCCCAAACTAAAAACTGTTTACCTACGAGGAAGTTTCCCTCGTCATCGGAAGCCGGTACGGTAACGGGCTTCTTCATTTCTTCGTCTGTTCTTAGGAAATACTTATAGCAAAAATGCTGTGGTGTAGGCCATGAATTTTCGTAGTGAATATGAGTTTCACTCGAATCGCCCGAAATATCGGCGTTATACCATTTATCGCCTATCTTTATTTGATTCCAGCCATGGTTTGCACCATATTCGCTGGTATCCATACCCCACCTACCACCTTTTTTGGCGGTAGCAACAGCGGCATTCATGTTGTCAATATATTCCTGCTTAGAAGCATCGTTGTTATACACATACGAAAGCCCCTTGTAGCCACGTACCATTCTGGTATCAAGACCTACTCGATTTGCAATGCGTGAATAGAAGAGGAAGAAACCCTGGCAGACGCTTTCCCCTTCAAACACGGCTGTACTCATAGCATGACGCTCGTATTTGTCTTCTCCAAGGTAAGCCTTGTTTCCATAGTATGGTTTAACATTCTTGATTACATAATCATGAATGAGCATGGCTTTTTTGAGATCTTCGACACCCTTTGCATCCAAATGATTTTGCTTAATCATCTCATCTGGAATCTGCACATTCTTAGTCTGCTCAGTTACCCATGCAGCAATTTGATCTACCCGGTCTTCCATCTCTTCAGTGTGATTTTTAGGAACCGCATACTCAAACGATACAAGATGACGATATATATCATGAGCTGGGTCGATAAGCTCAGACTCTATTTTCCAATTACTTAAATGCTTGAGATATATGCCATACGACGCATTGTAGATAATGTCTTCTATTGCGTTTTTTGCAAAGTCTTTACTGCCAAAGAGTACTATACCAGGCTGCCCTTCAGAAGCAGCTTTTATAAAATATTCTTTTGCCTCTTGATCAGATGGAAGATGGTTTGAGGTTGTACTGCTATAATCCAAAATTTTTGTAGGATTGTTAACATCAATTTTATTCTGTGCATATTGCATGAGATCGGCACTTGGCTCAAAGCGCTTACCAGTACTGGCAATCTTTCCGATTGTCTGTTCCGTCTCGGCAACTTTTGAATCTATACTTTGCGGTTGAGCAAAAATTGATACTGGACATACATTAAGGACAAGTACACAGACGAGCACAAATCCTACGATTTGGCGCCAGTGAACCCTCTCCTCACTTCTCATTGCACATACCTCTTTTCGCAATAAACTTGTTAGCAAGATACAAAAACTTCGATGAAGGGGCACCCTTGGGACAGAGAAGTCTCAAGGGTGCCCGCATAAAGACAACCTTACTATGTAACTCTAAAGTCTTTTAACTCAGGCTATTTTCTTTACGCCCTGTAAATCCAAAGACAAGACCAATGCAACCAAGGGTGCCTAAGAGATAAACTACCTGAGACGTAGCATCGCCTGTTGCTGGAAGTACTTCTTTATTAGTAGATTTCTTCTGTTTTACAACAGGATCTTTGGCATTTGCGTGAGCTGCAGAAATCTTCTTGAGATTTGCCTTTGCTACCGATAAATCTTTTTTAGCATTATCAGCATTCTGCTTTGCGACCTGCAATGCTGCATTAGCTTGAGCTGCAGCATCGTTAGCTTTATCGCGTTCCACTTGTGCCTTATCGAAATCTTTCTGAGCCTGCTCTTCAGCTGCAGTAGTTTGGGCAACTGCATTACGTGCATCAGCAAGTTTGGCTGCTCGAGCATCTGTTTCTTTATCAGCAGCATCTAATTTTTCATATGCTTCTTGTACTGCTTTATTATTTTCTGGCGTCGGGTTAGCGTTCGCCTTTTTTACAGCCTCATTAACCGCATTTTGTGCATCATGCCATTTTTTGATGGCGTCATCAAGAGCAGCTTTTGCGGCCGTCTGAGCTTGCACAGCAGCGTTTTTAGCATTTACAGCTTGATCATACGCAGTCTGTGCCTGATTAAACTCAGCACTCTTAGCTGCAGCCTGCTGGGCAGCAGCGTCTGCATCCTTTTGAGCTTTTTGTAAATCGCCTTCGGCTTTCTTTACAGCAGCAGCACACTTGTCTACTACCGACTGCGCCTCGGTCTTCATTGCACCGAGTTCCTTTTTGGTTTTCTTTGCAAGGTCAGATTCATTAACAGGCTGCACGCCACTATCGCCTGTTTTAGCTCCAGCAACTGCAACTGCTGGAACTCCTAAACTCACATCCCATGCAAAGGCCAAACGAGCCGGAGTTACTGATGCAACAATAATGCCGGCTAATAGTACAGCACTTCCCCGCTTTAAAGTAGACTTCATTTTCATAACAAATCACCTCTTTATCACTACTCTACACCATTATCTATATAATTTTTCAAATAATATAACATTGTAATTACGTTTAACGAGCGCTGAATATACGCTGATATGAAGTTTTTTGATGGCAGATTAGCGACCAAGAAAAATAAGAAAAAGGTCAGGCGGAAAATATACCGTCTGACCTGCTGTTTTTGGTGGGCGATACAAGATTTGAACTTGTGGCCTCTTCCGTGTCAGGGAAGCGCTCTCCCCCTGAGCTAATCGCCCGAATACGCTACAAACCGCAGCGGAGGTAACTATACGACAACAACGCTTATTGTGCAAGACAAATTATGCGATTCATCTGCCAATCGCACTTATCCCACAAGCAGTTATTTGACAATGCCATGATGTGCAGCAAATTGCTTAATAGCTCTGCTGTATGCCTTTTTCTGCTCTTCTGTCCATGTACCAATATTGCCCGCAACTATAAGCGCCTGGGTATTTCTTGTAAAAGCATCAACCACCTGATTGTAGCGAGTTTCTTTAAGTACAGAAGCATCGTTAAACACCAATACACCAGGGTCTACACCAAACGCATGCTTATTAAGACTGTTTCGTGCTGTAATAGTACGAACAGCATGCTTGGTACTTTTGCGTTCGTGTGTATTCAGACGGCCAAACATACGACCATCCCAATCGTTGCTCGCACCACAAGATATTTCACAAAAATTAGCGCGACCAATGGCACACGACAATGGCGTAGCTCCCAATGAGATAAAACACTTCTCGCCAGCCGCCTTACGAATGGTATCGAGAGCCGTGCAGGTAAGCTGAGCTCGATTGTGACCTCCATGGTCAATAAGAGCTGCTGCATAGGTGTAATCAATCTTGAGATACTCAAAACCCCAGCTGTGAACCGCCGTATGAACTACCATATTGATATAAGCCTGAACTTCTTTATTGCACACATCCAACGCATATAGACCACCATTGTTGGCGCTCACCTTTTGAGGCTTGCCCTCAATATTGGTAAGAACCCAATCGGGATGGTCACGCAAAACTAGAGAATCTTTTTGAGCCACAAAGGGTGCCAACCACAAAGCTGGACGTAACCCTTTAGCTCGAATTGTCTGCGCAATATTCTCTATACCGCTGGGAAATTGCTCTAGATTGGGTGTCAACCAGTCTCCCACTGTGCAGTAACCCTCTCCCAGCTGGAAGATTTTATCGATACCACGCAAATGTAGGGGCAAGCCTGACAAGAGCTCTGTAAAACTGTTAAGGCTTTTTTTCACACCAGTTTCACTCACATCCGCCAAACGTGTTTGCTCAGAGGCTTTAGTAGGATGTGTTACACCATCATAACTGGTGGAATAGCCAATAGTAGGACGTGCCTTGAGCGGACGAGTTACATAGCGACCAAGCCAGCGGCGCGTTACATTTTCTAGTGTGCCACTCAAAACACACAGGCTTAAAATATCGTAATCTACGCCAGGCTCCAAGGCTGCGGCAGACGGCTCTTTTTCAAAGGTAAGGAGCTCTTTTGAAGCGTTTTGACGGATTAACGTAAGACCATCATTTTCATCCAAAGATCCAAAAAGCGTAACCTGAGAACCACGGCGCACATAACCATAGGTAAAACCATGTTGATGACCAGCAAGTGAGTCTTGTTTTACAAAGCGATAGTCACCAATCACATCCGCAGCAGTAGCGTTAATAAGAGAACGTGGATAAAACGGTAATGCTTGGGTCTTCCCAAGAAGAGGTTGCTCATAGCAATCTGTATCTGACTGATACCCATTCATAAAGATGGCTTTGGCACCTTTTTGAGGCATCTTAAGAACCATGGTGAGCTTATCAATAACTATCCATTTTGTTGGCACAACATGAATATGCCATTCGTCCTTTTCTGCTTGGACATAAAAACCAATCTCACGTGCAAATGACACAGGCCTAGCCACGCGATCGCTGCCCAAAAAAAGCTCGTAACGAGCGCGTTCTCCTGGAATATGATAGGTAAGCGTCACCGATTGCAATGGATTCATGTATAAACTCCTTAGTTTGCCGCACATATTTTACGTGTTGCAGCTTTGAAGGCGCAAGGTGCACCCTATTGGTGATAGGCTTTTTACAAAACCACTCGCTTTTGGAGGTAGTTGTGGACAGCGTTACCACTTCCCAAAAACTTATTGCTTTTATTCAAGATTCACCAAGCATGTTCCATTCGGTAGCAACTATTTGTAAAATCCTTGATCAACACGGCTTTGTTTATTTACCTGAAAGCGCTGATTGGTCCAATCTCGTTAAAGTCGGTGGAAGCTACTACACAACGCGTAATGGATCGAGTGTTATTGCCTGTAAGATAGGCGCTTGTGCACTAAAAAATCTTTCTCGTAAAACTACCTTACATACTGCAGAGAAATCCCAGGATACAGCACCCTTTCACTTTCAGATTGTCGCCTCACATAGCGATTCTCCCACTTTTAAACTCAAAGCCCAGCCTACGCTAGAGGGACCCGGTTCTTACATACGCCTGAGCGTGGAAGGCTACGGCGGCATGATTAATTCCACCTGGCTGGATCGTCCCCTAGGTCTTGCCGGTCGTGTGCTTATACGCACACAAAGCGGTATTCAAAGCCGCTTATACAGCTCCCATGCAGATGTTGCGCTTATTCCTAATGTTGCTATTCACCTTAATCGCGATGCCAACAAGGGCTTTGAATACAATCACGCCGTGGATCTCTGCCCGCTTTTCTCGGCAGGAAAGCTGGAAGAGGCCGATGTTATGCGCATGGTTGCTAAGGGTTTAGGCGTAGATGTATCAGACATTGTGGCGCATGACTTGTACTTAGTAAATCGCCAACGCGCTTGTGTATGGGGTGCAGCAAGTGAATTTGTGTCCTCTCCTAAACTAGATGACTTGCAGTGTGCTTTTTCTTCTGTTGAAGCTCTAATAAGCGCAGGTAACGAGAATACCATTAGTGTGATGAGCTGCTTTGATAATGAAGAGGTTGGCTCAGGCACTAAACAAGGCGCACTTTCTACCTTATTGCACGACAGTCTGCTCCGTCTAGTTTTGAGCTTAGGGGCTAACGAGCAGGACTATTTACGAGCGCTCTCTGCCAGCTTTATGGTGAGTTTTGATAACGCTCATGCTGTACATCCTAATCATCCAGAATTGCATGATGCCACCAACCAGTGTTTCCTTAACAAAGGTATCGCCATTAAGGAATGCGCTAGCCAGAGCTATACAACAGATGCTTTTAGTCGCGCGGTCTTTGTTACACTATGCGAAAAAGCTGGTGTACCTGTGCAGCTCTTTGCGAATCGTTCTGATAGAAGCGGTGGATCTACCTTAGGAAACCTATCCAATATACAAGTAAGCATGCATGCCGTAGATGTAGGCCTACCTCAGCTAGCCATGCACTCTAGCTATGAGACTGCTGGTAGCACGGACACAAACTATGCCATTGTGGCATTGAAGAAGTTCTACAACACTAATGTGATAATCGATGGTGCCAGCAGTGTTAAGCTGTGCTAAGACTTACTAAGACTTAATGCGCTGAAGATAAACCTGTTGCATTAAAAGAGCGTCGGCATACAATCTTAGATGCTAACGCTCTTTTTTAATACATGCGAATAACTAGTTTATGTACCTACCACGTAAACTTACTACTGTTTTTTCTTACTGCATAGCCAACCACACCAACAAGAACACCAAGGGCCATTACAGAAACTACCGCTATAGCGGAGCTGTCACCTGTTTTGGGCAGTACCTTTGCACTAGCACCAGGCTTTTTGTTAGGCTTAGCGCCAGGAGCTATAGAATCGGTATTGATCTTATCAGACTGTTGGAAAGTATCAGATTGGCCAGGTTGATTTGGATTGGCAGGAGCTGACAGTAAGGCAAATGCTACCGTTGCAGCACCGTCATTGGATACGATAGCCAATGTGTGGTTACCAGGCGCAAGAGTCTTAAGATAAGCACCTTTAAGAGTTATTTCTGTACTACCACTCTTGGAGCTGTAGTTGGATGAATCAACTACCTTACCATCTATGCAAACTTCTTTAAACTTATCATAGGATGCCTCAGAAACAAACAGGATATCAGTACCATCTGCCACTATGGACGCAGGAGCTTTAATCATCCTGTAATCGATGGGCTGAGGTGCAAGCTTTGCAAGAGCAAGTTTTGCCGCATAGAGCTTACGAGCGGTCTCATCAATTGTAGCCTGGGCGGCTTTTGCCACTCCCTCATCCTCATACGTAGAGCTACCTTGGGCCACTACGGTCTGGGCATCCTTAAGCATTGTCTGGAAAGCTGACCATGTCTGCTTAGTAAACTCACTTTGCTCGATAAGAGAAAACTCTGTCACCATCTTTTCCAAGCCGATTACCGAGGTGGTATACAGGTCGCAATCCTTCTTGTCTCGCTTATGGAAAAGTAAGAAGTTAGTTGCTTCGGTGCTTACATAATGCTGACTAGTAGCAGCATGAGCAAGATAAAGCTTAGAACCATTTACCTCGCGACTAATGGTATACAAGCCTTTATCTGCATCAACAGCGGTCAAGGTTAGTTTTTGAGCATCAGAAGTTACCGGAGCCTTAGAACCAGGCTGAGTGACGTTATTGAGGTTAAGATACTTACCTACAGCGTCATTACCAGCCAAGGTATAGCCTTCAAAATCAGAACCAGTAATAGTCCAAAGCTGTGTAGTAGCGGCAAAACCAGAGTTCAAAAACAATTGATTATTGAATACGCGCCCGCCAACCTGATCGGTTGTATTCTTACCATATGCGTAATACAAAATACGTGCGCTATCTTCATGGAAAATCGCATAACTGTCACCAGACGTAATACCGTTAGTTACCAAATCATAGGTAGTACCCGCATTCTGATGTTCCTTAGAAAGAGTGTCAGCAAAGCGCTTGGGTATAACAGTGGTCTTACCGTCTTGTACGGTTACCTCTACAACAGCAAAGCGTTTAATGTTACCAACCTTGACGGTTGCATATACATCTGCCGTACCTGCAGTTTTAGCCGCAAGAATGCCATTTTCTACAGATACAACCTTGGGGTCTGTAGACTCCCAATCCAGTAGAGCATCTGAAGGGCTATACGTAGGCTTAAGTTCTAATTTATCGCCTGTCGTGAGATCTGCATATTTGGTATTTAAGCTGATGGAAGGTAATTTATCTGCATGTTCCACCAACAGCCAACCCTCACCCAGCATGTCAGCAACACTTATCTGAGCGTATTCAATGGTATTGGTAGTGGGGCCATACTCGTAAAGCAAACCAAACTGGTCCAGCTCGGGCAGCTGTGTTACGCAAGAGTATGCAAATGTGCCGTTGCCCCTAAATTGCTTTTGGTCAGACAGCCAAGTTACACTGCCCTTCTCATCCATATATCCAAGACGAATAACACCAAGGTTACGTTGAACTCTAGGATATGAAGCAAGAATCACATGGTCGTAAATCTTATTGTCAGGGCTTACAAGGACACCTTTAATATTGATAAAAGAAACCATGCAGCCGTTACCAGGGTTAGTGCTCTCCAGCGCATTGTCACGATGGTTAGGACCCCATGTTATGCCACCATCAGAAGAATCCGCATAGCTGATATAGTTAACCTTATTACGAGAGTACATGCGCAACTTACCGTCGGGTAATGCAACGATTTGCGATTCACTGGTCTTGCCTACACCATTTACCTGCGAGTTAAGATCACCACGCTGCCACGTTTGACCGTTGTCATCGGAGTAAATGGTGCTTGCGTATTCCTCCCCGCGAGAATTGTCATACAACGGAAAAATAAGACGTTCTTTACCCTTGTACTCAAAAGACAGACCACGACCAGGACAAACACCCGTGAATCTCTCACTCACGCTCTTCTTGATGTTTAAGAATTGGGGGTCACCCCATACTAAACCATCATTAGTAACAGTTGCCGTACGATGCATGATATAAAAAACAGGAAATGCCTTCCATTCGCTATTAAGGAAGAAAAGGTTCTTCTGAACAGACTTAGAACTGGAAAGCTGTTGACACATATCGGGAACAATATTATTGCCCTCACTGATATATATGTTCAGCCAAGCATCAACCCACACTCCGGTATTCTCGTTAGTGTTCTTATCACAGATGGGATGCAGCGTAACGGTCTTCTCACCCACTATCTTAGGTTCACCAGCTGTGTTGAGATCAACATAGTAGCCATATTGGTCTACCGTTTTAGGAGCGCTCTTGCCCACAGCAGCCTTAGCAACAATCATACGGCCTTGATTATCAAAACCAGTAGAACCAGAACCCATTTGATTGCCATGCATAAGACCAACATAAGCAGGGCATGCATCTACAACCATATGCACCTTGCCATCGGCAGCTTGCATAATGGATGGATCAATAAAAGAAGCACTGCTTTGACTAGTTGCAGTATGTGCCATATCACCATAATAGTTGGTTACTTCCCAGTTCCAGGTTTTACCACCATCTTTGGATAGGCTCACAATGGTATCTAGATTTTGAGGAGAGTCAGCAGAGGTACGCCAGCGAATATCAGAAGCTGCCAAAATCCAACCATTAGAAAGTGTAGTTAAAGAAGGAATACGGAAGTACTGACTGCCAGTCTCGTGTGTAGAAAACGGCTGATGAGCACTTGTACCCGCAAAATGAGTCTGCGCCGGAGCGGAAACTACCGCAGTCTTCTTATATAATCGCATGCCATGCGCACGAGAAGACGAGAAGAAATTGGTTGGTCCAGCCTCATCAAAGCTCAGAGCCATACCGTTCGCACTAAAAGCATACGTTTTTACGGAACTGTCAAATACAACGGTAAGTACAACTGGCTCAACAGAGGTATGGATATTCTTGCTGGTTGCAGTACGTAGATCAAGATAGTAACGAGAATCAACAGACTGGAGGGTAAAGCCGTCACCCACTTTTTTGGCAATCCACTCCTGACGAGACGCAGAAAAACTCCCATTGAGTGTCAGGGTCTTACCTTGAACACTACCTGTAACCTTATCTGTATCTCCAGATCCTGTATGATATAAAATTCTATTACTTCCTGCAGAAGAAGCGTTGGTGTACAGTGCATATGTTGCACCATCATCAAGGCCATCTTCATCCAAAACATACTCGTAGCTCGTAACAGCAAGAGCAACGGTAGGAATAGTACCTAACACCACTCCCATAGCTACCAAAAGAATTAGAGCCCAAGGATTAAAAATCTTTTTCACCAGCCAGCCTCCCTTGTATATCGAATACAAAAGCATGACATGAGCATGACATGACTTACTCAGTCATTACTTATACGATACTGAGGCTTTACATACTTTTGACTAGAGTTTAATTGGATTTAGGCGAGCGGTATTCAGTTGTTTAAGAGTTTTATGAAGGCAAAATACTAATGCTTATTATTCTTTTGCCAATCCTGCTTACTGGTCTCTTTTATCAAATAGACAGGTCGGCCTTTTACCTCTAGGTAAATTTTGGATAAATAGAATCCGATAATACCCAAACCAAAGGTAATGACACCTGTCGCCAACAAGATAATAGCCATTAGGGAAGGCCAGCCCGAAACGGGATCACCATACAATCCAGCGCGAATAACAACAAATAAAAGAGCAAGCAGCGCAAAAGACGATGCCATAGCGCCAATACCCATGAGCATTTCGAGTGGCTTTACGGTGTAAGCAACAATGCCGTCAAAGGCGTAGTGTACCAAAGACCAAAAGGACCAGTTAGTCTCTCCTGCCGCACGTCCTACATTGGTGTACTCAACCCATGTAGTAGGATAGCCCACCCAACCAAACAAACCTTTAGTAAAGCGGTTGTACTCTCCACACGATAAAACTGCCTCAACAAAGCGCTTGGTCATAATGGAAAAATCACGCGCTCCATCACGTAAATCCAAATCTGTCAAACGAGACATAAGCCCATAAAAACGCCGAGCAAACCATGAACGAATGGGTGGCTCACCCTTACGAGACGTACGACGTACTGCAATGCGATCATACTCACCCGTGAGGGCTAAATCACACATATGTGGCAACAAGTTAGGTGGGTCCTGCAAATCTACATCCATAACTGCAATTAGATCACCAGATTGTACTGCAGCTTGTAAACCAGCTAAAAGTGCTGCTTCTTTACCAAAATTACGAGAAAAAGAAAGATAGGAAACCTCAGTATGTGCCGCTGCTAATGCTCGTAGCTTAGCCAAGGTACGGTCTCTCGAGCCGTCATCTATAAACACGTAGCGCAGCTCTACTCCACGTTTTGCAAGCTCGTCAGTAGCAATGGCTTGCGTAGCTGTGTAAAACAGCTCTACCGTTTGCTCCTCGTTATGACAAGGAACAACAATAGATAAACGAATCATATTAGGCTACGACCTCTCCAAAATAGAAATGGTCCACATGTTTGACTTGTAAGGACGCCAAAACGTTTTTGATTCAATAATAGTCGCATCCGTTTGACGAGCAAACTCTTGCGCATAGTGGTCATCATTACCATTAGCAACATAAATCATACGACCATGTTTGGTTTTAGCATCTGCAATTACGTTGTCTACCAGCTTAATCGAAGGCGTATATGCTTCATACGCAAGCTTTTCGGTAGGAATGGTAATGGTAGCCTCGGGTACATATATAGATAGCGGAGCTGCAGCAACAATGTTGTCTCCTATGTTACCAGCTGCATACACCGGTACTGGTGTTCCATCCTTGGTATACACCACATCACGATAGTAATCAACAACTGCCCAGTTATACCAGTCATAACTGCTATTGCAAATCTGTACCTGATTAACAATGCCCAAAAGGGTATAACTAACCACGGCTACACCAAGCAAGACCTTTTTGCCGAGAAGCCCTGTGTGAGTGGGCAAAGCATTTGATGAAGCACTTGCGATGTTATCCGTATCATATTCTATCAGCTTGGCAAAAAGCACTGCGAGTGCCAAACACGCTGCACCTGCCACGCAAGACAGATAACGCGCCTGCATAATGGATTGATGAATAGCAACAGATAAACCCGCGGATAACAAAATAGTGCTATATAACATTATTAAAGGCATGCACAACTTACCAGAAAGGCAGGCCACAAACCAATTACCTTGTGAAACAACACTACAAGCGCGCTGTTGCTTAAAACCCTTTACTGAACTAACGCCATACACAACTGCCGCCAGAACAATGGAAAATAACAGCGCATAAAACGCTATCCGAGGAATAGGTCCTAGAGCTGTGGGATCATTGTGATTAACGATGCCGTTAATGGCCACCGTTCGAACCGGAAACTCTAAGAATTCATAGATGGTTTGCGGAAAGTAAAACTCAATCCAGTAGTCATGAGAAACACCTTTGACCTGTGACATCATGGCATGAATCCAAGGTAGATAAGCTAGCACACACACAAAGGCTCCCACAACAAAGTTACGCAAAGCCTTATAAGCTCCTTCTACCTTTCTTGACAGCACATAACCAATAGTAATCAGCAATACAAACATGCACGCAAAGGCAGCTATAGCTGCATAGTAATGTGTGTACGCAGAAGCTAAGGCAAAACCAAAGTTAATAAACCACCAGGAGTGAGGAATACGTATTGTAGCCTTGTTGTCCAGCAATGCTTTACAAATACGCGCAGTATAAATGAGCACAACCATAGTAAATACAGCCGCCCAAGAATACATACGTATATCAACTGACTCTTGCATGCCCCAAGGGCTCATAAGTGAAAAGAAACAAAATAAGACAGCAGTGACAGCGCCATAATCTTTGCGAATATGCGTCCATCCCATCAGTGCTAAAACAGCGGTTCCTACAAGCGAGAAAAGACGCATAGCAAGAATGCTTTTACCAAACACCATATATACAAGATGCAACATCCAGTAATACAAAACCGGATGCACATCTGCAGCACCAATACGCCAAATATCAAAGAATGATTTGGTAGCAAGACCTACAGAGTAGCTCTCATCAAACCAAATCTGACCATTAAAAGCATCAACTACATTTACCGCTATGCCCACTACATATACAAATAAAAAGAGCGTTAACGCTCCTTGTTGCTTTATCCAAGAGATAAGCTTTGCCATTACAAAACCTCAGCACCAAAGGGAGCAAGAGAAAGCTGAGCCATCTTAAAAAGCTGTATACCAAAAGGAATGCCCACAATGGTCAGGCAATATAGTAATCCTACTATAAAGTAGTACAGCGCCATTATAAAGCCACCGCAGATAAACCAAATAACATTGGCTAGCATACTTACACTCGATCCATTCCAAACAATCTGGGATCCAAAGGGCATAAGGGTCAACCGCGCCATCTTAAAGGCTTGTATTCCCAAAGGAATACCTATTATTGTGCAGCAAAATATCACACCAATAAGTAACCAGCCAATAGCAGTGGTAATACCGCCCAAAATAAGCCATACAATATTGCCTACTAATTGTCCAAAGCTCACAGCAAAACCTTATCTTTAGTTAAACTTTACAACTTTACCAGCAATACGATATCCACCCATCGTAAGCTTTGTGCCCAGCTTAGTAGGAAGATTTGTAGCTACACCAACAATGCCCCACCGGCAACGACGATATAGACGATAGTCATATTCACGCAAATCATTCCACAGCTTTGCCAACTCATCCATAGCATCCTCATGGTCGGACAGTTTGGAAAAGACCGAACAAATCGCCATCATAATAATGAAATAATTGACCATATAGCTGCGCAACTTCACAGACTTAATATCCTTATACAAATGATAAGACTTCATCATAATGCGTGTCACGCGCACCTGCTGATCAATACGTCCGGCCATGACCGTCTCGTTAACTGACTGATCTTCTCGGCCAATAAAATATCGATACAAATCGACATCTAGATAATACAAACGCTCACAGCGAGGTAGAGGCACAAAAGCATAAATGTTATCTACATAAAACGTATGCGCAGGCAGTGGTGTGCCACCATTAGCACGCAAAACATCCGTACGATAACATAGCGAATGCATAAGAAGGTTTTGCCACATATGAAAGTGTCCAACCTCGTTCCATGCAAAAATCTTATCTACCGGCAAAATGCTACGGTATGACACAAAGTTACGCGTACTATCCGCAGTGTGCTCATAGACATAGTTAGAAATAACGAGGTCAAGATGTTCGTTATCTGTCTCGGACTGACGCAGCTTGTCCAACAAAGCTGCCAGCGCATCTTTATCCAGCCAGTCATCTGAATCTACAACTTTATAAAACGTGCCATCTGCTGCTTGCAAACCAGCCAATACGGCCATACCATGACCGCCATTAGGTTGATGAACAGCACGAATAAGCTCGGGGTACCGCTGCTCCCACTCATCTGCCTTCTGAGCTGTGTTATCACGCACAGAGCCATCGTCCACAATAATAATCTGAATATCTTCGGCGTACTTTGCACCCTCCAAAATAGATGTAATGCATCGATCCATATACTCAGCCGAATTAAAGCATGGAATGCCAAAACTCAAAATTTTTTGTGTCATTATGTCTCTTTATCGTCGGTTATAGGACTCGATTTTCCTATCTGAAAAATCGTCTGTGGTTTATTGTACCCGAAGTGATTTATTGTGCCTGAAGTGTTTTACTGCGAAATATGTTCATCTGGTTACACCAAGAAAGTGTATGGCGGATAATAGACACGATAAGGACAGCTTCTACATAAGGCTGGTAAGTATGATTTACACCGTCACTTTTAATCCTGCACTGGACTACGTTGTTCGCCTAGACAAGCTTATTCCTGGCGAAATTAACCGTGTACACTACGAAAATGTTATGCCTGGTGGTAAGGGTATTAACGTATCTATTGTGCTGGGTAACCTGGGGCATACTTCCTGTGCTCTTGGATTTACCGCTGGCTTTACCGGAGAAGCTTTGGAAAAATTGGTTGCTGCACATGGCTGCAAGACCCAATTCATCCACACGCAAACAGGTATGACACGCATTAATGTTAAGGTTAAGGCTAGCGAAGAAACCGAGATTAACGGCATAGGCCCTCATATTACTGCCGCAGAGCTGCAGCAATTATTTAGTCAACTCGATCAGCTAACTGCCAAAGACATACTTATTATTTCTGGTAGTGTTCCTCGCGTATTGCCCTCTGATATGTATGAGCAAATTATGGCTCGTCTAGCAAATCGTGGCATAGAAATCATCGTAGATGCAGAGCTTGATTTGTTGCTTAACGTACTGCAATACCACCCCTTCCTTATTAAGCCCAACAATCATGAGCTGGGAGCCATCTTTAATGTGGAACTCACAACTCGTGATGAGGTCATCCCATATGCTAAAAAATTACAAGAAAAAGGTGCACGTAACGTACTCATTTCTATGGCCGGAGAAGGTGCTGTATTTGTTTCCGAGAAGGGCGAGCAATTTCAATCTCCCGCACCTAAGGGAACCTTAGTTAATTCCGTTGGCGCAGGTGACTCTATGGTTGCGGGATTTGTTGCTGGCTGGCTTGAGAGCAATGGAAATCCCACGGTTGCTTTTCGTACTGGTGTATGTACTGGTTCTGCAAGTGCATTTTCTGCAGATTTTGCCACACGAGAAGAAGTCAACGCACTACTTGCAACGCTGTAGCATCACCGTTTGTTTTATATAACAACCGTTTAACAATTTTATATAGCTGAAAATTTATACACTAAAGTTCATTTTTATTCATATAATAAGATGAATTATGTTTGTTTATTCATTTTGAGGAATAACAATGTTAGATTTAATTATCATCGTTCACCAAAATACATAGTTTTTGCTATTTCATCCGTGTTACATATCGGTAGTACGAGTTTTTATCAATCCTTGTTTTGAGGAGGCCCGATGAACGATCGTTACCGTCTTAAGGTTCTTAATGCAAAAGCGAGTATTCGCGCTTGGTCTAAGCGTCGCACTCTACATGCTATTGCTGCTGCAGCTTTGGCCATTCTGCTTTCTTCACCTATGGCAGCTCACGCAGTAGAAGCAATTTCTACCGAGTCTGTAGCCATCAACGCTGACTCCGTAGTAACCGAGACCACTATCCTTGCTAATGATGAAGACGAGAAAACAGACGAAATACTGGCCGAGGCGGTAACTACCGCAGCAGATCCTGTTGCTACTACAACCACAGCCGATCCGGCTTCTACAACACCATCATCCGATGCAGACACAAATCCCACTTCTGCTCAGCCTGCACCAAGTACAACACCTGCTCAACCTGTAACAAATACCACCCCTGTAGCCGCTCCCGCAACTCCCAAATCTGATTCTGTAGTAGATAACACTAACTCCTACGGCACCAAGATTATTTTTGACTTTAATGGTGACGGTAAAACCGATGCAGAGGACTGGAAGGCATACCTTAAGTGGATGCACGACTTTAAGCCTTTTGACTTTGATCTCCAAACCGGCGACTTAGGTGATTCTCATAACGGTGGCGTTCAAATTACTGGTGCTACCCAGCTGCTTGTTAATGGTCAAACCCGCAGGCTTGATTCCATTGATACCAACCTGGATATCACAAACATTACGCGTTATTACCTCAACAACATCAAGCAAACAACCCCTGTTAAAAACCAAAGTCCTTTTGGTACCTGCTGGGCATTTGCTTCGATTTCCGCCCTTGAATCCGCCATTCTTAAAACGCAGGGTGGTGCAGCTGCACAGGCATACAATCCACAAGATCATCTTCATCCTCTTCTTTCCAATCTCGAAGATAATGGCGTAGATCTCTCCGAGTTGTATCTTGCGTGGATGGCCTATGACCTGCAGTCTTCCGGTAGCCAGAAGGGCGAAGGCGAAGTAGACGTTCTTCCTATTGACGAAACACCCGATCGCATGGACTGTGGTGGTTGGGCAACAATGGCTCAGACACTCTTTACTGGATGGCAAGGAATTGCTACCGAGAAGGCCCAGCCCTACTGGCCTAAGGGCATTGATATGACCTTTGAGAACTTCCTCAAGATGCGTAAATGGCATGATAACTGGAGCTTGTACACCGATCAAAACAACAAGCCTACCGAAGGCCAACCAGGCGTACATGTAGACGGCGTATATTACTTGCCTAACCCCAACAACCTAGTTCCCGATAAGAACGATCACCTGGTATGGAAGGGCTACAACACAGAGGCCGATACTACAAAGCTTATTAAGCAAGCACTTGTGAAGCATGGTGCTGTTCAGATTGGCTACGGTGCTGATACCTATAGACCTGGACAGCCCGCTAAGTCCGATTACTTTAACGGCGATCACTGGGCACAGTACTGCGATGCAACCAATGTGGAGATAACCCACGCAGTCACCATTGTTGGTTGGGATGATGACTTCGATCCTGCGAAATTCCAGGCTGGTAAGAACAACGTTGCTGGTCTTAAGAAAGGCGCTTGGCTGGTAAAGAACAGCTGGAACTCTGCCGACTGGTTTAAGAAGAACTTCAATTTAGATGATGCAGCTGCAGCTCAAGCAGCTAAATGGGGCATTGTTAACGAGAAGGGCGAGCACACTGGTTATTTCTGGCTGTCCTACTACGATCACTCCATCAACACTCCTTCGTTCTTCTCGGTAGATTTGGAGAAGGATGGCTTTGACTACGATAACAACTACTCCTATGACTTCCTCATCAACCAGTCTCAGTCTCCTTTTGTGCTGCGCACTGCCGATCAGGGCACTGAAGTCTCTAACGTATTTACCGCCAATGAAGACGAAACCTTGCGTGCAGTTTCTGTTCACACGGGCGAGCCTAACTCCAAGGCCACAGTAAAGGTATACGTATACGAAAATATGGATGCCTTTAAGGACAATGACCCCACCAATGATGGTAAGGCTGTCATGGAATTTACCTATGACGCCGCTATTGCTGGCATGCATACCGTTAAGCTTCCTCGTGCATTGCAGCTCAAGAAGGGTCAGATTTTTGCTATTGTCCAAAACATTACTGGTGTAAACGATGATGGCACCATTAACTCCTACCTCAACCTCGAGACCGGCATGTCGCAAAAGGCTCAGTTCCCCGACAAGAACGATGCTGCAACCAAGGGTCGTGCTATGGGTTACATCTGGTCTACAGTTGTTGCAAATGATGGCGAGACCTATGTAAAGATTTATACCGAGAACGGCTACAAGTGGGTAACCCCCAAGGAGATTGGCACGCTCATTGGTAATGACGAGTACTTTGAGTTTGGCAATGCCTTGATTAAGGCCTTTACCACCAATGGTCATGACGATGCTGATCTCATGAACTATAAGATGGAGAAGGAAACCCCCAAGGTCATTAAGGGCGAGAAAGCCGTATTTGTATCCGAGGCTCCTTTTGTACTGTTTAAAGAAGTGCGCGTAGACGGCAAGGTTATTGATCCTTCTAACTACACCGCTGTTGAAGGCTCCACCGATGTAACACTTTCTGCTGCCTTTATTAAGACATTGGCTCTAGGTGAGCACACCATCGACATTATCTCCAACGATGGTATGGCAAGCGCTAAATTTACCGTTGCCAATCCTGAAGTTACTCAGCCCGATACTACCAAGCCTGAGGCCACTAAGCCTGCAGTAACACAGGCAAAGGCTACTAAGGCTTCTGCTGCTCTGCCTGCAACCGGTGATGCCACTACTACCATTCCTCTGATGGTAATGGCCATGGGTGTAGCAATTGCTGGCTCTGGCGTTCTTGTTCGTCGCAAGAATCAGTAAGGCAGAGTTCTAAAGAGCAACAAAGCTGGCACCGCAACTCAGTACTAACACAAAATCGAGGTACGCCCTGTAAAGGAAACGGCCTCGATTTTTATATAACCTGCCATTTTTGATAAGCTTTCATAAGCCAGTACTATAAAACATCAACACTTTTATTCACTTGATAGCATGCACAAAGGAGCTTAGATGAAGTCCATTAGTATGGCAGCATTTGCTCAGTTACCCCAAGATATCATCAATGTCATAGATGTGCGTGAAGTTCTTGAATACAAGTTGGGACATATTCCTGGTGCTGTAAACATGCCCTTATCAGGTTTACAAACAAGCTATACCAAACTCGATCCTGCAATCTCCTATTACTTAGTCTGTCGCTCAGGCAGTCGCTCTGGCAAAGCTGCACAGTTTTTGGCTATACGGGGCTATGATGTCACTAATGTAGAGGGTGGAATGCTTGCATGGAAGGGTGCTGTTCAGCGATAAACTCAACATATCTGCAGGACTTCTTGGTGGACTCTGCACAAAAACCAAAGCAGTTCAAAATTTCTTTTACATCAAATGACGGCTCAATGCAACTATTGAGCCGTTTTTGTTATTCACGGAATTTTAGGGGCCGTTCACAAATAAAAAAATATGTTAATAAGCAACACGAGTATTATTTCCAAATTGTTACGAAAGGTTTTTATTAGTGGCTGACACGCACAAAAAACGTGCCGGCTTCGTTTTGGAGAAAGGAATAAAAAATGGCCGACGAAGCCACTCTTACCGAACAAAGTTCTCCGGAAGAGCCTAAGCACAAAAAGTTTAAGCTCCACTTCCCAACTGCAATTACCGTGCTGTTTATTGTAATGATTTTTGCACAGGTTCTTACTTTTGTGGTGCCAGCTGGTAATTATTCCAAGCTGCAATACAACGAAGATGCCAATGTTTTTGTCATTACACACCCTGACGAGACAACCGAGGATATGGCTGCTACGCAAGATACCCTTACTCAACTGGGCATCTCGGGCAAAATTGAGGACTATACCAGTGGAGCAATCTCAAAGCCTGTAGCTATTCCTAATACCTACGAAAGACTTGATGCACGTCCACAGGGTGTAGTTGAATTTTTACTTGCCCCTATCTCGGGCGTTTACGACACCATTGACATTATTTTGTTTGTCTTTATCTTGGGCGGTTGCATTGGTGTTCTTAACAAGATTGGTGCTTTGAATGCCGCCGTATTTGCCCTCTCCCGTCTTACCAAAGGCAAGGAATTTATTCTGATTATTGTCTTGTCTCTTCTTATGATTGTGGGTGGCACTACCTTTGGCTTAGGCGAAGAAACTATTGCGTTGTATCCCATTTTGATGCCAGTCTTTTTGGTAGCAGGCTATGATGCAATGACTTGTATTGCCGTAATTTTTGTTGGCGCATCTGTTGGCACCATGTATTCCACCCTTAATCCCTTTGCTATTGGCGTTGCCACCAAGGCTGCTGGTATTAACATGGCCGAGCAGATGAACTGGCGTTTTATTGCCTTAGTTATTGGTTCTGTCATGGCTATTGCCTATGTATTGTGGTATGCCCACAAAGTACGTAAAGATCCTTCTCAGTCTGTTTGCTATGACATGAAGGACAAGATTGAAGAACGCTGGGGTGGCCAGGGTGAAGTCCTTGAGTTTACTGGCAGGATGAAGCTTTCTTTATTGGTATTCCTTGGTGCCTTTATTGTTTTGGTTTGGGGCATTGTTGCTCAGCAATGGTGGTTTGATAACATGACTGCTGTTTTCTTGGCAGCAGCTGCAATTCTTGCGTTTACCTGTGGCCTTTCCGAGGAAAACTTCATGGACACCTTTATTGAAGGCGCAGCAGATCTTATGAGTGTTGCATTGGTTTGCGGTGTTGCACGTGCTGTTAACATTCTTTTGGAAAACGGTCTGATTTCCGACACTATTCTTAACTACTTCTCTGGTGTAGTAAATGGTATGAGTCCCATGATCTTTATTGTGGTCATGCTGCTTGTATACATTGTTTTGGGCTTCTTTATTAACTCTTCTTCTGGCCTAGCAGTGCTGTCCATCCCCATCATGGCTCCTTTGGGTGACGCTGTTGGTGTATCGCGCGCTGCCATTATCGCCGCATACAATTATGGTCAAGGTCTTATTTCTTACATAACCCCAACGGGTCTGATTTTGGCCTCGCTTGCCATGGTTGATGTTCCCTTTAGTCGTTGGCTTAAATTTATTACCCCGCTGTTGATTGCAACTGTTGCACTCAATGCCTTACTGCTCATTGCGCAAGTTGTTTTTGGCTAAGCACATGGTTAACTAAAGGAACACGTCTCCTAACGCAGCTACTAAGCCTTTTATCTACAAAACAGCGACAGAGAACTCTCTGTCGCTGTTTTTTACCGCACTACTTCTTTAGGATGAACGTGTCCTTTGTATCGCAACGGATAGCATCTGCACCAACAAAGACAAGCTTCTTGAAAGCCTTATATTGCTACAGTTCAAGCACCCGCCATAAACGCATGGATACGCTGTTCATTGCCAGATACAGCTACCATGTGTGTATCATGCTCGCTACACAGCAAGCAATGCGTGCATGCTTTCATAATGAGTTCGGTATCATGGGTAATTACCATAACAGCACTGGTTTGTGCACATACAGCAATAAGCTCTGCCAAACAACTCATGCGTTTATAATCCAAGCCTGCTGTAGGCTCATCAAATACAATCAGCTTATGAGGCTCCATCAGCGCTGCTCCCACTACCAAGCGCTGCTGCTCTCCTCCAGAAAGCATTTGAGGGTGTTCAAGACGTTGCTCCCATAAATCTATCTTTTTGAGTAAGTACGCAGCACGCTCACAGCTACGTTTGTCACGCCTGCCTTGGAGCAGCTCTTCCTCCACCGATTCAAAAAATATTTGGTTTGCTGCTTCTTGCATAACATAAAAACTTGCAGCATTACGCGTTCTCCCATTATTTCCCCAACTCGTAACTAGTGATGTATTAGCCGGAATTAAGCCGCATAACTGTTTTGCCAGCGTAGACTTACCCACACCATTAGAACCAACCACCGCAAGAACCTGACTTTGCAACAAATCAAAACCAACATCCTGCATGAGCTGCGTGCGCTTCCAAAAATGATGCTGCACAAACACATCAAGCCTCCGCACAAACTCTCGAGAAACCCCTATAGCTGGTACAGCATCTACAGATTGTGTGGTTTGAGCTACGATCTGCATTTGTGCATGAGTAGCCAGCATTGGTGTCGCTGGCGCAGCAACCTGCGCTATGAGGCTTTTCTCGTCAAACGCGCGAAGATGAAGACGCTGTGCAAGATCTTGATGTAACTGCTCTGGCCCATACACACCCTCAACGGTTCCCTCTTGCATAACAACTAACTGGTCAAGGATGTGTGTAAGATAAAACAACCTATGCTCTGCCACGATAATGGTTTTACCAGCTTGTTTAAGTTTGACCAACATCTGTGCCAACTGCAGCGTAGATGCATAATCTAATGACGCAGAAGGTTCATCCATGACAATAACGTCTGGTTGAGACACTAAAACCGATGCAATAGCTACCTTTTGACGCTCTCCGCCAGACAGCTCCAACACACTTCGATTTTTAAGATGAGTAATACCCAAAAATGCAAGTATCTGTTCTACACGCTTTTGTAGTTCTTCACGCTCAATACCCAGATTCTCCCCAGTAAGAGCAATCTCATCTTCTACGGTAGTAGACAAAAACTGACTCCGCGGATCTTGGAACACCAGACCTAAACAGGCTGCCATTTCGCCTGGTGCATAATCATGAGTATCACGACCTAATACGCGCACATTACCCTGTAATCTGCCTTCAAAAAAATCTGGATATAAACGACAAATGAGCCTAAGCAGCGTAGTCTTACCACAACCAGAAAGACCTGTTAAAACCGTCAAACTTCCGCGCTTAATACATAAATGCACATCATGTAAGGCTAAATCTGCTGTATTGAGAATAGGCGCTTGAACAGCATCGCTTTTCTCGGTAGATGTGTACTTAAACGAGTCAATATGAGCTTCAATAGCAAACTGAGGTTCAGAAGCACCCTGAGCAGAAAAAGCCTCAGTTAATACCCCAGCCATAGCAACACCCCCATAGATGCGTATGCAAACGCTATGCACGCAAAATCGCGCATCCTAAAACGAACGTTTCGATAGTTGGTTTTAGCACAGGGATACTCAATGCCTTTAGTAATAATTGAGCAGGTCATTGTGTTGGAAACGTCAATAGACTGAAAAAGTAGCGGTACCATATGGTGCTCAAAATAGCGCAAAGGATGTGTAAACAAACGTGCTAGACCACGAATCTTAAGCGCCATCCGCAATGCAGCCATCCGCGCATGCATCTGCGACAAATAGCACCAAAACACCGTTAACCCCACACAAAGCCACTGGGGCAAGCGCATGCTACGACAGGCACTCAACAGTTCAGATGCGCTGTATGTTGTTAGTATTTGCGCTATTACTAACATAGGCAACATGCGAAACATAATAACCAGCATGCCCATAATGGAGTGAAACATCATACTTGCGTGTGACAACCCCATAAGTACCACAAACAGCAGTGTGCAAAGGCCTACCACCACAAGCAAGTGAGGTACGCGCGCAGGCGCTTGCCATAGCAAAAGTACTACCGATAAGAGCAAACATCCTGCAAATCCCCAGCTACCCAGCAGCGGAATCATAAACGACTGCACCACAACAATGGCTGCAAGCGTAAACGGATTCAAGCGAACTGATATCGTCCTCATATTATGTATCATCACGAGCTACGTTGTACTACTCACTCGGTACTTGCTCGTCTAGAGCACTTTGTAGGCGCTTACCCGAGAAATACTTTGTATCGATAAAGAACGCCAAAGCCACACCAAGCAAAGAAGCAACAATCTGAATGGCAATTACGATAAGCACGTTAAGCGGATTGAAGTAGAAGTTAGCAGTAATCTGAGCCAACTCTGCTGTAAACATAGCTGGGAACTGATTGACTAAGCCAGCAGCACCATAATACAAAACAAAAAACATGCCGTGCAAAGACTCAAACAGTGTTGACACAATAAAAGATATGCCTATACGTTTATTGTCATGTATGCCCTCACCAAGCAAGATAAGCTCGGATAGGATGGCAGCACCTATATACACCACCGTCATAGGAGCTAGACCCATCAATAAATAAACAATTCCTGGCACAAGATAAAAGATACCTGCAACGCCATGAGCGGGAACTTTCTTAAGAAGCACTACATAAATGGGAGCGCCCAAGATGGTTGCAAAAGATACATTGAGGTAAAACGCACCAATAGTGCCAAACACAGTCACAGCCATGCCAGCACCCAGCATTACAATAAAACCAATAACTGCAAATACTGCTGCAGTAATTATATTTTTAAGAGACATATCTACTCCTTATAGTATTAGTTAGTTATAGCTAACTATAAAAAGTAGACAAAAACTTTGTCAATATACAATCAAAACAAATTATTAAACGCGTGGAAGCTCGCAGTACTTAAGTAATTTTTCCATGTGCACAACCGTACCGCTACCACTTTGCTTTTTTTGAATGGATACAGAGTCTACAAGCATACGCATAAGCTTAATGCCACGACCACGTTCTTCACTACCAGTCTCTGATACCGCATCTTCGCTATCTGCCAGAGCATATCCACAACCACAGTCGCTTACTTCAACCACTACACGATCTGGATATGTAGCCAGCGTAAGATAAATACAATCATCATTACAGTGAGAATGATCAATAGCATTACCCAACGCCTCACCAGCTGCCAATGTCATGTCAAAGATGTCATCACCGGAAAGACTTACACGCTCTAACATGCTTGCAGCCCACTTACGAGCTTCAGAAAGCTTGTTAGGGTATACAATCATGGAACTTTGCCATACGGGGTGCACAGAAGCATCTAGAACGGGCACCGTAACCTTTTTGCCAGCTAAAGACACTGGAATAACATCTACAACACAGGCAATACACAACGCGCGGTAGACACTATCCGAAACAGATTCGAGCGAAATCAAGCCACCTGCTCTTCTCATCCGGCGCATCTCATAAAACAGCATGGCCATACCTGCAGAATCCACGTATGCCACATCCGACATGTTAATGATGATGCGTTTACAGCCACCCTCAATCAGGTTGTCGATGGTTGTGCGTGCCCGAGGCGTAGATACTACGTCTAAATCTCCAGAAAGAGGCAGGACTACGATGTCAGCTTTGTGTGTCATATACGCCTTGTTCCCAAACAAAGCCAGCTACAAACAGTTATTGCTCGCCAATTTGCGTAAACGTAAGCTCCACCATAGCAACGTCATCTTCTAATCTACGTGCTGTGTAACGATCCAATGTTTCAAGCAAGCGGTTAAGCATTCCCTCACTGCCACGCATAGCTTCACGCAGGGTTGCTTCCTGTAAGTTGCGCTCGCCAAAGAAAACGCCTTCGGGATTACGTGCTTCGGTCACACCATCGGTATACAACAACAAGGTATCACCTTGCCCTATGTTTACCTGGCCATCTCGGTAACTCATCTCTTCAAACGCACCTACTACACCGGACTGCACATCTAACACATCAAGTGTTTGCGTACCTGTTCGAACTAACAATGCAGGAGGATGTCCTGCCGAACAATAGGTAAGCTTGCCCCGAGCTAAATCGATGACACCTACAAATAAGGTAGCAAACGTCTCTAGCCTAGAAAACCCCAACAAAAATCGATTAAGAGTGCGTACCATACGTGCAGGATTAAGACCTTGCCACGCATAGGCGCCTAATGCCGTTTTAACCGCAGCAGAAACCGATGCCGCTTCCACACCATGTCCTGATACATCACCTAAAATGACGCAAGCACGATGTCCCGGCAAACGAATTAAATCGTAAAAATCTCCACCAACAAAGGCATCAGCTGTTGCAGAAGAATAAATACCATCTGCAAAAATACCTTCGACCTTTTGTAATTCATTGCGCATACCCAGCTGAAGAGCCTGCGCAATACGTTTATCATTGGTACGTGCCTTTGCACTTGCCAAGCCATCCTTGAGCGTTGTACTCACATTACGCAAAAACGCAATCTCTATGTCCTCAAGCGGTTCATACTCATCGGAACGCAATGCCAAATATGCCCAGTTCTTCTTAGCTAACGTACCCACATACACAAAGGCACCACGGTTTTCTACACCCTGGTCTTCCAACCATGCAGACAACTTATTACCTGCCACTGTACTCATAAGTGATGTTGCAGCTACTTCATCTATAGAACTCAATTCACAAAGCTCTGAAAGCTGTACAGGTAAGCTACCTATAAGCCTATGAGCGTCATTAGTGGGATAGACGCTTAGCATTCCATCCTCTGAAACTTCCAACGGAATAAAGCGCGTTTCTATTTGCTCGCAGGCACTACGGAACATCTCTCCCACATCTGCACCCGTAAAACTATCTTTATCTGACATACGATCATGTAAGCTCGATACAAAGCCGTCCAAACGAGCTCTGTGCTGCGTACGGAGGTCAGTAAGTGCACCCATTAGCTGTACGGATAAATACTGTGCCACCGAGTCCAACAGGCGTGCATCATCACGTCTGAGCGATCTAGAGCGTTCCCAGCCCACTACAATCAGAGCAATTACACGCTCTGCAAACCATACGGGCACTAAAATACTACTCGCAAAGGGAAACAGTGCTCGTACGGAAATACTAAAGGTCTCGTTTGTCTCCTCATTAAGCACCCTGCGCATATGAAAGTTCTGGGCGCGTAAATCCTCTTTTTCTGGCGATAAAAGCTGCACACGAATTGCCTTACCAGCAGCAATAGCGTGTAGCTCCATTCCCTCACCTAACGATAAATACTTGGGGACACGTAAGGTTTCCATGGAGGCTGTAGTGCCGCGCAACACTAAGCCATCGGATTCTGCCAGATACAAAAGCGTGCCCGTTGCCTCCATAGTGTCACGTAGCTGTTCCAATACGTTGGTAAACAACGTAGCAACATCGCTCCAGTCCAAAGTCTCCAACACAATGTTAAGCACACCAGAAAGTCTACGATTAGCTCCGCGCAGTTCACTTACAAGCTCGTTAGTTTGTTCATTGCCTGAACCGGCTAACAACGAAGAAGGCTCCATAATGAGTAAATAATTATTACCTGGAGCGCTAATTTCATCGCAACGTATAGTAAGAAAGACATCACCTCCGTTGCTGTGGCGTGCAACGACTGAGCACGTAGAGCCATCAGTAGCAAAAGGCGGAACAAACGTTGCGACAGTAGCTTGAGATCCCAATGACTGGGCAGGATACATAAATTCATCCACACGACGTCCGATAAGAGAGCGTACACCCAGCATATGAGCTGCGCGCTCATTAGAAAAAAGCACAACGCCCGTGCTTGCAAAAACAATGACTCCATTAGAGGTAATGTCAAGCATGCGTGCCAAAGTAGCAGGTGCTGTTATGCCCGAACCAACAGAATAGGCACGCTCAATACTTGTAGAGGGATAAGAATCAGTCTGGAAATCTTCTGACATGCGACACACCCCGTATCCCATCGCACAAAGCGATATAAAAAAAGCCCCTGCGGGGCTCTTATCTACTTTTAACGCTGGTGTCGGAGGCGGGACTTGAACCCGCACGACCGTTGAGTAGTCACTAGCACCTCAAGCTAGCGCGTCTGCCAATTCCGCCACTCCGACGTGCGTTACAGCAAGAAGTAATATAACACATGCTCTTGCTTATGCAAACAATAATTTTGATAATTTCTGTGATTAACGCTTTGAACATTCTAAGAAAGGATTGTCCCTACACACTAAGCTAAAGTGCGTATCTCTGCATCAAGCCTAGCAACAATCTCAACAACTGACATTCTAAAATCTTTGAGTTCCCTAAGGGATTGTTTAATTTCACTCTGAACGCGCACATCAGTAAAAATGTTATCAAACCAAATATCAAACATACCGTCAGTCACAGTATCGCTTATCTCGTTAGGTAGATACATGTTTACATCTTCAAGCTCTTTATTAAGCGTGTGCAATGAAGCAGATAACCCTCTAATATCACTATTAGCATCCTTGATTTTCTCGCGCTTAATAAAGCTAGAAAATGTTCCTCCACCCAATATGTCAAATAATCCCCAAGAAGAAGCGCTATCCAAAGAAGAAATAGCATTATCTATTCTGGCAATTACATTAAGCGCCGCAGTACGCGCCTCTTTAAGCTCTTTGAGCCTGTCCATTTATATCCCTTGCCTCGCAAAATAAATTCATTCAGATAGTTTTCCCTAAGTAAAGTATAGAAAAATCGTAAACATCAAAGAAAGAAATGCAACAACATACACCCACTTTTTATGAAGAAGATGCGCGGCAATAAAAAAGTAAACTGTAGTTAACGCAGGATACAAAACCATAACAATAGTGCTACTCCCTTGAAATCCAAAGAAATTAACCAAAATAAGGGAAATAGCTCCAGCGATTAAACAATCGGCATATAGTAAATACGTCAATACCTTTTTAACATCGTTCTGCTTAACATCAGCAAACATATAATCATCTCCCCCAGTACATACCACACCAGAAACCAAATGATTAAAGTAGACTCTTTCCTATCTTTGTTATATTACTAACAACTTATTTTACAAGAACTTTTTCCACAAATGGTAGCAATTTTTGTTTGAGCGCCTTCACATTACTTCTTTTACTGCAAGAAATACTACTGCATATCAAATAAAAATATCTCTCATTGGATACAAAAAACGAGGTAGTAAATCTACCTCGCTTCTTGATTACAAAACTTTTTTATAGCTAAACTTTTACTCTCTTAGCATATCCTTTTAAAGCTCAATCGATGCATCCTTAATAGGATTGACTGATGCAAAGTGACACGCACAGAAATGTTTCTTGCCTACCTCACGGAACTCAGGCATGGGCTCTTGTCCACAAATATCCTGAGCAATGGGGCAACGTGTATGGAAACGACAACCCGCAGGAGGATCAATAGGTGAAGGTACATCGCCGCGCAAAATAATGCGCTCACGCGTACGCTGAATGTCAGGATCAGGAATGGGTACTGCCGATAAAAGCGACTGCGTGTAAGGATGCTGAGGAGCATCGTAAAGTGTTTTCCAGTCTGCAGTCTCCATCATGTTGCCCAGATACATTACGGCTACACGGTCAGAAATGTGCTGAACGACTGAAAGATCATGAGCAATAAACAAGTAGGCTGTACCATACTCTTTTTGGAGATCCGTAAGCAGGTTGAGCACCTGTGCCTGGATAGAAACATCCAAAGCAGATACAGGCTCATCACAAATAATAAGTTTAGGCTTAAGGGCAAATGCACGTGCAATGCCAACACGCTGACGCTGACCACCAGAAAACTCATGGGGATAGCGGTTGATGTGCTCGGGATTAAGGCCTACAACATCGAGTAAATTACGTACGTAGTCAATACGCTCTTCCCTACTGGGCATGACACCGTGAATGAGCAGAGGTTCGGAGACAATCTCACCAATGGTCATACGTGGGTTAAGAGAGGCATAGGGATCTTGGAAGATGAACTGCATGTTGCGACGCATTTCCTTAAGGCCAGCCTTGTTAAGCTTGCCAACATCCTTGCCATCAAACACAACCTTACCACTGGTAGGCTGAGTTAAATGCATGATGCAGCGACCTGTAGTTGACTTACCGCAACCAGACTCACCAACCAGACCAAAGGTTTCGCCAGGCCAAATGTCAAAAGAAACATCATTTACTGCGTGAACACGCTTCTTGTTCATACGACTAGCAAGAACGCCAGACTCTACAGGAAACTCTTTAGTAAGGTGCTCCACATGAAGGAGAGGCTCGCCGACATGCTTATCTACCATGGCCATTACTCCTCCTCTCCCTTGTTAGCACTACGAGAAGTCTCGGGTGCATTCTTTGCAACAAAATCTGCGTCACCAGCAAAGTGACAACGAGAATAGTGACCAGTTTCGGTCACATGCAACTCAGGCTTTTGCGTACGACACAAATCCGTTGCATAAGGACAACGGGGTGAGAAGGCACAGCCCTCGGGCACATGAACCAATGAGGGAGGATTACCGTGAATGGGCGTAAGTTCGCTCTTCTCGTCAACCGCAGGTTTAGGAATAGAACGAACAAGACCCCAAGTATAAGGGTGTAGTGCATTATAAAAAATCTCGTCTGCGGTACCAAACTCAACAGGTGAACCCGCATACATAACCATGATCTTGTCGGCCACATCTGCCACAACACCCAAATCATGCGTAATCATGATAATGGCGTTGCCATTCTCTTCCTGCATACGCTTCATGAGCTCAACAATCTGAGCTTGAATGGTTACGTCCAAAGCTGTGGTAGGCTCGTCCGCAATCAAAATGTCAGGATCGCAAGCCAAAGCCATTGCAATCATAACGCGCTGACGCATACCACCAGAAAACTCATGAGGGTAACTCTTGAGACGCTCACGAGCATTAGGAATACCAACAAGCTCCAAAAGCTCAATAGCACGCTCATTTGCCTGCTGCTTGGTGTAGCCACGATGCAAACGAAGTCCTTCGCCCAGCTGACGACCAATGGTGTAAACAGGGTTAAGCGAGGTCATGGGGTCTTGGAAGATCATAGCAATATCGTTGCCACGAATGTGCTCCATCTCATGCTCAGACATCTTCAACAAAGACTTGCCACGATAGCGCACATCACCGCCCTCAATCTTTCCTGGAGGCATATCGATAAGACCCATGATGGTGAGGCTTGTTACTGATTTACCAGAACCAGACTCTCCTACTACACCTAAGGTCTCGCCACGGTCAAGCGTATAACTTACACCGTTAACAGCCTTTACCACACCATCTTGGGTGTGAAAATACATCTTTAGATCGTCTACCTCAAGCAGGTGATGACCTTCTGGTACGGGCTGAGTCTTAAGATCAACCCAGTTATCGTTCTTTTTAGCCATCTTATGCATCCTTCATCTTTACATCGAGTGCATCGCGCAAGCCATCACCCAACAAGGTGAAGGACAAAACGGTGGTGAGAATTGCAATACCAGGCATAACCATGAGCCAAGGTTGAGTTGCCAGATACACCTGGCCATCTTGAATCATAATGCCCCAAGAAGGATCTGGTGGAACAACACCCATGCCCAAGAAGGACAGAGCGGCCTCGGTAAGGATTGCACCACCAATATTCATAGTTGCATATACAACAATAGTTGCTACGGAGTTAGGAAAAATGTGACGAGCAACAATACGGAAATCAGATGCTCCCATAGCGCGTGCTGCATCTACATAGTCATTTTCCTTAACCGTAAGAATTGCCGAACGGAATACGCGAGCAATAGATGGCCAACCCAAAACACCAATAGCAACAAAGACGTTTTGAATACCAGGCCCAATAACAGCCAACAAGGCAATTACAAATAAGATGTACGGAAACGCGAGAAAGACATCTGCAAGACGCATGATAATCGTATCCCAGATACCACCATAGTAAGCAGCCATTGCTCCCATAAACAAACCAATGATGGTAGAAATAGCAGTTGCTAATAAACCAACAGAAAGCGAAATACGAGCACCATAAATTACACGGCTCAAAACATCGCGACCTAAGGTATCTGTACCAAAAGGATGCTCCAATGAAGGTGCAAGCCTGGAAACTGCAGCCATGTTGGAGGAGTCAGAAAATGTTGGACTACCCAAAACCTGAGGCACCCACAAGTCTGCACTAATGGCAATAACAACCATCAGAGCAATCCAAATCAGACCACCCATTGCAAGTTTGTTCCTACGCAAACGACCCCATGCATCGCCCCAAAGTGTACGAGCAGGAGCGGCTGCAGTGGACTCTTTTTGAGATTCAGATGCAACTTCAGTTGCTTGATTCTTCTCATCTGCCATGCTAAGTCCCTCCTAACCCTGGTCCTTAGGTGCGCCATACCTAATACGAGGATCAAGGAAGGCGTAGCTAACATCTACAAGCAAATTAATAACCATAACCAAAACTACGATGACGGTTACCGAACCCAAAACAATAGGCCAGTCACGCTGGGTAATTGCACGGTAGGTTTCAAAACCAACACCGGGCCAGTTAAATACTGTCTCGGTAAGGATGGCGCCTGCCATCATGCCACCAAAGTCCATACCAATATAGGTAACAACAGGGATGAGGGCATTTTTTAAAGCGTGGTGCAAAATTACACTACGACGAGAAAGACCTTTAGCACGAGCAGTACGAATATAGTCTTGGTTCATAACCTCAAGTAGCTGGGAACGCATGATACGAGCCGTATATGCAGTAGATACAGCAGCTAAGGTAAGAGCCGGAAGAATATAATAAACCCAACCTTGGAAGTCCGCATTTGGACCACCTGCACCAGAAATGGGCAAATAGACCGCTCCGCCGGTTACATTCTTAAGCGCAACACCAAAGATGAGCTGCAGTAACATACCAAACCAAAATGCAGGCATTGCAACCAGGATAGAAGTGACCAAAGTTACCAGTATGTCCCAGAATGAATACCGTTTAATTGCGGAAATCATACCAGCACCAATACCAATTGCTGCCTCAAGCAAAATAGCCACAATAGACAAGCGAATGGTGTAGGGGTACTTGGAAAGCAAAATACTTGTTACTGTCTGACCACTACGCTGATAGGAAGTACCCAAATCTCCATGGAGTAGATTGTTCAAATAGGTCACATACCGCTTCCACATAGGTGTAGGAATTGCGTTACCAGACTCATCTTTTAGAGCCTGACCATTTGCGTCAGTTTCAACCAAGCCATATGAAATGCGCAAGTTTAACTCAGTGACAGGATCAAGCTTTTTCTCTCCAGCCATAAGCTTGATAGGGTCACCAGGAACGATATTCTCCATCGCAAACAAGATAAGCGTCACACCAAGAAAGACTGGTATGAATTGGAGAATTCGCTTAAGAATGTACTTCCCCATACCTGGAATCCTTTTTTCCGCTATTAGGACACATACAAAAACAAACTACACAAGTATAGACACTAATCTATGCAAGAATTATGTGACATCTATGAGAAAATGTCATAGATGCGAAAGAAGGCAGGATACCGGCCATATGGTACCCTGCCTTACACAATAAAAGCAGTCTAAACAGCTGTTATGCCTGCATCTCTGCAGTAGCAAAATCACCCTTGTTAAGAGGATTGAAGTAGAAGTTGGCAACCTTTGAAGAACCAACATGGTTGTGAGAGTAATACACGATAGGAACAATAATTGCAAGATCACCAAGCTTCTTATTAATCTCGCGGTATGCCTGGCGACGCTTCTCCTCATCATTTTCCTGACGTGCTGCAAGAATGGCAGCATCAATCTCAGGGTCATTAAACTTGGAGTAATTATTCTCTGCCGTAGAGAAGAAGTTAGGATAAATGAAGTTATCCATTGTTGGGTAGTCTGCAGTCCAGCCTAAACGACCAAACTGAATGTCGCCATTACCCATCTTGGAGAGATAGGATGCCCACTCCATACCATCTTGAGTTACCTTAAATCCAACCTTCTCGAGGTCACCCTGAACGATGGTCATAAGATCCTCGTGGCCACCACCTGTATTGTAAGAAAGGGTAATCTCGGTGCCAGCAAGATTGTTGTCATCCATAATCTTCTTAGCAGCATCAAAATCATACTTGGAATATGCCCACTTATTAGCAGGATTATCGTCAATAAGGCTGGGGAACAAGCCATCTGCAGGGATACGAGCGCCCTCATACAGCGTATCAGCAATGTTTTGGCGATTAATAGCCAGAGAAATAGCACGGCGTACGTTTACGTCTGCCATAGTCTTATCATTAAGATTCATAACCAAGTAATACAGAGCTGCATTTGCACCAGTCAAAACCTGCTTACCAGCACTTACGGTATAGCCGTCATCAGACTTGCCATACTGACCCTCGGTCTCCTTAATGCGACCAGAAGGAATAGCGCAGAAGTCCATATTTCCAGCGGTGAACTCAGTAAAACCAGTGTTAGGATCCTTCTGGATGGAGAAGTTAATGCCATCAAGCTTGGCCTTCTC
Source organism: Atopobium fossor DSM 15642 (assembly GCF_000483125.1). Lineage (GTDB taxonomy): Bacteria > Actinomycetota > Coriobacteriia > Coriobacteriales > Atopobiaceae > Atopobium > Atopobium fossor. Next base: position 900,233 of record NZ_KI519553.1, read on the forward strand.
GCCATAGTAATCATCAAAACGTTTAACGTTGATGTACTGACCAGACTCCCACTTGCCATCCATCATGAAGGGACCATTACCAATAGGTGCAAGCAAAAATGCATCGGGATCATCCAAAGCTGCCTGAGGAACAGGAGCAAGACCTGGGTGGCAGGTAATATAAGGGAAGTCAGCAGTAGGCGCCGTAAGCTTAACTACAAGGGTGTTCTCGTCTGGACAAGTTACACCAGTAAGCTCGGTAGCAGTACCAGCCTTCATCTCTGTTGCACCAACAACAGGATCAAGGTGATAGGCAATCTCGGAAGGAGTCTTCATATTGGGATTGCAAATACGCTCCCAGCCACGCTTAAAGGAAGCAGCATCTACCTTATCGCCATTGTGGAACTTAGCACCCTTTACCAAGTGGAAGGTAAATTCAGTAGCGTCATCATTGACGTCCCAAGACTCTGCTGCCTTGCCCACAAGCTCTTTTTTCTTCCAATCAAACGCGGTAAGGGAGTCAAACAGAATGTGCTCAACCTGAGTACCTTCGGACTCTTGAGCGTTGTAAGGATCGATTGCTACAGGCTCGGAGAGATAGAACTTCATGGTTCCGCCAGACTTGCCAGAACCGCCACCTGCGTTAGAGTTATTCTTGCAAGCTGCCAGTGCGGTAAGAGCACTTGCTGCAAGGCCACCCTTAACAAAGGTACGACGACCAATCATGAGGTTGTCAGCCATGTGTCCTCCTTATAGCCCAATATAAGCGGAGCAACCAGTTTGCCCACAGGAACATATATTGGGTGCATTTAATACTTATTACACAATATAGGGAATTATTAGCTTTTTATAAAGTAATTTTGTTGGTATTGTTTCCAATTATTAACAAAACGCCTCCAAAAGGAGGCGTTTTTCTCATATATATGGAGTTTTTTGCATAAAACATGTGGTACGAGAAATGCAAAAAGACACTTTTTTAGAACGTACCCTGAGGGAAGGTGATAACAAAAATAAGGATGGTAACTACAAACACCACTGATGCAATAACTGTCAGACGATCCAGATTCTTCTCCCACACTCCTGAAGCAGCAGAAGAATTATACAGGGAGCTGGCAATCATGTCAGAAACACCGGTACCCTTACCGGAGTGCATGAGCACCAAAATAACTACTGCAAGAGCGGAAATTGCCCAAACAACCAGCAAAACAATGTTTAATGGACTCACGACTAAATCTCCTCAAATAACAATTTCATAAAAAAGCCGGCACTGCATGAGCGGTACCGGCTTTAAAAGCTTCACTCAACAATTGAGTAGCATAGCACATGAGCTGTGGAAAGACTACTCCTCCACAAGCACTCTACCTGTCATTTCTACAGGACGCTCTACACCCATCATTGCCAAAATAGTTGGAGCAAGGTCACACAGGCGGCCATCCTCAATATTGGCAAGTTTAGGCTGCTGGTCATCAACCACAATAAGAGGCACTCGATTGGTGGTATGAGAAGTAAACGGTAATTTGTTGCCATCTACTACGTCATACATGTGATCTGCATTACCGTGGTCTGCCGTAACAAGAGCAAAGCCACCCTTAGCCAAAATAGCAGGAATGATGTTGGATAGGCCATGATCTACCGCCTCGGTAGCCTTGGTAGCTGCTTCAACTACACCGGTATGACCAACCATATCGCAGTTTGCGTAATTAACTACATAAAAATCTGCCACATCGTTGTTGATTGCCTCAGTAAGTTTAGCAGTAACCTCAGGCTCGCTCATTTCAGGCTGTAAGTCATAGGTTGCAACTTTAGGAGACGGAATAAGAACACGAGTCTCCCCTTCCTTAGGCTCCTCTACCCCACCATTAAAGAAAAACGTTACATGAGCGTACTTCTCAGTCTCTGCAGTATGAAGCTGCTTGAGACCCTTACTTGCAAGCACATCTGCAAGAACGTTAGCAGGAACAGTCTTAGCGTAAGCCACTTGTACATCCAAGGTTGGATCATACTCGGTCATGGTAACAAAAGCAGCCAACTGAGGAATGCTTTTACGCTCAAAGCCTGTAAACTGCGGATCGGTAATGGCGCGCGTAATCTCGCGTGCGCGGTCGGGACGGAAGTTGAAAAAGACAACTGTGTCACCATCTACCAAGCCAGAAGTATCCAACACAAAAGGCTTTACAAACTCATCACCACGAGGATCCTGCTCGTAGTAAGCTTTTAAGCCATCTTCCGCAGAAGTAGCTGAAACGCCCTGCCCCATAACAATGGCGTTATACGCAAGCTCCTCGCGCTCCCAGCGATTGTCTCGATCCATGCCATAGTAACGACCAGAAACCGTAGCAATAGCAATATCATTACCATACTGAGCAGCGGTTTTATCGATAAATGCCTGGAAATCAACCATGAAGCCCGCGCCAGATTGAGGTGGAACGTCACGTCCATCCGTAAAGGCATCAATGCGAATGCGCTTTACGCCGCGCTCGGAAGCCATAGCAATAAGCGCTTCTGCATGCGCCATATCAGAATGAACGCCACCATTGGAGATAAGACCCATAATATGCAACGTAGAGCTATTAGCAATAACAGCATCCATTGCATCAACTAAAGCAGGATTCTCCTTGATAGAACCATCCTTAATGGCATTGTTAATCAAAGATAAAGACTGGTACACAATGCGGCCTGCACCAATATTAAGGTGACCAACCTCAGAGTTTCCCATTTGTCCATCGGGCAGACCAACGTCCTCACCCGAAGCGCCCAAGGTGGTACTGGGATACGTAGCCATCAGGCTATCCCAGTAAGGACGCTTTGCCAGAGAGACAGAGTTATCTGGGCCTGCTGGAGCAAGTCCACAGCCGTCCATGATAACAAGCATTGCTGGCCTACGTACTTTAGAACTCATTACATAACCGCCTTAACCATTGCGGCGAAGGAGTCTGCCTTCAAAGAAGCACCACCAACCAAAGCACCGTCTACGTCGTCCTTCTCGAGGAAGCCAGCTACGTTGTCGGGCTTAGCAGAGCCGCCATACAAAATGCGAATACCATCTGCAATCTGCTGGCCAAAAATCTCAACCAAGGTCGCACGAATTGCACCGCATACTTCTTGGGCGTCATCGGCAGTGGCTGTCTTGCCGGTGCCAATGGCCCAGATGGGCTCGTAAGCAATAACGTACTTGGAAGGATCGGTAATAGCCAAATCCTTGGTGTCCTTCTTAATTTGATCAACTACAAACTCTACGTGTTTGCCAGCCTCGCGAACCTCAAGAGACTCACCACAACAACTGATGGGCACAATGTTGTGCTCCATCAAAGCCTTGGCCTTCTTGTTAATGTCCTTATCGGTCTCGCCAAAATAACTACGACGCTCAGAGTGACCAATGATGCAGTAACCTACGCCAATATTAGTAAGCATGTCAGGAGCAGTCTCGCCGGTATAGGCGCCAGACTCTTCCCAGTACACATTTTGTGCACCCAGACCAAAATGAGCATTTTGCTGGTCAATGACCGTAGCAACGCCCTTAAGGTCTACCGTTGGAGGACACACTACAACATCTACATTGCCTGTGCCATCCTTTAATTCTTCAGCAAGCTCGCAAGCAAGCACCACACTTTCGGTGTAGGTCTTGTTCATCTTCCAGTTGCCAGCAATCATACGATTACGCATTAAGAAGCGCCTCCACTCCAGGAAGGGCCTTGCCCTCTACGAGCTCCATAGATGCACCGCCACCAGTGGAAATCCAGCTCATCTTATCTGCAAGGTTAAATTTATTAATAGCAGCTACAGAGTCGCCACCACCAATGATGGAGGTGCAGTCAGAGTCTGCAATTGCACGAGCAACAGCCTCGGTGCCGCCTGCAAATTGATCAAACTCAAATACACCCATAGGACCATTCCAGAAAACAGTCTTGGCAGCCTTAACAGCCTCGGTATACAGAGCAATGGTCTTGGGACCAATATCCATACCCATGCGATCCTCAGGAATTGCGTCAGAAGACACTACCTCACCAACAGCGTCCTCACCAAAGTGATCGGTTACCACGTTGTCAATAGGAAGCAAAATCTTGCAGCCCTTCTCCTGGGCCTTAGCAAGCATCTTGGCAGCAGGCTCAATCCAATCAGGCTCCTTCAAAGAAGTACCAACGGTCTTGTAACCCTTAGCCAAGAAGAAGGTATACGCCATGCCACCACCAATAATCAGAGTGTCAGCGGAATCAATCAGGTGGTCAAGAACACCAATCTTGCTGGAAACCTTAGAACCACCAACAATGGCCACAAAGGGACGCTCGGGTTCTGCAAAGATAGAAGTAAGCGTATCTACTTCCTTCTCTAACAAAAGGCCTGCCACTGCTGGAATGAACTCAGCTGGTCCTACTACAGAACCCTGAGCACGGTGAGCCGTACCAAAAGCATCCAAAACAAAGATGTCACCATAGGAGGCAAGCTTCTTGGCTACTTCAGGATCGTTCTTTTTCTCTGCCTTGAGGAAACGAACGTTTTCCAAAACCAAAATGTCACCAGGCTTAACCTCGGCTACTGCTGCTGCGGCCTTATCACCATATGTGTCATCGCAAAACGTTACATTAAAGCCGGTGAGCTCGGCGAGCTTATCGGCAGCAGGCTTTAGAGAAAGCTCGGGCTCAAAGCCAGTACCTGCAGGACGACCAAGATGGCTCATCAAAACAATACCAGCACCATGTTCCTTAAGGTAGCTAATGGTGGGAATAGCTGCACGAACACGAGTGTCGTCGGTTACTACGCCATCCTTCAGAGGCACGTTAAAATCTACGCGCATCAAAACGCGCTTGCCGTCTACATCAATATCACGGACGGTCTTTTTAGTAAAGGCCATATGCCCTCCTTAACGGGGATGTAAGCGAGACGCGGTCGCGGCTAAGAAAGCTGCAACCGCGTCCAACTAAAATTACCTAGTATTAAGAACTCGTGTGCACTTAAGCAACAAACTTCTCGAAGTACTTAATGGTGCGAACCATCTGAGAGGTATAAGAATTCTCGTTATCGTACCAAGAGGTAACCTGTACGAGGCTCTGACCATTGCCCAAATCCTGCACCATAGTCTGAGTAGCATCAAAGATGGAGCCGTGGGTATCACCAATAATGTCACGAGATACGATGTCATCCTCGTTGTAAGCAAAGGTTTCGGGGATGGTCTGCGAATAAGCCTTCATAGCTGCATTGACCTCATCTACAGTAACCTTCTTATCTACTACTGCGTAGAGGTTGGTAAGAGAGCCGGTAGGCGTAGGAACACGCTGAGCGGCACCAATAAGCTTGCCGTTGAGCTCAGGAAGAACCAGACCGATAGCCTTTGCAGCACCAGTAGAGTTAGGAACAATATTCTCTGCTGCAGCACGAGAACGACGGAAGTTGCCCTTACGCTGAGGACCATCAAGGGTCATCTGATCACCAGTGTAAGCATGAATGGTGGTCATGATGCCGGATACAATAGGTGCAAAGTCATTAAGACCCTTTGCCATAGGTGCAAGGCAATTAGTGGTGCAAGAAGCTGCAGAGATGATGTTGTCATCAGCGGTGAGCTCCTCATGGTTAACGTTAAATACAACAGTGGGAAGATCGCTGCCTGCAGGAGCAGAAATAACAACCTTCTTAGCACCAGCGTTAATGTGAGCCTGTGCCTTATCTTTAGAAGTATAAAAACCGGTGCACTCGAGAACTACGTCTACACCAAGCTCGCCCCAAGGAAGGTTATTAGCGTCTGCCTCCTTGTAAATGGTAATTTCCTTGCCATCTACAACGATGGAATTCTCGGTTGCCTCGATCTTGTGATCGCGAGAATAGTTGCCCTGAGTAGAGTCGTACTTAAGAAGGTATGCAAGCATCTCGGGGGAAGTGAGGTCATTGATTGCAACAATCTCGGAACCCTCGTGACCAAACATCTGGCGGAAAGCCAAACGACCAATACGACCAAAACCATTAATAGCAACCTTAACTGCCATGCTTTCTCCTTTCGAGGGACCTCGGCACGCTCCACTTGCGGCCGACCGGTCTCAACAATGGACTGTTCTCATAGTACCCTTATTGCACGAGGGCTTTCTCCAAAACGCATAATTTATGTAAAAATATGCTATCTACCTGCAAGTTGACTAGTAATTTATGGTCAAATTTTGCACAAGGTTTTTACGAGTACGCAACCCTTATACCGTTTTTTATGTCCCGTTTTCTGCTTTAAGCTTGCGTTCAATCTCTTGCAAACGAAGTAGGCGGTGGTACAGTGCAGACTTAGACAATGCAGGCGTACACTGCTGCCCCAAATCACGTAAAGACAGCTCCGGAAAATCACGGCGCAACTCACAAAACATACGAAGTGATGCAGGAAGCTTTTGAATGCCATAGTTCTTATCGATAAAATCGATAAGGTCTAACTGAGACGCTGCCGCATCGGTAGAGCGTGCTTGGTTGGCAATCTCGGCATTTACACGACGGTTAACATCATTTTTAAGAGACTTCATTTGTCGGACCTTGACCAGCGTACGACTCATACGACGCGCGCCCAGCATCAGTAAAAGTGCCACAATATCTTCGTAGCTTTTAAGATACAGAGCAAAGGCACCACGCCGATGATTAAGCCTTGCGTGGACCCCTCGCTTATTTACTAAATCTACTAGCTGATTTGCAAACTGATCTCCCGTCACTGCAATTTCTAGATGGAAATCTCCTCGTGGATCTGCGATAAAACCACCCGCTAAAAAAGCTCCGCGAATAAAGGCGTCACAACAGGCGGTATTAAGTAGCAAATCTTGATTGATTCCCTGTGCAAGGCTGCCTTTTGGCGTAAGAATTCCCATTTTGACCAGTGCGTCCTGCAAATGATCCTGCTCTGGAATCTCTATAAGATAGTTACGTGATTTATGCAAAATAGACTGACGAAACGTAAGCTTGGTCTTGAGATTAAATACGTCGTGCGTAAGCCCCAACACCATACGTGCAACGGCGCCCGTCTCGGTAGAAACACGAATAGAAAACCTGCCTGGTCCCCTAAAAGACAGCGTGCCACAAATACGAATAAGAGCAGCTAATTCAGCCATATCGGCCGCAGCAGACTTACGCTTAACGCGAGAAAGCTCATCTTTAACTTCTGCTGTAAATGACATGTGTCACCTCTTCTAACGGAACAGGGCACACTCCACGTAAAGCGTCTGCCAACTTATGAGGATTATGCACGCTTGGCATACCAGGAAGGTCAAAGTCACGCACTACAACCGTAGGTATGTGTGATTCTATATGTTCTACTATGGGTGCATCTACACGTACAGGGCGTGCGTTTTGTGCCGAAAAACCCAATGAATGAGCAGTAATTTGTTCTTGGGTAAGTGCCCTAAAACTTACCGTAGCAGCTCCCACACTTTCTTTGGTTTTGTGTAGCAGCACGGCATCTATACAACCACTTAAACCATGATTGATAAGTGCTTGAACATATTCATCTGCAGCAAGACCCCACGATTCATACTGCTCATCTGCCTTAGGACAGACAAATACACAACGTGCGGTACAGCTGTGCAAGGCCTCCAAAATACCTGGAACCAATAGATTGGGAATGATGGACGTAAAGAGCGAACCTGGACCTAATACTACAAGATCAGCCTGTTTAATTGCTGCAACAGCCTCAGGACATGCAGTAGGAGAAGCAGGCTCTAGCCACACTCGATCTAAGGTACAGGGTCCATGTCCAATAAAATCTTCTCCGCATATAACGCGACCATCCAGTGTTTTTCCTCGCAAAAGTACGTTATCCAAGGTAGAAGGCACAACTTTTCCCACGCAATGAAACATGTTCTCGCAAACATGAATAGCTTCCATAAATGAATTTGACTCGTCTGCCAAGATTGCAAGCAATAAATTGCCTAAAGCATGGTTAGATGCAAAAGGCAGGCGCCTCTGAAAAGAACGCACTAAGGCAGAGGTGGGATCTTGAGCTAGAGCCACTAGACAATTACGTATGTCTCCTGGTGGAATAGAGCTCATTTGTTGGCGGAGCAAGCCTGTAGAGCCACCATCATCTGCCATAGCAACAATGGCTGTAAGTGTGCAGTTAAACTGCCTAAGTGCACGGATAAGCTGGGACTGACCACTACCTCCCCCAATGCTTACTATACGCGGTATATGCAACGCATTCATCTTAGTAAGTTTCTAGTGAGTCTCGGCACGAGGCAAATCACGATGCGACAGGCTCACCTGATAACCATGAGCCATTAAATATCGAGCTGTCTGCGTGGCCAGGGTAACAGAACGGTGCTGACCTCCCGTACAGCCCACCGCAATAGAAAGCTGTGGCTTACCTTCGGATACATAGCCAGGCATAACCGAATCCAACAAGTTTTCCCATGCTGACAAAAACTTCTTGGTTTCCGGACGCTCTAACACAAAATCAGACACTTTTTTGTCTTGGCCCGTAAGTCTACGCATATCTGAATCGTAATAGGGATTGGGCAAAAATCGCACATCAATAAGGATATCTGCTTCTACGGGCATGCCATATTTAAAGCCAAACGAGAAAACATGTACCTCCATGAGCTGGGTATCGCTCAGCTCAGAATAGCGTGCACGAATCTTATTGCGTAACGTAGATGTACGCATCCTTGAAGTATCAAACACCATATCCGCACGATTGCGCACTTCTGCCAGCTGTTCTCGCTCACGACGAATGGCGTGAATGGTATCTTCACCCTCATTGGCAATGGGGTGCCTGCGACGACGTTCAGAAAAACGCCTACGTAAAACTTCATCCGAAGAATCTAAAAACATCAGACTATAACTAATCTCATGGTCCGTAAGACTATCCAGCTCATCTAACAGCTCATCAAACAGACCTTGGCTGCGTAGATCACATACAATAGCCAGATGACGACCAACTCCGCTATTAATACCTACAATTTTAGCCAGCGTAAGCATGAGCTCAGGCGGCAGATTATCAATAACGTAATAGCCAAGATCCTCAAAAATGTGCATGGCCTCAGTACGACCAGCGCCACTCATGCCAGTTATAACAACAACATCGGGGACTTCGGTTTTGCTTACGTTAGCCATATGCCCTCCAAAAACGTAGATAGTCTTAGTATAAGCTACACCTTTGACAGTTTGGCAGCTTGCTCATCTGCTTGCTCAGCCATCTGCCCATCTGCAGGTGCATGCTTATGTGTTTTTGCCAACTCTGCATCCCAGGCGCGTAGGGTATCGTACACATCTTGTGCCACAGCCTGCGGAATACCAGGCACCCCTGCAATATCCTCTACTGAAGCTGCACGCAATTTTTTCATGCTACCAAAGGCCTTTTTAAGAGCCTTTTTGCGTGTAGGACCAATACCTTCTATCTCATCTAAGATGGAAACAGTCATAGCCTTACCACGCAATTCTCGATGGAAGGTAATGGCAAAACGGTGAGCCTCATCGCGAACCTGCTTAACTAAATATAACGACGCTGACCCTGAGGGCAGCACAACAGGAACATCGTCCCACACGACAAACAATTCCTCATCAGACTTAGCAAGACCTGCCATAGGAATATTCACTCCCAACTCTGCCAACTGCTTACGAGCAGCATTAAGCTGAGGTTTACCACCATCTAGGATGAGAAGATCGGGTTTCTTGCCAAAACGTTCGTCTGCCATGCGCTCAGGACCATAACGACGACCCATAACTTCTGCCATAGACACAACATCGTTTGCCTCAATAAGTGGTGTCTTAATCTTAAAGCGACGATACTGAGACTTATCCGGTTTGCCTGCAGTAAATACAACCATAGAAGCAACCGTATGTTTGCCATGAATGGTGGAAATATCAAAACACTCTATACGCATGGGTGGGCCATCCAACGCCAATGCACTTTCTAGCTGCATAAGAGCATCATTGGTACGCTTATCATCATATCCTGTGCGAAGTTCGTAACGCATAAGCGCGTGGCGTGCGTTGGTGGAAGCCATGCTAGCTAGATGGGCCTTCTCACCACGTTGTGGAACGTGCAATACCACCTTACGCCCACGCTTTGCACTCAGCCATTCCTCCACTGCCTCAGGGTCAACCAGCTGTACAGGTATATTTACTTCAAGTGGAAGATCTGCGGTTTGCTCGTAGTAGCGCTTAACAAATCCCGCAACTAATTCTTGCTCAGGGACATCATTGCCTTTGTCTAAGATAAATTCACAGCTGCGAATAACGCGGCCTTCCCGAACAAGAAAGATACAGGCACCGGCAATGGTTTCTTCACGCCAAAAGCCGATAAAATCTGCATCAATAGCAGTGGGAAACACCACGCGCTGCTTGTCATCCAAACCTTTAATAACATCCAAACGACGCTTAATGCGAGCTGCTTTTTCAAAGTCTAATTCCGCTGCAGCATCTTGCATTTGATCAGTAAGTTGTGCAATAAAAGCGCCACGATGTCCTGACAAAAAATCTTCTACTAAGCGTACGTTTTGATCATACTGTTCTGGTGTAACTTCTCCCGCACATACACCGGGACCCTTACCCACATGAAAGTCAAAACAAGGACGCCCATTTTGCGCACAAATAAGCTGAATAATGTCCTTATCGTCCGGACGGGCCTGCGCCAAACGATTAACACGACGCCACTCTGCACAACTTCCCACACAAAACGGAGTAACCTTACGCACAATATCTATCATCTCTCGGGCAGATTTAGCATCAGTATAGGGACCAAAATAGCGGGTGCCTGGCTTGTGTTTCTCTCGCGTGTACTTAAGTGCTGGAAACACATCACCCTTGGTAAGCGCAATATAGGGATAGCTCTTGTCATCCTTAAGATCCACATTGTAGGGAGGATGATATTGCTGGATAAGGTTGATTTCCAGCACTAATGCCTCGTGTTCTGAGCCAACCACCACATAATCAAAACTGGTGGTCTCTTCCATTAAGAATGGAATCTTAATACGCTCGTCCGTGCCATGCACATACTGTCGCATGCGAGAACGTAGGTTTTTTGCCTTGCCCACATAGAGCACCTTACCGGCGGCATTTTTCCATAGATAGCAGCCGGGATCTGTAGGCACTTGATTTACAAGCTCTACCAGCGCATGGTCTACTAAATCATGCGAACCCTGCGATATGTTGTGCAAATCTGACATAGCTCCATACTACCCAACTTGCACGTTTGTCGAAGCTTTGATGTAAATCTTTTTATCAAACCTCACATGATATAATCCGTATATTTGCTGCTTAAACGCGCGCTATACCTAAACATACGCACACACAGTGCACCTGGCATTGCGCTTACCACAAGGAGATACCATGAGTGCCACCACAACTCGCACTGACATTTTACCCGTCGTAATTGGTGGCGACATTGGAGCCTACGCTCTTGCGCGTGAATGCAACGAGGCTCTTGGCGTCAAGCCCATCCTTATTAACACAGGTTTTATTGGTGCAATCTCACACTCCAAGATTTTGACCACATATACCGTTAAAGCCTTGGATGACATTTATTTATTGGAAGCACTCACTTCCCTTAGTGCAAATGCTGCCGAGAAAACCATTTTGCTAATAGCAAATACAGATCAGCTGATTGAATTGCTTGAACGAGTATATGACCAGCTACCAGCAAATGTAGTGTGCCCTATTCCTTCTTTGGATGCCTTTAACTCCGTGTGTGATAAAGCCACGTTTTCCCAACTTTGTAAAGCTCATGGCCTTGAGGTGCCCCAAACTGAAGTAGTCCATCTTGCTGGAACTGATGCTATTAAACCCACCGCATTGAGCTTTCCCGTAATTGCAAAGCCCGCGGAATCTGCCAGCTATTATTCCACACTCATTAAAGGTTTTAAGAAGGTTTACAACATCAATAACCAGTCTGAATTAGATACACTTTGGTCCAACTTGCGAGCATCTGGCTTTGCTGGCGATTTTCTTGTCCAGCAGCTCATTGGTGGCGATGATACCTATATGGATTCCATCACCATCTATATGGACGCTGATGGAAACGCTCGGATGCTAGGTGCCGCTCAGGTTATTTTGGAGGATCACGCACCTGCTATGCTAGGCAATCCTGTTGCCATGGTTATTCGCGAGAAACCCGAGCTGTGGGCAAAGGTTGAGCGCATGCTGCAAAGTATTGGTTATTACGGCTTTGCTAACTTTGACGTTAAACGCGACCCTGTAGATGGTAAAGAGTATTTCTTAGATTGCAATCCTCGCATTGGTCGCAATTCGTATTACAACTGTGCTGGTGGTGTTAATCCCATGCAAGTTTTAATTAACGAAGCTATTGATGGTAATTCTGAAGACGTGCAGATTGCCAACAAACCTGCCTTGTATACGCTAGTACCTCTCTCCCTCATGCGCAAGTACATTCGTGATCCTAAGCTTATGGATGAAGTTAACCGTTTGATTTCTACCAATAACGTAGTAAATCCGCAGCATAACCCTGCCGATAAAGGCGCAAAGAGGTTGCTGGATGTAGTTCTTACCGAAGGAAATCAAATTCGCAAGTTTGCCAAATACTATCCTGAGGCTACCGATACCTCGTTCTAAGCAAGCTTCTTGCCTACCGAGATCAGAGATTGTCTCTGTTTTAGAGACTCCTACATGCCGCACAAAAAATGACCAGAGAGAAAATCTCTCTGGTCATTTTAATAAAGGTAGTTTCTTATACTCTTTCTAAGTGACTTACTTAGAAAGAAGCTTTTTTGAAACAAGGGCTCCTGCTAGTACTACCATGGCAAGAGAACCTAGTGCAACGGCAGATGCAGTAGAAACATCTCCTGTTACTGGTAGTACACCCTTTACCGCAGAAGTAGTGGATGTTGCTGTGGGTTTTGTAGTAGATTGCGCATGAGCGTTAGGCTTTGCGCTGTTGTTCTGAGAGGGAGTTGCAGGATTTGTAGTATGAGGCTGAGCGGGAGCATCGATCTTCTTGAACTCAGCAACAACATTCATATCTGAGGTCATTTCTACAGACAAGGTTTTGTCGGTACCCAAAACAGTGCCATTGTTGGTCCATTGTACAAACTGATAGCCTTCAACAGGAGCTGCTGTAAGAGTGACTGTAGAAGCCTTCTTATACTGATACTTCTTACCAAATTCTACATCCTGAGCATCTGGGCCGGAAGCATCGGTAAGCGTAACCTTACCTGCATTTTCTATATTGCTCGTTACAAACAAATTTTTCTTAAATTTGACGCGAACAAAGCCATAACCGTCAAACTCTTTAGCTGGACCTTTACCATAAATAGGAGCATAAATCAAATCAGAATGTAAATCATAAACCATATCATCATGATCTAATAAGGACTCATCAACGGTATATTCATATCGATCAAAATGAGCAGGATTTATTGGCAATCCATCCGCGATTGGATCAACTTCTAGAGTGTCGGTCTCCGTAGCAACAGTAATCTTGCCAGGATTCATAAAACCCTTAACACTAAGCACTTTCTTACCAGCAGTATAGGCAGAAGCTACCTCGCCACCTTGCTGAAGAGACTCATATGAAATAAAAGTTAACGGCCAATTATAAGTATACTCTTCTGCAACTGGATCATTGGTTTCATATGTAACCCATGAAACACCTCCACGAATAAAGCTTGCATTCGTAGTTATCATGGTGAATGGGTGAAAAATCATAGATGAATACAGTTCGTAGGAGTCATTATTATAAGTAACATCGACATTAAACCCATCATAAAAACCTATAGGAGCGTTATTATCAAACCCCTTAAAACCATCCTTTGGTACCCTTACCAATTCATTGCCAGCAGTAAGTACCCACATCTGATTATCAGGATTGGTTAAATCACTCACTTCAAGAGATGCAGTACCATCACTCAAGTCAACCAAGAACTCTTTGGTAAAATTTTCACCCGTATAAGTCAAATCCTGACCCGTATAGGGGTGCTTGTCTATGGGTTTATAAATTTTTTCTTCAGCATACGCTGTGGCTGGAGACATACTAGCTACTAAAGCTGCTCCTAGAGCACCGGTAAGTAAAAACTTACCTATCTTATGCATCAACAAAGTGAACTCCTAGTATCTTTGTGGGGACCCATTCAGGACTTAAAACTACATACCTGTAGCGCGCATAAGAATACAGCAAATATCTACATAAATTACAGCGATTCTTAATTATGTAAAAGTCAATAATGCTGTATGCATATTTGTATTTATTTCAATATATTTTAAGTACAAAAGTGCTCTCTTTGAGTTCTTACTGCTCCATAGCAGCAACAAACCAGCTTGTAAGAGAGGTGGGATGCGTAATACCCGTCCCCACCACAACAGACCAGGCGCCTGCATCAAGTGCTGCCTTTGCATCTGCTGGTGTATGTACATGACCTTCACATACTACAGGAAAACCAGGGAATTCTTGAGTTGCTTGCTTTAGTAAAGGAATGTCAGGACCTTCATCCATAGTAGTGTCAATAGCGGCCTTGTTATGAGAAAGCGTAGTAGACACAATATCGCAACCACACGCTACACCTCGGCGAATATCATCAATCGTCATGCAGTCAGCCATGATAAGAACATCGGTTTGTTTCTTAATCTCTGCTACCGTCTCTTCAAACGTACGACCATCTGGACGAGGGCGATTAGTACCGTCCAATGCCACAATATCGCAGCCAGCATGTACGCATGCCATAGCATGACGCAAGGTTGGCGTAATGTATACGCCTTCATGACCCTCTTTCCAAAGGCCAATAACAGGTACATCTACCTGTCCTTTAATGGCAGAAATATCTGCTAAACCCTGACATCTAATAGCTGCTGCGCCCCCCTTCTGAACAGCTAAAGACATAGCAGCCATAATATCGGGCCTGCGCAGAGGCTCTCCGGGATAGGCCTGTACACTTACAACCAGCTTGCCGTGAATTGCTTCCAAAATGGGGTTCATGAATATCTATCTCCAAAGGTAACTAAGATCTTGCCAAAAGATAAACCATTACACTGCGTAGGCAAAGTTAAGGAAATTCTCGGCAGCACCAATAAGCGGAGCGTCGCCACCAAGCGCACCTTCCAAAATAGCTGTGTGAGCAACAGGATCCATAGCCTGTGAAGCAAAACCTTCTGCCAATGCGTCGTGCCAATACTGAGTACATTGTGCAACCGATCCAGAAAGCACGATAGCATGGGGATCAAGCATGTTACACATACTACCCAGCACAGCACCAATAGCATGACCAGAACGAGCTTCAGCACGCTGGGCAGCACTATCACCAGCTTGAGCGCGCTTATCAATATCTGCACCATTAATGGACGTGCCGTCTTCTTGTATAGCAGAACCACCAAACTCTATATACGAGTTAATGATGCCTGGACCAGCCGCTACTGTTTCCAGATGAGAATCACGACCGCAAGCGCAAGGCATACCAGCAGACTCTGCACATAGAACATGGCCAATGCTACCAGCTACATCATGAGCGCCACGTAAAATATGACCATCAAGCACAAAAGCGCCACCAATACCAGTACCTACAGCCATAACTAGGCAACTTGCATGTCCCCTACCTGCACCCCAACGAGCCTCACCAAGTGCATGGGCATGTACATCGTTAAGAACTTTAGTGGAAAGGCCACTTGCCGCTTGCACCTCTAAACCAAGCTTGGTACCTGTCCAACCAGGCATAATCTCATTTGCAAACGTAACTGTACCGCTTAGAGGATCAATAACGCCAGCGCTGGAAATGCCAACACCTACAAGTTCAATACCTTGTTGGGCAGCACTGTCCTGAGCAGCAAGCACCTGCTGAATAACGGTTACCAATACCTGAGGTCCACCTGCAGCAGCATTGGTTGGCACTTTACTTACTGGCACAACTTGGGGAGTGCTTTGAGTAAACAACACAATGCTTGTGGCAATTTTTGTTCCACCAATGTCTACAGCTACAACAGCAATTTTCTCTGCCATGGCACATCCTTTATACTGAGCATCCCTCACGCAACACAAAAACAACCGCGCGAAACATGCCACTCAACTACAACTTACAGCAAGCCGTTTGTCTTAAGAACCTCACGGATCTTCTCGACATTTTGGCTGTCCATAGCCTTAACGGGGCGAGGCATCTGATTGGTAGAGAATACACCCATGAGCCACAAAGCAGTTTTAAACGCACCTACACCACCTGCATAGCCTTGCAAACCGGAAGTAACATCAAAGATGTGAGAAAGCTCGTTGAGTTTGTCCTGCTCTGCCTTAACCGTTGCCCAATCACCAGCTTGATAGGCCTTCCACATACGCACATAACCCTCAGGCTCTACGTTTGCTAAGCCAGGAACGGAGCCATCTGCACCAGATAAATAAGCACCATCTACCACAATTTCGTGGCCTGTAAGAAGACTCATAGGATGACCGGCCTTCTCGTTAGCTTGGCAAAGATAACGGAAGTTAATGTCGTCACCAGAAGAGTCTTTAACGCCAGCAAGGGTTCCTTCTTTACCCAACTCTATAGCAAGCTTCCAGGGAAGCTTGGTGTGAACACAGACTGGAATATCGTAGGCAAATACTGGCAATGTGAGCTCGCGTGCCAAGATACGGAAATGCTCTGCCATCTCGGCCAGGCCACCCAGCGCATAAAAAGGAGCGGTTGCCACTACGGCATCTGCACCCAAGCGCTCTGCCTGACGACCATGCTGCAACACACGCTCGGTCTCGGTATCAATAATGCCAACCAAAACAGGTACACGATGGTTCACAATACGAACAGCCTCGCGAATTACCTGCTCACGAACCTCATCGGTAGAAAATACCACTTCACCAGAGGAACCCAAGAAGAACAGACCATCCACCCCAGCGTTAATCATCTTATTGATGAGCTTCTCAAAAGAAGGTACATCCAAAGAGTGGTCCTCAAGTTCGGGAACAACTACGGGAGGTATTACACCAGAAATCTTAAAATTACTCATACGTTATTCCTTTCAAAGTGAATGAATTGCAAAATCTCATCTTCAAAATCATTGATGCGCTCGTAACCCCATTTGGGATACGAGACAAGCTTCTTGCTACTAGAGCCTAACAGGTTATACAAAGCTTCCAGAGAAGAAATTTGAGCTTCTTGCCCAAGCTGACCAACACCAAAAAGTGTGGCGGCAGTGACTTGCGGAGCGTATGTCATGCAGTCTATTTGTGTAAGCAACTCAAACAGCTTATTTACATGGGTAGCCTGTGGATCTACATACTTAAAATGCCTGTGGATACCTGCATAAACGGGAGTTGTTGCATTACTATACCAAGCTTGGCTTATATTAGTAGGACAGGGATTAAGCACTGCCAATTTTGCTACACGCTGTCCCATAATACCTGCAAGATCAAGTGCCAATCCCGCACCAGTACCCTCGCCTACCAGCGCAATGTGCGCCGTATTAGTTTGAGGCAAACGACAAGCAAGTTCAAAGGTCACAACAGCGTCTTCTATAAGTGTCCAAAACTCAGTACCTTCGCAATAGGCAATGTCATGTGACCAAAAGCGTTGCTCCAGCATAACTACACGATATCCCAAGGCAACCCAACGGGTAAGATGAGCCCAGCTGCGAGGGCCCTGATTCATGTCGTGAAAGTATATGATGGTTGGATAGTTTGTTTGCGTGGTACCTTTTGGCGTAAGAACACGCGCAAACAGCGTAACCATATCTGGTGCTAAAAATTCCATGTGTTCGTAACAAGCGACAGACGAATACGCTCCAACTTCTGCAGCACGTAAGGTATATTCACATGATGAGACATACTCATCAATTATCTTGAGACGCAGTTCTTGTAGAGGAAACAAGCCCTTCTCGTTTGCTGGAATCATGCGTCAAGTCCTCCCCCACAAAAGAAGTTAATAACCATGTCATCAAAGGCAGGAATCTCTTCATGACCAAACTCGGGGAACAACACATGCTTTTTGGGGCAGGCCATATTGTTATACACCGCATATTGCGTGGGCAGAGGACATACCACATCTACAAGACCTGTGCCAAACAACACCTCTGCACGCACCATATGCGCAAAAGATAAGGAGTCAATATAGCCCATCTGTGTAAACTTCTCTTGAGCATGACTTGCTGTAGCGTCAAACCAACGGGCATAGTAGCGCAAACCTTCGTAGGCAATCTGATCTGCTCCAAGCTCACACACCTTTTGGAAGTCAGACAAAAATGGATACAGAATTGCCGCACGTTTGATAAGGTCTGGATTAAGAGCACAGGTGGCAATTCCTACGCCACCACCCTGTGAATCACCATATACCTGCACATTAGTGACATCCAAGCCATCAAGCTCTTGCACAATGCGACACAAAATACGAATGTTTTGGTAAAGACGTACGTAATACATATCCTTTGCAGGACCATCAAGACCAGCAATGAGGTGTCCAGAAACGGTAGTACCCGTATAGCCACCCAAATCTTGACTACGACCACCCTGTCCAGGATTATCCATCGTAATAGTAGCAAAGCCCATTCCGACAAAGGAACAATTTTCTAACCAACTGCGGGTACGTCCAGGATAACCATGAAAACGCAGTACAACAGGCATGGGCTTATCAGAAACCGGTCGCAAAAAACGAGCATAAAGACGTGCGTTACCCATCCCTTCAAACCATAGGTTATAAAACTCGCAGCTGGGATAAGAATCAACCTCGGCACGCTCAAGCGTATAGCGCAAAATCACACCATCTGCTTCGCGCATACGATCTGCCCAAAACTCATCAAAATCCGTAGGGATAGGATTGGTTCCCTTGTAAGCTTCAAGGGTTTTTTGTTGTTCAAAAAAACTAGCCATTGCTCATGCTTTCGCAGGATGCTCTAGAAAGATGCCTCGCACATACGCGAGGCATCTTCATATTACAAATTACTTGGATTACTGCCCAAGCTTAGGATGAAGCAATGAAGGAGCGGCACCAAGCAACAACTTGGTGTAGTCATCCTGAGGCTTCTCAAAAATATCTTTTGCAGGGCCCTGCTCTACAACCTTACCGCCATTCATAACCATGATGTCATCAGAAATGTAGCGAACAGTCTGAATATCATGGCTAATAAAGACCATAGCAAGACCAAGATCGCGCTTAAGGTCTGTAAGCAGGTTCAAAATCTGTGCACGAACAGAAACGTCCAATGCAGAGGTAGGCTCGTCTGCGATGATGGCATCAGGACCAATGGCAAGGGCTCGTGCAATAGCAACACGCTGACGCTGGCCACCGGACAACTGTCCAGGTAAAGCCTCCAAAGAACTAGAAGGAAGGCCTACCATACCAATAAGATCACGCACACGTCGCTCACGCTCAACAGGTGTAAGAACACTGTGAACCAGCATGGGGTCAAGCAGCTGGTCGTGTACAGACATACGAGCATTAAGAGCCGTTGCGGGATCTTGGAATACCACCGAGATAACGCGACCAATCTTAAGACGATCGGCAGCAGTGCGCTTGGTTACATCATTACCCTTAAAGAAGACATGACCAGAGGTGGGAGCCTGCAAACCACACATAACATTAGCAGTTGTAGACTTACCGCAGCCAGATTCACCTACAATGCCCAAAGTCTTACCAGGCATTAAACGCAAGGTTACACCCTGAACGGCATGTACCAAGTTGGGGTGCAAAATAGAGCCCGTGCGAGTACGGAACGTAACATGTACATCATCCAGGTAAATGATAGGAGTAACACCATCAACAGTACCGTCATCAATAGTTACTGGCATGTTCTTCTCGACAGTTGTGCCACTCATGCCGCACCTCCTTCAAGAAACGAAGTAAGTCCTGCAGCTGCAAGAGCCTCATCAGGCAACTCGGAGACTACGTGGTGTGTACCAGGAATCTCTTTCAGAACTGGATGGATGTCTATACCGACCTCAGGATGGCTTGAACGCGGGGCAAAGCGATCTCCAGGTGCAAAGTCCTGAGGACTGGGAACCGTACCAGGAACCTGATGCAAACGACCCGCACCACCCTCGATAGAAATAACTGAACCCAAAAGACCACGTGTGTACTCGTGAATAGGATTGGTGAGAAGTTCCTTGGTAGGAGCCTGCTCGATAACCTGACCTGCATACATAACCGTAATATCCGAAGCAACCTCAGCTACCAAAGCAAGGTCATGCGACACGAAAATCATGGCAAAACCAAGTTTAGCTTGCAACTCATTGAGTAGCTTAATAACCTGCTTCTGAACGGTTACATCCAAAGCGGTAGTGGGCTCATCGCAAATAACAAGCTTAGGATCGCGCGTAAGCGCCATAGCAATCAGAACACGCTGACGCTGGCCGCCCGACAACTCGTGAGGATAACTTTCCAAAACGCGCTTGGGATCCAAACCTACTAAAGACAGCAAGTCCTCTGCAGAACGAGTGCCACCACGATCCGTGAGTTGCTTCATCTGAGCCTTAATAAGCATAGAAGGGTTAAGAGAACTCAAGGCATCCTGATATACCATAGCAATCTCGTGACCACGCAGATCATTACGCTGCTTATCGGACATCTCTAGCAAGTTTTTGCCCTCGTAGAGTACCTCGCCCGAAATCTGAGCGCGGCTATCGATAAGACCCATGATAGTAAGAGAGGTAATAGACTTTCCGCAACCAGACTCGCCTACCAGACCCATGGTCTGACCAGGACGTACATCAAAACTTACGTGGTCTACTACATTCACATCACCATGACGCGGGAATTTAATGCAAAGATCCTTGACTTTCAGCAAGGGTGCAACGCTGTAATCAGGTGCATGACGATCCGTACGTGCACCTTCCACCGTAGCCAATGCTGTCAAAGATTTGTTAAGGGACTCGGCCTGAGCGGCATATGCTGCCACAGGATCTGCAACCAGACGGTCCGCCTCACGGACAGCCTCGGGGTCATGATCTTCCACGGGTGCAGAAGGAGCAGCTACCAAAGCATCTGTAATGCCCTCAGACAAGATGTTAAGGCACAAACAGGTAATCATAATCGCCATACCGGGATACATTGCCTGCCACCAACGACCTGCCAAAACACCACCGCGGGCATCCGCAATGATATTACCCCAAGTAGGAGTAGGCTCCTGAATACCAGCAGAGATAAACGTAAGAGAAGCCTCAAAGATAATGGCGTCTGCAACCAAAGTTACGGCATATACCATGATGGGAGCAATGCAGTTACGCATAACGTGGCGCCACAAAATCCAAGGAGCACGTGCACCAGATACAACAACAGCACGTACGTAATCTTCTCCGTACTCGCTCACAATGTTTGCACGTACCAAGCGTGCAATCTGAGGAATATACATAAAGCCAATAGAGAAGATGATGCCAGGCATGCTGTTGCCCAAGATGGATACAAAGACGGCTGCCAGTGCAATACCCGGGAAGGACATAACAACGTCCAAGATACGCATGATGAGCTCAGAAATCCACTTGCGGGAAACAGCCGCAAAAGAACCAAGGATAGAGCCAACTATCAGAGCGACACCCGTTGCACTAAAGCCAATAACCAAAGAGAAACGGCCACCGTACAAAATACGGGACAAAACATCGCGGCCCTTATCGTCAGTACCAAACAAAAAGCCTGGAGATGGAGCCTGACGAGCTATAAAAATCTCAAAGGGGTCATGAGGAGCAACAATCGAGGCAAAAATTGCACTTAAAGCCACCAAGGCCAGGACAAGTAAAGAAATCTTGGAAGCGGTGCTCATACGCTTAAAGCCCGCAAACTTAGCTTTCTTTTGTACTGCTTCTTCTACTGCAGCTGCTTGATTTTTACGCATGATTACACCGTCCTTATCCTGGGGTTGATAAGGATGTAAAGCATGTCAACCACAATGTTGATGATGATAAACGACAGAGCAACAACAATTACAACACCCTGCACCAAGTTGGGCTCATTACCCTGAATGCCCGTAGTAATTGCGGTACCCATGCCAGGAAGAGCAAAGATAACCTCAATAACAACTGCACCACCAAGCAAATAACCAATCTTCATACCGAGAGTGGTTACGGGGGTGATAAGAGCATTACGCAAAACGTTTTTTGCAACAACAGTACGCTTGGGAATACCAGCACCAATAGCAGTGCGAACGTAATCTTTGTCCAACTCCTCTACCATCGCGGTACGAATAACACGGGTAAGCTGACCAGACAAAGGAGTGCCCAAAGCTATTGCGGGCATAATCATGCGGCGCCACCAGCCAAGCGTAAACAGCGCAGGCAAAGGACCGGAGGCAGGAAGTGCATGGAGGTTAGCAGAGAGAAGCAGGATAAGTAGTACTGCAAGCCAAAACGAAGGCGTAGCCAGCGACAAAATTGAAATAACGCGAATAAGCTGATCAGGCCAACGATCTCGATACAAAGCAGCAATAATACCCAAAACAAATGCCAAAACAGCACCAAAAATAAGACCCAAAAACGTAAGCTGCATGGTAATAGGCAATGCATCGGCAATCTTTGCGTTAACCGAAGAATTGTTAACACCATAGGTACCAAGGTCTCCCTGTAGGAAACCTCCCATGTAGCGAACATAACGAACAGGCAGCGGATCATCAAGACCATGCGCTGCATGGTACTGGGCTACCGCCTCGGGCGTGACATTTTCTCCAAG
Source organism: Atopobium fossor DSM 15642 (assembly GCF_000483125.1). GTDB lineage: Bacteria > Actinomycetota > Coriobacteriia > Coriobacteriales > Atopobiaceae > Atopobium > Atopobium fossor. The sequence continues at coordinate 922,735 of NZ_KI519553.1, forward strand.
CTGCGAGTACGCAGGATCTACGGGAGAGAATGACATAAGAACAAACACCAGAAGCGTTGCACCGAGAACCATAAAGGGCAAGGCAACAATCCTTCGCCCAATGAGTCTCAAAAGATTGCTCACTGTGCTGCTCCTCTCTCTTTTCGTGCTTTTTCACAAAGAGGTCTCGAGCACCTCGTGGTTCTCGAGACCTCCCTTTTTCAAAAAACTTTACTGCAACTTAGGTTGCATGTGACGCTAGATCTTTAATAGATTTACTTAGCCTTAGCGCCAACGGTGTATACACCAGTGGTGCCAATACCCTTGAAGTCAGCAATCTTATCCTCGTAGTAAGCGGTGTTAACCTGCTTGTGTACGACAGGATACAAAGGAGCCTGCTCGGCAATGATGTCAAAGCACTGGTTCCAGAGGTCCTGCTGCTCGGAGCCTTCCTTGGTAACAGCCTTGGCCATGAGGTCCTGAAGCTCCTTGCACTTAGGATCTTCTGCCCACTGGGTGCGCTTCTGAGTCCATGTATTGTTGCCATAGAACCAGTTCATAAGCAGGTCAGGGTCATTACCAAAGCAGGAAGGATCACCAGGGGCCAAAACGATGTCATAGCTCTGAGGATCCTGGTCGATTGCAGAGTACATAGCAGAAGACTGATTCTTCTGAATCTCTACGGTAAAGCCAATAGCCTCAAGGTCCTGCTGTACCTGTGCAGACATAGATACTACAAAGTCAGCATCAGTAGTGGAAAGGGTAATCTTGCCAGGAGTGTAACCAGCCTCAGAAAGAAGTGCCTTAGCCTTGTCTACGTCGTGGGTATAAACGGTAGCTGCCTTGTGGAAGTTGGCGTGATTCTCGGGGAGATAGCTGCTCAAAGCTGCTGCCTGACCAGAGAAGGTGTTTGCAATCATCTTGTCTACATCAAGAGCATAGCGGCAAGCCTGGCGTACCTTAACGTTATCAAAGGGAGCCTTGGTTGCGTTCATCATCATAAATACAAGACCAAAGCCCTGAACGGTGTCTACCTTAGCGCCAGCAGACTTAATGCCCTCAACATCCTCTGCAGGTACGGACTCCATAATCATGTCCGTGCCCTCATTAAAGGCGGTCTTACGAGCGGTAGCGTCTACCTGAACATCCCACTGCATCATACCAGCGCCAGCCTTGAAGTCACCATTGTAGTGCTCGTTAGGCTTAGCGGTAACCTGAACCTCACCATCAACCTTGTCATATGCCCAAGGACCAGAACCAATGGGCTTGGTGGTCAGAGTCTCGTCATCCATGGAAGCAGGAACAATACGAACAATAGCAAGACGCTGCTTAAGCAAAGAGAATGGATAGGCGGTCTTTACGGTTACTGTGGTGTCATCCTTCTTCTCGATAGAAGCAATGGGAGACAGCATAGGAATGTAAATATTGCCCTCAGCAGTGCAGCGCTCAAAAGACTTAACTACGTCATCAGCAGTTACAGGAGTGCCATCAGAGAACTTGGCATCCTTACGAAGAGCAATCTCAAAGGTAGTGTCATCAACCTTGGTAGGCTCATCCTCAGCTGCAAGCTCCTTGTGTACGGAGTAATCGCTGTAGTCGAAGCCATAAAGGCCTTCTACTACATGCCAGTTAGTACCACAGGCCAAAGCAGAAGAAGTGTTGGATGGATGGAAGTTCTTGGTCTTGTATGCGTTAGCAATAGCAATGGTTGCGTCCGTATTTGCCTTGACTTCTTCGGGCTTCTTCTCGCCACCACAGCCTACCAGGCCGAGGCCCAAGAAGGCGGCAGCAGCAGAAGTTGCGCCAAGGAACGAACGACGAGTCATACCAGCGTTGTGAAGCATCTCTCGATCTCCAATCTCGAGTACGACGCGCGAAGCAGTGTGCTGCGCGCATATGTAATACCTTGCAACTTCGTTAATAGTATTGAGAAATGCCAACTGATACACCAACTATTAGACAAATAATCGCCGAGCGGGCTAAAACATTCGATACATGGTACGAAAAATAAAAATTCTTGACGAAATAGCACAAATATATTTTGTTTTTCTTACCAAACTGGCATATCACTTTGCGTCAAATTTATGCTTCATGCAGAAGTTGGCTACCAATTACTGTTCATTGTTTGTGATAAAACAAACGGATACGCAATTATTTTGCGCATAAAAAATCAGCCGAACTCAAACAAAAGATGACTGGTATATCGACCTCAGTATGCATTGTTACATTACACTATAGCTTGTTTACCCAGTAGATAAAGGATATTTTATGTATGCAGACACAGCCCCCATTTCTTCTTACGATGTTCTGGTTATAGGATCGGGCATCGCAGGCTGTACTGCTGCCATATCTGCTGCTCAGGAAGGCGCACACGTAGCCTTGGTAAGTCATGGAGATATTTTTTCTGGCTCGAGTTTTTTTGGAGGAACCTGGGGCCTTGGTCTGATTGCTCCCGAAAATCCATCTGACGAGAAAGACCTCGAACAAACTATTGCTTCTGTTGGCTGTAAGGTAGTAGACCCAACCCTTGTTCATACTCTGGTACATAACATCGAGCCATCTCTTACATGGCTTAAGTATAGCTGTAAATGCCACTTGCGACATGCCAGTACCACTGCCGCAATGCAGCGCGATTATATTCCCTGCTTTGATTATAAGCATCGCAGCTGGCACGGCTTGGAACACAATGCGCTACGAGGAGCCTTTAGTTCTTTATTTACAAAATATGACATCACTCTTCTGCCCCACCATAGTTTGCTTGACCTTATACAAAAGGACAAGCACATACGCGGTGCACTTATCTACAACTTAGAAAAGCACAGGCCTGTGGTAATTAGTTGCTCAGCGCTTGTATTGGCAACAGGTGGTTTTGGTGGTCTTTTTCATCCAACTCTTACGCAAAACGACGTTCTTTCTACTGCCCACGCCATTGCTCTTAAGCACGGATGCTCTTTGGTAAACGCCGAGTTTATTCAGCTCATGCCTACCATTGTTGCCCCTGTTTATGGCGTTGTTTTTAATGAAAAAACTTTTAAATATGCTCGGGTAAGTTCGCTTGATGATATGCCTTTATCTCACATAAGCGATGAACTTTTAGATGCGCGTTCCGAGCATGGTCCATTTTCCTGTCGTTTATCTGACGCAGTACTTGATCTTAGTATTGCTAAACAACCCTTCAATACGGTAAGGGTTCACTATGATATGCCCAATGATATTCCAGAGTTTATGCAAAGCTATTTTTCATGGTTGCATAAAACTGCTGATATAACAAAGGATAGCGCACTTGATATAAGTATATGGCCCCATGCGTCTAACGGTGGAATCTATATTGATAGTCTGGCTCACTGTATAGGTGGTCCAGATGGATTATTTGCTGCAGGCGAAGTATGTGGGGGCATGCATGGTGCCGATCGCCTGGGAGGTTTATCTAGCGCTAATGCCCTTGTCTTTGGTCGCATTGCAGGAGCATCTGCGGCAACACAGGCACAAAGCGCTCAAGACTCTGTACAAAAATCCTATAGTATCCATCTTGATTTCTTACACTCTTTTACACAGGGTCAAGCAACTATACATGCCCAAGACCTAACAGATGACATACGCAGGCTCATGCAACAGTCATGCATCCTCAACCGAAATGAAAATCTACTCACTCAAACTGCGCAAAAACTCAGCGAGTTTACTCAAATTACGCGTGATACAACCTACAACTTTAAAGAACTCACCCAATCTGAACAAACCAAATTTACAGAGCAAACATGGAATGATCAGCTTGCAGCTACCTTTATCCAGCGTAATCTTCTTCTTGAAGCACAAGCACTGATAACAGCAGTTCAAGCTCGTAAAGAAAGTCGGGGAAGCCATTATCGTGTGGACTTTCCTTATCAACTACAAGAATATGATGCTATGTATCGCGTCTTTTTGGATAGAGATACCTTAATGAGTAGTCGCCTTGAAAAATAAAAATCAACCGCCTTCCTTTAAAAGGTGGAAGGCGGTTCTTTCTTGATTTGCACTTGATATGCGCTTAAATCAATATATCAATCTATGCATGAAATGCTTGACGATAAATGTTAATCAAATCCTGTTGGGAGACATATCGAACATTAGTAGGCGTGCAACGATCGTGTTGAGCAGCCTCAGCCATAGCAACAAGCTCCTTTTCAAAAGCTGCAGATTCAATACCGCTAAGTTCTGATAAAGATGTCTCCACATCAAGTTCACGAAGGAACAGCATGATCTTTTCCAACAACGCGTGAGCATCTTGTAGCCCAAGCTCATGTGCAAGCTGATTGTAAGGCTCAGCATAGGTGGAATCACTAATATGAAAAGCAATAACGTACGGCATGAGAATAGCAATGAGTCTGCCGTGTGCTACATGGAATCGTCCACCCAAAGCATGCGCCAATGAGTGATTAATGCCCAAACCAGCATTAGTAAAAGCAATACCAGCTGCACAGGCTGCCTCCATCATGCGCGCGCGGTTCCTCATAGCCATACCATCGCGATATACAACAGGCAAATCCTCAAATATCATGCGTAGCACTTTTACAGATAGTGCTTGCGAAAAGGGTGTGGCCTCCGTGCTTACATAAGACTCCAGCGCATGAGATAAAGCATCCAAACCAGTATCTACTGTTATGCGAGGAGGAACAGAGCGCGTAAAGTCTGCCTCGAGCAAAGCTCCATCAGGTGCTAAGAAGTCATCTATAAGCGCTATTTTGTTGGGACCACGTGTAATAATTGCAAAATTAGTAACTTCTGAACCCGTACCTGCTGTAGTTGGAATAGCCAAAAAGTAAGGTCTTTTGAGTCCACGTTCATGAGCAAAATAAAGAATCGCTTTAGTGGCATCAATACATGAGCCTCCGCCAAAAGAAATAACAAGGTCAGGCTTGACGTCACAAATCATCTCAACGCCCTCATCAACCAATTCCTGACTCGGGTCTGGCTTGACGTTTGAATAGACATGACATGCTACACCCTGTGGCAAGTGCTGAGTCATTTTAGCCACCATGCCAGACTTTGCCAAAAAATCATCCGTAATCACAAGCACGTGAGAGCAGTCAATGGTGCTTAGATGATGAATGGCTTGTGTTCCAAAGAATAGCTCTGTCTTAAGCTTGAATTCCTTCATCGTTTCTCTTCCCTCTTATTACTTCTCTTTTTTGAACTCATCTATGCAAAGACGGTCAAATCTCGTATATAGGCAACTTATTCTTCGTCAGTTTTAATGGGCACAAGTATTTCGGATACAAAAAGATTCGAGTCATACGTAGTCCAGTAGTCTGTTACAAAGCGCATGTAACAGCCATCTTCTAGGTGATACCCTGCGCGCTTGGCAAAAGCATCCATGCGATCGCAGGTCTCGCAAAACTTATTAAATGGACCAATATGATAAGCAGCCAGGTACATGCCGCCTTTTACCTGATAGGTATTTTCGGGAGCAATAGGTCGCATGGCTCTCTGAAGTAAGTGCACATCACAAGGGGCGGCATCACAGGATGCCTTACGTGCTTGATCAAGTGAGCCAAAACGAATGATTACCGGACCAGTAATAGCGTTATCACATTTTTCAACAAACGCAGCAAAGTCTAAACTCACAACTGCTTCTGCATAATTACCTGTAAAGCGATATGGCATACAAATAAGATCTGCAGAGCTTTTGTACTTCACACCAATGCTAACGGGCTTTACGCTCAACACAAAACTCGCTTCGCTTACCAGACGATTCCAATCATCCAGTGCTTCTCGCTGCTCGGCAAGCTTACACGCCTCTTGGTCATACTTATCCAAACGCTTTTCAAAACTGCGCATAACTTGACTGAGGTTTTTGCTCCTAAGCATAGGAGCAATCTCTTTAAGCGAAAAACCAAGCATCCTAAGATAGCGAATGACTGGTAACTTTAGCATGGTCTGCAACGAGTAATAACGATAGTTATTATCATCCACAAAGTCTGGCTCGAGCAACTTTAGCTTATTGTAATGACGCAGTGTGCGCTGAGAGATACCTCCCATTCGGCTGACTTCGCCAATTTGATAAAGTTTCTCCTTCTTATCATTATCAAGACTCATTGCTTAACCACCTCTACTGCTTGCATTACACGCATCGCAAAGATGTAGGTTCTAGCGATGGGATTGCATTTGTGACAAGCCATATCGGCAAGTGTATTGACTAAATCAAATAACATACTCAGACGAAACGGTACAAGCTCGGCAATAAAATAATCCAGTGAGGAAATCTGATTTGTGAGGGTTGTATCAGGACGAGCATGACCATGTGTTACAGGAAGAATCTCTCCTGCAAAGGTAAGTTGTTGCTTAAGAATTTGATATATCTCATCAAGAACTTGCTTTTTTACTGGAGACGGCTGCTGTACAACACTTCTTCCCGTGCATTTGTATTCTTGAGGATTACTCAGATACATCATGCGTGCATACTTTTCTTCAATCAGATTTCTACCGTCTTGCTGCGCAAGCTCAAGCGTATGAAGTGCACTAGTAAGTAAAACTTCGGGAAAGGCCAGGTACTGCGCTGTCCGATACACAAAAAACGAACGAGCGTCATCCTGACATGCAGCTCTACCATCAATATGCTTTACCTGGTCAAACTGTTTCCATTCCAGTGAAACTGTCTTTTCCAGCGCTGTACGGAACGCTTTGGTTTTGCCAAGTTCATCCAACAAAGCAATCACTTCTGGAATCGTGAAGTAGTCGTTTATTTGATGCTGACCAATACAACAATCAGTGCAACTATTGTCACGGTCTTGTGCCGCATAGTGCCTGTCAGATGCCGTCATGGACGATACACCCCCTCTGCTAGAGGGCGCATGCGTAGTTCACTGCTATTAAGTGACTGCCATATGTCACGAGCAGCATCGAGCAAAAAATCTCCCGTCACAGATGTCCATCCCAGCTTTTTAACCGAGCCAAGCACAACAGCACACAGATATTCAACTTCATGGATATCAAGTTTGTCTATAGGAGATTGTGCAATATGCTGCAGAGATACACAAAGAGAATCAGGAACACAAGCGTGCTCTACCAATGAGCGAAAAGACCACTTATAGTACGGCATATAGCAACGAGATAACAGATGTAAAACCGCCATAGTGGACCACATAAATTCTGTGCGCGCTGCATCTGCAGCTACAAAGTCGACTCGCTTGCTGCAACGCAAAAGATTATATTGTCCTGCCTGCGCCATCTGAGCCATATTAGCTGCAATCTTTTTGCGAATAACCACTTCAGGGTAAAACCCCAGGAGCTCTTGACGAATGGAACTAAAAAAGCCCGAGGGATCAAAAAACACTTCACCGCTTACAGACATTGCTAACAGCTGCTCGGGAATAGCCAGCCACTCACTATCCGTTTGGGGTGCTCGATCAAGACCAGTAAAAAGTCGATAAAAAGCCTGTGTTTCAAAAACACCAACGCGCTGTCCTGCAAGCTCACTTTCTTGACGTGTCATACCGTTAAAGGAAGATGGCAATGCTTCATAACGCCGAGTAAATTCATCTTTCCACGTAGCATACATACTACGAGGAAGCCATATACAAAAACCTGGTCCAAAATCATGATCACGAGAAAGCTCGTCATCAAAACCTAAACATTCGGATCCAGCACCAACAAGTCCAATGGCAATACGATTGGTAATCTCGCAAGGGAGCCCAGCGAGAAGAGTAGACTTATTCGCAGCAAAGTATTGCCTTGATATATCAAGCCCCTTCACGTCACGCTCCTCTCGCTATTCAAACTCCACCATACGCTGCGCTTCATGCATAAGCGCGTCAACTGCTGGTGAAGAACCAAGTTTTTCCTTTAGCAGCTGAGCTGCCCATTGATAACATGCTCGTGCATGCCTGTACTGTCCTTGTAAATAAGCAATCTTTCCTGCTACAGACAAGGCATAAGGGCGATGAATATCCCTTCCACCATTGAGGGTTTCAAAAGTAGTGAGCGCAGGAGCAAGTACTCTTCCTGCTTCAGCTAGACACCCTTCATCTACTAAAGACTGGGCTAGATTGATAGCGTTTACTGCACGTCGACCTTCAGAGTTAGGAACCTTCTCTAAAAGTTGTGCAGCACGCTTCAATTCTTGTTTTGCTTTTTCAAATTGCCCTAACCCTCGGTAAGCACTACTGCGGTTATTGCAAAGAGCACTCAGTTCATATGAATAATCGTACTGTTCAGCAATGAGTTTTTCGGCTTCATCAAACACTTGAATTGCCTGGTTATACTTTCCCCAAGCAACGTAAACATCTCCTAGGTTTATAAGTATCCGGGCATACGATAAATCATCTGCATGCTCGTCATTAAGAAGCAAAAGCGTCTTTTTGTAAAGACGCTCTGCATCTGCAAACTCTCCGCGTACGCGAAAAAGGCTACCAAGCTCATTCGCTGCTGCTATCACCATGATATTATCGCCCTCAAGCTGAGCGAGATGCAGTTGCTTTTGCAAATAGCCAATCACATCTGCACCTGGCTCGCTAAAGAGTCGATCAAGTTCCTGATAGAAATGTACGGTTTCCATACGCGATCTTATATACCTTGGTGGTCAGCGATTTTTGTTCGCTGTTCTTTTGCTTACTTATTACGACGCAAGCATCTAAACTACTAACCCCTAAATGCTGCTACCAGCTCATCAACCATATTCTTCAAGTCATCCAAACCAATTTCGCTATCAGATGAACCTGTAGTTATTACAGGTTTGCTCGTAGAAGCGCAGCTGTTGCAGCCTACCGAATAGCTAATAGGCGACTGATGTCCCACGGGCATCTCAATGCCAAGGTCATGCTTTGCAACCTCGGAAGACACCGTATCTAAAACATGCGCCTGCTGCGTCGCATGATTGGTGGAGTTCTTTACAAGCTCAGGATGATAGCGCGCAAAAATCTCATCATGCTCAATAAGCTCATCAGGCTCTGTAAGACCATTTACTACGCGCTTTACGTTAATAAGATGCTGGGGTCCAACATTTTCGGAGATTGAACTGCCTCCCCAGGTTCCACAACCCAAAGTAAGAGCCACCTCAAGACCGGTAGAAAGACCTGTACCACCTTGGGTGCCACCCGTATTGATAAGAATACGTGAAGCAGGCTTAACAGAGAACTTGCGCACGATTGTTTTGTCTTCTGTATGAATGCTCATGGTATGACCAATGCCATTTTGCAACAAAGCAATCGATAAATCGCAAGCTTCTTCCCAATTTTCCACTGTATAAAATGCGAGAACACAGGTGAGTTTCTCAAAGGAAAGAGGCCACTTATCGCCAACACCCTTCTGCTCACCAAGAAGCACCTTGGTACCCTCGGGAATGGTAATACCAGCAGCGCGAGCAATGGTTTGTGGATCTCTACCCACAAACTTGGGGCACATAGCATGGCCATTGCGGAACAACAAAGAGCATACCTTGGCACACTCTTCTTCGGTCATGAAATAGCCACCCTGGCTCTTAAATTCCGCAACAACCTTATCGTGGTTATAGGTCTCGCAGATAACACTTTGCTCAGAAGCACAAATAGTACCGTTATCAAAGGTCTTGGAAGCAATAATACGCTTTACAGCTGCATGAATATCGGCTGAGCGCTCGATATAAGCAGGAGAATTACCAGCACCAACACCCAAAGCAGGCTTGCCAGAGCTATAGGCAGCTTTTACCATAGCGGGACCACCTGTAGCAATAATCATATCAACTTCAGGTGCATGCATAAGGGTTTCTGCAGCTGCCATACTAGAAATTGTAATACCCTGGATGCAATTCTCGGGAGCACCTGCACTCACTGCCGCATCACTCATAATTTGAATGGCTAAATTAGTGCATTTAGCTGCCTGAGGATGGGGAGAAAAGACAATTGCATTGCGGGATTTAAGTGCAATTATCGATTTGTAAATTACCGTTGAAGTGGGATTGGTAGACGGAGTAATACCCATAAGCAGACCAACTGGCTCTGCAATGGTAATGACTTCGTTTTTTTCATCCACATCGATTATACCAATGGTTTTCTTGTCCTTGATTTGCTCGTAGAGCAGACCAGAAGCCATATGGTTCTTATAAATCTTATCGTGAACGTTACCAAAACCCGTTTCATCTACAGCCATTTGTGCGAGTGCCTCGGCATTTTGCTCTGCAGCATCAACCATTGCACACAAAATACGGTCGATCTGTTCGCTGGTATATGTTGCAAGCTGATTTGCTGCAACTTTACCCTTTCGAGCTAAGTCACGCGCCGCCTGGATGCTTTGAAGATCATAGTCGAATTCTTGCATCATAACTCTTTTCATATTGACGCCCTACACAAGAAGGAAGCCAAACGCCATGTAATGTACTAGCTTCTTACTCTGCGTGCGGCAAAATGGACTCAACCATGCCATCGGGACGTGGAATAACGTGTACAGAGAGAAGCTCGCCTACACGCTGAGCTGC
>NZ_KI519553.1:933911-1081411 GCF_000483125.1 Atopobium fossor DSM 15642
ATGGCGTCTGCTGCCTCTACGGCTCCGATCAAACCCTTGGTCTCTACCATACCGAGTGCCTGTGTAATGTTGGACATCTTATCCTCCTGTTGTTTGCGTACCTATGTGTACGTTGTTGCCCTACTTAATAATCTGTACGACAGAACCATTAGCTATATGCAATGCATTTGCCTCTTCAGTGTCGATATGACAATCCAATGCTGAGTTTTCCGTCACACGTATAGCTACGTTGTCAAGCTGCCCTGCACGCTCTCCATCAAAACGTATGGAAACTATCTGACCGTCACGTAAACCACGCTCAGATGCCTCAGCGCAAGACATATGAATATGGCGTGCTGCCACAATGACACCTTCGGAAAGAACTACCGTTCCCTTAGGACCAACCACCGTAATGCCTGGGGTTCCCTTAAGCTTTCCAGAAAGACGAATCACTTGCGGTATGCCCAGTTTAAAAGTATCGCCAGCAAGTACTTCAACCTGCGTTTGCTTACGGGTTGGTCCCAGCACACGAACGTTTTGAATAACACCCTTGGGCCCCACGAGGGTTACACACTCTTTAGCGGCATACTGTCCAGGCTGAGAAAGCTCTTTTGCAACGTTTAGTTCGTAGTCCTTGCCAAATAACCGATCAAGATGTTCTTGAGACAAATGAATATGACGACCAGATACCCCTATGGTCACACTGTCTAAATCCACCTTGTTCGTTTTAGTCCAAAGCTGATGCAAACTTTCTTCAGTCCAAATACCACGCTTGAGACCAGCTGTTACAATGCGCTCGATTTCCTCAGCAGAAACGGCGGCTTCATTCTTGTTGTCATGCAAAGTAGCATGCTGGTTTGTATTGCTGGTGCAATCGCCTTGCTCTGCATGCACAAAAGCTACTCCACACTCTTTGGCAACATCTGCAGCCTGAGGTGTGACAATAGTGTTTGAATCCACCACGAGGTTCTCATGCTTTTTGGATGCCGTAAGCACATCCTGAGCGCAAATAAGCCTCTTCATCTCACTCTCCTTTCTACAGAGCCACATCTTCATCAATAATGCCAACGATAACCGCATCTACCGGCACGTTTTTACCAAACTCATCTTTAATAAAGTGATAGGCGGCGCTACCCGTAGTCACCAAGACCCTGTCGCCACAACCTGCGCTTATCGTATCCACACAGATGAGGTGATGTCCTTTTTTGTCTTCATCCAAGATCTCCACACGCATAAGTTTCATGCCTTCAAGTTCCTCATATTTACGCGTGGCCCAGATGGAGCCAATAAGCTTACCCACAATCATGAGTGCCGTCACCTCCGTTCTTGATGTTCGTAAGACAAGCCATAACCTCTGCAGTATTACCAGCAATAGCCAGTAGCACCATGTTTTGAGGACAAGAGCCTCGAATGTCGGTTACTACAACGCCCGCTGTTTTCTCGGCAATATCACTAGCCACTATCATTTCTATGAGCTTGCCTTGAATAAGTCCTACGGCAGCAGGTTTAAAATTTTCATCCCAACGTGCACCGCTTCTTTGGCGAATGATTGCCATAGTTCCAGCGGAGGGGGCTTTGATTATCTTGATATCAAGCATGATTAGCCTCCTCAAGCATGTGCAAACGGCAACCCAAGGCAATGCCTAAGGGTGTCACAAACATCGGATGATGAGGCTTATGCACCGGTATATTCAGGGTCTTCTCGATATGCCCTTCAATACCCGAAAGCTCGCTTGTACCACCTACGAGAATGATCTCAGGTACCTCACGGTTGCGGCATGCGCTCCGAATAATAGAGCTTACCTTGTCAACGGTTGGTGCAACGATGGGCAAAACTTCTGCATGATGAGCAGCATCTCTCTTATAGAGCTCAGCATCGTTAAATGACATGTTCTTAGCTCCGGCAAGAACGAGTGAGAAATGCGTTCCACCGGTAGATTCATCAATGCACTCAACAAGCTTGCCATGTTCAAAGATGGATATGCCAGTAGTGCCACCACCAATATCTACCACGGCACCATCTTGGGTATTGATTACAAGGTTAGCGGCTGTGGGCTCGTCAAACACAGCTACAACATTCATTCCGGTACTCTCGGCAACGTTTTTTACTGCACCGCCATCAAGCTGCTCAGTTCCTGGAGGAATGGCAACAGCACAGTGAATAAGCTCGGTACCTAAGACCTTTTCTAAGTTCTTTTTTAACGTAGCTGCTATGTCACATGCGCCCACATAATCCACCACAAGACCATCGCGCACAACATTGGCAAACTGATAAGCACAGGCCACGGGATCACCGTTACCGTTTATAACGGTAAGCACGATAAAAGCAGTACCCAAGTCTAAACCACAATAGAGCTCGTCAGTTTTAACAGGCTTGGGAGCATCTACCGTTTTAATAAGAGCGTCCAACAGCTTATTTGCGCATGTAATATTAATCACAGGACGTCTCCTCCTCCACCTGCTCCATACTTTCTTTGAGAGCATAAAAAACTGTAGAGGCCTGGCAGGTCCACGAGCTAATGGCTGAACAAACATGCTCGTCAGAACAAGTCATGTTCCAAAAATGAATAAAACGTAAAAGCTCACCACACATGACTGCCATTTCAAAATACACAGGATGAACGCACGCATTAAGAGGAAGTGAAGGAATTACCTCAGGCATTGTCTTACAGACAGATTTTTCCTGCTGATCATCAGAGCAACACTCTGCCTGCGCAAGCTTGCCTTTTTGCCAAGCACTACCAACACACTCCAAGAGATGTGCTGTATCGTTATTAATACCTAAGGCCTTGCGCGATAAAAGCCTAAGACGTGCACCCAAAATACGCATATCATCTTTAAGTGCCTGTGTTTGATGAGAATCTTCATGCGCAACGTGCTTCTCTTTATTTACTGCATTCTTTTTGTAATAAAGCGATTCGAAGTCAATCCTAAAATCTATGAGAAATTGACGAGCGCTCGGTGTAAGGCGCGCGCCAGCTGGAAGTTTGAACGTATCAAAATGCTCTTGCGCATATGACCTGCGTAGTTCTCCTTCTGTTATATAATGCATGGCTGCCTCCTCTCGTTTCCGCTCTGTTTCATGGTCAATTGCACATCTTGTTTTTGCTTTGCCACCCATTGTTTAAATTCACATATTCCTTCACCTGTTTTGGTGGAAAGGAATAACAGGTCTTGGCAGCCAGTGTCAGCTAAGAGCGCTTGGGCCTCTTTGCGCTGAGCTTCATTCAAAACATCAGCTTTGGTAACCACAGCCAAGCTAGGCTTTCTTGTTGCTCTTGCAAAACCACTCGAATAATACGAAAGACGCGTTTCTCCATCTAAAAGCAAGACAAATGCATGTGCTTGATTTTGTAAAAGCATGAGAATGACGTTGTGCATCCAGTGGTTTTCTACATAGCGTCCAGGAACCTCAAGGGTGTTTTGGCGGTAATAACAATCTTCTCTGTGCTTATGGACAGACGTGCAACCCTCTACTATGTCGGCAAGCGTACTTTTTCCTGCCCCATCAAGGCCTATAAATGCAAAGTAAGCAGACATTAGGATTTCGTCACCTCCACAACACAGAAACCAAGGTTGTCATGGAGCATGTCACACACAACATGGAGCGACTCTTCTACACTCTGAACATCGCCCATAATGACAACCGAACCGGTAAAACGATCTAAAAACCCAATCTCAACCGATGCTGCTTTAGCGGCAGCATCTGCTGCAATAATGGCTGTCTCGGAAGGGCTCAGGGTAAGAATACCAATGGCATCACCCGCAGCAACACCAATTCGCTCATTTACGCCAGGACCTGGCGAAGCAATAACATGAGCAAGTGTTACCTGCTTACCTGGGACAGACTCTTGTATTATGCGATCGAGTTTTTCCATAGTCCCTAATGCCTCACAAGATTAACCTTGAAGTCTGCAGCTTCAATCCATTTCTCAATACGATTCAAATCGTCATTGCTTAGAGATGGATCACCCTCAATCTCGTAATCTCGACCAAGGGATTTATATTTACCAACTCCCAACTTGTGATAGGGCAAAAGATCAACGCCATCAAAGTTTTTTTGATATCGGTATGGATGGAAGAAAGCAATAACAGCATCGATTTCTTCCTTTGAATCGTTCACATCTTTCAAGAGTGGCATACGCACGCGTACGTTATATCCGTTTTCAAGCAGCCACTTCACGTTAGCGAGAATAAGCTCGTTATTTACGCCCGTCCAAAACTTATGTTTAACAGGATCCATCTGCTTAATATCGTATAAAAACAAATCAACGTAGGGGGCCACTTTCTTGAGCGTCTCTGTAGGTGTATATCCACAGGTCTCAAGAGCTGTGTGGTATCCCTTTGCCTGACTTGCCATAAATATCGCTAAAGCAGCTTCACTTTGTGCTAGAACTTCTCCACCAGAAAGCGTAATGCCACCATCTGACATCCGATAAAAACCTTCATCTTGTTCAAAGAAACAGACAAGATCATCAACGGAATAATCTTCTCCCATAATTTGTAGGGCGCTGTGTAAACACGCTTCCTCACACTGGCGACAGCCAATACAACGAGTACTGCGATCTACCACATGTTTGCCATCCACCATCTTATGAATGGACACAGGGCAAACTTCAACACAAGCGGCACAGTCTACGCAGTTATCAGCTTTGAACATGACTTCATGTTCCCGCAGCTGACTTTCTGGATTTGAGCACCACTTACAGCGTAGGGGGCAGCCTTTAAGAAAGGCCATGGAGCGAACGCCCGGTCCATCGTACATGTTGTACTTCTGAAGATTGAAAATACGTACCTTACGTTCAACCTTTTCCTGTTGAGACTCCATCTGTGTTTTGCCCCCTTTCTGCTTATCTCATTGTGAGCGTGCTAAACCACGCAAAACCGTTTTTGCTTGTACTAATCGTGCTTGTATTACTAGCGACTAAAGCCTAGTGAGCATGGTGCGGCTAATAATCTCGTCTTGAACGTCCTTGCATAGCTCATTAAAGAACGCGCTGTAGCCAGCAACACGTACCACAAGATCACGATGCTTCTCTGGATGAGCCTGGGCATCGATGAGTGTCTCATTGTCAAGGTAGTTAAACTGCATCTCGCCGTTACCAAACATTGAGGCTGTACGAAGCAGCGTAATAAGACCACGCTCGCCTTCAGGCGTATCGAGAATACCGCTCATAAGCTTAAAGTTATGAACCATACCGATATTCATAGAGTCGTTGGGCAATTTGCCTACGGACTTAATAATGGCGGTAGGACCATTGTGGTCGGCACCTTGGCTGGGGCTAATACCATCAGACAAAGGTGTCCATGCCTTACGACCATTTGCAGAGGCACCGGTCATCTCGCCAAATGGCGTGTTATTGGAAATGGAAAGCGTACCAACAGACAAGTGGGAGTACAGCGTCTTATACTTCACATGAATGTGCTCGGTGTAATGCAGAATATCTGCTGCAATGCTATCGGCGTAATCGTCATCGTTGCCGTACTTAGGAGCGTTGATGCAATCCTGCTGAATCTTCTCGTATCCTACAAAGTCAGCCTTAAGCGCCTCATTAAGCTCATCGAGTGTGTACTTATGGTCATCAAAGACAAGCTTTTTAATGGCAGCCATAGAGTCGGTATAGGTGCCCAAACCTGTCCATACAACACCGGGGCCGTAGTTATACATAGCGCCACCAGCTGCAACATCCTTGCCCTTTTCCATGCAGCCCTCAAACATAATGGACATCAAGGGTTTAGGTGCAATATCGCGGGCAACACGCTGAGAAATAACCGTAGCGACATTAGTCCACTTAGTAACATACTGAATAGTCTTCTTGACTGCCGCATCAAACTCTTCAAAGGTCTTGTATTGAGAAAGGTCACCAAGGTCTGGAGTTACCTGTTTGCCATACCACAAATCAACACCATGATTGAGGGTAAGCTCAATACACACAGGCCATTGCGTGTATGACGTAGAAGTCCACTGATACAGACGGCCAGACTTTTGAGGCTCAACGCAACCCATCATGCAGTAGTCACGAGAGTCCTCAACCGAAACGCCCTTGGCAAGCATCATCTTGATATGTGTATCGTCAAAGTGGCAAGCTGGGAAGCCCATTCCTGAACGGACAAGATCTACAATCTTACGCATGTAACGCTCGGGCGACTTGTTGTGAATACGGCATGCAATCGTAGGCTGATAAATCTTTACATGACGGGCAGCATCCATGAGCAGGTAAGTTAAATCGTTGGTTGCATCGTCACCCCTACGAGTAATACCACCCAGGGTCATGTTGATGAAGGGCTGATAACCTGCAAAGAATTCGGATTGACCGCGTGAAGTAACCCACATAACTTCACTCAACTTAATGAGCATGCAGCCTGCAATATCAAAAGCCTGATAAGGAGTGATGCGACCAGCCTTAATGTCTGCCTCATAGAAGGGATACATGTATTGGTCTACACGACCAATGGACATACCGGTTTGGTTCTCCTCCACTGGCAACAAGGATTCAATCGTAAATACTGCCTGCATAGCCTCATAAAAAGTCCTTGGTGCGTGAGCAGGAACATAAGCCAGAATTTCAGAAATCTTCTCTAGCTCACTCTTACGCTTTGGATCATGCTCAGCCGCAGCCTTTTGTGCTGCATACTCACTCAGGCGCTTTGAATAAATCATGACGCCTTCGGTAGTGTCAATAACCGACTTATAGAAGTAAATCTTATCTAGATCATCTGGGTTAGCATAATCAAGCTCGGCAAGATGCTCTTTTGCCTCAGCCTGAATATCGAGCATACCCTTGCGCATAAGAATAACGTCAAAACCAGGGTTAGAGTCGCCACCACCACTCATGGCATGATATGAGCAGTCAGATACATAGGACTCGCCAGAAAGCTCCCATACGCCTGCCTCACGATACTGGTCCTCACAAACCTCGTCTTGAGACTTACCAGCCCAGAAGGGGAAAAGCACCTCACGGCAATAACGCTTGTCCTCATCAGAAATATAGAAAGGATCCTGAGGACGATCGCCAATGGTATCAAGCTCTTCCTCAAGCCAACGCCATGCAAGATCGGGAGAGAAGGCACCAGCACGTGGAGCGCCACAAGGAGCACCTACGATAAGCTCATCATCTTGAATAACCAAAGGAGCAGTTTCGCAGCAGCGGCGGAATGCCTTAGCACGCAGCTCAATCTTAGGCATGCCTGGGTTTTCCTTCATAATTTCGGTAACCGCACGAGCACGGAACGTGGTAATGCTAGGAACCTGCTTGAGGTAGTTTTCCTTTAGGCGGGCATGACGCTGAGTAGGTCCCTCAGGGATGTCGGTAGGACCATCCTCTGTGCAGGGCTCACTATGAAGTGGCATATCCAGCTGATCGGAAACTTTCGCAAACATCTCGCGTACAGCGTGCTTTTCCTCAGCGCTCATTGTTTTGGTGGCCTCGGAAAGTTCTTTTGCAAACTCCTTGATATCCATCCTTACTCCTTTTTTAGTTATCTCTCATGGACTCTAGCAAGCCAGAGAACCAATCAATCGATTCCGCACAGTTGTCTTGCGACATATGAGCCTTATCGCTTAAAGACTTTGTTTTTGTTGCTACTGTAGGTGCATGATCAGACGAACTTGCACGTTTTATAAGGTCATGCTGCTGCATATCCTTGCCTACACCTACCTGGCGTTTTCTTACAAAATCGCCATACGTAACGCCTAAAGCTGAGGTAGTAGCACGATCCCAGCCTGTAATGGTTAATGTCTTAGGAAGTTCTGTGTGACTGCCAATGCTGCCAAGAGCGGTACTGACATTTACAAGTACACGTCCAACAGGCTTTTTGAGAATGAACTGCTGAACCACTTCGGGATTATTCGAAAAAATTGACAGTGCATTACCATGTCCACTGTTAAGAATGAGCTCAATGCACTTCTCGCAAGCAGTACGCCAATTTTCCTCAACATAGTAGGAAAGCACGGGACCATACTTAGCCTTAGAAAAGAAGCTCTGCTCACTCACATAGGGCTTACGCACTATGAGCACTTTGGTATGAGTTGGCACTGCAATAGCAGCTCTGCGAGCAAGATCTTCTGCAGACTTAGCAATGAGTTCCGGATAGGGTTTGCCATCAGGCATGAAAAGCAGCGCGCCAAGACGATCTGCTTCTTCATCGTCTAAAAAGTAACAACCCTTTTGCCGAAGAGCACCTTGGAGCTGTTTGTCCACCTGTGCTTCAACAACAATCGATTGCTCAGCTCCTGGAAGCATGCCATAACAAAACGATTTACCCAGCACAATTTCTTGAGCGCAAGCATCAATATCAGCTGTTGACTCAACAAAAACAGGGTTATTACCCAAAGATGCATAGTAAACATCTTTGCCGTACGCATTGTATGGATTCTCGCGTGTATTTTCACGAGAATCTATCAAGACACTTACACAAGGCTGCGAACAAACCCAGTCCTCACCCTCAGGACAACCCACTTGCAAGAAACTCAAAGCCTCTTCGGGATAATGGCATGAACGTGCAATAGCAAGTACATCTGCCATAACACGACGACAACTCTCATGCACCCGTGTACGCGCTGAAAAAACAATGGGACTTTTGGAGCGTACCGCATACAACAGTTGCGAAAGCAACGTAGGTATTGCCAGCCAATCTGGAAGCAGTGATACCACAACTCCCTTGGACAAATACACTGCCGCAGATTTATTATCCCAAACAATTTTTTGTACCGGCGTTTGCTTGCATACATCATCAAGCACATCCGTAAGAACCCACTCTATAAGCTGAGCCTCTTCTTGAGGATTACCATAATCGCTCTCGTCAAAAGCAAGTTCTGCATAAGCATGAGCATTCTGGTATAAACCCTCACGTAAACGTACAAGAAAACTCTCAACCAAAGTCATGGGCAAGCAGTCCAAAGTCTCAACAGACTCAGCAGCGTGCTCAAGGAGGATACGCGCCTCCTGTATGGATAGAAGATCATTATCGATAAGAGACACGTGACACCTCCTTAATAGGGCAAGAGCTTCTCGATAGTGTACTTATCGGTAATCTTCTTAAGGCTTGGATGAGGACGAGGAATAACAACGGAGCTGTAAACCTCTGCGCCCAAATCCTCTACAGCTTTGATGCCTGCAGCTACTGCTGCTTTGCAGGCAGCGACATCTCCTTCTACTAAAATGGAGATGTAACCCGAAGCCGTATTTTCATAGCCAATGAGTGTAACGTCGCCTGCTTTACACATAGCGTCGCCTGCCTCAAGCACCCAGACCAGGCCAAAGGTCTCTATGGCGCCCAGTGCATTTATGCCTTCGTGAGCCATACGTACCTCCTAGTTGTAATCCACGTCATGAACAGAAATAACGTCACCAACAGGTGGAACAGGACGGCGCATAACGTTATGTGCCGTAAGCGTGCCAATACTGGATGCAGCTTCACAACCCGCTTTAACCGCAGCTTCACAAGCAGCTACGTCGCCTTTAACAACAATAGTTACAAGCGTCGAGCCGATATTCTCATAACTAATGAGTTCTGTATTACCTGCCTTGAGCATTGCATCTGCTGCATAAAGTGCAGGTACCATACCCGTTGTTTCGATAAGGCCTATGGCCTCTTCTCCCTTATAGCGCATGAATACTCCTCACTACTTGATGTAGGAATTGATGGTGTCTCGCTGCTCGGAATCTGCGGCATAAAAGACACGTAAGTCCCCTTTATCGTCAAGGTCAACGCGAGACTCCCCAACCAGTCCATTTTTCTCGGCAGTCATAAGCGCTTCTTGAACCTTGTCGTGCGTGAAGGCAGAAAAGCCCGAGTACTCACTTTTAAGTGCCATGATTACGTCATCGGCACTGGCTTCTTCAACCTCAGTAAAGTATTTGAGAATTGCATAGTTAAGTGGACGCATTATGCCTCCTCCTTCTTTCCTAGATACTCAAGGGGATCTACGGCAATAATGACAATGCCAACAATCATGACAAACGCTGCAGCCCAAGCAATAGGTGCCAAGGCATAGCCGTCGATGTTCATGATGACACCCACGATAATCCAGGTTGTAAGAGGAGCAACAAAGGTATAAGTACCGTTGCAGGCCATACCCAAAGCAGTACCACACATCGAGTTGCCGCGGTACCAACTGGCAAAAGATTTATAAGCTGCAAAACCAGCAACAATAAAGCATGCAATCGTAGGCAAATCTGTAAGAGCACTAGTTACATAACCAATAGTGTCACCCATTGGTACACCACCAATAAGCGCCATAGCTGGAAGCAATACAAACAATTCTGAGATACCCGAAACGCACTGACGAATGGTAATACCAATTTGGGTATCAATCATGCAGCTAGCATAACCTGCAATGCAGCCTTCGGCACCCCAGCCTAAAGCAGCGATAAACGCAAGCATGAGACCAAATCCCAAATTGGAAGACGCATCGCCAGTAAGGCTCGTAGAGCCAATCATAAGACCCGCAAAGACGCAGACAGCAATGCCTATCATTTTGCGAAGCCCAAGTTCCTGTTTAAACAGGATACGCGAAAGAATTGCTCCAATTGCAGGATTAAGTGCAGCAATAGGAACTACAATGGTTCCCGCCTGAGACAGAGCAATGATGTAGGCAACGGTTGCAATGGGACCGCCTACAAGGGCACTTACAATCATAATAATGCCAGGCTTGGTGGGAACAGTACGACCAAAATCTGCAAGTTTTCCCTGTTTTGCCGTGATACCAAGCGCCCAAAGAGCACTGCAACTATCATTGATAGCACTTGCCACGGTAGGAAGAATAAAAATTGCTAAGAAGCCCGCAGGATCAATACTATCGAGCCATCCAAGCCACAAACTCGTACTTCCACCTGCTGTAATAAAAGCAGTATAGATGCCATACATAAGGCTAGAGAAAAGAGCGATTAAAATACCTTTTCGAAAAAACTCCTGATCAAGGCTACGCTTCTTTTGCTCAGCAGTAGTGCTTGCCACGGTAGCTGTGGTTGATGCCATGTGTTACCTCCTATGCGTGATATACGACAACGTTCGTGAGATACAGCAAAGCGCTCTGACAATCCTAGGTTGTGGTTGAATTACCTCCTCAATGAATAAATTGTCGGGAGTGACACAATGTGAAAGTAAATGACTTAACAATTTTGGTAACGCAAATGGCTTTTTTGGGGCGGTGAGCGGATTATTTAAACCATTCACCGATTTATTTCTACCGATTAGCCGTTCTTATTTAAACAACCTTATTGGATAGCATGCAAATTGCTACTTCATTACTAATAATTCCTATTCGCAATTTTGAATAAATAGTTTTAAAAAATGTATGAGAATTTCTACTAAAAGAGAAATAGAGTCGCAGAAATTTTATAGAGCTACAGATAATAGCGTATATCTTTTAGAAAATGAAATTTAACCTATTTTAAAAAGTTGCATATGACAAACATTTACGTAGTGTCACACTCATAACAAAGCAAGACAGTGTAGCATACCTTTAAAAAACGCAGAAGAAATAGCTTTGAAGTCTACTTCTTCTGCGTTTATATGCGCTCTTTCTACTAGCCTATTTCCAGCTATATTGCGAGCAAGCTGCTAAAAACTCACCGTATCCTTCAGCTTCCATACACTCATAGGGAATAAACTTTAACGCTAAGCTATCAATACAATAGCGCAGTCCACCCTGCTCTTGAGGACCATCATTAAACACATGCCCAAGATGAGAGTCTCCTACACGGCTGCGCACTTCGGTTCTTACCATTCCATAGCTCGTATCTTTATATTCCTTAATAACATCAGGGTCTATTGGTCGTACAAAGCTTGGCCAGCCACAACCCGAATTAAACTTATCCTTTGAAGAAAACAGAGGTTCGCCCGTAACAACATCTACGTAGATTCCAGCCTCATGATTATCGTGATACTCTCCAGAAAAAGCGGGTTCAGTACCAGCTTTTTGAGTAACCTCATACTGCTCTGGTGTAAGCATACGCTTAATTTCACTATCGGAGGGCTTGTGATAACGCGCT
Organism: Atopobium fossor DSM 15642; assembly: GCF_000483125.1. Taxonomy (GTDB): domain Bacteria; phylum Actinomycetota; class Coriobacteriia; order Coriobacteriales; family Atopobiaceae; genus Atopobium; species Atopobium fossor. The sequence continues at coordinate 945,887 of NZ_KI519553.1, forward strand.
GCATCCACCTTAGGAACAGTAGAACCATCCACGTCCTTATTGAGTTTCACGTCTTTAAGTGAGCTAAAGTCTATATGACAATATCCATGAGGGTTCTTCTTCAAATAATCCTGGTGATATTCCTCTGCTGGATAAAACTCCGCAAGCTTTGTGAGTTCTACTGCAAGCGTTGTGCCGTACTGTTTTTGCTGTTCATCAAACACCGCTTGCAAGGTAGGTTTATCGGCCTCATCTACAAAGTACATTCCTGTCCGGTACTGACTTCCACGATCATTACCCTGCTGATTAACACTAAGCGGATTGATAATCTTAAAATACTGCTGGGTAAGACTTTCCAGACTCACTATTGAGGGGTCATAGCGCACTTGTACGGTCTCGGCATGTCCTGTCTTACCCGAACATACCTCCTCATAGCTAGGATTTTTGGTCGTCCCATTAGCGTAGCCTGACACAACATCATATACACCTGGAATGCGCGAGAAATACTCTTCGACTCCCCAAAAACAACCCCCTGCAAAATATATTTCATGCAGGTTATTAGTATCGATTTTTGCCATTGCAGCCTCCTGCTTTTTCTCAAGTTCACTATCATGCATCTGAGGTGGCTTGTTCGTCACATATATGGCAATACCAACCACAACCACCGCAACTAACACCAGTATTGGCAGAGAAATGTGTTTATTCATAGCCTTATCGCCTTATCTACGTTAACGAACTAAGAATTTTTTCCAGCTCAGCTGTAGGAACATCGCCAATGCGCTTATCAACAATCGTTCCATTAGAGTTGATAAATACAGACGTTGGATATGCTTGTATATCAAAGTCCTTGAGCAGCGTACCCGTGTTATCCATCAAGATAGGCGCAGTAATCTTTTGCTTGGTTACCCAATTAATAATTTGATCTTCAGAAAGCTCCGATCCAAGACCCGGAGAAAGCACCGAGACAACCTCTATATCGCCTTTCTTTTCGTGTTCGGCAGCAACGCGAGTAAATTCGTCAAGACCGTTAAGGCAGGCGGGACACCATGTTGCCCACATCTTTACATACACAGGTTTTCCCTTAAGAGACTCGAGCGTCAGTGTTTTACCATCCAGCGTTTTAAGCGATGTTTGCTTCCATTCAGTCATAGACTGTGCCACTTCACTATCATTCATACCATCACCTTGCTGCATCTTACTGTGGGAATCTTGTGTTTGGGTGTCCATGCTTTTCATAGGCATACCAAGGCCACCTACCTGAGAAATCACCATCCACGCTCCCAAAAGGGCAATGCATACACCGCCAATCTTCTTGAGAAGCTCGGTATATTTGTTAAGTTGGCGTACTTTTTCTAAAAGCACTGAAGAGCCAAGAGCAAGTACTGCAAAGGGTACCGATAATCCCAGCGAGTACACCACTAAAAGCAGTCCTCCCTGCAAAGCATTTCCTTGCTGAGCTGCTAAAGCCAAAACTGTGGCAAGAACAGGACCAATACAAGGTGTCCAACCAAAGGAAAAAGCAAGACCCAACAAAAAGGCGCCACCCACATGTTTGGCATCAATGTGTTGCATATCAACGCGTTTCTCGGTATCTAGAGCAGGAATAACAAGAATTCCTGCAAGATGCAGGCCAAACAAGCAGATAACAAAGCCAAGTCCCACTGACAGAAGAGGATTTGAAAGCACACCGCCAAAAAATCCCGCTCCAAAACCTAGGGCAAAAAAGGTTATCGAAATACCTGCAATAAATGCAAGAGTATTTGCAATACGGCGCTGTATCACCAAAGCAACTGTTCCATCCTCGGTGAGTAAAAGACCAATATATACAGGTAATACAGGCAAAATACAGGGCGAGAAAAACGAAAGCGCGCCCGCAAAAAATGTTGATGCAAACATTCCAATATCAGCCATACGAGTTCCTCTCAATACACTTCTCACACGTCGACGTTTCTGGTGTGTGAAAGCTAAGTTTTATTTTGCCGTTTTGCTACAGCAGACTAACGACAACGAGAGACTCTTCAGGATTCTTCAGAAATAGTTATTTAAACAACGGCTGTAAAAGGAATAGTAACTATAGCACTATAGTGCTCTACATCCTGTGAAACTACCAGTTCCCAACCACAAGACGAGAAAAGCTGCATGGCAGTAGCAACTCCCAGTCCTGTTCCTGCAGTATTTTCAATCTCAGGTGCAGGGGTATTTGTTATTGATACCACAGCAGCAGTCTCCAAACAGGAACACTGTATGCAAACCGGAGCCGTACGATTAGCATGCTGGATCACATTTGAGAAAAGATTGGAAAATGCTCGGCGCAGTATCCTTTGGTTAACGTGCACGCCCTTTGTGCAAGTAACAGGCAATTCTTTATATTCAATCTGAAATCCCGCACTCGTAAGTTCAAGGATTCCTTCATCCAAAACCTTTGGAAGAAACTCGTAACATGACTGTTGTTCTGTCTGGTTTTTCTCGATAGGTACCTGGGCAGAACAAGAGCTATCCATATCACCAATATGCTGCTTTAACACATAATCAAACAAGTCATCAGAAAGTTCTTTGATTTGATAGGCCTTCTCGCGACTACTTTGCAAATAACGCTGAGCGTCCTGCTTGTTAGTACACTTTCCCAAGCTTAAGATATCGAGATACCCAATCAAAGCTGTAAGTGGCGAACGCAAGTCATGTGACATCTCGGTCACAAGCTTATACTCCCGATTGCGCAAACGTTCCTCTTCAACAAAACGTTGGCGTATTGCTAAACGCATATCATCAATACTTTGCGCTAAACTTCCTAGCTCATCATTACCTTTAACACTTATGGCATGATCGAGTTCTCCGCCCTCAAGAAGACTCAATTCATAATCAAGCAAACGAATATACCGTACGATACGACGCATAAGTACCAGTAAAGTGATTATGCACACCACAAAACCCAACACAATTGAGATAATTGTGGCAACAAAGCGTCCTTGTGCACCAATATTGTCAAAAAATACCGCTGAGGCCTCTCCATCAGCAAAAACAATAGGATAACTCCTTTGCCACTTTGCCATATCACCACTCGAAATATTAAGTGACGATATATCGGTACTCATACTTGAGTCATACAGCGTCATGCCATCGCGATATATCTGCAAAGCCACATATCCAGCATCCTCAACCCACGCATCCAAGGCTTTCTTATCGGAAACAGAAATGTTCTTCTCGTTTACATAGCTTTGGAGTGTCTGTGCATCAGACTCAAGTCGCTGACAATACACACATTCACGTGAAAAATACGCATCAAATGCGTGTGAAGCAAGTGCATACACCACAACATAGGTGACAATACCAAAAAGCAAAGCTATAGTTGCATAACCCACTAAACGCCAGCCCAAGCCGCTGCCAGCATGTGGTGAAAAACGCTCAGTCAGTTTTGTAAAAAGAGAATGACGCTGCATCTGGATTGGATCTTTAGCCAATGGTGTAGCCCCTTCCCCAAACAGTACGGATATAGCGCGGGTTCTGAGGATTATCACCTAGTTTCCGCCGCAAATTTCTTATATGTACCATAACGTTATTAGCGGACTGCTCCAAAAATGGTTCATTCCAAACCGCTTCATATATCTCGCGAGCAGAGAAAATCTTATCTTTATTTTGAGCCAGCAATAACAAAACCGAAAACTCAAAGTCTGTTAACGCAATGGCACCAGCAGGACCAAAAATGCGACGACCGCTTACATCAATCGTTATATCCCCCACCATAAGCTTTGTTCGATTCTCTTGTATTGGTGAGCCACCATAACGATGGTACCGACGCAAGAGTGCTTTTACACGCGCCAACATTTCAACTGCCGAGAAGGGTTTAGGAAGATAATCATCGCCACCCACGGTAAAACCACGGACCTTATCGGCATCTTGTGAGCGTGCCGTAAGAAATAAAACAGGGGTATTTGACTGCTCCCGTATGTACTTACACACCTCAAGACCAGACAATCCTGGCATAAGGACATCAAGAATGATGAGGTCAAAGAACGCGTATGGTTGGTTGTGCGCTTCGTCGTAACAAGCGTTTGTTTGCACATTTTTAAAGAGTTGAAGCGCCTCATTGCCATCCGCTGCAGTCTGCACGTCATAACCCTCACTGGTTAGTAAGACGGATACAACCTCACGGATATGCGCATCATCATCTGCTAATAAAATACGTGCTTGCATAGGCGTTACTTTCGATTGATGTATAAATTTGTTTTATACATCCTTACGCTTTACCGCTACCGCAAGTGCAGCAGCTCCTGTAGCAGCTAAAAAGGGTGGTTAAACCCACCCTTTTTAATACAACTGCACTATATCACAATAAAAAATTAGAGTTTGGCTCATTAACCGCCCAGATATGCCTGTTGTACACGTTTATCATGCAAAAGCTCATCCGCATCGCCGCTCATAGAGACACGACCGGTCTCTAATACGTACGCACGATGAGCAATAGATAATGCCATTTGAGCATTTTGCTCTACCAATAAGATGGTTGTACCCTGCTCATTGAGGCTCTTAATAATGTCAAAGATTTCTTTAACCAGCAATGGTGCCAAACCCATAGAAGGCTCATCCAACATAAGCAGCTTGGGTTTTGACATAAGTGCACGCCCCATTGCTAGCATTTGCTGTTCACCACCCGAAAGTGTGCCCGCAAATTGATGTAGACGCTCTCGCAAGCGTGGAAAACGCTCATAAATCATCTTAAGCGTATCCTGTGCTTCTGCATCATCTCGAGTAAAGGCACCCATCTCAAGATTTTCTTTGACGCTCATCTGTGTAAATACATGACGACCTTCAGGGCACAGAGCCATACCCCGAGGCGTAAGTTTATGTGTTGGAATGCCAACTAAAGATTCTCCCTCAAACTCAATAGATCCTAAGCGAGGGTGAAGTAGACCAGCCACAGTATTAAGCGTAGTAGATTTGCCTGCACCATTAGCACCAATAAGGGTTACAATTTCCCCCTCCTCAACCGTAAAGGAAATTCCTTTTACGGCATGAATTGAGCCATAGTACACCTGTACATCTTTAACTTCTAACATTGCCATAGCACTTACACCTCCTCTTGCTTGCCTAAATAAGCTTCAATAACTTGAGGATTATTCTGAATTTCTTCTGGTGTACCCTTGGCAATAATCTTGCCATAGCTCAAAACAACAATACCCTCGCAAATACCCATAACCAGATCCATGTCATGCTCAATAAGCATAACGGCAATCTGAAAGCGATCACGAATAGCCAAAATGTTGTCCATAAGCTCAGAAGTCTCTGAGGGGTTCATACCAGCAGCAGGCTCATCAAGCAAAAGTACCTTAGGATTGGTTGCCAAGGCACGCACAATCTCTAAACGACGCTGAGCTCCATAAGGTAAGGAACCTGCAGGTACATTTGCCATATTCTGCATGTCAAAAATGCCAAGTAACTCCTTGGCTTTGGTATGAAAATCGCGCTCAGACAGCCAATGTTGAGGCAAGCGAAAAATCCCGGAGAGCATGCCGCTCTTAACCTGATTATGCAAACCAACCATGACGTTCTCCTCAACCGTCATGGTTGAGAACAAACGAATATTCTGAAACGTACGCGCAATACCTAGCTGAGATGCCTTTGCAGGGCCCATACCAGCCGTATCTGTACCATCCAATAAAACAGTACCACGTGTTGGCTGATACACCTTAGTAAGCAGATTAAAAACGGTTGTTTTACCAGCGCCGTTAGGTCCAATAAGACCAGCAATCTCTGTCTTGCCAACGGTCAAGTTAAAATCATCAACTGCATGCAAGCCACCAAAATCAATACCTAGATGGCGACATTCCAGTGCAGGAGTTGCATATAAATCACGCTCAGGGACAATACTGTCCGATGGAAAAGGAACCATTTTGGTGTGTACACGACGTTTATTAGCCATGTAAATCGCCCCCTTTCGCAGTGCAAACAGCTATTTCGTCTTCACCCTTATGAAGTACCTTATCGCGCAATTGATAAAACCAATTCTTAAGATGCTCATTATTGCCAATAAGCATGGTGGCAATAAGAACAACGGCATACATCAACAGGCGATAATCAGACAGTGAGCGAAGTGCTTCAGGCAACACTGTGAGCAAAGTAGCAGCAATAATAGAGCCACGGATCTTACCCATACCTCCCAAAACAACAAAAACCAAAATCATGATGGAAAGGTTAAAGTCAAACTTCTTTGGCACAATGGACGAGAAGTTCATGGCATACAGCGCTCCAGCCATACCAGCCAAAGCAGCAGAAACTACAAATGCCATGAGGCGATACTTGGTAACGTTAATGCCAACAGATTCTGCAGCAATGCGGTTATCGCGCACAGACATGATGGCACGTCCAGAACGAGAGTTCTTAAGATTGAGCACTACCATCAAACAAAACAACACCAGCAAAAAGCCCATCACAAAAGTAGATGCCTTAGTAATACCTGCGGCACCTTGCGGACCATTAATCAAAATAGTGCCGCCCTCCATACCAAGCGCTTTGGTAGATTGCATTGAGAAGTGCAGACCGGCCTTATCCATGCCTACATATAAATTGTTGAGCACATTCTTGATAATCTCGCCAAACGCAAGCGTAACGATGGCCAAGTAGTCACCATGCAAGCGCATAACTGGAATACCAATAAGAACGCCCGTAAGCGCAGCCAACATACCAGCTACAACAATGGCAATAACCAGACGTACTATAGGACTGGCCACGGCACCAGAAAGCGCAGCCATAACAACTACACCACAAAAGGCACCCACACTCATAAAACCGGCGTGTCCCAAGCTCAACTCACCAGAAATACCCACTACAAGATTAAGAGATACCGCCATGACAATGTAGGCGCAGATGGGTACCATCATGCCCGCCAACGAATGTGAAATTGCCCTTGAAGAAATTAAACCCTGTACCACAAAGAAAGCAATGACCACCAGTGCGTACGTAAGCAGATTATCCTTGCCCGTACGGGACATCTTTTTGAAAAAACTCATGCGCTACACCTTCTCATGAATTGTCTTGCCCAGAAGGCCAGCGGGCTTAACCAGCAGAACAATAATCAAAACAGCAAATACAACGGCGTCGGAAAGCTGCGTAGAGATGTAAGCCTTAGCAAAAATTTCGATAATGCCCAGAAGAATACCACCCAACATGGCACCAGGAATAGAACCAATGCCACCTAAAACGGCAGCAACAAAAGCCTTAATACCAGGCATCTGGCCTGTAGTTGGCATAAGCGTGGGATAGGCAGAACATAGTAAAACGCCTGCAATAGCAGCCAAGCCAGAGCCAATTGCAAATACCATAGAAATGGTCGAGTTTACATTGATGCCCATAAGTTGCGCTGCTGCTTTATCCTCAGACACCGCACGCATGGCCTTGCCCATTTTGGTGCGAGTAGTAAAGAAGGTTAAACCCAGCATGATAAAAATATTGGCCAAAACCGTCACAATGGAGACGGCGCTGATTACTAACTGACCACCAAAAAGACTAACAGACGGCAGGTCAATAACCGATATAAACGACTTAGGATCAGACTTCCAGACAATCAAAGCCATATTCTGCAGTAAATAGCTCACACCAATTGCCGTAATAAGTACATCAAGTGATGGTGCATTACGCAATGGTTTATATGCGAGTTTCTCGACCACTATTCCTAACAAGGTACAAACTACAATAGAAATAAGCACGGCAATAAGAGGGTTAAGCCCCAGATATGCCATAGCACAATAACTGGTATATCCGCCAACCATGATTACATCGCCATGAGCGAAGTTAAGCATTTTAGCAATGCCATAAACCATGGTGTAGCCCAGCGCGATGATGGCGTAAATGCTGCCCAACGAGATTCCATTTACCAGGTTGGAGATAAATCCCATCCCGCACTCCTTTCACCACAGAGGCTGCCTTAGATGTGCAGCTCTTTTCATATAAACAAATACATGCGCGGCACATATAATCGCGCCTTACAAGAAGCGGAGACTGCTCATGAGCAATCTCCGCTGTTCATCGGCTCTTACGTGAAACTACATTCCCACGTAAGCGCCGTTCTTAATGACCATACCCTTAGGCTGCTTGGAAACCTCACCGGTATCAGACCACGTCATACCAGTGCCCGTCAAGCCATCATAACTAAAATCGGATGAGGTAATAGCTTCAACCAATTTGTCACAGATATCCGAGAAAGACATATCGGCTGTTACGCCGCTTTTCTCGATAGCCTGCTTGATAACGTAAATGCAGTCATATGCATCGGCAGCAAACTGATTAGGGATTCCACCGTACTGCTCTTTGTATGTCTTTACAAAGGTCTGGGTCTTCTCGTCTGTTGCATCTGCCGTAAAGGGCGTAAGCAACATAACACCCTCTGCCAAAGAGGTGTCAAAACCTTCGAGGGTAAGCAAACCATCCAGACCGTCAACACCAAAGAACTTAGGAGCATATCCCATCTGATTTGCCTGGGTAAGAATCAGTGAAGCGGGCTGATAATAGATGGGCAAGAATACAAGATCTGCCTCGGCAGACTTAGCTTTATTAAGCTGTACCGAGAAATCCGTTGCGGAGTCATCTGTAAATGTAGACTCTGCCACCACGGTCAAACCAATCTCCTTGGCTTGAGACATAAACTTTTTGTATACACCCGTAGAATATGCATCAGAATTGTTGTAGATAACAGCAATTTTGGTACCCAAGCTTTGATCGCTTACATACTTTGCTGCAGCGGTACCTTGGTTAGGGTCTGTAAAACACATCTGAAAGACATTCTTCTTGCGTTGCACAGAAACATTGCCATCTACATCAGGCTGACCACCAATAACATCGGTAGCAGATGCAGAAGGCGTGAGCTGAAACAAGTTGTCGGCATTGGATTCCGAAGTAACAGCAATGGTAGGAGCTGTGGTAGTACAACCTGCCAAGATTTGCATACCCCAGTCCTTAAGATTGTTATATGCATTGATGGACTTCTCGGAATCGTTCTCGTCATCCTGATAGTTAAAGTCAAACTTTACGCCATCACCTTTATTGATCTCATCGATAGCAATCTGAGCACCAGCCTTGGTAGCATTGCCATAAATAGCAGCAGCACCCGTTACAGGACCAACGGAACCAATTTTAAAGGCACCATCCACACTTGCAGAAGAAGAGCCAGTATCAGAGCAGCCAGCAAGACCTAACCCGGTAATGCTAATGACGCTCGAAGCCCCAACTAGTTTGACGAAATTCCTTCTTGATACATTACTAAAATCCATCTCTTCCTCCTTCGAACGTCATGCACCCTATCTCTGTGAGTGCGTAGGTGACATTTTTAAGCGAAAGCGAGCTGAATTTATCGACATTAGGCGTTTTGAAACAATTACGTAACCAACAAGATACACAAATTGTAATAAAACTCATCAAATGCAGGTAAAAAGGTGTATTTTTACTCCGTAGAGCTACGCAAAGATGGAATAAGACGACCTAAAAGTGTGCGAATCATGTGTGCTTCTGGGAACTTAAACACAATTGCCAAGCCAAAGGTAAGGAAAAGTGCAGGCAAACCTCCTGCTACAGTAACTATGAGCGCTGATACAGTTCCAGTAATAAATCCCATATGAGAAGCAGTAAGAAGTATTGCCATACCCACAGCAGAGCCTAGAGCACCAACTACTAAAGAACGTACACAAGACAGTGCAATGCCCGTAAGACCAATACCCTGTAATTGCTTGCGAAGACTCCAAAACGTTACAACATCTACCACAACAAAGAATACCAGCGAACTCAAGGCAACATTGAGAAGACCAAACTGCTCGGTCAGAAGCAGACACTGAGCCACTTGGATAGCACTAGCCACAATAGACGACCATGCTAAAACACCCATCTTACGCAAGGAAGAGCACGCCTTTTGTAGGTAGGTGCATACACCATATAAAGGAAGTGCTACCGATAAAGCTGCAAGATACTCTGCTACATGAACAAGATCTTGTGGATTAAATCGTCCTGCACCAAGCAACATGGAAAGCGGACGAGAAAACACAATCAAGTACATGGCAAAAGGAATCAGGAAGAATAAAATCTGACTCGTTCCAGCCGCCACTCCACGCTTATATTGATCCATATTATGGTGAGCAACTGCCTCAGAAAGCTCGGTAAACATAGCTGTGGTAATAGGAATTGCCAAAATAGCATACGGCAAGGTGTACCACAGACGAGCATAGTATGCGATAGAGGCGCCCGTTGCTATAACAGACAGTACGCTTGAAGTTTGCACCGAATAGGTAACAAAATTGCATCCTGTAAGCACTAAAGAAGGAATACCAATGGAGAGGGTTTCCTTAATACTCGGATCTTTAAGATCCACATAAGGACGAATGCGTACACCCATTTTACGCAATGCTGGGATTTGTATTACTACCTGCACAGCTACACCCAAAGGATTGCCAATTGCTAGGCAGAGTAATGCCAAGTTTGGATGAGAGCTTTGCAGCACAGCATACAACACAAACGATGCCGTACAAATAAAGTTATTAAAGATGGGAGCAGCATTACTCCAAAAATACTCACGCTCTGCGTTGAGGATACCTGACAAAATAGAAGAAAGCGCATACAACACAACTTCAATAACAAAGAATCTAAAGAATAACGTTGTAAGGTCAAAATCAAAATCCGACTTAGCACTAAAGGATTGAGTCCAAATAACTTGACTTGCAAAAACAAATCCTAAAAGTGCCACAATACCCATAAGCAACACCACTAGTGATGCCAAATTGGATGCGTACTTACTTGCGCCTTCTCGACCAGCTTTCTCTTTAACCGACATATACACTGGCAAAAATGCCGTAATAAGCATGCCACCCATAACCAGCTCATATAACTGATTAGGCAAATTATTAGCAACGGTATAAGCACTTGAAACAAGCGTTACACCCAGCGCATAAGCCTGTCCCCAAGTGCGAAAAAATCCCGTAATTCGACTGAGAATAACTAAGCCGCTCATTAATGCTGCAGACCTACCAATACCAGCGGTTGAGTTTGAGCTTGAGTTAGAAACGGATGCTTTTTTGGGTACAGACACACCCTTCATATGCTTAGGAGTGTACATGTTACTCCTCGTCTCGGGTGATATCTGCAAAGGTAGCATGAATAAAGTGAGCGAGTTTTTCCGGATGCACCTGTAAGGAAAGACCACGCTTACCACCAGAAATACCAATCTCATCAAAGAGTTGAGCGGTCTCATCCAACAAAGTTGGGAATTGTTTTTTCATACCCACTGGCGAACAGCCACCACGCACATATCCTGTAGTGGTTTCTAAGTCTTTCATGGGTAGCATGGCTAAGTTCTTCTCGCCCGCCGCTACAGCTGCTTTTTTAAGATCAAGTTCACAGACAACAGGAATGCAACATACAACGCAGTTACCTGATGGAGTTGTGGTAACAAGGGTTTTAAATGCAGCATGAGGATCTTCTCCCAAAAACTCAGCGATGCGAACTCCAACACCCGTAGAAAGATCTTCATTATTTGCGTCATAGCAAAGCGTGCGATATGCCACGCCACCCTGTTCCAGCTCGCGCATGGCATTGGTTTTGGAAACCTTTTGCTTGCGTGCCACCAACTACTCCTTTGTCATCTGCTGTGCTCGTGCTCGATCACGCGCCAAGATGGGCGCAAGGTATTTACCTGTTTGACTCTGCTCAATCTTAACAATTTGTTCTGGTGTGCCATACCCAACAATGGTACCGCCACCGGCACCACCTTCAGGTCCAAGATCCAAAATGCGATCGGCCATTTTAATGACATCCAAATTATGCTCAATAACTAAAACCGTATTACCAGCATCTACCAGCTTTTGAAGCACACTCACCAGCTGACGAACATCCTCAAAATGCAGTCCTGTTGTAGGCTCATCCAAAATGTAAAAGGTCTTGCCTGTTTGTTGACGATGTAGTTCCTTAGCAAGCTTTACACGCTGAGCTTCTCCGCCAGAAAGCGTAGTAGCAGGTTGACCCAGGTGCACATAGCCTAAACCCACATCATACAACGTTTGCAACTTATTCTTGATGCGAGGAATATTAGCAAAGAACACCAGCGCTTCATGCACCGTCATTTCCAACACATCAGAAATGGACTTGCCGTGATAGAGCACTTCTAGGGTTTCTCGGTTATAACGCTTGCCATGACAAACCTCACAGGGAACATAAATGTCTGGCAAGAAGTTCATCTCGATCTTAATTTGGCCATCGCCCTTACAGGCCTCACAACGGCCTCCCGATACATTAAATGAAAAACGACCAGGACTATATCCACGGGCACGAGACTCTGGTGTAGAAGCAAACAGTGCACGCAAATCATCCCACAAGCCAATATAGGTTGCAGGATTAGAGCGTGGCGTACGACCAATGGGAGACTGATCAATATCAATGACTTTATCGATTAACTTATGCCCCTCGGCATCCGTAATGCCCGTAATCTTTTTATAAGGACCAACAGAACGTTTAGAGCGCTGTACGTCATTGGTAAGCGCCGGAGCGATAGTATCTGTTACCAACGAAGACTTACCTGAACCAGAAACACCCGTTACCACAGTAAGTGTGCCATATTCAATCTTTGCCGAAACATTCTTAAGGTTGTTAGCTGTAGCCCCTGTAATCTTAAGCGCACCGCGGTGAGGATTGCGGCGTTTGTCTGGCAGTGCAATCATCTTCTGACCCGTAAGATACGCGCCAGTGAGTGATTGAGGACTATCCATGATCTGCTGAGGTGTACCCGCAGCAACCACCTTGCCACCCAACTCACCTGCACCAGGACCCATATCAATAACGTAATCTGCTGCACGAATGGTATCCTCATCGTGCTCGACCACAATCACAGTATTGCCCATATCACGTAAACGCTGCAGCGTTTGAATGAGACGATCATTGTCACGTTGATGTAAGCCAATAGAAGGCTCATCCAAAATATAAAGCACACCCATAAGGCCTGCGCCAATTTGAGTAGCTAAGCGAATACGCTGAGCTTCTCCACCAGAAAGTGTAGAAGCAGCACGACTAAGCGTTAAATAGTCTAAGCCAACATTTACCATAAAGCGAAGACGAGCTACTATCTCGCGTACGATAGCAGCGCCAATAAGCTGTTGACGCTCGGTCAAGGTAAGCTTTTCAAAGAACTCAAGAGCATCTGCACAAGAAAAGTCACATATCTGTTGGATGTTCTTATCGCCCACCGTGACTGCAAGATACTCCGGCTTAAGACGTGCTCCGTGGCAGGTAGTGCACACGGCTTCGGTAATGTATCTTTCCAGATGCGTCTTCATAGTTTCTGATGACGTTTCCTGGTATTTCTCAAACAAAATATGGCGTACACCAGAAAATTTAGTAAACCAATGAGTATCACGACCATCACGCGTGTGATAATCCACGCGAATTTTTGTCTCACCTAAGCCATCAAGCAACGCGTGCTGGGTTTTTGCCTTAAGCTTCTTCCAAGGTGTCGTATCTTTCTCGCCCATATGTGTACATACTGCTGATAAAATCTGCGGATAATAGTTTGAGTTACCAAAGATAGAGCCAAAAACTCCCTCAGAAACAGATAGCTTGGGGTCCTCAATAAGTGCTTCTACATCCACTGTACGTCTAGTGCCCAAACCATCGCAGTCGGGACAGGCACCATACGGTGCATTAAAAGAAAAATCACGTGGCTGTAAATCATCAATTGAATGACCGTGATCGGGACAGGCAAGTGCCAATGAATAACTTAGCAGCTCACCTTCTGTATCTTCAGGAGCTCCGCGATCTGGAAGCACATAAAAACTTACACGACCAGCTGCTAAACGTGTAGCATTTTCCACGGCTTCTGCAATGCGACCAAGTGAGTTTTCACGGATAACAATACGGTCTACCACAACCTCAATGGTGTGCTTAAACTTCTTATCAAGCTTGATTTGCTCTTCAAGCTCACGCACTTCTCCATCAATACGGACGCGAGAAAAACCTTCTGCACGCAGATCTTCAAAGAGCTTGGTGTACTCGCCCTTACGACCCAACACTACAGGAGCCAGCACCAGTGCACGACGTCCTTGACCAGCTACAAGCACCTTATCAGCAACCTGATCGGTGGTTTGACGTTCAATAATACGGCCGCACACAGGACAATGAGGCACTCCTATGCGTGCAAACAATAGACGAAGATAGTCATAGATTTCTGTAACGGTACCCACAGTAGAACGTGGATTGCGGCTTGTTGTTTTTTGATCAATAGAAACCGCAGGAGAAAGACCATCGATAGAATCGAGATCTGGCTTATCCATCTGACCCAAAAACATGCGGGCATAGCTGGATAGAGACTCTACGTAACGACGTTGGCCTTCTGCATAGATAGTATCAAATGCAAGGCTTGATTTACCCGAACCAGACAAACCAGTAATAACCACCAGTTTATCTCGCGGAATGGTAACATCCACATCACGTAAATTGTGCTCGCGAGCGCCACGAATAACAATGGAATCTGACGACATTGGTTTCCTAACTAAAGAACGTAACAAGCCATACATCAGTACGCATGACTTGCATCATATGCTAGTTCTTTAGTCTACCCATCGAACAGTATTGCTTTGCAAACATTACTCGCTTACAAGAACCTTTACACACACTTTTCGTAGTGGCTTGGGACTCTCCAAGGCACAGCCAGGTTTGTGAGCATCCTCGGGCATGGTAATAACATATTCTCCCGCATGGAGTGGCACCCAAATGCGTGATTTTGGCTCACCATACAAGCAAAAGTCTGCCTGGTCATCAAATTCCTGCAAAGGCTTAACCTCACTAATATGAGCCACGCCTACCAGTTCTTCTCCCGAAACAACATAGTGAATATCTGCATACCGACGATGCGCCTCATAGGCTTTCTCACTACTCAAAGCAGTAGTAAATTCCTGGACATTTGCCGTAATACGATTGCCGTCTATCGTATGCACACCCAACTCCAAATGAGCCAAATCTGCAGAACGTAACCATGCAAGAGCCTGCTCAAAACGAGCGGCATATTCTTGATATTTGTGCGAATCCTCAAGCCTTGACGCGATCATGAAACACTCCTTTTATGGTGAGCTCATAGTACTGTGTTGCTACGCACAGAGAAGCGCATAATTTTTCACATCGCATTGTACTCCACCATGTCTTACTAATTTCCAACACGTTTCTCAATTTTGGTTAAACGTAAAAAGAGGTGCTGGTTTAAACCAACACCTCTTCAAGAAGCTATATGTATAAAAACTTCTTTAGGCAATTGCTTCATTAATAGCAACTGCACATGCAACCGTAGCACCAACCATGGGGTTATTACCCATACCAATAAGACCCATCATGTCTACATGTGCTGGTACCGAGCTAGAACCAGCAAATTGAGCATCGGAGTGCATACGGCCCATGGTGTCGGTCATGCCATAAGAAGCAGGACCAGCACCCATGTTATCGGGATGCAAGGTACGACCGGTACCACCACCGGAAGCTACCGAGAAATACTTCTTGCCAGCAGCCAAGCGCTCCTTCTTGTAGGTACCAGCTACAGGATGCTGGAAGCGCGTAGGATTGGTGGAGTTACCCGTAATGGAAATATCAACATTTTCCGCCCACATAATGGCCACGCCCTCACGAACATCGTCAGAACCGTAGCAATTTACCGCAGCACGAGGACCATTGGAATATGCGATTTTCTCTACAACCGTGAGCTCACCGGTGTAGTAGTCAAACTGGGTCTTTACGTAGGTAAAGCCATTAATACGAGCAATGATCTGCGCAGCATCTTTACCAAGACCATTAAGAATAACGCGCAAGGGCTTCTTGCGAGCCTTATTTGCATTATTGGCAATACCAATAGCGCCCTCCGCGGCTGCAAAAGACTCATGACCAGCTAAGAAAGCAAAGCACTCGGTATCTTCACCCAACAGCATGGCACCTAGATTTCCGTGGCCCAAGCCAACCTTACGATCATCTGCTACAGAACCAGGAACACAAAATGCCTGTAGACCAATGCCAATGGCAGAGGCTGCCTCAGAGGCATTGGTTACCTCGCCCTTCTCGGCCTTCTTAAGTGCAATTGCACAACCCAGAGTATATGCCCAAGCGGCATTCTCAAAAGCAATGGACTGAACGCCCATTACAATCTCACGAGGATTAAAACCCTTATCCAAGCAAAGCTGCTCTGCCTCTTCCAAGGAAGCAATGCCATACTCAGCCAAGGCTTTGTTAATAGTGTCAATACGACGCTCATAGCCTTCAAACGTAACTGCCATATTCTTGCTCCCTTCTTACTCTTCGCGAGGATCGATAACCTTGGCGGGATTGTCCCACTGACCATAACGACCCATAGCATCGTCTACAGCCTGCTTGGGATCCACACCCTTCTTGAGGGCATCGGTAAATTTGCCCAGGTTAAGGAACTCAAAACCAATAATCTCGTTCTTCTCGTTAAGAGCGAGGTGCGTTACGTAACCCTGAGTAAGCTCAAGGTAGCGGGCACCTTTCTCCTTGGTACCATAGGTAGTACCAACCATGGAACGAAGGCCCTTGCCCAGGTCATCCAAACCGGTACCTACAGGAAGACCACCTTCAGAAAAAGCGGTCTGGGTACGGCCATAAACAATCTGCAAGAACAGCTCGCGCATGGCAACATTAATTGCATCGCACACCAAATCCGTGTTAAGAGCCTCAAGAATGGTTTTGCCAGGCAAAATTTCTGCTGCCATGGCAGCAGAGTGAGTCATACCAGAACAACCGATTGTCTCGACCAGTGCCTCCTCAATAACACCGTCTTTGACATTCAAGCTGAGCTTGCAGGCACCCTGCTGAGGCGCGCACCAACCAATGCCGTGCGTATAACCCGAAATGTCACCAATTTGCTTGGCCTGTACCCACTTACCCTCTTCAGGGATTGGGGCGGGACCGTGGTATGCACCCTTAGCAACGGGGCACATGTGCTCCACTTCCGCTGAATATTGCATGGAACTCCTCTCGTTCGTTCGAGATAACGTTATCGCTATCCCCCTCCTTCGAACTTCTTCTATCATAACCAAAAAATGACCGCTTTTATAAAAACAATCCCTCATATCTGACAAATTTATGCATGTAGAGTGCATAGTTGCACAGTGTTTCCTAGTCAATCAAATCACTGCTTTTTGGTAGGAAATAGGTCTGTTTACAAGAAACATGGGAGAAGTTGTTTGTTGGGGGTAGAATGCAATCTATAGATAAAGAATGCGCGTGCAAAGCTGCACTCCTGACGGGAAGGAACCTATATGGCTGAGTGCTCAGATGATCATCCCATTACTATGACTGGCAGCGATGGCAAGCCATCTGATATGTATGCCGAGAATGACCTATCCCATGTAAAGCATGTCATTGGTATTGTGTCTGGTAAAGGTGGCGTTGGTAAATCTATGGTTACCGGCATTTTGGCAACCAATCTTATGCGTGCAGGTTATCGCGTGGGTATTTTAGATGCAGACATTACTGGTCCTTCCATCCCTAAGATGTTTGGCATGTCTGGTAAACACGCTACAGGCATTGGGAACCTCCTTTTGCCTAATGTTTCCAAACATGCCATCAAAGTCATGAGCGCCAACTTGGTACTCAAAAATGAATCTGACCCCGTCATTTGGCGAGGCCCTGTTTTGGCAGGTGCCATCCGTCAGTTCTGGAGTGAAACCAGCTGGGGCAGCATAGACTATCTGTTGGTAGATATGCCCCCTGGAACAGGCGATGTTGCACTTACCGTATTTAAATCATTACCCATTGAAGGCGTCGTAATTGTAAGTTCACCGCAAGATTTGGCACGCATGATTGTAGGCAAAGCTGTACGTATGGCACAAATAATGGACATTCCCGTATTAGGTCTGATAGAAAACATGAGCTACGCTACCTGTCCTGACTGTGGTAAGAAGATTGAAATTTTTGGTAAAAGCCATGTGGACGAGACTGCTGCTGAATATGATATTCCTGTTCTAGGTCGCCTCCCTATTGACCCAGCTATTGCTGCAGCAGTAGATGATGGCAGCTTTGAGGATAACCTCCCCGAAGGACTCTTGCCTCAGGCTGTAGAGCTCCTTACCCAGATGCCTGAACCTGCATCCCCATCTTCAGATTCCTAGGAGTAAGCGTGGCCACTTCCAAAGCAGCTACTCGTAAAAAAATTCGTGCACAAGCACTACGCACTGCTCGATCGCTTAGTCTCTTACCATCCTATGACGTAGTGGTGCTGGGAGGTGGTGCAGCCGGTCTTGCTGCAGCAATTACTGCTGCCGAAGCAGGGGCTTCCACTCTCATTATCGAGAAAGACTACGAGTGTGGACGCACTATCCTGGCTACCGGCAATGGCCGCTGTAACTTTACCAATCTCTACCTCGAAGCAAAACATTTTAACAATCCTTCCTTTGTAGAAGCTACGCTTGGTCATACGCCCTTAGAAGACATTCTGAGCTTTTTTCGCGCAAGCGGTCTTATGTGGACCCAAAAGGAAGGCAGACTCTATCCACGCAGTTTATCAGCGGCATCTGTACGCTCTGTTTTGCTCAAGCGCGCCCAACGAGCTGGTGTTGTTATGGCATGTTGCCGAGAAGCTCAGTCAGTCAACTACGATGCCAAAAACGATACATATCAGGTTGACGTGCGAGAAAACTTTGCTGAAGATGAACACGTTACATACACAACACTCAGTGCTCGCAAGCTTATTGTGGCAAGTGGCGGTGGCTCCAACGAACTTCTCGATAGCTTTAAAATGCCCCGGATAGCAACACGTCCTGGCCTTTGTGCTCTTAGCTGTGAGTCCAGTTTGCTTAATAAACTAGATGGCAAGCGCAGTCAAGCAAACCTATCTCTCTTTAAAGGCATGTTCCCGCACATGGTTGAGCATGGTGAGGTATTATTTCGTAGCTATGGGCTATCTGGTATTGCCGTATTTAATCTGTCGCGCATAGCCGAGCCAGGAGACAAGATTGAAATTGACCTGGTACCCGAATATTCTGAGGGAGAAATTGGCCAACGCCTTTTTGAGCTAGGAATGGACAATGCCACCTACGATGGCATATTAGACCCAGAGCTTGCACAGGTTGTTCTTGATATGGCACGTAGCTGTCATGAGCAAAACATTGCGCATTTTATTAAACACCTACCTCTGGTGGTTACAGGTCTAGCAGATACCGCTCACGCACAGGTCACACGTGGCGGTTTTGATTGTGCATCTTTTTGTGCTACTACTCTTGAAGCGCTCGAACAACCTGGCTTATATTGCATTGGCGAGGCCTTGGACATTGATGGAGAATGTGGCGGTTTTAATCTGTCATGGGCATGGAAATCTGGTATGGTTGCTGGCGCTTGCGCTGCTAGTACTTGCGCATAACCCTTTTACCTGTGAGGAGCATCATGATTCAAGTTTCTAACCTGCGTGTTGATCCTCGTACGGTAGACGGCACAGAACAGTCCGAACTACGGGCTGCAACACAGGCGCTTCTTAAACGCCTACATATACACCAAACAGATATCCAAAGTATAGAGTTAGTTCGTCGCTCCATTGATGCCCGTAAGCGTAACAACGTTCACCTCCTCTATACCGTGCGCGCTCAATTGGTTGGCAGCACCAATGCCGAACGTGCACTGCTTACCAAACTTACGGCTCGTCATGACGAGAAAAACGTTAGTCAGATAACCCCTGCGTATCCTCACTATCCTCTACGCAAAAACAACCCGCTTGAACAGCGTGTCGTTGTTGTGGGCGCAGGATGTGCGGGTTTGTTTTGTGCACTCTCACTCGCAAAAGCAGGCCTGGAGCCGATCCTTATTGAACGCGGAGACAACGCCGCACGTCGCACACAGGTAGTGGACCATTTTAATCACAGTGCACAGCTTGATCCTGAATCCAATATCCAATTTGGCGTGGGTGGCGCTGGTACCTTTTCTGATGGCAAACTTGCTACGGGCACCAAAAGCCCCCTACATCGCCTCATAATGGAAACATTGGTAGACAGTGGTGCTTCTCGAGAAATTCTATGGGATTCACATCCTCATGTAGGAAGTGACGTGCTCCCCCAAGTGGTAGACACCCTATGTGAACGCATTACTGCACTTGGTGGCGAAGTACGCTGCCGCACCAAACTCGTAGACCTAGTACTCACAGACAACAAAATTACAGGAGTTCGTGTACTTACTACAGATCCCTTATCTGGTCTTACCACAGAGCAAAGCATTCCCACGCGTCATGTAGTATTAGCTAGTGGACATTCTGCTCGTGATGTATTTGAGATGCTTTATCAAAAACAAGTCTTTCTTGAGCGCAAAACATTTGCCATGGGTGTGCGCATCGAACACCTGCAAGCAGATATTGACCACGCACAATACGGCACTGCCGCAGGATTGCCTGGTCTTGGAGCTGCTCCCTATAAGCTGGTATCCCATCTCAAAAATGGACGCAGTGCATTTTCTTTTTGCATGTGCCCCGGTGGTTATGTTGTTGCTGCAGCAAGCGAACCTGAAGGGGTGGTTACCAACGGCATGAGTTTATCGGCACGCAATGGCACCAACGCTAACTCTGGACTACTTGCTAATGTCTTTGCAGAAGATCTTCCAGGTGACAACCCCTTAGAAGGCCTTAAGCTTCAGCGCGCCTGCGAACATACGGCATTTGAGCTTGGCGGTGGAGACTTTGTTGCACCTGCACAACTGGTAGGAGACTTCCTTGCAAACCAGCACTCAAGTAACCACGGTAAAGTAGTACCCACCTATTCTCGTGGCGTAAACTGGGGCAAGGTTGATGCATGCCTTCCCAGCTACATTACAGACACTCTACGTGCCGCCCTTCCTCAAATGGATAAACGACTCCATGGTTTTGCTGCTGCAGATGCTGTGCTCACAGGCGTAGAATCACGTTCTAGCTCCCCCATTCGCATTACGCGCAATGAACACTGCCAAAGTATTGGTTGTGAAGGTCTTTTTCCTTGCGGAGAAGGTGCTGGCTATGCTGGTGGCATTATGAGTGCAGCCACTGATGGACTACGTGTTGCTCAGGCACTTATCGACAGCGTACTAAATTTGACTTAGTGCTTTGGGCGTTTGTTGTATCGGCGTCGCGTTGCATGTGCGCTACCCTTTCGAGCTCCAGCCTTCAGACGACGCATAACTTCGTCCTCCGAGGTGCCTTCCACCAAAGCCTTAAGCTCTACCAACTGATCTCGAACCGCTGCCGCTCGTTCAAAGTCCATATTACCTGATGCAGTAACCATTTCTTCCTCAAGAGACGCAATGAGCTTGTAGACCTCATCATCAGAAAGCTCACTCATTTCATCCGCAACTTGTTCTGCTGTTGTGGTGCTTGGCGTAAAGAATTCTCCGTCCTTGCGCGAACGCTTGCCTACATTCTTATTAGCGTCCTCAATAAAGCTCGATACATCAGTCAAAGACTTTTTTACAGTTTGTGGTGTAATACCATGTTCTTTGTTGAACTGCTCTTGCAAGGCTCGACGACGACGCGTCTCGTCAATGGCAATGCGCATAGAATCCGTCATGGTATCTGCATACATAATGACCTGGCCTTTTACATTGCGCGCAGCACGACCCATGGTCTGAATTAACGAGCGACGATTGCGTAAAAACCCTTCTTTATCGGCATCCAAAATTGCTACCAAAGATACTTCGGGAATATCCAGTCCCTCACGCAGGAGGTTAATGCCCACCAATACATCAATTTTACCGCGGCGTAAATCTCCAATAATTTCTACGCGATCGAGTGTATCGGTATCAGAGTGCATGTAATTAACCTTGATGCCCGCATCCAGCAAATGATCCGTCAAATCTTCTGCCATGCGCTTAGTAAGCGTAGTTACCAGCACACGCTCTCCTTTAGCAACGCGACTGAGAATCTCTTGCTCCAAGTCATCAATCTGACCGCGAATAGGACGAACATCAATCAGTGGATCGAGAAGACCAGTTGGCCTAATAATTTGCTCTACTTTTTGTTGTGTGACAGTCTCTTCATAGTCTCCTGGTGTAGCGGAAACATAAATGAACTGCGGAATACGCTGTTCAAACTCATCAAAACGCAGGGGACGATTATCCAAAGCAGAAGGAAGACGAAAGCCGTGTTCTACCAAAGTAACTTTACGAGAACGGTCTCCTTCGTGCATACCACGAATCTGTGGAAGAGTAACATGGCTCTCGTCAATGATACACAACATGTCTTCAGGGAAATAATCAATAAGCGTAAAGGGTGGTTCACCAGGAAAACGACCATCTAAATGCCTTGAGTAATTCTCGATACCATTACAGTACCCCATATTCTCAAGCATTTCCAAATCATAGGCAGTGCGTTGCTGTAAACGTTGAGCCTCCAAGAGGCGGTCGTCTGCTTTTAATTCATGCAAACGCTGTTCTAGCTCATCATTAATGCTGGTCAACGCCTGATTCACCTTAGGACGCTCGGTAACGTAATGCGATGCAGGCCAAATGGGCACTGCATCAAACTCACGCAAAATCTCACCCGTTACATTGGAAATCTCACCGATAAATTCCACTTCATCGCCAAAGAATTCCACACGCAAGGGATTCTCGGCATAAGGTGGATACACATCTACGCTATCACCACGCACGCGAAAGGTGCCACGGGACAAATCATAATCGTTACGGTCGTACTGCACATCAATAAGCTCGCGAATAAAATCATCACGCTCAAGCGGTGTTTGCTTATCTACCGTAGGTGCCAAACCAGCATAGTCTTCAGGGCTACCAATACCATAAATGCAGGATACGGAAGCAACCACAATTACATCTCGTCTAGACAAAAGGCTGGATGTTGCTTGATGACGGAGCTTCTCAACCTCCTCATTAATGGATGAGTCTTTTTCTATATAGGTATCAGACGCAGGAACGTAAGCTTCGGGCTGATAATAGTCATAGTACGAAACAAAATACACAACAGCATTGTGGGGAAAGATTTCCTTCATTTCGCTTGCTACCTGAGCAGCAAGCGTTTTATTGGGTTCCATAATAAGCGTAGGACGATTGAGTTTCTCGATAGTCTTAGCCATAGTAAAGGTCTTACCTGAGCCAGTAACACCAAGCAGCGTCTGATAGCGCAAACCATCCTCTATACCTTGAGAAAGCTTGGCTATAGCTTGGGGTTGATCTCCCGCAGGATCAAACCGAGAAACCACCTCAAGCTTAGAATTAGAATGAGCCACCCCAAAACGACGTAGTTGACCACCAAACTGATGATGCTTTTTAGCGTGTAGTACCTCTGCACGCAGCCGCTCTTGTGACTCTGCCATAGTTGCAATCCCCTTTTAAGCACCTATGCCTTCCGGCCAGAGGCGCTGATAATCCGCATAAGCCAAATGAACACGTTCTAGATACAAAGCAGTCTCAGGATATGAAATAGTTTGACTAAAATCCGACTCTGCATTTGCCTGTGATGACCACTGGTGTACTGTTCCTATACCCGCATTGTAAGCTGCAATTACCTTATCTGTACTGCCAAGCTGTTTTTGTAAATATGCCAAATACGCGCAACCGTACTCTATGTTAGTTGTAGGGTCATGCAGATTATTTGCATCATATTTTGAAGCATTTACCAGACCAAACTCTGCCAATTCACGTGCTGTTGCAGGCATAAGTTGCATAAGGCCTTGCGCCCCCACTGGACTGGTGGCTGTTTCATTCCAGCCAGACTCACACTTAATAACCGCACAGACTAAATAGGGATCCACGCCATGCCGCGCTGCACAGTCCGCTACCTGAGCGGGGTACGGCACCGGAGCAATAACCTGTCGCGTAAGTTTTGCAGGTAATGCCTTATATCCTGCCGAAAAAAGTCCTAATACCGCCATAATTACCAGCGGCACCACGCGAAACCAGCGCAAGAAGCGCAACCGGCTATGAAACAACATCTAAGCGCTCCTTCCACCATAACGCTATCGCGCTTGTCAGCGCATCCTCACTCGACGTATTGACCACTATCGTATCTGCATGGACACGCAACCACTGATCGTCTGCCTGCTTGGATGCACGCGCCCAAAAGTCTTTCTCGCTCATCCCACGCTCAAGAGCCCGCTTACAGCGCAACTCAACAGGTGTATCTATCAAGAGTACCTCATCCGCTAAGTTTAAAAACTCTTCCATGCGGTCTAATAGTGGTACTTCAACCACACAAATACGCGCGGCACATACAGGTGTGCCTGATATTGTCATAGCAACTGGTGGAACACTCATAGCATACGTTTGCGCCTGCTTTAAACGCTGCATAAGCTCAGCTTTAATAACCGGTAACTCGAGTTTCTCAAGAAGAGCTGTGGACGCAGTACTATCAAACGCGCGGTGCGCCAAGAGCGCTCTATCAATACGACCGGTTTTGTCGTCCAGTACATCTTCACCAAATGCTCGAGCAATATTGTCCTTAAGTTGCTCGTTGATGTCCAATACATGACGAGATAGCTGGTCTAAATCTATAATCTGGGCACCTAAAGATGCAAGTTGCCTCGAGACACTAGATTTTCCCGAGGCAATTCCACCAACTAAAAATACTATGTAAAGAGGTTTGTACACCTGCTGCTTGCACACCTGCTTTTACTACTTCATCGTTGCCTTAACGGCAGAAATATATCCATCCCAGAGTAACTTGTCCGTTGCAAAAGATTGCCACGTATACTCAGGATGCCATTGTACGCCTAAGCAGAAGCGCTTGGTAGGCACTTCAATAGCTTCAACAATACCATCTGTTGCCTCTGCAACGAGTACAGCCTCCTTACCCAGCAGCTCAAGGGCACAATGATGGCACGAATTAACTTGCAAATTAGTAGTGTGTACACAACCATACAGCAAAGAGTCTTTATCAACAATCACAGGATGTGCAGCTTGCTTAAGCACTGCTGTATGGCGCCAGTGCACCATATCTTCTGGGGTATCCAGCTCAAGATAATTCATACTCAGCGTACCACCCAAGGCAACATTGAGAAGCTGAACACCACGGCATACTGCAAACAAGGGCTTATCCTCATCAAGAGCCAACTTCATAAGAGCTAACTCATATGCATCTCGCTCAGGACAGAGCAAGCTCTTATCGTAATTTGGATCTCCACCCCATAGAACAGGATCTACATCTTGACCACCTTGAAACGCTAAACCATCGCACATATCAAAATAACTGCGTATGCTAGCCTCATCCATGGTGATGGGCAATACAATAGGCAAGCCACCCGCAGCTAAAATGGAATCTGCAAAGACCTGATCTATGTACTCACGTTGAGAGATATACTCGCCTGTTTCTTGATCAAAACCAGGATCAATATACCGTGAGGGAACACCAATAACAGGGCGCTTGTCTACAGACTTTGCACCACGAGCACTCTCGCTGTTTGTTGCACGGTCCTTCTTTCCAAAAAGCATGGATAACCCTTCTCTTAGTGACCCTTGATAGAGTTAAGGAACTCACGTGCACGCTCAGTTTGAGGGTGCTCAAAGAACTCATCAGGCGTACCTGCCTCAATAATGCGTCCATCTGCCATAAAGACCACACGGTTAGCCACACGACGTGCAAAGTTCATCTCATGTGTAACAACCACCATGGTCATACCCTCATTGGCAAGCTCAACCATAACTTCCAACACCTCGTTGATCATCTCGGGATCAAGGGCAGAAGTTGGCTCATCAAACAACATTGCCTTAGGATGCATGGCTAAAGAACGTGCAATGGCTACACGTTGCTGCTGGCCTCCAGAAAGCATGGCAGGCACTTTTGCAGCTTGCTCCTCCACGCCAACACGACGCAGTAGGTCCATAGCCTCTTTTTTGGCCTGTGTTTTATCACGCTTTAGCACCTCAATGGGACCCATAGTGACATTTTCCAAAATAGTCTTATGCGCAAACAGATTAAAAGACTGGAACACCATGCCAACCTCAGCACGAATACGAGCAAGTTCTTTGCCCTCCTGAGGAAGCGGCGTACCATCAATAAGGATTTCTCCTTCATCAATGGTTTCCAGACGGTTAATGGTACGACACAAGGTAGATTTACCGGAACCAGAAGGTCCAATAATGACAACTACCTCGCCCTTCTCGACAGACAAGTTAATGTCTTGCAAAACATGCAAGTTACCAAAGTGCTTATCTACACCACGCAGCTCAATAATGGGCTGAGTTTTAGAAGTCTGCTCTGCCATAATTCTCCGATCAAATAATTACACGGGCTCTTCGTTAGAGCGACCCAAAACCTGTGTACCGCTGCGACGCGCCAAGTAAATGGACAGCTGGTTAATAACGTAGTTGAGCAAAATATAAATGAGCGCCACTACAAAGTATGTGGACACCAGTGCATCGTAATTGGTGATAAGTACACGCGCATTTTGCAACAGGTCAGGATAGCTCACAATGTACGCCACCGTGGTGTCTTTTACTACAACAACCAGCTGCGAAATAAGCGAAGGAATAACAAATTTAATTGCCTGTGGTAGCACAATCTTAAACGTTGTTTGCGTACGACTCATACCTAAAGAAATGGCTGCTTCCCGCTGCCCCTTAGGAACTGCATTCATGCCGGCACGGAGTACTTCTGCCAAAACGCCAGAGGCTGCAAATGCAATAGGAAGGGTAAGCATCCAAAACGTAGGCAATCTCAAACCATACTGTGGAATAACAAGAAAGAAAAAGTAAATCAAAAGCAGGCTAGGAACACCGCGGAAGAAGTTAATAATCACGCGAGAAATAGTGCTAAGTACAGCAATCTTGGAGCGACGACCCAACATAAGCACCAAGCCCAAAAATAGGGCAAGAATACCTGCAGTGATAGAAACTTCTAACGTACCTACAAAGCCTTCGGCCAAAAAACGCCACGTGGTCCAGTAGGTAAAGAAGCGCCAGTAGGAAGCAGATAACTGACCAGTAACATAAAAACGATGTACAATTGCCAGCACACCAAGCGCAACCAATATAGACGCAACAATGGTACCTATAAGAATCTTACGCTGTGTCTTTGGACCAGGCTGCTCGTAGAGGACATCGCGCATGGATGTGGTATCGCTATGAGCATTCATCGCTTAATCCTCACTTTCTTGTCGAGCTTATCGCCAGCAAAACCAATGACAAACGCCGTAAGGGCATATCCTAAAGCAGAGATCATAAAGGGTAAAATACCACCAACAGAACGTGTGTTAATAAAGGAAACCAAGCCCGTAAGCTCATGGGGAGACAGAGGAACCTGAGAGCCAAGCGCCGTAGTAAGCATAACGGCAATAAAAAGGTTGGTCATAGGCAAAATGGCCGAACGCAGTGCTTGGGGAATCACTACAAGGCGGAGCATTTGCATAAACGACAAACCCAAAGAGCGCGAAGCCTCAATCTGACCTACACCAATGGTATTGATGCCACTCATAAAGTTTGCAGAGCCAAATGCCGATGCAATAAGCACCGTGGTTACAATAACGCATTCACGATAATCAAGCACTACCTTGAGGTTCGGCAGCGCATACACACAAATAACCAGCAAAGAAATGCCTGGGATGTTGCGAAATATCTGTACGTATAAGTCTCCCACCTTGCGCAAAGGCGCAATAGGGCTTACGCGCAGTACGGTAATAAACATTGATAAAAGCATGACAAAGGCAAACGAAACCAACGTCATAGACCAGGTAGTAAGTAAGGCCTGAACATACATATCACCATAAGTAGAAATAAGCTCCGAAAAACTCAAGGTACACCTCCCCAAAATGTAATAACGGCCCTCCGTGCATAGTAGCGTCACGAAGGGCCATTGCTTACTTAAACAGAGATTCTCTTGTGCTACAAAAGAAACCGAACTGTCTTAGCCTTCAATAACAGGAACATCAGGAGTTTCTGAAATGCCAGCACGATCACCAATGCAAATCTTCCAGAGCTGAGCCCAAGTACCATCTTCAATAACCTTCTTAAGGAAGCTATTAACAAAGGCTACGCCATCAGAGTTAAGAGGCAAACCAACGCCATAGTTATCCTTAGGACCAAAGGCATCACCAGCAAGACGGTACTTGCCAGGATTCTTGACCATGGCACCAGTCTGCATGGTGATATCAATAACATAGGCATCTACACGACCCTGCTCCAAAGCAGTGCGCGCTTCCTCATCCGTACTGAATTCTTGGATGGTTGCCTTAGGAGCAACATCTGCCAAGATGGAAGGACCAGTGGAGCCAGACTGAGCTGCTACGGTCTTGCCAGCCAAGTCATCCACGCTGTTGATATCCTTGTTATCAGCCTTTACCAAAATACCTTGCTGTGATGTGTAGTAAGGACCTGCAAAGGAAATAACCTTCTTACGGTCATCATTGATGGTATAGGTAGCAAATACTGCATCTACCTGATCATTTTGAAGTACAGACTCACGAGTATCAGAGGTTACCTGCGTTACCTCGTTCTTAGTCTGATCGCCCAAGATATAGCGAGTAAGCAACTGATAAAGACCAGCATCAAAACCACGAACCGTGTTGTCCTTCTCATTGAGCAAAGCAAACAGAGTTGATGTCTTTACACCACCAACACGAAGAGTGCCTGCAGACTTAACCTTCTTTGCCCACTCAGAAGCATCAATATCGGTATCAGAAGCAGTGGTACCCTTAGCGATAAGCTCATCGTATGCCTTTGCATCAAGCTCGGGAGAAGCAGACTTTACCTCATCGTCCTTCTTAATTTCTTCGCCCTCACTGCAACCAGCAAGTGTCAAAACAGCAGCTGTTGCTGCACTGCCAAGGCCAAGAGCAACAGCTTGACGCCTATTCATCATAAAATTTGAAATCTTCTCCATGAGGTGTCCTCTCAAGAATAAAACTGGATATACCAGACCCTTTACACCATGCGTAAATGTATTGGGTTATATTCCCCAAATTCGGGAGTATTTACAATCATTATAGAAAGGAGACCAACAAAATTGGTCTCCTCCACTATCATGTAATTGCTATTTTACAAAATCAACACGTAATAGTTACAGTTAATTTTTGTAATATAAGGTAGATGGCTTACTTAGCATGTTCATCCATGACATAGGCACGAGTAAGCTTGGCGGTTTGCACCAATGCATCCACATGACAGCGTTCACGACCGTGTGTGTTAAGACAAGCCATACCAAAAGCGCCGCTCTTTATATTGTTGCCCAAACAATACGCAGCAGCCGCATCCGTAGAGTAACGGAAACATACTTGTGTATTCCACTTACCTTCATCACATACCTGTTGAGCTGCAGTAATAAGTTGGTTAGAAAGCTCCCAATCGTATGGTCCACGTGCATCAGAAACAATAACGCCTACAGAATGCTCATCGCCATCATAGTCAGGACCAATCAGCGTAATATCTAAAGCAACATACTCGCTTACCTCGGCAGGCACAAAAGCTCCACCATGGCCAATTTCCTCAAAGATAGGAAATGCAAAAAGCGTATCAAATGCAGGTTTCTTACCCGTAGCCTTCATCCACTGTAGAGTATCTAAAAGCACAGCTACAGCGGCCTTATCGTCAATATAACGGCCAACTATATAGCCGTTATCATATGACACAAAGTGAGGATCAATAGCAACAATCGCACCAGGAGTTACACCCAGTGCGCGAGCATCATCCACTGTAGAAACGTCACCAATAATGGAAATGGACATGTGATCTTCATCACGGGGAGCTTCTTTGCAATCTTCAAAAACGTGTACAGAATGCTTATTGCAAATTACCTGACCATCAACCACATTACCATTGCGGCAGTGAATGCGTACGGTTTCCCCTTCGATGGAATGATAGTTAATACCACCTAGCTGGCGAACACGCAAAGTGCCATCATCATTAAAGCCACGGACGATAAGACCAATGGTGTCTAAGTGGGCACCTAAACAGACCGTTTTACTGGAATCATTACCAGCCACTCGCACATACGCAGTAGACTTGTTGTCCGTATACATGCTATAGCCCATATCATCAAGCAGTTGCTTAAGATAGGCATGAATTTCTGGGTAGTAACCAACGGGGCTATCTACCTCAATAAGGTTACGTGTTGTGTCAATCAAATACTGAGCATCAATGTCATATGTCATGAGTTTCTCTTCCTCCTCATACGGTATATATATTTAAGCTACCTGGGGTTTTGCGTACAATGCAACCAACTCTTGCAACATGTCTACCATTGCCTCTAACTCTGGCACAGGTACAAACTCGCGCACGCCATGAGCATTGTAGTAACATGCGGATAAATTTGCACAGGCAAAACCACGGAAAGATAGCTGGCTGCCGTCAGTACCACCACGCATAGGAATGCAGGTCATCTCGGTATTAATACTTGCATAGGCACGACGTGCGTTATCAATCAGGTGCTTGTACTCAGGCTTAGTAACAATGTCCGCTAGGTTGTGATACTGATCATGTACCTCAACTGTCAGAACCTCTTGTTCAAATTGAGTATTTATAAACGCAGCAGCATCGCGCATGGTTTGCTTGCGCTTCTCTACCAAAGCTTGGTCATGATCACGAATAATATAGTCTGCTGCAGCCTGCTCACAGTCACCACTCATACGCTCAAGATAATAAAAACCATCATAGTCCTGAGTATATTCAGGACGTTCTTGCGCAGGAATCATCTGATGAAACTTCATGATAGTCTCAGCTGCGTTAATCATAACGCCCTTGGCGGTACCCGTATGGACAGACAACCCCTTAGCACGCACATTTACCTCAGCAGCATTAAAGGTTTCGTAGCAAAACTCACCCAAAGGACCACCATCAATGGTGTAGCCAAAACTTGCACCAAACTTTTTAATGTCCAGCAAAGCGGCACCATGCCCAATTTCCTCGTCAGGCACAAAAGCTATTGAAATGCGAGGATGGGGCAAAGAAGGATTGTCCTTAAGGCGTGCAAGAAGCGAGACAATCATTGCTATACCAGCCTTGTCGTCACCACCTAACAGTGAGGTGCCGTCTGTGGTAATAAGGTCCCAACCAATCATGTTGGCAAGATGGGTATTGGTTTGAGGAGAAACGTAAACTTCTTTACCGTCACGATCTGTACCAATCACCAACTTACCGCCCTCATAATGCTTAATCTGAGGGTGGACGGGATTACCATAACTTTGCCAAGCAGTATCCAAATGACAGCACAAGCCAAGTGCAGGAAGATCTTCTGCACCCTCAGAAGCAGGCCAATAGGCCGTAAGATAGGCATGTTCATCTACCACAACATCCTGTGCACCCAACTCTTTCAAGTCATCAGCAACTACGCGAGCAGCCTCAAATTGACTGGGTGTAGAAGGAACGGTATCCGCTGTCAAAGGATTAGACTGTGAAGCAACCTCGCAGTATTTTATAAAGCGATCAACAACATCACTCATAACATGCCTTTCATAACGGTAGGGCCCGCTACCTGTGCGGACCCTACAAATTCACAATTGACGTAACTATTACACCACCGCATTTTCAGCCATACTTGCCACCAACACGGAATTAAGCGAAAGTTCACGCTCTGCTTCAGACAAAGTCTTGTCATACAGATGGCAAGCGCACATATGACCGCTTTCCACCTCAAAAAGCTTAGGTTCTCGCTCAGTGCATACCTTCATACATTTGGTGCAACGCGTATTAAATACGCAGCCCTTGGGAGGATTGGTGGGGCTTGGAACATCACCTTGTAAGATTTGCTTATCTTGAATGCGTTCATGTGCAATCCGAGGAATAACATCCAATAAGGCCTGGGTATAGGGGTGTAAGGGTTTCTCAAAAAGCTCGTCCTTGCTTGCCAGCTCCATCTCGTGACCAAGGTACATAACCATAACAGTATCGGAAATATGTTTTACAACCGAAAGGTCATGACTAATAAAGATATACGAGAGGCCCAATTTTTCTTGTAGCTCTTCTAATAAGTTAATAACCTTTGCCTGAACCGAAACATCCAAAGCAGAAACTGGCTCATCGCATACCACAATCTCTGGAACTAGGGCAATGGCACGAGCAATGCCAATACGCTGACGCTGACCTCCAGAAAACTCGTGTGGATAGCGGTATTTGTAAGACAAATCCAAATTTACCGCTTCCATGACCTCCTCAATACGGCGGTCACGATCTTCCTTGGTCTTACAAACGCCTGCAATATCCAAAGGCTCGGCAATGATGTCGGCAACTGTCATGCGAGGGTTAAGTGAACTATAGGGATCTTGGAAGATGAGTTTGAGCTTCTGTCGAGCCTCAGTTAGCTCATTGCCACTCAAACTTGTAAAATCTGTATCTCCCACATAGACCTTACCGCTGGTAGGTTCGGTTAAACGCAAGATACACTTACCGGTGGTAGATTTTCCACAGCCGGACTCACCTACAATGGCAAAAGTCTCGCCACGGTGCAGTTCAAACGATACGTCCTCCAAAGCATGAACGGTCTGAGAAGCCTTGCCAAAAAAACCCTTCTTAATGGGATAACGCTTGGTAAGATGTTCTGCCTTTAAAACCACATCGTTGGAATCAAAATTTTTGCCCATGCCTATTCACCCCAGCTATCTGTATACATCCAGCAGGCAACCCTATGGTTCTTATCGCCCTTAACCGGCTCAAACTCAGGAGCATGTCTGCGGCAAATATCCTTTGCAAAGGGACAACGAGGATGGAAAGGACAACCATGAGGCATCTCTGCCAGCATGGGAACATTACCAGGAATTGCATAGAGGGTATCTACAGCAGAATCCAGAGAAGGAATAGAATCAATAAGACCCTTGGAATAAGGATGTAAGGGATTGGTAAACAGCTCTGGCGCTACGGTATACTCCACTTTGTGACCAGCATACATTACCAAAACCCAGTCTGCCATCTCGGATACAACACCCATGTCATGCGTAATAAGCATGACAGCCATGCCTAGTTCCTCTCGCATGCGATCAATAAGCTGCAAAATCTGAGCTTGGATAGTCACATCCAAAGCTGTGGTAGGCTCGTCACAAATAAGCAATTCTGGTTGACAAGCCAAAGCCATAGCAATCATGATGCGCTGACGCATACCACCAGATAACTCATGCGGATAGCTTTTGAAGATCTTCTCGGGAGCAGGGATACCAACCAGCTTAATCATCTGAAGTGCACGGGCATCTGCATCCTTTTTGCTCATCTTGGGATTATGAACCAAAATGCCCTCGCGAATTTGCTTTCCCGCTGTCATAACAGGATTGAGCGAAGTCATGGGTTCCTGGAAAATCATACCTAGCTTATTACCACGGTATTGACGCATCTCATCAGCTGTCAGTTTGGTCATGTCTACACCGGACAGCTCAATAGAACCATTGGTAATCTTTGCTGGAGGCGTAGGCAACAAGCCCATTACAGCCAACGCCGTCATAGACTTACCACAGCCGGACTCACCTACAACTGCCAGAGTTTCTCCCTTGCGCATGATGAAAGACAAATCCGTAATAGCAGGCAATGCACCATCCTCAGTAAAGAGGGTGACACTCAAATCCTTTACGCGCAAAAGTACTTCTCGGCGGTCGCCTTCTTTAAGACGAGCGCCTACCAAGTCTTCTGCCAGCTCTGCATATTCCTGAGCAACAACATCGGAATTGGTCACATGTTTAATTTCTTTCTCGGTCATGTTTCCTCCTCCCTTATGAACGCATCTTGGGGTCAAGTGCATCACGCAGTGCATCGCCCAAAAGATTGAATGCCATTACCGTAATGATTACCGCCAAACCAGGCACAATAGAATAGTTAGTATTGGACTGGATATAAGGTTGCGATGCAGAAATCATCTGTCCCCAAGAAGCCATAGGAGGTTGAACACCCAAACCCAAGAAGGACAATGATGCCTCGGACAAAATGGCATTAGGAATACCTAAGGTCGAGACAATAATGAGTGTGGACACGCAGTTAGGAAGCAAGTGCTTCATAATGATGCGCCAACTTTTACCACCACTCAAAATACAAGACTGAATGTATTCAGAGCTCTTTAAGCGCATCACGTCACCACGCACTAAACGTGCAGTACTAGTCCACATAAGCAGACCCAATGCTACATACAGGTTAGTCAAGCCAGGACCCATTACAAACATCACAACGATGGCAAAAAGTAAGAAGGGGAATGACGAGAAGACCTGGATGATGAAGGAGATAACGGCATCTACCCAGCCACCAAAATAGCCAGCGCAAACACCAGCAAAGAAGCCAATGAGAAGTGCAAGTAACTGAGATACTACGCCTACAGACAAAGAAACACGGCAACCATAGATGATGCGCGATAAAATATCGCGTCCAAACTCATCTGTACCAAAGAGGTGTGCAGCAGAAGGATTCTGCAACATATCTCCCAAAGATTGAGCATCAGGATCGTAGGGAGCAAGCAAAGGAGCAAAAATAGCCACTACTACCAATACCGCAACTATACCTAGACAAAACATGCCCAGTTTATTTTTCTTAAAAATGTTCCAGCTTACCGCCCAATAGCTCTCTGCGCGCTTCTTTGATGAAGCAATGCGCTCGACTGTTTGAGCTTGAGCGGCAGACGCAGCAATACGCTCAACTTCCTTGGTTTTTTTGGAAGTATTGTCATTTGTTAACAGTGCCATTATTCTGCTGCCTCCCCTCCGAGTCGAATGCGCGGGTCTACTACTGCATAGAGAATATCTACAAGCAAGTACACGACAACGCAGATAAATGCAATGTACATAACGCCACCCTGAATGAGAGGTAGATCGCGTGCATTAATTGCATCCAACAAAAGCTTGCCCATACCAGGTATGCCAAAAACGGACTCGATAAGCAATGAGCCGGTAAGGATGTTACCCAACTGCGTACCAGCAATGGTAATGATAGGAATCAGAGCATTACGCAAACCATGAACCAAAATGATGGCACGAGGCTTTAGTCCCTTAGCTTCTGCCGTACGCATAAAGTCTTGGTTAAGCACATCCAACATGGAAGTACGTGTAACGCGAGCAATAGATGCAGCATATTGCGTACCTAATGCAATAACGGGAAGAACGTAGCTGGCAGGCGTTTTAACACCTGAAAGAGGGAACCACTTGAGGGTAAGAGCAAAAATAATTTGTACAATAATTGCCACCCAAAAAGAAGGTGCAGAAATACCCAAAATGGAAAGCGTCATAAGTGTGCGATCTGGCCATTTACCATGGAAAACAGCAGCAAGTACGCCAATTACTAAACCAAAGACTAACGCAAACAAATAGGCTAATCCTGCAAGCGTACCAGTAATGGCAATTGCTTTACCAATCAAAAAGATAACAGGCTTTTTTTGCGTATAAGATGTACCAAAATCGCCGCCAAGCATTCCGGTAAACCAATTGGCATACTGTTCGGGAATAGGCTTATCAAGACCCATGTTGTGTCGTACTTGAGCAATAGTTTGCTCATCGGCCATGTCGCCCATCATGATGCGAATGGGATCTCCAGGAACAATATTAAGTACAAAAAATGTAATAAGCGAAATACAAAAAATAACGCCCAATGCCTGTAAAACCCTCTTTGTGAGGAAGCTCCTCATCTGGCCCCTCCTATCCTTTACGAGACACACTATTCATATATGCAATGCATCCAAACCACCGTAATTTCTTCCTTATGCATTGAAAAGATGAAACAAAGGCGCTGCTTTTTGCTGCAGCGCCTTTTAGTGTGTTATACCTTAGACTTTGCAGGTAATTTAACCAGCGTAATCATCCTTAGTAGTATCAATGTCAATATCAATAGCATGGTAAATCAGGTTGCCAACCTTTGCATTCAGGACATAGTCCTTCGCAACAAAGGCGCCCTTCTGCCAATACAGAGGAAGCGTTGCATAGTCTTCACGCGTAAGCAGATTATCTGCCTGCTTATAGTTTTCTGCGCGCTTATCGGCATCCAAGTCTACACGAGCATCCGACACCAGCTTATCAAACTCAGGATTGTTGTAGAAGGAAGACTTCTTAGCAGCGTTACCGCTATAGAAATAGGTATACATGTGATTATCTGCATCTGCATACAGTGGGAACCAACCTAAAGCAGTAATCTGCAAGCTACCATCTGCCCAATCAGATGACCAAACGCCAGCATCCTCAACCTGTACATCAAGCGTAACACCAATTTCCTTCCAGTAAGACTGGATGGCAACAAGCTGCTTTTGATTAAGACCAGCACGAACCTTAGCAGAAAGCTTAAGATCGGAAACACCAGCTTCCTTAAGCAATTCCTTAGCCTTATC
The DNA here is from genome assembly GCF_000483125.1 of Atopobium fossor DSM 15642. Lineage (GTDB taxonomy): Bacteria > Actinomycetota > Coriobacteriia > Coriobacteriales > Atopobiaceae > Atopobium > Atopobium fossor. The sequence goes on from NZ_KI519553.1 coordinate 982,041, forward strand.
TACGTTGTACTCAAATGCAGGAGCATCCTTGTCATAACCAGGAGTTGCAGGAGCAAGCCAACCAGAAGCAACGGTTGCGTTACCTGCAATAAGGGTATCTACCAGCTCTTGGCGATTAATTGCTAGGGAAAGCGCCTGGCGAACGCGCTTATCGGTAAGTCCCATGCCATCCTTAAGGTTAAGATTTATAAACTGGGTACCCAGCATGTCATAACTCGTAATAAGGTCCTTAACCTCGGCATCTTTGGAATACTGTGCATACAGCGTAGCATCCAAATCACACATATCAATGTCGCCATTCTTAAAAGCGAGCATCTTGGTATTAAGATCGTCATAGTATACGTAGTGGACCTCGTCCAATGCAGGAGTACCATCGTGGTAGTCCTCAAACTTCTCAAGAATAACCTCATTGGTATCATCGTTGGACTTTACCTTGTATTTACCAGTACCAATTACATCTGTACCAGTACCCCACTTTTCGCCAGCCTTCTCACACGCATCTTTGGGGAAGATATGAGCATAGGAAATACCCAGGTTATTAACAAAAGTAACCATAGGAGTAGCAAGCGTAAAGGTAAAGTGGGTGTCATCCTCAACAGTAAGGCCTTCAAGCTCAGTGGCAGTACCAGCCAGCATCTCTGAAGCGCCCTTAATCACGTCATACATATAGGTAGACTTAGCACCCGTAGCAGGCAAAAACATACGCTCGAAGGTATACTTTACATCATTGGCGGTAAGGGTCGTGCCATCGTGGAACTTGATACCCTCTTTAAGCTCACACTTAAGGGTAAGGGCATCAGACTCAAACGTAGGAATTTCCTTGAGCAAGCAAGGAACAAGCTCGTTGTCCTCAGTCCAGCGCAAAGGTGCCTCAAAGATAGAGTCTGCGATGGAGGAGCTACCAGAAGAAGTGGACTTTTGCATATCAAGGCCCATTTTTGCATTGGACTGACCAAATTTAAAAATCTTCTTCTTGGAATTAGAGCTGGAACCAGTACCAGCACAACCTGCAAGACCTGCGGTTGCGGCGGCACCAGCTGCGATGGCAGAGCCCTTAAGGAAACTGCGGCGGCTAAAGGAATTCTCCAACATGTGCACACCCTTTCTTAGTAAACAATAGACTTCACTGTCAAGATAACCAAGATAAGAAATCTCAACTAGTGTTGCCCTTGTACTATGAAGCATCTTGAGCTGCACAACAAGCGAGTTCATCAACTAGAAATAGTAATGTTACTTAGACGATAAACAAGAAGCCCGTCTCCATATGCGAAGACGGGCTTACATCAAACTTTATAAAAAACTAGAAGAGTCTACTCCTCGGTAGTCTGCTCAGCAGTTTGTTCTGCAGAAACCTCTGCCTCAGTTGCCTCAGCTACCTCAGCCTCAGCTTCAACTACAGGAGCAACCTCACCCTCGAGAGGTTCTACATCAATGTCAATACCCAGAGTCTCGGCAGCTGCCTTCATGGACAGAGAGATACGACGACGATCAAGGTCAATCTCCATTACCTTAACCTGTACTGTATCGCCCACCTTGCATACCTGTGCAGGAGCATCAACGTGCTGCTTTGCCATCTCAGAGATGTGTACCAAGCCCTCAATGCCGTCACCAAGATCAACAAAGGCACCAAAGGTAACAAGCTTGGTTACGCCACCCTCAACGATTGCGCCAACGGGATATTTCTTAACAAGGGTGTGCCAAGGATCCTCGGTGGTCTGTTTAAGACCAAGGGAAATGCGCTCGCGGCTCAAATCAACATCGAGTACCTGAACCTCAACCTCTTGGCCAACCTTAACAACCTCAGATGGATGGTTAACGTGGTTCCAAGAAAGCTCAGAGATGTGGATAAGACCGTCAATACCACCAAGGTCAACAAAGGCACCAAAGTCAACAATGGAAGATACGTTGCCCTTAAGACGCATACCAGACTGAAGCTGGGTAAGAATCTCGGAACGCTCAGCCTTACGAGCTTCCTCAAGAACAACGCGACGAGAAAGAACAACGTTGTTACGATTGCGATCCATCTCGATTACACGAGCCTCAATACGAGTACCCATGTATGCGGTAAGATCCTTAACGCGACGAAGGTCAACCAAGGAAGCAGGCAAGAAGCCACGCAGACCGATGTCAAGAATCAAGCCGCCCTTAACAACCTCAATAACCTCACCCTCGACATTCTCGCCACCATTGAACTTCTCTTCAATGCGATTCCATGCGCGCTCATACTCAGCACGCTTCTTGGAAAGGATAAGACGACCATCCTTGTCCTCCTTCTGGAGAACCAAGGCTTCAATTTCGTCGCCCATGTTTACAATGTCGGCAGGGTTAGCATCCTTGCGAATGGACAGCTCGCGAACAGGAATAACGCCTTCAGACTTAAAGCCGATGTCCAGCAGGACCTCATCGCGCTCAATCTTAACGATAGTACCAGTTACCAGGTCATTCTCGTCAAAGTCGGTAATAGTACCGTCGATGAGGTTGTTCATCTCCTCGTCAGAAATATCGTCGAGAGAGAAGATGGACGAGTTCTGAATCTCACTCAAAGGTGGACCCCTTTCAAAAGCGGGGCCCCGATTGCCATGGTCATCGCCTGCAGTGTGGGAAAAATGCCTGACACCAACTACGGAAAATTACATGCTCGGGGGCCAACAGATACGGATGTATGTCCGTCCTAGACATACGTTTGAAAGAATAACTGTTTTGTGCTAGTTATTTCAAGTTAAAAGCGCACTTTATTGAGGAAAAATTGAGGAAAAATCATGTATTCCATCATTTATTGCCAAAGCTATGGAAGACGCAGCCTCTCACAAAAATTGAAACAATAAACGATACAATGCAGTTTACATACAGCTAGTAATTTAATTTTCAATTTGTATTGAACTCTAAGATTATCACAGACATGCAGGGGGAACTGTGAATACAACTGCTTATGCTAATCACCTATCTATCCTTAAAGAGGAGCTTGTTTGTGCACTTGGCTGTACCGAGCCTATTGCCGTTGCTTTTGCTGCAGCACTTGCGCAAGGTGCACTCCCCTGTCGCGCCGAGAAACTCAGTGTAGTGTGCAGTGGCAATATTATTAAGAATGTCAAAAGCGTAACCGTTCCCAACTCCGATGGGATGCGTGGTATTGAAGCAGCAGCAACCTTGGGTTGTATTGGTGGTGACCCCACTCGTGTACTGGAAGTACTTCAAGCTGTTACCCCTCATGACATCATGCAAACCCGCAATCTACTTACTCAAAATTATTGCGAGGTTGAGCTTGCAGAAGGCGTTCCCAACTTGTATGTACGCATAACCGCTCAAGGTAAGGGACATACCTCAGTCGCTTGTTTGGTGGAACGCCACACAAACGTAACAGAACTAACTTTGGATGGAACTCCCGTTGAGGTGGCTGGTTTTGGTGTGGGCATATCTAACTGTAATGACATCAATGCGGCTAGTGCCGAGCGCTCCGCTTTGTCCCTCAACTCCATTTGGGAGTTTGCTCACGAGGTACACCTTGATGACATTGAAGAACTTATCAACAACCAAATTAAACTAAACCGTGCCATTTCTGACGAAGGCCTCAAAAACTCATGGGGAGCCAACATTGGCTCTACGCTCCTAGCAAGTCGTCCTCATGATATTTCTTGTCGTGCACGTGCTGCCGCTGCTGCTGGTTCTGATGCTCGCATGAGCGGATGTCCCATGCCCGTTGTTATTAACTGTGGCAGTGGCAACCAGGGCATTACTTGCTCTCAACCCGTTGTAGAGTATGCCGCTGATTTAGGTGTAGATCACGAGAAACTCATGCGTGCTGTTGCCATGTCTGATTTAGTAGCAGTACATGTAAAGCACTACATTGGTGAGCTTTCTGCCTTTTGTGGTGCCGTATCCGCAGCATGCGGTGCGGGGGCTGCTATTACCTATCTACGTGGTGGTTCGCTTGCCCAGTTTGAGGCAACCGTTGTCAATACGCTTGCTAATGTAGGAGGTATTGTATGTGATGGCGCTAAACCCAGCTGTGCTGCTAAGGTTTCCGCCTCAGTTGATGCCGCCATTCTTGGCTGCGATATGGCCTTATCTGATCACAACTTTAAGGCTGGCGATGGCCTCGTTGGAGAAAACGCTGAGGAAACCATTCGCTCAATGGGCTATGTTGGTCGTGTAGGCATGCACCCAACTGACGTAGAAATTCTTAATATCATGATTGGTAAAACAGACGTTAATGCTCAAGCCTAAACATTCAAATCTAGGCTTGAGTGAAACCTGGATCTTCTATAAGAGAAGTTCCATCTGCAGCAGTAGTTGCTAGCTCATCACAGCGCTCATTGAGTTTATGGCCGGCATGTCCTTTGACCCATACCCAACGAACAGCATGATTGTGTGCCGCCGCAATTAGACGCTGCCATAAGTCCACATTTTTAACTGGCTGCTTGTTGGATGTTTTCCAGCCACGTTTAATCCATCCTGCAACCCAACGCTGATTAAAGGCATTAACTACATATTGAGAATCACTATGTAGTTCCACATTACAGGGACGCTTAAGTGCCTCAAGTGCCACAATAGCTGCCAAAAGTTCCATACGATTATTGGTGGTTTTGTAATACCCCTGAGAGAGCTCAAGGGTTTTAGTTTCTCCTGCTGAGTTGGTATACCTAAGCACTGCACCATACCCTCCACGCCCAGGATTTCCCCTTGAAGCACCATCCGTATAGATAAGTACCTGTGGACCCTGAAGCGCCACCGACGAAGGAACTTCATCTGTTTTAAAGGAAAAGTCATCAAAGCTTGCCATGGTAGATACCCTACTTTGCTTCAGCCCAGTTATTACCATACGAAGGTTCTGCAATTAGAGGAACACTCAGATGACACACGCTTTCCATCTGCTCTTTAACCAGCTTAGATACTATCTCAAGCTCGTTTATGGGAACCTCAAGGTCCAATTCGTCGTGAATCTGCAAGACAAGCTTTGAGCGCAAGCGCTTCTCGACCAACGTATCTTGAACACGCACCATAGCAATTTTAATAATATCTGCTGCGCTACCCTGCATGGGATGATTCATAGCGGTGCGCTCGGCAAACGAACGAAGCTGGAAGTTACGATTGTTAATATCTGCAGTATAACGACGACGGCCATACATAGTACTTACAAAACCCTGCTCATGGGCCAACTTAATTTGCTGCTTAAGATATGCGTCTACACCTGGATATGCTGCAAAGTAACGGTCTATCATCTGCTGAGCCTCTGCACGCGGAATACCCAATGAGGTGGCAAGTCCATATGCCTGTTGACCATACACAATGCCAAAATTAACAGCCTTAGCACGGCTTCGCAATGCCGGTGTTACCTCTTCTACGGGCACCGCAAACACACGTGCCGCCGTAGCTGCATGAAAATCTGCACCACTATTAAAGGCTGCAATCAAATGCTCATCATTGGACAGATGCGCCAACAAGCGCAGTTCAATCTGAGAATAATCACATGCCAAAAACACGCTATCTTCTGGCACCGAGAAAGCCGTACGAACACGATGCCCCAGCTCAGAACGCGTGGGAATGTTTTGTAGATTTGGATCGGAGCTAGAGAGGCGACCCGTTGCCGCCACCGTCTGATTAAAGCTTGTATGAATGCGCCCATCACCACGAATAAGCTCTGGTAAAGCATCTAAGTAGGTGGATTTAATCTTAGTGCGCTCGCGATACTCCAATACCTCAGCTACACGCGTGTCCTCATGTGCAAGCTCGCTAAGCACCTTCGCATTTGTGGAATAGAAACCTTTTTTAGTCTTCTTAAGACCAAAGGTTGGAAGTCTCCACACATCAAACAACACGTGAGATAGTTGCTCGGGCGAATTTACCTTGAACTTTTCTCCAGCTTCTTGTTGAATGTGCTCGACCATGCGGTCAATTTCTACACCCAGCTCCTGTGACTGATTACGAAGAACCGCTGCATCTACGCCCAGACCATGGCGCTCCATTACAGCCAATACCGCCAATAAGGACATCTCTACTGTGGTAAAAAGCTTATCTGAACCTGTCTGCTTAAGTTGCTCGACTAGTACATCTTGCAGCGCATGGACAACCCATGCATCAATTGCCTGCTCAGAGAAGTTTTTGTCTTCCTGAGGCAAGGTGGTTTTAAGGTAATGCTGTGCTAAAGCAGCCGTTGAGAAACTCGGCTTATCTGAATCAAGCAAATATCCCGCAACACCTGTATCAAAAATACGCGCAGGGTCAATTTTGTCATACGTTAAGGTGGCTACTTGTGCAGAATCAGAAGGCATCAAAGCATGAACCAGCTGCTTAACATCAGAGCTTACAATCTTGCCAGCTTCAAACAATTGCTGCAATGTTACTAATGCTTCATCTCCATCAAAGCGTGCAAGTGCATGATTTGTGGCCACCCACAACACTTTGTTATTAGCGTCATCCAAATCCAAGGTGAGTTGACCAGCAGTGCTTCCCTGTTCAAGTGCTACACCAACCCATTGATTGTTACTAATGGCAGAGGCAACTAATGCAGAAGCATCCTTTGTATCCACAGGTTTAGGGAGTTCAAAACAAGCTGCTTGAGGAGCTTTGACCGTACCTCCTGCCAACGCAACAATTCGCTGTAGTACCCCAGTAAAACCTAAATCAGAAAATGCCTGAGAGACTTCTGCTAGAGCCTCCTGAGAGGTAAAAGCGGGAAAGTGCGCATCAGATAACTCCAACTCAATAGGAGCATCTGTACGAATAGTTGCCACCTTACGACTCAGTAATGCATCGTCCTTATGAGCACGTAGATTTTCTCCCATTTTGCCTTTTACCTCATCGGCGTGGGCCAAAACTTCATCTAAGCTGCCATACTGCAAAATAAGTGCAGCTGCTTTTTTAGGACCAATGCCAGGGACGCCAGGAATATTATCCGAGCTATCACCCTTAAGGCCATAAAAGTCAGGAACCAGCTCAGGAGTGATACCGTTATACAAATCACTCACGGTATCTGGTGTCATAATTGACACATCCGTAATGCCCTTGCGCGTAGAAACAATGTGAATCAAATCCGTAGATAGCTGATACATATCACGGTCACCTGTCACTAACAGCATGGTATAGCCTGCTTGTTCGCCACGACGGGCAAGCGTACCTAAAATATCATCGCCTTCCCAACCTTCGCATTCCATTACAGGTACACGCATGGCCTTGAGCAGCTCTTTAACCATGGGAAATTGTGCGCGCAAATCTGGATCCATAGAAGGACGCTGGGCCTTGTATTGTGGAAGCATCTCCATGCGAACCCGAGGACGGCCCTTGTCAAAAGCGCAAATCATTCCATCTGGCGAGAAGCTCTCGTAGAATTTAACAAACATATTAAAAAAACCAAATAAAGCATTGGTTGGACGCCCGTCAGGTGCTTGCATGGGCTGAGAAATAGCATGAAATGCACGATGCATAAGTGAGTTACCGTCAATAACAGCAATGGTTTTCCCGTTAGGGGTGGCTTGTGGCATAGTTTCCTCTTTATAAAGTGAAGTAACATCACTGTGATGTTCTGAACCTACGCTCTTAATTGTACCCATCGCTTGGACATGACTGTAAACCGGATAAGAAGGCAACAAAACACACGTAGTTACATCATGCCACCACAAAATATTTTATTTTTTTATGTGTATGTCACAAAAATGAACTTTTTTGTTACAAATTAGATTTAATCCTTAAAAGTGGGTTATAAAGACCTTATCACAGACCGTGTGATAAGGTTCATAGCCCGATCGCTATGGTATGTAGAGAGGCATTTTGGCATGGCTGATCAAGAAAAAGTAATCATTTCCGACGCATTGCGTTCCATCATTTCCGCTAAGGGAACTACGCAGTCAGAACTAGCTAAGGCACTTGGCGTAAGCCAACCTGCAATTGCTTCTGTTTTGGCTGTTGGTAACCCCCAGACCCGTGTTCTTAACAATATTTTGAACGTACTTGGCTATCGTCTGCTCATCCAACCTAAGGGTGCAGCTCTTCCAGAGAACGCCATTGAAATTACCCCTCGTCCTGACGAGAAGTAATACGTAACACGCAAATACGTACACTACGTACAACAACAAAAAATATAACGCATGAAGAGGAGCTCGACGAGTGGAATGTAACCACATAACGTCGAGCTCCTGCGTTGCAATTGTGAACCCACCTCTCATAAGGTGGGTGCCCTACTTGCCTGTTCCGGCTTCCTCAACAACGAAGGATCCTCGTACTAAGAACAAGAAACAGGCTCCCTGAAAAAACTTGTCGGTTCACCCAGTTAGCTCGCAGAAGCTCGACACCTTTACTATACGGGATAGATAAATTGATACCAGTCTTGACTTAGTCGAAGTTATAGCGTGTACTTAAACTTATCGTGTAAACATGCGTGCACCCGCCCGTGTTCGCTCCATCATAGGAGTAGTACCACGTGAGTTCTTACATTCCGTACATGTGCTTATACCTTGTTGCACTTATCGCAACCGTTGTTACTACCCCACTGGCAAAGCTTATTGCTCGTAAAGTTGGGTCTATCGATAAGCCCAGTAAACGCCGTATTAATAAAACACCCATTCCACGTATGGGCGGCATTGCTGTTTTTATTGGTCTGGTCGCCGCCGCTGCAACACAGTATATGGGGACCACATACTATCTATGGCCTGTAGTGCTTGTTCCCCACCCTGGCATGACTGTTAATTACTACTTCCTTGCAGCATCCATTACCTGCATCTTTTTTGTTGGTGTATTGGATGATATATTTTCGCTCAAGCCACTGGTTAAGCTTACCGGACAAATCATTGCAGCCATTATTGCAGTATGCGGTGGTCTTGTTATTGGCAATATTTACAATCCACTTACCGAGAGTGAAATTGCTCTTAGTTTCTTCACGTATCCCATAACCGTTGTATATTTGGTTGCTTACTGCAATATTATTAATCTGATTGATGGACTTGATGGTCTTGCCTCCGGTATTACCTGTATTGCAAGCCTTACCATGTTTGTGCTTGCAGCCGCAGCAGGACGCTTAGATGCAGCTGCTCTTTCTGTTGCACTGGCTGGAGCAACTCTCGGATTTTTACGCTTTAATTTCAATCCAGCAAGTATCTTTTTGGGAGACTCGGGCTCGTTGCTCCTAGGCTTTACACTAGGTGCCATTTCTTTGCTTAATGTTACCCGTGTAGCTGGTCTTACAACCATGATTATTCCTCTATTGGTAGCTAGCATTCCTATCATAGATACGCTATCCGCCATTGTGCGTCGTAAACGCGCACACGTAAGCATTGGTCAGGCTGATAAAGGCCATATCCATCACAGACTTATTCAAAGTGGCTTTGACCAGCGTCAGGCCGTATTACTCATTTATGCATGGACTGCCATGTTGTGTATTGGCTCTTTTGTCATGACTAAAGTCCCGGTTTGGCCACGCATGATTATCTTTATCATTTTGGTTTTTGCGTCGGGTAGCTTTGCTTCCAAGCTTCATCTCTTTGAGCCTGTACTACTTCATCATTATGATCCGGACACAGATGATGATGTACTCATTACACCCGATAATCCCGCTTTCGAGCAAGAAGCAAAGGCTCAAAAACTTGAAAGTGGATCCTTACAAAAGCACTTTAAGAAACGTAAACACAAACAACCTAAACACTAGAGATTCCACGTTGGGTGCCAAGAAAAACAAAATTAACAACACCTTTAAGAGCAACAAAAAGCCTAGAAGCTCATTTGAACTTCTAGGCTTTATTTGCGTACGTTATGTTACCAACGAACAAAGACTACTGAGCAGCCTCTACTGCCTTCTTGGCAATAACAGCAAGATCTGCAAATGCAGCAGAATCCTCGTAAGCAATCTGAGCAAGAACCTTACGATCAAGCTCTACACCAACAAGTTTAAGACCATGCATGAACACAGAGTAGCTCATGTCGTTGATACGTGCTGCTGCATTAATGCGCTGAATCCAAAGACGACGAATATCACGCTTCTTGTTGCGACGATCACGGTACTGATACTGAAGGGAGTGCTGCATCTGCTCCTTCATACCACGAAGGGTACGAGAGGAGGTGCCGTAATAACCCTTAGTACGCTCTTGGAGGGTGTGACGCTTCTTCTTAGCGTTAACTGCGCGCTTTACACGTGCCATATCTAATCAACTCCTTGTGAGTGAAAATACTCTTAATGACGCTTAAGCGCCTACTTACCCATACGTACCGATACGTTCTTTGCATCGGCTGCGGAAACGACAGCTTCCTGGCGGAAACCACGAATACGCTTCTGAGACTTCTTGGTAAGGATGTGGCTCTTAAATGCCTTAGCGCGCATAATCTTGCCGGTACCAGTCTTACGGAAACGCTTAGCGGTTCCCTTGTGAGTCTTCATCTTTGGCATACTAGTTCTCCTTTGTGTTTGCAGAATCGTCGTCCACCATGGGCTTCTCATCAAAAGCACCCTTAATTGGAGCGACGAGCATGTGCATGTTGCGACCCTCCATCTTGGGTTGAGCTTCTACATTTGCAAAAGGTTTTAGGTCTTCTGCAAGACGCTCAAGAACATTGAGACCCTGTTCAGGATGTGCCATCTCGCGTCCGCGGAACATAATCGTGATTTTGACGCGTGCACCCTTCTTGAGAAAGCGAAGAACGTGACTCTTCTTGGTCTCATAGTCACCCACATCAATCTTGGGGCGGAACTTCATTTCCTTGACCTCAACCTTAGCCTGATTCTTACGTGCGGCCTTGGCCTTACGGTCCTGCTCATACTTGAACTTGCGATAGTCCATCACCTTGCATACAGGTGGCTCTGCATTGGGTGCAATCTCGACCAAGTCAAGACCACGCTCGTCGGCAAGACGCAATGCGTCAGAAACGCCGAACAAACCCAGCTGAGAACCATCTTCGCCAATAAGGCGGCAGGTACGAGCGGTGATTTCCTCGTTTACACGAGGACCCTGGGGTTTGGCTATCTTCCTACACCTTCCTCTCTGTGCGGCAAAGCCGCATAAAAATACCCAGACGACGCAAAAGCATCCATCTGGGACTACGGCTCGTACACATGGTAGCGAGAAGAATATCCGTTTGCCTACCAGACAGCTGCCAAGAGGGCGCCATTCAGGTGGGAATCCAAGTGCATGATTCCGCTTCTCCAACGCGCATACGCGCGAACTTGTTACATATTAGAGATGAGCGCACATAAATGCAAGAAAAACTATCTTTCGCATACTACAAGCGTGGCAAATACATATTCGGTGCATATTTTTAACCCTATTTGCGTTAGAGTAAAAAACATAATTGAATGATATTAAAGGAGCGTCATGTCAAACTTTATAATAAGTTGTTGTTCAACCGCGGACGTCTCTGAGGAGTTTTTGGCTTCTCACTCCATCCCCTACATTAATTTTAATTACATGCTAGATGGTACCTGGTATAAGGATGATTTTGGTAAATCACATACACCCCGCAGCATGTATGCAAAAATGCTTGCAGGAGCCGAAGCAACAACCTCTCAAATTAGTGTTGGTGATTACGTAGACTTTTTACGCCCCTTCCTTGCAGGTGGTAATGATGTTTTGCATATTACCTTGTCCTCTGGCATCTCTGGAACCTATCAATCCGCACTTAATGCAGCCAGCATGTTAAAAGAAGAGTTTCCCAATCAAAAGCTATATATCGTGGATTCTATCTGTGCAAGCGCTGGCTATGGCTTGTTGGTAAGCAAGCTTGCAAACTTACGTGATGAAGGCGTTTCTATTGATGAAGCGCGTACTTGGGCAGAAGCACATAAACGTGAGGTTCAAAGTTGGTTTTTCTCGACAGACTTGCGTTTCTTTGTTAAGGGAGGTCGCATTTCTAAAACCGCAGGTATGGTAGGAGGCATGCTACATATTTGTCCCATAATGCACATTGCTCCTGATGGTTCGCTTGCCGTTAAAGAGAAAGTCCGCACCAAAAAGCGTGCTATTAATCGCGTGGCATCCCTCATGGAAGAAACGTGTCAGAATGGCTTGAACTATGATGGAGAATTGTTTATTAGCCACGCTGATTGCCTAGAGGATGCTCGGGCTGTTGCAAAGCTGCTTGCGCAAACTTTTCCCAAGGCTCAACCAGCTCAAATCTTCAACATTGGTGCCACTATTGGAGTACATACAGGACCTGGTACCGTAGCAACATTTTGGTGGGGCATGCCCCGCGAGGACTAAAGCCGCTTCAAAAATTTTTTGTAACGTTTTGTACCGCTTGATAGCTTTTTCTGCTATAGTTTGTAACGCGCAATGCACTCATGCCTGAGTGGTGGAATTGGCAGACGCGACGGATTCAAAATCCGTTGTCCGCAAGGACGTGTGAGTTCGAGTCTCACCTCAGGCACCATACAAAAGCAAGAGCCCCGCTTGGGGCTCTTTTTATTGCCATCTATCTAACTATCTTTTGTAGGCTATCCTCTACAAACCATATTCTCTATTTTGCAAACCTTACAACTGTTTGATTATTGATAAAAGCGATTAGTTGCAAGTTCTTCGCGCATTGATGTTGCGCCGCCATGACCAGGAAGCACAACGCAATCCAAAGTAAGCTCCTTACGCAATCGAGCAAGCGATTGTATGAGCTGATCAAAATTTCCACCTGGCAAATCAGTACGACCAGCACTGCCTGCAAATAAGGTATCTCCTGTAAAACAGAGACCCTCGGCAGAACCTTGCCCCACCAAACACACGCCACCGGGTGTATGACCAGGGGTTTCTATAATACGAAAGCGCGCAGTACCAACACTTACGATGTTACCTTCAGACAAAAACCCTGTAGGGGTAGGTGGCAAAGATTCTCCAGGCCTATGACCAGCAGCATTGGGAGATTGTGCAAGCTCTAGGTCTTTCTCGTTGATAAGAAAAGCAGTAGAGGGACGCATGAGCTCGGCTACACCACCTACATGATCACCATGTCCATGCGTAGCAACAATTGTTGTAAGGTTTTGATGCTCCAGTTGTGAAGCTAGAGCTTTACCATCAAAACCAGGGTCGATAACCAAGCACGCTTCACCGGATACATACGCATAACAATTGGTAGAAATGGGACCAACTGCAAAACAATGAATAGTATCGTGACCATATGGCACAGTATTACTAAAGCTAATAGACATGGCTTGACCTTACTCTTGCATGGTAGACTTGTGCACTAAAAACGACGCTTAAGCTGCTTGTTTCCTTCTCCTGGCAAAATACGGCGAGCATCATATACTCCCGAAACACGACCTACTGCCGCCAACAATGAGTTAAGAATACTTGCGTCAGAAATTGCAATAAGAAAACGCAAGCGCGCCGCACCACTGCTGCTTGTTTGCGTAGCAGCAGATACAATGTTGGCACCTGCATCACCCAAGGCAATGGTGACATCCTTAAGCAAGCCCATACGATCGGTTGCAGCTACCACAATTTCTACCTGAAACTCAGTTGCCCCCGAAGTATCCCATTCGACATCAATCATACGCTCAGGATGACGCATAAGATCACTTACATTTGGACAGTTGGCACGATGTACCGAAACACCACGTCCACGTGTGATAAAACCAATAATCTGATCGCCTGCTACAGGGTTACAGCATTTTGATAGATGGACAAGAAGATCTGCATCGCCTTTAACTACAACGCCACAATTAGCACGCTTCTTGCGCTGAGCACGCGTCTGAGCCTTGGGAAGCTTAAGGGGCTTATCGCCATCCATAGCCTCTTTCTTGCGTGCCTCTTCCTCTGCTGCCTTAGCGGCTTCAGCCAACTGCTCGGGGCTTCCTTCCATAAGAATGGTTTCCACACGATTGGCTACCGATTTTGCCGTAAGTTTGTTGTTACCAACCGCAGCAAAAAGATCATCTGCTGTATGGAAATCGTACTGAGCAAATACGCGATTAATTGCCTTGGTAGTACGCGTATTAGAAATACCAAATCCACGTTTACGCAGTTCACGTGCTAATTCAGCACGACCTGCCTCCGCATCGTCAGACTTACTGGCAGTGGTAAAGTACTTGCGGATTTTAGCACGAGCAGAAGGTGTACGAACCAGTGAAATCCAGTCACGCGAAGGCTTGGAACTCTTGTTGGTAAGGATTTCTACACGATCACCAATTTCCAGAGAATAGGTAAGCGGTACTACAGAGCCGTTGACTTTAGCACCAACGCAGTGGTTACCAACCTCGGTATGGACCGCATAGGCAAAGTCCAACGGTGTAGCACCAGCGCGCAGACTCATGACCTCTCCCTTAGGAGTAAAGACAAAAATCTCATCCTCATAGAGGTCTACGCGCAAGCTATCCAGATACTCGTGAGCATCATCAATATCTGCCTCGGCAGCCCAGTCAAGACTACGACGGATCCAAGAGATTTGCGAGTCTACGCTCTTGTCGTCACGCGAGAACTCACCCAATGAGTTACCAGATCGCTTGTATAACCAGTGAGCAGCAATACCATATTCTGCCTGTTCATGCATCTCATACGTGCGAATTTGAATCTCAATGGGACGTGCATCGGGACCCACAACCGTAGTATGCAACGAGCTGTAACCATTGGGCTTAGGGGTTGCAATATAGTCCTTAAAACGACCAGGTAAAGGATGCCATAAAGAATGCACGGTACCTAAAATGGAATAACAATTGCTTACAGATTTAGCAATGACACGTAAGGCAATGAGGTCATAAATGTCCGAGAACTGCTTGTCCTTGCGCTTCATCTTTTGATAAATAGACCAAAGATGCTTGGGACGACCGGTAATTTGCAAACCCGTAATGCCGGTCTTAGTAATCTCATCCGAAAGCACTTTGATGGTAGCATTGGTCTCTCGCTCACGCGCTTCATGAGAATTCTGCACCATGCGCGCAATACGACTATATTCATCCGTATACAGATAGAAAAATGCCAAGTCCTCAAGCTCCCACTTAAAAGAGCTAATGCCTAAGCGATCCGCTAAAGGTGCATACACATCCATAGTTTCGCGTGCTTTGAATAAGCGACGGTTTGGAGGCAATGAAGCTAAAGTACGCATGTTATGCAAGCGGTCAGCCAGCTTAATAATCACCACGCGAATATCCTTAGACATAGCCAAAAACATCTTGCGTAAATTGAGTGCTTGCTTCTCATCCATGGAGTCTACCTCGATAGAAGTGAGCTTAGTAACTCCATCTACAAGCTCCGCGACCGTCTCGCCAAACAAAGAAACAAGCTCATTGAGGGTGGCGGTGGTATCTTCCACGGTATCGTGCAGCAACGCAGCACAAAGAACATCCTTATCCATATGAAGGTTATTTGCCAGAATAAAAGCAACTTCAACAGGATGATTAATATAGGGCTCACCACTACGACGACGCTGATTGCCATGGAAACGAGCAGCAAAGTCATACGCATTTTT
This sequence comes from Atopobium fossor DSM 15642, assembly GCF_000483125.1. Taxonomy (GTDB): domain Bacteria; phylum Actinomycetota; class Coriobacteriia; order Coriobacteriales; family Atopobiaceae; genus Atopobium; species Atopobium fossor. The sequence goes on from NZ_KI519553.1 coordinate 997,407, forward strand.
GACGGTTTGGAGGTCCGCTTCATTTAAGTATTGTCCACAGGTGCGCAGTAGCAAATGGTAATTGTCTGCTTCTGGGACTTCGTCCGTTGCAGGGACAAACAAACCTTCTTCTGTTGTACCTCTACCAGCACTGGTTTCGAGCGTCATCTGCTTGGCCTCCTTTTAGACCTCATACCCAAAATCTGGAGTGATGGGTCTGTTGATACGAGCCAGAAGCTCGTTGGTCGAAGCAGTCAGAACCCAATTCTTAAACTGCTCAAATTCCTCACGCGCGTGCTGCCCCTCTAAATAGCGAGTAGACTTTTCCAACTCTACACGAACAGGTGATAAGTCCATAACGATCTTGCGTGTTGTTCCGTAGCCAGTTGTACTCAAAAGTCCCAATTCCCTAAAAATGGCAATACCACATGAAACCATGCGTTCGTCAAGCTCGGTGTGTGTATCACGCTCACGCGCTGCTTCTGCTAACTCCGAGTTAGATAGCGAGAAACCCTGTGTTTGCGCACCATGAACCTGCGATTTTGCTTGAGCAATAAGCGTGCGATACAACACCACCAAGGCATTGCGGTCCGGAGCTCCTGCTGCAAGTAAACGTTCATTGATACGTGCATCCTTATCTCCAAAGAGAAGGTAAATGTGGGCAGATTTTCCATCGCGTCCAGCGCGACCAGACATTTGATTAAACTCTACCGACCCAAAAGGCATATGGTACAGCACCACATCACGAACGTCTGGCAAGTTGACGCCTTCGCCAAACGCACTGGTGGAAACAATACAGCACAGCTCACCATTTCTAAAGGCGTCTTCTACCCTCTTACGTTCCTTGCGAGTAAGGCCAGCATTGTAGAAAGAAATCTTATGGCCAAGATCAGGTACTGCCTTGCGCAACATTCGTGCCAACATTACGGACTGTTCGCGAGAATTTACATACACAACTATTTTCTCGCCAGAAGCAACGAGGTGAATAAGCGTAGCATCACGATCACGAGAATCACGTTCATCTCGCACCACAAGATTGTCACGCATGGCGCGATCAACCACCACATTTTGTGCATCGATACCGGTAAGCGAGCAAATTTCCTGTGCAATATCATTTTGTGCCGTAGCACTTACTGCTAAGCATGTTGGATTGTTAAGCTCGCCTAGCACGCGTGGAAGCTCTGTATATGCGCTACGGTTACCACTCTTTGCTACACCCGCATGATGTGCTTCGTCCACTACCACAAAGCCCACTCGACCAATAGCTGCAAAACGTTGTGAGTGAATAGCTAGAAACTCTGGTGTAGTAAGAAGTACATCAATAGCTCCAGCATGTGCACCAAGATAGATGTCTTCGCGCTCACCTAGAGGTGTCTCACCCGTAAGAACACGAATACTTAAACCAATTTTTTCAAATGATTCGGTTAAATGATATGCCTGATCTGCTACAAGTGCCCGCAAGGGAAATACAAAGATGCTCACACGCTTATGTACAATGGCTTCACGAGCTGCATGGATATGGAAGATAAGAGATTTTCCTCGTCCGGTTGCCATAACACATAATGTAGATGCACCAGCAGCCAATTGCTGTAACGCCGCTGCTTGAGCAGGCAAAAAATCATGATCGCCAATGGTACGCTGGCGTAATGCTTGTGTAAGTTGCTCATATGTGAGCTGCTCAAGTGAGTTGCGCAGTTGTGCTATGCGCAATTTGGAATCATCCTCTGCTTGTGAGGTAGCTTCATCGTTGGTGGAATGATAGCGCACTACCATGATATTAAGGCCATATCCTTTGTGCTCACTGTGCGTTACTGCAACAACGGTAGCGCCATAACTTGCACCAGCAGCAACCAACGGCACAAGCGCAGCGTTGATTGCCGGACGTAGCTCACCTAATATCTCGCCTTGCTCGGTAGCTAAAACTAGAGTTTTTTGCTCGTTAGGAGCTGTAGGATCAAAAATGATATCGAGGGTTTGGCCAGCAAAAAGTTGCGCAATGGCAGATTGTCTTGCTGGCGTATGCACTTGCATGGCAATCGTTGGGAAGCTTACAGCCTCTGCAATGCCCTCATATTCTCCACGCGCCAAAATTGCATGCGAACGCGAAAAGAGCGTATTGGCAATAGAGGGCTGCTCAAAAACCTCTACTGGAGCTTCACGATATACGATATCACGCACCATGAGTTTGGGCTTTGTTCGACCCTGCCAAGTCTCATTTACTGCCTCAAAAACAAGATCTACCGCACCCTCACAATCAATAGCCTGTTCCACATTGGGTGCTCTAAACATAATTGCAGGCACGCAATGAATGCCATCTGTTGCATTAAAGCGCAAATGCTCGCCCGTACCTCCCACACGACAGCGACCGCGCATACACACGGCTGTACTAGCCAATAGAGGCTTTTTATTACCCTGACCAAAGGGTTGCAAAATTTCAAGCGAGTCTATGGACTGAACATCCAACTCGTTTAAACCAACAAGAGCAGTAACCTCACCCGTAGAAACAAAATCATCCTCAGGAAGCTTGGAGAGTTCTTCTTCCATACGCAGCCTAAAGACATCAATGTTAGCTGCATCCAGCGTAACACCCACGGCACCCGAGTGACCACCAAAGCGCACCAATAAATCGGAACACTTACTTACCGCACTAAACAAATCTACCGAACCAACACTACGGCCACTGCCACGCGCAATACCATCAGATACGGTAAAGAGTAGTGATGGTACGTGATAGCGGTTAACTATACGGCTTGCCACAATACCCTTAACGCCCTCATGCCAGCCTTCACCAGCAATAACAATCACACGGTTGCCGGGTTCATAGGTAGCCTCAACCATAGCCATAGCTTCTTGCGCCAAGCTAGACTCAATCTCACGACGTGTTTGATTAATGTTCTCAAGCTCACCAGCTAATAAAGCCGCCTGCTCAGGATCTTGCGTAAGCAACAATTCAAGCGCTACGTCTGTTTTGCCCATACGACCAGCTGCATTTAAGCGTGGAATAAGCGAGAAGGGCAACGAGTCCGAAGTAACATCATTCAAATCAACGCGACTGACCGCACTGAGCGCCACAATACCAGGACGACTCGTCTTACGTAAACGGCGAATACCATCTTGCACAAGTGAGCGGTTTTCTCCCACTAAAAGCATCATGTCAGAAATAGTGCCTAAGCATGCAATTTCTGTATATTCACGCCAGAGATGTGGCATACCCAACTTGTGGCCAAGTGCGCACACCATCTTGAGCGCAACACCCGCACCTGCCAGCTCACGCGAACAGTTGGAAGACTGCAGTTTAGGATCTACTACAGGCACGCCCTGAGGTACTAAATCTGCAGGCTCATGATGGTCTGTAATAACAACATCAATACCTTGCTCAAGTAGCCAGGCAACTTCTTTAGCAGCAGAAATACCATTATCTACCGTAATGATAAGATCAGGCTTGCCATCCTCCATCACGCGATCTAAGGCTGCAACCGAAAGACCATAACCCTCATCAAAACGATGTGGAATATACGCACGGACATGATTGGCACCCATGCGACGCAAAGCTAAGGTCAGCAGACATGTGGATGTCATGCCATCTACGTCAAAATCACCAAATACGGCAATGGTTTTATCGGCAGCAATAGCTTCTACAACTTTAGCGACACCCTGCTCCATATTGGGAATGATAAAAGGATCAATCCAATCCCGATCTAAATCGGGCTGCAAAAATCGCTGAGCTTGTTCGTTGGCATCAAAACCGCGTGCAGCCATTACTCGCGCAACTAAAGGAGAGACTTTTAGCTGCGATTGAAGACGCTGCTCGGCATCCGCATGAGGGGTAAGAACTTCCCAGCGCTTGCTTTTGTCGAGCCCAGCCATCTACTTTACCTCGGGAGTAGTTACAGCCTGAGCGACACCATATTTTGTTTCCAGCTTTTTCCACTTGGGCTCTTGGCTCTTCCACATACAGAGCAAAGGAGAAGCCACACCAAAGGAGGAATAAGCGCCTAGTACAAGGCCAATAGCCATGGCAAAGGCAAAGTCCTTGAGCGTTGCACCACCAAATGCGAGCATGGCACATACAGGTACCAAAGAAGTAATTGTGGTGTTAATAGTACGAACTAAAACTTCATTAATAGAGAAGTTGGCAATCTGGTTATAGGTGCGGTGAGTACCATCGCCTGCCAGCTTTGCGTTCTCATTTATGCGATGGAACTCAACAACAGTGTCATACAGCGAGTAACCCATAATAGTTAGTAATGCCGCTACAACATTAGGAGTAATGGCTGTTTGTGTCCACGCATAAATACCCACTGTAATAATCAAATCGTGTAGCAAAGAAGCCACAGCACACAGAGCCATCTTGTATTCATAGCGAACGGCAATGTAAGCAATAATGGCTAGGATGGCAATGCCAAAAGCTACTGCAGAAGAATGTGTTACATTAGCACCCCAGTCAGGTCCAATGGTAGTTACCTGATACGAGGTGTCAGGAAGCGATAATAACTGTGCAGCTTGCTGGGCATGCTCAGTTGCGGTATTTGGATTGGTGGTATCAGAACGCACCAGAAAACCAGCAGAACCATCCGTCAACGTAGTTTGAACGGTAGCACTGTCCTCCTGAGCATTACTTAAGGCTTCACGCATGTGCTCAATAGAAATGTTTCCCGTGTTATAAAAATCAATCTCGGTACCACCACTAAACTCAATTCCAAAAACCAAGCCGCGTGCCAATAGGCCAACCAAAGACAACGCAATCAACACAGCGGACAAGCCCAAAAAAATACGACGATGAGTAATGATGGGCAACTCACGAGAAAAATGACTACGCATGAGCGGCACCTCCCTTCGAAGCAACAGCAGGTTGTTTTTTGTGAGCCTCATCTATATCGGATGAGACACCCCAAAAACCAGGATGCTTTGCAATGGGACCGTGTGCTAAAAGACGCAGGGCAGGTGCCTTAAACATAAACATAGTAATAACATCGCAGACAATACCCAGACCAAGCGTAAGGCCAAAGCCTTTTACTGGTCCTACGGCAAAGAAGAACAAGGCTAGTGCAGAAACCATGGTAACCATATCTGCATCCAAAGATGTTCCAATGCCATGTTTAACGCCAGAAAGCGATGCATTGCGAACACTTTTACCCATTCTAATTTCTTCTCTAAAACGCTCCAAAACCAAAATGGATGAATCTGCTGCCATTCCAATGGTAAGAACAATGCCTGCCAAGCCCGGAAGCGATAAAGCAAACGCTCCAAAGTGGGATAACAGTGCCAAAAGACCAAGGTACATCAAGGCAAATGCAGCTAAAGAACCAAGCGTTAAAAGACCCAAGCCCTTATAGAAAATAAACAGGTACAAAATAACAATAGCCATGCCCAGTGCAATAGCAATAAGACCCTGGTGCAGCGAATCTTGTCCAAGTGTAGGACCAACCACACGACTCTCTGAATAATTGAGTGTGACCGGCAAAGAACCAGAATCCAATACCGTCTTAAGTGAACGCGCAGAATCTGCAGTAAAGTTGCCAGAAATGCTAACACTACCATCTGTAATCTCGTTTTGTACAGCAGGAGACGACTTAACCACGCCATCTAAAACAATGGCAATGCGACCATTGGTTGGTGCAAGCTCACGAGTTACCTCTGCAAACTTTTGGGCACCATCACCCGATAAGGTAAGGTTGACTACATAGGAACCCGTTGCAGAGTTGGACTGTTGAGCTACTTGTACGGACGCAATTGAAGATCCATCCATAAAGGCGGTATAGGTTCCCTTTTTAAGAGAAACATCTGCCTTATAGGCACCCAACTGTGCCAGTGCATCCGCATCACCAATACTGTCTAGACGGACAAACTCAAGATAGCCCGTCTTTCCAATGGTCTGAACAGCCTCTTGAGCATCTGTAGCACCGGGAATTTGAATTAAAATGGAGTTATTACCCTGCTGCTGAACCGTAGCTTCAGAAGCACCTAACGAATTAACACGGCTTTGTACAATGGATGTAGCGGTCTGCATGTCTTCCGTGCGAGGTGCAGACCCATCAGACTTACTTGCAGTCATGATGACAGAAACGCCACCCTGGATATCAAGACCCTGTGTAATGCGCTCGTTAAGCGGCATAAAACCAATAACAGATACTACACAGATAATAAGTAATGCAATGAGTGTTATAGCCCATCTACGCAACTCTGTTGATGGTACAGGCTTAGAGGAACTCCTACGATTTTTGGATGCCGAACCAGCGGTATTCCAACGACCTATTCCAGTCTTCGAGGAGTCCTGTGACTTATTTTTAGCCATAAGACAGTCTCTTTCGGGTTGTTAAGATATGCAACGGCAGTACCATCACATATCCAAAGCTATTTTCCAAACATTCATTATAGACGCATGGTCAAACACAAAAGAGACTCATATGCTTTAAAAATCGGCAGCTGCGGAGCTGTTCATCCAATTTTCTACAAAGTCACCGTATGTTCCTGCAATAATGGAGGCACGTGCCTTTCTCATTAGGTTGAGCAGGTAGTACAGGTTATGAGTAGACAGCAAAATAGAGCCCAACATCTCTTTTTGACGTACCAAGTGATTAAGATATGCACGTGTATAACCACCTGTACATACAGGACAATCACACTCATGATCAAGCGGTGTGTCATCTGCATTAAAGCGAGCATTCTTAAGGTTCAAACGACCTTCGGACGAGAAGGCCGTACCCATGCGAGCTGTACGTGTAGGCAATACACAGTCAAACATATCTACACCACAAGCAACACCGCGCACTAAGGTAGTTGGGTTGCCCACACCCATCAAATAGCGAGGCTTGTGCTTAGGCATATGCTCAGATACCAAAGGTTCCAGCGTCTGGAACATAGTCTCATGATCCTCACCTACCGAATAACCGCCAATGCCATAACCAGGAAAGTTAGCAACACTTTCCAAATGATTAAGGGAACGTAAACGCAAGTCTAAATCCATGCCACCCTGAACAATGCCGAACAATGCTTGATCGGAACACGTATGAGCCTTCCAGCAACGCTCTGCCCACATACTAGAGAGCTCTACTGCACGCTCCACAAATGAACGTGGAGAAGGATAGCCGGGACACTGATCAAGCTGCATACAAATATCCGAGCCCAAACGTTGAGCAATTGCCATGTTGTCCTCGGGAGTCCAGCTAACCCAACGACCGTCATAGTCCACTGCCCTAAAACGCACTCCTTCATCGGACAGCTTAAAAAACTCACCATGACTGAATACCTGAAATCCGCCAGAGTCAGTCAAAATAGGATGGTGCCACTGCATAAAATCATGCAGACCACCAAGCTTGTCAATCATCTCTGATCCAGGACGCATTTCACAGTGATATGTATTTGCTAAAACAACTTGCGCGCCAATTTGCTCGAGTGTCTGAGGCAAAATGCCCTTAACCGTCCCCTTGGTACCAACAGGCATAAACAGTGGAGTTTCTACGTCACCATGAGCGGTATGAAACACACCAGCGCGAGCGTGTGTTTTAGGATCTTCTGCAACAATTTCGTAGCTAAATAAATCTGCCATGTGACGTGCTCTTTCGTTTCTCGTTACGTATCGATGATTACCTATACAAGGCATAAAAAATGCCTGGCACACAAAGGTACCAGGCATCAGTATATATAAATTACGTTGGTTTACTCGCCAAAACCACTATCGATAAGAGCAATCAAAGCGTCGCAAGCTTCCTGCTCATCAGGACCGTCGCAAGCAATCTCTACGGTAACACCAGTGCCCAAACCAGCAGCAAGAATCATCATGATAGACTTTGCATTTGCAGGAGCAGTGCCCTTGTCTACATCAGCAATGGTGATGTTTGACTGGTACTTCTTTGCTTCCATAACAAAGGCAGAGGCAGGACGAGCATGAAGACCCGTTGCATTCTTAATAGTGGTCTGCTTAGAAACCATCTTTATCTCCTTTTATCCGTAAATACGAAAAAAGACTAACTTCGATTCACTATCGTAGCAGAATTATGCAACAAACACGTGTAAGGATTTACTAAGTATGCATAAAGTTTTTTATATTATTGTTATTTTGTAACCTATAGCTTATACACCCATCACTCACAATGGAACTCCTACCGAAGTTTATGTATTCTCCCCCGATAAAACTAAGCATATTCAATTATTCTATGGTTAAAAAGCTTTGTACAAAGGAACAACTATGACCGATGAGTTGACTAACATTTCCAATACTGCCGAGTCTGAAGACAATGTCTTAGAAGTGAGTCCCGAAACCACTTCTGAACCTACTTCTACAGTCATGGAACAATCCACAACGGATAACATCCCAACTTTGGATACCAAAGCCGAAGATACCATAGAAAGCAACTCTGAAACGCCAGACGATTCAAGCAAGAAGCTTACGGAGGATGTAGCCACAACTCTTAATAAAAAAATTTCTTCTGTAGCAAGTTCTCTTAGCAAAGAAGATTTATCCAAGCTTGCTGGTAAAGCGCGTGAAACACTTTCTGCTAGTGCAAGTCAAGGTGCCAACACCGTTATGGAGGGTTTTGAAGCAGTCCGTGATGTGCGTCGAGCAGCCAAGCAAACAGATGCTGCACGCAACAGGCTCAAACAAGTACATAATGAACTTGACGAGAGCAATGCTCTTCTCGCTCACCGTGAAGAAATTGCTCAAAACTATGAAAGCATAGTCGAAGATCAAACTGCTCTGCTTATCGAAGCACAAAATAGAATAAAAAAGCTGGCAAAGCAAATAAAAAGTGAGCAAACTAAAGAAGAGAAGCTCAAGGAACAACTCGCACAGCTGCGCGAAACCAACAAACACGACTTACGTCCCCATAAGATCAAGCTCGAGCAGGCACGTGACAAGGTAGATGAGGCTTCTAAGGCTGTAGCAGATGCTAAGCGTGCTATGAAACTGGCAGAATCTCAGCACAAGGAAGTTGTGGGGCGCCGTGATGAAGAAATTAATCATGTCAACCAAGCCATTGAGAAGTCAACTGCGCGCATAGAAGAACTCAACGTTGAACTTGCAACCCTTACTGCTGCGGATACCCCTGACGAGAACGCCCTTAAGCATATGCGTAAATCCATCTCTAAAGAAGAACGTGCGTTGGACTATTCACGCAGTGAAATTGACGAGATTAATGAACAGCATCGTCGTGCCATAGAAAATGCACTTACACATGTATACACACAACGCAATTCATTAGAGTTTGCACAAGAAACCTTGGATGAGGCCAAACGTGAAGTTGACGAACACAAAGCAACCTATGACAAGCTGTATAAAAACGCACATAATCGTGAATCTGAGATAGACAAGCAATTAGCCACACTTGCCAAAACCATTGCAGACATTCAAAACCAGCATGACGAAGCTATTGCAAGGCGCGATACCGCACAAAGTCTTATTGATGAGGCAGAAGATGTTCATGCAACGCCTGAAGTTACCGAGGAGTTACGTAACACCATTAGTGACACACAGGCAGCCATTGAGGTCCAGCAGCGCCAAGTACAAAATCTAGAAAGGCGAGAAGCAAAGTTGCGCGAGAAAACAAAACAGCAACGCACCGTTTTTATTGGCGTTACTATTGCCGCTGGTATTGTTGTCTTACTTGCACTGCTATTTATAACCAATATTTTGTAGCTATGGCATCAGCCATTGTATACAGAATCGATCAAAGCGATAACTCTGAAAAAGACGTTGCATCTAAGATGTAACGTCTTTTATTTATGAAAGACCAAAAAGATTAGCGTTCAGGCACATATTCTTGATACCCATATGGAAGTTCTCGCCCATCATAGTCAGGACTTTTAATCCATCTGATAAAAGCAATTTCCCATTCATCTTCATTTACAGTGTAGTAATACCATCCTGCTGGATGATATACGGGAAGCATTAGTTCAACCGACCATTCATCTTGCCATTCAAATTCTGCAGTTATAACCTTAGGAACATTTTCTCCACCAGTAGAGATGAAATGGTATTGTGTATTACCTTCTTCATCTTTGTCTTCGTATTCAAGTTTGTATATAAAGCCATAATGTGCGTCCGATTGCATTGTTGGAGATTCCATTGCAGCTTGAATACTTGGACCTCTCACATAATCTATGACTTTTAACAGATGAGGAAGACCAATAATACCTAGCACAGCTATTACAATAAGTATATTACTGAGTTTATGTATGGTTATTTTCATAGTCTGATTACTTTTTCTATATTAACTACTGTGTATGTGCATATTTTCGATATTTATACGGAAGTTCTCGTCCATCATAGGTAGGACTTTCAATCCATTTGATAAAAGCTTCTTCCCATTCATCTCGATCATCTGCACCATAGTAGTACCATCCTGCTGGATGATATACGGGAAGCATTAGTTCAACCGACCATTCATCTTGCCATTCAAATTCTGCAGTTATAACCTTAGGAACATTTTCTCCACCAGTAGAGATAAAGTGATATCTTACATTGCCCTCAGAATCTTTGTCTTCATATTCAAGTTTATATTCAAGACCATATTCACGCCTGTCATAATCAAAAGTACCTTGATTTGCTGCTGCCCAAGCATTGGGACCTAATTGATATTCGATGGGAATTAGTAGCGGGTGAGCTACAAAATAGATATATGGTCCAAAGGTATATAGAACCGATGCGATAAGTACTATCGTAAAGATAGGATGAGCTTTAATGGTACCAAAAAGCTTTTTTATACGAGCTTTCATTGTTGTCAGTCCCTAGGATTTTTGACCATTTGGCTTTCGTACTTAAGACGATATAAAAAGCTATCGGTTTCATGGACGGTCCAGAATAATTCATTAATACATCTTGTATTTTACTAAAAGTAAAATCCTATGATAATTACTGTATATGCGCATACTCTTGATACTCATACGGAAGTTCTCGCCCATCATAGTCAGGACTTTTAATCCATCTGATAAAAGCAATTTCCCATTCTTCATGGTTTACTGTGTAGTAATACCATCCTGCTGGATGATAGGTAGGAAATACTTCCCATGACCATCTATCTTGCCAGTAAAACTTTGCAACCACTACCTTAGGAACATTTTCCCCACCAGTAGAGATAAAGTGATATTGAGTATTACCTTCTTCATCTTTGTCTTCATACTCAAGTTTGTATATAAAGCCATAATGTGCGTCCGATTGCATTGTTGGAGATCCCATTGCAGCTGCTGCAGAAGAGCCTTTTGCATACTCTCCAATTCTTTGAGGCAGCCGGATAAAGAAAACACCACAGACAAGTATGAATAGTGCAGAAGCAACAAGATATGCTATAAAAAATGTACGTTTGGTAATTTTCATATCTGGACTACTCCTCCTTCTGTTTAGGTGTAGTGAAGTTATTTTTATCCCTCTACTTTTCAAAATGAATCTTCGTTATAAATTCAACATCCTACAAAATAGTATTGAAATAGACTTGTTTACCCATGGTAAACAGATTTATTTTCCCAAGCCTCAAGCGCATCCAACCACTCTTTTTCATTTGACACTACATAGTGCCATCCTGCCGGATAAAGTGTAGGAATCATCATTTGAACCGACCATTCATCTTGCCATTCAAATTCTGCAGTTAAAACCATTGGTATATTTTCCCCACGAGTAGAGATGAAATGGTATCTTACGTTGCCCTCAGAATCTTTGTCTTCATACTCAAACTTATATTCAATACCATATCCAGAAGGAATTGACCCTGCTGCCGCCCAGGCATTGGGACCTAATTGATATTCGATGGGAATTAGTAGCGGGTGAGCTACAAAATAGATATATGGTCCAAAGGTATATAGAACCGATGCGATAAGTACTATCGTAAAGATAGGATGAGCTTTAATGGTACCAAAAAGCTTTTTTATACGAGCTTTCATTGTTGTCAGTCCCTAGGATTTTTGACCATTTGGCTTTCGTACTTAAGACGATATAAAAAGCTATCGGTTTCATGGACGGTCCATGCATAGGCGTATAACTCCCCATCTGGATTAAACCCATACACAGGAATATAGATTAAAGACTCCGGACACAACAAAAGAGTTGGTAGAAGTTTTGACGGCAACAAATTTTTCCAATCAATCATCCCCTTGTGATGATGTATGCAATCTATAAATGCTCCATATTCTTTTGTTATTCCAGAATGAATACCTCTAGGTGAAACAAAATCTCCATTAATTCTATGTGATATCAACTTCTTATTTCTGCCTAAATGTAACTTAAGCATATCACGCGCAGCAAAGTGTGTATAAGAGCTATGCACACTTCCAAACTGTGCCCATAAGGCATAGTCTAGACCCATTCCATTAAAATACTCACAGGCTTTAAGCTGATCTTTATATCTTGTATTTAAAAATGAAGCAGCTCCTACTTGAGCCAAATACCCACCTAAGGAGTGTCCTGTTATGTAGACATTTTTGCCAGTAGCAGCATATTTTTTTGCAACAAGCCGAGCCATTTGGTTAGCGTAAGGTTCTTCAAAGTTTACATTAATAAGTGCGCCCTCAAAATCATTAATCCATTCAGGATTTTCATCAGTTCCTCTATAGGCAAGCACTACATCATTGCCTCGAACATAGACCGTTGCACTAAAGTTAGTGTCTCCGATTTTTTCATTGTTTAGGTAATGTGTACCGATATGTCTTTGTATATATTCTGCAATCTTCCAATCTTGAGATATATGTCCATCTTCACCAGGATCAAAGATATCTGCACCTCTCAAGAAATAATAACTTTGACCGATTTCCTTAGGATTCTTCCTTTCTTCCTTATTCTTATTCCCCACAATCTCATTTTGTTTATAAAACCTACCCTCACGCTTAGCCACACTTCCATCCTCATAACAAAGGGCTGCAAAAATAGCTAAGGTTCGTGAGTCAACTTTGTGGCTAGACTCTTTAATCAAGGGATTGCTTATTTGTTTGAGGTATACATACCTGTTGTTATCTGGTGAGTAGTACACACATACTTTAAGTTCTTGCCCATTTAAAAAACCATCATGGTCATAGTCTGGGTCAGTAAAATCTATACCTTTATAGGGAGTAGTTCCATTAGCAAGGGTAAGGCTTCCACTTTTTATGAGCTTAGCATAGTAGTCAGATATACCATCGCCATTAGAGTCAGTCTCATAGTCAATAGTCTCATCAAAGATGAGGCCTGTAAAAGAAGACATATCGCTATCTATACCTCGGTAACACTTACCACCGCTAGCTTTGCTGATATTATCAAGAGTGTTGTATTTATCTTCAGAAACAATATCTCCCAGAACAAAACAATAAATAGTAACACCGGTATCCTGCGCTTTTTTTGCAAGAGATTCATAGCTCAAACCACTGGTATAGTTATCATCTCCATCGGTTAAAAAGAAGATAACCTTGTTTGCTTCTTTTCTTGATTTATCAACACATATACTCATAGCTTTAGTAAGGGCACCTCGACCGTTTGTGCCAGAACCAAACCTTTGACGCTGCTTTTCAAGCGTCTCATGCAACAATGCTTTATCTGAAGTAAATGGCAAGATTTCTTTACCATTCGCGGCAAAACTGACAACACAAGCTCTATCATTAGCGCCAAACTTATCTACAAACCCATTGAGTGCATCAACACGCAAGCATTTGGGATCTGTATCTTGCATACTCCACGATTCATCCAACACAAAGCAAAAGTCATAGGGTTTTGCTGTTTGGTCTTGTTTGGTGGGATCTTTTATGTCTCGGTTCCACACATGGTCAAATGAGTGTTTGTCCAAAACTAAGTAGATAGAAAAGTGTGTTGGTTTGAAGCTTACCCTACAGCCATTCACACTTGTTTGTTGTTCTTCTAGCGCTTGGGTATTTGGATTGTAGTAATACACAGTTGGAGTAAAGTCTTTATTTTCAAATAGTTTTTCATCAAGCTCAAACTCAATAGTGGCTTCCTCAAAGTTTTGAGGAGCACAAAACTCATAGCCACAGACATAACCTGGTGTTTGAGTAAGGTCGATGTCTGTTCCTGTTATAGGAAGCATATAGAGTTGTTCTACATAGGCTCCAGCTGTTGTTGCACTTAGGGTAGTTGTATTGTTAGGACCTGTTTGAGTAGCACTTACTACAAAGCTTTTTTGGGCAGATAGGGGATCTGTGTTGTGAGTTACTTCCCACCCATCCCAAGCACCATCTGAATCGCTATCTTCTTTAAGAGGATTGGTACCAAGATTGACTTCTTGCCCATCATCAAGCTCATCTAGGTCTGTGTCATAAGAAGCTAGGTTGATGCCAAGACCTATCTCTGTAAGATTGCTCAGACCATCGTTATCAGAATCTTCATCGCCATCAAGTATGCCATTATTATCTGAATCTTTATTGGTTGGATCGGTATGTATAGCTGCTATCTCGATATAGTCATCTATACCATCTGCATCAGTATCTTTGTTGGTTAGATCTGTTGTGTAGTAGGTTTCAAGATAGTTGATAAGCCCATCTGAGTCAGTGTCATCTCTGTCTATAGATAACAAGTCAAGCCTATCTGTTTTGTCATAGCCAACCTCAACACTATCAGCTATATATGAGCCATCAGAAAATGTGCAGGTAACCGTAAGTGTGTTAGATCCTCGTAGAAGCCCAAATGAGTTTATAGACCAACTTTGTTTTGCTTGTATGTCATAACTACCAATCTCATTTGACTTGTCGTCATACACATGTAGTTTCAAAGAACTTGGTTGTTTGTCTTTAGTATCTAAGGTGCCCCACAAAGTTTTATCATCAGGCATGCCATACCCATCAAGGCCTTCTGTAGACACAAGCTTTTGTCTGTCTATTGCAACAGTGGGACTGTTGGTATCCCAGATATAGCTTGTATCAAGCACAATATCACATGGCCTATCCTCAACAGTTATGGTTTTGATGGTGTGAACAGTAAGCTTTTGAGAAGTACTTGGCTGAGCATATGCCACATTGCTTAAACAAAGCGATATGCCAATAGCCGCAATAAAAAGTACAAACACGCTGCTTTTGTGCTTGTTCCAAACAGCTATACCAATACATATAACATCTACAGCTATAAGTGCTGTGAGTATCCCTATAGAAAAATTATCCCCAAGTTTTGCTATGCCTTGAGGATGAGATGTTTTATGAGTTTTAGGGTGGGCAGCACCAGAAGTATCTGGGATGTCTTGTGTATGTGAAGTATGTACTACTTCACATACAACATCTTTTTCATAGCTTGTATGAGCTGCAATAGTATCTATATGAAAAGAGGTAAAGCTTGGATCTTGTACAACTAAACCATCTGGAAGTGTAGATACAAGCTCTATATCTTTAGCATCAGTGTTGGTAGGATTTTCAATGGTGATATGACACAAAACACTATCGCCAACTGCATAGCTATCTTTGTTGCAATCAATACGTACTACAAGGCTATCGTTTGGTTGAGCTGCTATTGCTGGTGTTGAGAGGGTAAAAACAAGAAATACTGTCAAAACAAAGAGGCAAACAGTCCAACCAAAAACAGATAGCTTTTTGCACATATAATCACTCTTCTTAAAATAAGATATACCCTTGTTATAGATAAATCTTAATCTTCAAGAAAAGTGACCTATTACAAGCATCGGCGAGTGGCTTATATTTTTGACTGAGTGTTAAATTACTTATGCAATACCTATCATCCTACTCAATAAACATCGCATCACCAAAGCTAAGCATGCGATAGTGTTCAGCAATGGCCTGTTCATATGCACTCATAATTTGATCTCGCGTAGCAAATGCCGAAACAAGCATCATCAAAGTTGAACGCGGTACATGAAAATTAGTAATCATTGCATCTACCACGTGAAAGGTAGATCCCGGCATCAAAAACAAATTAGTACTTGCATCCTCGCGCACCACAATATCGCCTTTGCCAGTATTTGCAGCAGATTCATCTGCCATCTCAAAATAACGAGCTACCATGGCAGGCTCACCCACAGCTGCTTGAGTATCCCAAGCGGACTCAAGCGAGCGCACCGCTGTAGTACCAACAGCAATAACCCTATGGCCTGCAGCTTTAGTAGCATGAACAGCATCTACAACATCTTGCGATACATGGTAACGCTCAGTATGTATAGCATGCTGCGTAGGATCGTCCTCGGTAACAAGCCTAAAGGTATCGATACCTACTTCAAGCTCTACCGTTACCCATCTACAACCTTTTGCTTTGATTTTCTCGATAAGCTCGGGCGTAAAGTGTAAGCCTGCTGTAGGAGCTGCAGCGGAATGCTCTTCCTTCATGGCATATACCGTCTGATATTTTTCTGGGTCTCCCTCGTAATCCGTAATATAAGGTGGTAGAGGCACATGCCCTGCACGATGAATTGCCTCATCCAAGCTCAGATTCTTTGCTGGGACAAACCTCACCAAACGTCCACCACGATTATCATCTACAAAGTCAACAATCTCACCGGTTAAAACCACGGGAGAAGACTCCGGAGCATGAAGGCCGCCTGCACGATATTCAATAACTGCACCAGGTTTAAGGCGCTTACCTGGATTAACTAAACACTCCCATACAGAACCCAGAGCATCCACGTCTTCACGACGACGAAGTAGTAAGGTTTCTGACACTCCACCGGTATTTTGCTTACGACCCACTAAACGAGCAGGCATGACGCGAGTTTTGTTGGCAACCAGCAAATCACCTGGCTCCAGCAAATCCAATACATCCCTAAAAATCTTATGTTCTACGCTGCCGTTCTTGCGATGCAGCACCAATAAACGGCATGAATCGCGCGGCTCGGCAGGCGCTTGAGCAATTAGTTCTTCGGGTAGGTTGTAATCAAAATCATCCGTACGCATTACATAACTCCTTGCAAGCTCAAGCTTTCCTTAGGAAACGTGAGCTTTAGATTGCATTTGTGCACGTGCAGCAGCCTTAGCCGCCTTGCGCTCATCTCTTATACTTTGCCTATCAAAGGCAGCTTCTGCAGCAGAAAACCTACAGCCACAGTAGTTTTGCCTGTACATATCCGCCTCGCGAGACAAACGTGTTGCCTCGGGATAATACGGGCGAAAATCGCGCCATACCATCGTAAGACCTTGTGCGTCACAAAGTTTCTTAAACACGTCATGGCACACATCAAAAAGCTGATACGGGGACACGACTAGCGTGGTGGATACGTGCGTAAATCCGCGCTCGCAAGCCACCTGACAAAGCTCCGTGAGACGTTGCGCATAACACGCGCGACACCTACGTTCACGATCAAAACCTGCACCTGCAACACGCCGCTCCCAACCATCACGGTCATCGGAAGCAACAATAAGTTGCAGTCCAAGCTCATTTGCATATGCACGCATGGTATCCAAACGCAAGTTATGCTCTTCTATAGGCTGAATATTGGGATTAGTCCAGCAGATAGTGGGTTCAAAACCTTCCTTGCGGAGATGCAAAATGGGCTCTATAGAACAAGGTGCGCAACATGCATGCAACAATAACGGCGTGCGTGCGCAAGTACGCTCATCCTGTTTCAAACAGCTTTTATTTTGTTGTATGTACTTGTCTTGCTGCTCGACCATCCTAGCGTGTCATCCAGCTTTCATCGGAGGGATTATCACGAAACGCCAGCAAGCGGGCTTTATCCTCAGGCTTGATATACCCCTCTTCAACAGCAACATCTACCAAAGTATCTAGGTCACACAAACTAGTGTTTTCTACCTTATTTTCCGCCAAGCGGTCCAAACCCTTTTGCATGCCATAGGTAAAAATGGACACGACGCCCAACACATTGGCACCAATCTCACGCAAAGGATGGACACAGTCCAAAACAGAACCACCAGTAGAGATAAGATCTTCAATCACTACGATTTTCTCGCCAGCATGTACACGACCTTCAATCTGATTTTTGCGACCGTGATCCTTAGCAGAGCCGCGCACGTAACCCATGGGAATACCCAAGCGGTCCGCCGCAATAGCAGCATGCGCAATACCAGCGGTAGAAGTTCCCATGAGCATTTCTACCTCGGGATACAACTCACGGCTCTTCTCTGCCAGCGCCTCATCAATAAGCGTACGAACCTCGGGGTAGCTTAGTGTAAGGCGATTGTCACAATAAATAGGGCTTTTAATGCCACTTGCCCAAGTAAAGGGGTCATCAGGCTTTAAAAACACTGCTTTAATGGACAAAAGAGCACGTGCAATATCGGCTTTGCTTGCCATGACCTACCTCTTCCGTAGATTTGCTTCCTAGCTGTACGGTAACTTGCATACCTGTGTTAGCATTTTTGTACAGTGACATTTTACAATCGCGTTTGATTGTAGTACGCATTGTTGGACCTTTAACCGAGAAGCTGCGCACACATATATAAGTGACGTTATCCTTAAAGAGCAAACACAACTTCTGTATACACGAGATAGGTTTTTACATGTCAGAAAACACCCCCGCCAAGCGCCGTGCTCATATTGCGCTGATTGTTTTTATTGTCTGTTTACTACTCAGCGTAGGCATTAATGCAGCTCGTAAAATTGTGGTGTTTGACTATCTTCCCTGTAGATCTAAAGTCATTTCCAAAGAAGTTGATCCTGCAACTTTTAATTACAAGGTAATTGTTGAGTACAACAATAAACAATTCCGTCTTGTGGATACCGAGCTTAATTTCAAGCCAGAAGTAGGAGACATTACCAACACCTACTTGCAACATGGCCACATGTTTTCCAACCAAGAAAATGTTTTGCGCACTTCTCCCCTTACCACAGCACGCTTATTTGCCATTGGCATAACTGCAGTTTCTGGCCTCGTACTACTATTCTGCTTCCGCAAAGTTCAAAAGGAAAACACCCTTTTGGCCAATCTTGACGATAAACCCAACCGTAAGAAGTCAGCTAAATCCACCAAACATATAAAGAATACTAAGTAGAAGGATTGCCATGTCCTACAACATTGCCTTGTTTGACATGGATGGTACTCTGCTTGATACCACCCAGGACCTTGCTGCCTCACTCACCTATGCCGTACATCAGCTAGATCAAGAAGCTTCATTTACCCCAACCGATGCTGCTCTCTTTTTTGGAAGCGGCTCTACAATTGCTCTTACGCGTGCGCTCGCTGCTCTTAAGGGTGCCTCCATACATACGCTGCTTGCTCTAGGAGATACATTACACGCACAAGATATAGGTATTAATCCTCAGGAAGTACAAGAGCTCGATAAAGTCTTTAGTGCTCACTATCAACAGCATAGCAACGATCATACTCGTCCATATCCTGGCGTGATTTCTATGCTTACAAGCTTACAGACTGCAGAGGTACGTTGTGCCGTTATTTCCAACAAAATGGATAGCGAAGTTAAACGACTTACCCAACTACACTTCAAAGACCTCATACTATCTGCCGCCGGCGTGCGCACAGGCGTTGCTCGTAAGCCCGCACCCGATGTAACGCTCACAGCTTTGCATGAACTACAAATCCAAATGGGTACTCGTAAGGCACACGCCGTTTATGTTGGGGATTCAGAAATTGACCTTCTTACTGCAAAAAATGCAGGTCTTGACTGTATTGCTGTGGATTGGGGTTTTAGAACTCGTAGCTATTTAAAACAATGCGGTGCAACGCGCATTGTGAGCAGTACATCAGAACTTGTCAGTGCAATTCTGGACAACAAGTAGGCAGCTAAGTTGTGCGATACTAAGTAAATTAGACCAAAACCAAGGCGCTTTGGCGCTTGAGCAACAAATATGAAAGGTCCCCTCATGGCAGTCGATATAAGCAATCGTCCCATATTCCCTGCACGTGCTGTTATTACTGGCGGCATGCCCTACGGAAACAAAAACTTGCACTTTGGCCATGTTGGCGGCGTTTTTGTTCCTGCAGATTTCTTTGCTCGCTTTTTGCGAGACCGTCTAGGCAAGCAAAACGTATTGTTTGTGTCGGGCACAGACTGCTATGGTTCCCCCATCATGGAGGGATATCGTAAACGTAAAGAAAATGAGGGTTATACCGGTACCATCGTAGATTACGTTAACGAAAATCACTTGGCACAAAAATCTGCGTTAGATGCTTATGGTATCTCTTTGGATTTGTTTGCTGGCTCTGGCTTGGAACCTGCAACCAAGTTCCACAACGAGCTCACCGCAACCATCATGCAGCGTCTATACGAGCGAGGCTATTTACACAAACGCAGCACCCGTCAATTCTATGATCCTCAGGCAGGCCAATTTCTTAATGGCCGTCAGGTTCGTGGTCGTTGTCCTGTTCGCGGCTGCAAATCCGAGAAAGCCTATGCAGACGAATGTGATTTAGGCCACCAGTTTGATCCCGAGGAGCTTATCGCCCCTGTATCCCAGCTAACTGGTGCTACACCCGAGCTGCGTCCAGTAGATAACTGGTATTTTGATCTGCCAGCTTTCCGCTGTGAACTCGAAAAACTTATGGATGAATGGGACGTAGACCCCCAAGTACGTGCCGTAGTAACCAAGACTGTACGCGAATCTTTGGTTGACCCCGTTATGTATATTCAAACCAAGTTTCGTGAACAGTTTGATACCGTAGCAAATCAGCTTCCCACCCACACCCTTACCGAGGCTACAAACAACCAGTCTTCCTTCTTCATAACCTTTAACAACTGGTCTGACCGTGATGATGCACGTGAGAAGCTCGAAGCTGCTGGCATTCGTTTCCGTACCGGCAAGACACTGCTTCCCTTCCGCATTACGGGCAACATTGAGTGGGGTGTTCCTGCACCTACCATAGAAGGTGTATCTGATCTCACCGTATGGTGCTGGCCCGAAAGCCTATGGGCTCCTATAAGCTTTACGCAAACCGCTCTTGCAACCGCAGCAGGAGGTCGCTATTCCACTAGTGATTGGCGCGATTGGTGGGCTTCTCAAGATGCCAAGGTTTATCAGTTTATTGGCCAAGACAACATCTATTTTTATTGCGTAGCACAACCCGCTATGTGGGAGGCTTTAGACTGGAACCTGACCCAGGACACGCCCATTGCTAACTACCATATCTTGTTTATGAATAAGAAAGCTTCCAGTTCTGGAGAAATTAAACCCCCTATGGCTGCCCAGCTTTTGGATAACTACACGCCTGAGCAGCTTCGTTGTCACTGGTTAAGCTTAGCTTTGGATCAGAAGGCTGTGAGCTTCTCACCCAAACCCTATGACACCAGCGTAAGCCATAAAGATAAAAAAACCGGCGAGGATGTCTTGGTTAAAGATGATCCTCGCGTTGCAGATCCTGCCCTTAAGGAGAGCGCATTTCTCACCAATATTTTTAATCGCTTGGCACGCAGCTGCTTCTATGGTGCACAAAACGCATTGGATGGAAAGCTTCCCGCAGTTCCTGCACACAAAGACGTTATGGATGAATGTGCCAATGCTATATTAGCGTTTGAGAAATTTGCACATGCTTTTGACGCGCACTCTGCACTGGCCGTAGTAGAGGACTTTACCCGCGCTGCAAACAAACGTTGGGGTGACGCTTCTAAGGCTGGTCAAGGGGATACTGCTGCTTATGAACAAGCCTTAGCAGACGCCTTTGCCGCTTTGCGCACCACCACCCTACTCATGCACGCAGCAGCCCCCTTTGGCTGCGAGACCATTTGTGACTACATGAACTTTGACCAAGAGTTCTTCTTTAGCTGGGAGTATGCTTTTGCAACACCCGCTCAACTTGCCGAGAAGCTTGGTAAAGCTGCAGGTACTCATGAACTTAAGCAACTACCTCCCCGCTTTGACTTCTTTAACAAGCATGAAAGTCAGGGAAAGTAACTGATAAAAACAACTCATATAAAGCGCCTCGATATACTATACCGAGACGCTCTTTCTTACTATATACATGTACGAAGCAGCCATTTACAATCTGCAAAAACATCTGTGGATGTTAGTGTTGCTGCGGGCGTTAGTCCTTCTTCACTACAGGAACCCATAACTCCATTTTGTAGTCGTTGCTCTGCATGTCACCCTCAAAATAGTACTCAAAATCAGGGGCTCCTGAATGAACATATCCTTGTTCTGGAAAGAATACTTCCATAACATACTTCCAGCCCTCATGAATACATTCAGGAACTTTGCCCGTCAACTCAACAACTGCATATTCTGCCGCTTGAACTTCTAAAATATCTAGCCCCATTGCTTGTGCAGCTATACTATCTTTGACCAGATACCCCGCCATATAATTAAGAGTATTTGGATCACTTATATCATGGCAAACGCCAACAGACTTACCATCTCCAAGCTTTGTTAATTCATCATGACTGTACTTCTTATAGAGCTTATTCCATACCTGAGGACATAATGTTGAATCGATATTGTGCTCATTAAGACCCGCAACTATAAAAGCTTCTTTCTTTTGCATGGTAATATTCATATCTCGACCTCCTTGGACACTTAGCACCAGTTGAATACGGGGAATTACTTTGAAGGACTTTCCAGCCCTCACCTCAGAAGGGGTAGCACCATGAAAACTTTTAAATGCGGCACCAAATGAATTGGGGGATTCATAACCAAATAAGGAAGCTATATCTATCACTTTTTTGTCTGTTTCCCTTAACAAAACCGCTGCTTCACTCAAACGTCTCTCCCTTAAATATTCTGAAAGAGATAGGTTTGTAAGAATAGAGAACAACCTGCTAAACATGGGATATGAATATCCTGATATATACAGCACATTCTTCTCGTCTATCTGGTTATCCAAAACCGATTCAAGATAGTTTATGGTGTCATTGAAGGCCTTCATAAAACTCATGTTCACCACCCCCTTATACGTACTATACGCAAATCCATACGCGCTTATCCCCATAGTTCACGTACAAAAAATATGGAGATTGCTAGGTTCCTTGTGAATATTTAGAAGGTCCCTAGCAAATTACCCTATTCAAGGCATATGCTTAGGTATCAAGAAAAGGAAGGTACCTATGCAAATGGATAAACCCGTTTGGGTTCCCCCTTCAGATTGGGGAACAACGCGCAAGGTTCTTGCGTGCATTAACTCACTTGGCTACTACATGTATTTTGCCCGCGGAGGTCGTGCTGGACAAGATCATGTACTTACTAAGTTGTATCGCCATGACATGCATATGGCACAGCGAGAATTACAAGAATCCATGAGCATTACCTCTGCTTCACTGTCAGAAGTACTCAGTAAGGTAGAGAGTGAAGGTTATATCACTCGCTCTAAATCTGAGGCAGATAAGCGCCAATTTGAGGTGTATCTCACCCCACAAGGACGGCAACGTGCAGCCCAACTCATGGAGGACAGAAGGCAATTTGAACAAGAGGCTTTATCGTTCTTATCAACAGAAGAACAAGAAAAGCTGCTCGACACCCTTATGACGATTATTACTAACTGGAATGGAAAGGAGGAAAACTAATGGCAGAGAGTACCCTTGGTAGTGCAGCCAAAAACCTCACGCTTCGCGACATTGTATCCATTATGAGCAAAAGCCTCCGCGAGTTTAAGAACATTTCTGTTGCAACACCGCTGTTGGTTTTATGCGAAGTTGTGGTTGAAATTTCTATCCCCTTTGTAACCGCTCAACTTATTAACACCATTTCTACTGGCGCAGATATGAGCATTATTGCACGTTATGCAGCCATCCTTATTGGCATGGCACTATTTTGTTTAGCGCTTGGTGCAGCAGCTGGCTACACCGGATCGGTAGCGTCGGCAGGCATTGCACGCAATTTGCGCCACGATGTCTTTGCTCAAATCCAAAAGTTTTCGTTTTCCAATATCGATCGCTTTTCCACTAACTCACTGGTAACTCGCCTTACTACAGACATCACTAATGTGCAGATGTCTTTTTTAATGCTCATTCGTTTAGCCGTACGCAGCCCGCTTATGTCCATTTTTGCCATTGTCATGGCATTTCTTACCGGCGGTCCCATGGCAGCGCTCTATATTGTTGTTGCCTTTGTCTTGGGCTTTGTAATCTTTCGTATTGCTTTATACGTCATGCCTATCTTCCGCCAGATTTTTAAGAAATACGATACGCTCAATGAGTCTGTAGAAGAAAACGTTTCCGGTATTCGTGTAGTTAAATCTTACGTGCGCGAGGATTTTGAGAAAAAGAAGTTTAATACTGCATCAGGCAATCTCTTTCATGACTTTATGCATGTAGAGCGCATTTTAGCTTGGACTTCCCCTCTCTTTAACTTCTCGATTGACGTTATTTACCTATTTGTTGTGTATTTTGGCTCTCAGATTGCCGTAAGTTCACAAGGCCAGAGCTTAGGCGTAGGTCAAATGAGTGCTCTTATCACCTACGGCTTTTCTATGCTTATGGCACTTATGATGCTTTCTATGGTATTCGTCATGATTACCATGTCTGAAGAAAGTGCTCGCCGTATTTGTGAGGTCCTTATTGAGAAGAGCGACCTTACTAACCCAGACAATCCCTTATATGAAATTCCCGATGGCTCTATTGACTTTAATCACGTAAGTTTTGAATACTCCAAAACTGCCGAACGCATGGCTTTAAAAGATATTGACCTCCACATTAAGTCTGGTGAAGTCATTGGTATTTTAGGAGGCACGGGATCTTCTAAGTCCACACTCATCCAGCTTATTAGTCGTTTATATGATGTAACTCAGGGATCTGTTTTTGTTGGTGGCCATGATGTGCGTGAGTATGATTTGGATACCCTGCGCAACCAAGTGGCAGTCGTACTGCAGCGCAATGTATTGTTCTCGGGCACCATTGCAGAAAACCTTCGCTGGGGCAATCCTAACGCCACGGATGAACAGCTGCTTGAAGCATGTAAGCTTGCTCAGGCCGATGAGTTTATTCAGCAATTCCCCGATACATACAACACCTATATTGAGCAAGGTGGTTCCAATGTTTCTGGTGGTCAAAAACAGCGTTTATGCATTGCACGTGCCCTACTTAAGAATCCTAAGATTTTAATTTTGGATGACTCCACTAGCGCAGTAGACACTAAGACCGATAAGCTCATTCGAGCGGGTTTCCGCAGTTTTATTCCCCAAACTACTAAGATAATTATTGCCCAACGTACCAGCTCTATTGAAGATGCTGACCGCATTATTGTTATGCGCGATGGCCAGATTAATGCTATTGGCACTCATGAAGAGCTTCTTAAAACCAACGATATTTACCGTGAAACCTATACCTCGCAAAATAAGGCATCACATGACCAAAAAATGGACACGATGCAAACCCAAAACAATGATTCAAGAAAGGAGGACTAGACAC
Source organism: Atopobium fossor DSM 15642 (assembly GCF_000483125.1). Lineage (GTDB taxonomy): Bacteria > Actinomycetota > Coriobacteriia > Coriobacteriales > Atopobiaceae > Atopobium > Atopobium fossor. The sequence continues at coordinate 1,022,538 of NZ_KI519553.1, forward strand.
ATGGCTCATACACAAACCACCGAGGGTTCTGCCAAACGTAAAGCCCCCCAAAAGGGCAACTTTGGGCGTATCATCAAAATGTTGTTTGAGTTTTACCCCACACAGTCTTGTATCGTCCTTCTTTGTATAATTATTTCCGCAGTAGCAAGTGCTATGCCATCTGTATTTATGCAGCAAGCAATTGCAGTTGTAACTAAGCATTTTACCAGCGGAAACTGGGAAGCCGCGCAACCAGAAATTGCAAAGATTGCGCTTACGCTCTTGAGCGTCTATGTTGTAGCTTTAATAGCCGTAAGCGTCCAGGCACAAACACTGGCCAAGCTTACACAGGGCATGCTTATGAGCATTCGTAACAAGATGTTTAACCATATGGAAGACTTGCCCATTCGCTTCTTTGACACCAACAAGCACGGCGATATTATGTCGTACTACACCAATGATGTAGATGCCTTACGCCAACTTATTAGTCAGTCTTTGCCCAGCATTATTACAACGGTTATTGGTATGAGTACCGTGCTCTTTATTATGCTGTGGTATTCCATACCTCTAACGCTCATTGTTCTTGCTGTTATTGCACTCATGGCATTAGTGGTTAAAACATTAGGTACTCGCTCCGCACAATTCTTCTTGGCACAGCAAAAGTCCGTTGCAAACGTAGAGGGTTTTGCTCAAGAAGCTATGTCTGGTCAGAAAGTCATTAAGGTCTTTACGCACGAACAAGCAACGCAAGCAGATTTTGATAAAGCAAACGAGGAACTCTTCCAAGCTTCTAAGTCTGCCAACATCTTTGCCAATATGCTCATGCCCATCCTATTTAATTTAGGCAATCTTGCCTATGCGTTGGTAGCTTTAGCAGGCGGATTCTTTATTATCAATAACCTACCATCCCCCTCCATTTCTGGAGCAGCGCTTACCATAGATATTGCCGTATCCTTCCTTACGCTCACCAAAAATTTCACTTCTTCTGTAGGACAAGTTTCTGGTCAGATTAACTCTATTGTTATGGGTTTGGCAGGTGCTGGCCGTATCTTTGATCTTCTTGATCAAAAGGTCGAGAAGGACGAAGGATACGTAACTCTGGTAAACGTAACCAAGAACGATAATGGTGAACTCGTCGAGTGCTCCGAACGTACCGATATGTGGGCATGGAAGCATCCTCACCATGATGGCACCCTTACCTATACCCCTCTTGCTGGCGATATTGTCTTAGATCATGTGGACTTTGGCTATAGCCCCAATCACACGGTGTTGCATGACGTTTCTTTGTATGCAAAACCTGGTCAAAAGGTTGCCTTTGTTGGCGCTACCGGAGCGGGTAAAACTACCATCACCAATCTAATTAACCGCTTTTATGATATTGCTGATGGTCGCATTCACTATGATGGCATCAACATTAACAAGATTAAAAAGGCGGATTTACGCAGGTCTTTGGGCATGGTTTTGCAGGACACAAACCTGTTTACCGGAACCGTTATGGAAAATATTCGTTACGGTCGTCTTGATGCAAGTGATGATGAGTGTATTGGTGCAGCTAAACTTGCCGGCGCAGATTCCTTCATTCGTCGCCTGCCTGATGGCTATAACACCATGCTCACTAATAATGCTGCTCAACTTTCCCAAGGTCAGCGTCAACTTTTGACCATTGCTCGTGCTGCTGTTGCAGATCCTCCTGCTATGATTTTGGATGAAGCAACAAGCTCCATTGATACACGTACCGAGTTTATTGTGCAGCGTGGCATGGATGCACTTATGGCTGGTCGCACCACGTTTGTTATTGCTCACCGCTTGTCTACCGTACGTAACTCAGATGTCATTATTGTCTTAGATCATGGACACATTATTGAGCGTGGTACTCACGATGATCTTATCGCAGCTCACGGTACGTATTATCAACTATATACCGGTGCATTTGAGCTCGAATAAGCTCTACGGTTACACGGCTGTACAACTAAAAGGCCGTCTATAAGTCTAAAGATGGCTATTGTCACCTACTTACACCTGTTTTTCACACCGACAGAGGTAAGTAGGTGCATTTTTATGGAGAAATACATAGATTGGAAACATATCGGCTAAAATACAAATCCTGTACCGCTTCTGCGTGCAGCTTTGGGTATAACACCCAAAGCGCACAAACCAGCGCGACATGGCATCTATCCCCGTTGTTTTGGAGGAGCATGAAGGGATATACGAGCAAAGGTATTGCACGCGGCATCCTAAGTGTGCTCTTGTGCACTACCCTCATCTGCAGTGCAACACCTCATGTAGTGTATGCAGAAGAGAGTCTCGAAGCCCTAGAAAATGCTGCCATTGAGGCTGGTGAGAAGTACGCTCAGGCTCAACAGGAGTTGGATGACCTTAATAAAAAGATAGAAGATAATCAATCTAAACTCAAAGATTTAGAGGCTAAATTGCCTGAGGCGCGCGAAGACTCAGCAGAAGCTATACGCCTCAACTATAAACTGCTACAAAGCCAACCCAATCTTATTGGTTTGATTTTGTCTTCACGCGATTTCAGTGATTTTCTAAGCACTCTTTCTTATATCAATGCTATCAATGATTCCAATTTTGAGAAAATCCAAAATCTAGTACAGATGGAATCACAACTCACTCAAACGCGTGATACGCTGCGTTCACAGCAAAGCAACATAGCTATCAAAACTAAGGAAGCTGCTACTGCACAGGCCAATGCCCAGGCTGCTATTGAAGCTGCAAGGAAACGTGCAACTGAGCGAGCCGCAGAAGCTAAGGCAAAGTGGGAAGCAGAACAAGCTGCAGCTGCTGCCAAACAAGCAAATACCTCTGATACCGCCACTGACACTACCTCTTCTTCAAGCAATACTTCTACCAGTACAACACCTGACTCCAATAGTCCTTCTAGCTCAAACACCTCTTCAAACACTAGTGGTGGTGAGTGGAAATATGTTGGTGCTTCGGTATACGGTAATGGCGATGGCTTTATGTGGGGCACCACTGCCTCTGGAGATACGGTAACTCCTACTTCCATGGGTGTTGCCATGAAGCGCCCCATGCCTTTAGGAACTACCATTGAGATTAGCTATAACGGTCGTACCGTTCGCGCAATAGTAAATGATCGTGGTCCCTTTATTGCTGGCCGTGAAATTGACTTACAGCCTGCTGTTGCAGATGCCCTTGGCTTTGATGGTATAGGTACGGTAAGTTATCGCGTGGTTTAATAAACGCCAGACGTTAATACCTCAGTTAACTCCTCATTAGAATGCACAATGGCATCCGCCTGAGCGTCTAGCAATTCTTGCTGTGATGCTGTACCAAACAATACGCATACACAGGGAATACCCATCTGATGTGCACCCGCTACATCATAGCTACGATCCCCAACCATTACGGTATGTTGAGCTGTAGCACCTAGCTCTTTAAGAGCGCGATTAATCACAAATTGCTTTGATCCCTGAGCATCATTTTGCTTACCCACAACAGCATCAAACAAGTGAATAATTCCTTGCTCACGTAACATGCGAATAACTTGTTCTTCTCGCTTGGAACTTGCAGTACTGAGTTTTTTACCAGATGCCTTAAGAGCTTCCAACATGGTTTTACCACCGGGAAACAGAGGAAAATCTTCTGGCCCTACGTTGTTGTACTGCGCACGAAAAGCTGCTGTTATTCGAGCGGCATCTGCTGCACTTAAACCATATACAACACAAAATGCCTCAGGAAAAGGCGGACCCACCAAACGCGATGCATCGCCAATTTCTGCTGGAGACATCCCAAAATCAGACAGTACTTTATGAGCCACACGAACCAAGCCAGGTTTGGTATCCGCTAAGGTGCCATCAAAATCGAATAAGACAAATTCACGCTGAGCAAAGCTACAAGAGGAATATACGGTCACAGGGGCTCCTTAGTCATAATTTGTAGTTTGACCCTAACACACATCATACGTGTATGCTTAAGAAATTACGTACTAAAGGAGACTTTCATGCAATTTAATCCTATAAGCTGTTTGCGCCCCAACCCTAGAGCAGCACAGAAATTTGCAACGCCTCCCTATGATGTATTTACTCATAAAACAGCACGTATATGGGCACAAAATCATCCACAATCATTTATTACCATCGACCGTCCCGAGGTAAACTTTCCCCAAAATTATCATGACTGTACTTCTAAGGTATATGCCAAAGCCAGTGATTTACTTGGCCAGCGTCTCCTCGATTCCACTTTACTGGCAGACCCCACTGATTGCTTCTATGCCTGGCGCTTAAGCACGCGCGAACATAGTCAGCTTGGCATTGTGGGTGCTGTAAGCGTAAGTGATTACCTCAATGGGACTATTAAACAACATGAAGCCATTCGTCCCAAGAAGTTATATGACCGCGTGGAGCACATGAAGGCAACTGCTGTGCAGGCAAGTCCTGTACTTATGATGCATCCTGCAAATCCTACGCTTTCCCTTATCGTAAATGCATCAATCGCTGCAAACCCACTGTACGATTTTATGGATACTGCAGGCATTCATCATCGTATTTGGCGCATTGCTCGCCCTGATGCCGTAGCAGCTTTATGTGCTCTGTACGAACGCATCCCTACGGCTTATATTGCAGATGGACATCATCGCGCGGCTGCTGCCGTTAAAGTAGCTCAAACAGCATCCATAGATTCCTCTCGCGCTGCAGCGTCCAACCAATTTTTAGCCGTACTCTTTAATGCCGAAGACCTTACTACCCTGCCCTATCATCGCCTTATACATGACACCAATACCATGTCCTCTACCACACTTATCAAGAAAATCATGGAGGCTGGTATTGCTGTGACTCCTGTAGTATCGGATGCTTCCGAAAGCGCCACACCGCCGCAGTACGCACAAGACCAGCACGTACGTATGTTTGTAGACAATACCTGGTATGACTTAAACTTGGGTACTCTTACCAATACACAAAAAGACACTGGTATCGCTGCGGATTTGCTACAGCGTTATATACTTGCACCCGTGCTGGGTATAGAAGATCCTACTAACAATGCACGCATTTCTTTTATCGGTGGTACTGCAAGTACTACAGAACTACAAGAAGCAGCGCAGACTGCCGCAGGTGTTATTTTCTCGCCAGCCGCAGTACGGACTCAACAAATTATGGAAATAGCAGATGCGAATAAACTTATGCCACCCAAATCTACTTGGTTTGAGCCTAAGTTGCTCAGTGGTCTATTTATACGTCAGATTTAATGTCCTCTGCAGCGTGCTCTAAACCAACACGCAATAGAGTAACTACATGATCATCTGCTATGGAATACATCATGCGTTGCCCATCGCGACGCGCCACTACCACACCTCGGTCGCGCAGCAGGCGCAACTGATGAGAGATGGCAGATTGTGTAACATGTGCAGCCTCTTGTAGTTCGGAAACCGAACGCTCTTGCGTGCCCAATGCTGACAAAATTTGAAAACGCGTAAAGTCAGATAATGCATCAAAAATTTGCGTAGCTGCATACACCACATCATCATTAGTACAGTAGGCAGATAACTCACTTGTAGAAGCGCCCATAGCATCACTGCTCTGAGCAGGAAATTGATTGGTCATAGTGCAAATCCTTACGTTGTTTCTCCCTTTGTATGTTCCCAAACTATGCGTCATCTGTCACCTGCTGCACAAAACCGTGAATTATGTCCGTCCGATAGGGTACTCTAAAAGGCAGGAGGTCATGTGGAACACAAGGAAAACGGCTCCAAGCCGCAACGTACAGAGCACACGTCTTTGCAAACGGATGCGCCCAGCAATGCCACCCTGAGCGTTGAGTTTAACGACGCTCAGATTGATACCAGCTTTAACATCTATGCCCTGTACCGGGGATTTAATGCTGCACCAAACTTTATTGATGCACTTAAACTCTATTATGCAGGCGTACAAAATCGTACCCACATGGCTTTATCAGACCCCACAAACAACCTCATGCCTTGCGCCGCAGAGCAACTGCTAGCCCGATGGCTGGAAGAAGCTGACTTACTACAAGAACTTCCTGTTGCTGATGCCAACTCTGACGAAGAGCCTCATTGGCCACAAATGCGCCTTATCATGCTGCATCATACAGGTATGGTTTACCTTCGTATAGAGGAGTTCCCCGTTCCCTATATCATAAAGCTGCGTATTATCCGTATTGAAGCTGCACTTAACCGCATGCTTATGGCTGCTACCAAAACAAACACGCATTTGGCAGCCATGAATGAACAAGAAATCTATACCTACACGCAAGCAATTAATGACACTATTTGTCAGCAACATGATGTACAAACAACTGTCGAGAAACCCCATAACTCGTATATCAATCAAGAACTGCCATCTGAGTGGGCTGTACGTAAAGCCATTGCCACTGGTTTTGAAACCTGGATTTTACCCTACCGCTTTGTAGGCTCTTTACGTTGCAACGTTGCACGTGGAGCAGTAGCTATAGAAATTGAGCTCATACCACCTTCTGCTATGCCCCAAAGCTGCTGGTCAAATGACCTCAATAAGGTACTTCGCGGCTCAAAGTATATGCGCAACGCTGCTGCCAGCGCTTATGCGCTGCGTTTAGGCATTCTTGCTGCTAGTACAGCCTTTGATGCACATGCATCTGTCCAGCACGTTTGGGTTGCTGGCATTATAAATACGTCCACTGCGCGAAGTTGCAGGTACAGTGTCTGTTTTACGCGTGATACCTTTACCACTGTCAACACACAGTCTCTTGACCAGCTACAAGAAAGTTATAACAGTTTTGGTGCAAACATTATTTTTGATGACGGTTGGTTAGCTCCCTGTGAGCAAACCTTTTTCCTAGAGGACGAACTCTTTTGTCCTCGTGAGCGCTATGACTCCATCGAGCTTTCTTCTCGTATTTTGGACGAGAAAACCGCTGAGCTTTTAGGTTCTTGTCGCGTTGCTGACTTTGGCATTAACGAATATGCACCCATGGAACAACTTGCCGAGCAGCTGGGTATGAAGCTGGGTAGCACAGTAACCGAGCAGGTACACGCATTAATGGATTTTGCGCATACAACAAACCATACCGTGCAACAGGCTGCCAAACGCACAGCATCTAAGCTTATTGAAGGCACGCTCGACGCAGAAGATTATCAAGCCATTTTGGATGAATTTACGTATGGTGACAATCTTTCTCGTACGCGCCAAGAGGCCTTAGGCCTCTTTATGCAAGGAAAAAATGAAGAAACTTGCAAACTGATTGCAGGCGTTCTGAAGCCCATAGAAGCTGCTCATAGCTATGAATCTACCAAAGAGCTGCTCTGGTGCCACTTTGAAACCTATACCGAGCGTTCTCTATTCAATCGTGCACATGCCGCAGATGCCCAAAACCCTACCGTATGTCTTGTGCCCATGGCGTATTACAGCTGTTTACTTATGTATGCCAGCGCCTTAGTGCGACTAGGACAACTTGAACAAGGTATTACCTATGCTCGCAGGTGCCTTGAGCTCAACCCCTATGACATCCGCGCACGCCTCTTACTTGCTGGTGCTCTTGAACAGGGCGGAGATCAGCCTGGGGCCCTTACGGAACTTATAGCCCTGCTACATTACGTCTACTCTGGCGACAGTATGGGCATTGGTTTGTATCGTCTGGGTTCTCTTATGTGGAAGCGCAACCAACCACGTGTAGCAGACGCATGCTATTCCAAAGCACTTCAATTTTCTTCCACCGCACATGACATGGCCGCCTTTGAACTCAAAGCACTTATGGAGGAACATAAAGATAGCTATGAGCCTGTACAAATTGATGACATTGATTCCATACTGCAAGAAAACAATATCCCTACGCAGGTTGACGAGAAAATACATGAATCACTGCGTGTTGTTGCGCGCACAGCCATGGATGCACAACTCTTTGAGCTTGCCAGTGACGTTATGAGCAATCTGACCAATCTAGATAGCGATGAAATTTTGTTTGATATAGACCGTTCAATTGAACATGCTCCGGACAAATAACTCCTCTTACCATAGCTTTTCTTGTCCAGTACGATGCGAACCATACACAGCAAAAGACCAAGCCTCATAACAATGGTGACTTGGTCTTTTGTGTAAATCAAATCTGACTAAAGAGTTTTGCTAAGCAACAATCTTAAGCATTGAGATTAAGCTTCATCAGGCGGGTAAGAGCTAAGATGTAGATGCCCAAAGACTGCTTCATGAGCTCCTCAGAAACACCTTCATCTGCACTATGCTCGCCGTGTACCCACTCGGGATACTCCCAATCAGGATCATTGGGACCAAAGCTTGCGGCACGAGCAAAGTGACGTGCATAGGTGCCTCCACCCATGGTAAAGGGCTCGGCGTTCTTGCCGGTTACCTCGTTGTAGGTGTTAATAAGAGTCTGGATTGCCTCAGACTCAGGATCGGTTACAAAAGGAACCATATCCAGATAGCACTCTACGGTTGCATGGTGCTGAGCTGCAAGCTCAGAAACCTTAGCGGTAATCTCTTCACCAGTAATGGAGGTTGGATAGCGAGAATCGATGGTCTGCTCAAAGCGGCCATCAATAGTACGCATGGTACCACCAATGCAGGTTAGAGGATCAAAGTACTTATCGGCAGTTGCAAAGCCCATGGAAGAACCGTCTGTAGAAGCCAAAACAATACGGTCCAGCTCCAAAAACTCGCGTTCACCCTCGTCACACAGGTTGTTATCCAGCATGTAGTTCACAAGCAGGCCAATAGCGTTAATGGTGCCAGCGGGCTTGGAAGCGTGACCACCAATACCGTGAGCAGTAAGTTTAGCAAGACCATCGCCAGCATCCTCTACGCTTACGCGGTCGGTTGGGGTAAGCTCGGCTGCGTTTGCACGGACAACAGCAGTTGCCAAGTTAGGAATTGCGTTATCTGCAATGCCACCATTAAAGTCAACAATCTTGCCACCAGCTACCTTGTCAGACACAATACGTGCAGAGTAGCCGCCCTTCTCGCCATAGCACAGGGGGAAGTCTGCATCAGGAGTAAAGAGGAATGCAGGCTGAGGGAAATTCTCTACATACCACTCAACGTCCTGCATAGAGGTTTCCTCGTTGCAGCCAATGATGACACGAAGGGTGTAGGGAAGCTTCTCGCCCTTCTCGATAAAATACTTAGCGGCATACATAGCTAAAACCAGAGGACCCTTATCGTCCAAAACGCCGCGACCCATCAGATAGCCATCTTTGCGAGTTACGTGCAAAGGATCAAAGGTCCAGCCCGTACCTAAAGGAACAATATCTGTGTGACCAATAAGACCAATGTAGTCCTCGCTTGTACCCTTAAGATCTGCGTAGCCAATGTAGCCTTCGCAGTCATGAGCCTCAAGACCAAGATCACCTGCAATCTCGCAGGCCTTTGCAAGGGCCTCATGAGGGGCGTGACCCCAAGGCTCGCCGGGCTTGGCCTCGTCCATGTTTTCTACACTCTCAATCTGGACGAGCTTGTCAATATCTACAATAACGTCTTCCCAAACACGATCTACGTATTCGGCAATTTCTTGCTTAAGCTGTTCGTCTGCCATAATGCCCCTTTCAAAAGACCTAGCTAACAAAATGCATACCGTACTGATTGTATTCAATACGGTATGCATGTGCTTGACGAGTCTATAAGCGGCATAATTTTCCACTATTGTGGATAAACCGCAGGTCAAGTTCTGAAGTTAGTCCAGATTAAGCTCCATAAGTCGCATAATTGCCACAATATAAATTTTTAGAGCCTGTTTAAACTCTTCCTCATGCACACCTTCATTGGGGCCATGCTCAGGGCCAACCCACTTAGGAAGCGTAGCACCATGCTCAAAGGGTCCAAAAGCTGCAGCCTTACCAAAGTGGCGCGCATATGTACCGCCACCAATAGTAAACGCACGACCATTTTTACCGGTGTACTCATTGTAAGTCGAAACAAGCGTCTGAATTTCTGGAGACTCTGGATCGGTCAAGAAAGGTGTCATATTGCCTTGAACCTCAAAACTTGCATTGTGTTGTACTGCTAAAGGTTCTAGGACAGCGCTCATCTTATCCACATCCGTACTGGTTGGATAGCGTACGTCAATAGTTTGAACAAAGCAGCCATTATTGGTACGCAGCGTTCCTCCAATACAGGTTAGAGGCTCAAAGAAACTATCTGTAGCATCAATGCCAATGGATGAACCATCGGTAGAGGCCATAATCTTTTGTAAAAGCTCCAAATAGCTAAGTTGAGAAGGACTATAGAGCTTATGAGCAAGTAGGTAATCTACCAAAATGCCAATGGCGTTGAGTGTACCTTCTGGCATAGAGGCATGGCCACCCTTGCCATGAGCCACAATGCGCACCTTTCCATTACCTGCATCTTCAAGCTCAATATGCTGAGCCGCAGGCAAATCTGCTAGGTTTGCATAAACCACAGCTTCTACCAGGCTGCATACTGCATTGGCTACCGTACCACCATCCAAACTCACCAGCACATTTCCGCTCTTCTCGCCAGCAATTTCTTGGCTGCGGAAGGCGCCTTGTACACGGCCTTTCTCGCCACAGATAAGAGGAAACTCGGCATCAGGTGTAAATAGGAAATCGGGCTCGCGGTAATTTTGTAAATACCACTCCACATCACCCATGGATGTTTCTTCGTTGGTGCCAACAAGCGCGCGTAAGGTATGTTTGGGTGCAATACCAGTGCGCAAAACCTCACGACGCACAAACCCTGCGGCATACAGAGACAAAACCAGCGGTCCCTTATCGTCCGCTACACCACGACCAATCAAATACCCATCCTTGCGTGTTACACGCAAGGGATCAAAATCCCAACCAGTACCCAAAGGAACAATGTCTGCGTGAGCAATAGTAGCAATCTGCTTGTCATCTTGGCCATCAATCTGACCATACCCTAAGTACCCATTGCAATTAACGGCATCCAAGCCCAAGCGCTCAGCAATGCGCAAAGCTGCATCCAACGCTGCGCGTGGAGCAGGGCCAAAGGGAGCATCATCACTGGCATGCTCCAAGTCCTCCACACTTTCAATCTGAACTAACGTATCAATGTCAGAAACTACACTATCCCAAACTTCATCCACATACGCATCAACACGTGCCTTGAGTAGATCATCTGCCATGTGATTACCTTTCTATTGTTACATCTGTTGCATCTTAATTTTGGCGTTTCCCTTTGGTTTTCCTACTTACTTTTGCAGGAGCTGTCAGACTAAAGCTTGTATCGATAAGTACTGCAAGCTGCTCATCAGAAACGGTTTTGAGATTTCGTATGGCTTGTGTGTCAAAAGACTCGGACTCCAACAATACAGAAATCCAATGCTCCTTGTTCATGTGGTATGCCGAGAAAATCCCTACCTGTTCACGTAAATGCGCAACAACCAGTGGCTCATTTTTTAGCAGTACAATCTCCACAGATTCCTGCACAGAAAGACCCAGTTTAGACGCCATAACGGGCATTGCTAACGCAAACCATTTGCCATTTGATGGATGCCTAAGCACTGCGTTTGCAGAACCCGCGCCAGTCCAGGGATAATCCGGAGTAATGCCATACTGATGTGCAACATAGGCAAAAAGCTGTTGCTTATTCATGCGGCTCCCCTGTTTGATATCCCCATAAACAAATTGTGTGAATCCGTTTTAACACACAGTTTCAAGTAAATTGTGGTGCTCGCATAATTGTTTATAGTTTAGACTCATTTATATTTGCATGGTTAGCTATGTGTACATAGTCCAGTCACGTGCGGTATGGCCGTTCTAGACCCACAACACAACAATTATGCAATCGCTTGTACGGTACCACCCATTTCTTTGCTTGGAGCGACAATGCTCGATGCTGCTCAATTTCTTGATAACCACCATTTTGAAGCCGCTATTTTTGACTTCGATGGTACTATTGCGCTATCTGGCAGAATTTGGAATGACATCGACACCATTTTTTGCGAGCGTCGAGGGATTCAATGGACACCTGCGCTTGCAGCCAATATTGCAGCACTTGGTTTTAGTAAGGGTGCCGTTTATATGGTTGAACACTTTAACCTTAACGAGAAACCCGAAGATATTGTAGCTGAGTGGACTAGCCTAGCCACTCAGCTGTATACCAAACAGGTTACATTACGTAAAGGAGTAGAGTCTTACCTCACTCAGTTGCGTAATGCAGGAATACGAATAGCGCTTGCAACCAGTAACAGCCCCGAGGTACTTGGATCTCTTGAGCCCCGCATACACGTAGATAGCCTCTTTGACGAGGTATTTTACGCTCAGCAGGTAGGGAAATCTAAGCACCATCCAGATATTTATTTACACACCGCCGCTGCCTTACACACACATCCTAGCAGCTGCGTCGTCTTTGAAGACATTGTGCCTGCAATTAACTCTGCAAAAAAGGCTGGCTGTACAGCCGTAGGTGTTTTTGCTGATGATCCCACTCAGGATGTCGAGAAGGTACAAGAAGTAAGCGATTGTTTCTTGTACGACTGGCAAGATTTGTTGGTATAGGACATCGTTCAACGTAACTACTACCAACTTAAAGACTGTGCAAGCGCGTTACATCAAAATATATAAAGAAACAGGCCTTTGGAGAACCGAAGACCTGTTTTTCATGCAAAAGTGAATATCGAGAAAAGAAAGGGTTTACATTGGCATGGTAGGAGCGGTAAACACACGAGTCTGATACTCACGATCAAGCTCAAACAAACCCTTGGGGTCCCCACCAAAAAGCTCCATGTTCTTAATCATGTCAGAAGCGTTAGTCTCTTCCTCACCCTGCTCCTTAACAAACCAGTCGAGTAGCTGCATCGTGCGGAAATCATGCTGCTCATTAGCAATTGCATAGCAATCGTTGATGGAAGCAGTAACATACTGCTCGTGCTCAAGCGCTGCCTGCAAAGGATCCATATCGTTGTTAAATGTTTTATCGGGCTGAGCAATAGCAAGCATCTTTACCTGGTAATCATTATCCAAAAGGTAGCGACGAAGAATCTTTGCGTGAGAAAGCTCTTCTTCTACCTGAATCATATACCAGTTTGCAAAACCTTTAAGGCCACGGTCCTCATAGTAGTCTGCAAAGGTTAAATACAAGTATGCTGAATAAATTTCTTTATTAATTTGCTCATTAAGTGCGTCACCAAGCGTTGTATTGATAGCCATATATACCTCTTCCTTTGTTTACTATAAAACACACTCTCCTTGTGCGTTCTATAGCTGTATACCCAGATATTAATCTGCCAGAGAGCTGCGCAGAATTTTCATTCGTTTTGGTATGTCTCGTGTATCATATATTTCAAATAAGTCGTGTGTATACACAGTTAAAAGCTTTGCTCATTTGAAATAATGACAGCTTAAGGAAACAAACATGCACAAAGGATTTTTTGGAAATAGCAAAAGCAGCAAAAAGAAATTAGTTCTTATCAGTATTTGCCTTCTTCTCCTCTTTATGTTTGTTAACAATACCAATGCGTTTACAACACCACCCAGCTCAAAGCGTTATAGCTTTTTAGCGCATAGGGGGCTTGCTCAAACCTTTGATGAGTCTCAGACAAACTGGAATAGCAATACAGCAACAATGATTGATGAGCCCGTACATGACTATATTGAAAACACTATTCCATCAATACAAGCTGCCTTTGATTTAGGTGCAACTGCAGTAGAGTTTGATGTAAAACTTTCAAAAGACGGGCAGCTAGCCCTGTTTCATGATGCAACATTGCAATATCGCTGCGGCGTAAAAGGTGAAGTGCAAGATTATACAATGTCCGAACTAAAACAAATGGACGTTGGATTTGGTTATACGGCAGACGGTGGGAAAACATACCCACTCAGAGGAAAAGGGGTTGGCCTAATGCCAACCATCAATGAAGTTTTTAATACATTTCCTGATAAAGAATTCGTAATTGAAGTAAAAGATGGAAAGATGGAAACATATGAAGTACTTTGGAAGTTTTTATCCAGCTTTCCCCCAGAGCGACTAAAACAATTAAGCATCTGTTGCGCCAATGATCAGGGCGCGGACTACCTAAGGCAACAAAACGCTGAGTTAAAGATTATGTCAAAAAACTCATTGATAACGGCTCTGATAACGTATGAACTTATTGGATGGACTGGATATGTTCCTTCGTCCATGCAAAATACTGAGCTTCGGATACCCTTGAGATATGCAAGATTTTTATGGGGTTGGCCTCATAAATTTATGGAGCGCATGGAAAAATCTAATACAAGAGTTGAGCTAACTGCTGGCAAGGAAAGTTTATCCGAGGGATTTGATACCGTCGAGAGTACCAAGGATATTCCAGATGAGTATTCTGGACTAGTTTGGACAAACAAAATTAATGAGGTAAATCCTGCAACAGTTAACAACTGATTTATACCTGAATCACAGGTGATACATTCTTTTTTAATGCTGTGTCGTGAAATAAAAATTTTCCGTGTAACTTATTTTGATGTGAAGTCATAAGCAACGGGAGTACAAACACCTTTATTGCATATAAAATTACCCAAGCAATAAAAAGACCAAGTTGCATAGTATCGAGTTTTTTACTATAGACCTCATAGAGAGGCCATGCATTCAGAGTTACATTAAAAGCGGTAGCTAAGGTTGCAGATACCATATTGGTAGTAAGGTGAGGATTACGAAGTTTTGCTATATAAAGAGCCAAGAGAGAAACATTATAAACACAAATTGGCTTGTTATCTTCCCTATAAATCACTAGGGTTTTACGATTGTAAAAATATGGTTTACCACCCAAATTGCATTCAGTAATCCAAACATGACTGACTGCAACAATCTCATTCCAAGGTACGAGTAAGTCAATTTTTCTTATATATATGCCTTTTTCGCAGTAATAAAATTTCCAATGTACAAAAGAAAACACTAGGATAACTGCAACAAAACCAATAAAAATAAGCAAGAGCCCATTTTTTGTCAGACTAAAATCTTTAAATCCATCTATCTGTAAGTTTATATTTTGCCCCATAGTATCTAATGCAGCATATAGAGCTGTAATACCAAGCAAGCAAATGAATGCCATATATCTGTAATATATGCTATGGAATTTTATCTTTTTCATATACGCCATCTGATTATTAATAGTACAGGTCTATTTCTATTCAAAAAAGCTCGCACCCAAACGGATGCGAGCTTAACAAGACTCTGTAAAAACTAATTTATGCCTTGCGAACGTTGGAAGCCTGCTGCTTGCCATTCTGACCAGTGGTGATGTCAAACTCGACAGCCTGGCCCTCATCAAGAGTTTTAAAACCATCCATCTGAATCTCGGAGAAGTGTACGAACAAGTCGTCGCCGTCCTCACGAGAGATGAAGCCGTAACCCTTGTCTGGATTGAACCACTTAACAGTACCCTGAGCCATGACGTGCCTTTCTTTCTTTGCTCTTCTATAGAGCATAAACTGTGCGCTTTCACGCGATACAAATGGCCTTTATGACCATGGGGTCTAGTGTACTCTATATTGAGAAATAAAATGATGTAAAAAGGCTAACGGCAAATTATACCGTTAGCCGAAAAAAATGCGATAAAGTTGTGTTTTATAAGGCTAATCCTTGAGGTCTGCATCGATAAGTTCCATACCTTCAGGCACGTCAGATAAGTGCCAACCAAAGGCAACGGCAACAGCACGAGCTTGTGCACGACGGATTTCTCCAATGTTTTTCTCACCCATACGTTCATAGGCATCTGCAAGTTTTCCCAGCGTATAGCTAACATAACTAGCAGTAGCATCACCAATACCAGACAAATGCATCATAGTGACCAAGGACTCTGGAGAAAGAGAAAGTGCTGTTTTTGCATCTAAATCCATAAGCTCAGCAAGAGCATGCTCTGTTTGTTTTGCTTCCTCGGGATTGTGACGAATAAATGCACCACGCAAACTAAAAGCCACAGTATCCACAAAGGTTTCTATAACTTCCAAGATATAATCTCGCTCCAGCATGCTATCCCCTTTCTGGAGGAATTTCCATAGATAGATGTTCAAAAGCCGCGTAGGTTGCCTTACGACCTTGAGGCGTGCGCACAAGTAAACCACGCTGCAACAAATATGGCTCGTACACGTCCTCTATAGTTGAGGCATCTTCACCCACTGCACTTGCGATGGTGGAAAGACCAACAGGACGACCGCGAAAGGTAGAGCAAAGAGCATTAAGAATCTTCACATCCATCCAATCCAAGCCCATCTCATCAATTTCAAAGAAGGTAAGTGCTTCTGCAGCCACATCCCAGGTAATAGTGCCATCTGCACGCACTTGCGCATAGTCACGTACACGCTTAAGTAAGCGATTTGCCAAACGCGGCGTACCACGACTACGACTCGCAATCTCTGCAGCACCCTGACCATCTATGACAACGCCTAAGATAGCAGCAGAACGGCTTACAATATCTGCAAGCTCATCTACGGTGTAGTAATCTAAACGAAAAGAAATGCCAAAGCGATCACGCAAAGGACCCGTAAGCAATCCCGTGCGCGTAGTGGCTCCTACTAAAGTAAATTTAGGAATATCTAATCTAATGGAACGAGCAGCTGGTCCCTTGCCAATAACAATATCCAGGAAAAAGTCTTCCATTGCTGGATATAAAACCTCTTCCACCATGTGATTAAGACGGTGAATCTCATCTATAAACAGGATGTCTCCCGCTTCAAGATTGGTAAGGATAGCCGCTAAATCTCCCGTACGTTCAATAGCAGGACCACTAGTTGTGTGCAGCTTTGAACCCATCTCATTAGCAAGCACATTTGCCAGAGTAGTTTTACCCAATCCCGGAGGGCCAGAAAACAATACGTGATCCAGTGGTTCTTCTCGTGTTTTAGCTGCTTCAATAAGTACGCGTAAGTTATCGCGTACACGTTCTTGACCTACATACTGATCAAGCGTTTTAGGACGAAGTGTGCGATCAACCTCTAAATCATCTTCGGTAAGCTGTGCGGTAACGGGACGGGTTTTGCCAAACTGCTGATCCTTATTACCAAACAAGTCCTGCATAGGATTTGCTTCCCACATTTATGCCTTACCTCCCAACCTACGCAATGCATAAGCCACTATCTGCTCTACCGTAGTCGCATCTGCTTGTTCATAGCCTTCCAAAGCAAGCTCCACTTCCTGAGGCGTAAAGCCCATAGAAAGCAATGCTGCTTGGACATCAGACTCAATAGATGACGCCGTAAGAGCTATTGCTGCACCATCACCAGAAGCAGCCGAAGAAGCAACTAGTCCACGCAGTTCTGCGTCAGAAGCAAAGACACTTTGGAGCTCCACCAACAAACGATTGGCCGTCTTTTTACCTACACCTGGTACAGTAGCCATACGCGTAGCATCGTTGGTAGCAACTATACCTGCAAAAACAGAAGGCGTAAATGTAGATAAAACAGACAGTGCCAAAGAAGGCCCCACGCCAGATACCGATACCAAACGGTCAAATAGCGTGCGCTCTTCTCGAGAGGCAAAACCAAACAACGTCATTGAATTTTCTCGTACGGCAAGGCGCGCAAGCAAGGTAACGCCGGAAGTACCAACTGCTGGAACAGAGGCAGCAGTCATGGCAGAGCAGCGCAACTCATACCCTACGCCATTTACATCAAGCACAATTACACTGGGAGTTACCTCTATAAGTGAGCCAGTTAGTTGAACTATCACAGCTTTACCTTTCGTAAAGTTTGTTGGGCAAGATGCATGGTACGCGTGGTATGGGCGTGACATACTGCTGCAGCTAAAGCGTCTGCACAATGATCTGGCTTAGGGTCATGATCAAGAGCAAGGACATTACGAACCATATAGGTAACCTGACTTTTATCTGCAGCACCAGTACCCACAACTGCCTGCTTAATTTGCATTGGTGTGTATTCTCCCACGTCAATACCTGCATATGCGCAAGCCGCAATAGCAGTACCACGAGCATGAGCTGTCCAAATTGCAGCACTTGTATTAGTGCCAAAATAAATAGACTCAATAGCCACCGCATCTGGGTTGTATTCACGAATAGCAAAACCAATGCGATTAAAGATAAGACCTAAACGATGATCCAAACTGTCCTTGACATCTGTATGCACGCAATCATAGGCACGGGCACGCATGAGCGAACCTTGTGTTTCTATAACACCCCACCCCGTATTTGCTAGGCCGGGATCAATTCCTAAAATAATCACGTGCACTCCTCAAACTAGAACATGCGTTCTATGATAGCACACTAATTGTTAGAAAATGGTCCAGTACCCCAACGATTCTCGTTGCCTTTATCGTTAACCGCAGAGGAGATTACATCACGGAGCATTTCAAATGCTTCGTTTATTTTTGCAGTATGATCCACACCACTTGCAAGTTCCACAAGCTTATCGTTTATTTTTTTATAAAACTCTTCTACTTGTTTAAACTCATCCTCTGTACGATAGGTATCTTCCCAGCCAGCATTGATAGGTCGCGAGTTTTCCGTAATAGTTTTGGCTGAGACTGAAGCAAAAGACGGCAACGCGCGGCGAGCAATCTCGCTTGCATTCATGCGATTAAGAACTGCTGTGACTAATTGGGCATCATTGCCTGAATCCACTATGTCATTAAAACTCATACCTTGTTCAATATAGGAAAGCAGCACAGAATCTACTAGGCTTAGCTGTGCCTCTGCACCCATAGATGAACAAAGATTCTCAAAATAATGAGCATGCAATGATGGCACGGTAAAGCGTTTGAGAACCGCCTGGGGCATAGCAGCAGATTGTGACTGACGGTAACGTACAAGACTGAGCAGCTGAGAGCGATACACATCACCAAACGGCATATAACTTGCTGCATGTACACGTGTGTTACCGCTCTCCTGCAGCTCAAGCGCTAAAGCAGTTTTATCTGCTGGCGATAAAATCAACGCAGAGTGTTCTGTCGCCAAGCTTTGCAAACGTGCAGCAACAAGCAGGTCAAGCATAGGTGCATCGGTTACATCAAGCTGTAATGCGCGACTGGCAATAACAGCATCCCGCACGGTGAGCTCATCGGTAGAAAGACGTAAATTACGCGCAAGTTGTTTAGCATCGCGATATGCAGCCTCATCGAGCGTGTGAACCAATAGGGCATGTACGCGTGTAGGTCCAATGGCATCTATGGCAAGAGCTGCTAATGCTGCAGATGCCATGGTGCCATCAAGAACTACCACTGCATCGTGCACGCGCTTATCAAATTGTAAAAAATCACGAAGAGAAAGGGTAAGGCCATCCCATAACAGCGCATTTTTATTGTAAGGAGCCACGGGTTCTGGATGCGCAAGAGGGCCTTCAAAAGCAGGATCCACTTCTACGAGACGAAAATCTTCCTCAAACGAAGGCATTTGCATAGATACATCTCCCCATGGAGCCATAACAAAGCTTCCGCCTGCAAAAACAACATCATCGTAGCCACCCACACTACCAACAGCCACCAACCAAGCGTTAAGCGCAGATACATCCTGTACAAACAGCCCTTGAGAGAGAGCAGGTGCCAATACCGTACTATCATCATCGGTCGTGAAGCAATTTCCCTGTAAGTAGAATAGAATATCAAGATCTGTTTGGCTCTCCACCAAAGCATGAAGCTGCTCTTGGTTAAAAACTACAGCACAGGTAATGTCTCCTAGCGCAAAACCCATAGTTTCTTGACCAGAAGAAGCCATCCATCCATGAGGACCTTCTTGTGCTGTAAGTGCATGCGAAGCATAGCGCAACGGCATAATGTTGCCTTCTTTGATGAACACTACTTCTTGAAAAGTACCAAACGGAGCAGGAATCAATAGGGGCACCAGAGCAGAAATTTGTATTTTTTCCAACTCATCTGCAAGTGCTACTTGAGCCAAGGCAATAGCTTGACCAAAAGAATCAAGCGTCCCCATGCCGCCAAAATCAGGCCCCGTAAGTGCTGGAAAAGGGAATACTATAAGATCTGCATCCTGACTTTTTGCCAAACGAGCCTGTGCAATCATCCGTCTAAGGGTGACATCAAAATCTGCTGAATGCGTGCTCATCTGAGAGATGGCTATCTTCATCTAAAGCTCCCGCTACCTTATCTATGTTCGTTATATCCGTGCATAGTATTACCTAAATATAATGCTATTAAACAAAACAGCTCGCACCCAAAGGCACGAGCTGTTGGCAAAACAAGTGTAAAAACTACTTACTTAACATCAGTAGCCCAAAGACCATGAAGGTTGCAATATGCATAAACTGTTGCGCCCTCTACGTCATGTCCACAGAACTTAACGCTGGGCTTATCGCCAGCCTTTAGGTACTTAATGTTAATATCTCCATTAGCCTTTACCAGAGCAATAAACTCAATAAAATGCGCTTCAATCATAGGATGCTCGACAGAGCCAATGGTTACAACAAGCTTGCCGTCCTCCTTTGTTACAACAGGAACGTGCTTCTCGTTAGCGGCATCGGTAGTATTGGGAACTAAAAGCTCCATAGGATTACCAGCAGTACAACACTTAAGAGTGCCGCCACCATTATGAAGAAGAGCTACAACATTGCCACATTGATTGCAACGATAAAAACTTGCCTCTGCCATATTCTTTCCTTCCAGTAAAGTGGACGCACGCATCTGCGCCTCTCCTTACTCAACTCTATTCCCCAAAGGCAAAATTCGTATCTATAAATCGCAAAATAAATTGTTACTTCACAACTAACATAAGCAAATGTTGAACCATAAGCGTATACGGCCTAGTCACCGCACGGCCAACTTTTGTCCGTCTTCTTCCAGTCGTTAAAATCAAGAGCATTTCCCCTGATCTCGTACTCATGCAATTCATAGTCTTTTTTCGCGCTGGCATTATGAATGGTTGCTAAATAGGTACGAACACGGGGTTCGGGACCCACCATCCAGGTTGGTATACCGTACTTTGCATAATCTCCATCCACGGCATCAATAACTGTTGCCGCATAGTCCTCATGACCAGTTGGCACGTTTGAAACCTGACATGGTAGAGCATCTTGCTCCGCAGACTGGGCAGGTTTGATAAGCCATAAAGGACACGTAGCTCTGCCAATATCCTTGCCACCATTTGCAAGACCAGCATTGCCAAGGTCGTGAGGATTAAAACCTGGTTTCCATGATGCGGTAAAGTCAAAACGACCATGATCGGCAGTTACGATGATGGTTGTGTCATCATACACACCAAGATCCTTAAGCTGCTGGATATAGTCTGCAACAATTTGAAGAGAACCTCGAGCCTGAGCATCAATATCGGACTTCTCAACCTGGAAACCTTGTTCGTTAAGCACATAAGGTGCATGTGTGCCCAGTAAGTGAATAAACCTAAAGGCACCTTTTTCACCCTCATCGCTTGCAGTGAGCTTCTTATCTACAAGCTTCTCGTGAAAAGCGCCGTCTTTCTCTACGTACACCACTCCTGCCGGATCTACGTTAGAGTGATCAATCACATTTTCGTTAAGCTGATCCTGATAGAACCAAAAATAAGGTTTTACCAGCCAAGGCGCACTCTTATAAATACCGCATCCAGCCAAAATATTGATGGTGCCCTGTGTATTAATGCTGGGATCTTTAACCTTATGAATGTTAATGGTCTTATCGGCAATCTCGTACGGGCGATGGACAGAGCCATCATCAGAATAAATACCTATGGAATATCCTGCATCCTTAATGTCCGACAAAAACGAACTACGAGAATACATGGTCCGGCACCAATTACCAAACGTCTCATCATGTTGGGGTTGCTCGCCAGAAAGCAAATACGGGATGGCATAGCGCGTGGGAATCATCTTACCGCTGGAATTGTTATAAAAGGTAAAACCATTAAAAGCAGCAAGGGTGTTTTTATCCTGACCTTCAAGGCGCAAAATATCCTCAGTATCAAAAGTATCCAAGACAAACACAACAGTATTCTTCTTGGGAGAAACTGTAAACAGACCTTCCTCGGTCATGCGGACAACATCCGCATCCTTATTGGCATTTTGAGCTGCCACAATACCCGTTATTAAACTGACGGTTTGCACTAATACCAATACAGCACAAATAGAAATCTGCAGCAGCTTAGACAAGCTCTGGAACTTGTGAGCAGCCACAAAATATGCTGCGATAATAAGTGCCCACACAAGCGCATCTATGAGCATCTGTTGTTTAAACGAACCCCAATTTACTGCAATACCCGTTGCTTCTGGCAAGCCACCGTTAAGCAAAAGTGATTGCAAAAACATCCCTAAAGTGCATGCAGCAACAAGAGTTAGTAATGCAGAAAAACCCTTACCCCAGAACACAGAAATCAAAAGCGCAAGTATAAGACCACACACCAGAGCAAATACAAACATAATGCCCCAGACATTAGTTGTCTTAAATGCTAACTGAGACTCTGCACCCACAATCATTTCTAGGGGCGAGAAGAACAACAAAGACAGTGAACATGCAAGCGCTGGCACCAATGCCAACAGCAGCCTTTTAACCCACGAGATGCGCTCGGGTTTTTGAGACTGCATGGTGGAAGTAGAACCAACTACCGCCTCTAATTGAGCAGCAGGCACCTTGCCATCTGCATAATAGTGAACATCTGGCTCTATCTCGCGTTTATCGTCAAGCTTAAGAAGCTTGATAAGATGACGCCTGAGGCGGCGCCATCCCACACCTATTACAGCAGACAGTGCTACCGCTACACCAGCCAATGCTTGGATGGTGTATGTCATAACCGATGGATCAACATAGGCCTGAGCTGGGGTGGGCATACAGAGTGCCCAAACAAGCGATAGACCCACACCAAACAAAAGATCGCACGCGAGTAAGGTTGCTCGCAGATACATTACACGCCTACTAGCAGCTTGCATGACAATTCCCTTGCCTATTTTTTTGCGATTACGGCTGAGAAATTGGTGCATTAGAATCCCACTCGCCTTCTGGATAGCGCAATACCCAACCAGTAAGCTCCCAATTGCTCATCTGTGACGCATCACCAGTAATCTTGTACTCAACAGTACCATGCTCAACGCCTTGGTTATCCTTGCTTAGAGCCATAAAATAGCGAATACGGTTTGAATCATTGAGTGTAAGGACATTCTCGCCAAGACCTTTGTACGTCACGGGAACCCCTTCAGCCGCAAGGGCCGTAGGGAATACATCTCCATTGCTTACGGGCAAGGTTGGAGAAACTGCCAATGGTGCCAAGGCCTCTTCATGCGATTGTGGTTGCTTTACTAACAAAATTGGACAAGCAGCCTCATCAAGCTTTGAAAGAGGAGGCGTACTCTTAAAATAACCATGGTCAGAGGTAATAATAATTGTCGCATTATCATAAATACCCAAGCGCTTCATCTCGCGAATGTAATCACGAACAATATTCATAGAGCCAACCGCTTGTTTTTCTCGGGTGGCATCCCCTGCAATAACCATGTCCTCATTCATTGTATAGGGATAATGGGGACCCATGAGATGAATGAAGCGCACAGAGCCTTTGTCGTATGTATCATCAACCGTTAGCCCATAAGTGTGCAGCTTGTTTGCAAAAACTGGATCGTTTGTTGCATATGCACCCATATCATTAAAGCCATTGGAATCCTCGTTCGACTTCAACATAGCTGCATTAATGTCGTCCGTATAGAACCAGAAAAACGGTTTAAACGCCCAAGGTAAATTACGAAATGCTGCACACTGATACAGAGCTTTAAGTATGCCCTTCTTATTAAGCATACTGTTAGCACTCTCATTAATATCAACAACATTAGAGACATTTTGATGAATATACGGTGACTCAGTTGAGAGAATATCAGTATAAACTCCAATATCATAACCAGCTTTTTTGAAGTCCGTAAGATAGGTGCCTTTCTCAAAACGAGCCATACCCATAGCAGAATAGTTTGTCTCATGATTGGGCGCGTAACCCGTAAGCATGGTGGGGATAGCATCACGTGTTGGCGTAATGACCGCAGCAGTATTTTGATACCACGTAAAGCCTGTCATCTCTGAAAGTAAACTAGGAGATTGTTTCATAAGGGGACGCAAGTCCATAGTCTCGTCATACATATCAAGAACAAAGATGACAACATTTTTCTTTGCCGAGACTTTGAGCATGCCCTTCTCGGAAATAACGTATTTTTGTTGACCAGAAACTGCCGCCTGTTGGATATCTTTGACAAACAAACTGCCAATACCAACACCTTGGATGAGAATAAGAAGTACCGAGACTACGGTCACGATTTTCTTTGCCAAACTACGATTAAGACGGCTCAACTCAAGCGGGGCAATGCAAATAATCGCCCATGCAATAAAGGAAAAGACTGCAACCTTTGTGTACGAATCCCAAACAACCGTAGAGCCATCCGAGCTTGGAAGAGTGCCGTTGAGGAATAAAACCTGCACATAAGAAGCAAGTGTAAAACCAAATAGAAGCATAAGAAAAACATTGTATACTCTACCAGGAATTACCGTAAGAATTGCTGTCAAAACGATTGTTGCAAGTAGTGCAGGCAAGATAAATACATGCCACGTTTGGCCAAGACCATAAATCAAACTTGCTTCATTTCCGGCAATAAGCTCATAGGGTGCCACCAGTAACCATGTCACCGAGAAGAACAGGGAAACAAGCAATGCACTTATGAAACGGGAAAGAAGCTGTGGCCTATAGCTCACAGAACTCTCATTGCTCATATTGCCCTGAGCAATAGCGCTTGCAGCAATGGATACCTTCGCTGCAGCGTCTACAGATGCCTTTTGTTCAGGTGCAATGGTAGAAACAAGAGGCTCTGTTACGCGCTTTTCTTCTATATGTAATGCTTTGAGAATAATTTTGCGTGAACGCCTAAACGCAATACCAGCTACAGCAGACAAAGCAACAGCCACGCCTGCAAGAGCTTGAATGGTATACGTCATAACTGACGGATCAACATAAGCTTGGGCTGGTGTTGGCAAACCCACTGTCCAAATCATAAACAGACTTGCAGCAAATACAATATCGCAAGCTACAAGGGCAGCTTTAAGACGCATTATGCGCTTGTTATTAGTTTGCATTAGCGTCCCCCTGCTTTGCCTTTTGGTGAGCAAGAACCTCATCCAAGATGAATTTACCTGCTACTTCTCCACCATGTCCAAGGTTACTAATCATGCTGCCACGAATTTCCTCAATCTGAGAGGCCCAGGTCTGAGGATTGTTAACCATATCATCAATGGTTTCACACAAGCCAGTTAGGTTCTTAGGATCAACCGAACGACCAATTTCATTACGAATACTAATGTCTGAGGGAGTCCACTCAGTAATTTGTTTCCAATCGGGATTGAGTTCCTTCATGGTGGTGTCTACAAACAAGCAGGGCTTGAGTGTAGTGAAGGAGAACTCAGCAGAAATAGAAGACCAGTCGGTAATCAAAATATCTGCTTCCAAAATAGAGCTATGACCAGAGAAATCACACTCAAACGTAAGCTCCTCAGCAGGAGTAGAAGCATATCGCTCCATTAATGCATCAAGCTTGGACTTGTAGCGCTTAATGTACTCGGGGTGAGGGCGCACTGTGATGTGATGGCCGTGACCCAACAACTTATCCAGCAAATCATTAATACAAGAATCTAGGATGTTGTCGTAATTCCAAGTTGGTGCAATCAAAATCTCAGGACGCTCATGGACGATCTTCTCCATAGCTGCATAGTCCGCGATCTCACGGTCGAGAAGATCATAGCCAATCAGAGGTAATTTCTTTTCACGCGTACCATAGAATTTCTCGACAGCACGGGCATCTTTTTGCTGATGAGGACCAACACACAACACACCATCATAGTTGGCATACTCGCCACGTGTAGAGGTTACCGTCATAGAGGTCATGTGGTGACACATATATAAATACTCAGTGTCTTTGTTGACATAAGAACGCTTGATATAGAAATTGTCTAGGTCACCTAGGGAAGTAACCACAACATCCGCATCCATCTTCATCATCAGAGTAATTAGACGACGCTGACCCAAGTAGTAAGGAAGAATGCGAGGCTCAGATTTTGCAAGGTCAAAAATCTGATCATTGGGATCGCTGGTTACATAGTGAATACGAATGTCGGAATGAGAAAGTAGCCACTCAATAGCACCGCGGAAATACTTGTAGAAGCCAGAACCCTCAGAGTAAAACACGAGGTGTTTATTATCAATTTTGAAGAAGCGTTTATAATCTGCACGCTCGCGACCAGCATGAGGATCACGCTGCCACCATTTATGCTCAGACTTGGTTGCATTAACCATAGCCTCATAAGAAGAGCGAGTTTCTTCCAAGCGCTCGTAATCAATATATTTTGCAGGAGGAATAATAATGTTACAGATTACCTGCACCACAATAGAAAGCAAGTTTGAGCATACCCAGTAAAAAGCCATACCGCAGGCAACATAAAAGGCTAAGAAAAGAGACAGGGCAATGGACATGCCATTGGTTGTGTTTTTCTCTACCGTAGACTGCTCACGCTGCAAGGGGTTAATTACGTTAGAAGCAAAACCCATTGCTATAGCAGAAAGCGTAGCAGCAACTACCATAATAAGAGACGCTCCACCATTGGTGGCGGGGACCAAGCCCAAAAATTCGGTGCCCGCAGCTCCACTGTCTGTAATAGAGTGGATGACATCTACCAGCGCAAACAAGATAAAAATTTGCACAGCCAGAGGAATTAGGCTCAGAAGTGGATGATAGTGATGCTTTTTATAGAGCTCACTTTGCATTTCGCCAATGGTCTCTTTGTCACCAAAGTACTTCTCCTTAAGATGGAAAAGATCTGGCATAACTTGAACCATTACGATTGAGTTCTTTTGGCACCACAACGAAAGTGGCATAAGTACAACCTTTGATACCAACGTGAATACAAAGATTGCTACCCAATAACTTCCGGTCAGACCATGTGCCCAATCCACAATAGCCAGGAAGAGGTTAGTAAGCGGTTGCAGCATGAAATAATCCTTACATAATTCGCCTCACAATACCGCCTAGCATTCTAACACCGGTTTATTATTATCCTAGCTGTCAGACCTATCTCTAGTCTTTTTTACGCGAATTGCCCAATAGTTCTCCCCAATTAGGTGATGCAGATAAGACAGTTCCCACAATAATCACTGCACAGCACACAATTTCTAATGCGCTGGGGATTACATGAAGAACAATCGCACTGATAAGAACAGCCCAGGCAGAATAAGAAATGTTGAGCGCCATCCCGCGTGAGGCACCTATACAATCGATAGCTTTGTAGTAGAAAAGATAGGACACAACACCTGCCAGTGCAGCAAGACCAACCACAGCATTCTCTGGAGTAAATGCCACCTCGCCAAAAAATTCTAGAGAGCCAGACAAGGGCATAGCTACCAACAAATACGCAAGTGCCGAGGTAGTTTCTCGAATTTGAAGGGCAGTCTCATTGTCTACCGCTTCCTCATTCATACCCCACGCAAGTATAACAGCCTCAGATCCCCAACCAAATACACACAGTAAAGCCCCTAAAATACCAGCCAAAGGATTATCCATGGTACTTCCTGTTGTGGAAGACCAGCCAATGCACACGATAGCAAGTAGTGCCAACAAAAGCATGCCAACCTGCTTGAGTTTCATGCGTTCTTTGAGGATAAGTACCGCAAGCAAGGTACCAACAGCAGGATAAAAAGCAGAAATTGCGGCAGTATACCCAGGACCAATGTTTTCAATTGCCGCAAGGTATCCACTCATGCCAATGGGCCCTCCTAGTAGAGCTGCCAGCATGATAACTTGACCATTACGTGTTTTGATGGCTGCAATGGTGTCGCCCAAACGACCACGAACACCCATCCAAACCAACAAAATAAGTGCTGCAAAAATGTCATGCATACAGGCAGATACAAATGAGGCGTTTGCAACCACTGCATACAATCCCATTGCCAATGCAATGCCCAAAACAACAGTATCAATGGCCCAGAGTATGCCGCTCAATAGTCCATACTTCATGGATCTTTTCTCCTGTCCTATTTCTGTCCGTTTTCGTACCAGTCAAGGACCTTATCGATATAGTCCACCGCATAGCGGTAGTAGATAAAGAGCCACTCGCCTACATTATCGCCCTCGGCCTCTTTGGCCAACGACCAGATGTACCAGCACCAACCAGCCAAAACCACATAAGACCAAAAATGACGACGCTCCTCAAATGTTGCGCTGCGACCAAAATAATAATCAAGCGCCTGATTTGCGCGCTGTTCTGTAAATTCACTACATACGGTAAAGGTGCCAAAGTCATTTGCCACATCAGACATGCCAGCATATTCCCAGTCAATAAGACTCATCTGACCATCGGCTTCTACTAAGAAATTCAGTGAGAAGAAATCATTGTGTGAAACACACTCAGGGTAGCCGTCTGCATTGGCAAAATCCTTAAGTCGAACAATCTTATCGCGCAACTCATAATAGCCAGGTACTTCGATGGGGCCATGTTCTAGCAAAAGTTGCTCATAGGATAATCCTTCTTCAAAGAAGTCAAAATGACGCTCAAGTTTTGCATCACAGTCATGCAGCTGGCGGCACATCTCCATAGCATGCTTAAGCTGTTTGTCATCATTGGTATCCAGAGACTGTGCGTTAGGGATGAAGCGTGAGAGTTTCCAGCCAGACTCTTCATCCTCATGAATAAATGTACTATCCAAACCAAGGTCACGCGCTAAACGAAGACCAGCAGCCTCACTCGCACGACTAATCATTTTTTCGGTACCAACACCAGGATGGCGATAAACATATTGCTTCTTTTGATTACCCTCACCTACCGAAAAGTGACAAGATAAATTAGTAAGCCCCTGCTTAAGCGGCCAAAATTCATAAATGTCCGTCTTCTTACAACCAAGAACCTCTACGATGTTGTCCAGAATTTCGGAGTCTACATTCTCAATAAAGTATTGGTCAAAACTGCGAAGCTCATCAAGCGAGTCAAACTCATTGATAACACCATCTTCATAGGGACGCGCAATCATATCGAGCTCATTGATATGATCGACATAGATTTCTTCCCAGAGCTTATCGGCAGTTTCTGGCTTATCATACACAGCTTCCAAAATTTGCCTGTAGCGCTCAGAAAATGCTTTATCAAAATACACATGGCCCAGCATAACCAAAGAGTCAGCACCGCCTACTGTTACCTGCGTAATACGATTATTGGCACCAGTGGTAATACACCATTCCTGAGTGGGACCTTCCGCCTTGACACAGGCATAGTAAGCTTCATATACATAGGCCTCAAAAGGATTTTGAGTAAAGTAGTCATCCGAAGAACAAATATAGGTATTGGAAAGCTTATTGCGCACAAGCCAGAGCGTACTATTATTATTCCTCACTGCATATTCAGAGTTAACTACAATGTTTACCTTGTACTTGCTGCGCAAATACAAGAAGTACTCCTTTTTGTAACCCACAACAATTGTAATATCGGAAATACCAGCTTCCTTCAGCTGCTTAATTTGGCGCTCGATAAGAACTTCTCCACGCACGCGAAGTAAGCCCTTAGGCCGCTCATATGAAATGGGAGCAAAGCGAGAAGATAGACCGGCTGCCATGATAATTGCATTGTTTACCTTGTAAGGCTCAAGAGCCTCAATACCTACTTGAGTAAGAAGACCGTCTGCTACATAACCAGCCGTTTCACAGCTTTTAAGTGCAGCATTAACAGATCCAAGTGAAAGGCCAGTTAATTGACTTAGCTTACGCTGACTTACTACCTCATGGGTGGATTTGAGCTCACGTAAAACCAAAAACTCATTTTTTGTCACTGCCATATCTGCTCCAAATATCAAGACTTTTACTAGCACTCGTAATATGCGGGTACATATACTGTTCAATCTCTAAAACAAATTTATTATAACTGAACGTTCAATATTTTATATTTAAAACATATTTTTGAACACAAAAGGGAGATACTACCATCTCCCTTTGCTCTAACATTTATATAATTGCATGAGTAGGCGTACTGCCTTTGATGGATTACTTACTCATCAATAGAAACAAGCTCGATCTCAAAAATGAGCGCTTTACCAGCAAGTTCATGATTAGCGTCTACATGAACCTCATCCTCAGTAATTTGAGCAATAACTGCAGGAATAGGCATACCTCCGGGTCCTGCTAAGGAAACATGATCTCCTACCTGCAAATCCTCTGTCTGAGGAACATTGCTCTTGGGAAAAGAAATTACCAAGTCCTCATTTCGCTCACCATATGCCTCAGAAGGCTGAAGCAATACCTTTTTCTTCTCGCCTACCTGCATATCCTCAACAGCCTTGTCAAAACCCGCAATCATTTGACCAGCACCGCAGGTAAACTGTAGAGTTTGACCTCGATCATAGGAGCTATCAAACTGAGTGCCATTTTCAAGCGTGCCACGATAGTGGACGGAAAGTTTCTTACCATTGTTAGACATGTGTTCTCCCATATTTATTGAAACAGACATATGTTTAGCATCTTTACTAAGTTACCTTAGCCCACTACAGTTTTCCCGATGTTACGCAATAAATCATCTAGTTCTGCACGAAGTACAAAGTTTCCAGCATCAACCCGACAAGGCAATTCCATACACATGGTCTGTCCCGTAGTCATTTCCATGCGTATTTCCACCCGATCCATACCAGCATATCTACAGATAATCGCATTGATTTTTTCCATGAACTGACGAGAAAAACTACTAGAGGGCATGAGAATTTCTAACACTTTAGGCTTGTTGGTTTTCTCGTCCAGCTGCAATGCCTCAATTTCCTGAGCAATAATCTGCACACCGCGATCACCACGTTCTAGCTTACCGTTAATACGAACAAATGCCTCTCCTGCAGATTCACCAGTTTGCTCATTAATTTCAGGAATCAAAGCATTTCCTGACTTTTTGTACAGTTTGGGGAAGATTACAACAGGAACCTCTCCTCCCATATCCTCTACCGTGACAATAGCCATGGGATCACCTTTTTTGGTGGACTTGCGCTGAAGACTAGAAACCATGCCAGCAATCCAAATATTCTTGCCATCAGGAATACGATAGCGTGTGGCAGTTCCGCCAGTTGCATAGTCTTCCACGTCTTCCGACTCTTCAATAGCATCAATGGTGTAGTCACGTGCTTTGGATAAGGCATACTCATAGGGAGCCAAAGGATGATCGGAAACATAGATGCCTAAAACATCCTTCTCGAGCGCAAGCTTCATTAAACGATCCCACTCAACACCATCAGGCTTAGGTACATCCGAAGTAAACCCATCTGCCTCCGCAAACATATCAAACATGGAAACTTGACCAGAAGCACGATCCTTTTGGTGACGTGTCGCGGCATCAATGATATTTTCCGGATTGTTTTTGTCGATAAAAGACATGCACTGCATACGCGTATAACCGGTAGAGTCAAAAGCACCTGCCTTTACCAGCGCTTCTACTACACGACGATTAGCCTGCCCTGCATCTACACGGTCCACAAAATCATGAATGTTCTTAAAGGGTCCACCAGCTTTACGCTCTGCAATAATGCAATCTGCAGCACCATCACCTACGCCGCGAATGCCTGCAAAACCAAAGCGTATACCATCTTCAACCGCCGTAAACTCACGTCCAGATTCATTAATATCTGGAGGCAAAATCTGAATACCCTCGCGACGACAAGAGTTTACATAATGCACAATCTTATCGGTTTTACCCATGTATGATGTGAGTACAGAAGCCATGTACTCACGAGGAAAATGCGACTTAATCCAAGCTGTTTGCATAACCAAAATGGCATAACCAGCAGAGTGGGACTTATTAAACGCATAGGATGCAAATTCCAAAACGTCATCCCATATTTTTTGAGCTGTTGAGCGCTCATAGCCATTCTCTACTGCACCATTCATCCAGTGGTCATAGGTAGTTTCATCTTTACCATTATCCCAATGGAATACGGTACTGGTAAGCAACTTGATTTTTTTCTTTGCTACAGGCTTACGAATACGAGAATCGGACTCACCGGCGCTGAAGTTGGACATCTTAACGGAAATTTGCATGACTTGTTCCTGGTACACAATGGTACCGTAGGTCTCGTTAAGAATCTCTCCCAAGCGATCGTCATAAAAGACAACGGGCTCTTTGCCGTTCATACGATTAATATAGCTGGTAACCATACCCGCGCCCAAAGGACCGGGGCGGTATAGTGCGATAAGTGCAACAATCTGACTATATTTTTTAGGCTGCATATTTTTAATGGTTGCCGTCATGCCGGCAGACTCAACCTGAAAAACACCAGCTGTATGACCAGAACCTAACAACTCATAAATTTTAGGATCAGAAAAATTAACTTTATCGACGTCAATATCTACACTGGTAGCGCCTGGTTTAATGGTGTCCTGTACCGTTTGTGGCATTTTTTGAATGTCTGATGCATTAGGATAGGCTGCTTTAATATTGCGCAATGCTTTATTAATAACCGTAAGGGTACGCAGTCCCAAGAAGTCCATCTTAAGCAAACCCATGTCTGCTACAGAATGTCCTTCATACTGGGTAATCATAACGTCACCCTTAGTATCCAACTTAGTGGGTACATGGTCCGTTACAGGCGTTGGCGCAATCAGAGTTGCACACGCATGTACACCTTCTCCACGCGTAAGACCTTCAATGGATAAGGCTGCATCAATAACAGCCCGAGCTTCCGCATCCTCGTTATAGGCTTGCTCAAAATCTGGCGAGAACTGCTCTGGATGTTTTTCACTTCGATGCAATGCATTGGAAAGTGCAAGTCTAGGATCACTGGAAAGCATTTTAGACAGACGCTGAGCTGCATATACAGGCTGTCCTAACACACGTGCTGCATCATTAATGGCCTGCTTAGCTTTAATTGTTGAGTAGGTAATTACCTTACAAACATGATCCTCACCATAGACTTCACGCACATGAGCTAATACATCTTGCAGATGCTCATCTTCAAAGTCCATATCAATATCGGGCATCTCGGAACGCTCGGGAGACAAAAATCTCTCAAACATCAAGCCATTTTCTAATGGATCAAAGGTGGTGATATTCATAGCATATGCAACAATAGCTCCTGCAGCAGAACCACGACCTGGTCCTACGCCAATACCTTGATCCTTAGCCCATTGCACGTAATCCTGAACAATAAGAAAGTAGTTTGCAAAGCCCTTTTCGCAAATAACCTTATATTCATATTCAAAACGTTCTTGCACGTTAATACCATTAATAACAACGTTGCGCCAATCCTTGCCATAGCGAATAGCAAGGCCTTTCTCGCACTCCTCACGAAAGCGCGCTTCCGCCGTCTCACCTTCGCGCAAACCAGGATACTGAGGTAGATACATGCTGGACCAATCCAGCTCGTACCGGCATTTCTGAGCGACTTCGACTGTAGTATCCAAAGCTTGGGGGCACCAATCAAAAATGGAACGCATTTCTGCTTCCGTTTTCATATAAAACTCGGTACCATCCATCTTTTTACGGTTGGCATCATCAACGCGCGAAGCGGTGCCAATACAGCTAACAATATCCTGCACTTCCGCATCTTCACGCGTAAGATAGTGCACATCATTAGTGGCAACAACCTTAATACCCAGGCGCTCTGCCATCTTTACTAAGTGTTCGGAAAGGGTGCGATCGCTCCAGCCATTCCACTCTGGAGGTTGCAGACCATGATCTTGGATTTCGATATAAAAGTCTTCACCAAAAATTTCTTTATAGGTTTGTGCCCAATACTCTGCTTCTTCAAAATTCCCATTACGTACATTCCACGGAATAATTCCCTGCACACATGCACTTAGGCAAACAAGACCTTCATGATATTCACGCAGCATATCTAGCGTTACACGCGGCTTGTAATACATCATCTCGTGACCAGCAGCTTTAGACATACACTTGATAAGATTTACATAGCCAGTCTCATTTTTTGCCAATAAAATAAGGTGGAAGCGCTGTTGTTTGGTACCGCGAGGAATGCACTCATCCTTAATAAAGTAGGCCTCACAACCAAAAATTGGTTGAATAAGCAATGAAGGTCTATTAGCTTTTACGGCTTCAAGGTCATGCGTTTGATTCCAAATAGCAACATCTGACTCCCATTGAGCATGGGCACAAGCATGAGGTAGGGCATCCGGTGCATCTGCCTTTGGTTCCTCAAGCTCAAAACCTTTTTGAAAACACTCAACATCATGGCGCCATTGCACCATATCTGCAGCATCATCGTTATATTTGCGACACTCAAGGTCAAAGTTGGGAATCCCAAACATATATCCATGATCCGTAAGCGCAAGCGCTGGCATCTGTTCGTCTACTGCCTTCTTTACCATTTTTGGAATACGCGTTGCAGCATCCAAGATAGAAAAGTCAGAGTGGTTATGTAGGTGGACAAATGCCATCCGAGTGACCCCCGTAAACCTAGAACATGTGTTTGCTATTGCTCAAGCATATCTCAAATGCACACCCTATGCTGAGCACTATTTTTTGCTTCCTGCGCCTTTAGAAAACGTATATCGAACCACCACAGGTTGTCCCTGGCCATCATCGCGTTCAACACATACAAATGCACATTCAACAGACTTAAAGCCTTGATTTAGTAGAACGTCTGCATAAACCTGTGCTTGCATTGTATGGCTGTTATACAGCTGTTCCGCTGTTTTATGTGCATCTCCCGTCTTGTAATCTACAACCAATGCATGCGTATCACCCGGATTGGTACACAACAAATCAATGGCACCTTCTATATAGTTTCCAAACTCAGATGCGCGTTTACAAAAAAAGGGAACTTCAGGCTGTACTTGTGAATACGACAATGCCTCTGCACGAATATCCGAGTGTGCCCAACGCTCCAATGCAACCTGCAAGCGTTGGGTTTGCAGACGACTACATTCCCAGCTCATTGCAAGGCGCTGAATCTGTTGTATCGAGACAGACGAACGAGTTTGCACCATTATCTGAGCAAGCTCATGAAAAGCAGAGCCCAGATTGGTGGCTTTTGGTTGATTGTCATCTGGATTATCAGTATGAGTAGAAAGTACACGCGAGCTTGGTTCATCTAAAACATCCTGATTTACCAGTACGTCCAATGCATTAACATTATGTTCACAGTCCATACTTGCTGCAAGGCCAAAGTTCATACGCACCTGCATATCTTGTGGTAAGTCAATATCGGCTACCACTCCTTTTTCAAGCTGAGCGGCCATAGAAGAATAGCTATATATACCGTGATGAGGACTCATGCTAATCTGCTCAATTGATTTTGTTGCAGCAGGTGTATACAGTTCAAAATCCTGCTGGCTCGCAAGCTGATTATCTAAAGCATTTACTATATCTGCATTACCTATATCCAACCTCATCTGCTCAAGCTTTTGTACAACACCACAATCAGATGGATCACTAGCTTCTATAACCTTATTACCAGTTTCATCTTTATGTGCCTTCAGACAGATCACACGAGCAATTCCCCGTGTACCTGCATCACATTTCAAGTCATATGCACCGGCTGTAAGCTCGTGAATATCACCAAACAATACTTCTGCAACTTTTGCACCCAGTGCAGGAGCAATGCTCTTTGAGCTCACCATAAGAGGTACATGCAAGATGACTGTCTCCTTAGCACGTGTAAGCGCCACATACAGTAGGCGGATTTTCTCAGCAGCTTCAGCAGCAGCATCGTGTGTCTCCAAAAACATACGAACATCTGCAGCAGAACTTGAAATACTCAGCTGATCAGGAGCTTCGTATGTATCTGCGGGCGAACAGCCAGATGGACGCAGGCCACATATAATTTTGTCATCCTGATAGGCTGCTAATAAACCACGTGCACTGGGCTTGAATGGAGCATCATCAAGTGCATCTACCACTGCTACCAATGGAAATTCAAGACCCTTAGACGAGTGAATAGTCATAACAGAAACGGCATTGAGCTCGCTTCCCACTAAAGCTGCAGGCGAAATCTTAGAGTGAGTCAACCATGCATCAAATCTGTTACAAATCTGACTTGCACCCAAACAATACGTTTCACAAAGTTGCTTAAGATAGCGCACACAGGCTAACACATTTGCAGCTATGGCATTATTGGTAGCATTCGTATGCTCCAAGCGTGCAAGCCAACCAGAGTCATGAAGCACCTGGCGCACTACCTCATACACCGGCTTAGAAGGAAGGATAGACCACGCTTGATTTAGTACGGTAATAGCATTCTTTAAACGTGCCGATGGCTCCCGTTCAAACGGTAACTCTTCTGCCCAAAGGCCATGTTCAAGAGGCTGCCTATAGGCTGTATGAGTCTGCTCATCCAAAGCCGTGCCCAGCAGTAAAATATCATCTGCATCAAGCGCAAACAAATCGCTGGTAAGCAGCTCAAACAATCGACCTGAGTTATAGGGATTTGACAGCACGCTCACCAAATTAGCAACCATTAAAACCTCTGGTGCGGACGAGAATCCTGATCCTCCCGTAACAACACTATCTATACCACGTGCGCGTAAAGCATCTACATACACCTGAGAGTTGGTTAGCTTACCCATAAGCAAGGCAATATCGCCAGGCTTGACGTGTTTCTCATTAACAAAATAGGCAATACGGTTTGCCACCTGTTCTGCCGCTGCAATAATGCCATAGTTTTTACTAACACCATAAACACGTTTAGTAACCTCAGTGTATATGCGTGGTACATCCGCCGCAGGATAGCCTACTTTTTCCTTACGCTTGGCGATAAGATCCATGAAGTTGGGTAGCATTCCTGGTGCTCCGCACACCGTTGCAACAAAACGCAGAATGTCATCATGGCTGCGAAAATTTTCGCTAAGCTGTGGCTTATTTTCCTCAGGCAACTCCTCTCCCCTGCGCAAAAAGACATCTACGTCCGCTCCGCGGAAACGATAAATAGACTGTTGAGCATCACCCACCGTGGTGAGGTGGCATGCATGAGGACCTGAAAGCAATTTAATCATGCGCACCTGCTGCTCGCTGGTATCCTGAAACTCGTCTACCATGACCAGCTTAAAACGATGAGCATATTGTGCAGCAATCTCTGGATGTTGCTGTAGTGCATCTGCTGCTAAGGTAAGAAGATCATCATTGTCTAGAGCGCTTTGCTTTTGTTTAAGCAAACGATAACGCTTCCATACACGGCGCGTCAGCGCCATGAGTAATGGACTAAGCTCCTGCTCATAAGCGATAGTTGCTTCAAACAAGGCTGTATCGTAAGCAAACTGCACTTCTTTATTGAGTGGACCAAAAATCTTACCGCGCCAAGAATTACCACTAGGTCGATGAAGTGTTTGCAACAAATCAAGTAATGCTAAGGGCGTTTGAAGCCCTGGAGCAATACAAGTAAACTCATCAAGCTTCTGGATGGAATCTATAAGCGGTGCAGTAAGCTCATCCGCCTTTTTAGCACTTTGAGCTGCAAAAAGTAACTCTTCATAACGGTTTTTAAGCTCAACTGCCTGACTCGATGCACAGTAGGTTGCTCCACAAAACGTCACCGCATCAAAACCAACAGGAGAATTGGTCACTTGCTGCATAAGGTCAAAAATCATACCAGCAACCGACTGACTCGATTCACCTTCTGTGATAGTTTTGGCACGAGCACGGTGTACCTTAAATAAAGGAGCGTATGTTGAATCACCCTCAATCAGTGTAAGCACATCTTCAATTGCTCTATTCATGAGCTGTGTTTGTCCCACCGAATCCAACATCTCAAACTCAGGATCAATACCTAAAGCAAGAGCATGGGCGCGTAAAATACGGCCACACATACCGTGAATGGTGGAAATCCAAGCGCCGTCTACTTCAAGAGAGGCCTGTGTCAGACCTTCTTTTTTAAGTACAGCGCGCACCCGCTCCTTTATTTCTTCTGCGGCGGCATGCGTAAATGTAATAACCAGCAACTGGTCGATAGAGTCCAAATATGGACTACCATCCTTGCCAGAACCAGGCATAAGAGCCCAAGCTACACGTTGCGTAAGGGTAAAAGTTTTACCTGAACCTGCACCAGCTGCAACAAACAAGGTTTTATCGAGGGTTGTAACGGTTTTCTTTTGCCCCTCCATAAAGGTTGAAAAGTCCATTAATTACGCCTCTTTTCGCAGTTGGTAACAGGACAATACTTGCAAGCATGTTCATCAATAGGATTTGCCTCGATATAACCTGCCTTCAGGCGTTCGACTTGATGAGTGATAAGTTCCTCGCAGGTATCTAGGTAGGTATAGAAGTCCTCAATGGTTTGTCCTGCACACACACTATGCAAGCGATCATTGCGCTGCTGGCCCCATACACGCTCGACCATAGAAGCAGGCATGGCACCAGACAGATCGTAGGGTCGTTTAATGCCCAGATATACTGCACCAACAGACGTAAGATTTTGCTCAGCCAAATACTTGCGAATCACCTGCGCATATATCAGTGACTGCACATGGCGCGGCAGAACGCTCGGATTAAACTCATCATCCTTATTAAACAACTTGTATTCGTTAAAAATATTGCCGCGATATTTATAATCGATGATAAGTGCGTGTCCTTGTTCATCTACATCAATACGGTCAATACTTCCAATAAAGCTGACACTAGCGTAAGTCACTGGTATGCCGCTTTTTCCGCCAAAACGTAACTCAAAATAACGTGGTTCAAAGCCAAGCAACTTGCCTTCTTGAAACGCCAAGGAATCCAGCAAGTCCTCTTTAAAATATGCAAGCTCCTCTTTTTGCGATGCCACATGAGGAACTAATGCCTGATCATGAAACTTCTCCGCACGCTGTAGTTGATGCACATAATGAGCGTCAAACTCACTTGTCAGGAGCTCTTGTGCACGGCTGAGCGTTTGCTTTGTAATGCGCGAGCCTTCGATGCGTTCACGCGGATTGACAAATGCATCTTCCAACAGTGCACCAAAAGGTTCTACTCCTGCAGCTTCACGCAACAACGCACGATGCGTCACTTCAAGCACCCTATGCGCAAAGGAGCCCTTTTCCAAATTAGAGAAGCCTGCGTCAATACCGCTTAAACCAAGACGTCGTAAGCTAAACCACTTGTAGGGGCACTCCAGATATGACTCTATTTGAGAAGCGGAAAGCACCAGCTCTTCCCCAGGCAATGCACCTTTACGACCAGCAATTACTAAGGGCGCAAGTTCATCACTTACCTTACCAGCAGGCAGAGGGTTACAAATTTGATTGAATGTATCGCTCATGCCTGCGGCAGACATATTTTTAGTAACATCATCTTCACCAGCAGAATGAATAACAAACGGCACAACATTCTCTTTGGATGGTCTGTCTGAATCACAACCGTATGACTGCATAAATTCGGAGAGCATAACTGCAGGAAATGTTGGCTTTGCATCATCATCTGTTAACGAGCGTTCGAGCATGAGGTACGAGCGAGGGGCTTCAAGTGCACGCAAAAATTGTCCACGAATGGACGTTATATCTCTGGTTGGACGATACACCTGTAGTTTATCTTCCAACTGCATAAGAGCGCCATCATCTACCACAATGCGCATTTCTGCAGTTGTCATACCTGTATATATGAGTGCATCTACACTGCGAGGTTCTAGCAGCGCAACCTCACGAGAAGATAAAATATGCACACATGGTATAGCAGGCTCATTTTTACCAAGCTTATTAGCATCTTGTTTAGTATCCTGCTGCACACAAGCCATGCTTGATGTAACAATACTTCCGCGCTCCATAAGCACCTTGAGCAAGGCAACAACCTTTTGCAAATATATGCCCAGCGATTGTGCACCCCGCGGATATAAAGCACCTATCTGCCGTGCAATTGCTGCAATACTCGCCATAATAAACGCCTGATTTTGTATATGCTCAGATGGCGTTTTTTTATTTTGCTCTTCCAGTGCCAAACGGATTTTATCGGCAGCCGCACCAATCTTTCCACGCTGTATATCACGCACTGCCTGACCCACACGCTTGGATGTATATGAAGTTTTGCTCAAATCTGCTAGAACCTTGGTAGGAGTAAGAATACGATTTCCACGCCATCTACGATCCAGCTGCCACACCTGCGCAATATCTGTACCTGCAATATCGGATAACAAAAAGTCTATAATCGGAGCTGGAGCCCACCAGTCCATAGAGCCAAGTACACGCTCTTCTCCCCACGGTCCCTGTATTGGCTTTGGCCATGTTTCTTCAAGCTCAATCAAATGAGCTACACAGGATACAAAGTTAAGAAAGCCAACTCCAGCCACCGTAGAAAAAAGAGGGGCAGGAACACTACTACAAACCAAAATCCCCTGCTGAGTCAGCTTGGGCATCAATTGATTCCACGCATCACGTATATTATTGCTGCACACAACAATGTCATGTGCACCGCCAGAAACCAGCCCCGCCACCTGTGAAGCAATAAGCTCCCACCTTGCCAAAGGACCAGCGGCATGAAGCAATTCTGTAGGAATATCACTACGTAAAGGCTCTGTACCCAGTTGCTTTACACAACGCACAACAGATACCTCATACAGACTGCTCAAACCTTCAGCCAGCTTTTCTTGAGCTGCCGAGAAGTGCAAAAAGCTTGCAAACACCACAGAAGGCATAGCCGTATGAGCTGGGAGCAGCTGCCCTAGACGCGTCATAACCTCACAGAGCTCTATAAAGTTATGCTCGTCCATAAGCTGCTTATACAGAGCAAGACATCGCAACATATCCAACTCGCCCGCACTATAGCCAGATTCCAGTGCGTCTTCAACGCAAACAGGCAGCTGCTCTACTATGAGTTGCCCATCTTTACTAGGTACTGCAAAGATGCCATCTTGAGCTACCTGTGCAAGCACGCGTAAGGTACCTTCACCAGTATGTAATGAGCTCTCTTTATGCTGGCGCGCATAGGAATCCAACGTAATACGGGCCAAAATCATGCGCGAAACTGAATCGATAATACGCTTACCCGTGCCATATAAGCGCCACTGCTCTTCCACCCAAGAAGACGGTGTACTTACTGTTACACCAAGCGCAAGCCCCTCATGCTGCGCAAGTGCCCGCTGTACTTCTAAAGCCTTTTCATAATTTGGCACCAGCAGTACTGCGCGACCACAGCGCGCAACAGAAGCATGCAAACGCTCCAATACAGGCTGCGACAGCAGCTTACTTGTCTCTACAGAAATGTAAGTAATAGACATGGCGGTCCTGTTTTCGAAATTTATACAACCCTATGGTAACGGGTTGCTCGGACACTATTTGTCGAGAACATCTCGAGTGGACACGCCAATTTCAAAAGGAAATGTCCCGGCCTTGTTAAAGGCCGAGATAAACATCCTAATTGCATTAGAGGGTGTGGTGCCAATTTGTTCAGTAGCAGCAAAAAATTTGTCCTTCTCAGACGGAAGAATCTTAGCTACCACAGGTGTCATTTTGTCTTGCATGTGCGTCTCTGCTTTAGTTTTGGTATGACTTAGTATAATTTAGTTATACCCTCTGCGCTATATAATAACACGACCAGTCGTTTAACTGATCGTGTTTTTTACAATTTCTTATATTTTTTAACGCTTACAAAACCGCTATAACGACAACAGGCAGTTTAGAAATCCGCATTGCCAACCGTGCGAGGATGAGGCAAGACATCGCGAATATTATCCACACCTGTCAGATACATAACCAAGCGCTCAAAACCTAATCCAAAGCCTGCATGACGACAGCTTCCGTACCTGCGTAAATCACAGTAATAGCGATACTCTTCGGGATCCATACCCAAATCACAAATACGCTGCTTAAGCAAATCGAGACGCTCTTCACGCTGCGAGCCACCAATAATCTCACCAATACCGGGAACCAGGCAATCTGCAGCGGCAACGGTCTTGCCATCATCATTCAAACGCATATAAAATGCCTTAATTGCTGCAGGATAATCGGTTACAAATGTAGGTTTACCAAAGTGCTCTTCAGTCAAGAAGCGCTCATGCTCGGTTTGTAAATCAACACCCCAAGAGACGGGATACTCAAAGGTATGACCACTCTGCACGGCCTTCTCTAAAATCTCAATAGCTTCGGTATAAGTTACGCGAGCAAACTCAGAAGAAGCAACATGCTTCAAGCGCTCCAGCAGACCCTTATCAACAAAACTATTAAGCATGGACAGCTCATCAGGGCAGGTGTCCATTACATAAGAAATAACATACTTGAGCATTTCCTCTGCACAAGCCATATCATCTTTAAGGTCTGCAAAGGCCATCTCGGGCTCTACCATCCAAAACTCTGCAGCATGACGACGTGTATTGGAATCCTCTGCACGGAAGGTCGGACCAAAAGTGTATACATCGCCAAAACTCATAGCAAAATTTTCTGCCTGTAGCTGACCAGAAACTGTAAGGTTAGTTGCTTTACCAAAGAAGTCCTTTGACCAATCTACACTGCCATTTTCAA
This sequence comes from Atopobium fossor DSM 15642, assembly GCF_000483125.1. Classification (GTDB taxonomy): domain Bacteria; phylum Actinomycetota; class Coriobacteriia; order Coriobacteriales; family Atopobiaceae; genus Atopobium; species Atopobium fossor. The sequence continues at coordinate 1,064,749 of NZ_KI519553.1, forward strand.
GCCTTGGGGGATTATCTACATCCAAAGTGGTTACACGAAACATCTCGCCCGCGCCTTCCGCGTCGGAAGCAGTAATAATGGGCGTATTTACGTATACAAATCCACGCGTCTGGAAAAAATTGTGAATAGCAAAGGCAGCCACCGAGCGAACGCGAAATACTGCACGAAATAAGTTGGTACGACTACGTAAATGCTGCTGCGTACGCAAAAATTCCTTAGAAGCGCGTTTCTTTTGCATAGGATACTCTGGGCTTGACTCGCCTTCCACCTCAATCTTGGTTGCCTGTAGCTCAAAAGGCTGAGGACGATCAGGAGTAAGCTCAAGTATGCCTGTTACAATAAGAGCAGCGCCCACGCTCTGAGCCGCAATCTGGTCGTAGCAAGCAAGCTGATCGCGGTTCATTACAACCTGCAAATCTTTAAAGCAGCTACCATCGTTAAGCGTAACAAAACCAAAATTTTTCATGTCACGCACGGAACGAATCCAGCCTGCGCACACTACTTCAGCACCACCAAACTGCTTGGGCGCTGCATACAAAGAAGCAATTGTCGTGCGATCCAAAGTGGACCTCCTTAGAGCACCTATTACATACCGTGTTAACTATAGCGAAGATACAGCGTAACTGCAGCGCTTATATTTGCTCATACAACCAGCTGGGATGGACGGTCTTCTCGTTAAGAAAAAGCTCATCCAAGCCACTAAAATCGGGAAGCATAATTTCTTGAGCGCCAAACTGACCGTCTTCATAGTGATAATGAATAATAGATGCATTACCTGGTACATTAGAAGCATCCAATTTAACCTTACTATTGCCGATAAAAGCATCAAAAAATGCCAATGAGGATGCTCCGTGGCTAACCACCAGTACATTTTGATGATCTGGCTTGTTCATAATTTGTCTAATGGCATGTACCATTCGTCTTGTTACCTGATAGACAGACTCTCCTCCATACTGCACTAACGCAGCACCAAAAGGTGTGGGCGGAGCCAATCTCACGCTCTCTCCCTCAAGCAAGCCAAAACTAAATTCACGCAAATCATCTAGACGATCAAAAGATACCGTGTTACGAGTGGCCAACATCAATGTTTGAGCAGTTCTACCGGAAGTCGAACAATAGGCATGATCAAAGCTAATGCCACGTTCATCTAACATGTCTGCTGCACGCTTTGCCTGAGCTTCTCCATAGGAAGAAAGTGGAGAATCGCACCAGCCTTGAATCTTTTTTCGCTCATTAAACACCGTCACTGCATGGCGCATGAGATATAGATTTTTTACCATCTTTTTCCTTCCATAGGCGCTCACGCTCTTGCGCGGACACCACCTCAAATGTCCACTCCATTTTTTGTGCAGCTTGTGCCAGATCACAAACTTGTTGTGGGGCACACAAAAGCTTTTCTTTGTGCATACGAGAAAGCTTTTTTATGCGCCATTCCAACCATGAAGCCGCAGCTTTACCTTGTGTTTGCCACACAGCTTCAAGCGCTATGGGCCTATGCATACGCGTATACTTTGCTGCTTTGTGACCACCCGCAAGATGTTCTGCTATACGACGTAGCATGTCTACAGTAATACCTGTATATAAACTCCCATCCTGACAACGCAAGATATATATGTAGTACGTTTGGCTCATCTCATGCAGGAACTTTCATCCATACGCATAGTTAGCTTTGCTTGTGTATTACCTATTCAAAACTCTAAGAAAGGCTTTGTACAAGCAGTTGGTTAAACAACTTAGGGTTTCCTGTGCCCTTGCTTGCCTTCATGCACTGACCAACCAAAAAGCCAATAACCTTCGTGTTGCCTTCTTTATACTGCTGAACTTGGTCTGTACAACGAGCAAGTACTTCATCCACCACAGTCTGTAGTGCAACTATATCTGTGGTCTGGCGCATACCACGCGCATCAACCACCCTGACAGGATCTTCATCGGTACCGTTAATAGCGTCCAGTACTTCTCGCGCCTGAGCAAAACTAATGGCATCACTATTAAGAAGCTCGGCAAGACTCGCAATCTGCTGTGGTGCAAAAGTATCATAGCCAGGCAGCAAGTTCACCATAACGTTAGCAACGGTAGGAATGACCTGTACACCCACAAGCTTCACACAGCTCTCAAACAACTTGGCTGTAGTTGGATCTGCAGCAATCTGCGCAGCGTCTGTCAGCTTAAGCGCATAATCTGCAACATAGCGATTGCGCTTCTGGCGAGGGAGCTCTGGTACACGTTGAGCACACGCGTTGATAAAATCATCAGATAAATCAAACGGTGCTAAATCAGGGTCTGGGAACAGACGGTAGTCATCTGCAGTCTCTTTTACACGCATTACAACCGTACGTTTATGTGCGGGTTCCCAGTGGCGTGTTTCCTGATAGATAACACCCCCCTCTTCCAACACTTCTGCCTGACGACAAATCTCATATTCCAAAGCATCATGCAAACTCTTAAAGGAGTTGATATTTTTCATCTCTGTCTTGGTACCTAGCTTGGCAGAACCACGACGACGTAAGCTAATGTTGCCATCGCAGCGCATAGAACCCTTCTCCAAGGAGCAGTCAGAAATACCAAGCGTGCGGAAGGTTTGCTGTAGCGTTTCCATAAACAGGCGAGCTTCTTCAGGAGTACGCAAATCAGGTTCGGTCACCAACTCAATAAGCGGTGTACCACAGCGGTTATAGTCAATCAAAGACTCTGTAGCAGCGGTTATGCGACCTTCGGCACCGCCAACATGCACCATCTTCGCAGCATCCTCTTCCATGTGAATGCGCAAGATACGAATGGGTACTATGTAGGAACCATCAGCTTCACGATTGATTTTCTCGCCTGTAGCCGTAGTATCTGCAAAATCTGGACGCTCTGCCGCACCAACACCATGCACTTCTAAATCAAGATTACCGTGCATACAAAACGCCACAGGGCCTTGCGTGGTTTGGAAGTTCTTAGCCATGTCAGGGTAAAAATAGTGCTTACGATAAAACATGGAATGACGCATGATTTGACAGTTCGTAGCCAAACCAGCCATAACAATGGATTCAATAGCTTTTTTGTTGGGAACAGGCAATGCTCCTGGCAGGCCTAAACATACCGGACAAACATTGGCATTAGGCTCGTCATCATGACTCAAGCGACAATTACAAAACATTTTAGTTTTAAGCGTAGTGAGCTCGGTATGAACCTCTAAACCAATAACAGCTTCCCAGTCTTGCAAAACCTCAGCTAGCTTCTTCATACAAGCTCGCCTCCCTTGCCAGCATATGCTGGCGCCACACGCAATTCTGCCTGCACCTCGTGCTCCAAGGCAAAGGCAATCTGTAATAGCTTTTGGTCTGCAAATGCGGGACCTTGTAACTGTACCGATACGGGCATGCCAGTTTGGATTCCCAAACCCATAGGAACAGAAATGCCTCCGTTGCCCACTATATTGTTGGAAATAGTAAACAGATCCGACGCATACATCTGCGTTGGATCAGCCATTTGACCAAACGAGAAGGCCGTGGTAGGTGAGGTGGGCAGCAGCAAGGCATCACAACAGGCAAATGCTTGTGTATAGTCCTGCGTAATAAGCGTGCGAACCTGCTGTGCTGGATAGTAATACTTGTTGTACGCCTCACTAGAGAGTAGGTATGCACCTAACAACTGCCTACGACGGGCTTCTTGGCCAAAACCAAACGCTCGACTCTTAGAGGTTTGTTCGGCTAAAGAGACACATTTAGGTTCGGTATAGCCATAACGAACGCCATCAAAACGAGCTAGGTTAGAAAAAGCTTCGCAAGGTGCAATAACATAATAGGCTGCAATAGCTGCACCAATATGGGGAAGCTCTACATCAACCAACACAGCACCTGCGCGCTCAAAGCCATCCATTGCCTGCTGCATAGCAGCGCGAACCTCTGCAGAAATGCCATCCATCTCAAGCAACGAGCGCACAATGCCAATACGTTTTCCTTCAATGGGACTACGAAGTTCACGTAAAAAATCTACTGGATAGGGCTGACTCGTAGAATCCAAAGGATCTGAACCTGCACCAACCAGCGCATTCATTGCCAATGCTACGTCTTCTACACTACGACCAAAAGGTCCAACCTGATCCAAAGAAGAACCAAAGGCAACAACACCATACCGAGAAACCACGCCGTAGGTTGGCTTAAATCCCACAACACCACAAAATGATGCCGGCTGACGAATAGATCCACCAGTATCTGAGCCCAAGCTCAAAGTAACCTCTCCTGCAGCAACCGCAGCGGCAGACCCACCAGAAGAACCTCCAGGAACACAAGAGATGTCCCAAGGGTTTGCCGTAGGATGAAAATAACTGGACTCCGTAGAAGAGCCAAAGGCAAATTCATCCATATTAGTTTTACCTACTGGCGTAGCGCCAGCATCAAGCAGACGAGAAACACAGGTAGCAGTAAAGACGCTCTCATAGTTTTCCAGCATCTTAGATGCGCAGGTAGTACGCGTGCCCACCAAGTGCATGTTGTCCTTAAAGGCAACAGGCACACCAGCTAAAGCGCCCAAAGGCTTTCCAGCTGCACGGTTTTTATCGGTAGCTGCAGCAGCTTCAAGCGCAAGATCACTCGATACCTGCAAAAATGCTTGCACATCTCCGTCACGCTTCTCTATAGCATCAAGGGATGCCTGAGCAACCTCAACAGCAGAAAATTCTCCAGCAGATACCCCTGCAGCAATTTGCACTGCAGAAAGCTCATCAATATGTGACATTAGCAATCCCCCCCTTCGTCACCCAAAATGGAGGGAACACGGAAATAACGCTCGTGTACAACAGATGCGTTAGAGAGCGCCGTTTTTACCTCAAGTGCTCGGACATTGCAGTCCACCTCATCCGCACTCATAACATTGGACAAGTCACCAATGGGATGGTAGGTAGGCTCAACACCCTCAAGATTGTACTGGCAAATAGGCTCTAACAGCTCAATAGCCTCATTAAGATAGGTTGTCATATGCGCAAGCTCATCTGGGGACAAAGCTATACGTGCGTAGTCGGCAATGCCGGCCACATCCTGTTGGGAAAGTGCCATAGTGCTCCTGTGCAACGTCTATTTTTGAAACTTCTTATATTCAAATGTACATCTCGTAACACCTGTCTCGAAGTATTTTACGGCACTTTGCTGCATGAATGCTGCTGGCATTGTTGTATTGCTATGAATATAGCCTGTGATTCTCAAAATACCCCAAAAGTTGTAGGAATAAAGTGGCTCCGTTGAGGGATAATATCCTAGTGCTGAAGTAGGTTTTTATTTGCCATGGTTAACTTTTGCAAGTGCGCGCGTTTTTACACTGCGCAAGCCTACTTCATGTTAGGGAGGGCCCATATGGGCGTGAGGAGAAAAAACATGACGCAACCTCTGCTTCGCATAAGCGAGCTTAGTGCTGGTACGGAGGATAAGACTATCCTTCACGGTATCAATCTTGAAGTAAGCGCTGGTCAAACCCATGTTCTAATGGGTCATAATGGCGCTGGTAAATCTACGTTGGGGCATGTAATTATGGGTGACCCCGCTTATCAAATAACCGAGGGCTCCATTGTATTTGATGGTCAAGACATCACCGAATTGTCTTCGGATAAACGCTCTTTAGCAGGAATGTTTTTATCCTACCAAGCTCCTGTAGAAGTTCCCGGCGTGCCTCTCAACAGCTATCTTCGCACCATCGTAGACAAGCGCTCTGAGCTTAAAATGAAGTCCAAGCAATTTCGTGCTCGTGTGGCAGAACTAGCAGCACAGCTGGATATGGATCCCTCCTATCTAGATCGTGAGCTTAATGTTGGCTTTTCGGGTGGCGAGAAAAAAAAGGTGGAGATGTTACAGCTGTTGCTGCTTCAACCTAAGCTCGCCATTCTCGACGAAACAGACTCTGGCTTGGACGTAGATGCGCTGGGCGTTGTTTCGCGCGGCATCGAAGCCTATCGCGAGTCTTGTAACGGCGCCCTTATTGTTATCACACATAACACACGTATTCTTGAGCGTCTGAGCGTTGATAAGACCCATGTCATGATGCGTGGTCATATGGTTGCAGAAGGCGAAGCTTCTCTTATTGATGAGATCGATCGTGAAGGCTTTGAACAATTTGAGTCTTACTTTACTCAGAAAGACGGAGAGTAATGACAGAGCAGGTAAACGATATTGATCGCAGCCTGTACGACTTTACCAAGTCAGAAGAAGGCTACGAACGTTATGCAGATGGACTTACACCTCAAATTGTAGAGGCCATCTCAAAAAAGAAAGATGAACCAGCATGGATGCTCGATTTACGCATGAAGTCACTCGAGCTATACCAAAAGATGGATATGCCCGCTAACTGGGGTCCCGCCATTGATGGTTTAGATATGGACCACATTTCCACCTACGTTGCTCCTAAAACCAAGCAGGCAACCACGTGGGACGACGTTCCCGAAGAAGTGCGCGATACTTTTGAGCGATTAGGTATTCCCCAGGCAGAACGTTCCTATTTGGCTGGTGTTGGTGCTCAGTACGACTCTGAGCTGGTGTATCACAATATGCAAACCACTGCCGCTCAGATGGGTGTTGTGTACTCTGGCATCGAAGAAGCTTTACATGGAGAATATGCAGAGCTTATTAAAGAACACTTTATGAAGCTCATCCCTCCCCATGACCATAAATTTGCAGCCCTCCATGGTGCCGTATGGTCGGGTGGCTCGTTTGTCTATGTGCCCAAAGACGTAGAAGTTGAATTTCCTCTGCAAAGCTACTTTCGTCTTAATGCCGCAGGTGCTGGTCAATTTGAACACACGCTCATTATTATTGAACCCGGTGCTAAACTGCACTTTATTGAGGGTTGCTCGGCCCCTAAATACAATGTGGCCAACCTCCATGCTGGTGCAGTAGAGCTGTTTGTAGGCAAAAATGCGAGCTTACGCTACTCCACCATCGAAAACTGGTCCAAGAACATGTACAACCTCAACACCAAGCGTGCGCAGGTAGCCGAGGGTGGCAATATGGAATGGGTCTCTGGCAGCTTTGGCAGTCATGTAGGCTACCTCTACCCCTCAACTTTCCTTAAAGGTGCGGGTTCTACCTGTGAGTTTACTGGTATCACCTTTGCTGGAGCCACACAAAACTTAGACACTGGCTGCAAGGTCATTATGTCTGCACCCGATACCAAGGCTTCTATTTCTACCAAGTCTTTGTCCAAGGGTGGCGGAATTTCTACCTTCCGCAGCTCCATTGTAGTTACTCCTGCGGCAGACCGTGCAAAGGCCACGGTAAGTTGTGCTTCTCTTATGCTTGACGATATTAGCCGGTCAGACACCATTCCTGCCATGGACGTACGCAACGCTACAGCATCGGTGGGCCACGAGGCAACCATTGGACGCATCTCCGACGACACCATACTTTACCTTATGAGCCGTGGTATCCCCGAGGAAGAAGCACGCACCATGATTGTTAACGGCTTTGCAAATCCCATCTCGAAAGAACTCCCCTTAGAGTATGCCGTCGAGATGAACAACCTTATTAAACTCGAAATGGAAGGGGCGATTGGATAATGACAATGCAAACGCTTACAGGCGTCAACGTCCCTCCTGCTCAAACTTGGAATTATCTACGCATCAACGACATCACACTTACTGTTCCCGCAGCTAATAAATCATTAGATTCCGCAACTTTTTCCTCACGTGACACAAGTTTATCTGCTCTAGAGATGGGTGCTGGAACACAAGCTTCTGCCTGGATTGACCAAATTTCTAACGCGCATACAACAATAGTTGTCCCTGCAGGCACCACACAAGACGTGAGTATTCTTGTCTGTGATGCAAGCCCCTACCTCACGCATGACATTGTGGTAGAAGACAAGGCTACGGTAACCATCACTATTGTGGAAACTCGTAGTGCTCATAGTGATGTCACACATACCACAACTGCAACAAGCGCAGATGAGCCAAACGCTGCTGCGCAGGGCTTGCGCATTGTGGCACATCCCCATGCACATGTTATTCTCAACAGCTTTACCTGTGGAAATGAGCGTACCTATCTAGATAACATAGGGATTGAGCTACAAGATAGTGCTACGCTCGACGCAAAGCAGTTTGTTCTATCTGGTTTTACTACTGCCAGTGGCATGGCTATTAATTTGGTTGGTGCCAATGCTCGCGCTGAGCTTTATGTTCGCTATCTCGTGCGCAATAGGCAAACATTGGATATGAACTACGTTGCTCGTATGCGTGGCCGTAATACACGCTGCAATATTGCTATTTCTGGCGTGTTGGAAGACGGTAGCTCCAAGACTCTACGGGACACCATCGATCTTATCCACGGTGCTAAGGGCGCAGCTGGCTATGAGAACGAAACCGTCCTGTTAGCCGGCCAAAATGTGGTTAACAAGAGCCTCCCTGTCATTTTATGCGATGAGGATGACGTAGCCGGAGACCACGGCGCCACCATTGGTACCATCCTGCCCGAACAGCTTGAATATCTCAATGCCCGTGGTTTAAGCGAAGCAGAGGCTATTGCCCTTATATCGCATGCTGTTTGCGACGATGCTTATGCTCATGCAAACACGCCCGAAGCACGCGCTGCCGTTTTGGCAGCAACCGAGCGCATTTATGGCAGCGAAGATGCTCAGGAATTGGAACAGAGGTAGACACCCATGGATCAAACCATGAATCAAATAGCTCATCATACAGATCAGCAAATAGACCAGCGCACCAATATTACGTACAATCCCTTTAAGCAGGATTTTCCTCTATTAGCAAATAATCCACAGCTCTCGTTTTTGGACAGCGCAGCCACCGCTCAGCGTCCTGCCGTTGTACTTGAAGCGCAAAAATCCTTTTACGAGACCATGAATGCCAATCCTCTGCGTGGCTTGTATACCCTATCGGTCCAGGCTACTCAGGCTATCGAGAAGGCCCGGGAACACGTAGCACACCACATTGGAGCTGCTCGTGCAGAAGAAATTGTATTCACTCGTAACGCATCTGAGTCCCTTAACCTTATTGCACAAACCTTAGGCAAACAGCTTATCCACAAGGGTGATGAAGTGGTTATCTCCATCATGGAGCATCACTCTAACCTTATTCCCTGGCAACAATTGTGTGCTCAAACCGGGGCTACACTGGTATACTTGCGTCCTCTTAAAGACGGTATGATTACACAAGAACAAATTGATGCTGCTATTGGTCCCAAGACAAAGATTGTCTCGATAACACAAGTATCAAATGTCTTAGGCGTGGAAACTCCCACAAAGTGCATCATTGCGCGTGCACACCAAATGGGTGCCATTGCAGTAGTAGATGGTGCACAAAGCGTTCCGCATATGCAGGTAAATGTTCAGAATCTGGACTGCGACCTCATGGTTTTCTCGGCACACAAGGCACTCGGCCCCATGGGTATTGGCGTTTTGTACGGCAAACTGGATATTCTTAATGCTATGCCCCCCTTCCTCACGGGTGGCGAAATGATTGACTCCGTAACTGAAACAAGCGCCACCTGGGCCCCTGTTCCCATGAAATTTGAAGCGGGCACCCAAGACGCTGCAGGTATTTACGCCTTTGATGCTGCACTTTTGTACATCGAAAAAATTGGCATGGACGTTATTGAACAGCGCGAGCGTAATCTTGCTGCCTACCTCTGTGAGCAGCTAAACTCACTTGATTTTATTGACATCCATGGTCCCGCTGAGCCTACACGCCACATTGGCGCAGTGTCCTTTAGCATGCATGGCGTGCATCCTCATGACGTTGCATCCATTCTTGATATGTCCAACGTAGCCATTCGCGCCGGTCACCACTGTGCCCAGCCCTTACTCAGCTGGCTTGGTGTAGATAGCACCTGTCGCGCGTCCATTGCGTTGTATAACGATAAAAACGACATTGACCAGCTTATTGTTGGCTTGCAAAACGTAAGGAAGATTTTCCATGCCTCATGACAATATTTATACGCAAGCCCTGATGGATCACGTTGCCCATCCGGATTACAACTATGAACTTGAGGATGCTACCTGCTCACATGAAGGCATCAATCCCTCTTGTGGCGATGATCTTATCCTTCATGTTCGTCTTACTCCCGATGGCATTATTGACGAGACAAGCTGGACGGGTAGTGGCTGCGCCATCAGCCAGGCTTCCGCAGATATGATGAGCGAACTCGTAGAGGGTAAAACCATTGTAGAAGCACGCGATGCTTGCGCATTGTTTACGCGTATGATTCGTGGTGAAGAAACTAATCCTGAGGTACTTGCACAACTGGAAGATGCACATTGCTTTGAAAGTATTTCTCGCATGCCCGCACGCGTTAAGTGTGCAGAACTTGCTTGGCGCACTCTTGATGAGATGCTCGCTCAAGCTTCTGCCACACATATCGAGGTGACAAAATAATGGCCGGTATGTTTTCCACTAAAGGTCGCTATGCACTGCGCGTTATGTCTGACCTTGCCGTGCATGATGGTTGGGTTTCTCTTGGTGATATCTCTGAACGTCAAGGCATTTCTCGTAAGTATCTTGAACAGGTAACTTCCCTGCTCCTTAAGGGAGGTTTAGTAGAAAGCCAGCGTGGTAAAGGCGGCGGTTATAAGCTGTCTCGCGCTCCCAAGGAATACACCTTGGGTGAAATTTTGCGTGTGGCAGAAGGCGGCACGCTTGCACCGGTTACTTGTTTAGATTGCAGTTCCGGTGAGGTTTGCGAACATATTAAAACATGCACCACTCTACCCATTTGGCGTGATTTAGGCATTGTAACCAGTAAATTCTTAGATAGTAAGTATCTCACAGATCTCATTGCATCTGATAATCCCAAAGCCGATGTTGATAAACTAGCCTCACTATAGGTACACTTTAAGTCCCTTTACTTATTTGAGTTTTATCTCAAGTCCTAAGTACAGGGACTTATTTTGTATACGAGAGGTAATTAATGGGGTTTTTACTTTCTGCAGCAGTATTCCATCTGATTACCATAGGTATGTTTTTGGCAACAGCATATTTGCTGTTTGTATTTACAAGAGCTGTACTTGTACATCAACATATTCCTGTTTGGATGTACAAAATAAGCCATGTTCTTAAAGGGCGCGGGCTTGATTCATATGAAAACCTTACTGATGTACAGGCTCTTATAGAAGCCTATCTATTCATAGGTAGTTTTGCAGTCATCAATATTGTGTGTTTCCTTGAATTGTTAAGTAAAGAACACAATGTTTATGAAGCCGCTTTTTTATGCTTCAAGCAAGAATTTTTTCTCTGCGTAGTTACTATAGCTCTTCGTAACATTGTCAAAGCTTGCCTCATATTCATCTTTAAATTCATCAACCATGCCCATCGGTTTCATAACTACGCTTCCACCAATGCAATTATTGGCATGCTCTTTCTTTCCTGCTTTGCTCAAATGCTTACAACGTCTATGACGGGCGTTCCCGCTAAACCTTATATCGTCTCTGTTACACAAAGCCGTATAGTCATAGGAGCTACTCCTGCTTCTGAGCTTCTACAACAAGGTTTTAGTTTTGAAGATGCAGATGTTAGAGCAAATCCCGGAAGTGTAGATCCTGAAGCCATGGTTGTCAATCAACGTTATAGCAATAGCTTCCACTATGGACGGGCCTTCGAGCTTACCCGTAATGACGTTTCTTATGGTGTTGTATACCTCACTCCACAATGGACCACTACAGCTAAACTCAAGGACTGCATTGTTACCAGTTATATAGCCTCCAGTAAGGACGCTGGGTTTGATGAAGTATATCTAGAAGGACAACAGTTGTCCAAACTTACATGGCAATCTGTTCGAGACAGACGACTTGTTGATGTTTTTAATCTCACTCCAGCTGATTACCAAGAAATAAATGCAGAACGCTATATAAGCCTTCAGCTGCAAACATACCCTTACATGCTTTGGAAAAGTTATATGTTGAAGGGTTTTTATAACTCCGATGGTGAACCTGATTATTTTGAAATCCGCACTAGCTATACGCTATGGGAGTAACACATATCTACACGACAAACAAAATCCGACCGCTTTAAAAAGCAGCCGGACTTTTCATAACATAGGCTATTCTGAGTTATAGTCGTACAAACAACTCACTTATACGGGAGAACCAGAACGGCTAAAGCTTCCCAAGGAACCATAGGTAATTCCCTGGCTAGGGCTCATAGCCTCAATAGTGGTACCTCCACCAATGTAAATACCTACATGACCAGGGCGCCATACAATATCACCTGGTTGAGCCTGGGAAGCAGGCTTATTACAATAGGCAGCCTGAGACGCAGAGCTGTGTGGGATGTAAATGCCAATCGTGCGATAAGCATATTGGGTTAAACCGGAGCAGTCATAAATCGTAGGACCTTCTGCACCCAAACGATAGCCGCCACCAACCTTAGACGTTGCCGCAGCAATTACGGAATTGCGCCAATTTTCTCCCACATGAGAAGCGTTAGGAGCTTTCTTACCACTGTTACTCAGCAAAGAAGGATCGAAATAGTTGCCATTGTTAGCTTCTGCAGCACGACGAGCAGCCTCTGCACGAGCGCGAGCCTCAGCTTCTGCTGCCTTACGCTCTTCTTCCATCTTCTGTTTTACTTGCTGATCAAGGTTGTTTACATACTCTTCGGTCTTCTTAGATTGCTCTTCCAGCTGCGCCTGTTGAGCCTTCTGAGTAGACAACAAATCCTCTTGCTGCTGCTTCTGCTCGGTCAATTGAGACTGCTTTGCATCAAGCTCAGCCTGAACAGTCTTAACCTGATCAATAACCTTCTCGTCAGACTCATTTGCCTTCTGAGCATAGTACAGGTTATTTGCGAGTTCCTCAAAATTGGATGAGCTCAAGATAATCTCGAGCATTGAGGTGCCACCACTCTTGTAGTTGGCCGCTACACGACCAGAAAGCGTCTGCTGTGCCTCTGCAAGCTCTGCCTTTTTTGCCTCAATATCCTTATTAGTTTGCTCAATATCTTTGTTGGTGGCATCAAGTTGAACCTGGGTCTCATTCAGAGCCTCACCAACCTGCTCAGACTGCTCGTAGAGCTTATCTAACTGAGCTTTAGCGTCATCGAGCTTTGCCTTAAGCGTAGCAGAGGTCTCATCCGCTACGGCAACTTGAGGAAGCGCCAAGCCAACGCAGCATACTGACAAAGACGTTGTAAGCATAGCTGCAACAACCTTTTTATACATCTTTCGAGTCATAGGGCCCCTTCCTGATCGGGTACAAAATAAGCAGCGGGCCTGCTGCCGAAAGAATCTATTTAATTCTACCCAGCTTCAATAAGTCGTTCCACCCCTTTTTAATGGTGTACATATTACCAGGTAAACATAGGTATATTTATGAATTTATAAGCTAAATCTATCTCTAGGGTTACTTGAACTAGAAGGTTAGTTGAAGCCCTATCACAGATAAAAAAGAAGAGCCCCAAGAGGCTCTTCTTTGTACGCACAAATACATTTTAAGCTAACCTCTGCACGTACAACAGCACTGCCTTTATCGGCAGATATACTGTTTTTGGTGCACACAAAACCTTAGTTCCAGCTCTTACCATCAGAACCAAACTGAACCATAAGCTCCTTAGTACGCGTAACAATAGCATCGCGACCAGGCTTAAGAAGCTTACGGGGATCAAAGCCCTTGCCCTGCTCATCTGCACCAGATTCAATGTAAGCACGAGTTGCCTTTGCAAAAGCAACCTGAAGGTCGGTGTTTACATTAATCTTAGAGATACCAAGTTCAATAGCCTTCTTGATTTGATCTACAGGAATACCAGTGCCACCATGAAGAACCAAAGGCAGGTTACCCGTCAGAGCCTTAATCTCGCCCAGACGCTCAAAGGACAAACCAGCCCAATTATCAGGATACAGACCGTGAATATTACCAATGCCGCAGGCCAAGAAATCTACGCCCAAATCTGCAATCTGCTTGCACTGCTGAGGATCAGCAAGTTCACCATTGGAAGTTACACCATCCTCAGTACCGCCAATGCCACCAACCTCAGCTTCTACAGAGATACCCTTGCCATGAGCAAGTTTTACAATTTCCTCAGTGCGAGCAAGGTTAATATCAAAGGTCTCTTCATGAGAGCCATCGTACATAATGGATGTAAAACCAGCAGCAATACACTCTAAAGATTGCTCATAGGTACCATGATCAAGGTGCAAAGCAACAGGAACGGTAATATTTTTGTCTTCAACCAACTGATGGACCATCAAAGAAACCATCTTAAAGCTTGTTTGCCACTTAGCAGCGCCACCAGTGCACTGAATAATGAGCGGAGACTGAAGCTCCTCGGCAGCATCCAAAATGGAAGATGCCCACTCAAGGTTGTTGGTGTTAAATGCACCAATACCATAGTGACTGCGCTCTGCGTTGCGAAGCATTGCTGTTGCATTAACAAGCATGTAAGCCTCCATCTACATGGGATTAAAAACCGTACTATGTCAATAATACCCTTACCAATTCCCTATAAGCGTTACAAACTACAACAAGCAAAAACTTGCAGTCATAGATTTTTCTTTCCATCAAGTAAACGTTCCATTTATCAAGCAACTTTTTAAGAGAGGGACGTATGATGTAAAGGAGTAAACACAGACTCACCGTACGGCACTTTTAACCCACAGAAGGGCAGGACAGATGGTCTTACGTGTTTTTGTCGAGAAGCGCTCCGAGTTTGCCGGAGAAGCTCATACGCTCTGTAATGAGCTGCGCACAACGCTTGGTATTTCCACACTAACAGATGTGCGAATTATCAATCGTTACGACACTGAAGGCATTTCACAAGAACTTTTTGAGAAGTGTATTCCAACCGTATTTAGTGAGCCTCAGGTAGATACTGTATCTATGCAGATGCCAACTGCAGATGATGCGGTTATTTTTGCCGTTGAGTTTTTGCCTGGCCAGTTTGATCAGCGTGCAGATTCCGCCAGTGAGTGCATTCAACTCATTGGTCAAAAAGAACGCCCTGTCGTACGTTCCGCCAAGGTTTACCTACTATTTGGCAACCTTAGCAACGAAGATATAACTGCTATAAAACATTATGTTATTAACCCCGTTGAAGCCCGTGAAGCATCCCTTGATCTACCTGCTACCCTACAAATGCAGCTAGCAACTCCACAACCAGTAGAGGTTCTGTCTAATTTTCTTGAACTTTCTGATGACGAACTTGCAGATTTTATTGTCAATCGTGGCCTTGCAATGGATCTTGCAGATATCAAATTTTGTCAGCAGTACTTTGCTCAAGAAGGTCGCTGCCCCACTATTACAGAAATCAAAGTGATTGATACCTACTGGTCCGATCACTGCCGTCATACCACCTTTGGTACCGAACTGGATACCATTCAATTTGACGATGCGACAGTTCATAAAGCCTTTGAGAAATACCTGGACATGCGCCATGAACTCAAGCGTGACCACAAACCCATCTGTCTTATGGACATGGGCACTATTGGCGCTAAATACCTTAAGCATAAGGGCATCCTTACCAACCTAGATGAGTCTGATGAGATTAATGCTTGTACAGTCAAAATCAAGGTAGATGTCAACGGTGTTGACGAAGATTGGCTGTTCCTTTTTAAGAATGAGACCCACAACCACCCTACAGAAATCGAACCTTTTGGTGGCGCAGCAACCTGCATTGGCGGAGCTATCCGCGACCCACTTTCTGGTCGCAGCTATGTGTATCAAGCCATGCGCGTTACTGGTGCCGGTGATCCTACCGTTCCCATTTCCCAAACGCTTGAAGGTAAGTTGCCCCAGCGCAAGTTGGTAACCACCGCTGCTGCTGGCTACTCCTCCTATGGCAATCAAATTGGTTTGGCAACAGGTCAAGTACACGAGCTTTACCATCCAGGCTACATTGCCAAACGTATGGAGATTGGTGCCGTAGTAGGTGCTACACCCGCCAACCATGTTCGTCGAGAAGAACCTGCACCTAACGATGTCATTATCTTGCTGGGTGGTCGTACTGGCCGCGATGGCATTGGCGGTGCAACGGGTTCCTCCAAAGCTCATAACCTAGATTCTTTGGAAGATTGTGGTGCCGAGGTACAGAAGGGTAACGCACCTGTAGAACGTAAGCTCCAGCGTTTGTTTCGCCGCAAGGACGCCTGCCAACTCATTAAGCGATGCAATGACTTTGGCGCTGGTGGCGTCAGTGTAGCCATTGGTGAGCTTGCCGATGGCCTTCTCGTTAACCTCAACGCTGTTCCAAAAAAGTATGAAGGCTTGGACGGCACAGAGCTTGCCATCAGCGAGTCTCAAGAACGCATGGCTGTCGCTCTTGCTCCTGAAGATGTAGATAAGTTCCTAGAATACGCCCGTGAAGAAAACCTGGAGGCCACTCCTGTTGCTGTTGTTACCCAGGAAAAACGCCTAGTCATGCGCTGGAACGACAACAATATTGTAGACATCTCTCGCATATTCCTTGCATCAAATGGCGCCTCCAAACATCAAAATGCTCGGGTATGTGCAAGTGCATCTTATGCTCCTAGCTGGGAAGGCACAAGCTTTGCCCAACAGATGAATTCCTTAGTATCTGACATTAATATTGCATCCAACAAGGGTTTATCTGAACGTTTTGACTCCACCATTGGAGCTGCAACCGTCCTCATGCCCTTTGGCGGCACACGCCAACTCACACCCGCACTTTCTATGGTAGCCAAGCTTCCCGTAGATGGTACTACGACCACCTGCTCTGGTATGGCTTGGGGCTTTAACCCCT
>NZ_AXXR01000003.1 GCF_000483125.1 Atopobium fossor DSM 15642
CATCACCGCGTGCGATGTATTAATATACACACCCCTTTTGGGTGTTTCAAGTACCAAGACTAGATTTGTGTTGATTCATATTATGGACACAAATATGAAATGACTAGATATTGCCGTCCAATCTATCTCATAGCACTTTACCTGGCATTTCTCGATAATAGATATGAGGAGTTGGATAAAATTTTGGGCATATATACGTCTGAAAAGGCATTATAGAATTTAGCTATATTGAGGGGCAAAAAGGATGAAAAGCTAAGCCGTATATACGTATATATAAAAGGGGGCAAGTTGTAATTGACTTGCCCCTTAGTGTGCGTAGCTTTTATAAGATGTGAAATAACGTAGCAGTAAGATATGAGCCAAAGAATGGCTGGAAACTAACCAGTGTTTTGTAGGCCAGCTGCAACTCCAGATACAGTACACAAGATAAGATAGATAAAACGCTCGCGCTCTTCAGCAGTAAGTTTATCGCTCTTCTCGCGAAGAGCTGCAAGAGCTCGCACCTGCGTGAGGGATAATGCATTTACATAAGGAAGTCGCATACGAATGACAGGGCCAAGAACACGTCGATGCTCCAAAGGCCAAGAATTGTTAGTAATAGCAAGGACCCACTTGCGCGTAAGAGCCATTTCATCAAGGACCATCTTGGAGAGATCTTTGCGATTTCCCAGGTTAAGATACATATGAGCAATACTGGCATCGGTCTTGGAAAGCGACATCTCGATATTATCAATAAATGTAGTAAAGACAGGCCACTCAGCATAGGCTTGTTTGAGCAGCTCAAGGTCATTAATTTGTTGACAAGCACTACCCAGACCGTACCAAGCAGCTAAGTTGGTTCGTGCCTGCGACCAAGAAAAAATCCAGGGGATAGTACGTAAATCATCAAGAGACTGAGCACCCAAACCGCGTTTGGCGGGACGGCTACCAATGGGCATGAGGCCAATCTCGGTAAGAGGTGTTACGATGGAAAACCACTCGGCAAAGTCCTTGGTATTAAGAAGCTGTAGGTAACGCTGGCGAGAATACACATCAAGATCATGAGCAAGCTGTGTATATCTATGTGTCGTATCTGTATTAATCTCCTCAATAGAAGGAGCGGATTGCAATAGCGTTGCACCAGCAACGGACTCAATATGGCGACGCGCAAGCGTAGGATCTCCGTAGCGAGCAAAAATGACTTCACCCTGCTCTGTCAATTTGAAGTGACAGTTAACCGAACCCTTGGGTTGAGCCAAAACAGCACGATTTGCAGGACCACCACCACGACCAACAGCACCACCGCGACCATGCATCAATACTAAATCTATGTGATTGCATTCTGCCCATCGAGCAATTGCCTGCTGAGCAGCGTGTAAAACCAAGGTTGCAGAAGTTGGACCAGCGTCTTTGGATGAATCAGAATATCCCAGCATAACTTCAAGACGCCGATTGGTTTGACTCATGCGCTTTTGAACCTCAGGAATACGAATCATCGCATCAAGGATATTAACGGCATTTTCTAAGTCCTCTACCTGTTCAAATAACGGAATAACATCCAAAACAGGTACATCCTGCTCGTGAGCAAATGCCAGACGAGCAAGTTCATAGACATCTGCCACATTTTGAGCTGACTGTGAGAAAGAAATAATATAGCGGCGAGCAGCAATAACACCATTACGACGCTGAATAGAACCAATGGCACGGAACGTATCCAAAACTTCACGAGTCATAGGAGCAAGTTCACCGCGCTCCCCTCTTCTACCGTGCTCGCGAATATCTGCTAGAGCACGCTCATGTACAACGGAGTGCTGACGGAATTCCATCTCTACCATATGAAATCCAAAGGACTGCACTTGCCAAATAAGGTTTTGAACAGGACCGTATGCAGCACGAAGAGCT
Organism: Atopobium fossor DSM 15642; assembly: GCF_000483125.1. Lineage (GTDB taxonomy): Bacteria > Actinomycetota > Coriobacteriia > Coriobacteriales > Atopobiaceae > Atopobium > Atopobium fossor. The sequence continues at coordinate 1,882 of NZ_AXXR01000003.1, forward strand.
CCAGCACGTGCCAAAGACTCTTGAACCACCTGCAAATCATTAAGGAAGTCCTCTGCAGTGTTATACATAAGATCTGCTGTGCGGTCGATAGTTGCCTTGAGCCTATAGGACATAACAATCATAACGGCACGATGTAGCTCGGAGGCGCTTACCGTTTGAGCGCGCGAAGTCATAGACTCGCTCATCTCAACCTGGTGATTCCACAAGTTAATAAGCATGTCTGAGGGTTTAGTACACAAGGTATCAAGCGTGAGGTTGCGACCCACATAATATGTGCGCTGCGTAAGAGCTGTAAGAATGTGACGACGGAACTTCTCGGCAACTTCGCGACTTACCTTGGCAGTAACGTTGGGATTGCCATCTCGATCCGAGCCAATCCAAGAACCTGGGTGAAAAAATGCAGGACAAACAGGAGGAACGGTACCGGCCTTGTCACCCAACTCCCAGTCATCAAAGCGACGGTAAACTTCAGGCACCATGTCAAACAAGGTGTTATCAAAAATATCAAGAATGGTGTCCGCTTCTTCTGCGGGTGTAGGCTTTTTGAAACCGATGGGCGATGTTCGGAACATGGCATCAATTTCCTGCAGCATCTTGCGTTCGTTTTCCGCCAAAGAAGCGCCACCTAAAGCAGGGCGTTCTTTGAGAAGGCCAGCAATACGGCGAATTTTACCTTCCACGCCACGGCGACGTGCTTCAGTTGGGTGAGCAGTAAATACAGGATGAAACTCCAAACGCTTAAGTAAAGAGAACGCCTTAGCATGCCCGCATTCATCAATCAAGCGACGGTATGCCACCGTAAGATCATTAATGGGGTCATATGTAAGAGTGGCGGAAGAAATAGCTTGTTCGCGCAGGTGAAGAGCATGAACACGATAATTTTCTTCACAGACATTAGCAAGATGAAAGTAGGTTGCAAACCCGCGCATGAGCAAGGTTGCCTGCTCAACGGGCAAAGAATCAATGAGTTCGACGGCCTTCTTGAAATCCGCTTCGATAGGGGCAGGAGGCTGGATAGAAGATGTTGAGGTGTCAGTTGCTGTAACAGCATCGGATGAATTAGCACCATCGGATAAAGGAGATGCAGAGCTTTGAGTGTGAACCAACAAAGTATTTGTGAGAAGATCATCAAACGATTGACGCAGAGAAGGATCATATTCAGACAAAACTTTACGAACCAGACGTAAAAATAGAGTCATATTGCCACGGAGCTCATCAGGAATACCAGCTTTAGCAAACATGGCATCGTCATTACGAGCTTCCAAATCTACCTGATCAACCAAAGCGGCGGGCGAAAATGGAGTGGCTGGGTTCACGGTACCTCCTTGAGTTGGCATTAACCAGCGCAACACTACTTGACAGTAGTAAGCGTCAGTCAGCGTTAACCATCACAAACTACTTTAGAGCATAGACGCAAAAGTAAGCACGTCATTGCTTTCGCAAAAACACGAAATACAATATCAACAATATGAGAAGTAACAAACTGTAAAAGGATGACACTGTGGCACTGAGATTTATAACTTCACCTGCAAAGAAAATGCAAACCACTGAGGAGTATCCTTTTGCCACTGCCTTGCCACAGTTTATTGAGAAGGCCCGTATCATCGCAGCTCATTTGCACCAAATGGATTTTGAGCAACTTCACAAGTTATGGGCATGTTCTGAGCGTTTAGCACATGAATCTATGCAACAACTTGATGCACTGCAGGAGGGTTTGCAGCTGCCTTTTGAGCAGCTCAGTGCCGCAATTTGCAGCTATAACGGCATTCAATACACCAATATTGCTGCTTCAGTCATGTCAGAAGAACAAATTGAATGGATGCAAACACATCTACGCGTGATTTCTGGTATGTACGGATTAGTGCGACCACTGGACGGCGTCTGTCCATATAGGCTGGAAATGCAAGCAAAACTTACTATGGATGGATCGCGAAACTTATATGAGTGGTGGGGAGATTTGCTTGCACACACACTTATGGATGAAGCAGATGATGTATATCTTGTAAATCTGGCATCTAAGGAATATTCGCAAGCAGTGCTACCTTACGTGACAGATCGGGCCATAACCTGTTCGTTCTTATCGCCAGATCAAAAATCAGGCAAACTTGTTATGCGTGCGCCAGAAATTAAGGCTGCACGCGGAAGTTTTATTCGTTGGTGTGCTGAGAAAGGCGTCGAATCCCTCGATGACCTACGCAACTTTAATGGACGCGGTTATACGTTTGATGAGTCACTTTCAAGCAAGGATGAACTTGTTTTTAAAAGTTAGGTTCAGATGAGATACCCTCATTGAGTTTTGTAGCAAGATCTGCAACAGACATATCTAAAACCTCTGCAATCCAACGGACTTCGTATACACGAAGTGCACGCTCTCCACTTTCCAGCTTACTGAGGAAAGACTGGTTTACGTTAAGCCTCTCCGCCAAATCAAGCTGAGTGATTCCATGCGCACAGCGGATGGACTTAAGATTCTTGCCGATTGTCTGATTACTTGAAATATCCATGAGGAAATTATTATCCGAGTTTCGCATCATCCCAAATTAGGATATAGTAGGTAGTACCTCCAACCAAGTTGGAGACAATGCGGACGATGGTCATTCTTTGAGTGGCCATCGTTTTTTGTAAACGTATCCATTTTGTACGATTGCCACATATGAAATGACCGTACAGGATGAATTGCTCGGATTTTGCTCCCTTCTTTTGTATTATCAAGATGGAGGGAATTGATGCCTACTTTTTTGAATGACAGTCCTGTTTTTGGACCCGTACAAAGCCGTCGCTTAGGAATCTCTTTAGGGATTAACTTGATGCCTGCAACGGGAAAGATTTGCTCGTTTAACTGTGCATATTGTGAAAATGGCTTGAATGAACAACGACGTACAAGCAATGACTATGTTAGCTTGGATGAACTTGAGCATGCCCTTAAGAAAAAACTCGCAAGCATGGCTGCAAACGGGACACAACCTGATGTCCTGACCTTTGCAGGCAATGGTGAACCTACGGCAAGTCCTATATTTGCACAAGCAGTTGATTTGGTACGCGCACTACGTACTGTTTATGCACCAGCTGCGCGTATAAGTGTACTAAGCAATGGCATGTTTGCCGATAAACCCAGCGTTTTTCATGCATTGATGCAGGTAGATGATAATATTTTGAAGCTTGATACCGTGGATGCAACCTACATTGAGCTTCTTAATAAGCCACAAGGACCATATGATGTGAATGAACGCATTACAACATACGCGTCTTTTCATGGCCACATAAAGATTCAAACCATTTTTGTAAGCGGCAAGCTTGCAGGCGTAAGTGCAGATAACACTGGCGAAGTATATGTAAACCCATGGTTGGATGCACTAGAAAAGATTGACCCACAGCAGGTATTTATCTACACGATTGCGCGCGAAGTACCTATACCTACACTTACAAAGGTAGCACCCGCAATACTAGATGGCATTGCTCAGCGTGTACGTAAGCGTGGTCTACCTGTTGTTGTCTCATACTAGCATGCGTATAAAGGAAAGAACATGAATCTTCAGCAGCTCAGGTACATAATTGCTATTGCCGAAAGTGGTTCAATGAACTCGGTTGCTAAGACACATTTTATTGCACAATCAAGTTTGTCGGTTGCAGTTAAGGACCTCGAACAGGAGCTGGGTATCACTATTTTTACGCGCACCAGCAAGGGCATCCGTGTTACCCGTGAGGGTGTTGAGTTTTTGGGTTACGCTCGCCAGGTTGTTGAACAAGCAGATTTGCTACAAAGTCGCTACGCTGGCCACCCTGACCAACTTAAACAGCGCTTATCGATAAGCTCACAGCATTACGCATTTGTAGTCCGCGCGTTTACAGAATTTGTGCGCACACAAGAAGGAAGTGGTTTTGACTTTATCCTACGCGAAACCCGCACTACCAATATTATTAATGACGTTGCAGATTTCAGGTCAGATATTGGCATTTTGTTTTTGAGTTCCTATAACGAGCAAGCGCTGCGCAGGCGTTTTGACGAGAATAACCTTAAATTTGCATCACTATACAAAGCAAAACCGCATGTTTTTGTCCGTAAGGATCATCCACTTGCTGCGCTGCCTTCCATTAAGGTTTCTGCACTTGCCAGCTGGCCGCGCTACACCTTTGAACAGGGCACACAAAGCTCACTGTATTTATCGGAAGAACCGTTTTCTTACATACCCCACGCACAAAATGTAGTGGTAAGCGACCGTGGAACTATGACCAGCTTGCTGGCAAATTACAATGGATTTTTGATTTCAACTGGCATGCTGTCTGACGAGATGTCTGCACATATTGTGTCCATTCCGCTGGAAACAGACGAGATTATGAACGTGGGCTATCTTACTCATAGTCAGCGCAAGCTAAGCGAACATGCTCAAGAATTTATTAGCATGCTTAAGCAGCTGATTGCTGCGCAATAGACATGTGCCGGTAACACACCCATAACAGCAGCTCCACAAAATAATGCAATAAACGCAGATAGAGCTATGCAATTGTCATAAACAAACATATGTCGCCTGCACACAACTGCACAGACGACATACATACTCTATTTATTGGCAAAGAAACCTAAGACAATGGTGCCAGGGCCAGCATGCGTACCAATGGTGCCACCTATAGAGTGGAACACAAGTTGATTGACATTGCCCTTCCACAACGCAGCGCTATCCTGAACATACTTCCTAAGAAGTGTGTCATCCAGACCGGTATAACCAACACACATGGGCAAACCAAAGTTAATGCCACCGCTCTTTTCAACCAGTTGGTCAAGCAAATTGTTGGCTGCCTTGGAACCACGCGCCTTTCCTACCAGCGAAACCGCGCCTTCGTGCGTAGTGATGACGGGCTTAATGGAGAGCAAGGTCCCCAAAGTTGCCGCTGCCTTTGGCAAACGGCCACCACGATGCAGGTATTCTAAGGTGTCAAGAAGGGCCAAGACATGCAGATGCTCTACACTGCGGTTAAGCTCTTCGCACAGAGCTTCAAACTCAATACCCTTATCGACAAGTTCAAGTGCATATTCAACCATTGCACGCGTACCCATAGAAGCATTAAGTGTATCGATAATACAGACGTTGCTGCCGTAAGACTGTGCCGCAGTCACCGCACTATGATAGGTGCCCGACAAAACAGAAGAGATAGTAATTGCCACGACTTTCTCGTCCGCTTCACGCGCCTGTGCAAAAGCCTGGTCAAAACGATACGGCGTGACTTGCCCGGTGGTTGGCATGACATCTGTTTCCATAAGCAACTCATAAAAGCGCTGGTTAGTAAGGTCAATTCCATCCAGATACGTGGTTGTACCAAACGCAACGGATAATGGTAAAACAGTAAGCTGATCGTGCTGGAGATCGGAAACGTCGGCGCCTGAGTCGCAAACAATTCGAATGGCCATGCAGTTTCTCCTTTGTAGTAGCGCGGTTAAGCGATGTGTACTATTCCGCGCAAATGCGCGATTGGCTTGCTAAATATTGGCATTATCGTGCTATAACACCTTTATTTTTGCAAGGACTTGTTTAAGTACACGATACATAACCACGATATCTTCCCCAGCAAGATCGTCTGCAGCCAGGCCTACCATGCGATTAATAACCTCTTCTATCCGATGTCCAAGCTCCCTTCCTTTTTTGGTAAGAAGCACAGGACTTCGATACCCCATCACACCATGATCCTGCTGCGCTTGTGCGTAACCTTTTTGCATCAACGATGCTAGCGAACGCGAAACCAGTGCACGGTCCACACCAATAGCCCGCGCAATATCCGCGCTGGGAATACCTTTGGGGTGCTTGGCAAGACACACTAAACACATGGCATCGGTTCCTTGCAAACCAAAGCGAGCCATTTCTGTTTTTTTAAGACGTTGTACTTCTTTGTTGAGCGCAGATATGAGACTTGAAAAAGTCTCAAAACGCTCTGACTGCGCGGGTTGGATTGATTGAGTTGACTGAGACAAGTTTTACCTCCTTTCTTGTTGACAAGTCAACAGTTTAGCAATGAATGTTGAGTGGTCAACATTTATCCAATGGAACGTGTAATCTGCACACGCGCAGCGCACAACTTTGGTAGGCTTAACGAGACTTACTCTTTTGCTCTCAAAACGGGAGATGTATATATGAACTTGAGTGAAGCACTTGAACGTGCAAATGCGTTCTCGCTACCTGGCTTTTTTATGGATGATGCCACTCTTACGGCAGATCGTGCAGCTAATGAAGATGCCATTTCTCAGCTTCTTGCTGCTTGGCGTTCCTCTTTTGGCACTGATGATCCTTTTGATTTTGAGATTGTTCGTGCCTTAGCAGATCGCAACCGAGCTACTTGCGATAGTTTTGGTATTGAGCGTCTACAAAATGTGCGTGGCACAAGCTTAGCGCCACGTCTTTCTGATGAGGATTTGATTCGCGGTGTTGCTGCAATGCAGCATCGCAATCCCAAAATTGTTGCCAAAGAAGCAGGTTTAGGTCTTAATGAACTGACCATGGCATACCTTGCAGCACCTATTTCTGGCATGGTAGTTGGAATTGACATAGAAACTACTTCACGCGAGCCAGATCGCGGCTACATCGTAAATGTCGGTCTTGAATTTATGCAACTTGCTGCAGATACTCAACCAACTAATCCTTACTTTGCTTACTGCGGACTACCTAACATGTATAAAGAAAAGGGCGTTCCTCTCGCTCATATTCACCACATTAGCTGGTCTGATGTAGAAGACAAAACACCCTTTAGGGAAGATAAAAAGATGCAGGCAGCACTTTTGGCAACACTTACGCGTTTTCCCTATATGGCACATAATGCTGCCTTTGAAGATTCGTGGTTTATGCTGCATATTGACGGTTATGCAGAAGCTCGCAAGGAAGGTAAAATTGTTCCTATTGATACACGTGACATCTGCCGCCGCGTAGATCCCGAAACCAAAATTCTGCCCCACGAGCAAAGGCCTGCTTCACTTGAAAGCTGGGCACGCCGTCGCAAAACCTTAGCAGCAGGACAATCCGAGAAGCACTTGGGTTTGGAAGATGTTGACCTTATGTTCCGTACTGTTCAGGCAGAATTTACCCTGCGCAATATGTTTAGCAGATAGTTAATTCTTGTACGATGCGTATCTAAAACCCAATAGTGTTTGAGAAATCATAGTCACCGTCAGTGGCAATGATAAGATAATTTTCTGAGTTACTAAACTCCTCATCACAAGCGTCAACAATATGCACGTGTTCAAACTCGTTGCTCAGAATGCTCGTTACTTTTTGAAGTCCAGATAGACCGGTCTTATCAACAACATAATTTATGAGATATAAGCCACAGGGAGTAAGATGTGTATGTACGGTCTTAGCACCTGTCTCCCCCACCAGCAAAGTTACCGGCAGACCAGCAGCAAAGACATCGTTGATGATGACCTCATAATCGGCATCTGTATACTGTAAATACGAAACTGCATCTGCGCAAATGTTAGTAAGGCGTCCTGTAATTTGAGTCTTAAACTCGCGTTTGAGCGCATCTAAATAAAACCAACGATGTGCGATAGACGTAATCTCTGGATCGATTTCCACCACATCTACCTTCACGTCCTTATCGTGAGCAATAAGATACTTAGGATAAGCGTATCCGCCGCCGCCCAAGACAAGCGTACGTTTTACCTGTAAGCCAGCCTCATGTGTTGCACGAGCAAACGCACGGAAGTACTCAAAGGGCAACTCATAGCGATTTTGGTCCATATAACTGGCACTTTGCACTGCGCCACCAACACTAAGCAGGCGCACAGGAGTGCCTTTTTGATCATAGCTGGTATATACCAATGCAGGACCATAGGCCGTAGAGCGAATAAGATGAGGGTCATGACGCACCCAAGCACGGGCAACCAGTGCAGCAGTGACTGAAGCAGTTGCGGCCGCAGCTCCAATAATTCCCGCAAGCATAAGTTTTGATTTGCGCGTCATAGTTCCTCCCAAAACGCTTGTTTATCTCTACAATAGTACCCAACAGCACAACATTTGAGCGTTCAAACAAAGGATTTTAGATGAGTGATTTTGCAAGTTTGGCTCACGAGCGCTATTCATGCCGCTCGTTTTCCAACAAGCCAGTAGACCCCAAGCTTATCGAGAAGATCATTGATGCTGCACTTGCGGCACCAACTGCCGTAAATAAACAACCCTTTAGACTGTGGGTTTTAACAGGTGATGCAGTTACAAAGTTCACACGTCACACCCGCTACGATTTTGGTGCACACACCTATCTTTTAGTTGGCGCAGCTACAGATGAAGCTTGGACACGACGCTACGATGGTAAAAATTTTGCAGAAGTGGACGCCTCTATTGTTGCCACGCATATTATGCTTGCCATTGCAGACTTGGGACTTGGCACTACTTGGCTTGGTTCTTTTGATGTTCCTGCCCTTATCCAAGAGTTGCCTGAGCTCACTGGATATGAGCTCGTTGCTGCATTTCCGGTTGGCTGGCCATCTACAAATGCTCACCCTTCTCCTATGCATGAAGCATCACGCAACAAGAATGAGCTGGTAAGCTACTTGGAATAACAATAGTTAGCAATGTTGATGAGCTAGACAAATCAGATAAACCATCTTACTAGAACTTGTCATGTTCCTTAAGCCACGCACGTATAAGCTGTACATATTTGGAAGTATCATCCGCATAACACATGTGACGACAACCTTCAAAAAGCTCCCAACGAGCATTGGGTAAGCCATCAAACATGGTCTTTGCAATGAGTGGCGTGCAAAGGTCATCGGTTCCACTCACAATAAGTGCTGGCGTTTTGATGTTTGGTAACTGAGCTGTATAGTCCCAATCTTTGAGTGTTCCTTGGGGCATAAGCTCATTGGGGCCCCATGCAGTTTCATAACACTCAATACCCGACTTCTTAGGTCGGCGCAAACACTCTGGTGCGTTTTGTCCATACACACTATCGCAACAATGCAACTGCATATAGTGATCAATAGCTTGTTTGTAGGCTATCGATTCATACTCACCAGTTTTCTCGGCCTGATTAAGCGCCTCCCATTCCTGCGCAGGAAGCATCCGCGCCATACGATGATTTTCTTTGCCCCACAACTGCGATGAAGGTAACGTACTTGAAAGCACAACTGAACGCACACCTTGCGGCTGATAATCCGCCAAATACGTAAGCGCCAACATGCCACCCCAAGACTGCCCCAACAGGTGAAACTCCGTAATACCTAGATACTCCACTAATGCACGCAGCTCATCCACCCAAGTTTGAGCCTGCCACAGCTCGGGATGACCATCCACAAAAGACTGACCGCAACCCAGCTGATCGTAACTTATAACTGCACGTCCATCATCGGCAAGGCTATCGAGAAGCTCCATGTAATTATGTGTAGAACCAGGACCTCCGTGTAACAAAATAATTGGCGCATGTTTTGGCGTAGTATGTGCTGTCCAAGTGCCGACGATACGGTAATAGGTTTGGTAACCCAAAAAAGGCATGAAGCCTTCAGTTACTATGCGGCTCATTTAGATCCTTCCTGTAGCAAGGATATGTTGTAAAGCAGCCTCATCCAACACAGCAACACCCAGCTCTTGTGCTTTAACAAGCTTAGAACCAGCAGAAGCACCTGCAACTACATAACTGGTTTTCTTAGAAACCGAACCGGAAACTTTAGCACCCAAAGCACGCAAGGCGGCACCCGCCTCATCACGCTTCATAGTCTCCAAGGTACCCGTAAGCACAAAAGTAAGTCCGGCAAGCGTTTGTTCTGCTGTATCTGCTGTCTTAACACAAGGTTGCTCTAGCGTTACACCACAGCTGCGCAAGCGCTCAATAACCGCAATATTTTCTGGAACAGCAAAAAAGTTTTTGATGGATACAGCAAGCTTCTCACCAATGCCGTCCACCTGCATAATTTGTTCTTTTGAAGCCGAGCGAAGAGCTTCAAGAGAGCCAAATGAATCTGCTAAAGAGCGAGCCACTTGCTCTCCAACAAAGCGAATTCCCAAGCCAAACAAGACACGTGCAAGACCGCGGGCTTTAGACTCCAGCACCTGATTCATAATCTTATGTGCAATGGTATGACCAAGCAGGATTTGCTCTCCTTCAATATGGTCTGCTGTATTGGTTTCATACACGCGCCCCGTTGGCGTAGCAGCAAGAAGTTCCTCGGTGAGCTTGTCATAAAAGTCTGCAACGTCGCTCAAAATGCCTCGTTCAACCAAGCGCCTTACTATTTCGTCTCCCAAACCATCAATGTCCATAGCCTTGCGGCTTCCCCAATGAATGAGACGTTCAGTTGCTTGAGCAGGACAATCGATAGAAACGCAACGATACGCCACTTCTCCCTCTTCACGTAAAATGGGACTTCCACAACTTGGACAAATGCGCGGCATATCCCACAGGGGACGCTGCTCATGTTCTGCTTGTAAATCACCGTTTAAAACAGGGCCCACTACTTCAGGAATAACATCACCTGCCTTGTGAACCACAATGGTATCCCCCACGCGTACATCCTTGCGACGTACTTCATCGATGTTATGCAGGGTGGCACGAGCAATGGTAGAGCCTGCAACCGTTACGGGATCAAACTCTGCTACAGGCGTAAGCACGCCCGTACGACCAACCTGAACACGAATTTCTCGTAAGGTTGTCTGGCGCTCCTCGGGTGGGAATTTAAACGCAATAGCCCAACGAGGTGCGCGAGCCGTAAAACCCAAATGATTTTGAAGTTCAAAATCATCTACCTTTACCACTACACCATCGATGTCATAGTCCAGCTCATCGCGCATCTGCAAAGCAGCAGCACAGTAGTCATGAACGGCTTGGGCGCCTTCTACACGTTGAGCATGTGGATTTACCGAGAAACCACAGTTGCGTAACCACTGCAAAAAAGCATGCTGAGAAGAAAGGTTAAGGTTTGACTCATCTGCCACAGCATAGATAAACGTTCCCAAGTCGCGGGAACCTGTTACCTTTGCATCTTTTTGGCGCAAAGAACCAGCAGCTGCATTGCGAGGATTTGCAAATGGAGCACGTCCTGCCTCGTCATTTTGTGCATTCAGACGCACAAAGCTGCGACGAGGCATATATACTTCACCACGAACTTCAACGCTTTGTCCAAAGCCTTTATCGGCAATCGCAATAAGGCCTTCACGAGCAAGTTTTGAAGGAATATCACGAATGGTGCGTACGTTTGCTGTTACATCTTCACCCGTTGTACCGTCACCACGAGTAGCCGCACGAACAAACTGACCATCCGTATAGGTTAGAGCAATGCCTAGACCATCAATCTTAAGTTCGCAGGTATAGGCCACATTACCTGTTGCTCCGATAGACTCTTCTGTACGACGTAACCACTCATCAAGCTCCTCAAGATTCATGGCATCATCAATAGAATACATGCGTTGAGCATGCTGAACAGGAGCAAATTGTTCTGATACATATCCACCAATGCGCTGAGTATAGCTTTGGGGCGTAACAAGTTCAGGATACGTAGCCTCAATATGCTGTAGCTCTATAAGCAGGCGATCAAATTGTGCGTCTGTCATCTCTGGATCATCGAGCGCATAGTACTGATATGCAGCATGGCTCAATAACTCGTTAAGCTGGGCCGCACGCTGAGCAGGGGTTTGATTTTTTGTAACCTGAAAACCAGCAGACTCCTCAACTTCTTGTGGCTCAACATCACTAAACAAAGAGGATTGAATCCAGCTGTCTTGCATATTCTTTTCTGCCATGTTTACCTCATATTATTCACAGATAACAGTAGTAAAACTGCCATCATTGGTTGCGGTAACTTCAATGCGCTTTGGGATTTGCTCACGCAATTCTTCTACGTGGCTAATAATACCCACCAGACAATCACTCGAGGCGAGGTCGGACAGAACATCCATGACTTGATTGAGCGTGTCTGGATCAAGTGTGCCAAATCCTTCATCTATAAATACCGTATCAAGAGCAATGCCGCCTGTTTGTTGTTGTACATAGTCAGATAAGCCAAGCGCTAAGGAGAGCGATGCTTCAAAAGACTCTCCACCAGAAAGAGTGTCTACAGAACGCATCTTTCCATTCCAACTATCGTATACGTCAATATCCAATCCTGTTTGACGACGACCTTTTGCTTGGTCAGAGCGGATTAACTGGTAACGGCCAGATGACATCTTGTGCAAGCGATAATTTGCACACATGAGTACTTGGTCAAAGTAGTAGCTCATAACGTAGCGCTCAAAAGACACACGCTTAGCAGTGCGTGATACAGCACTGGTGATATCGCCTGAGGCAACACTCGACACTTCCTGCGCAGTTTGCCAAGCCTTTTTTATAGAAGGCAGCTGACTATAAAGCTCTTGTACACGAAGAGCAATTTCTTTGTTTTGCGTTAACCGTGCAACAGCAACAGTAAATGCTTCTTGCTGCTCTTTTGTTGTTTTTTGAGCTGCTTCAAATAGGTGCTGTAAATAAGAAGTGCTTTCAAGCTTGGTATCTTCTGAAAGTCCCAGCTCATGCAAGCGCGCTAACGAAACATCGTAGGCTGTCTGAGTAGATGCCACATGTTTTCCCGCATCGTCAAGCGCATTTTTGGCCTTACGATGCGCATCTTCTAGTTCTTTTCGTTCTTGTTTTATCTTGCCAAGCTGCTGTTCTGCCACATCCTTTGAATTAAATTCCAACTTGTTGAGCAGATTATCAACAAGCGCTCTTGCACGCTCCCCTTCGAGTTTAACCTCAGAAATCTTTGATTGAAGTTCTTCTTGTTGAGTTGTGAGTACAGCAAGCTGCTCCTCCAGAACTTCCAGTTCTTCTGTTTGTTTTTGCAGCTCTGTCTGATGGGCAAGCATGTGCGTATGCGAAGCAGTAAGCTCTTCAAGCTTTTTCTCATCCTGTGCGAGACATTTGGAAATCTGGTTGTTTGCATAGACCTCATCAGTGATTTCTTTTTGCAAAAAATTAGAAGCTTCCTCACGAAAAGTCCGTTGAATAGCTCGGAGCTTCTCTACTGCAGAAATATGCTTTTCAGACACAGCATCATATTGTTGTTGTACAGCTTGCGCTGTTTGCTGAGCCGCATCAAGCTGCTCTTTAGTAGGGGGCTCTTCTGAGGCAACTGCTGGCAAAGGATGGTGAAGTGAACCACATACAGGACACGGCTCACCTTCTCGAAGATTTTTTGCCAAGACATAGGAGCTGCCTGCAGTAAAGGCATGCATGAGCTGATCTGCTGTTGCATGTGCAAACGCACGCTTTTTTTGAATAGCGTGAAACTGCTCACTTGTAGCATGAACATACGTTTGATTGGACAAAAGTGTCTTATATTGAGCCAGCAATTGTCTAGCCGTTGTACTATTTTGTGTACATACGGACTGTTCTTGCTCCAAACAAGCAACACGCTTTGTTACCTCTGGAAGTTCTTTTTGGGCTTGTAGAGCACTTTGTTGCCGTTGCAAAACAGATTCCTGCAAGGACTTCTGCTGGTGCTGCTGCTCGGTGAACGCACTAAACTGGGTGCGCAATTTTTTGAGCACATGCTGATGTGTTTCCAACTCATCATAGCTAGACAGGCTTTGTGTAAGCTGTGTCTCTCGTGCAATAAGCTGCTCATGCTTTGTTGGATAGGTCTCTTGCAGGGTATCAAACGAGACTTTTGCCTGTTTATACGCGGATACTGCCTGATTGTGAGCATTGTAATTTTGCTGAGTTACCTTGAGCACCTGCTGCTTTTGACGAAGCTGCTCAAGCTCAATCTGAACAGTATGCTGATGTTGTTGTGCTTGTTCAAATGCTTGTTGCGCCTGCGCTTGCATAGAGGTAAGACTATCTAGCAGTGCCTTGATAGCGGTTATAATTTCCTGTTGAGGCACCGCAATAGCAGCGTTTTGCTGCTGTAAAGCTGCAACATCACAAGGATTTTGAACGGCATCAATACGTAGATGAGACAGCTCATTTTGCAGCAATGACATGTGCTTGTCGTATGCTGTTTGCGTTTCACTTTTTTGCTGCTTAAGAAACTCCTGGAAGTTTTTTAAATTTTGCGTCATAAAAATCTTACGCAAAATTTCTTCTCGTGCAGAACTTTTTGCAGTAAGGAGTTCACGAAACGTGCCTTGCGCAATCATGGTTACTTGGCGGAACTGGTCTACATCAAGGCCCAAAAGATTCTCAATAGCAGCGGTAACCTTAGTAGTTGCATTTTGAACCACCTCATTCCCACAAAGTAATTCGGCCTTTGGTGAACGTTGGGTTGTATCATCTTCCGAAGTTGTTTTACGGCGCTTTTTAACAAGCTGAGCTGGCTCACGAGTAACTGTGTAGCACTTACCATTTTGTTCAAAGGTAAAACTAACCGAGCAAATTTGATTAGAAGTAGCATAGTTACTTCGCAGCTGCATGGGGTCACGCCCACCAGAGGTTTCCCCGTATAGCGCAAAACATAGTGCATCAAAAAGCATAGTTTTGCCCGAGCCAGTATCTCCGTAAATCAAGAACAAACCATGCTTGCCAAGCTGCGTAAAATCAATAGTAGTCTGCTGTACGTAGGGACCAAAAGCTGTGAGCGAAAGCTGTAGGGGTTTCACTTATACCAACCCCTCTGAACTGTGAGTAAGCGCCTGTGATACCAAGGTATCTTCATCAGCAGATAAAGGTTTACCTAATTGGTTTTCAAAGAAGTCCGAGAAAAGCTCTTTAAGGCTGCTATTTTCCAGCTTTTCTTGCGAGGGTGCTGCTGATAAAGCAATAGCTGGTCCGTTATGAGACTGCACCGAAATCCCTGCATAATGAGGCCATAGATATTTAATACGCTCCACAACATCCACAGGGTTATCTTCTACTACCATTACTTGGACAAAATCTTCTCGCTGTTTTGCAGACTCTGCTGCAGCAATACATTGCAACTCATCCAAAGATCCTGTAACTATTCTAAAATCGTGTAATGCTGTAACAGGTACTGGCTTGTATTGTGCTTTTCCGTCTTCACTCATACTCACCAACATAAAACTCTTATTTTGATGAGCTTCTGAGCTGGAATATTTAAGTGGAGTACCACTGTATCGAATAGTGGAACGTCCAATACTTTGTGGAGCATGAATATGACCAAGCGCTACATAAGCAAAATCATCAAATACAGCAGCATCGATGTTATCGAGAGTTCCTACCGAAGGACCAAAACCGCCACGTTCGGATTCACTAAGCTGTGGCTTCATACTACCAGCTGTAATAAATTGGTGCGCCACACAAACATTGGGAGCATGTGCAAACAAAGGGTGTAAGCGAATAGATGCAATTACATAATCCAATGCCTCTTCATAGCTTGAAATCTGAATGTTTTCATCTTTTTGTTGAGAAGCCCATGCACGCACATCCGATGGACGCACAAAGGGTATCAACCAAAAATTAACCCCTGCAATCGTAATGGGCTCAAGATGATGGGCGAGTTCACCAGCAATATGAATACCAGCCTGAGAAAACAGGCGAGAACCACAACCTAGACGTGCACCTGAGTCATGATTACCACTCACAACTAACACAGGGATTTTTGTTAAAGACATGCGTGTAAGAAACTCGTCCCATAGTCTCGTTGCATAATCCGGAGGCGCAACCGTATCAAACACATCACCTGCTATTACAACTGCGTCCACATCATGCGCAATTGCAGCATCATAAAGCAGACTCATCATATGCGCCTGGTCTTCTGCCAAAGAATAATTAGCTATCTTTTTGCCCAGATGCAAATCTGATGTATGGATAAACTTCATAGGCGCTCAAATCCCTATTAGCAACTCATTAACGCTTCCTATTGTACGTTGTCGCTCGGACACTAGTACAAACAACAAGGGTGATACTCTAAATGAAGTATCACCCTTTCGTACATACCATGCGTATATATCTTGCAATGCATACCTGCAAAGGTATAGATTTGCTAGTTAGAACCAGTAGAATCGCTTGAATCGCCGCTGGTATCACCCTTAGGTGCAGAATCGGCTGCCGTACCCGCCTGCAAAGACTCATCAGAACCAAGGGTTACCTCAAAGGTTTTCTCGTCAGAGCCACGCACAACAGTAACCTTGACCTTCTCGCCCACCTCATGGGAACGAACTGCCAAAATTAATGCATCAGCAGAAGAAATATCATCATCATTGACCTTGGTAATGATATCGCCTTCTTTGAGACCAGCCGTACCTGCAGGGCTAGCAGCTACAACCCCTGTAATGTAGGCACCTTGATTGACCGAAAGATTATTGCGTGCAGCATTATCCGCAGTGACGCTTTGCAGAGAAACGCCCAGGTACGCATGGAGAACCTGCTTGCCCTCTATGAGGGTCTTAGCCACTTTAACAGCATAATTGGACGGAATGGCAAAGCCGATACCAGCATTTGAACCAGACTCAGACTCAATAATGGAATTAATACCCACAAGCTTGCCTTCTGCATTTACCAATGCACCACCTGAGTTGCCAGGATTGATGGCGGCATCGGTTTGAATGAGATTAGCATAAATGGTATTGCCTGAAGTAGACGGCAGCATAGTGGAACGGTATAACGAAGACACAATGCCTGACGAAACAGACTGGTCAAGACCGTAGGGACTGCCAATACTCATGACCCAATCTCCAACTACAAGGGAATCAGAGTCTGCAACCTCTATAGGGGTAAGCTGAGTATCTTCGGGATTAATCTTTACAACAGCAAGATCACTCGAAGCATCAGAGCCAACAACTTTAGCTTCATAACTCACATTATTAAGCGTAATGCTGATGGTGTCGGCACCATCTACCACATGATAGTTAGTAAGAATGTTGCCCTTGGTATCCAACACTACACCCGAACCTACGTAATCATTGTTACCAGAAGAGATGTAGATAGCTGCAACAGAAGGAAGGCACTTTTTTGAAACTGCTTGAGCCGTAGTTGCTTTCTCATCCGTGGAATGAATAGTGATGGTTTGTCCAGCAGAACTGGTATTTGAAGTTATAGGTACGTTGAGAAACCCACTAAACTTGAGGCCACACACAACAACAGCAGCACCAACGGCACCGCTTACTAGCGAAATAAGTACCGTTCGACCATGGCGAGGTTTTTGATTTGCTACAGGCATGGAAGTAACTACAGTTTGTTGAGAAGTAGTAGTATTGTTGTCCACCATAGATGGGTTGGGCTCATTAGATATCTCGGACATGAAGCACCTCTTTACATGATGCGAATAACTCACTATATATGTACCTATAGAGTGTCCAATTTTACCTGTCTTAAGAGAAAATTCCTCTCAAACCGCAATTCCAACAAAAACGTAGCGTCAACCTGTATATTTGGAACTTTGTCATCAGGTTTTATAAAGTTTCAACGAACGCAAGATACCGATGTCTGTATGGATGCAAACGTAAAAGTTATGACCAAGCGGATGTAAATGCAAAGATGCCGACATAACGCAGATTAAAGCTTAAATAGATACCCAATGCCACGTACCGTAACGATATGTCCTGCAATTTGTGGACCAATCTTAGAACGGACTCGACGGATATGAACATCTACCGTACGAGTGCCACCACAGTATTCAAAACCCCAGACACGATGAAGCAGAGTATCACGAGAATACGCCCTTGAAGGATGCGTTGCCAAAAACGAAAGGAGCGAATACTCCATAAGTGTCAAGTCCACGGGCTTATCGTCCACATACACTTGGTAGGTTGCTAAGTTAATAGTCATATTATCTATAGTGACAATATCTGAAGGAGCGCTTTCCTCACCTGGCCACAAAAGCTGTGACACGCGCACTTCCATCTCTGGTTCGGAACAATTTGAGACAACAAAATCTGTCTTAAACTGAATAGGAATCCTCATGCTAGAAAGCGCAGTTTGGTCAACCACCAACAGCAATGGCATCATTCCATTGTCAGAAAGATATGCCTCTATCGTTCCAAAGAAATCACTCGATACTCCAGCAAGATCAAGAACTACAAGATCAAACTCTCGATTAGAAGCAATAGCCTGAGCAAACGTATCTGGAGATGCAATGAGTGCAGAGGCATCCAACGAGTGGGTAAGTTCACGCATATACTCACGATGACGAGAAGTCGTTGAAATGTACAAAATATTCCTGTGGTGCACTGATTCCACCTCCAACCTGGTATGGTAAGAAAGATGCTCGATGTTGAGAATACCACAGCATCGAGCATGCATTATTGCTTGCATTACAACGCACGATAATTGCAGGTTTTATCCTGTATTTTACCGCTTGGAACAGAGTTTATTCAGCAAAGTATTTGCAATTATATTGTATATCGATGTAATTAAAAACCACCGTAATAACGAGACTGCTCCCAATCCGTAACAGATGTACGATACTCTTCCCACTCGCCCTTCTTTACATTAAGCAGGTAGGTAAAGATGTGTTCACCCAATGCCTCTTGCATAAGTTCACTATGCTCAAAAGTAGCAATTGCTTCGCCAAGATCACGAGGTAGTGCCTGAATACCTTTAGCACGAAGTTGAGTATCACTTAAGTGTGCATCTTCCACTGTTGACTCAGGCTGAAGTTCAAGCTCGTCTTTAATACCACGCATACCAGCAGCCAAGGTTACCGCAAATGCAAGATAAGGATTGCATGTTGGATCTGGACTGCGAAGCTCAATACGGGTTGCAGACTGCTTACCAGGTTTATGCGTAGGAATGCGTACCAAAGCAGAGCGGTTCTTGCGACCCCAGGTTGCATAACAAGGAACCTCACCATTAGGAATAAGACGTTTATACGAGTTAACCGTTGGATTGGTTACCAAAGAAAACTCTGGTGCATACTTAAGAATGCCAGCAATGTAATGCTTAGCCAAACTGGAAAGACCTACACCGCCCTCAAGCTTCTCATCATCTGACCAGAACAGATTATTGCCATCATGATCCATTAAGGACTGATGAACAAACATGGCAGAACCAGAAATACCATTAAAAGGCTTGGGCATAAAGGAGGCATAACGACCCTGATTATAAGCAGATTCCTTAATCACCAAGCGAGCGGTAATGATATTATCCGCACAGGTACGAGCTTCTGCATAGCGAAGTTGAATACCATTTTGCGAAGGTGCTATCGAATGGTAAGAATACTCAACCGGAATAGACATTTTTTCCAGTGCAAGTGTTGTACTGCGACGCAAGTCCTGAGCATAGTCAGAAGGTGTTAAATCGAAGTAACCAGCACTGTCCAGTAGCTGAGGAGTTTTATCGTTATCCAAATAAAAGTACTCGATACCAGCACCAACATTGAGAAAATAGCCATGCTTTTCTGCCTCGCGGAAGAGTTTCTCTAAGCGAGCACGAGAATCGCCAACAAAAGGATTGCGATTGGGTGTTTTTACCTCGCAAAACATGCGAGCAACGCCATTTTCTTTGGGTCGCCAAGGAAGCAGCTGGAAAGTCTCAGGATCGGGAAATGCAAGCATGTCCGATTCTTCCAAAGGAACAAAACCATCTACTGCAGAGCCATCAAAGCCAATGCCTTCTTCAAAGGCCTCCTCAAGGTCCTCTGGAGAAATTGCAAGTGATTTAAGATTGCCTAGTACATCAGTAAACCACAGACGAATAAAACGAATGTCTCGCTCTTCAACTGTTCGAAGTACGAAGTCAATATTCTGCTCGTAGGACATAGTCCCTCCCAGCGGATTGAAACTAAAAATGAACCTTTCACATAGTAAGACTGACACAAAGATGTTTCACCCATATTTCTCAATATATAGAAAAAAGCAAATGGCCGCAGATTTCCGGAATACGGTAGTCTACGACCAACACAAGATAAGCTTATTGCACGTCAAAGTGTGAATACTATTTTTGAGAAGAGAGCTTAGCTTCCATCCCGGAAACAATAGACTCAGCAGCTGTACAGCAGCCCTTTTCTCCCCCATGGCTAGCACAACCCGACGAACTTCCACAACTTGCACAGTTACCCTTGGAACGCATAAGCGAGCGAATGGCTAGCGCAATGATTGCCACAATAACAGCAATGACAATAATATCTACTGGAGACATGCGACACTCCCAAACTTTGTAGTGTTAACTGTGTATAACTATACCCTGTTTTGGCTAAGGCAACCAAAAAATACATGATACGGTGCTTACAAGTTTCTATTGCAGAATGAGAATGACATGTGAGCGGTCTTGTTATTGCACCATAAATACCAGATTGCCCATGTGAATTTTTGTCCCCCTATCAAGACATACACCTTCGCAGTTATCAGGCGCAGTATTAGAGGTAAACAAGCGGATACCTTCATGTGTGCAACCAAAGGACAAATTAACCGATGGTCCCGATATGCATAAAACGGAACATGCTTGGGCAACAGAGTCTGATGTTTTTTGTACAGCACTCAGTTCTTGTTGTGGAGGGGCAATAACCTTGCTTTTTTCTTCATCAATTTGAGATTGAGAAAGTTGTTCGTACACGTCTAAAGGCACCTCATCAGCCACGCCAATCTGAGGCGGCTCATAAGTTTTTGTAAAGTCATAGAGACATCCGTAACAGATATCCATATCTGCAAAAAGGGTTGCACCACAGCTGGGACAAACCTTTGTATGCTCGTTTGTAACTGTTTTGGTTTGAGTTTGAACTTTATCTTCAACTTGAATCTCTGCCATCACCTTCAGCACTCCCTCTGTAAACAATGCGGACGAGAAAATACATGATTGCTTTCTATACCACCACCCCCGACCGATATGGATCAACAAATAGGCGATATTCATACACCATAAATGGCGGTGGACTAAAGCTAACGCCAGCAATTACGAAGTGCGAAGGCCATGGTTTTATTCGCAGTGTACATATATATTCATGAACCTTTGGTAAAAAGCTAAACGTAGTTGTTTCTGCAATAAAATGATTGCGCTCGTGCACCTGCACTTCAATTTCCCCTAAATCATTTAGTTGCATGTTTTTCTCAATAGCCTGTTTCACAGCAGTTGGATTGCCCAATTGTTGAATCGTAGAGGTTTGAGTAGTCCCTAGGTTTACGATGGCATGAGAACACTCAGCAGAAAACTTCATTCCCAACCCAAGGTATCGAGCAAGATTGAATACCAAAAGAGACATGACCAAAACAACAGGCATAAGAACTGCAAGTTCTATACTCATTTGAGCATCTACTTGATGCACCCAGACCTTAGCCGAGCACCACATGTTTTGCCTCATGTAAGACCCACCAACTTTCTTACATCAACGTTGAGCGGGATAGACAACTCTGTGCCTGGTATAGGTAGATCTGCAATAGTAAAATATTCATCCGGTAACTCGTTTATGAGAACAACACCCATAGCTTGTGCAACCTGCTGAGTAGTTGCATTGGTTGGTAAGGATTGAATCTTTGCACGAAGTTCTTCTAAACCACCAAAACCAGCTTTTGTAAGCACCTTTTGCGTATTGGTAAGTACAGGTTTTCTTGCCTGTAAATTAACAGGCTTAAGACCCGCATCTTCTACCAGACTAACCAGCTGGTTTTGCAGCATGTATGCAATTGTTCCTCCAGCAATTCCCTCAAGCTTCTCAAAAAACGAATCTGTAATCTGTGCCACAGAGCCATAAGCATCGCTGTATGACATGAGCAAACTGCCCCAAATCGTACAAATCTGTTTGGAAAGACCCGCAAGTAGGCCTTCATGTTTCAATGAGAAGCCATCAAATAAATGAGAGAGAACATTGTTTTGCGTATCGGCCTTATCTGGTGCAAGCACTGCCGCAGAAATTGCCACACCAGCAGGAAGCTCTGGTACGTTAATAAGTGATGAGTGCAGCACAGGAGTCTGCGGAACAGAGCTGTTACGCGTTACAAACGCAATACATCCCCAAGCACCAGGAGGACACAGCTTAGGTCGATTGACCTTAAGAGCATCAAGAGCTTCTTCAAAAGCATTGCCTCCCTCCTGAGCTGTCTGTTTCATCTGTTCCTCTGCTTCTATCTGCTGATTTTTTGCCTTCTGATAGCGCTTTGACGCCTGCACAATGATTGCCCAATAATGTTCAAAGCCATTATTTATTGAAGTAGATGCAGCGGGTGTTTTACCAACATCGCTTGTTTTAAAATGACACAACTCACACTCATACACGGCACCTGCGTCCAAATCTGCAAGAGAAGCTAATCCCATACTTGGTCCACTTGCACCTGGACAATTGAATGAGTAGTGCATAGTTGGTATGCCATTTACACTAGTTACGGGCCACATCTTTTTGGTATACAGTTCTGTTTGTTTAAGCTCTTGCGTATTTGCTGGTAGTGAGGGTAAATCCAGCTCAATAGTGCCATTCTCAAACTGCCTATAATGACCCTTATTAAGGGTTTGCAGAGCGTATTCATAAAACGCTGACCGCGCTGCAGACTTTGAAGCTTCTTCTACACTTGAGCCCTGGGGCTTTTCTGCTCTAGAACGCGCAAGATAATAAGCACGAGCCCTAAAAAGCGGTACGCCAAAGTTCCAATCATTAACCGAGCTATACCATGGATTATTACTTGATGAAATAGATGATAAAGTTTTAGCACGCTGATACAAACAGTATGGATTATCCACACAATCAGCTTGCCAACCTTCCATAAGTGCAGCGTCAGCCTCTTTTTTGGCTTGCTCTACCTGATCTGATTGCTCTCCCATTTTAGCGGCAAGATCATCGAGTTTTTGAGTATCTAAAGACGACTCATCTAACATAAACTGACTTTGTGAAACCTGGGGAAATGGAACAGCAGCACCAGAATATTCAAATGAATTTCCATTGTTAGCTTGGATAACGTCTGCAGAATTTTTTACTATCAGAAAAGGCAATGTTGCTTCTAGTTTTTGTAACCCAGCATTGGCACTTTGAGCAAACTTTGAGCGTGCGTCTAAAATAGTTTTAGCTGTCTGCACCGTTTGTGCACCTACTGCCGATAAGCCCGGCACAGCAGATAAAACAAGACCTGCACCGCCAACCAGCACACCCGTAATACCCATGCTGAGCACACAAGAATCAAGCACTTGGGCAATGGTTGTATAACCCGCTATAACATTTTGACCAGCAAGTGCTGCGCTATCTGCAATAGCTTGTGTTTTATTGGATTTTGCGAGATACCATCCTGCACCGACCATACCAAAAAGCAAGCTTATGCTAACCAGCAAAGAGGTAACTACCGCCAAAGAGGTATAACCTCCTGTTTCTTGTATAAACAGATTTATAGGTCTCCATCGTTGCATTTTTGATACGCAAACATTACTGGTCCCACATTTCAACCCAACTTTCATAATCACCTCCTAACCAATCTGGTCTAACTTGAGAATGCGCCTTAATCGTTAAGACAATTCCTTGGTTATCAACCTTTGCAAAGAGTCTTGACGCTGCATAAAACAAAGGGAGTGGTTTTGCATGACCAGAGATTGTGATTTCCGCGGTCTTTTCGGAAAACCCCGAACAGGAAATATCCCAATCTCCTTCTCCACCCACATGAAAAAGCGGAGCTTCTGGAATAGCAGAAAGACGCCTGTGAATATAGCTTTTAACTGAAGATTCATCCTGAGTTGTTTCCATACAACGCAGCGCCTGATTAGCAGCGGACCACATAATTGCCTGGGTATACATCAAGCACAAGGGTTGCAGCAGGCAGATTAAAACCAGCATACAAACGGGAATGATAAAAGCAGCTTCTACGCTTGACTGAGCATGTGTCTCAGAACAAAAGAACATCCTGCCACACCCCCAAATCTCCCGATTCTACATAAGTAAATGGCAACGATTTGATGACATTGGATAAGAATCTTCCATCACTGATTACATGAAAAATAGCAGCTAAACCCAGTACGATTGCCATAAATACTGTAAGTACCACGGCATATTCCACAGTTGATTGACCAGCTTGGCATAGCGCAACCTTATGCAGCCTTTGTAAACTCTGAGTATTGAGAAGCCCATTGTTTAGTTGTGAGGCGGACAGTTTTAACCTCACACTGATTCTTTTGTTGTTGAGATACAAAAACAACGTCCACCCACCCCTTTCCACATGTTGTGCAACTCCATACATTTCCCTGCAAATCCAGATAGCCAGAGCGTACAAGCACGCAATCTCCCCGCATTTGATATGTTTTTAAGATTGATTGAGCGCTATCGAGAAGATTATTTTGCTCGTAGTATGTGCTCACTTCGCCAGATTCAGTAACAACTTTCGAAAGCCTTGACTCTTCATTTGATACATCAACTCTTTTATGCAAAATAACATCCTTGGATTTTTTGCCAGAGGGTTTATCAACTGCAGTAACTTGATTACTTGCACTCTTTTGTCCTGCAGGTTGTAAAGTGGCAATATGTCCAAAAATTGCTATAAGTCCAATTAGAAAAATCGCTAAAATACCTGTTAAAATTAATTGTTTAGGTAAAAATTTGCGGAGCATCATAGTGAATTGATGCCTTGCGCAATGGCATCCCACAACTGTGTAACCTTGTCCTTAAAAGATAGAATTGCCACAATAGCAATAACCACCAAAACGCCCACTAAAATGGCATATTCTGTAGTGCCTTGTGCATCCTTCTCTTCATGTATCTTGGCTAATACTTGCAACATCCTCGCATATCCATGAGTTAGCATGGTCAACATATATGCTTGCATATCAATTCCTTTCTAAAAAATTCCCGAAGCTGCACTGAGAAGCGGCCCCAAAATTGCCAATAACATCGCAGGTACAATGAGCGTGCCAAGCGGAATGAGCATCTTAATGGGAACTTTTTCTACCTGCTCTTCCAGCGTGCTTCTTTGCTCTTCTCGGATAAGTTCTGCCTGAGCAGACAATGTGTGCGCAAGTGGAGATCCAAAACGCAACGCTTCATCTACTGCAGTGACAAATCGTGAAAATGGCGCCAAATCCAACTCACGAGCCAATAGCCGCAATGCCTCAGAACGACTCTGCTCTCCAATTTGCCAACTCAGCAATGACCTGCGTAAACACAGAGCTAAGTTAGTATTAAACTTGGAACAATACAGATTGAGCGATGTATCAAATGACATCCCTGCCGATAGGCCTAGGTTCAAAATATCAAGAAAAGCCGGTAAGTTGGTTAAACAATCTTTCCGCATGGCCGTAAGCTCTGCACGCTTTCTTATAGCCTGCATAAAAGGCAAATTTTTCCACCAAGCAATAAGTGTAAGAGACTTTTTGTTGTGATGTACTATATACGTTCCAGCTTCTGAAGATGGTTTTTGCATAACAATAAATGCCCAGATAAATCCCATGGATACACTAGCTATAAGGAGACTCATTTCATGGGTGCTCATTGGGAAATCCCTTGCATCATCTTTTTGACAATAAGAAGAGCAATGCCATCAAGTGTCAGGGAAATTGCGATACAAACAACGCCCTGAATTGTAAAGAGACCTTGACGAAAGTCTTGTGATATTGCCGATAAAACCAGCAGCATTAAAAACGGTAAACCACAGACAATCTTGACCGAAAGTCGAGCCTGTGCTGTTTTAGTGCGTAACAGCCGGGCCAGCTTTTCCCTCTGTTCAACCATGCGTGATGAAGTGGCTAAAATCTCTCCCAACGGACTACCTGTCCTTTGAGAAATTTCCAAAGCAATGGCCAACAACTCGCCACCAGGAACAGACAATGATTCGTTAAGCTGCCCCAGCACTTCCTGCATAGGCACACCGCAGCGCAAAGACAATGCAGCTATTGCAAAAGATTTTGAAAGTTGTCCCTGTGCATGGGCACCAATGTACTCCATAGCCTGAAACAGCGTTTTTCCAGATTGCAAGGCAACAGACAAGGAACGTAAGATCTCAGGCATCTGTTGTTGAATACTTTGGATCTCATTTACTTTTTGCTTATGAGTAAGCCATACAGTAGACCCGACTACACCACCTAAAGCAAACAATATGCCTAAAGCAGGGCCAAACAAAATAAGAAATGCAGCACAAACTACGCTTACTATGATTGCATACACTGCTGCGGCGTGAGGAATGCTCAAAATATAGCCGTACGTTTCTGCCATTTGTTGAGTCTTTTTAAAAGCCGGTAAGAAAAACTGCTGCTGAGAAAACCATACAATCGTAGGCGTCTTACTTAAGCTATTAGTCATACCTGATAAATATCCTGTAGACGATACAGATGTACCATGTCCTATAAAACGCCTCGGTATACAAGCAAATACTCCGGCTCCTGTTACGGCTATGGCTCCTGCAAGCATGATTGCTTCCACTGATCAACCTCCTTTCGAGAAAGCCTGCCTTCCTCTACGCTCTTCTTGATAAAGGTAGGCACATATAACAACTTCCAGCTCTTAGTACCAAGGTCATAGGAAATAAAGTCTTGGACCTGAATACCACCAGCAGCCCCACGAAAAACTTCTGCTGCAGAAGTAATTACACGAGAACCATCAGGTAAACGCGCAGACATAACAATAAGATCAAGCGCAGTTGCTACTTGCTCTTCAATAACATCAACCGGCAAATTCATACCAAAGCGAGCCATAAGCACCAAACGTAGTAATGCTTCTCGTGCAGTACCCGCATGTAATGTAGTAAGTGAACCATCATGACCAGTATTCATGGCCTGAAGCATATCGATACACTCTTCACCACGAACTTCACCAACGACAATGCGATCTGGGCGCATGCGCAGTGCATTTTTTACCAGATCACGAATGGTAACTTGCCCAGTGCCCTCTAAAGAAGACTCACGTACCTCTAAACGGACAACGTGTGGGTGCATATCAAAACGCAATTCTGCAGAATCCTCGATGGTAATAATGCGTTCCGTAGGGTTGATTTCACAAGACAATGCGTTTAATAAGGTGGTCTTTCCAGAACCTGTTCCTCCCGCAACAGCAATATCCTTGCGACATTTAACTGCCCAGGATAACAGCTGTGCGTACCAGCGAGGCAACGATCCCAGCTGGACAAGCTCATCCAAAGAAGCAATGCGATCAGAAAACTTTCGAATAGTCAGAATGGGACCATCAAGTGCGACGGGCTTATTAACAACATTTACGCGATAGCCATTTGCTAAACGAGCGTTAACAATCTGGTTTTGCTCGTCTAAACGCCTTCCTAGCGGTGCCAAAATGCGGTCCACAACCATCAGAATTTGCTCGTCAGATTCAAATACACGCTTTGCTGTATGCATCTGACCCTCTCGTTCAAAAAATAGTGAACTTGGGCCGTTAACCATAACCTCAGTTACGCTCGCATCATCCAACAAGGGTTGCAAAGGACCGAGTCCCAAAATTTCATCCAATACTTCTTTGATAAGAAGTGGCTGATTTGCAGAAGTAATGCCTTCATACGAGTGAGTGTTCAAGATAGTCTGACAAGCAACTTCCAACTCGTTATAGGCAGTTCCAATATTTGATTCCTGGGCAATGTTTGAAATTGTTGATAAACCCAGCATGGCAATCAGTTGCTCTTTGAGCTTCTTACGCAACTCATCCATAGTGTGTTGTGTTCCTTCATCAGAAGAAGAAACAACTGCACTTTGAGATTCTTGCACACGGGATAGCAGTGACATTAACCTGCCTCCCTCATGCGTGCAAAGAACCCTTTAGGCTTTTGAGTAAAACTCGCAGTTGATGCCTTTTGTGCATCTTCATTTTGAGGAAGGCAACCAAGTTCAGATAATACCTTTGCCAAGCATATTTTAGTGGTACGCACAAATGCACTATCCGTTTGCATAAGATCTTGCGCATGACCCATACTCAGTAGTTCAGGAACTTCTACTCCACCGTCAGACACACGTAGCAAACGAGCAGCCTCTAGACCAATATCAGCCCTATACAGATGATGCTCATTTTTACTGCTCACATCACTCTTACTTGACACACGCATGATACGCGTGCGAGCTACACCCAAGCGCACTGCTAAAGCTGCACAGCGAGAGGTCGCACCCACAGCCCCATAACGATCGTCAGAAACAAGCAATAGGCGATCACACATTTGTGCAGCTAAACCAACTGAATCCGTCCATAACGTGGAGGTATCAACTAACACCAGTTCATACTCATTAGACAGAGCGATTAACAGATTATTGATGAGTGGTGTTACAGTTTCTGCCAACTCTGGTTTAGAGCATGGTCCCCACAAAGTGATGTTTTCTCCAACCTTGGTGCCTGCAGCCAATACATCATCAATATGTTGATGGTCAACAAAACGTGCTAGATCGGTACCTTGCTGAGCGCCAAACATACTAAATAAATTGCCAGAACCCAAATCAAGATCAACCAAAGCCACCTTTAAGCCCCAGCTTGCAGCATGTAATGCAGCAGCACAAATCAACGTAGATTTTCCAACACCACCACGACCTGAAGTTACAACTACAATGGGCGCACAATCTTTCTTACGAACAATCGTTTGCGATTCAGGTTTTTGAGTCATTTGAGTCTGCACCTCAAATACATGAGTGCTTTGTGGCGCGTTTTGTGCAATAGCACCTTCTTGCACCACCTTCTCGCTCATTACTTTGCTTTTGTCAGTCTTTTCTACCGTTGGCTCATCCAAATCTGTAATCAATGCACTTGAGGAATCGGCCACAGCTTCTACCTGCAACTCCTTTGCATATTCAGCTGTAGCCGGTTCCTCAGTACGTATCTTTAAGTCCTCCAAACTGTGCACACGAACAATACCCGCACGCACTGCTCGGGACCTCAAAGATCCAGAGGGTTTCTCACCAACCAAAACAACTTCATCGGCATAACCATCACGTGCCAAAGCTGCTGCAAGATTTACCGCAGTCAAACCAGATACTTCAGGACCTATTACCGCAGAAGCACGATGAGGTGTTTGACTCAACAACCTTTGACGCAAGTGATGTGGATTAGGCTCATCAATAATCAAAGCGTGGGGATGCAACGTGCGTGTTGCCCACAAGACTTCATCCTTATACTTATCGCCTGTACAAACGAACCAAATATTAGCCATCGTGTTACCTATCCTTTTCTTCATCAGAGGTGGTTGAGGTATCAGATTGCTCCTTCTCGCCATCTTGCAGCTCGTCCCCATCAAAAACATCTACAGAACCTAGGGTTACTTCCTTTTTCTTATTGGCCAGTGAAGAGACATCCTCTGCTGGCACCACTAACCTCAATTGGCCTGAAGCGCTGATCGATAAGATTTGCTCTACATCCGCAACAGGGACCGCAAGGGTAAGTACCGAAGACTGGCTTTGTTGTTTTGCGCCCGATGCCAAGATCAAAACGTTTGCTGAAACAAGCGAAGTTTCCGAGTCGTTTGTCGCATATGCAGCAACACTTGTACCAGGCAGGGTAGCCGCAGAAATACCAATCTTGTCCGTCAGAGGAATACTGATAGCAACCATGCCCTTAGGCACTTCGATACCAGAACCAGCCTCTCTAAAGTTGAATTCGGAAAGCGGTGCACCAGCGCAAATGGGAACGGTTAGAGCTTTGCCAATAATGGAATCTGCATCCGTAATGGCTCCCTGAGGCACAAGCTCGGCCACCCAATCACGCATTTGAATATCACTTGAATCGATTGTTTTGCCAGCTTCAATTGTGCTCGTTGCAACAGCAACCTGCACCAGTTCTCCCCCATATTTGGACAGGGCTTCCGAACGCATGGCCTGTGCTTGCGCTTTAACAGACTGGGCATATGACAAAAACAGAATGCCAACCAACACTGCACAAGCTACCGAGAAAACAATTCTGAATTTTAGTGACATAGCTACTCCGCACAACGAATCCAACTCGTGGTTCAAATTGTGCGTGAGCTCAAAGGTATAAAACTGATGAAAAATCGAAAATCAAAAATGGGCTGTCAACAATCAAACAATAAGCCAACAATCGGTAGGCGGTAGTTATCCAACAACATAGCGCACTACAGATGCAGACAGGCATTTTTATCTGCTTATTTTTCTTTTTTAATCACATTACATGCTACAGAACAATATCAGGATCAAGAGTCTGCTTGGACAATCGCATTTCCGACGCCAAAGCTAAATACGCAGCAAGGCGCTCTGGATAAAAATCTCCTGCATTTGCATGAGTTAAAACCTCACACCCTGGCTCATGCGTGTGTGTACAGTCTCTAAATTTACAGTTCTGCGCCGCAGCAGAAATCTCGGGGAAGGCCAGCGCTAAACCACGTTCATGTCCCACCAGTGGAAGGCTGCGCAAGCCAGGTTCATCCACAATAATACCCGCACCAGGAATCTGCACCATGCGACGAGTAACTGTTGTATGTCTACCCGCATCATCAGAACTGCGTACCGCACCAGTTTCTAGAATCTCTCTGCCAAGAAGTGCATTGAGCAGGGTAGATTTTCCAGCACCAGATTCGCCCAATACAATAGCCGTTGTTCTGGGCGCAACAAGCGCAGTTACAGATTCAATCCCCCAAGATACCTGTGCAGGAATATCCCCAGCACTGCTCATCTTATCAGCGTTAATAGCTCTATACATACAGGTTTCATTGTTACAACAATCAGCTTTGGTGCTATTCTCACTACCAGGCCTTGTGCCCGCACTGGTAACAATAATGGGCACCTCTGGGCCAACAATATGTGCAAGGGTATGCAACTGACTGACTAACTGCGCATAACTACTACAACGGTCTGCCTTGGTAAGCACCACAGCTGCGCGAGCACCACAATCTAATGCCACTACAACAGAACGAGCTATGCGATTAAGGTCTAAATCTCGTTCAGAAAGCGCTTGAGCAATAAGCACTAACCCAACATTGGCGGCCAGCGTCTGATGTTCTCCACGGCTGTTCCCACGCCAGCGTGCCACATCACTTGTTCGAGGCAACAGAGCTTCAATAACGCCCATATCGTGCGTTTGAGGACGACGTACAACCACCCAGTCTCCCACTGCGGCACGCACACTTGTATCGCGAGATAATATCACCGAATACTCGGCTCTAAAAACACTATCAGCGCAGGCAATGACTGGAAAACCACGATCAAGCCTCACCACACAACCCAAATGATACTCTGCTAGCTCCACGCCATTCTCAACAGAAAGCTTAAGAGCTGTGTGCTCAAATGCAGCACGTTGAGAGTTGGTGAGAGGCAAATCCTCAAAGGCTGGAAGATCCAACATTAACGAAAGCGCCGGCAGAGAAACTTGCTCTCTACCGGCACTCTTGCGCTTACGACTATGTTTACCTTTTTGTGCCATATGCACTAAGTGTAACGGTTCTGTTAGCGATTGTCCTTATCAACAGCGCGCATAATAAGCTTTTCCAATTCTACGATGGGAATGATGGAAGCAGCCAACAACATGGCAGTAATGTACTCTTCAAAACCAATCTCGGCAAAACCAAAAGCGGCAGACAAAGGTGTTTCGATAACCACAAAGGTGAGCAACAATGCCATTGCAAATGCGCCCCACAACCAAAGGTTTTGCTTTTTAAGCGTGAAGATAGACTGGCGACGACTGCGCATATTAAGCGAATGGAACATCTCTACCATAGACAAGGTCAAGAAGGCCATAGTCATTCCTTCCATACCTGCAGAAGGATTAGAAAGAACCTGAGAAATATCCAGGGTACCATACTCATACCAATGACCAATAAAATAGCTAACCAGCGTAAGTGTGGCGATAATAGCACCTTGTACAATTGTGTCTAAGCCCATACCATTGGAGAAAATACCGTCCTTAGCATCACGAGGCTTGCGCTTCATAATGCCGGGCTCTGCATCCTCGGTTGCCATGGCCAATGCGGGCAAGGAGTCCGTAATCAGATTAATCCACAGCAGATGTGTTGGTTCCAAAATGGTAAATCCAATAAGCGAAGCAATAAACACCGAGATAACTTCGGCAAGGTTGGAGGACAGAAGGAACTGTATGCACTTACGAATATTATCGTAAATACGACGCCCCTCTTCTACCGCACCAATAATCGTGGCAAAGTTATCATCTGCCAAAACCATATCTGCCACGTTCTTAGTAACGTCAGTACCAGTAATGCCCATGCCAATACCAATATCTGCACGCTTGATGGAAGGTGCGTCATTTACACCATCACCAGTCATGCCAACAATCTTGTTTTGCTTCTTCCAAGCATCAACAATGCGCACCTTATGCTCAGGTTGAACTCGTGCATATACACCATAGTTGCCAATGGTCTGTGCCAGCTCTTCATCAGAAATGCGATCAAGATCTGCACCAGAAATTGCCTGAGTACGCTCGGAAATAATACCGAGTTCCTTAGCAATAGCAACCGCAGTATCAATATGATCTCCAGTAATCATAACAACACGGATACCTGCAGACTTAGCCTCTGCAACTGCCGCCTTAACCTCAGGTCGAACCGGATCAATCATGCCGGATAAACCAACAAAGGTCAGATCATGCTCAAGGTTTTCTGGGCTAAAATCGTTGGGCTTATCGGCACCCCAATCGCGACGAGCAGAAGCCATGACGCGCAGCGCTTTATCGGCCATAGCCTTGTTGGACTCCATAATTTGAGCGCGCAGCTCATCAGTCATATCCACAACACCATCTGCCGTTAAGTACTTAGTGCAGCGAGCCAGCACTACATCAGGACCACCCTTGGTGTGCTGCATAAAACCATCTTCGCCACGAACAACAACGGACATCATCTTGCGGCCAGAGTCAAACGGAGCCTCACCCACACGTGGACGAGAAGCACTAAGAAGCTCAGTTGTAAAACCTGCTTGGGCAGCATCTGCAACCAAAGCCGCCTCTGTGGGCTCTCCTACCGCATTCTTTTGGGCAGCATCCCACTTAGCATCAGATGCAAGTGCCATAGTACGAATATGTGCCGTCGTATTATTGGTAAAGTGATCAACAACGGTCATTTTATTTTGCGTGAGTGTACCAGTTTTATCAGAGCAAATGATTTGTGTACTGCCAAGAGTCTCTACCGCAGAAAGCTTACGAATAATAGCGTTTTGCTGGCTCATCTTAGTAACACCAATAGAAAGTACGATGGTTACAACCGCAACCAAACCTTCAGGAATTGCCGCAACCGCCAAAGAAACAGCAATCATGAATGTGCTAAGCATAAGATTCATGTTGCCCAAGAAACCCGTACCATACTTAAAGAAGCCCGTCAAAAACACCACAACAGAGACTGCAATAACCAAAATGGTGAGAATGCGAGAAAGCTCAGACAGCTTGATTTGCAGAGGCGTCTGCCCGTCCTCCGCTTTGGCCAAAGCATCTGCAATTTTGCCCATCTCGGTATCCATACCAGTGGCAACCACTACCGCGCGACCACGGCCAAAAACCACCGTTGAACCCATGTAGCACATGTTTTTACGGTCGCCCAGAGGTACGTCATCCGCACCCTCTTCCAACGCAATAGTATGAGCGTGCTTAGTTACCGGTACGGATTCACCAGTAAGTGCGGCTTCCTCAATCTTCATGGAGGCAGATTCCAAAATACGGCAATCTGCAGGAACAGAGTCTCCGGCCTCCAAAATTACTACGTCGCCCACAACAAGCTCAGACGAAGGCACCACTACCTGCGTGCCATCACGGATAACCTTACTGGTAGCAGCGGCCATTTCTTGCAGAGCAGCCAAGGCTTCCTCCGCCTTAGACTCCTGCACAACACCTAGTACGGAGTTAAGAATAACAACAAACAAAATGATAATAACGTCTGCAAAATCTGCGGAGCCTTTATAGAATCCCTCCAGTGCAGAAATTAATGCTGCAATGAGCAGCATGATAATCATAGGATCAGCCATTTGCGAGAAAAAGCGCTTCCACAACGGATCTTTTTTTGCTTCCTTAAGTTTATTTGGTCCGTTTTGTTGCAAACGCTGATCTGCAACACCTGCACCCAAGCCCTCAAGCTCGCTGGTGCCAACCTCCTCAAGAACATCCTGTGCATCTACAAGATACTCTCTCATGTATCCCTCCTTGATCGGGCTATGGTCCTCAAGAACCACGTTACTCCACACTCGATTGTTTGATTCCCGATCATAATTCCCCAGCTAGGGGCAAGGGCTCACCAAGCTAAAATACGAGTGCCTTAAATGCAGTATTTTAGCAAACAAAAATGGGTTTCTCGGTAGATTCATAGCCTATCGAGAAGCCCATCCATATAAAACAGGTGCCTTTAAAAAAATAAGCGTTTTTCTCAACACGTCCGTTATACGCTACTTTTGTACCTGCTTGCCGCCAATAAAGGTATCCACCAGCATAAGGTCTGTATCCAAAACATTAAAATCTGCAGAACGACCAGGTAACATCATGCCACAAATATCATCAATACCCGCAGACTTTGCCGCCACTTCACTTGCCATACGAATACCCTGCTCTGCAGTAACAATATTCCATTCCACTACGTTACGAACTGCCTGATCTAACGTTAAAACAGAACCAGCAATGCTACCCAAAGTACCATCGGCCATCTTTAAACGAGCTAAACCACCTGTCAAACGAATGGGGAAATCTCCCAAGAAGTAATCACCTGCGGGCATACCACCACAACGTAGGCAGTCAGAAACCAAGACCACATGCTCCCAGCCACGGGCATTTACCAGTGTCTGTATTGCTCCAGGAAGCACATGCATGCCATCACAAATAATCTCTGCATAGGTTGAGGTCGCTGTCATAGCGCAACCTACCAACCCGGGATTGCGATGATTCAAACCGCTCATGCCGTTGTAAGTATGCACAAAAGCTGTAGCCCCGGCAGCAACAGCAGCCATACCCTGCTCATAGGTGGCATCAGAATGGCCCAGCGCTACCACAACACCCATCTCGTGTAACGTAGTGCAGTACTGTGTGGAGCCATCACGCTCGGGAGCAATAGCACTCTTGCAAATCAAACCGTGTGCAGCTTCTTGCCAATCACAGAATAAATCTACGTTGGGATCACACATGTTATCTGGGTTTTGAGCTCCCTTGTGTTTCTCGGTAAAAAAGGGGCCTTCCAAATAAATGCCATCAATGTTGGCACCCACAAAGTCATCATCACGTGCTTCTACAGCCTCAAAAACCGCAGCACACGCAGCCATGATTTCTTCTGCAGGTTGAGTAAGCGTAGTAGCAACCCATGAGGTAGTACCATGCTTTGCCAGCTCCACGCTCGCCTCATTAAGGCCATCTATATCGCAATCCATAACGTCATGACCACCAAAACCATGAATGTGCGTATCAACATAACCAGGCGCAATCCAGCAGCCAGAGTAATCCAATACCTCTGCATCCTCGGGAACTTCGGATACAACTTCACCAAATAAGCCGTCTATGACCTCCAGATAACCTTCTGATGCCACGCGACCAGGAAGAACAAACTTACTTGCTTTAACAAAATATCTATTCATAACAGCCTCCCCTATATGAGCCTGATACAGCATTGTTACTCTTGTAATTCTACTCATTTATGCGCGAGTTAAACGTAATTAACTGCTATCAAGAAAAGCAGCTACACTAGAGTTTATACATTGTATGCAAGCGGATGAGCGCCATCGACCATCCGTTGCAGCTGTCAAGAAGGGTCTACGCATGAAAATTTTAGTTTTTGGTGCCAAAAGCTATGACATCGAATCCTTTAAGAAAGAACTTCCCTCCTATCCAGACATTGAACTACAGTACACCGACTCCATCCTTACCCCCATGACAGCCCCACTTGCCAGCGGATATGATGGCGTGTGTGCTTTTGTCAACGATAATTTATCGGCCATGACGCTGGAAATACTCAGTGGTGTAGGTGTGCAACTCATTTTGATGCGTTGTGCAGGTTTTGATGTAGTAAACGTTGAGTACGCCAAGAAATTGAGTATGACCATTACTCGCGTCCCCGCCTACTCCCCTGAAGCTATTGCCGAGCATGCTATGGGTTTGGCACTCACGGCAAACAGACGTATCCATCGAGGCTACAATCGTGTGCGCGAGAATGACTTCTCGCTTGTAGGTCTTGTAGGTGAAACTCTGTACGGCAAGACTGCGGGTATTATTGGTACGGGTCGTATTGGTGCTGCACTATGCCGCATTTGCAAGGGTTTTGGCATGACCGTCCTGGGTTCGGACCCCTATCCCAACCAAACACTCGTTGACGAAGAACATGTTATTGATGAGTATGTTTCCAACGAAGAGCTCTTTGCACGTGCAGACCTTATTTCCCTTCACGCGTTTCTCAATGATGAGAGCTATCACATGATTAATGATGACAGCATTTCTCACATGAAAGATGGCGTGATTTTTATTAATACTGGTCGCGGAGGCCTTGTGGACACCCATGCTCTCATACGCGGAATTCTATCGGGCAAAATTGGGGCGGCTGGCTTGGATGTATATGAAGAAGAGAATCCCAATGTCTACCGTGACCGTACGGATGAAATTTTTAACTCCCCCACCGCGCAGCTCTGCTCATTCCCCAATGTAGTAATTACCAGCCATCAGGCATTCTTTACCAAAGAAGCATTAGCTCAGATTGCACATACAACCTTAGCAAACGCTCAAGCTTATGCTACTAATAAGGACTTTATTGAGCACAGCATTGTTTGCTAGTTGTACTTTGATGGACATTTATAGTTCTTTGCGCGCTATACTTTTTTATAACTGAATTTATAAAACAGCATGTAACGCCACCACACGTGGCTTTTACCATAACGAAAGGAAGATTTGTGATCGGCAAGAAAACTAAAATTGTTTGTACCATGGGGCCCTCAACAGAAGATGAACATGTATTGCGCGAGCTTATCCGCAATGGTATGAATGTTGCCCGTTTTAATTTCTCCCATGGCTCTCACGACTATCACCGAGCTGGCGTTGCACGCGTCCGTAAGATTGCAGCGGAACTTGGTGTTCCCGTAGCGGTCATGCTGGACACCAAAGGACCTGAGGTTCGTACTGGCGATCTTGAAAATCACGAGAAGGTTACACTTGTTACTGGTGACGAGGTTATTGTTACCACAGATGACAATGTCATTGGTAACGCCAAGCGTTTCTCACTTGACTACAAAAATCTACCTAACGAAGTAGTTCCAGGCTCCATCATTCTTATTGATGACGGTCTGATTGGCCTTGAGGTTGTTCGCGTTGAAGGCACTAATATGCACTGCATCGTTAATAACGGCGGAGAGTTGGGTGAGCGCAAGGGTGTTAACCTGCCTAACGTTGAGGTTGGTCTGCCTGCAATTACCGAACAAGACCGTGCAGACATCATCTTTGGCTGCGAGGTTGGTATTGATGCAATTGCTGCTTCCTTTATTCGTGATGCAGCTGGCGTAAATGAAATTCGCGCCATTTGTGCTGAGCAGGGTGCAGAGCGCATTTCTGTATATCCCAAGATTGAATGTGCACAGGGTGTCAAGAACTTTGATGAGATTTTGGAAGCGTCCTCTGGCATTATGGTTGCCCGCGGAGACTTAGGCGTAGAGGTTCCCGCAGCTGAAGTTCCTCACATTCAGAAGACCATCATTAAGAAGTGCAACCGTGCCTATAAGCCTGTTATTACCGCAACTCAAATGCTTGACTCCATGATTCGTAACCCTCGCCCCACTCGAGCAGAGGTTAATGACGTAGCAAATGCAATTTATGACGGTACGGATTGCGTGATGCTTTCTGGCGAGACTGCTGCTGGTAAATATCCTATTGATGCCGTTAAAACCATGGCTTCCATTGCTTTTGAAACCGAGAAGTACCTCAAGGAGCGCAATACCTATTTTGATCGCGGTGGTGTAAAGAACGTTAATGGTGCTATTGGTTTTGCTGCTGTTACCACTGCAGAACGCGTGGGCGCTAAGTGCATCATTGCTCCTACCGCTTCTGGTCGTACCGCTCGCTTGATTTCTGACTTCCGCCCTAAGCTTCCTCTGTATGCCTTTACACCCTCCGAGAAAACCTATCGCAAGTGTTCCTTCTACTGGGGCGTTAATTGCTTTGTAACCGAGGATTCCGACAACTTTAACGGTACGATTGAGATTGCTCTTAAGGAAGCCAAGAATCTTGGTTTGGTCGAAAAGGGCGATTTGGTTGTTATTACCGCTGGCGATCCCAAGACCTCTCCTGTTCAGGGTGATTACTCAACCTCCACCAACATGGTTATGGTCTGTCAAGTCAACTAGCACAACAAGCTCTAGCTTTTTTGCACACCCAATCATTTACTTGCAATGCAAAGACCTACGGTCAAATGACCGTAGGTCTTTTTATGACTCATTGGATTTTACTGACACTATGCAATTTAATTATTCGGCCGGTTGTACAGCTTGGTTTGCTTGGCTCATGAGCTTTTTACGCCTGTCCAAAGCTTCAACCCCAGAGTTAATAAGCAATCCTGCCGCAATAACAATACCACCCATAATAGAAGTACTGGATTGCACACTACCAATAGCAGCATCCAATACCACTCCCATCAATACCTGTCCTATAAAAGTTAAGAGCGTCAAACGAAACGCAGGTACGTTAGGCACAGTAATGTTGCACAGTAAAATAGCTATTACACCTAACATGCCACCCATATACATCCAGGCGGGACCAAAAGACACGCTTGGCAAGTTGAATAAAGACGCACGTGAAAACAATAAAGCGAGAATCAAAGCAAGAGATAACCCCGTAATATGGACTGCAAACGAGCTACGTAGTGCGCTGGTTTTTTGAGCAAGACGAGCGTTAATCATACGAGAAATCACAACAGTAATGCCTGCACTAAATGACATCACAAGAGCAACCAACGTGTCTATACCAACAGAGGTATCCATCATAAGGAAAATACCTGCAAAACTGAGGAGTAAGCCTGGAAGTTGCTTAGCAAAAAACGGTCTTTTGGAACCATTAAACAAACCAAAATAATCAATACCTATGGAAGTAATCGTCTGCCCCAACAAGCCCAACGCAATTAACCCTGTAACACTAATCTTGCCAAATGCAAAATTTTGAAACATTGTGGTTATCAAACCAACAGCGCCACCCAAATACATCCAGATGGGACCCTGATTAAAAATGGGTTTTTGTTCTTTTTCCATCTTGCACAGCACAAATGCAGCAACACTACCCACCAAATGGATAATAACTGCGGCCCAAAACATACCATGTAAACTGGTTAAATTACCATTTATAGCAATCATTACCGATAAAACCATACCAGTAAGAAGTGACAAAAAGATATACATTGTGCTCCTTTCTGCTCTCACAATACGGATGCAAGCAAACAGCTAGGTAGGACATATGTCATACTAAGAAGCACAACACGTAGTCTCTCCACAATTGGAGTTACCGCCATGAGATTCAAACGTCTTACCGCCCATCACCAAGCTGTATTTGCACAATATGGCCTGTCAAAAATTAATCAAATTAACTGCAGTTGTAATATTTTTAATCCAGGAGAAATTGTTATTAACGAGGGTGACGCGTTTACAAGCTTTTGGCTTGTAGTAAAGGGACGTGCCAAGGCATTTAGACTGGGCAACAATGGCAAAACTCTTATTATGAGCAGGTACATTTCCAGTGGCGTTATTGGCGATATTGAACTTATGAGCAACTTACCACAAGCAAAAACAACTATAAGTGCTATCTCACAACTAGAGTGTATTCAACTTCCCTATTCACTCTGCCAAAAAGAACTTACCCACAATATTATTTTTTCCAACAAACTTGGCAACGGCTTAGCTCTTAAGTTAGCAAGCTCAGCAGATTCTTATGTTTCATCTGCACTTTACACAGGTAAACAGCGCTTATGTGCTTATATCCTCGATAATTCCAACGCAGGAGTTTTTTCTGGTGTACTTACCGAAGTATCTGCTTCTATTGGCATGAGTTATCGCCACATGTTTAGATTGCTCGATGAACTCTGCAATCAACATATTCTTCGCAAAGAAGAGCGAGGGTTTATCATTCTTAATAAGTCAGCTCTTGAACATGCATTGCATGGGTAGGTACATTAATCAATTATCCTTAAATGCATCAATTGTGCTTGCTTGGTAAAGTATTTTCATGAATAAATTTATGTAAGCTGGAGGCTATAGCAATGTCAGCTAGCGAAGAAACAACGATTGTTTTTGATGGAGTTGCTCCTCAAAAACAAACTGGACCCGTAAGCTCTCCAAATATCACCGCAAGTATTGATAGAAAAAATCTAAGTAATAGATCTATTAGGATTATTTATACGCCTACTCCAACTGCAATTAGTACATTCTTCTATATACAACGCGTTGGTTACTATGAGGCAATGAGTGGGTTTTTTCGTACTTCTCCTCATTTAGAGGGGTATAACATTTTCTTAACAATATCTGGATCAGGTTATTTTGAATTTGAGGGTCAACATCAGGTTCTACAGTCAGGTGATATTGTTTGGCTTGACTGTAAGAAAGACTACAAACTCGGC
The DNA here is from genome assembly GCF_000483125.1 of Atopobium fossor DSM 15642. Lineage (GTDB taxonomy): Bacteria > Actinomycetota > Coriobacteriia > Coriobacteriales > Atopobiaceae > Atopobium > Atopobium fossor. The sequence goes on from NZ_AXXR01000003.1 coordinate 42,099, forward strand.
GTTGAAGAACAGTCTTGGAACTATTACTGGATTCAATTTAATGGTAATTCAGCGCGTGGCTACTATAAAGAATTTACTAAGTATGGAAACAACTATACGCACATGAGCAATTTAGAGAAATTCAAAAACCTTTTCGAAGCGATACTTAACCTATCAAAAAGCACTTCAATTCGAAGAGAGATTTTATCGAATGGTTCTATTGTACACATTATGACCTTGCTACTTAAAAGTAGAGTAGACTCGAGCCTCACGCTTAATTCAGTACCTGAGTATATTAGACAATCGGTCAATTATCTTAATTGGAACTATACCAAAAAGATTAATTTAGATGACTTATCTGAACAAGTTGGAGTCAGTAAGTTTCACCTCTCTCGGAATTTTAAACATTATGTTGGTGTAACAATCAGCGAATATTTAAATGCCAACAGGATGCGCTATGCACGTGATTTATTAAAGTATACCGACTATCCTATTAAATCCGTAGCTCAGCTTTGCGGTATACCTCAACCAAGTCATTTCTCTGCTTTTTTTAAAAAAATAGAAGGATATACTCCTCTTCAATACCGAAAGAAATGGGAAGCAACTAGCTATTTTGAAGAAAATGAACCAAACCCATAGTCAAATAAGCCCAAAGTAGATTAATACAATACAGATATAGTAGAAACCGCCCACCATTACTATAGTGGGCGGTTACATTGGAGAGATTACACTAGAGACTCTACAATTATTTAAAACTAACCATTGAGTTCTTTCTTAATTTCAACATTACGCGCTGACATTTCCTTCATCAGCCATACAAAGCCTACAAGCCAAATAATCAAAACAATAATTCCTACTGGCTTGAGAGAAAGACCATTTGCAATTGCCCAACGGAAGTCAGGGCACTCGAGCGTAGACCAAGTAATAGAGGGATTGGATCCCATATTAGCAAGTGCATCTGGAGAGTACTGCTGCGCAAGCTGAGTGCATGCGGGAGCAAATGAAGAAGCAACGAGCAGATACACAGGAGTCGTAATAAGACCAAGAATAAACATCTTTACAAGGTTGCCGGAAGCAATGAAGAGAGCAGGGACAGCAACACAGATGTTAACGATACCGGCAAATGGCAAAACGGTATTTCCAGCTGGCGCAAGCGCTACAGCCAAAATAATCTCAAATGGAATCAAAAGGATGGTAAGAACCCAAAGCTCATTAGAGCCAGCAACAATAGGCCAGTCAAGACCAATGTAAAGCTCACGCCCGTCATTAAACTTATTCTTCATCCAATCGCCAACAGCATCAGAAATTGGAGACAAAGCCTGCATAAAGAGTTTGGAAACCATCGGGAAAAGTTGCATTGCAGTAGCAGCCTGAATACCAAGAGTAAGTGCAGCCTGAAGTTCGTCATAAGCAACGAAACCAAGTACGATACCAATCAAAAGACCCATTACAGCATTCTCACCAAAGATACCGAGCTTATTACGAAGCCACTTAGCATCGTAATTTTGATTCTCAATTGCAGGAATCTTCTCGAGAAGCTTCTCAAAAGGAAGCATGAAAACTGCAGTAAAGGTCATGGAGTGAGGAACCGTTACACCAGGAATACCAGTGAGTTTCTCAACAGTGGGAGCCCAAGCATCACCAATCTTAAGACCAATAATTGCCATAAGGCCTGCGCCAACAAATGCTAGAACCATAGATACCACAGGAGTCATGCCAGCAGATGTGCATGCAAAGTTAATAAGAACAGCAGTAAGCAGAAGGTTCCAAACATTCCAAAGATCAACATTAAGAGTATTGGTTTTATTGGTAACCAACATGATGATGTTAATCACAATAAGCAGAGGGAAGCAAAGAACGCCAAAGGGCCAAGCCCATGCAATTGCAGACATTGCTGGCCAACCAGTATCAATAGAAGTCAACACAATACCAGTTTTTGTAGCAAGACCTTCTGCAGCAGGCTGAATTGCACCAGTCATAAAACCGGTAAGAACATTCATGCCCGTAAAAGCTACACCAAGAGTAAGTGCAGCGATAAAAGCATCTCCTGGCTTCATCTTAACCGCAAGACCAAGAATAAACATAATCAGTGGAACGAAGACTGCGGCTCCGAACCCAAGGATGTAATTAACAACGTTTAGCAAAACATCCATTGAGAACTCCCTTCAAAGACATTGGATACTGTTTGGCGTGCTCTCTCCTGCACGTGGTGCTGGCACTTCACCATGTACACGATATTAATACACATAAAGAAATAAAACTCTATAAATATTCGTAATAAAGAATTATTTTGACTTAATACTTTAAACGAATGAATTTTAATAATACTTATATTAAATCTTTGGAGTGAATAGAATATATTCACTCCAAAGATTTTAGGGGGCTAAACGTTTAAATAACCCTCACGAGGGGTAATTCCCCACTGATTGGCAAGCTCCATCAACTCAGCATCATTGATGCCACCGTTAAACTTTCCGGTACGAATAACTTCAAGGTACACACCGCAAAGCTTATCAACAGACTCCAGCAATCCAAAAGCATCATGTAAAGACTTGCCTGCTGAAAATACGCCGTGGTATTGCCAGATTACAAACTTGCGGTCTTTCATCTTTTCCAATGTCAAATCAGCAATATGCTGTGTGCCACAGGCACAATATGGAACCATACCAATACCTTCTGGGAACATAAAAAGTGCCTCTGGAATCAAGCGCCAAAGTGCAAGCGTAAAATCACGTTCATCTGTAGGACCTACGTGTGTCATTGTCAAAACATTTGTTGCATGATTATGCATTACTACGCGCTGCTCGGGATCAATTGCAAGACGGGCTGCATGTGTAGCAATATGTGCAGGAAACTCAGATGTAGGTTTATTGCCATGTTCGAGTCCAAAGGCAATCTCGTAATAGTCTCCATTTTCGGGAATATATACGATTCCAATCAAGTCATCAGGATTATCGCGAAGCTCACGGAAATACGATCCACTAGAGGTTGTAAGAATATACTTGCCACGAACAGCATCAGGTATTTGAAGCTCAACTTTACGTCCAGAGCCAATGGTGTAATTGAGTGATGTTGCTTCTTTCTCGGTCAGAATATAAGTAATATTACCTCCGTTAGCTTCATCCCAATTCTTGTCCCACATTAAGTAAGCAAGTTCTTGAGCTTCCTTTACCGCACCAATCTCTTTCCAGTCAGTCGCCATTTTCTCTCCTTAGCTGTAGCAACGGATTGAAACTATTACTCTGATTCATTTGTCTGCAATATTTCTTGCCGACGAATAAAATCAGCGTTTTCCTTCTCTCGATATTCTTCGACCGTTAAGCCACTCTTAGCTGCGACTTTTTCATACTCGCGGACAAGGGCTTCTTCATAGTCAATGCCCTTTTTTATGGAAAGTCGTTTTGCACGCTTTTCACGACGCTGGCGCTGTCGCTCATCACGCATTGCAGCCATGATTTCGTTGCGCTGTTCAGCAGTCATGCCATCTTTGCCAAAACCAAAACGCTGCCTATACTCAGCAACCTGCATGTTATAGTCATGCAAAATATAATCTTTACCGTATCGTTCAACAAAAATACCGATAACTAATGCTCCTATACCCAAAAGAATATTTGAAGTAAAGAAACTAGCAATTAACAGTAAGGCTTCTACGACAATAAAAATTAACCAACCAGCTTTTGAAATATTAAATTTATTATCAGGCGCTGCATGTAAGTCTTCCCAGCGCTTTTTAGAAGCCTTTCCTGGAACGATATTTTTCTTACGCTTAGACAACTGTGGTCTTCCAAATTCAATAAAACCGGAGTTTAGCGCTTATTAACTTCATCAATAGCCGCAAGAAGCTTTTTCAGCTCTGCATCTTGGCCCATTCCCGTTAAGAAGCAAACGCCGTTAAATACAGGAATACCCCAGTCTGTATCTTCCTTAACAATAGAGATGTAAATATCAGCGTTCTTGATGTAGTGCTTAAGTGATTTGATATCAACTGCCTCGCATTCTGCATCTGCACCCTCAGCCTTGAGAAGGCGTTGAACCTTTGATGCAACAGTCTGAGATGTTGCAACACCGGAACCACAAGCAACAATGATACGAGCCGTCATAATAAAAATCCTTTCTCGACATTACGTCAGAACCCATGGCCTAATGTGGCCGATTACATCTAATAGCTTAATATGTTTTTATCATTCAGGTAATACTGATTTGATACACAAAGCCATAGAAGTTGCACCGGCATCTGGAGTACCTAAACTACGTTCAGCAGCAGGGCGAGCACGTCCAACCTTTGGAACCAGATTTGCAGTTGCCCGTGCAGACTCATCTGCAACAGTAGATGCAATAGTCCATGCATCTTTAATATCCATGCCCTTATTAGCGGATATCGCAAGTGATTCACCAAATGGAATGAGTACATCTAGCATGGTTTTATCACCACGCTTTGCGCCACCCAATGAAAGCATTTTTTCATAGGCTGCCCTTACGGCATCAGCAACCATCTTGGTGGTATATTCATCTGCAGTATCACCGATTACAGCACCTGCCGCCTGAAGAGCACTCCCCCACAATACACCAGATGTTCCACCAGCTTTTGCAGCCCAAGCTTTACCAGCTTCCTTTAAAACAGAACCTGCTGCGGCACCTTTAGAACGCGCAGTTTTAGCGGCTTCATATGCAAAAGAAGAGCCTTTAACCATGCCACGACCATGATCGCCATCACCAGCAATACCATCAATTTTTGCAAGTTCAGACTCCGCGCCTGCAATAACATCAGCCATACGGCTAAAAGCATCTACTAGATAATCAGCAACTACATTAGATGCTTCAGAACCTAGCTCAAAAGTTTCAACTACTTCGGACTGCTCTGCATAAACCTTACGTTCACCCGCTGCCATAGAACTTGCTCCTTTGCGGAAAGAAGCAGTATCGGCAGGAGCACTCCAATAAGTTTCTAACTCATCATCCAAGTACTCAACAGAAAGCGCAATGCCTTCCATATCAAGGGAAGTTACATACTCGCCAACTAAGGGCTCTACTAAGGTATATCCTCTTTCTTCAAGAAGTTGGTAAACTGTACCCCATACAACAAAAAGTTCTTCATACTTAGTTGACCCAAGACCATCAAGAATGACAGCTATACGTTTGGTGTCGTCTGCAGGAGCTTCAGCGAGAACACGCTCAACTAAAATTTGAGCAACTTCTGCAGCAGACTTAAGATTATCTTCACCAACGCCAGGTTCACCATGAATACCCTGGCCAACTTCCATCTTGCCAGACGGAACATGGAACAATGGCTCACCTGCACCAGGAAGTGTGCAGCCACGAAAGCCCATAGACATAGTACGCGTACGGTCATTTGCTTTGGTTGTAATACGAACTAAATCATCGAAAGAAACACCTGCAGCTGCAGCTGCACCAGCAGCTTTAAAGACCATAAAAGTGCCTACATTACCACGGCGTTTTTCAACTTCTTCAGGGGCAGCAGAAGCTACATCATCAGTAATATAAAAAGAGCGAGCATCAACACCTTCTTCAATGAGCGTATCACGCGCCATATTAAAGTTCATTTTATCGCCGGCATAATTACCACCAACAATAAACAAGCCACTACCCTGCTCAACAGAACGTGCTACACCCAAAACATCATCAGTAGAAGGAGATGTAAACACATTTCCAACAACTGTTGCATCCATAAAGCCATCGCCAATAATTCCGCAAAATGCTGGATAGTGTCCTGACCCACCACCATTGATAACAGCGATTTTGCCTTCAGGCATTTTTGTTGCACGCGCAACGCCGCCAGGAACTTCAACTACATAATCAGGATAAGCTGCCACATATCCATGAAGCATATCCTCACGAAAATTTTTCGGATCATTAAAAAGCATATATCTGCTCCTTAATCTTATTTAGAGAAGTAATTTTTCATGCCAGCATATACGTACTGTCCCGCAAGGGCACCTTGGTCAATAACGCCTTTGGCCTTTGCAGCATGTACCGCTGCTTTACCATACTTAGGAAGCATATCTTTGGTTGCCTCACAACCTTCAGACGCACCAGTTACTAAAGCATCTACTAGCTCAGTAAAGCTTGCCTCTGCATTATTCTCTAAAAATGCAGTTGCTTTCTTTGCAGCAGCATCTACAGAGTCAAAAATAGTTCTATCACCTAACTCGCACTTTCCACGTTTCTGAATACCAGCAGCAAATGCAGTTGCAAACGTTACAAGATCTGCTGGAGCGAGTTCGGTCTGCCCTTTGAGATTTTTACCAGCTTCCATTACACCAGACGCCATGAGTGTTCCCATAGTTGATGGAACGAGATTTTGCATTTTCATAGCGCCTTTAAAAAGCATCTTTCCTAAATCGTTTTCTGATGCAAAGTCACGCAAAAATCCTGGAAGGGCGCTATAACCTTTGCTCATAGTTAAACCAAGGTCACCATCACCCATAGCTGCATCCATCTCACAAAGTTCATCTTTTTTCTCAACAAAAAGATTACCAACAGACTCAAAAAGATCTGCTACATCCGCAAGAGATAGTGTATCCACTACAATCACTCCTTACTAAAGTTACTTTTGGCAAATAAAAGGAGTGTGTACAGGATAATCAAAATAACCTTTAAGCTCTTCGTCTACCTTACAGATAGAGATAGAAGCACCCATCATTTCCATTGAGGTTGCAAACTCACCAGTCCAAGAGCGATAAATGTTTACCCCCTTGGCTTCAAGCTGCTTACGAACGGAATTATTGAGAATATAAAGTTCTTCAATACTTGTGGCTCCGAGACCGTTAATAAGAACAGCAACTTCATCGCCTTCGTTTAGAGACATATCCTTAAGAATCTCATCCACGGACTCTGCAGCTAACTCATCAGCAGTTTTAATTGGACCATTCCAGACACCAGGCTCACCATGAATACCCATACCAAAGGCCATTTCATCTTCACTGAGATTAAAATTCGAATGTCCAACTTCAGGAACAATGCAAGGTGTCAGCGCAAAGCCAACTGTACGCACATTATCTCCGGCCTTTTTAGCTGCAGCAGCAACCTCTTCTAAGGTTCCCATTTGATCAGCTTTTGCACCGGCAGCTTTATACATAAAATAAATACCAGCTACACCACGACGAGCTTCAGGATTATCATTGGACAGCACATCATCAGCTCCAACTAGAGAAATAGATGCAATATCATCCATTTCTAGCATTTCGGCTGCCATATCAAAATTCATGATGTCGCCCGTATAATTACCATACAGATAAAGAATGCCTGCACCGGCTTCAACCTCTTTTGAAATATTATAAATTTGCTCAGCAGAGGGAGATTGGAATACTCCACCAACACCGCAACCATCAATAAGACCTTCACCAACATAACCAAGAAAAAGAGGAAGATGTCCGGTTCCACCGCCGGTAATAATTGCAACCTTACCATCTTTTTTAACTGCATTGCAGTAGCAACGAAGATCATCAGCAGCACATTTAACCATATCAGGATGAGCTGCATAGATGCCTTGAAGCATCTCGTCTACGTAATTCTCTGGCTTATTGATAATCTTTTTCATACCTGCATCCCTTCAAAAAATCGAACACAAGTGACTTGGTTTATATTATACTGCGTGCACATAAAAAGCAGACATGCGACCTTAAACACCGCGCATGTCTGCTATTTGGTAGCAATATTTTTATATTTTTATTAACGCAATTAAACTAAGAATAATTTAAATAACCCTATACAGAATATTATTACCCTAATCGTTGCGACTTGTCTGAGAACTAATTACACAACGGTTTGCAGGCAACCAAACACTACCCCACTCAAAAGGAGAACCATTTTCTAGGCGAACCAGTTGATCTAGGTTAAGCACAGGCGCATGTTCATCACAACGCAACCATTCAGAACGCTTTTTACCAGCCGTGCGAGCACTATAAATCATCTCTGACTTGCCAATGCCATGACCGCTCAAACGCTCCACCGCTTCAAACAGACCTTCCTCATTAAAATCCACATCCGCTAAACCAGGAAGCAACTTCAAGTTAAGATGGCTCTCAATAAACATAACTGGCTCACCAAATACTTCTCGCACACGAGCCAGATATAAATAGGAGTCCCCACGGCCAATGCCCAAAGCCTCAGCGCAAGCTTTGCCTGCGGGAAGTATGCTTTTCTCGACAACGGTAGTTTGATACGGAATGCCCTGTTCGTTCATGGACTCCGCAAAGGAAAGAAGCGAGTTGGAAGAGGGACGAGCCATAACTGGCTGAGTTACATAGGTACCACGACCACGCTGCTGGACAAGAAGACCTTCATCCACCAATGCGCGGATACCTTTTTGTACAGTACCACGCGATAGGTCAAGCATGTCCATGAGCTCATGCTCAGACGGAATGCGGTCATCAACACCCCATTCCTTGGAGTATATTTTTTCACGCACAAAGTCAGAAACCTGCACGTACAAAAGCGAATCAGACGATTTTTCGAATTGCGCCATGTTTCCCCTTACGTAACAAGCATGCTATGAACTGCTCGTATTATACTGTGTTGCTCCATCTAATAAGTTTGAAATTATAATATTATGAGCCGCTTGCGCGGTTGTTTCAAAAAACTCAGTGCTCAGCAGCCGATAACTTGGGCTTGGCATAGCAGGCGTGTTAGTGTCTACTATGCGTTGCGCCGCATCGATTGCTGCTGTTACATCGGGCTTATCGATAGGATACTGCGAAAAGCTATGGGCTGCACGAATCAGTGTAGGTGTAAGTTTTGGCACCATAGATATGGATAAACTCTTTCCGTAGTCATCAAAATCAGACTGTTTGAGCACACGCACGCCATCGCCTGGTTTATAACCTGCAGCAAGCGCAACCTTACGAGCAGCCAGATTATAGCTATGATCACACACTAAATGTGCCCAAGCACCAAGTGCTAAATCACGCTCTGGCGAAGGTCCATCGGCTAACAGGGGTACCACATACAAATCCCAAAACTCGTTATAGCAAGGTGTAGGCATAAACTCATCTACCGCCACATGCGTACGACAATAGCTCAGCGTTTTGGTAAGCGGCTGCACCATGTAGCCCACATAAATATCTGGTACAAGGTTACCAAACAAAAAACAATTAGCGCTGGCAATACCCAAAGTGCACGGCTCTTTCTCCTGAAAGAGCCGCTCAACATGAGCAATATGTACATTCCAGCTAGGCAAACTAACCGCGCAACTCGGCACCCAAGCCTCGCTTGAGTTTCTCGATAAGTTTGGAATGTGCAGCCTCTACCTCACTGGAACTCAGGGTGTGATCCACAGCGCGATATACCAAAGAAACCGTCATGGACTTCTTACCAGCAGCAATCAGCAAAGGATCACGATATATATCAAACAGGCGTGCCTCGGCCAACAACTTGCCACCCGCAGAAGTCACACGCTGCATGAGCGTTTCTGCCGTAACATCCTCATTTACGAGCAAGGCAATATCCATAGTGACACCAGGCAATGTGGGTACTTCCTGATACGGCAGTTCACGTACGGCCTGCGAAAGCAAAACATCTTGAGCAAGTTCAAAGGCAACTACGTCTGCGTCAATACCAAAGTGAGCAAGAGATGTGGGATGTACATTACCAATCCAGCCTAACAAATCCTTGCCTGCAAAAATCTGAGCACTACGACCAGGCTGTAGCCAAGAATAACGCTGAGAATCTGCAGGAACAAAGCGAACTTTCTGGATGCGCAAAGACTTAAGCAACTGCTCTACAATACCTTTGGCATCAAAGAAGTCATAGATCTTTGGTTTGACATTCCAGCTAGGCAAGCTATTCTCGCCACACAAAACACCTGCTACAAAAGAAGGTTCTGCAGGCTGGCTGGCATCTGCGCTCCCAAAGAAGCAGCGGCCAATCTCATACAAGGCAACGTTTGCAACGCCATGATCCAAGTTATAAGCCACCGAGCGCAAAAGACCAGGAAGCATAGAGCGACGCATTTCTGACTGATCTGCCACTAAAGGATTGAGAAGAACAACGGGCAAGCCCCTATCCTCTTTTGGCATATTAAGCAACTCAAGATCACGATGATCTGCAAAACAATATGTGCTTGTCTCATTCAAACCACAGGCACGCAGGGTTGCACCTATCTGACGTACACGAACCTGATCTGTAGTAAGACCACCATGATGGTTACGCGCCGCAGGAAGTGTGGGTTCTACACGGTCCATACCCCACAAACGCAGCACCTCTTCCACCAGATCTGCTTCACGCGTAAGATCAGGACGGTTGGAAGGCACGATGATATTCCAGGGTTCAGAATTTGTATCCACTTTGCAGCCCAGGCGTGTAAGAAACGTTTCCATCTTGGCATTTGTGATGGGCGCACCACATAAAGCACGAACACGATCAGGGCGTAAAGAAATACTTACAGGCTCAAATGGCTCGCACACACAATCGACCACGCCGGAGCAAACCTCAGCATCACAGCACTGCTCAAACAAAGCTGCTGCAATATTGGCAGCGTCTACGCAACCAGTTGGATCAACCTTACGCTCGTAACGAATGGAAGCCTCACTCATAAGATCCAAGTTACGACTAGTACGAGAAATATGGCCCGCATTAAAGACAGCACTTTCCAAGAGTACATCTACCGTATTGCTGGTTACCTCGGAATCTAGACCGCCCATAACTCCAGCAAGCGCAAGGGGGGTTTGACCGTTGTCTGTAATAACAGCCATATCAGATGTGAGGGTACGCTCTTGTTCATCCAGTGTTGTAAGTTTTTCACCCTCGTGAGCAGCACGCACAACAATATGACGCTTACCGTCTGCCTGTACAGTAACTTTATCAAGGTCAAAGGCATGTAAAGGTTGACCGGTCAAATACATAACATAATTAGTTATATCTACCACATTATTAATGGTGCGTGCACCAGCAGCCATAACACGACGAGCCAGCCACTCAGGACTGGGACCAATTTTAACGTTGCGAACAACACGAGCTGCATAGCGAGGACAAAGCTTAGAATCTACCACTTCTACCGAAACAAGATCAGAAGCTTGCGGGCCCTTCTCGTCTGTAATGGTGGGATTATCAAAATGGACGTCCTTGTTATATATGGCACCAACTTCAACCGCAATACCACGCATAGATAAGCAATCGGGACGATTAGGCGTTATTTCTGCATCGATAATAACGTCGGATAGACCCAAATACTGAGCAATAGGCATACCTACAGGAGCATCGGCAGGCAAAATAGCAATACCGTTAGACTCTGCCGCTAGGCCCAGCTCACGCAAAGAACAATTCATGCCGTACGAATCTACACCACGGAGCTTGGACTTTTTAATCTTTATGCCACCAGGAAGCTCGGCACCAATCATGGCAACAATAATGTGGTCACCCTCATTAAAGTTTTGAGCACCGCAAACAATTTGCAGAGGAGCAGGGAGGCCATGCTCATCTACATTAAGATTGCCTACGTTAATTTGAGTGAGCCACATGTGATCAGAGTTGGGATGGGCAGTCTTAGACACAACCCGACCAGTTACTACATGATCTAAATTTGCACCGGTTTTCTCGACCGTTTCCACTTCGGTACCAGTACGAACAAATTCACGACAAAGGTCATCAGGATTTTCTGGAAGCTCAACCATAGACTTGAGCCACTCATATGAAATGCGCATTGATGAAATGCCTTTCTCTTAGAACTGACGGAGGAAACGCATGTCACCAGTTACCAGCATGCGCAGATCGGGTAAGTCATAGCGAAGCGCAGCTACGCGCTCGGCACCAATACCAAAGGCAAAGCCCGAGTACTTCTCGGGATTTATTCCCACATAATTAAAGACATTAGGGTCAACCATACCGCAACCCAAAATCTCTAGCCAACCAGTGTTCTTGCAAAAACGGCAACCTTTACCATGGCAAATATTGCAAGATACATCTACCTCACAGGAAGGCTCCGTAAAGGGGAAGAAATGAGGACGATAGCGCGTAGCACGATCCTTACCAAACATCTCACGACAGAAGTAATCAAGGGTCCCCTTCAAGTCACCAAAGGTGATGCCTTCATCTACCACTAAACCTTCAATCTGCGTAAACTGAGGTAAATGGTTGGCGTCTGCTGTATCGGGACGAAATACCGTACCAGGGCAAATCATGTAAATAGGAGGCTTTTGCTCCTCCATGGTGTGCACCTGCACGCCAGAAGTTTGCGTACGCAGCAAAATGTCAGACTCGCCACGCACATGATTATGCTTGTTATGGTCTGTGCGATCTTGAACATAAAACGTGTCGCGCGCAGAACGAGAAGGATGATCTTCTGGTGCATTGAGCGCAGTGAAATTGTAATACGTAGTCTCTACATAGGGACCATCCTGTACGGTATAGCCTAAACCAGCAAAGATTTGCTCAATCTCTTCTACAATCTGAGAAATGAGATGTTGGGTACCCACGGAAAGTTGTGTTCCAGGAAGGGTTACATCCACCGTATCTGCTGCAATACGAGCCTCCAAAGCTGCTGCTTGGAGTTGCTTTTTAAACGATTCAAGTGAGGCCTCAAACTGTGCACGCACCTCATTGGCCTGCTTACCAATACGAGGACGTTCTTGAGGATCTACGCTGCCCATGGAACGCAACACACCTGCAAGCGTACCTTTCTTACCCATAGTTGCCACGCGGACTTTTTCTAAATCCTCTAACGTTTTTGCAGCAGCAAGCTGCTCGTTTGCCTGCTCAGCAATAAGTTTAAGGTCGTCAACTAGTGACATTTACCTTCCCCTTCCAATAAAAACCGCCCCTGAGCATAGTGCCCAAGGACGGGAAATTACCGCGGTACCACCTTGATTGACGCACACGTTTTCTCTCGCACACGCCCACTTAATTATCCTTGTTTCGTAAGGAGAACGGCTCCCCTACTAAGAAGTCTGGCGTAGGAGCACAAAACTTCCGTTAAGGTCACAGCTGATAGAGTGAACGCACTTCTCTATCCATGTGGGCGTTTCTCAGCCAGCGGTCATACCGCCAAACACCCTCTCTGTCCACGGATAACACGAGAAGATACCCTCTCCGTCATAGCCATTGGCTTACCTTAGCACAAACTAGCGAGTAAAGGGCCACTCGCCACAAGCTATCGCACGAATATCATCTGCTACTGCATCATCATCTACGCTACCAGTATGCCAGCGTGCAGCCGCTGCAGCTTGTTCCATAGCACCAGCAACAGCAACAGAATTTGGAACGTGAGCCAACATGGGTACATCATTGCCGCCATCACCAAAAACTACCACGTCATCCAAGGTAATGCCCAGATGATGCGCAAGAGCATCAATACCAGAAGCCTTGTTACGGCCCTCCACCATCACATTAAGAAACGCAGGATTGGGCACATCAAAGTCTAGGCCACTCACGCGCTCATTCAGGCGCTGGCACAACGTAACTGTGGCATCCATATCACCGTTAAGAAATACATTGCATTTAGTCATAGCATCTGTGGATGGAATGGTTTTCTCGATAATTGCGGTTTTGGCATATTCTGGAAATGACACCATCAAATCTGCTGTATCTCCACACAGTACATGGGGCACACCGTCCATAAACACCAACACACCTGCACCGCAAACATCAGATAGCTCGTCTACCAGAGGCTGCAAGAGTTGACGCGTAAAGCGAGTCTCCACCAGTGCTTGGCCATCCAGATAGACACTTTGACCATTGGTGCCAATAGCCGTTGCATAGGCTGTAGCATCATCACAAAACAATGGCGCCAGCCACTCTACGCCACGACCAGTGCAAGGACCAAAACGTATACCAGCATCTAAGGCTGTATGAATAGCATCCAACATATTTGCCGACACATGTTTTTGCCCATACGGCAAAATGGTCCCATCAATGTCCGACAAAATGAGCTTAATCATGCCGCTCTCCCATCCGCAAAGTTTACGAAGCGTTACACTTAATTTTATATAATCACTCCCTACCAAAAAGGAGCAGTATGGCTACCAATCCCAATCAACTTACTGCCGATCTTGCCGAGCTTGATCGCATAGAAAAACACCTGTTTGCCCATAATTATGCAACGAGCGGTATTTATTTTAGCGGAGCTACAACCGATCCTGCCAAAGGTGCAGCTGGTCGAGGTGAAGCACTTGCAATTTTAGACGAAGAATACCACGAACTATTGTGTTCTAAAGAAACTGGAGAACTTCTCGATCGCCTCACAGCTGCCGAGAAAAACGGTGAGCTCGATGATTTTCGTGCTGCCGAGGTACGCGTTTTGGCACGCGACCGTTCCCGCGAAGCAGATATTCCTGCGCAGATGGCAAGTGACTACACGCGCCTACGCGTTGAATCTGGCGATGCATGGCACAAGGCTAAGCCTGCTGGGGACTGGGACAGCTTTGCTCCCTATCTTGATCAAGTTGTAAGTTATATGCGCCAAATTGCCCAGCTCAAAGATGCTACTCGTGACCCTTATGATGTCTGGCTGGATGAATTTGAGCCCGGCACTTCTCGTGAGTTTTATAACAATTTCTTTGATGCTGTTAAGGCTACAGTTGTTCCCCTTGTAAACGATATCGTAAAGAATGGCTATCAGCCCAGTCGTAGCTGTGTAGAAGGCACCTTTGATGCCAAAAAGCAGTGGGATTTGGGTATTGAGCTTTGTAAGATTGAGGGCTTGGATATGGATGCTTTGGTATGTGCCCATACCGAGCACCCATTTACAGACTCTCTGACCTCCAACCATGTCTTTATTGCTTCGCATGTGTATGAGCATGATGTTTTATCCAATATCTTCTCGATGTTGCACGAGGGAGGTCATGCCATATACGAGCAGGGAGTCAATTCCGCATATGACTACACCTGCCTTAAGGGTGGCACCTCCATGGGAATCCACGAAGCTCAATCTCGTTTCTACGAGAACCTTGTTGGCCGTAGTGAAGCTTTTGCTCCCGTGCTACTTGACCTGCTTAAAAAATACTTCCCTGAGCATATGGCAAATGTTACCGCCCAAGAGCTCTATCTTGCCGAAAATCGCGCTGAGCCTTCTCTTATCCGCACTGAAGCAGACGAGCTTACCTATCCTTTGCACATTTTGATTCGTTACGAATTGGAGCAGCTGTTGTTTGCTGGCGAGGCCAAAGCAGCAGATATTCCTTCACTGTGGGCTCAAAAGTACAAGGAGTACTTGGGTGTAGATGTTCCTAACCACACAGTGGGTGCATTGCAAGATATGCATTGGTCTGACGGCTCTATTGGCTACTTCCCCACTTATGCTTTGGGCAGTGCTTACGGATCTCAGTTTGCTGCCAAGATGATTGAAGAAGGCATGGACCTTAATGGCATTATTGGCTCAGGCAAACTTGCTCCCTTAAGTGACTGGCTGGGGAGCCGCATCTGGACCTATGGCCGCGGTAAAGACCCCATTGATTTGATTAAGGGTGCCGTTGGCGCAGATTTTGATCCCAGCTTCTACACCAAGTACTTAGAAGAGAAGTTCAGCAAGATTTACAAGCTTGCCTAGCTTACTCATATACCTAGTAAAGGAGCTTCCATGTCCGTACCCAAAAGAAAACTTCCCAACGATGAGGCTTGGCGCATTTTAAATGACTGTAAATGGGGCACGCTTTCGTTAGTTTTACCTGATGGTACGCCCTATGCTACACCTGTAAATGCCGTGCTGGATGATAATGACCACAGTCTTTGGTTCCATTGCCGCCGTGGTGGTACGCGCGCAAAGGCTCTAGCCAAAAATCCCAGCGTTTGCTATGTGGCTGTTCACAACGTGGAAATCCCCGAAGAGAAATACATAACCTGGTATGAAAGTGCCATGATATTTGGCACCGCTGAGTTTGTAACTGATGAGTCAACCCTACGCAAACGCCTCGCGTGGATGAGCCGCAAAATTGCTCCCGAGTGGGAAATGAAACGACTCGACGCAGTAATTGATACGTACATTCGCGCTGTTCAGTTTGTAAAGATTACACCTACAAGCTGGTCTGCTAAGCAAAATCATGATGACTAATAGAGGAAACTAGTATGCGAGCCTGTTTGCAACGCGTTACCCACGCCTCTGTTTATGTAGATAACCAAATTGTTGGATCCTGCAAACAAGGTTTTATGATTTTGCTCGGAGTAGGTCCTGACGATACAGAAAAGACGGCACAAGCTCTGTGGAACAAAATATATGGCCTTCGTATTTTTAATGATGAGCACGGAAGGATGAACGTATCTCTTGCCGACATTGATGGAGAAGTGCTGGTAATAAGCCAGTTTACTCTGTATGCAAACGCGCGCCGGGGTAAACGTCCTTCTTTTGTAGAAGCAGCTGATCCTCAACTTGGAAATAGGCTCTACGAGAAGTTCTGCGAATTTGCAGCACACGATGTATCTCATGTAGGTCGTGGCATCTTTGGCGCAGATATGCAGGTTGAACTGGTAAATGATGGTCCTGTTACCATCTGGCTTGATAGCAAGACACTAGGCTTTTAATTACGATGATACCGCGCGCGTTCGATGTCTTTCTTGGTAAGTGGAAGCGACCCTATACAAGGCAGCTTGGGACCCTCGGTGCGCACACGTAAATCACCAAAGCTCAATACGTCACCTTCCTGGCGTATTGAGCTTGTTTTATGGGGTTTTGTCTGCATTGCTGGTGCTGGGATATCTATAGTAGGAACCGCAGTCGTAGAAACTTGCACTGCTGCATACCTAGACGAAGGAGTATACGAGTTTTGCTCTATAGAGGAGTCGCTTGTTTTGCCTTTCGTAAACAAAAGTATGGGAATAAAAATCCTAGGCAAAACCGTAAGGCCAAGTTGGTACACAATACCCTTATCGTAAAATTCACAAAGATGCTTAATAACAAACCAACTTGCAATAATGCCAAACAACACAAGAGGAATAGCCATACGTTGCAGGCCTGTCATTTGTGAATGTACATCCAACAAATGCAAGGTATCAAGCGTAAACCCACCTCTTTGTGCAAGGCGAATCTGCACATAGGTATAAAAGGTGTAGACACCAACCAGAAAATATACCAACTCTCCAACAGCCCATACCAAACCAGGAATAGGCTTATCAAAACGCTTTCCTAGTTCATACTTTGAAAGACCTGGAATAAGAGATTTCCATTTTGCAATATCTAAATCACCAAAGATTTTCCAGTTACCCACAACCTCAAGGATAAAAAGTACAGGATTCAGCACATTCTTATAGAAGTTATATATAAGCATAATGATATATAAAATTAGGCCCATGCGAACTCCATAAGAACGTCCAATGCGTTGCTACTATAGGCTTAGCCTAATTCAAATGAATGTGTTTCTCAAGGCACCTACAAAAACAATTCGATTATTTGCTGTTCTACCCCAGTCAATGTACACGCGTACTCCCGCAAAGCATGAGCTTTACGGGAGTATTTATCGCTTGCTTTATGTTGAGTAGATCGTCTTAACTTACATCTACTCGCTTGTTTTGGAACCTTCACCAGAAGGACGCCTGCGTCTACGGCGAGCCTTTGGTGTAGATGTATGTTCTGCACCAGAAGTATGGGCGGTACTCTCTGGTTTGCGGCCATGTTTGGCTACATGTTGCGAACGAGAAGAACGTCCAGGACGATTGGTATTTTCCGCACGCTCAGAAGCTGGAGCTCCAACAGTACCACCCTTATCACCAGGACGACGAACACGACGTACCTTGTGGGAACCAGCTGGCTTGGAAGTCATTTGACCAGAAGTTTTTGTAGTTGCAGAATCCATAGTTTGATGAGGTGCAGCCGCACGATGATGACGACGTTTGGTTGGAGCCTTAGCCTGGGTAACATCAGAAGTCATTGTGCTTTGCTCAAAAACCATATTCTTGCGGCGCTCGCGGCGTGTTTTTGTGGGTGCAACTCCTAGCTCACGATGCTCGGAGCGACGACGAGAACCAGATGGGTGCTCTTGCGTATTATGAACAGGATTCTCGGGTTTCTCGGCAGCCATAGAGCTGTCTGAAAGGAAATTAGAGTTGGAAGACTGAGTAGTACGACGTGCACGACGCTGACGCTTGGTAGGCTCTACAAAGATATCCTGCTCATCAATGCTCTCTTCTGGAAGCAAACCATTCTTGCGGTCAAGCTCAGCCAACGCCATTTGAATCTCTGGCGAACTCAGTTTGTCTAAGGTAGAACGTGAAACCGTATCTGGACGACAAGCGCAGCCGAGTTCCTTGGACTTTGCACAGGCAGCTTCAGAAGCATCCATCTCTGCCAAAGGCACACGAATTTGTTTGCCGCTTTCAAGGCGTAGACATACCTCCTCTTTAGGTGTGTTGTACTCAACAATTTTTGCCTTACCTAAAGGAGTATCGATAACAGCATTGCGCTTGGGTGCGCGAGACTTAAACTCACGATAAGCTTCAAATTCATAGCGCAAACAGCACATAAGCCTGCCACAAGCACCAGAAATTTTGCTGGAATTAAGCGGGAGATCCTGCTCTTTTGCCATACGGATAGATACAGGCTCAAACTCACGACCAAACCTTCTACAGCACAGTTCTTGGCCACAGTGGGCATAACCGCCAACAATGGCAGCTTCTTCACGCACACCAATTTGACGCATATCAATACGTTCATGCAGTTCATGAGATAAATCACGCACAAGCTGACGAAAGTCCACGCGCTCCTCTGCAGCAAAATAGCACACGGCCTTCTCGCCATCAAAAAGATACTCCACGCCAACGGGCTTAATCTCTAAGCCAGAAGCTTTGGCCAAACGATGAAAGATCGGTAGCGCCTCTTCGCCCTTACATGCAAGTTCATCTGCACGAGCAAGATCTTCCTCCGTGGCAATGCGAACTACAGAGCTTAATGTAGCTTCACCCAGCGTCTCGCCTAGCTCTTCTTCAGGGACAACAAAAGAATCGCGCGTAACCAAACCAATCTCGGTGCCACGCTCAGTAGAAACGATTACATGGTCCCCCATACAGGCACCCGAAGCAACTGGATCAAACCACAGCTCGTGGACAATATAGGGAAATTTCACCGGCAAAACGGTGGGCATTACAGTGCCTCCTTGGCAGATAACAGCATGACTTCTAAAGCCAACTGAGGTGTTACATTATGGTTGATGTCTGCAATTGCCACATCAACAGCTTCTAGTGCACAAATTACACCTGTGATAGTAGTAGTTGCACCTATACGCTGAATGACATCACTATGGTCTATATTGATAGGTGCCACATCCACATGCTCACAGTACATAAGCACATCTCGTAATAAAGATTTTGCTGCAGCTAGAGCCTCTATCATACCCGAACGATCTTTTGAGGTAGCTTCACGCTTTTTTATAGCCTCAAGTTCACTCTGAGCTTTCTTGGAAAGATATTGCTCCACAATGGCAGCTTCTTGCTGCTCTTCCTCGCTCAGCTTAGCCTCATCTACCTTCTTTTTACTCTTTTTTTGCGGCGAAATAGCATGAGCAATTCTTTGTGCCGCTTGCAGAATATCCCAAGAGTCAGCATGAGCTAATTCACTAAAAGCACGTATGACCTGCGTACGAATTTCCTGACGTGCAGCAGACAAGAGATACTGTTCCGCCTGTTGAGGTGTGCCTGTTATTGCAAGCGCAATCTGTGCTCGATAATCGTCTATACCACATGCCAGCTCTATAGCACGGGCACCTGTTTGGGGAGAAAGTACACTAAATGGCACCGTCTGACAGCGAGAAACAATAGTAGGCAGCACGTTATCCAACGTACGAGCAATGAGGATAAACACAACGCCAGCTGGAGGTTCCTCAATAGTCTTAAGCAAAGCATTTGCACTGGTACCATGCAGCATATCTGCCCGCTGAATAATGTATACCTTAGACTTTGCGCGTACGGGAGTTAGTTGTACATCATCTATAAGCTCACGAATTTGACCTGCCAGATAGTCAGATACACCAGCAGGGCTATACCAATGAACATCAGGGTGTGTACGATGAGCAACACGGATACAGTCATCGCAATGAGCATCTCCACCATGAGGACAAACTAAACTTTGCGCGAGAGCTTGAGCTGCTAGTGTTTTACCAGCTCCAGGTGCTCCTACAAACAAATACGCATGAGAAATACGCCCACTAGCAACAGCCGATGTCAAGAAACGCTTAACACGTGGCTGCGCTACAATCTGATTAAACGCAGGCACTTCTTGAATATGTTGCTCTCCCAAATCCATGTTATGCACCTAGCTGAGGAACCAAATCAACCAATGCAGCGCAAATGCGCTGATATACCTCGTCAGGAGTGCCCGACGCATTGATAATTTGTGCTCGATGAGGATTATCATGAGCTACTACCATATAGCCTTCACGAACCGCAGCTTGAAAGTTTAAGCCCTCCGCTTCAAGACGATCGGTACCGCCCTTTGTTGCACGAGCAAAACCTTCGCGCGGATCCAAATCCAAGATAAGTGTTCTTGTAGGATCTACACCACAACTGCCAAGCTTATTTGCCATAAGCACACGCGGAGCATCAATACCACGACCACCCGCTTGATAAGCATAGGTGGAATCATAAAAGCGATCACATAAAACCACAGTACCTGCAGCCAAAGCTGGCTCAACAACCTGTTTGACCATCTGAGCACGTGAAGCTTCATATAAAAGCAATTCACACTCGTCGCTCATCTCGGCATTATTGGTATCCAAGAGTACCGCACGAATGGCCTCAGAAATCTTTGTGCCACCAGGCTCACGCAGACAAATAACATCTACCCCAGCAGCCATCAACGCATTATACAAACGCTGAATCTGCGTAGTCTTACCGCAGCCATCAATACCCTCAAGGGTAATAAATACGCCCGCCATTATGAAGACTTCTTTACAGTACGAGTGGGTGTTTTCTTGGTTGCTGCTTTCTTGGTTGTTACTTTTCTAGTAGTTGCCTTCTTTGCTGTAGATTTTTTTACACCACGTCGTACGGTCTTTTCCTTGGAAGGACACTCGGGATTGGGACACAATTTCCAAGGACCACGAGCTGTTTGCACCTCTACCATAGGTGCACCGCAATCAGGGCAACGATCAGCTGTTGCGTGCAGCTCACCACGTGCGGGCAGAGGATAGCTTGTTTCACATTCTTCGTAATTGGTACAGCGAATAAAACGTTTACCAGTCTTCTCGGATTTATGAGCAATGAGCTTACCCGAACGACCTTGCTCAGCACAAATATGACAAGTGCCTACCACAACATCAGGCTCTTGATTAGTGGAGCATGCAGGATTTACACACACCTCAAATGCCTTACCCCTAAAGGGGCGACACTTGATACGGGGAGCCCCACACTCGGGACATACTGCCGCATCTCCCTCCAGAGCATCAATGCGCACATTGGAAGGTACGGGGAAAGTAACATCACAGTCTGGCCAGCCCATACAACCAATAAAGTTACCGCGTGTCTTTGCAGAAGACTTAAGCACAAGATCTTTGCCACATTTAGGGCAGGTACCTACACGAGCATCCGCGGTTACGGCATCAGAAATGGATTCTCCCAAGTCCTCAGTATGCTCGATTAAACCCTCCATCATCTCAGCGAGAAGCGCACGCGAATGCGTAACAACGCTGTTTTGTGTATCGCTACCCTCAGCAACTTTGGTCATATCCTGCTCAAGCTGACTCGTCATCTCTGGAGAGGTAATATGTGGTGCATAGGTTTGCAAAGCATCAATAATAGCCATACCAAGTTGGCTGGGTTCTACAGGATCATTCTTGAGATACTTTACGGCATAAAGACGCTCAATCATGGATGCACGAGTAGACTTAGTGCCTAGACCCAAGCGCTCCATCTCTTGAATGAGCTTACCTTGGCTATAACGTGCAGGAGGTTCCGTTTGTTTTTGCACAAGCTCAACCTTCTTAATAGCAACGGTATCGCCCTTCTCAAGAGCAGGTAGTTGTTCATCTTTTTTTAGGCCAAAGGGATATATCGCACGATAGCCTGCAACCTTTAAGACATCACCCGAAGCTTGAAACAACTCACCAGCACTATCAATCTTAAACTTAGTTCCTTCAATAACAGCAGGATCCATAAGTGTTGCCAAGAAACGCCGAGCAATCAAATTGTATAGTTTCCATTCTGCGGGCTGCAAATTATCTGGGTTAGCAGCGGCCGTAGGATAAATGGGCGGGTGGTCTGTGGTTTCTTGCTTACCGCGTGTAGGATGGAGTTTCTCGCCAGACAAAATGCTGTTGCAAACATCCTTATATGCAGCGACTCCCTTAAGTGTGGAAACAACACCGCGCAAGTCCAGTGAGGAGGGGTACACCGTATTGTCTACGCGAGGATAGCTGATAAGACCATCCATGTACAAAGACTCTGCCAAGCGCATAGTACGTGCAGGGGAAATTCCTTCTGCCGCAGCTGCAGCCTGCAAAGATGTTGTATTAAAAGGAGCGGGTGGATTAGATTTACGCTCACGCTTGATCACATCAACTATCTTGGCAGAGGTGACACCATCACAAGCAGCAAAAGCCGCCTGAGCTGCAACACCATCTGTAAAGCGATTTTTAGCGTGAGCAATCTTAAACTCATCATCACCAGAGGCTGCAATACCATTGATTACCCAATAGTCTTCTGGAATAAACGCCATTCGCTCACGCTCACGAGCCACCACCAAAGCCAATGTTGGCGTTTGTACACGACCTGCAGAACGCGTATTACCAAAGCCACTGCGCTTAGCAACGGTTAAATAGCGCGTAAGCACAGCACCCCAAATAAGATCAATATAACGACGAGAATCACCTGCGTCTGCAAGGTCTTGATCAAGCTCAACTAAATTGCTAAACGCATGATCAATCTCGCGCTTAGTAAAAGCAGAGTAACGGGCACGACTTACTGGAACATCAGGTGCAACTTCACGGATTTGGATAAGTGCATCCGAACCAATAAGTTCACCCTCACGGTCAAAGTCTGTACCGATGATGACAAAATCTGCCTTCTTGGCAAGATTTTTAAGTGCACGAATAATTTCCTTCTCGGCAGGGAGCTTCTCTACGGGTGCCCATACCAAATAAGGCAAAGAGGCAATATTCCACGACTTAATAGAGATGCCATCCTCCATATAAGGACGACGTTTGGAAGCAAAGGGAGGTGTAGGAAGCGTTTTGGGAACATCGCAAGGAAGCGCTTCCCCATCTTCCGTTACACCAAACCAGCCACCACGTTTGCGATAGTGCATCTCTGGCGGAAAATTTGGCTCTAGGATATGTCCACGTAAACCAATGGTTACCCACTCGTCACCTTCGTGTTCAAAGCGGTACACCGGCGTGTTATACACCTTGTCAGATTTGGGCTTACCCGTATCACACAATAGGCGTGCGATTTGCTGGGCTGCATCATTTTTTTCTGCAACTACAAGCTTCACTCGCATGCTCCTTTAAATCAATTAGTAAAAACAATAATCGCAAACAGTGCTATGAGCATACCCACAAAGGCGGGTATTCGTAAACACTAGTTGCGATTAGCGTAGTCCTCACGTGTCCACCTTAGGGCCTGCTTGCCATCACGAATAACGATAACCTGGCGTGCTACTGCCAAAGAAATCTCATACAAAGAAATGAGTGCAGCAAACATCAAAATCATAGTTACTGGTGAAGCATCAGGTGTAACAACTGCGGACACTGCCATAAGCCCTACGTAAATATACCGCCAAGCACCACGCATGGTGGCATATGGCACCACATGCAAGGCACTAAGATAAAACACCACAAGAGGTAACTCAAAGGCAATACCAAAGCCAATCTCTAACAATGTAATCAAGCTGATATAATCCTCAGCTTGTGGAATTACTTTTGCGAAATCGATGGCTTGCTCATTGAGCCAGCCAAATGCGGCGGGTAGCGCTACAAAGTAACAAAAAACCATGCCCAAATAGAACAGCAGCACCATAGCTAACACCGTAGGAACAACCCATCTGCGCTCGTTAGGCTTAAGAGCTGGTAGAAAGAATGCCAGAATTTCCCAAATAACAATGGGTGTACACACGATAAGACCAGCATACATTGCTACCATAAAACGAATGGTAAAACCACCTAAAGCGGTAAGTACTGCGAGCTGTCCACCAGGAATATAGTCACGTATGGGGTCAAGAATAACGTCAATAAGGATTGGCGTTGCTTCATATATCACAAGCGCAGCAATGATAAGGGAAACAACGATAATAGTAAGACGACGACGAAGCTCTCCTAAGTGATCGAGCAACGGCATACGAGCTGGTCCGATAGGCATAATGTAACAGGGATGAGGCTTGCGCCTACTCGTCCCCCTCCTCCTTTACAGAATCGCTTGCATCTTTCTTTGCAGCAACTACTGCAGGAGCTGCGGTGGTAGTAAGACCATAGAGAGAAGCAGCACTTGTGGAAATCTCGGGCTCAGGGTCTGGTTCAGAAGTGGG
This sequence comes from Atopobium fossor DSM 15642, assembly GCF_000483125.1. Classification (GTDB taxonomy): domain Bacteria; phylum Actinomycetota; class Coriobacteriia; order Coriobacteriales; family Atopobiaceae; genus Atopobium; species Atopobium fossor. The sequence goes on from NZ_AXXR01000003.1 coordinate 66,463, forward strand.
TGCTGGTGCGGGCTCGGGCTTGGAAGAGGCTTCTTCCTGGGACATAACGTCTTCTTCAGAAGATGAAACTTCCGCGGTTTTCTCGGCAGCAGCTTCTGCAGCAAGACGAGCTTTCTTTTGAGCAAAAGTTTCCTTCTTGCTCACGTCAATGTCTGCATCAAGCTCATCCTCAATGGAGGAACTCATATCTGCATCTGCACCTTTGCTAATGGGATCGATAATCTCAGACTGAACAACCTTAGTTACACCGTCTTGTGCCGTCCTAAACTGACGAAGAGCACGACCGATGGTTTTACCCATACCAGGTAACTTATCTGGTCCAAACATCAAGAAGCCAAAGAGCAAAATGAGTACAAGCTCTGTCTCTCCAATACCAAACACTAGGTGCCTCCTAGTCCAGCACTACATTGAGCTCGGAATCTACCCCAAGCAAGGAAAGTACGCGAGCGACATTTTTCTGGGGGTGAATAACAGACAGTATGCCGTTTTGTTCGGCTGCCTTGTGAGCTACACCAACCAATACACCAATACCGGTAGAATCTATATAGCTTACCTCGGAAAGATCAACAATAATCTGAGCAGGTTTTGACTCCAATGCAGCAAAAAGCGCGTTACGAAGCTCGTCTGCACAGGAAACGTCTACTTCGCCACTTACCATAAGGGTAATGCCAGTTGCAGTAGTTTGTGTTGTAACTAAAAGGTCCATAGTGTGTCCTTTCAAACTTGCTTACGTAAGCTTATGAGACTTATCGAGAAGAACCACCCAAAAGGCTCTGCAAGCTTTGACCAGTAGAATTTGAATTGGTATTTGTTGCATCAGAAGAGGTGCCTTCCATGCTAGCAAGCTGGTTTTGTGCAAAAGATTTTGCGCCATAGGCATCGTCCGCATCTACAGAAATGGCGGAATTATATGCCTCCTTGGCCTTCTCGGTATTATTAGTAGTCTGATACATCAAGCCTAGGTAGGCCCAAGCAGGACCATAATCTTTACCAGCGCCTGCGGTGTACTTCTCCATGGATGCAAGTGCCGCATCCGTATCTCCCGAATAGTACTGTGCCATGGTGCGGCGTACGTAAACATCTGCAGAATCATTAAGTGCAAGGTATTTATCATAGGCGTCCATTGACTGCTTATATAAATCATTTACATGAGCTTTGCCTGCATCATCCGAAGCAAAAGATGTAGCAGTACCTGCCCAAGCCATGTAACTATTTCCCAAATTGAGAAGGGCAGCAAGATCGTTGCTATCAGAAGCAAGGGTAGTTTTGTACTCCTCAACCAGCTTGCCGTATCTCTCGTCCACATCAGACATGGATGTAATAGCAGCATCTGTGTTTACAGCAGATTGCGCAGACGAAGCAGCGCCCTTTTGTGCAGTAGCCATAAAGATGGACGATAATGAAGGCAACAAAATGGACAAGACCATCAGAACCGCAAGGATAGCAACAACGACAACGGTAAACCGTTCGCGTGCTGTTTTATGCTTCTTTTTTGCCATAACCAATCCTTCGTGGACTCAGATTTTTTCTTATACCTATAGCACTATATATAAAGTGACAGCTTTTTATTTTACAGAAGTCTTTCTAAGCTACGACTGACGGTGTTGTTTTTCCAAACGAGCGGCAATGTATTTAACACAGACGATAAAAACATCCAGTGCTTGATCTAATTCCTCCATGGAAGGAAATGTAGGAGCAATGCGAATATTAGTATCACGTGGATCTTTACCGTAGGGCCAGGTAGCGCCAGCACTTGTTAACTTTACTCCCAGCTGAGCAGCAAGGGCAACAATGGCTTTTGCAGAACCTTCGGGACCATCAAAGCTTACAAAATAGCCTCCCTTGGGGTGGGTCCACCGTGCAATATCCAGTGCAGATAAGCTCTTTTCTAACTTAGAAAACACCAGATTGAAGCGCGGTCCCACAAGAGCAGCATGTTTTTTCATGTGCTCGGCAACGTGCTGAGCATCTTGCAAGAAGCGCACATGTGCCAGTTGAACCATCTTATTGGGGCAAACACGATGAAAAGAAAAGGCTGTCGCAAGCTGAGCAATATCTTCATCAGAAGCTGCAACCCAAGACATACCCGCACCAGGAATAGTAATCTTTGATGTAGAGGCAAACTCATATACCAAGTTTGTTGTACCCGCTTGCTCCAGTGCATCAAAGATGTTGAGAAGTTCGTCTGCAGGTTCCTCTAAATCATGTACACAATAGGCATTGTCCCAATAAATCCTAAAGTCTGGTGCTGCAGGCTTAAGCCTTGCAAAGCGACGAACCACCTCATCAGAATAGGTAATACCTGTGGGATTAGCATACTTGGGCACACACCAAATACCCTTAACAGATGAGTCCGTTTCCACCAGACGACAGACCTCATCCATATTAGGTCCGTCTTTAGTTAGTTCCACAGCTACATTTTGAATACCAAAAGAAGCTGTGAGTGCAAAGTGACGATCGTACCCTGGGCTGGGACACAAAAACTTTATGGTCCCCTGTTTGTACCAAGGCTCACTACCACCAATGCCTCGAGTAAAAGCGTTTTCTATGGTGTCGTACATGATATGTAAGCTGGAAGAATCCTCTACTAACACATTGTTTGGGTTAACATTCAAAAGCTCTGCTGCCAGCTGTCGTGCTGAAGGCAATCCTTCCGGACAACCATAATTTGCAGCATCCACGCCCTTATCGATAAAGTCCACAGAGGACGAAAGTACATCCACAAGAGGACGGGACAAATTGACCTGGTCAGAATTAGGCTTACCGCGCGCCATATCCAATGCCAAATTCATGCTACGAAATTCAGAAACCTGCTGTTCGAGTTGGAAAAGTTCCTGATCCAGCTGCTCGTTAGTAAGCGACTGATAATAATTTGACACGACCGCTCCAAACACTATCCAAACGCCAATGTAATGTGCATTCTTACTATCCCACAAATGTCAGGCCATATTGGGTACTATGCCTATATTCATATGAGTGATGTAAGGAGTTGCATGAATACACAAGCGGAAGAATATGGAGAACTTCAGCGTTTGGTTGATGAACTATATGCAACTGATGAGATAGTTTCCCATATAGACATAGTGGTCCGTGCCGAGATGAACGACTTATCTAACGAGCTTATGGAGGTTGTTGAGCTGGTGCCTACGGGCAACTATTATCGCGCGCGCTTGTGCGACCAGCTCAACTCAATTATTACCGCCCATGGCTGGGGCTACGTATACGGAACAGTAAGCTAAAAAGCTATACCTCAACAAGATTGCTACTGAGCCTCATCTTCTGTACCTAGTGCTTTGTGCACGATGGCATCGTGTGCGCGAACAAACACTATTCCAATAACACCAGCAACTACGCTGCCTAACAAAATGGCACATTTTGCTGCCAATACTTCCTCCGCGTGAGGAAATGCCATACCAGCAATGAGGATGGACATAGTAAAGCCCATACCACCCATAACTCCTACCGCAATAACCTGATCCCAGCTTACGTGTTTGGGCAATTTTGAGAAGCCCAACTTAACAAGCACCCAGGTAACCAAAATGATGCCCAAAGGCTTACCCAGCACGGCACCAAAGAATGCACCAAGAGCAACGTGATCCGCTAAAATAGCACCAAAATCTGCACCAACCAAGCGAACCTGTGCGTTGACAAAGGCAAACAGCGGCAAGACAATAAAGTTAACGGGCACAGAAATCTCATGTTCCACACGAACCAGTGGCGGTGTAACGTGATGTAGTACGTGCTCGACCTTCTCGGCATTTTTAGTAAAGCTATGCTGACCCAACACGTGAGACTCGTCATCGTACACATCATCCAACTTACGAGCCTGACCATTAAGCCAATCACGCAAGGCACTCAGGCGAATGTCAGACTTTGCAGGCAAGAAAAACGCCAAGATAACGCCAGCTAGAGTGGCATGGATACCAGACTTATACATACAAGCCCACAGCAATAGACCTACAATAATATAAGGTTTAACTGTATAAATACGTGCACGATTAAGACCCCACAAGATGAGAATTGCAACGCCTGCAGCCGCCATCCAAAAGATGGAAGGACTGTGCCCATAAAACAAGGCAATAACTACAATGGCCAAAATATCATCTGCAATGGCAAGCGTTTGGAAAAACACCTTGGTCTCTGCAGCGATTTTATCGCCCAGAAGTGACATGACTCCTAGAGCAAAAGCAATATCTGTAGCAATGGGTATGGCCCAACCATGCTGCTGCCCACCCCAATTAAATGCCAAGAATATAAGAGCCGGAATTGCTACGCCACCCACGGCAGCCAACATAGGAAGTGCTGCCTGACGAGGACGGCGAAGTTCACCCACGGTTACCTCATACTTAAGCTCAATGCCTACGAGCAAGAAGAAAATAGCCATGAGAAAGTCATTCACAAACGCTTCGATAGACATGGTCAAAACAAAGTGACCAAACTTGACGCCAATTTGTGTCATAAAAATATGGTGCAAAGGCTCGAACAAAAACGAATTAGCAACCATAACAGCAAGCAGAGCGGCAAAAACCATAACCGCTGCAGCAATAGTGCTATCCGATGTAAATTTACTTATTTGAGAGCTACGTGCAAGACGTCTTACAACAGCAGGCTCTCTAATAATGGTCGAACGCTTTGGCATATCATGCTTAGCGAGATTGCCAGAACGATTGGCCATAGATACTCCTTTATGATTGTAGATAAAAAGTTTCAATAAAAAATATACCCGCTCATATGAACGATTACATATTGACGTTATGCTGAAGTAGAAATCCTTCACAAGAATGGGTAGCCTATACTTTAAGCAAAGCACGGGTGTATATGCTGGAAAGGACTTTTATGAGCAGCCAGCGAATTGCAATTCTTACCGATTCTGGCACCGATACCGGCGCCGAATTTGCACGCGAGCATAACGTACAAATTGTCCCTCTTACCATTAGTTATTCTGATGGAAGTTCATTTGAGTCCACCATTAACATTACGTCAGCGGATGTCATTGCGCGCTTTAATGAGGAAATTCCCAAAACGTCCCTACCTAGTCCAGATAGTATTTTGACAGCATTATATAAGGCTAGAGATGGCGGCTGCACGCAAGCAATTTTCGTGACCATCTCCAGTGGTTTGTCCTCTACCAATCACACCGTGCAACTCATTGCTTCGCAGGTGAGCAACTTTACGGTACATGTTATTGATACCAAGAACATTGGTTTGGGCGCAGGCATGGTTGTCCAAGCTGCTGCCCTGCTTGCCGAGAAAGGCTTAGAGTTTAACGAGATTATTGCCAAATGCGAGCAACTTGTAAACGATACACGTCTATGGTTTTGCACCAAGACCCTATCCTACCTGCGCAAAGGTGGACGCATTTCTGAAGCCACTTATCGTTTAGGCACGATGCTCAACATCAAGCCTGTTATCACCTGCAACTCAGACGGCATGTACGCCCCTGTTAAAAAAGCACGTGGCTTTGAGAAAGCCATTGAAGAAGAACTCAAATTTGTAGAGAAGCACGCCACGAACTTCCCGCACGTTGCTGTAGGTATTTGCGTTTCCAACTCTGCAGAAATTGCTTCTTATCTTGAATCAGAAATCAAAAAGCGCATTACCAACCTTACTCGTATTGTTTTTTCTCCTGCAACGCCAGAGCTGTTAGTCCATACAGGGCCTGACCTAGTTGGCCTATGCGTGCAGCCAGATATTTTGATTTCATAAAAAGTTTTGTAAAAACTACAAGCGGGCCGCCAACTGAGCTGCTACCAACATAACAACCTTGGCACTTTGATGTGCTGCGATCTTCTCAAAGACGGGGTATTCTATCTGCTTTGAGTCATCTGCTTTGTCAGAAATAGCACGAATGATGACAAAGGGCACGTCATTCAGCCAGCACGCCTGAGCAATGGAGGCTCCTTCCATCTCGCAACAAAGCGCATCAAACGTATCTTTGATGCGTGTTTTGGTAGCATCATCTGCGATGAATTGATCTCCAGAAGCAACGCGGCCTTCAAACACCGCGTATTTCTCGTGAGCCTGAGTAATGGCCGCGCGCACCACCGCACGCAGATCCTCGTCTGCAAAAAATGATGCCACACCCAAACCAGGTACTTCACCTGCAGCATAGCCAAAAATAGTAGCATCTACGTCATGATGGATTGCGTCGGTAGAAACCACAATGTCCAAAATATCAATGCGATTATCCAACGAGCCAGCCGCACCAGAATTAATAACGTGTGTCACACCAAAGCGATTGACTAAATTTTGCACGCACACCGCAGCATTAATCTTGCCAATGCCGCAACGAACTACCACAGCGGGACAGTCCTCAAGCGTACCTTCTACGTAATCCATGTGTGCATAGGTAGTGGTTGTTGCATTGCGCATACACTCCTTGAGCAGTGCGGCTTCCACATCCATAGCACAAATTATTCCAAGCTTCATGACTATCCCTCCACCTTAACAATAGGTGCAAAACCCTTCATGAGCTTCTTCTTTTTCCCAGTACGGCTAAAGACAACCTCAATGGTATCGGCATCCACCGCACTTACCACACCAGGTCCAAAGGTCTTATGAGAGACGCTATCCCCTACAGCAAAGCTTTGCGAACTCGTGCGCTCTATACGAGCAGAGCTGCGTGTCTCACGAGAAGCCCTTGAATCTTCTGCCGAGAAATTCTTCGCAGAAGCATCGCTGGCAAAATCTGCAAAACTAGAGCCTCTGCCAGCATTTTTACGAGAACCTAAGTTGGATGAACGCGTAGCAGAACCAAACACACGACCGCCATACATATCAGAACCCTGCCCAGAACCATAAGTTCCACGACGATCTCCACGCTTTTCCCAACCTACTCCTGCAAAACCAGACGAACCCACGCCAACATTGGTAATATGCTCTTCTGGAATCTCGTTAAGGAAGCGGCTGCGTGGATTTGCTTGTGTAGAACCATAGGTGCGACGAGTAAGCGCATAGGTAAGATACAGGCGACACTCTGCACGCGTGATGGCAACATAAGCCAAACGGCGCTCTTCCTCTAAAGACGCCGGATCTGCATCGTAGGCCGTGTGTGGGAAGATACCATCTTCCATACCTGCAACAAAAACTACGGGAAATTCCAAACCCTTAGCTGAATGAATGGTCATCATGGTAATTGCGCTGGTAGAACCCGCAAGTGAGTCAAGATCGCTACGCAGGGCAAGCCACTCAATAAGAGCAGGAAGCTTTTCTGCTGCGACGGGAGGACGTAAGTTGGTTGCCGTAGCCGGAACTACAGCAGCTTGGGCGCTAGCAACATCTGCTTCATCAGCACTTATAGCACCAGCCTCTTTGAGTTGCTCGATAGACTCCAGTGTTTCTGCTGCATCTTCATGGTCCTCGTCAAATTCTGCTGCAACACCAAAGAATTCCTGCACGTTTTCTATACGGCCACGCGCCTCCATAGTATTCTCGGTCTCATAGGCGCGAATAATACCGCTCTTCTCGACAATAGCCTCTACAACATCCGCCAAGTCTCCCGAAATATGACGACAAGACTCAATAACGTTGGTGAACTCAGCCAGTGCATTGCGTACCTTGGTAGACAACAGGTCTACCTCGGCCACACAAGCCTGAGCTGCGCTAAAGAAGGAAATGCCCTCTGACGCAGCAAAGCTGGCAATCTTGTTGATGGATGTGGTGCCAATACCTCGACGCGGCGTATTGATAACACGACGAGCTGCCACGTCATCATCAGGGTTAACCACAAGCTTAAGATATGCCATGACGTCACGAATTTCCTGACGGTCAAAAAAGCGCGTGCCACCCACGATTTTGTAGGGAACCCCCGCACGCAAGAACATATCTTCCAAAATACGGGACTGTGCGTTAGTGCGATAAAACACCGCAATGTCATCGTAGCTGGTGCCCTTATCGTGAACTTTATCGATCTCCGAACCTATCCAACGACCCTCATCGCGCTCATCTGCCGCTTGATATATATGTACTTTGTCTCCATCACCACGCGAGGTAAACAAGTGCTTAGACTTACGGCGTGAGTTGTTAGAAACCACTGCATTTGCTGCTGCTAAAATATGTCCCGTTGAACGGTAATTCTCTTCCAGCTTGACCACCCGAGCGTCTGGATAGTCCTTCTCAAAATCCAAGATATTTTGAATATCCGCACCACGCCAAGAATAAATAGATTGATCGTCGTCACCAACAACCATTAAATTACGCGTACGCGCCGCCAATACATTAGTGATTTTGTACTGTACGTGATTGGTATCTTGATACTCATCTACAGAAATCTGTATAAAACGGCGCTGATACTTTTCTAGTACATCAGGGTGTTTAGACAACAGTTCATATGCATTAACAAGAAGATCATCAAAGTCCATAGCATTTGCGCGCATCAAGCGACGCTGAAGTTCACTATAAACTTGTGCACTCTTACATGCCAAAGGACTTTCTGCTTCATCACTCATCTGATCTGGCGTAATCATGGCATTTTTGGCAGTAGAAATCTGTGCACGAATAGCATTGAGTGGAAACGATTTTGGCTCAATATCTAAATCATTCATAATAGCTTTGACTAGACGCTTTGAGTCATCGTCATCATAGATGGTAAAGTTTGGCTGAAAACCTAAGCGCTCTGCGTCCTCACGCAATATACGCACACACATCGCGTGGAAAGTACACACCCACATGCCACGTGTGCCGCCAGGAAGCAAGGCATTCAGACGTTCGCGCATCTCTGCAGCGGCCTTATTGGTAAAGGTAATAGCAAGGATTTGCCACGGACGTACGCCTTGATTGGCAATCATATGCGCAATACGATACGTCAGCACACGCGTTTTGCCTGAGCCTGCACCCGCAAGCACCAATAACGGACCAGAGGTACATTTCGCAGCTGCACGCTGCGCCTCATTAAGACTGGCAAGATCAATGCCAGGTACAGTAGTTGGCATACTAGGTGCCACACCATGAGTTGAGACAGACCTTGTATGAGGTTGCTCACGTGTTTCAAAAGTTGCAAAAGAGAATAAAGAATCTTGCTCGTTAGACATATATGCTCCGCAAAAATCAAATCTGACTGCACATCAAAGTGTCATTTTGTTTTACGGATTAAGTCTAACGGTGCGCTCGGACATTTTTTCTCTAAGAAAGCTAATTCGCACGATAGCCAAAGCTCAACTGGGTAAATAAGTTCATAAAGCACGCTGTGATACAAAGTTGAAATGGATAGCATGTTGGAACAATGGATTATGAGCCACCTGGCTCCCAATGCAACCGACCTTAACAACCCCAAAGATCGCCGTATATACGGTGCTGCAGCCTCAATTGCCGGCATTGGTTTTAATGCAGTGCTGTTTGTATGTAAGGCGCTCGTTGGGCTACTTTCTGGCTCGGTTTCCATTTTTGCGGATGCTGTTAACAATCTTTCCGATGCAGGCGGCAACATTATTTCGTTGTTTGGTTTTAAATTAGCAGCTAAACCAGCAGATATTGAGCACCCTTATGGTCATGGTCGCTACGAGTATCTAAGCGGACTGATTGTTGCTGTTATTGTTATGGTCATTGGCGTAGAACTCTTTAAAACTTCATTTGAAAAAATTATAAGTCCTGCTCCTGTAAGCTTTGGTATTCCCGCAGCTCTTGTGCTAGTTATATCTATTTTGATGAAGTTTTACATGGCTTCATTCAACCAATCTGTTGGCGAGAAAATCAATTCTGGAGCACTCATTGCTGCTTCTGTAGATGCACGCAATGACGTTATTACCACCTCTGCCGTTTTGATGGCTAATCTCTTATCAGTGCTCATTGGCTTTAACTTTGATGGATGGGCTGGTTTTGCAGTAGCTCTGTACATTATTTATAGTGGCTTTGGCCTCATAAAAGACACTATTGATCCACTGTTAGGTTCTGCGCCCGACCCCACATTTGTTACGTATATTCATAATGCCATCATGAGCTACGATGGCGTACTAGGCACCCATGACTTAATGGTCCATAACTATGGTCCCGGCCGTGTATTTATTAGTGCTCACGTGGAGATGGCTGCGGAGCTCGACCCCCTGCAAAGCCATGACACCATAGACAATATTGAACAACGCTTCCTAGAAGAGGGCATCGTATGCGTACTGCATTACGACCCAATTGTGACGAACGATCCCAACCTAGATGATATGCGCAATTGGATTGCTCGCCGCGTACGCTCCATTGACCCCCGTTTGACCATCCATGACCTGCGCTGTGTTCCTGGTCCCACACATACCAACATCATTTTTGACTGCGTGCGGCCCATTAATCTGCCCATGACCGATGATGAACTCAAAACTGCCATTGACCGTATGGTTAGCAAACAGTACCCACAGGCAATTTGCAAAATTACCATTGATCAAAATTTCTTAAGCATCGAAATCTAAGTTTTACCTGTACAAAAGCATAATATAGGAAGGTTTTTCATGTCTCAACGCTCTACCGCACAGCTTGATAAAGCTGTTGTACACCGTACTCTCTGGCGCTTTTGGCAAGTAACCAAACTTAAACCAGGTGCTGCTTTTTTAGCTGTCTTTACTTCTGTTGCCTATGTCACGCTCTTAACCTATGTAAATACTTGGGTTATGAGTCTTATTGTAGACCGCGTTCAAAAATCTCCTGTTCCCGCAGATCAAGTATGGCAGGTATTTGGTGGTTATGTACTTGCCTTGCTTGCGGTTAATGCCATAGGACAAGCATGCTCCAAACTGCAAGACTATGCCGTATACAAACTAGAGATTAATGGAGACTATCAGCTATCCCGTTTATGTTTTGATACGCTTTCTAACCAGTCTATGACCTTCCACACCGGTCGTTTTGGTGGATCGTTAGTCTCGCAAACCACACGTTTTATGGGTGGCTATTCCGCCCTGGTAGACGTTGTGGTGTACTCGCTTATTCCTACCATTGCTTCCGTTATAGCCACCATTGTTATACTGGCTCCCATAGTTCCTTCCTTTGTGGTGGTGCTAGCCCTCATGCTCGTGGTTTATGTGATTGTTGCTACCCGCATGTACCAGCGCATAGTGCCTTTATCCGTAGAAACATCCGCCGCCCAAAATAAACTTTCCGGCGTGCTCTCTGATGCAGTAACCAACATTTTGGCTGTTAAGACCTGCGGTCGAGAAGACTTTGAAAAGCAACTCTTCAATGAAGCAGACACTCAAGCCATGAGTGCTGCAAACCGCTCCATGCGCGCCATGATGCAACGTGGTTTTACTACCAGCGGTCTTATTACCCTCATCATGCTTATTACATCAATTTTTGTAGCAGGTGGTAACGCATGGTTTGGTATTTCCGCAGGTACATTAGTCATGATTTTCACCTACACCTACCAACTATCCATGCGATTTAATTACATCAATTCCATGATGCAACGCATTAACCGCGCCATTGGTGATGCTGCCGAGATGACCAAAATTCTTGACGAGCCACGTCTTGTAGAAGATGACCCTGATGCAAAGCCGTTGGTAGTAACCAACGGTGCCATCGACTTTGACCACCTGAGATTTGCCTACCTTGATGCCACTAAGGACGATAAGGTTTTTGAGGATCTTACGTTGCACATTCCTGCAGGACAACGTGTTGGCTTAGTCGGTCGTTCTGGTTCAGGTAAAACTACGCTTACCAAGCTTTTGCTCCGCCTGTCCGATGTGCAAGATGGACATATTTATGTAGACGGTCAGGCCATAAGCCATGCTACGCAACAGAGTTTACGCAGGCAGATTGCTTATGTACCCCAAGAGGCTTTGCTGTTCCATCGCTCCATTAAGGATAATATTTCCTATGGCCGTCCCGATGCATCGGACGAGCAAATCCGCGAGGCTGCACGCCAAGCAAATGCACTTGAATTTATAGACCGTTTGCCCGCCGGTATGGACACCATGGTTGGCGAGCGCGGCGTTAAACTTTCTGGAGGACAGCGTCAGCGCATTGCCATTGCTCGCGCGATTTTAACTGATGCACCCATTCTGGTTTTAGATGAAGCAACCTCTGCCTTGGACTCCGAAAGCGAGGCGCTGGTACAAGATGCACTAGAAAACCTCATGAAGGGCCGTACCACTCTTGTAGTTGCCCATCGCTTATCCACTGTCGCTTCTTTGGATCGTATTGTTGTGCTCTCCGATGGCAAGATTGTAGAGGACGGCACCCATACCCAACTTGCAGAAGCCGATGGTGAATACTCCAAACTATGGAACCGCCAAACTGGTGCATTCTTAGATACTGATGACAAGTAAGCGTTAATTGTTTTGAGCTGTTTGGAGCTATTTGACATGCTAGAATTTAATAAGAAAAACCTGTGATAATGTAGTTTCTAACAGCCCAACATCCACTTACCCATCTTTTCTTTCTCCCGCGTCTTCTCATTATTAATATTAATAATGAGAAGACAACTTCCAAAGATAGGTAAAGAAGATGGCAATTGCAGCAGGTACAATTACCAAAACAGGTCAGGTTACCATTCCTAAATCCATTAGAGAAATTTTGGGTGTAGACATCTCAGACCAGATTGCCTTTCTTAGCGATGGCAAACGCGTAGAACTTATTGCTGTACCAAAAAATCCTTTATCGCTCAAATCAAAAGAAGAGTTTCGTAAGGAAGTCGAACTTGCGGAACTTCAAAAGGTACAAGGAAGGTTCACGGTACTTGGTGGACCCGAGAACAGAGTGGCTCAAGTATCATGTTAAATACCATCCTGGTATCCGACCAATTTAGGGAAAACTATCATACTGCTTACGGATACACCCTACAGTACTTTGGTGCAGAGGAAGCAGAATACTTTGATCGATGCGTTCACACCGCAATCAATAGAATTAGATCGATGGCATACGTTGGAACCCTAATCATAAAACCTGCTGGGCAAAATCATATGACTAATCCACGCTGCATTAATGCAGGCAACTACATTATTGTCTATGAAGCAAATATTAAGCATAGGGAAATTCTGCTTATAAGCATGTTCCAAGCCACTAAAGGATGGCGTCAGAAGATTGACTCCTATTACTATGATTAACAGCATGTTTTGTATTTTTGGATTTTGGATCTTTGATTTTTAAACAGCTATAATGCCTTCTCAAAAAGCAAAAGAGGCGTCTCACCAGAAGATTCGTAATACACGCTTAGTGTGTCCACACATTCAAAACCATGACGCTCATATAACGTGCAAGCGGCAACATTCCCTTTAACAACTGCAAGACGGATTGCCTTTTTACCCCAATCACAACTCATACAATGAGCTGCGCGCATCATGGCATCTCCAACTCCAAGACCACGGAACTCAGGTAAAACTGCAAGCATGTGAATAGATGCTACTTCATCCTCATGTAGTTGTTGCTTCCAAGAAGCCTGCGCATAGTCTGAATCATCCATACTATCTAGTCCAAAGGCACCTGCAAGCACAATGCCACTTGGAGTATCTACCTGTGCTATGAAAAACTCTTCAACAGCAATGCGCTTCTCAAAATCAGTCTTATTGGGATAGATACCTAAAATCCACCCAGCTGCATTAGCAACCTCATTAGAAGCTGCATGGGTAGGGGTATTACCATTCGTACTGATAGCTGCAGTAAGCGGCAGCTCGCAATCAGCTCCACAAACCCTTGCATAAAGTTGCCAGATAGCCGGAAGGTCCTTTTTCTGGGCGGGTATTACATGTATCCGTTTGAAGGTATTCTTGGAAGCTTTCTGTACCATATGCTATCAATCGCTTACAGCAACTTGCCTAAAACCAATACCACAACTCTCCAGAACTCGGCGAGAAATAAGGTTATCGGTTGTACCTTTATACTTATCAGACAAATACACAACCTCGCCAATACCTGCTTGAGCCAACATCTTGGCACATTCATGACAAGGGAATAATGTCACATATACGGTGGCACCTTGCATGTCTTTAAGATTGCCACGGTAATTCAAAATGGCGTTTGCCTCAGCATGAATCACATAACTGTGCTTATCATCCAAGGGATCACTGGAATCACCCCAAGGAAACTCGTCATCAGAGATTGCAGAAGGTGTACCGTTATATCCCACAGACAAAATACGATGGTGCACATCTGCAATACATGCACCAACCTGTGTGCGTGGGTCTTTTGAGCGCATGGACGCCGCCATAGCAACCCTCATAAAGAACTCGTCCCAGCTAATAACGTCATTGCGTTTATCTGGCATGTGACTCTCCCATGCTCTTCTGGCAAACCCCTATAGGCCCGCTTCACCAGTAGAATCTTTTGAGCAAGCATAGCATTTTGCTCATTTGTCTGGCACAACTTTATACTTATCTTGCATTGAGTATTTTTCTCAAATTGATTGAATGCAGGATATGTGTTGTTAGTTTTCTCAAAATTATGATTTGTCAGGAGGTGCAAATGATTGTCATTAAACCAAGCATCAACGACATAAAAGCATATCAACGCGGGCAGCTACCAAAAAACGCAATTAAGCTAGATACTCCACCTTCAATTGATGAGCTGACAAAACAAGCAAGCCCTATAGCAGCAATTTTGTGTGCTTTTTTATGCATGACAATGTTTATCAAAACAATTGTTAGCCACACGATGGTGGTATCCATCTTGGCAGTTATAAGTGGCTTCATAGCTGGATTTGTTTTGCTGATTGTACACGAATGGCTTCATGCTATTGTTTATCCAAAAGCTGCCAAGGTTACAATAGGAAAACTAAAGGGCAAGATGATGTTTGTTGCCCTAGCCTCACATCCCCTAACAAGAAGACGCTTTATTCTTATGAGTTTATTGCCCTTTATACTTGGCCTCGTACCTCTTATTATTTTTGTTATTACCCCAGCAGAGCAGCAGGTACTCAATGGCATTATGTTTGGAATGGCAGGTATGGGTATAGTTTCACCATATCTTGACGTTTACAACGTGATTACTGTACTAAAGCAAGCGCATAAAAAGGATAAGATTATGTTCTATGAGGATGATATATATAAAATTCCTTCATAGGCATGTGGATAGCTTATTCAAATGCAAGAACAGCCAACTCTTTTCAAACTTGCTGATATTGCTATGGAATAAGCTAAAGACTTTATTGACATCCTAGCTCTTTGTCCTAGTATGAATTTGGTTTTCGATTTCATATTGAAAACGAGAAAGGTTACGGCTATGCCACAGCGAGGCTCATACAAAACCCGTCAGCGTGAAGATATTCTCGCTTGCCTGAGCAACAATACTCAGCGTTACCTTACGGTAGACGGTGTGCACGAAGCTCTACGCACGGCAGGTAGCGAGATTGGTCGCACTACGGTATATCGCAACCTTGAGCATCTTGTTGCAGAACACGAGCTCCTTAAAGCCATTTCTCCTAAGGGCGAGGCCTTGTACCGTCTATCTCCTGAGCAAAGTGCAGCGCAGCTTGTTTGCTTGGAATGCGGTAGGGCGTTTCCCCTAGACTGCCACATGGTTGATGATTTTACCTCGCACATTAAGGCTCATCATGGTTTTAAGGTTGACGCACACAAGACTGTTTTGTATGGCACCTGTCCCGACTGCCTTTCTCAACAAGCCAATCACTAGGATTTGGAGAAAAACATGAACAGGAACATGAGCCGCGCCGACTTTTTGCGTTTGAGTGGAGCTACTGCATTTGTAGTTGCCCCCACTCTGCTAGGACTTTCCGGCTGCAATAAACCTGCTACTAACGGTGCAGCAGACAGCTCTAAGCTACAGGTACTAGCAAGTTTTTATCCCATGGCAGATTTTGCCAAGAAAATTGGTGGCGATAAAATCGAGGTCAAGAACCTTGTCCCCGCTGGCACCGAGCCTCACGATTGGGAGCCTTCTACTGCGGACATGGTAAACTTTTCCAACGCCAAACTGCTTGTTTACAACGGAGCAGGCATGGAGCACTGGGTTGATGACACCCTTAAGAGTTTGGGTGACGGTGCCCCTACTGCACTTGCCGCATCTGATGGCATCACACTGCTAGAGGCTGCCAAGACAGATCCTGAGCACGAGCATGAGGATCATGATCACGAACATGAACATGAGCACGAAGAACATGAACATGACGAGAAAACCGAAGAACATGAGCACGAACACGAGCACGATCATGACCATGGTGCCTATGATCCTCATGTTTGGCTTGATCCCCAAAACGCTAAGGCAGAAATGAAAAACATCATGGATGCCCTTATCAAACTTGACCCCAATAACAAGGATACTTACAGCGCAAACTTTGCTAAGTGGGAAGTTGAGTGTGATGTCCTAGATAGCGAGTTTTCTGAGCAGTTGGTCAGCGTTTCTCAGCGAACTGTCGTAGTTTCTCACGCTGCTTTTGGGTACCTTTGTAACAAGTACGGTCTGACCCAGTACTCCATTGGGGATATCGATGCCGAAGCAGAGCCTGATGCAAAGCGTATGGCAGAGATTGCAGATTACGTTAAGAAAAACAACGTAACGACCATCTTTAGTGAAGAGCTGGTAAGTCCCAAGGTAGCTCAGGCAATTGCCCAAGAAGCTGGCGCAAAGATGGAAGAACTCAACCCCCTAGAAGGCTTGAGTGATGAAGAAATTGCTGCTGGTGAAGACTACTTCTCAGTTATGCGTTCTAATTTGAAGAAACTGGTAGGTGCTCTTTCGTGATAGACGACCCACGCGGCGAATATAGTACTGTAGCTGCGTCGCCCTTATCGCTAGCTCATGTGAGTGTGCGTCTGGGCAAAAAACAGATACTGTCTGACGTATCTCTCGAGCTTGGCTGGGGAGATACGTTAGTTTTGCTTGGTGCTAATGGTGCTGGCAAATCTACGCTTATCAAAACCGCTATTGGCGAGCTTGTCCCCCATGAAGGCACTGCCAAGCTCTTTGGCTTTAACGCCACGCGTTTTGAAGACTGGAATCGTATTGGCTATGTCCAACAGCTTCCGCCCACCAGCGCGGTACGTTTTCCTGCCACTTCTTTGGAGCTGGTGCAGTCAAGCTGTATAGGCATTCGAGGTGGTAAAGTACGTCGCGCACGTGCATTGGAAACTCTTAAACAGGTTGGCATGCAGGACTATGCTCAGCAGATTATTGGCAGCTTATCTGGAGGCCAGCTACAGCGTGTGCGTTTAGCAGCATCCCTTGCATCAAAACCCGATCTTCTTATTTTGGATGAACCCACCACAGGCATTGACCAAAAAAGTACCTGCGACTTCTTTGAACTTATCAACACCATTAAGCAACAACGTGTGCTATCAGTTTTGCTCGTAACGCATGATCAAGATGCGATTGACCTTGCAGGCGGCACCATTTTATCCCTTGAAGATGGCTGTTTATGCACGCCTAACGCTTTGCTCTCTAGGCAGGAGGCCTAAATGTTAGCGTACGCTTTTATGCAACGCAGTCTTATCATTGGCCTGCTGTTGGGTATTACTCTGCCTCTTATTGGTGTAACCGTTGTACTGCGCAGACTTTCTATGGTAGGCGATGCGCTCTCCCACACTTCTCTTGCTGGTGTAGCCGCCGGCCTTATTGGCGGCATTAACCCTGTATTTGGCGCAGCAGCTGCATGTTTGGCTGGTGCATTTTGTATTGAGGCCATTCGTACACGCTTTAAGGAGCAGTCCGAACTAGCGGTTGCCGTAGTTCTTGCTGCAGGCATTGGCTTAGCGGGTGTACTTTCTGGCTTTGTGCCCAATGCTGCAAACTTCAGCGCATTTTTGTTTGGTAGCATTCTTACGGTCTCTAACGAGGAAACCTTATTTGTGGTTGGCATTGCCGCAATAGCTGTGGTGTTTTGTATTGCGGCACGTCGCTCATTATTTTTACTTGCGTATGACGAAACCCAAGCACGTATTTCCGGCGTTAACCTACCCGCTATGAATGCTGCATTTGTTGCAATAACCGCTCTTATAGTTGCCGTAGCTTCGCGCACAGTTGGCTCACTCATGGTTTCTTCCATGATGGTGGTTCCCGTTGCATGCGCACTCCAGTTAGCCAAAAGTTGGAAGACCACCTGCATTGTTGCTTGCAGCGTAGGTGTTGTATCCACTCTAACTGGTCTTACTATTTCCTTCTACCTTGGTCTCAAACCTGGCGGCACCATCGTATTGCTTTCTGTAGCAATCTTGGTGATTATCTTTGCTATACGCTCACTTTTATTTAGGTTTTCTCACCAAGCACAATACTAATCTACACAATGCTGGTTACCTTGTAGCCAGCATCTTCAACAGCCTTCATAAGCTTGGCGTCAGATACCAATAGCCCAGCATCAAGCGTTGCGGTCTTATCGTCAAGAGAAACCACAACGTTCTTTACGCCATGCACACCCTCAAGGGCTTCTGTTACGTGTGCTGCGCAATGCTGACACATCATGCCATCAATAGAAAGAGTCTTGCTTGCCATAGGAGAATTTCCCTTCTCTTGAACCTCATAAGAGGCATTACTCGTCACTTTAACGTTTGGCTTCCAGCCAAACAAACGTAACGCATTGGTTACTACAAACACGGACGAGAAACCCATGGCCAGAGCGCCAATCATAGGATTGAGCGTAATGCCAAAGGGTACCAGCACGCCCATTGCTACAGGAATACAAATAATGTTATAGAACAAAGCCCAAAATAGGTTCTGGCGGATGTTTGTCATGGTGGCACGAGACAGCTCTATGGCCGTTGCCACATCTGCAGGATTGGAATGCA
This sequence comes from Atopobium fossor DSM 15642, assembly GCF_000483125.1. Taxonomy (GTDB): domain Bacteria; phylum Actinomycetota; class Coriobacteriia; order Coriobacteriales; family Atopobiaceae; genus Atopobium; species Atopobium fossor. The sequence goes on from NZ_AXXR01000003.1 coordinate 85,104, forward strand.
TAAGCACTATATCGGCAGAGTTAATAGCAACATCTGTACCTGCACCAATAGCAATGCCCACATCTGCTCGCGCCAATGCAGGAGCATCATTGATGCCATCACCTACCATAGCAACTCTTTTGCCCGATTGCTGAAGCTCGCGAATCTTGTGCTCCTTCTGATTGGGAAGCACACTGGCGATAACCTCATCCACACCAACAGATTGTGCAACCACGCGGGCAGTCTTTTCCTGATCACCCGTAAGCATAATGGCACGTAATCCTAGGTTATGAAGGTGATTAATCGCCTGAATAGACTGTGACTTTATGGCATCGCTCACTGCAATCATGCCCAGTGCACGACCATCTACGCTAAAGAACAGCGATGTTGCGCCCTGCTCCATACTTTGATTTGCTTTATCAAGAAGAGCTGTAATGTCCACACCGTTGGCCTGCATATGACGTGCATTGCCAGCATGAACTAATTTGTCGCCTATATGAGCAGTCAAGCCAGCACCTGCTATCTGTGTAAAGTCTTGTACCTCAGCATTACCACATCGCGAGCCATTACCAAAAGATGCCAGTTCATCAAGCTTCTTGGTAGCATACGCAACAATAGCGCCTGCTAAAGGATGCTCGGATTTTGATTCTATAGCCAAGGCATAATCCAACAGTTCGGATTCGGTTGTATCATCAGCAAGAACTACAGAGCTCACACTTGGTTTACCCTCGGTAATAGTACCTGTTTTATCAAACACCACGACATCCAGAGTACCCGCAGTCTCCAGAGCCTCGGCACCCTTGATGAGAATACCAAACTTGGCACCACGTCCTGTACCCACCATAATCGCAGTTGGTGTAGCCAGACCCAAAGCACAAGGACAAGAAATTACCAGGACAGACACGGCATAATTAAGCGCTGTTGCTATGTCACCTGGAGCAAACACAACTAACCATGTCACAAAGGTAAGTGCCGCAATGACCATAACTACCGGCACAAATACACCAGCAATACTGTCTGCCACACGCTGAATAGGCGCCTTAGTATTAGTAGCTTCGTCCACCAAACGGATGATACCTGCAAGCGCTGTGTCTTCTCCAACAGCATCAGCACGCATAGTAAACCATCCAGCTTTGGAAATTGTGGCGCCAATTACCTGCTCCCCAACCTTTTTAGTTACAGGAATGGACTCGCCCGTAATGGCAGACTCGTCCAGCACGCCCAAACCATCCACAATAGTGCCATCTACTGGCACCGACTCACCCGTACGCACCACAAGCACGTCACCTACTACCACCTGGCTGGTGGGAATGGTAGCTTCTGCACCATTACGTACAACGGTCGCAGTCTTAGGTGCAAGGTCCATAAGTGAAGAAATAGCAGTGGTAGTTTTGCCTTTAGCACGAGCCTCAAAAAACTTACCTAGTGTAATCAAGGTCAAAATCATGCCAGCAGAATCAAAATATAGTTTGTGCGCTGCCTCCAGAACCAGATAGGTATCGCTCCAACCATAGCCCCACATAATCTGGAACAAACTTATTACACTATAGACATATGATGCTGCCGAACCCAATGCAATAAGAGCATCCATGTTGGGCGCTCTATGGAATAAAGATTTAAAACCCATAACAAAATACTCGCGATTAACCAATAAAACCGGTGTAGCAAGCACAAGTTGTAGCAACGCACGCACGCCAGCACCCTGCGTAGCACTCATATCAAACGGTAGGGGCCATCCAAACATAGGACCCATAGCCACATAAAACAAAGGTATCGAGAAAACCAATGACCAGATAAGCTGCTTGCGCTTATGATCAATAGCTTTCTGCGCGTTTACTGCAGGGTCCACAGTTGCCGTAACCTCTGCACTACTAGCTGCTGCCTTTGCGTCAACAGCTGCTATACCGCTACTCATGTGACGTGGCATTGCACCATAGCCGGCCTTATCGACAGCTTGTATAATATTTTGCACGGTTTGTGGGTTACCATCGTAGGTAACTTCCATCGAATTTTTGAGTAAATTAACGCTTGCGTGAGTTACACCATCAACAGCACCAGACACTTTTTGCACACGCGCCTGACATGCCGCACAAGTCATACCCTCAATATCAAACACCTCAACAACCTGGCCATTTTGAGCAACCTGGCTAACCTGAGATTCATGTTGTGCACTCATAGTACTTCCTTACGAGAACTTCTTAAGAAGATCTACAACCTCCGAAATAACTTTGGTATTACCTTGCTGGACTTCCTCAATAACACAGCTTTGTAAATGGTCTTCTAGCACCATGCGCGATACCGCTTTAACCGCACTTTGTGCTGCTGCCAGTTGTGTAAGAACATCTCCGCAATACCGATCTTCCTCCACCATTTGCTTTACACCGTTAAGCTGTCCAATTGCACGATTAAGACGCGTTGTTACATCTTTTACCAGCTGTTCAGAGCGTGGCGTATGCTTCTTGTGGCACTGTGGATGTTTGTCCATATTTGTTCCTTTATATACCCTATGGGGGTTTATTAACTTGACACTACTATACCCAGGAGAGGTATCCCTAAACAAAAAATCTCAACAAGAATTAGATGGGAAAACGTACCTCAAAAACAGTACCTTGAGGAACATTGGTATCTACAACAATTTGTGCACTATGCAGTTGGGCAATATGCTTAACAATTGCAAGACCAAGTCCAGTACCACCGGTATCGCGCGAAGAACTCTTATCCACACGATAAAAGCGTTCAAACACTTTTTCATGCAACTCTGGAGGGATACCTATGCCAGTATCTGCCACGCGTAAACAAGCCTGTTGTTTGTCATTGGTGTATGCACAAACCGTTACACTTCCACCTTCAACGTTATAGCGAACACCATTTTCTATGAGGTTAAGCACAAGCTCAGAAATCAGACGTGCATTACCTTTTATAGTCACTGCTGAGTTGCAAACATCATCGTCTGATATATCCACTACGAGTTTGACATTACGACGCTGCGCCTCAACGCTTACGCGTCCAGCGGTCTCGTTAGCAATGCGCGCAAGCGAAACAACTTCAGAAAAATCAACGGACAGCACACTTGAATCTTCTAGATGAGAAAGCGCCAGTAAGTCATCCACAATTTCACGCATACGACCAGTTTCATCATGAATAAGCCGTGCAAAATGCGGTACATCTTCCGGAAGAGCCAGTCCTCCCGCAATGAGTTCGGCATAGCCCGAAATAACGGTAAGTGGTGTTTTAAGTTCATGTGAAGCATTAGAAGTAAAGCGGCGGCGATCTGCATCCTTCTCGGAAAGACGAATTTGCTGCTCTTCAATACGTCCTAAAAGTGGACGGAGCTCCTTTGGCGCCTGTGTGGTGCTGGGATGATCTAGGTTAATACCATCGAGCTTACGCACAAAGCTACGCGCTACCAAGCGCCCCGCAATAATTGAGGCAATAATCGCTGCTATGAGCATAACCACCAAAAATGGGAGCGTTCTTAAAAACACACCCCAAATATTGGATTGTGCAATGCCAACGCGCAGCACCATGTCATTATCCAGAAGAACAGCTCGGTAAATGGTCTCCTCACCCAGTGTATCTGAGCGACGCATGCTCGAACCCTGCCCCGTTACAAGAGCGTGCTTGACCTCTGGTCTATTTGCATGATTGGTAAGGGTAGAAGCAGGAGCAAGACTGTCGTATACCACCGTTCCATCATGTTGAATGAATGTCACACGTACATATGCAGGAGTAATCTTAAGTTGATCCTTGATAACAGCAACGTCATCACCATCAGAACCATTCACAGCTGCTGCCAGCGCTTCTGTGCGCATAAGTACTTCTGCATCGGTTTGTGAATCTATAAAAGAATAGGTGGCAAACGAGAGCACCACGGCTGCTATAAGCACAATAACGCTTACGACAAGAGCAATGCTCATGGCAATGTTATGAGCTACACTTTTTTCTCGAATTGTTCTCACAAAAAATTACCGCCCCTGCGCACGATAGCCAACACCATGAACCGTTTCTATACATTCAGCAGCGGTTGGATCAATGTCGGCAATTTTTTTGCGAAGTGTCAGAATATGGGCGTCAACCGTACGAGTTTCATAACCATCGCGATAGCCCCATACATGCTCAAGCATCTGCGTGCGCGTAAGGACATATCCGCGCTTCTCTAACAAATAGCGTAAAAGTTCAAATTCTTTGTGTGTGAGACGTACTTCTTTACCAGCAACGCAAACTTCATACCGCTCTGGATCAAGTTTGATGCTCCCAAGTTCTAAGAATTGAGCCTTGGTACGTGCGTGACGGCGCGCACGCTCGTCTCGACGCAGCAAGGCTCCCACACGTGAAACAAGTTCCATCATGCCAAAGGGCTTTGTAAGATAGTCATCTGCACCAGCATCAAGCCCTTTGACCTTATCGTACTCAGTACTTTTAGCCGTAAGCATCATCACGGGAATATCTTGTGTAGCTTGATCTGCTCGCACATGCTTAAGAACGCTCACACCATCCTCTTCGGGGAGCATAACATCCAAAAGGATAAGATTGGGAATGGTGGTTTTTAGAGCTTCATACAGCTCTGTTGCACGAGAAAAACCACGAACTTCATGCCCGGTGCGTTCAAGCGCATACAATGCCAAATCACGTATTTGCTGATCATCTTCAAGATAGAAAATCATACAAAAATGGTCCTATCAAATGCGTTTTTCCTTATAAATTCCCTCTAATTTATATTCTAACCAGTTACAGATATTTTTTGAATGGTCACCAATGCGTTCAAAGTATTTTGCAATCATAAGCGCATCAACCAACATGGGAACAGGTCCTTTTTGGCAGCGAATCTCTGTAACGATCTTCTCACGAGCATTTTTAAAAGAGTCATTTACTTTTTGATCGTGTGCCACAACTAAACGTGCTTTAGTGAGGTCATCTTCTGCATAGGCTTCCATTGCGGCATGCACCATATGTTGAGAACGTCGTCCAAGAGCCACCATACTGTCTTTTAGCCCCTGAGCAGGTGCCCATGAATCTGCCCTGACTATCTCGGCAATGTTGGCTGCCTGATCGCCAATACGTTCCATGTCACCAGCAATTTTAAGCACAGCAGAGACATGGCGTAAATCTGATGCAACGGGTTGCTGCATCAAGAGCAGCTTAAGGCATAAAGATTCTATTTCGCGCTCTTGTCTATCAATGTCATCATCGCCCTCAATAACACGTTCGAGAATATCTTCACGAGGGTCTTCCAACATATCTACACTTTGCGTAACAGCATCTTCAATTGACGTACCCATTACCAGCGTTTGCGCATCAAGCATTTCGAGCTGTGCATTAAATCTGTTCCTCATGCAATCTACCCAAACCTTCCTGAGATGTAATCTTCAGTACGCTTATCTTGCGGATGACTAAATAGCTCGTGAGTACCAGAAAACTCAACCATGTTACCCAAGAGAAAAAATGCACATCTATCTGAAATACGGGCCGCTTGTTGCATATTATGAGTGACCATAACAACGGTGTAATCACGCTTAAGTTCCTGACTCAAATCCTCAATCTTACCCGTAGAAATTGGATCCAAAGCACTTGTTGCCTCATCTAACAGCAAGACTTCGGGCTCAACAGCAAGGGCACGTGCAATGCATAAGCGCTGTTGTTGACCACCAGAAAGACCAAGCGCACTTTTGTGCAAACGATCTTTAAGCTCATCCCAAATAGCAGCTTTCTTGAGGGATTTCTCGATAATTTCTTCGAGCTGGTGGTGGTTACGAATGCCATGTGTTCGAGGGCCATACGCAACGTTATCAAAAACGCTCATAGGGAATGGATTTGGTTTTTGGAAAACCATTCCTACACGCCGGCGAAGCAGATTTACATCACAGTTGCGTGCATACATATCTTGATCATCAAGCGTGACCTTACCTTCAATGCGACAACCTTCAACTAAATCATTCATGCGATTAAAGGTTCTGAGCAAAGTTGATTTACCACAACCCGATGGTCCAATAAAAGCCGTAATTTTATTTGAAGGAATAGACATGCTAACGTCATGCAACGCCTGGAAATTCCCGTAATACAAATTTAGATTCTGAACACCAATTTTTTGAGTAAGCCCCAACACGACCCCTCCTTTTCCATAGCCATGGATTGCATACAGATGTTTTACCTATGTTCTTTTGCGATTCTTCGTGCTACAAAAGCTGCCAAGCCATTTACCAAAAATGCCAGCATCAGCAAAATCACTGCAGTTGCATACGCTGCATCAAGATGCATGCCTTCGCTTGAGGTGACATACATATGTACTGCCATAGTACGTGCAGATCCAAATACATTGGAAGGAATCTGAGCAATCGTACCAGCTGTAAAGATTAATGCCGCAGATTCACCAATAATGCGGCCGATTGACAGGATAACGCCCCCCAAAATACCCGCAATAGCACTGGGCAACACTACCGAGAAAACCGTGCGCAAGCGGCCTGCTCCCAAACCAAAACTACCTTCGCGATACGAGTCAGGAACCGCAAGCAAAGCCTCTTCTGTTGTACGCATAATAGTTGGCAAAACCATGATAGAAAGCGTCATGCAACCCGAAAGCAAGGAAAGACCCCAGCGTAAAAAGGTAACGAAGAACAACATACCAAACAGTCCATAAACAATTGAAGGAATGCCTGTGAGGGTTTCCGCGGCGATGCGCACTATACGAACAAATCTATTGCCACGTGTGGTGTACTCAACCAAAAAAATAGCGGCCATGACACCTAAGGGCACCGCAATGACAAGCGTAAGCACTACAGCCAGCAGTGTATTGATAAGCGCGGGAACCATCGAGGTATTCTCGGATGTATACGCCCAAGCAAACATACCTGGCTTGATACTTGGGATACCTTTCACAAGTATGTATCCCACGATGGTTACGATGGTGGCAATACAAAAAAGCGCTGCTATGCGAACCAAAGCACCAAGCACATATGAAGATACTTTACGGCAAGGCGTTTTACCCATCTCTACAGAACTCATGCAGCACTCCTCGCCTTAAGAGCCGTAACCGTCAAATTGATAAGCAAGACAAAGACAAACAACACGACAGCTGTTGCGATAAGAGCTTCACGGTGTAGGTCGGCCGCATAGCCCATTTCCAGGACAACATTTGCGGTAAGCGTACGGACACCCCGCAGCATATTTGTTGGAATAATGGGCTGATTTCCTGCAATCATTACCACTGCCATGGTCTCGCCAATGGCACGCCCTATGCCAAGCGTAATTGCAGCCAGCACACCCGAAGAAGCCGCAGGTAAAATGGTGCGGAATACGGCACGCTCATGATCTGCGCCAAGAGCACGTGCCCCCTCATAATAGCTATCTGGAACCGAATCCATTGCAGTCTTTGAAACCGAGACAATAGTGGGCAGCACCATAATTCCTAAAATAATACTGGCAGTAAGAAGACTCATACCTTGAACATGGAAGATGCTTCTAATAAGGGGAACCAATACCATCAAACCAAAGAAACCAAAGACAACAGAAGGAATTCCAGCCAGCAAATCAATGCCACGCGAAAGAACCTTTGCAATACTAGGCTTTGCAAACCTCGAAAGATATGCCGCAGTAAAAATGCCCAAAGGAACACCAATGATAAGTGCCCCAATTGTTACATACACACTTCCTAGAATCATAGGGAAGATGCCGTATATCTCCGATGAAGGTCTCCAAATCCTGCCAAGTAAAAACTTGGCAGGACCAATAGTGCCAATGGCAGGTACACCACCTGCAAAAAGGAAAACACAAATCAGAATGACCGCAAGAATAGAAAGAGCAGCAGCCAGAGTAAACAGCACCTTCGCAACAAATTCCAAAGCATCATGTGCTTTTGAAAGGTTGCGCATAGTACTTATGCCACCTCCGACCAATCAGCGATTTCGCCCAAATAGATAGATCGAATCTGATCAGCCTTAAGACCAGAGAGGGCATTATCCTTATTGACAATTACTGCAATACCGTCCATAGCAATGCTCGTTGAAGAAACACCCTTTGCTTTCTCGGAATCCTTAAGTTCACGAGAAGCCATACCCAAGTCACACACGCCATCAATAGCACCCTGAACACCAGTGGATGAATCAGACTGCTGGACCTCAACAGATACGCCGGGGTTAAGCTTTTGATATGCTTCTGCGAGTTTTTCCATAACGGGAGTTACCGAAGAAGAACCGGCAACCGTAATCTTGCCACTGATGTTGGATGCAGTATACGCACTTTGATTATCTACAGCAGCAACATAGCCATTATCTTCGACAATCTTTTGTCCCTCCGAGGAAAGAATAAAGGCAAGAAAATCTTTTGCATTGTCACTGAGCTCAGAACCAGTAACAACGTTAAAGGGACGCGCTATTTTATAAGAACCATCCTTAACGGAGGTAGCAGTAGGTTCTACCCCATCAACTGCAATGGCTTTTACGCTATCATCCAATGAGCCAAGAGAAATATATCCAATAGCGGCCTTATCGCCAGCAACCGTAGTCATAACAGTTGCAGTAGAGTTACTTACAACAGCGCTTGATGTAGTAGCGTCATTGCCCTCTTTGTCTTCAATTTTAAGAAGCTCGATAAAAGCCCCGCGAGTTCCCGAACCATCCTCACGAGAAATTACAGAGATTGCACCAGTTGCGCCTGTAGATGAGCCTGTCTCAGCAGGTTGAGAAGAACCACAGGCGCTCAATCCAACCAAAGCAACCACACAAAGAGCAGCTGCTACCGTGCAGAAAAATCCACGTACCCGTAAGGTGCCTTGCATGAGCTTTTGTAACATATGCGAACCACTTCCTTTTTTGTTTTCATGTTGAACGGTACGGACGTTCAACAAAAACAATAGAAGTCGCATGTCAAAGGCAGGTTTTTAAAATGTCAAATATTTGTAAAGCTCCGTATAATAAAACGCGCATCTCCAAAAGCAAGTATGCCTCTTAGTGTGGAAAAATAGCCAACACACAATCAATAATGCCCATGAGAATAAAGAGTAGTGAGAGCAACTTGCTGTTTTTCTTGGGATTGATGATGAACTCTGTAATTCCAAACGCAACAAAACACATGCCCATGGTCATCTGGCTCATGCGATAATTGTACGCATTAAAAGTCAGGGCAAATAAGTTGTAGCCAATCATAATAAGTATGCAAGCAAACTCAATAGAGGTACCTACGGGATGCGCCATAAAGCGCGCTTTTAAACGTTTCATACAGACATCACCATAAAAATCACCGCGTGAGCAATCAAAATAATGCCCAATACCACACCCAAGATACATCTGAATCTGCCAAGGTTATCCAGCTTTTCAAAATTAAAGCGTGCATCATTAACCGTATATGCAATAAAATACGCACCCACTAAAACCTGTAGTAAGCGTACGGGCCAACCCTTAAATTGGTAGCTCGCTAAAACCCAAGCAAGCATCAAAACTGTACCAATTCCAAGCGTCACACGCTTATATTTAAGATCTTGTGCGTACTCATCACGAAACTTTTGGTCTCTAACAACCTTCTTCATGCAACATCCTTTATGCCCCGCAAGGCTTAAATCATCCAAATGATGCTCCTAATCATAATGGATTGAGCTCCTCCATACACCGTCTGTCTTTTGCTAAGAAGTCCAATGGAGTAAGCGCTGGATTATCGGTGCAAAAAGCCAAGACCACATAACCATGCAGTCTCGGCAAAGAATGTTAATCTGGATAATCTTGCTTGGGTTTCTCGCCCAGGGTAGCAAGCTTATTACACCTTAACGGATAACCTTTACACGCGTTCCATCATCTGCAGGCTTAGCATCGGGAGGGGTAACAATACCGCCAAACACCATCTGTGCCACCAGCTTAAAGCCCTCGGGGATATCAAACAGTTCTGCAATCTTTTGATCAATAACGGGATTGTAGTGCTGCAAGTTTGCACCAATACCCTGCTCTGCAAAAGCAGACCAAATATTAGACTGAAGCATACCGTTTGCCTGGTTAGCCCAGATAGGGAAATTTGCAGCATAGGGAGCAAATTGCTCCTGCATTGTCTTTACCTTGTTCTCGTCAATGTAAAACAAGACACTACCAGCACCGCCCTTAAAACCATCAATCTTCTCACGAGCAACCTTACCATCAAAAGCATCATAGATAGCATCCCAGAGCTCATCCTGCTTTTTGCCCATTACCACAAAGGCCTGAGCGCTCTTCATATTAAAGGCATCGGGAGTCAGCGCGGTAGCACGCTTAACAATGTTGATAACCTCCTCATCAGAGATAGGAAGCTGCTTATTAAGAGCATACACCGTACGGCGCTTCTCAAGAGCATCAAACAAAGACATGGTTGGATCCTTCCTTATAGAGCCGAGGAAACTTTGCCTCAGTCCGCATTCTTTTGTGATTATTCTAGGTATCCCCCTTTAAATTTGGTTGTATACAATCTTTTTTTTGAGAATTGCGAAATATCTGTTTTGAAACGCATATTGTGGGCAGAAGGGCTGTAGTTCCAACATACACAACGCGCATCCCGCGCGTTTTATAAGAAAGAAGGTTTGTCATGAGCTTTAAGAAGGTTACGGTAGCAGGCGGCGGCGTTTTGGGCAGCCAGATTGCATTCCAAACTGCATTTAAGGGTTTTGACACCACAGTATGGCTACGTTCTGAGGATTCTATTAAGCGTGCTCAGCCTAAGTTTGATCGCCTGCGCGATATTTACTTGGGTATTCTTGAAGATGCAAAGACTAATGAAAATATCGCCTGGCCCGCAAGCTGGGGTGTAAAGCCTGATGCTAATGGCATTGATGCTCTTAAGGAGCAGGTGCTCAAGGCATACAACGGCCTTAAGCTCACCACCAGCTACGAAGAGGCTGCAAATGTAGACTTTGTTATTGAATCTATTGCAGAAGATCCCGCGCAAAAGACCGCATTTTATCAGGAGCTTGCAAAGTACCTCCCCGAGCGCACCGTTGTAGCAACTAACTCCTCTACCATGCTTCCTAGCACTTTTGCTCAGGCTACTGGTCGCCCTGAGAAATACTTGGCCTTGCACTTTGCAAACGAGATTTGGGCTCACAACACTGGCGAGGTCATGGGTCATGCTGGCACAGAGCAAAAGTATTACGATATGGTTGTAGAATTTGCAGATCAAATTGGCATGGTTCCCCTACAACTCCACAAGGAGCAGCCAGGATACATCCTCAATTCTATGCTCGTTCCCTTCCTTAACTCCAGTCTCGCGCTTTGGGCTAACGATGTCTCTGATCCAGAGACTATCGATAAAACCTGGATGCTTGGCACAGGTGCCCCCGCTGGTCCTTTCCGCATCCTAGACATTGTTGGTTTGACCACTGCTTACAACATCAATGTCATGCAGCCTGACGCATCAGATCCCACTTCTTTGCATGCAAAAATTGCTGCAAAGCTTAAAGCCAAGATTGATGCTGGTGAGCTTGGCATTAATGCAGGCAAGGGCTTTTACAACTACAGCAAGTAAGACCATGTAAGTTTTCGAGTTTTCTTGTCAATAAACCTTTTACGAGAAGGGCCTCCTTTTATGAGGAGGTCCTTCTTTGATTCGCATAAATTTTTATGAAATACTACGTCAACTTTTAATGCTTTTTACCTGCAGCAACGCTATACATCCAGCCAAGCAAAAAGGTTACAACCGAAGGAATAAGCCAAGCCAAGCTAAGCTTTGCCAAAGGAAGCACATCAAACACAATCCACGTCTTTGGAGCAAAACCGTTTCTTATAGCTACAGAAGCACTAATAATGATACACACTGCCACAGTAAGCCTCCATGCAAGTGCAGTAGCAGGCTTAATCCCACCAGCAAGTCCCATTATCATCAGAATAATTGTAACGGGGTACAAGGCAGAAAGCACTGGTACCGAATATGCCAAAATAGCGTCAAGACCAAAGTTAGCAAATGCAGCAGAAACTAAAACAGTAATAATTGTGAGCTGCTTATAACTTAGATGCTCCCCTACCTCCGTAGTAACAAAGTATTCGGAAATAGAACTAACAAGACCAACGCACACATTAAGACAGGCAATTAAAAAGATTGCCGCCACCAATACAGACCCAGCAACTCCATACTGCATATTGGCTGCAGAAGAAATAATATCCGCACCATTTACAGTAGCACCAACTAAAGGACCGGTGGTTAAACCAATAAAACCCATGCCGATGTATACCGCTGCCATAATAATGCCAGCAACAATACCAGAGTAAATCACCTGACCAGAAATAGCGTTAGGATCTTCCAGCCCTAGAGACTTAATATTTAATGCAACTACTACACCAAAGGCAAGAGTGCCCAGCATATCCATAGTTTCATAGCCGCGAATAAAGCCTGTTGCTGCTGGATTAGAAGCATAGGCGGCCACCTGAGTGAGCTCTGGAGTGGCAGGTGGAAACATGAGCGTTTTACCTACAAGCAACGTAATAAGAACAATAAGAGCGGGACCAGAAAACGTACCCATAAGTTTATTGAGCATAGTAGGTCGCATTGCCAGTGCAAAAGCTGCCGCAAAAAATGCAAGCGTAAAAAGCACCTGTGCAAGGGCTACGCCATCCTGAGAAAGGTCCAATAACGGCAATAACATCCTAAAAGACGTAGAGGCTGTACGGGGTATTGCCAAAAACGGACCAATTGATAAATAAACAAGTGCCATAAACACTTTGGAAAATACCGGATGAATCAGATTGCCCAATTGCGCTGCAGAACCAATCTTTGCAACAGCAGCGATGGTCAAAATAGGCAATCCAACTGCAGAAACAATAAATCCAGCTAAAGCAGGAATTGCAGCAGTACCAGCTTGAGCGCCAACCATAGGAGCAAGAATAAGATTGCCAGCACCGAAGAGCATCGAGAAAAGGGTAATGCCAACTACGATGGAGTTTTTTGTACTTAAGCGCATGGCAGTCTGCTCTTGCATGGGCTTCCTTTGTTCGTTTGGATAATAATTATCCTACGTTATCAAAAAAAGCCCTGTAGCACACTGCGAAGAAACAATTATTTATCCTGATGTTTTCTATACTCTTCAAGCTGCTCCACATAGGTACCACCCTGCTTTTTAAATGCAGCATTGATCACTATGGTATGCATTGCCAAGATGAGTAGGTAGAGAATTACAAACGTAACCCATGCGGCAATATTAGTAACAGGCAGCCACATACCAAACCATGCACAACCAAAGAGCACCACAAAATAGCTCAGACCAAAGCCTAAGATACGTAGCGTGTAGTGTAATGAAGCCAGAATCTTGGTATCGTAGTCAAACCAAAATTCTTGCAAAATTCCTCCGGCAACTCCTGCAACAATAATGCTTGCTATGAGGTTGTTATGCAAAAAGGATCCTTTCATAACATAATCCAGAAGCACCCCCACCACAAGCATGACAACAGCTAGAACGCATCCCTGTGCTGCACCGCGCAACATACGAGTAAAAGCATTGTTTTTTTCGTGAGAAGATTCTGCAAAATAGAAACCCATAGCACTCTCCTTACTTCCATGAAGCTAGTTTTTGTTTAATGACGCTTGCATATGTCCGTGATACCAACACAGTGGTATCGCCCTGTAGCTCAAGCACCATACGACCATTGAGCTCTGGCCTAATACCAACCACAGCATCAAAATTAACAATAAGCTGCTTTGAAATACGGATGAACTCTGTGCCTCCTAGGGCATTCTCTAGAGCAAACAAACGCTGAGCGCTTTCAAAAACGCGTCCATCCATACAATGAATAAGTGCTCCTGGCTCATGGGCCTCTATAAATGCCACCTGTGCAAATGGAAGCACCTTCCGTACAGTTCCTGAACCTTCATATGCAATAAACTTACCTTCACTAACCCGCAAAAGCTCAAGCAAGCGTGGTAGACGAGGATTGTCTGGATCTACTACCAGATGTACTTCAATACCCTCAAAACCGCGCTTCTCGTCAATAAAAATTCGCATTACTCTATCCCTCTCTTCGATGGCTCAAGTATACAAAGCGCGCGTTCATCTACCCTCAACAGACAGCCAAGATGCAATCATTGCCAACTCAGTTGCACCATAACCCTTTTTTATGCTGTTTGGATGCACATAGAGTTGGATGAAGAGCACTGGATAAAATGCTGTAGCTGTTGCCTCTAGTCATTATTAATATTAATAATGACTAGAGGGTAATCGAGCTATATAAAAATAGAACCCAGCTCACATGTGAACTGGGTTCTATTGCTCCTAGTATTTTATCTATTCAAAAGAAGCAACGATTGGTTAGTTAGACAGCTTGTAAAGCACAACTTTTGCGGGCGGAAGCTTAGTCAATAACTTTATTGCCATTCTTGATGTACTGGTTACGCTTAAAGAGCAAGAACAACAAGCCACCAACGATGGTACCAGCCAGTATTGCTACAACCCACATCAGGCCGCCGTCAACAACAGGCAATACCAAGAAGCCACCGTGAGGCGCTGGATCATGTACACCAAAGAAGATGGTGAGAATGGCACCAATGGAAGAACCAAGCATCATGATGGGCATAACTGGCCAAATATTCTTGGTCATGAAAGGAATAGCGCCCTCGGTAATGTGGGTGCAGCCCAAGATGAAGTTAACCAAGCCAGCATCGTGATCTTCCTGAGTAAAGTACTTCTTACCCAGAAGAACAGCAAAGGTAGTAATCAGCGGAGGAACAATGCAAGCAGCAGAAACCGCAGCCATGAAGTTAGTACCAAAGTTATAGGTAGAGGTACCAACACCAGTAGCTAGAGCCTCGGTAAGCATTGCAGTACCGGTTACGTAAGCAGCCTTGTTAACAGGACCACCCATGTCAAATGCACACATGCAGCCAATAGCAAGGCCCAATACGATAGGACCGGAAGCAGAAAGACCCTTAAGGAAGTCCATCATTGCAGTATTAATTGCTGCCATGGGACCGGAAATGCCAAGCATTACTAGGCCAACAATAAAGGCAGAGCACAAAGGATAGAGGAACATTGCCTTAAGACCGTTGAGGTTCTCGGGAAGCTTAGCAAAGACCTTCTCCAAAAGCAAAATGGTATAACCGGCCAAGAAACCACCAATAATGCCACCCAAGAAACCAAAGCCTACGCCAGCGCCACCGGCATCAATAAGACCTGTATCTGGGGATACGGGAAGACCTTGAATTGCAATCATGCCTGCCAAAAAGCCAGGTACTAATGCAGGACGCTTACCAATGGACTCTGCAATATAAGCAGAAAGCACGGGAACCATAAGGCCCATGCAAATACCACCAATGGTCTTAAGCAATGCAGCAAAGGCATTGTAGTCTGCAGCAGTAGAATCAAATGAGGTAATACCCCAGAGGAACGAAATAGCAGTAAGTACACCACCAGCAACAACAAATACCAGCATGTGACTTACGCCGTTCATAAGGTGCTTGTAAATCTGGTGACCTATAGACTCATTTGCAGGAGCAGCAGACTGGGCACCAGAATTTGCAACTTCAGTGGTCATCTCGCCAGAAGCCTGAGCAGCCAAAGCTTGCTCGATAAGAGCCTCGGCATCCTCCTTCTTAATTGCTTTGCTAACACCTACGGAAACCATAGGCTTGCCAGCAAAACGCTCGGCATTAACGTCCTTATCGGCAGCAACAACTACAGCCTTGGCAGCCTTGATCTGGGCTGGCGTGACCTCGTTCTCGATGCCTACTTGACCGTGAGTCTCTACCTTAATGGTAAGACCCTTGGCAGCTGCAGCATCCTCCAGCGCCTTCTTGGCCATAAAGGTGTGTGCAATGCCCGTTGGACAACCGGTAGCTGCGATGATGTCGTAGACCTGTGTGTCTTCAGCCATGTGCAACTCCTCCCTTCTTGTGTGCTCTATGGCACATCCCCCTTTGCGCTTACGCGCGATTACCCTACTTTATCTGTGAGACTTCAATTTGTTTGGACAGCACGTCCACTAAAGCAAAGTCTCCCAAACCAGCACTCATAGCAACATTGGCACCCGTTGCCATAGCACGAGATAAAGCACGTTTGACCTCACTACGGCTGTCTTTCCAAACAGACAAAAAACTCGCAAGGGTTGCGTCACCCGCGCAAGCCGTAGAAAGAACATCAACCTTGGCAGCTGTAGCGTGATATACCTGCTGCCCATCATAAAAATATGCGCCTTCTCCACCCAGTGTAAGCAAAATATTTTTTGCACCACGTTCATGCAATATATGTAATGCGTTGATAATGTCCCGCTCAGAGCGAACATCCACACCAAAAATATCTGCTACTTCTTCGTCATTTGGCTTAATGAGCAAAGGCTTGCGTTCCACCAAATGAGCCAAACATGGATGGGAAATATCCAGTACAAACTCCGCACCCTTTGCCTGTGCCACATCAATGAGCTCATCGTAATAGCTAGGGTTCATATGGGGAGATAAGCTGCCAGAAATAACCAAGCAATCCAAATCTTTCAAGCTATCAATAAGGTCGAGCATTTGTAGCTGAGCTTCTCGGCTTACTGGTGCACCAGCATTTACCTGCTTGTATTCCTTATTACCCACGGTGAGAAATACGTTCAGACGCGTAATGCCCTCAATCCACACTGGTTTGACGGGGCAAATCTTAGAGGCGCCATCCACAATGTAGTTACCGGTAAAGCCACCAAAGAAACCAAGGATTTGGGAATCAACGCCATACTGTGCCAAGGTAAAAGACACATTTAAACCTTTACCATTAGGTGTATACACGGCATCCCGTGTGCGATTGACCTTATCAAAACGCAGCTCATCGCTCGTGATATTCATATCCACTGCAGGATTAGTTGTGAGGGTGTAAATCATTACCTACTCCCATACCTGCTCTTATGCACGATTGGCAGAACCAAGGTTATCCATGTGATCTTCAACAACCTTCTGGATATTTGCCATGCCAAAAGTTGCAGGCTTCTTAGGATCAAAGCAATCCGGGTTAGCAGCCATATACTCCATAAAGCCAGCCATAAACGCCTGGCGTAATTCGGTTGCATAGTTAACCTTACAAATACCGTTTTGAATTGCCTCTGCTACCTGTTCATCAGGCACCCCAGAAGTTCCATGCAATACCAAAGGAATATCCAAGCACGAACGAAGCTTCTTAAGAACACTCTGTTCAATATGGGGAATGCCCTTATAAACGCCGTGTGCAGTACCTACACCAACAGCCAACGAAGTGCAGCCTGTACGCTCTACAAACTCTACTGCTTCATCGGGATCGGTATAGGGATTCTCTCCTTCTACCGCAGGACCATCATCCTCTTTACCGCCCACCTTACCAAGTTCTGCCTCTACTGGCAGATCAATTGCATGGGCAACCTTAGTAACAGATGAGGTAAGCGCAATGTTATCCTCAAACGCAACATGTGATCCATCAATCATAACGGAGGTATAACCTGCACGGATTGCCTGTATGCAGCGGTCAAAACCATCACCATGATCCAAGTGTAAAGCTACGGGCACACTTGCATTTTTTGCAGCCGTACGTACCATGGAAGCAAAATGATCCAAACCCGCATACTTTAGCGTACCAGGGGTAGTTTGCATAATCACAGGTGATTTTTTAACCTCAGCAGCACGAATAACAGCCATCACAAACTCGAGGTTCTCTACATTAAAAGCGCCAACTGCATAGTGCTGTGTCTGTGCATCCAACAACATTTCCCTAGTACTTACGAGCATTGCAGGGTTTCCTTCCCACTTGTTCTGTCTTGTCCTGAGCACTTCTGGCACAAGACCTCTGTAGTTCTTCACAATTACATGCAGTACTACATGGACAAACAGATCTTGTTTTACGATAGAAAACTTTCCTTTAGAGCTTGTTTTTATCCATAAAACAAATGTGCTGTTAGGTATATTTTACGCGCTTTTTTAGCATAGTTCTCATGCTATTTATATCTATTTACCTGCAAATAATTTAAGATTACAGACATTCAATCATGCTTCTCTTATCTTTTGTTTACGTTTTGTTTTGATGTGCACCGTTTATCGATAAAAGCAAGAAAAAACAAGTTGAACTGTTATCATTATTTTAGAACAACGCTTCATAGTTTCTACACGTTTTATACACATTTAAGTATACTGCTAAGAAGATCCTGATGACTATAAAACCCTCCTCCTCTACAACACTACCCCCACTTAGTTCCGTCAGTTCAGCCACCCAAACTGACAATGTCATTACTGGCTTTGTGGAAGCACGTCGTGCCCGCATTATGGATTTGTTAGACCGCGAGGGCTCGGTTCAAGTCAATCAACTTGCAGAATTGTTTGGTGTTTCTCGCGTCACCGTACGCAATGATTTAGATGTATTAGGGAGGGACGGCCGTTTACGACGCACTCACGGTGGTGCTATTGCCCTTGCGCGCACTGTTACCGTTTCTTTGCAAGACCAGCGTGTTAACCTCAATGCAGAAGGCAAGCGGGCTATTGCGCAAGCAGCAGCAAAGCTGGTTTCCAACAACACATCAATTTTGGTAGATTCAGGCACCACAGCTGTTGAATTTGTAAGAACTTTAGCAGGCAAAACAGGTATTACGCTTATCACTAATGACTTTACCATTGCAGACTTGGTTGACCGCTCTATGCCCGCTATGGACGTTATTGTTTTGGGTGGCAAACTACGTAAGGGGCACCGCTACTCGAGCGGCTGGCTTTCCTTGCAAATGCTCGAATCTCTACATCCTGATATTGCTTTTGTATGTCCCACTGCATTTGTGCCAAGGCGTGGCCTTATGACCAACAATCAAGAAATGGCAGAGCTCAAAGGTGCTTTTATGACCTGTG
This sequence comes from Atopobium fossor DSM 15642, assembly GCF_000483125.1. Classification (GTDB taxonomy): domain Bacteria; phylum Actinomycetota; class Coriobacteriia; order Coriobacteriales; family Atopobiaceae; genus Atopobium; species Atopobium fossor. The sequence goes on from NZ_AXXR01000003.1 coordinate 103,839, forward strand.
CACAAAAAACCTGCGTGCTTATAGATTCCAGTAAAATTAGCGCACAGGGTTTGATTAAATTTGCCAGCCCTCAAGAAGCAGATCTTATTATTTGTGAGAAGGATCCCAAACAGCAGCTAACCGAATCTTTGGAAGGCAGTACTACACAGCTTATTATTGCTCAGTCTTAGTTTGTACTTCTTGAAGCAGCCATGTAATACCTTTTGCAAGGCGCAACCATTCGTCAGTAAAGCGACCACCTAAATTGAGTTCAAACGTACAGACAGCCCCCTGCTTTTTAAAATGAGAAGACAAAGCAACTGCTAACTGTTCTGACTGGCTTAGAAGTGGATGGCGCGTTTTTGATTCTCGACTTCCTAAAGAAAGATATTCGATTTTAGGATATTTTGTCTTGAGCATACTCTGCGTTACTGCAAAATCAAAAAAGCCTGGAAACCACAACGAACCCGAACTGCTTACCCCACCAGAAAATACGTCAGTCTCAAACTGAGCCCAAAGTGCAAACAAGCCTGCCAAAGAATACCCGGCAAGATAACAAGGCGGCAGCGTATCTTTTTTTGTAAATCCTAGTTGTGTAAACACAGCAGGCAAAGCTTGTCTCACGATAAAATCTAGATGCTTGGGTCCATACCCTGCAAAACCTCCATCATGCTTCATGACAGAATCAGACTGCCAAGGTGACAAATCATTGTTCCAGTCAAAGCCAGAAATCACTAACAAGTTAAATGGTTTGCAGTCCAATTCCTGACACTGTACAAAAAGCTCCGAAGCACTGGGATTCCTAGCATTGAGTACTATAAGTGGAAGGTAGACATCCAATGAATCATGTCTATACAGTGTGGCGGTTTTGCCCGACCTGGACGCAATTGTTAAGGTAACGGGATTCATGAATGCTCGTACCCATCGTGGCAGTCATCATGCCCATGTTCATGCTCTCCATGTTCATGCTCGCCATGTTTATGTTCACCAGGCTCATGGTGGTGGTGATGGCCCTTAATCTCTGCATGCTCACGCTGCAACACTGGTACAAAGAACTCTCGCAGCGCATGACGGTTAAGATGCCGACCAATAAAAACGGCACGAATATCTTCTTCATCAATAGAATCTTCCGCACCGGTAAGAGCCCATGAACGATCAACCACATCAAAACGAACAAGCTGATTTCCACACTTTACAACGCCTTTTGCACGAGAGATTTGGCCAAATGCTCCGCACGCCAAAGCGTCAACAATCCAAATAAGATGCGAAGGAGTGGGTAGTGCTACATACTTAAGTGCTAACGTCTCCAGCTCATCGACCTCATCGCTCGTATCAGATAGTATTACACTTTTAGCAGCATCCTGCGTTAGATTACCAGCAGCTGTTTTCTTAGCAGGCATACTAAGCAGCGAGGCCCACCACTCATCTGGAAGTGCATCCCAAGGCTCGCATACAAGTGCAGCAGAAGTATTAGCTTTGTGCACTATATCATTCACTCGAGCAGCAGCCTCATCTGACGTACCATGGGCAACCTTGGAACACACAATTGTAGAAGCAGCTGCAACTTGATTATCAAACACGCTTGGCTGTACTAAACGCTGATGCTCGCAATTAAGCACATCAACCACGGTAACAGATGGCAATAAACGAATGTGTTCATATGTTACCTTGGATAAATTTTCTAGCACACTGCCTAGTCGCGCAATGCCGGTAGGCTCAACCACCAAGTAATCAGGATCAAACGTATTGGCAATGGTGAGCACAGAAGAAGCAAAGTCCTGCTTGCCCGAGCAACAAATGCAATTCTCGGTAGACTCCCATACCTCTAGCTCGGAAGAATTCCGTAGTTGTTGTGCATCTATATCTGCCTGGCCAATCTCGTTTTCATACACCACAAAATCGCGACCCGTACGACGCGCCAACTCACGAATAAACGTAGTTTTACCTGCACCTAAAAAGCCAGAGACAATCAAGATATCCATTACCACTCCAAAAACAGGGCCGTCGAGAAACCCGACGACCCTGCAACGTGTATCTACACCACACAACAAGCGTGCGGCCAAAGCAAGCCGACGTTAGTCAATAACAACAACGGGCTTAATAAGATCTGCGGGCTTATCGCGCATGAGGAACAGTGCTTCCTCTACGTGATCCCAGCCATGGAATACATGGGTTACCTCAGGATGTAGGTCAAGACGACCAGCCTCTACTAGGCTTGATAGCTTCTCCATGCGCAGGCGACCGCCAGGCATGAGGCCACCGCGAATATCCTTGTGACCCATACCAACGCCCCACTCAACGCGAGGAATGGTTACAAAATCACCAGAGCCCAGGTAGTTAACATTACCAATCTTGCCACCAGGCTTAAGAGCCTTAACGGCCTCTTCAAAGGTCTCTACACCGCCACCAGCTACACAAATGCGGTCTACACCCTTGCCATTGGTCATCTCTAGGACCTGATCAGCAATGGGACCATTCTTGTAAGAGATAAAGTCAGTAGCACCATAGCCCTTTGCAGCCTCAACACATACAGGACGAGTACCAACGGCAATAATGCGAGAAGCACCATGAAGTGCCGCACCAGCGACACTCATCAAACCTACAGGTCCAATACCAATTACCAAGACAGTATCACCAAACTGAACATCAGCAAGCTCTACTGCATGGAAGCCTGTGGGAACCATATCAGACAAAATACAGGCATCTGCAGGATCCATACCCTCAGGCATATGTGCCAAGTTACCATCTGCATCATTTACATGGAAGAACTCAGAGAACACGCCATCTTTGAAGTTGGAGAACTTCCAGCCAGCAAGCATGCCACCAGAGTGCATGGAATAGCCAGCCTGAGCCTCAAGAGAGTTCCAGTCAGGAGTAATTGCAGGCACCAGTACGCGATCGCCAGGCTTGAAGTCCTTAACACACTCGCCAACCTCTACAACCTCGGCAGAGCACTCGTGACCCAAAATCATATTGTGACGGTCACCAATAGCGCCTTCCCACAGGGTATGTACGTCAGATGTACAAATAGCAATAGCAAGTGGCTTACAAATGGCATCCAAAGGACCGCAGGTTGGACGCTCTTTCTCAATCCAGCCAGACTCGCCAATCTTGAGCATTGCGTAACCCTTCATAAAAACCCCTTCCTGTAGAAATCTACAGAGTATATGAAACCGCTTTCTTTGCGGAATCCTTACTATTTACACGCATAATATGGAAGATATATTCAGCATACCTAATATTATTTTGAATGTGTACTATTGCATTTTAAGAAATTTTTTGATTTCAAATCCTCATGGCATTCTGTATAAGAAACTACCCCAAAGTCACAACAACCTCACTGCAACTTTGGGGTATCTTGCACGTGCAATACGTGTCAAATCTCACATGTTACACAGAACTTCTCGATAGCTTACTCGCTGTGCGTAGCAGCAAACAGACTGCTTGTTGGAGCAACAGGACTCATCAAAACCTTACCCGTACCACGGAATACATTGACCAGACCCTCCTGGTTAATGGCCGAGCCAAGCAAGCTCTTGCTGGAACGCTCCACCGTAAACTGCAAACCAGCAGACCACATAACAGCCATGTTGCCATCAATCTTGAGGGTGTCGTTGTTAAGCTCAACTTCTATGAGCTCGCTCATGGGAACGTTAGCCTCTAGCGCCACAACACCGTTGCCGGAAAGCGAAAGATTAAATAAGCCCTCGCCGCCTGCAAGTGCAGAGGACAGATTGGAACGCGCTACAACAGAATGCTGCACGCTACCATCGCATGCCAAGAACATGCCATCTTCAATAACCATGCCGCCAGGCCAACTGCTTACATCTTGCAAAATAATGTACTTGTAGGTAGGTTCCAGAACCAGTTTACCTATGCCGGAATACTCAGGCTTTATGGCAGATTCATTAGTAACAGCGCCACGCAAGGCTTTACCAAAGAAGTCACCTGCACTTTTAATGCCCGTCTCACTCTCAACATTACCAGCAACCCATTGCATAGCACCCGCCTGCAATACCGCTGGCACAGAGCCATCCAAATCAATAATGACCTGACGACGACGGACATCCATCTTGGACATAAAGTACTCGGTTACTGCATTGTCTGGCCCAACTGAGCGGTCACGTGTGTACTCAAGCACACTAAAACGGCCAAGTTTTGCCACTACACTGCGCTCTTCATTTTCTAGGCGAGAAACGCTAAAAGACGAAGCTCCGCCGGAGTTGGGTGAAGTGCCCCCCGTAACGCCATCAAAAAAAGCCATAATTCCTCCATTCAACTGCGCAAACGAAGCGTTGCGCCTTTTCAGAATTATACCTTAAGTCAAATATTTTGTAACTCTTTTATAGAGTATCTTGCAGAATTGTTAGCTTATGTTAACTTGTTATACAAAACTAATTTGGTTTTCAATTTCAAATTGAAAAAGAGATTGAAAACCAGCTAAACCCTAAGGAGGTACCGTGCGTAAGGGTATTACTAAACTATTACTGGCTGTCCTCGTAGCCAGTATGATTGCCATGCCTCTTGCAGCATGCAGCAATAAAAATGGTACTGATGGCATGTCTACAACTGGTGCAGGCACTAAAAAAACGGTTTACACCACGTTCTTTCCTGTATACGACCTCACCAAGCGCATTGTTGGGGACAAGATGGACGTCAAGATGATTATTAAGGGCAACCAGGAACCTCACGATTTTGAGCTCCAGGCAGCCGATATGGCAGAAATCACCAAGGCGGACCTCATCGTATACAACGGTGCTGGCATGGAGTCTTTTATCGACGATCTTAAGGCTTCCGCCAAGGATGACGACAAGTTCTTGGATTTATCTCAAGGCTTAACCTTGCTGCAAAGCAAGGATGCTGCCGTAGATGACCACTCCAGTGTTAACCCACATACTTGGCTTTCTATTAAAAACGCCCAGATAGAACTTGACACGCTTTACAACAAATTCTCGGCAATAGACCCCGAAAATGCAGACTATTACAAGCAAAACTATGAAAAAGCCTCTGCAGAATTTAAAGAGTTGGACAAGAAATTTGAGGACACGCTGTCCAAGGTTTCTAGTTCCGAGAAGTACTTTGTAGTTTCACACGCAGCTTTTAACTATCTTGCTAATGATTATGGCCTTAAGCAGGTTGCTGTTACGGGTATCTCCCCCGAAGACGAGCCTTCCGCAGCCCAGCTTGCAACCATTGCTGATTTTGTAAAGCAGCACAACATTAGCACCATTTTCTTTGAAGGTAAGGCTACCCCTAAGGTTGCCGAGACGTTAGCAAAGAACACAGGCACCAAAACGGCAACTATATACACTATGGAAAGCCTCACTGAAGAAGAACAGCAGATGGGCTACCTCAAGCTTATGGAACACAACTTGGACGAGTTGGTGAAATCCTTCAGTGAGTAAGGTGTTAGACATATCAAACGTCTGTTTTGCTTACGAAGATGAGCCTGTTCTTATGGGCGTTACGCTTAGTGTAGAGCAGTCTCAATTTGTAGCACTTGTTGGAGAGAATGGCGCAGGTAAGTCAACCCTTATGAACCTCATTTTGGGAAATCTCAAGCCCAGCGCAGGAGAAATCCGTCTATTTGGTGATGTGCGCACTACCAACAATCACTACAACGACATTGCCTATGTCTCGCAATATTCGATTTTAGGATATAAGCATTTTCCAACAACCATTGAAGAAGTAGTTCGCATACACCTCAAGCACCTTAAAAAAGAGGTGTGCGTAGATCAACTTCTTGCCACTGTCCGTTTAGAAGCGCATGTACACAAGAAGCTTAATCAGCTTTCCGGTGGTCAACTACAGCGCATTGGGTTGCTGTTAGCACTCATTAAGGACGCCAAGCTTATCTTGCTGGATGAACCCACTTCGGGAATTGATAAGAAATTCTCGGCAGAGTTATATCAAATCCTGCGAGAACTATGTGATCAGGGTAAAACCGTTGTTATTATCACACATCACTTATCAGAAGCCCGCGATTTTGTTGATAAGACCATCTGCTTAGAGGATGGCTGTTGCTGCGAGCTAGAGCATGCTCAATGGAGGTGAGCGCTCATGTTTGAGTATGAATTTATGCAGCGCGCCTTTATTGTAGGCAGTATTTTAGCTGGTATCCTACCGTGCATTGGCTTGCCCATCTTGCTTAAGCGTCTATCTATGATGGGAGATACTCTTTCTCATGCTTCTTTGGCGGGTGTAGCAATTGGCCTATGCTTTGGTTTTAATCCCTTGCTGGGATCGGTGGTAGCTTGCATTGTGGCTGGTCTTTCCATCGAAATCATTAGTGCACGTCTTAAGGCCTATCAGGAGATTTCTACCGTTATTGTATTAGCGGCATCCATTGGCTTGGCAGGTATTTTTACCAGCCTGGCTGGGAATAGCAACTCTATTAGTTCCTATCTTTTTGGCTCCATCGTAACCATTGGGGATTTGGAATTTTACCTGGTTATTGCCGTGGCGGCTCTTGTTGTTAGCACCTACAAGATACTGTACAACCGCTTGTACCTCAGTGTGTTTGATCCACAGTCTGCACCCCTTTTGGGCATCAATACCAAACTGTTGAGCTTTGTGTTCTCATTTTTGGTTGCTATCACCATCTCCATTGCAGCCAAAACTATTGGTTCGTTGATTGTCTCGTCCCTGTTGGTTGTACCTGTTATCAGTGCTATGCAGTTTAGCAAGACCTACCGCTCCACCTTAGGCATATCCATGCTTTTATCGGTGTTGGCAGTATATGCAGGCTTGTACATCTCGTACATCTACAACCTACGACCTGGCGCGGTTATTGTGCTTTTATCTGTAGGTATTTTGATTGTTTCGCTCATCTGTAAACGTAAGTAATAAAGGCGCTTAGGCGCTATATAGATAAGGAGTTAGCATGATTAGTAAGACTGGGGCAGTTGTAGCTGGCTTGCTTGCTGTGTCGTTGGGTGTTGGTGGATTTACACTTGCCAATCAACCTAAACAACAAACAGTAACTCATACTTCCACTGCTATTACAACCACGCCCTTCCAGCAAAAACAGGGCAATTATGCTGCAGACACTACAACTCAGGTACTCATTGATGCCCCTGCTGTATCATCCGATGAGATTGTAAAAATCATTAAGCACGGAGACCACTGGCACGTATTTACCAAGGACGGCCGTGAGATTATTACTTACTCTGATCCAACAAAGGCTGGAAGTGTTGCCAATCTTAAGAATACCGCTAGGGTGCTAGAAGGAGATTCACTCAAGCGTCTTGATCCCAATACCGTAGTGCGTCTGCTTAAGCATGACAACCACTGGCACATTATTACTGCTGGCGGTGCTGAGTTTATAACTTATGAAGATCCTCGCCCCTACTACCCCAATGCTGCTGTTGGTGAGTATGTAGGCAACCATGGTGATCGTCGCAACTATGGCGGTAGCGGCAACGGAAATGGCAACACCTATCAGGCTGGTCACCAGACCAATCAAGGTGGTCAAGGTGGCAGCTCTTCCAATCAGGGTGGAAGCCTTCCCGGTAACCCAGGATTACATACCGTACGTGTGGTAAATCTTGATGAGCTACGTCGCTTGCCCATTACTAAGATTTTGCGTCACGACGACCATTGGCACTGCTACACCGCAGATAACACCGAGTACATTACCAAGGATGATCCTACTGGCGTATTCCCCGGCATTGTAATTGGTGAATATCACGGTAACCATGGTGACCATGGTGATCACAGTAAGCCTCAACCTCCTCGAGGTCCCATCGTCCAAGATCCCAATGATCCCAAGCGCGTGATTGGCATTGAGCATCACGAGAATCACTGGCACCTGCATCATGCAGACGGTACCGAGTCAATTACCTATGAAGATCCTTCTGCTTTATATCCTGATATCAAGATTGAAGAGTACGATCCCAACCATGGTCACAAATTCGATCCTCTTGATCAGAGTGAGAAATTCTCGTATGACGAGGTAAAACCCAAGTTGATAGTGGATATTAAAACCATCACCTATGGCAATCTGATTCACGCCAATGGCTTTGACCGTAACCGCAATGCCTTTGTTATTCCTCACCACGATCACTACCACTATATAACCTTGGAGACCATCATCCAGGGTTGCAAGGACAGCTACTTTGCCAGTGCTTTTGGTAATGCTTCCGCTCGTGATGTTGTTGCAACCATTAAATACTTGATTGCTAATCCTGAGGCACGTCCTAAAGGTGAGAATGGCTGGGGCTCAGATTCTTCTATAGGCAAAACTCCTTCACCAGATGCAGGCGGTAACACGGATAACCAAAATGGCTCTGACGATGACCATGAGCACCCTGCCAAGAAAGCAACACGCATTATTGCCGCAGCTAAAAACATTTGGTTGGTCTACTACGAGGATGGTACCACCGAGGAATTTACCTACGACCCCTCTTATAAATGGCCTGGTATACAAGTAGAAAAACCTCAAAGCAACAAGCCTAATGGCAACATGACTCAAGAAGAAATCATTGCCAAGTGGTCAAAGATTTATGGCATGACGCGCGATGAGTTTGAAGAAGCTTACCTCAATCTTCCCTATATTCCTATAGAAGACATCCAATTTAATATGGATGGTACCGTAATTGTGTATGGCAAGAAATACCAGTTTAAACCTGTTGCTGAGCAGCCCGAGAAGCCCGCAGAGACAGACTCAAAATCAGATACTAATGTGGATACGAATACCGATACAGACTCCGCAGACAGTGATATGGATGAAATTGACAAGACAGATCAGGTAGACCAGATTGACGAGCCTGACAACACCAATCACGCAGATGTCAATACCAATACAGACACCAGTACGGATGCTAGCGCAGAAAGCGCTGGTACAGAGTAGCGTTTGAGTAGTTCAGGCGTCAAAAAGCCCTCTCTTTGCAACGCCCGCGCAGTTGGATTTATTCAGCTACGCGGGCGTTTTTGTCTATTTGTTTGAGGTCGTTTGGTTACTTTAACATTGCTTGCTTCTTTGATCTCTTATGTGCAATCACTAGTGCAATGTATCTAATGAATAGCGTCAAAACAAGTATGGGGGCAAGTACCAGCATGCCTGTAAGTAGACCTACTAAAAACTCTCTATCTTCCTGTAAAACAGAAGCAATAATCGTACCAACAACTAAAAGCACTATCCATATGAGCGCATATGAAGCGGTAGGGACAAACACGCTTTTGATAAGCGAAGGTTTTGCAAGTATCTTTGGTGCATTGGCAACTTGCTGCTGACGTAATAATTCTTCAATCTGCTGGTCACTCATGCTATTGGGATGTTGCATCTGTTGAGCACGAGCAACAAGCAAGGTACGCACTCTTAGAAAATCAACCTCATCAGCAACGGCATACTCATGTTTATTTTGTATCATGACGCCACGTGCTATAAGAGCTTTTCTTCCCACTCGGACTCTTTAAAGCCAACCAAAATGGTGTTACCTTCAACAATAATTGGTCTTTTTACCAACATACCATCGGTAGCAAGAAGCTCATACTGCTGATCTTCTGACATGGTAGGAAGTTTTTCCTTGAGGTTCAAAGACTTATAGAGAAGACCGCTGGTATTGAAAAACCTTTTAAGAGGCAGACCACTTTTTGCATGCCATTCTTTAAGCTCAGCCGCTGTAGGATTTTGTTCCTTGATGTGCCTATCCTCATATGAAACAGCATGCTCATCAAGCCAGTTCTTGGCACGCTTACAGGTGGTGCATTTGGGATATTCAACAAACAGCATAACTACTCCTTAGGGCATAACTGCTTCGTAACCAGAATGGAAGAACTTTACCAGTACGCGCATGGAAGCAAGCCCCTTCTTGAAGTCGGGTTCAAACTTAAACACAGTAAACAAGGTATTGAAGTACGAGATGGCAAAAACTTTGGATAGAGCAGGCGATAGTTCATCTACATTGATTGTATCGGCAGATTGCTCTTGAGAATGAGCTTTATGAGAGGCTTTATTTCTGGAATTTAGGTACGCTACCTTAGCCTTGTCCTCAATGTCTGCAAGCTCAGAAATAAAGTCTTGCCAACTGGTGCCTTCGGGGCTTTCCAACAGCAACAACAAAGCGTCACGATTGTCATACATTACTTGGGCAAGCTGTTCAATAAATACCTGTTCCATTTCATACATAGTATCTAATGTTCGATCCTCTTCAGGTAAATCCAAGAATCGCTCTTGAGCAGCATCATATAAAGAGAGTAACTGGTTTGCAACGGGAGTAATAATCGCATCGAAAAGCTCCCCTTTACCAGGGAAGTACCCGTAAATAGCGCCCGTAGTAAGTCCTGCACTTGCAGCTATGGCGCGCATGGAAGACTTCTCATAGCCATGGGTAGAAAATTCCTGTAGCGCAGTTTGAATAATATGCTCGCGCGAGGCAGTACCTTTATTGGTGAGTGAAGTCTTTGAAGCCGAATTGGCTACATGCTGACGTGGCACAATAATCCCCCTCCTTGTTAACTTGAGCATAAGTGTACCCCGATTTGGAATATGAAAGTACGCTCATATATGTCAAGGTTACAAAAAAATAGGTGTGCAGTTACGGCACACCTATCAAAAAGGATAAATTTTCTGAATATTTTCTGTAAGAGTATGATCTTTACTTGTTAAGAGTAGTAAATTTCTGAACAAACGTACTTACGACGGGGTACAAAATACCAGCAACTGCCCATATAATCCATGTTTTATCCCACCTGTTTGTAGTAAAGCTGGCAATCAAATAGATAGCTAGAACCACAGGCCAATACATTTTAGGAAGCCAAGATGTGCGAGAAGCCATGAGCTTCTCGGTAGGATCATACTTTCCCTCTTGGAGTAGCTTCTTAAAACTATCCATTTCAATATCAGATTTTACTAATAAAAATACCCCGATTGCGATTATAAAAAGCATCACAGAGACTGAAATATCTAAGCCCAGTAAATCTGTCATATACACATGCAAAAACAAGGGAACGAGAGACAAAATGCATAGCACTACACCTATGATCATCAGCAAATGATTAACTGGATTATGTGCCTCCTGCTTGCGACGGACAACTGCCTCTACGCCATACTGCAAGGTAAGCACTTCTTTGGAAAGGTATTCAAAGCGCGAAAGTTTGGATTCCTGAGCAATAAACAGAGCTACGCCCACGGCAACCATACAAAACAACACAGTCATACCAATAGCCATAGCCTGCTCTTCGCCTAGATAGTTATGCTCCATCATGGTCGAAGTGGCTAGAAGAATCACTGGGCTTGCTGCACATAAAAACGCTCCAAAAGCAGTACGGTTAGACAACTTTTGCGTGGTTTCTAAAAATGCGTTAGCTTCGTCTAGTGTTACCACGTGAGCAGGCTTATTATCAGCGGTGCCAGAAAGAGCTTCCATAACAGAGTGGGCCGTAGGAACATCTACCTGTGCTGCAACTGTATCCTGCGTATTTCCAACAACGCACACAGACGCTACAGGCTCATCCAACTCATCGCGCAGTAGATAATCTGTAGAGACATCAAAGAGCTTAGCCAACGCCATAATCTTTTGAATATCCGGAATCGAAGTGCTTGACTCCCACTTACTCACCGATTGGCGCGACACACCAAGCTCGTGCGCCAACTCTTCCTGCGACCAACCCACGCGCTTACGCAGGCTCATTATCTTCTCGCCTAAAATCATACTGTCTCCTTTGCTTGCATTCATTTTAGTTGATAAGAAGACCATATGAATGTAAGTGGTTGCATACTACCAACTTGTGTTGGAATTTTGTCAACCAGCGATTGCAAGGGTCTTTGAACTGGGAAAATGCTAACCATTCAAAGAGAAAATCAGAGTCATCCATCATGCAGCAAACCTGTTTTTGTGCCTCAAGTGTCTGTTGTAAGTGTTTTTTGTAGTAGGTTTGATTCTGACTAATGGCTATTATGCAAATCAATAGACGATACTCAAAAAAATTTGTCATATATAGTTGACATTTAGATTTGTATGTCATATATTTCTGACACACAGGATAGCAATGGCCATGTTATCCCGCGTGCACACCATGTAAACAACTACCAAGGACTCTTATGGATGGAGTAAAGAACGAACGCTTAAAAGAAGCTCGCAAGCAGGCTGGTTTCTCGCAAGCGCAGTTAGCAAAAGCTGTGGGAGTAACAAGGCAAACTATTTGTTTTATTGAATCCGGCAGTTATAATCCCACGCTCAATCTTTGTATGAATATCTGCAAAACTCTAGGTAAAACTCTAGATGATCTATTTTGGGAAGTATAAGTATGAATACTCGTTTTAAGCTATTTTCGCATAAGCAAAGAGATGAACGTATAAGTGCTCAACTCGGAGATATATATAAAACTGGATTTTATATTTTGGCTTTAGGCATCTTATTTGATATCTACACACGCTTTAATTACCTAGCACAAAGTCAGCCATCCAATGTAAGTGGCATACTAGGGCAAAGTCCACTTGAATCTACTTTTTTGTTTGTAGCAATTGCCGTTGTAGTATGCATGAAAGCTCGACGCAAAATTGTAAGTGACGATCTTCGCTATACCGAAGCACGCTCATTTTTGCAAACTGGTCGGATTGGAAGTGCAGTTGCATTATCTGCTTTGATTACCTCGGCTGCAGTTGGCGGACGGTTGTATAGTGAAGTAACCAAGCTTGGCTGGGCACATATTACCTGGGCTGGTGATATTGCAATGTTTGTTTTTATGCTTGGTATGTTTAGCTGTTTCTTCATACTTGCTGAGTATGGTATTTGGCGTAGCTATCGCAACCATGAAGATTGTTTAGCTGCTCTGGATGACGAGGACTAATCTATCTAATCAGCTTAACCGGCACAGACAACAAGTAGGAGGAATTTCTCAAATAAAAATTTCTAATGAATATATCTTTAATGAACAAGGAGACAAACATTTGAAACTTGCAGTTATTGGTGGAGGTGCAGCAGGGTTCTTTTTGGCAATTAACGCCAAAGAGCAGTGCCCTAAGCTTGAAGTTACCATTTTTGAGCAGCGCAACAAAGTACTCTCTAAATTGGAAGTTTCTGGTGGTGGGCGCTGCAACTGTACCAATACGTTTGCTCAGGTAACTGACCTTAAGCAGGTATATCCCCGAGGTGCCGGACTTCTCAAAAGGCTGTTTAAGCAGTTTGGTCCACAAGATGCTTATGCTTGGTTTGAAGCTCATGGAGTACCCCTTGTGGCACAGCCAGACCAACGCGTCTTTCCAAAAGCTCAAACGAGCCATGCAATCATAAACTGTTTTACGCAAACTGCACAGCAGCTTGGAGTGCGTATTGTACTTAATCAGCGTATCAACCATCCAGAAGCATTGCTGCGTTGCAATGGCGGAGCATTTGATTTTGTTGCGGTAACTATTGGTGGTACACCCAACAAAGAAGGTTGTGTTCCTAGTTTATTTACCTTTACTGTAACAGACGTAACACTGCACAAGCTTGCTGGTACCTCCACTTCCCAAGCGCTTCTTAGCATTCCAGGAACAAAATTTATAGCGGATGGAGCGCTGCTTGTTACGCATACAGGATTGAGCGGCCCTGCAACACTCAAACTGTCAAGTTATGCCGCGCGCCATTTGGCAGACTGTAGCTATCAATCTCCGCTACACATTAATTGGGTGGGCGAGAAAAACATGGAACTTGTGCGTCACCAACTCATGCACATTCTTGATCAAAACGCTCGTAAACAAGTACGTAATGTAGCTCCTTTTGGTTTATCGGCAAAACTTTGGGCGTATTTGCTGGAACGCACTCAAACTAATGTGCAACAGGGCAGCACACAGAATAAAAATGATACGTCTCCAAGTCCAAACCTTATAGAGAAGCGCTGCAATGAGCTCTCTAAAAAAGATATTAATCGCCTAGTAAATATACTTACTTCGGACTGTTATCACATTTCTGGACGTACCAGCTATAAAGAAGAATTTGTAACTTGTGGCGGCATAGCTTTAGACACCATACATAACGTCACACTCGAATCAAAGGAAACTCCTGGCTTATATTATGCAGGTGAGGTATTGGATATAGATGGCATTACGGGTGGATTTAACTTTACTGCCGCATGGTCTACTGCCTATGCTGTGGCAGTTGCCATAAGCGCTAACCTTACCAAAGAGTAAGCCAACCGCAGGTAAAGCCTACGATAGAATACAAACAACAAACGAAAGGCTTACCTGTGAATCTGAGTGACCACATAACTGTTTTTCTTATAACAACACTCCCCCTACTGGTTACATTAGGGCTTTTTGTATTGCAATGGCACAAGGAGCGTCGAACCTTATGGATCTCTATTAAGCTCTTTGCGTGCTTAATAAGCGTGGGAATCTTATTTGCAGGCATCATGGTGCAATTTCCAGAAGACTCTGATGCAGCATTTTTTGGACTTATCCTCTTTGTCCTTGTAGTAGTAATGCTCTCGTTATCCCCTATAGCCATTATTGCCACAGCACTTACTACAAGCATTCAGCTTATTCGCAAGGAAGGTTTGCGCCCACATAACCTTCTTTCTTTTGGCGCTGGCATTCTTGCTATTGTGTATTTGGTAGTGTGGCCTCTTATGTCTCCCACCAAACATGCAACAGAGAATCTTGCAATCTGGGCATTGACGCTTATATATGTGCTTATTTCTACTGCTCTGGCTTTTGTTTCATTACTTCTTATTTTGTACGTAGTAGCAAGTTGGCTTAATCTTATTCCTCAAACCCGTAAGCAGTACACACATATTGTTGTACTGGGTGCTGGGCTCATTGATGGTCGTACGGTAACGCCTCTTTTAGCTAAACGCATAGATGCTGGTATTGCAGCGTGGCATAAAAATCCTGGCAGTAAACTTGTTATGTCTGGCGGGCAAGGCTCAGATGAACTGGTTCCAGAAGCACAAGCCATGTATGAATATGCTATTGATAAAGGTATCCCTGCTCATGCTCTTGTACAAGAGCGTAATTCGCGCAACACGCAAGAAAATCTTCAATTCTCGTTTAAGCTTATCAATGCTGATGTTAGGCATAATGCTCCAAACAACAACGACACTACTAGCAGTAGCGCCCCAACTGTGTTGATAGTTTCCGACAACTACCACGTATATCGTGCTTTGCTATTAGCCAAAAATATGGGTTTGAGCTGCGATGGTCGTGGATCAAAAACGCGTTTGTACTTTTATATCAATGCCATGGTCCGCGAGTTTGTTGCCTTCCTCGTTATTTGGAAGCAATCGTTTATAAAAGCACTACTGATATTGTGGGGCATTCTTCTATTTTGGTTCATACCAACCTTATTGACGGTTCTTGCCAAAATGGTTGCTGGGATACAATAACGATTATTTGATAAAACAGCTGTTCCAGGCCATCATCCAAGATCACCATATCTAGCAAGAAAAGAAATTTAAAATTTTTTCATTGCCGTGTATAGATTCGTTTCTTCTGGCAACATACTAACTAGTAACGATTATCGTTATTGATAAGAGGATACGATGAGAACGAGTAAGCAACGCGAAGCAATCCGCGCCTATATGAAAGATCGCCACGACCATCCCACCGCAGATCAGGTTTACACGGCTCTGCGCGAGGAGTTTCCCAACATTAGTTTGGGTACGGTGTATCGCAATTTGATGCAGCTGGTAGAACGAGGTGAGCTATTGCAGGTGGATACAGGAGATAACATTTCCAGATTTGATTGTCTCACTAACCAACACGCTCATTTTAGGTGCACTCATTGCGGAAGGGTTTTTGATCTAGAGAATCCGGAGTCAACTCACATGTCCTTTACTGCCAATGCAGCAAAAGTTGGACAAGTACACAGCTTTTCTCTGTACTTTACCGGATTGTGTTTGGATTGTTTAAGTCAATCATCTGCTGCAGATGGCAGTGCTTCTCGCGCAGAAACTCACTCAAACCTATCCATACATCAATAACCTTAACCACAATCCTATTTCCAAGGAGGAAATTATGCTTAACGATAAGCTCAATGTTTTGTTGTCCAACTTTGTTGTAGAGGCTCACAAGCTTCAAAACGCTCACTGGTATGTAAAGGGTTCTTCTTTCTTTACTGCACATGCACAGCTAGAAACCTTGTACAACCAAACTTTTGATCAAATTGATGAGCTTGCAGAGCTCATCTTGCAAAACGGTGGCAAGCCTTTTGGTTCTCTCAAGAAGTTTGTTGCTTCTTCCACACTCGAAGAGTACCCCGATGACTTTAAGTCTCCCGAGAATATCTTTGACGCTGCAAAGCGTGACTTTGAGTCTTTGCGTGAATTGGCCCTTCAAATTAAGAAGGATGCGGATTCTGAAGATAACTTCCTGATTTCTGCTGCAATGGACGAGCAAAATGCTGCTCTTTCCAAGCTTATTTGGATGATCGGCCAGTCTCAGATGTAAGTCTATGGGCTCTATAGCCTATGCCTATTTGCGTTACCTAACCTTCATGCCATCAAACACATAAGCAAACGCACAAGGGTGCTGGATATACGTCCAGCACCCTATTTTTGTTGCTCTACCTGCATGTGTACACGCACACCACGAGAACCAAACACTGCTGCTAGCGCAAACAACGTGCCCAACACTACACCAATCATACCGCCGGAAGAGGCATCCAACACGTAGCTTGCACAGATACCTAACACTGTTGCCAAAGCTGCAATGGCAGGAGACAACCACAGCATTTTCCAGAAATTATCGGTAAGCATGCGCGCCGTAGCCCCTGGTGTAACCAACATAGCAACAGACAGAATAATGCCTACTGCCTGCAGCGACACCACCACCGTAATAGCAAGTGCCACCAACAGAATACAGCTCAGTACCCGTGGAGACTTTCCCAAAGCCTGTGCGTGCATGGGATCAAAGGTAAACAGTGCAAGGTCTCGACGCAGTACAACTACCACCACCAAAACAGCGCTGCCCAATACCAGCACCTGCCACATATCTGGAGGAGTAACGCCCAGCAGATTGCCAAACAAAATGTGCGAGAGACTTGTTTGACTAGGAACTTTAGAAATAAGTACCGTGCCTAATGAGAAAAGCGTAGTAAAGACAATACCCATGGACGTGTCTGAGCTAATAACATTACTTTGCCGCACCAGACCAATAAGCGCCACCGCAATGAGCGCAGCCACCACTGCACCAACCGCATAAGGTAACTGCAATATATAGGAAATAACAACACCAGGCAAAACCGCATGGGAAATTGCATCACCCATGAGTGACCAACCAACATGAATAACAAAGCAGCTAATTACACCGCAAACGAGTGCCGTTGCCATGCCCGTTATAAGAGCGCGCTGCATAAAGGCAAAACTCAAAATATCAAGCAAAGGTATTTGAGTAACGTCAACGGGCTGTGCAGCCAATAGACTAAGCGCCACCTACATCACCAACCTTTGCGCTTTAGATATATCCACTTCAAACGCCTGAGCCACACGCTCGGGTTGCAGGGCTTGGTGAGAAGGACCTTGATACACTAAGGTATGGTTTAGCAAGATGGCCTGATCAAAAGACTCGGTTACCATCTGTAAATCATGCACAGCACACAATACCGTTACTTCTTGGTGAGCCATATCTTGAATGAGGGATACCAATGCTGCCTCAGAGTTTTTATCGACACCCGCAAAAGGCTCGTCTAGCAGCATAAACTGTGCGTGCTGCGCTAAACCACGAGCAATAAAAACGCGCTTAGCTTGGCCTCCAGAAAGTGCAGAAATGGGTCTGTTAGAAAACTCACTCATACCAACGCGCTCAAGTGCTAATTCCACAGCAAGCTTATCTTCTTTGGAGGGACGAGAAAACAAATTTAGCTTGCCATAACGCCCCATCATAACCACGTCACTCACACGCAGAGGAAAATCTTCTGCCATGGCATCTCGCTGGGCAACATAGCCAACAAGCCCCTGCTTGCGGGCTTGACTTGAATTCAAACCCGCAAAACAGATGGTTCCTGCCTGAGGGCGCAGCATGCCCATAAGAGCTTTGAGTAGCGTGGACTTACCTGCACCATTTGCGCCTACCAACGCACATAAGCTACCTGGCTCCAACATAAAACTCACGTTACTAATAGCGGGCGTGGGCGTATGAGGATAACTTACCGTCAGCCCGCTAACCTCAAGCATGTTCATAGGATTTATTTCTGAGTGGTAAGACCATCAACAATGACGCGAGCGTCATGACGCAGCAGTTCAAGATAACTGGGAACTACGCCGTCCTTCTCGGAAAGGGAATCTACGTACAACGCGTGTTTGTCATCGGGGTTAAACTTGGCGCCCGTCTCATCTGCTACCTGCTGCATAGCTTTAGGATTAACCGTGGTCTCACAAAAAACGGTGGGGACAGACTTTTCCTTAACCTGTTTAATGACGTTGGCAATCTGCTGAGGAGTACCCTCATCCTCTGCATTTACTGGCCAAAGGTATACCTCATTAAGACCGGCATCACGGCAGAGGTACGAGAAGGCACCTTCGCAAGAAACCAACGTGCGATGATCCTCAGGCAAACCTGCAAGACCAGCCTGCATTTCCTCGCCTACCTGGCGAATTTGAGCCTTGTACTTCTCGCCATTTGCCTTGTAATCCTCTGCATGAGCAGGATCAAGATCACTAAATGCAGCCACAATATTATCTACGTAGATTTCTGCATTCTTGGGAGACATCCACGCATGAGGATTTGCATTACCGGCGTACTCGCCTTCGGCAATGTTCATGACCTCAACGCCTTCAGAAAGGTTTGCGCGTTTAGCTGGAGAATCTGCCATGAACTTCTCAAACCAGCGCTCCAGACCAAGACCGTTTTCTAATACCAAGCTAGCACCCTGAGCACGCTTAATGTCATCGGGTGTGGGTTCATAGTCGTGAATCTCTGCACCTGGCTTAGTAATGCACTGAACATCTAGGTGGTCTCCCGCAACATTTTGTGCCATATCCTGCAGCACAGTAAATGTGGTTAGGACAATGGGCTTTTTATCTGTCATGGCTGCATCAGTAGACATTTTGGGCTTTGCATCTGTACATCCAGATAGCAGAAGCACTGCTATAAAGGCTGTAACAATAGCGGTAAAAGCTGGTAAAGCTGCGCGCAAGAGCATACGTGCAGCAGGCACAGCAGAAGCCTGACAGTCTGAAGTATGTGTATGAACCATATCCGTACTTTCCTCTTTCCGGGTTCTTGTGCGCCCAAGCTTTTCTTAAGAGTTTTGATAGTGAAGGTTTAAATTCCTCTCTTGAATGGCTTACTCTATAAGTTAGCTAAGGCTTACTTTTTTATTAGAGAGCATCATACTGCAATAAGTTAGCTAAGGCAAACTTTTATTTTCAAAATAGTCAAAATAGCTATTGACCCTTACTAAACGTCAGGCCTTATAAATAGTAGTGAAAGGAGGTGCCCATGTATCACATCAAACAAGCAGCCCAGCTTGCGCACGTATCAGTTAGGACCTTGCACTACTACGACCATATTGGTCTTCTCGTTCCACACAAGGCAAGTAATGGATACCGCTATTACACCGATGAAGACCTGGATACCCTGCAAACCGTTTTGTACTTCAAGTATTTAGGTTTTCCGCTTACTACTATTGGGGAGCTTTTAGAACAATCCAAAGACGACCGCTTGCCATTGCTTGAGCAGCAACTTGAATTGCTTGAGTCTGAACAAGTACAGCTCAACGATCTTATTAACACACTCCGCACAACAATTCAATCTATAAAGGAGGGCATTCCCATGACCGCTCAAAACAAATTTAAAGGATTTACCTGGGATGATGGTAAAGAGTATGAAGCAGAAGCGCGTAAGCTTTACGGCGATGAGCTTATTGATGAGTCGCTAAGTAAGCAACAAGGTAAAGAGGAGCAGGCTACTGTAGACTTTAACCGCGTGTTTCAGCAGCTTGCACTCAATAAAGACGCTGGCCTTGCTCCTGATGCGCCACAAAATCAGAAGTTGGCTCATGATTTGTTAGACAACATTCGTCGCTATGGCTTTGACTGTAGTGTTGAGGTATTTGGTTATATTGGCGCTGGATACTCAGCCAATCCCGAGTTCCATAAAAACATTGATCAGTTTGGAGAAGGAACTGCGGTTTATACCAGCAGCGTTATCAACGCGTTTGTTGAGAAAAACAAGTAGTTTTACTCTCATTTCATCGTGCGTGATGTTTGGACTTCTTTCAGGTTATACCACTGTTATTTTTAAGATATACATCTGCTGATAATAGGCGTATACTAATTAAACTGCATTTTATTATGCGTGGTATTGATAGCTCTTCACTAATGAAGGAAGCGAGCGATGAAGCACTTATCAAAGTATTTGTTGCGTGTGGCAATGTGCACGGCAATCCTTTTGGCTGCCCTGCCTCTTGTTGCACTTGCAGCAGATCCAACCTCTCCTACCAGCTTTCCCCACAATGTAACCTTTAAAACGGCATCTGGTGATGTACCTGTTAGCTTTGCTACCGCAGATGAAGCCATTTCTGACTCGACCAACAGGGGTGTTGGCTGGGAAAGTGGCGGTGCCCTGGATAAAAAGTACTTCTTAGGATGGAGTCCTTCTGCCAACTATGAAACTACTGACGGCGCTAAGCTGTATTATGCTCAGGAAAAGGCTTCTGAGCTCGTTAAGGATGATGTAACAGAGCTGTACCCTGTCTTTATAAGCAGGCTTGGTGTAACTGGCTATCTTAATGGCAATGTTACACACATTAATTTGAATAAGTCAGATCAGGATACGGTTCCAGGCTCAGTCATAAATACCGAGCTTGATACCAATCCAACTGATCATGATATTAACTTGTATTTTGATGAGAGCCGCAATAGCTACGAGCTTTCTTTAGAATCAAGCTTTGATATGAATAAGATTATTGCTCACTGGCTGTATACCGGCAACGGATCAACCATCATGACCAATACTCAGTCTGATCAGGGTAGCTCTGCAAAGCGTGCTGGCTACACCCATGTTGACTTGAATATCACTATTCCTGATGAAGTTGAAGTTCCTGAAGAACTCAAGCTCACCTTTACCGGCTATTTTTTCCAGCCCTATATGGCACTCGACACCACCTCAAGGGATAAATTTGAAATAGCAGAGGTAAGTGGTGCAGAAAAATGGAATATTACTTCACTGGTAAGTGATACAAATCCTTCAACGTCGTTTACCATTAAGAACCCTGCTAAGTCTAGGAACATAACCGTAAGGACCATCCTGAGGACTAACTCTGCCTATGGCGGAAAGAAAATCTTGGGCGTAAGCGGACATGACGTTGAAAATGAAAATATGCGTCTGGTTGCTGAGTCTCCATTGACCATTTCTAAAGATAAAGCCTTGGAGTTGGTCGGCAATTCTCAAAAGGCAACTATTTCTGGACGAGTTGACGGTTATGTCAAAATGCCAACGTTCTATTTCTTGGATTTGTCGCAATCTATTCCCGCTATTGAGGCAAAAACTCCTGTTTCTATTTCTTTTAGTCCCGTACTCGTAAAGTTTGATAAAAACACAGCAGGCCTGGGAGATAGTAGCGAGCAGAACCTTGGAACTTCTCGCGTAGCATATAACGGTGCATTGAATACTGACTCATTCAATACCGGAACAAAACCAACTGCTACCGTACTTGGCGATGCCCTTGCAGATAACCCCGCTCCATTTGATGCTGCAGCAGGACTTACGTATCAGTTTGAGGGCTGGAATACCAAGCCAGATGGAACCGGTAATACTTTTACCGAGAACAGCATTGTTCGCGAGCCGATTACTGTTTATGCCATCTATAAGGCAAATGCTTTGACTATGAACGAAGCTCCTCAATTGGTAGTAACCGACAAAAGCATTACTCAAGGTGAAGAGCTGGATGTAAAGAGCCTTATTGTATCTGCTACAGATACTGAGGACGGCGATTTGAAGAATGCTGTCCAGGTTGTCAGTGATGGCGGCTTTAATAAGGATGTTGTAGGCGAGTATACGGTTACGTTTAAGGTAACCGACACCCAGGGTGCAAGCGCAACTAAGACAGCAAAGATTACCGTAGCTGCCAAGCCAGCCCCTCAGCCAAATACACCCAACAACCCAACGCCTGGCAATCCAATTCCTGGTACCAAGAAACCTGCTCCTAGCTCAAAGACCGTCAAGCCTGCAAAAACAGCTATTCCCGCAACAGGTGACACCACCAATACAGGATTGTATGTTGCATTGCTTGGACTATCTGCCATGGGATTTTTGGGAGCACGTCACTACAAGAAGAGTCTTACGAAGTAAGTAGTAGTAAGCAGATAAATAGATCCGCAAGCGCTTAAATTAACAAGTACGTCTTACAAAGACGCATGAGTAAAGGTCGGTAGATTAAATCTACCGACCTTTGTTTTAGGTGTATGGGATTTGTAGAGCTGGTCTGTGGCTTATCAGGTTTGCAGCCTACTCTACAATTTCAAACTCAACGACGTACTTCTCGCCCAATTCATCACCAATGCCCTCGACATAATTTTTCAATAGCTCTTGGGCTCGTTTATCTGCCCTTGCGAGCAAATCTGTGTTATTAGAGCACTTCTCTTCGAGCTTATCTTGCGCATCGTTAAGAACCTGCTGCTTTTCTTGAGCACCCAGGTCTGCCCACATAACAAGAAGGCCATCCTTCTTTGCAACAAAATTTATTGAATCCGGATCAATGGCTGGACGACCAAGAATTGTTGCCTTTGGTATTTGCACCGTTACTACCATATCTGAGCCTACCTGATGAGGCTTACCAACTTTTACTTTCTTTGAATCAATGCCATATTGAACTTTTGCATCATACTCATACCAAATTTCATGTCCAAACAGCAGGGCCAAGTTATCGCGGAATTTACCTTTTGCCACATCGTGAAAATAGCAGTCATAGCTGGCCCATTTTGCAACTTGAATAGCATTTGAAAAATCAGGTCCTTTAGACTTACATCCCGGTAAAACCACAGCTCCAGCAATAAGAAAAGCTGATACAAGACTTGCAACAATTTTACGCAGCATTCTTATCACCTGCAGTCTCTACTGATTTTTGCTCACTTTTTTCCATATCTTCTGGCCATACGATTTTGTAGCCTTTAGACTCAACTAGGTTGTAAGTAAGACCCTCGATTATGGCATGAGCATTTTCTACAGCCATATTGTCTAAATCAATCTTATTGGCTATGTCATTTACTGCATCCTGCTTGCAATAATTAAAAGCCTTCTTTGGATCGATACCTATAGCCCCATCTTCAAGATAGACAATGTGGTCATCAATGACTGGTTCTGAATGAGTGAACTCAGGAAGAATGGGAGTGATTATTTTCTTCTCGTTATCAATTTCCCACTGCACATCTTCGGGATTAAATGAAACATTAACAGTTGCCTTATAGTGCATGTGTACTGGTAAGTGCTCATAGTAAAAGCCATCAGTATAATCAGCAACACCCTCATAGGGGTACTCAATAACTGAAAGCTGATTGACAGCAATCATCTTGGTAAGTTGAGAAGAACTAATAAAAATAGGCGGTTGCATCCAATTGACGCCAAACCACGTAAGAAATATTGCTGCAACTACAACAGCAAGTGCAATGAGTGTGCCTTTGGGACCAAGCATTTTAAAAAGCTTAGCAATACCCTTTATTGCACCTAGATGGGACTTTTTATCCCTGCTTTTTTGATTAGGGATTTTCTCGTTTAGAGATTTGACTTTCTGAGCAATAGCAGACGAGCTAAAACTCTCTTTTTGAATGTCTTTAGAGCTCCCCCCCCCCAGAACTTTTGTCTCTTCTTGCTCGGTATTCTCGGAATCTGGTACAGAACTATCCACCACGTCTCCTTACCTCAAAATTTTGTGCCGATGCCTTACTACACCTACCGACTAACGCTTAGTACAGCTTTGCTCCCGCAGGAATCTTATCGTCAACCATTAGAACATTAAGAGCTTCTTTTCCGTCCACCTCGTGAATTGCCGAGATAATCATGCCGCAGGAATCAATCCCCATCATGCGACGAGGCGGCAGGTTAACAATGGCAATGAGGGTCTTACCAACCAGCTCTTCGGGTTCGTAGTTGGCATGAATGCCGGACAGAATCACGCGATCAGTGCCGCTGCCGTCATCCAAAACGAACTTGAGTAGCTTTTTTGATTTGGGAACAGCTGTGCATTCTTTAACCTTTACAGCACGGAAATCTGACTTGCTAAAGGTATCAAAGTCCACTTCTTCCTCTGCAAGAGGCTCGGTCACAACTTTGAGACCGACGGATTCATGGAGGTCATTAAGCTCTGCGGAAGCTACAGCTTCGCTGGTTTGTGCCTCTGTTGCTACCTCGACGGCCTTATCGATAAGGTCTTCTGCAGATTTGCGGGTATCTTCAGACATGATTTTCTCCATTTGGTTTGGGAAGTTGTTACTAGAAGTATAGGGTATACAGTGTCTTGTTCTGTAAAGGAATATCCCGAGTGGAAATAATAAAAGGTATTTGTAGTATTGCATAACAATAAGCAATCAGCCAGATACTTCATGTATGAAAAAGCAGCCATAAAGACTATGACTGCTTTTCTCTGTAAAGCAATTATTTAAGCATGTAATTCTTTTATACGCTGTTCTTTCTCGATAATAAACCGCCGGTGATAAAAAATATCCGCATACTCAATGATAGCGTTCATTTGTGCATAATCGATTAATGCACCAATTCCCGCACCGACAACAGGAACTGCTCTTTGAATGGTCTTTAGTGTTAGGCGCTTTCCAATTTGTTCAAATACTTCCTTTAATGCTGTTTTTTCAAGCCCCTGCTTTCCTGCTGTAACTAAAGCTTTTTGTGCTGCCTTGTTGGCAAGCGCACGCATTTGAACAAGCAAAAGTGCGGAGCCTCCATGTTGAGCCATTGCAACCCAACCCTTTTTTGCAACTACCTCGACATTTGACACAAAAGCTAAGGTCATAAACTTACTAACTGTATTTACTTGACCATTGTTAGAACTACTCAACGGATTCATAGAACTTGATAGTACTTCACCTGCGATAATTAATTCTGCTGGGTCATCTTGGATATCAAATCCATATGACATGGCAATACATTGAACTGCTCGATAATAGACAAATGTACTTGTTGCCAAATTAGCTGGAACACCTGCAAAACCAAACAGACCAGTAGCAGCTCCCTCCGCTAACGCAGAAAGGGCATGTTGAATATTTCCTTTATGAGCTGCTTTAGAAATGATGGAGCTTGGTAGCGTACAAATTTCTTCAAAAGAGTTAATCTGAGTTTCATCACTTGTAGCATTGATAGACTTTACTATTGCTTCTTTACTAACCGTATATTTAGCTGCATTTTTCTCGGCAATAGTAAATCCTTTTGCTATTAATTCCATAGCTTGATTATATAATTGCTGTTCAGTAATAGTTGCTCCTGCAGCAGCAACTGCAGCTTTTGCTTGTGTTGGAACAAGATCTAATACCTTTTTACCTGCTTGAGCAAGTTTATTTGATGACACTTTTTTATAGCGAGCGTCAAGCTTTTTTAGCTGAATGATTTCCTGTTCATCTAGCGTACTTTTGTCAGTGAAGTCCCCCCCCTGCTGCATATTTGCAGCAGAACCACTATAATCATCAGTCATTTTGATTCCAATCTATAGCTTTTTGTACAACCACTTGTTACCTATCTAGCTGTTACCTATCTTCCCATAAGATAGGTAATCATGAACTACAATTCTGTAAACGTAGGAGTCGTATGCAATGCACGACTAGTCCACGTGATGTTAAAATCAAAAAATAAAATCGTCCTATACAAACTAAAGGCTACCTATGTCTACCAGCTTAAACGGGCACACTCCTCAATCCGTATGCGATGAATTTGCTTCCAAGCTAGCTAATGTGCAGCCTGATAAGAAAATTATGGTAGGCAACAAAGACACAGTTCGCTTTTTGTTAGGTGTGCCCGGTACAAAGCCACTTGTGGTGTTTGGCGTAAATCCCAGTACCGCTTCTGATGCAGAAGGACCCGCTGGTGACGACCCTACTATCCGGCGTGTAAAGAGCATTCTGGAATCCAAGCGTGATGAGGGTTACGATGGCTGGATTATGCTCAACTTGTATCCCCAGCGCGCAACAAACCCCATTAACCTTCATAAAAACAAAGATGCTCGCCAAGATTATTTAGACGCCAACCTTGCTCTTGTGCGTGAGGTGTTTGCCTGCTATCCGGATGCTTTGCTTTTAGCAGCTTGGGGTAACACTGTTGATCGTAGGAGCTATTTAAAGCAAAGCGAGCTAGAAATCTTACGCTTAGCAACAGGCAGGCAGTGGTATATGGTTGGACATCCCTCAAAGCTGGGCAACCCGCATCATCCTTTGTTTACTCGCTTGGTACTCTCGCCTGTTCGCTTTAACGACAAAGGCAAAGTTGTTTGTGGAGTGTAAGACGCCTTTTGAAGTGCCAAATCATTTTGAAAGGCAACGCGAAAATATAAAATGATTTTCTCGGTAATGCAGTGATTGTCCTATGCTTTTACCTGCACAATATCTGGAAGGATAAGTGAGGTTATCATCAGACCAAGTGCAGCTGCAAACGCCACAAGGACAAAGAAAAGGCTTCGTCCCGTTCTTTTTCGAGTGTTAAAAAGCGCCAATATGGGCGGAAGAACGAGCGCCCTCGCTAGAATTGGCGAACTACTATTGTTGATAGCATCAAGAGCAACAAAGCCAAATATAACGATACATACTATGTAAACAGCTAATTCATCTACTTTGAAGGGTGATGTACGAGAAAAGGTATTTACGGGTTCATCTATTATTTTTTGTCCAACAAAAGTGCGACAAATTACATAGGCGACTATATTCAGAATAGTACTGCTCTGTAAGCTATTACAACTACCAACTATTACCAGCTATTTCTTGTGTACCTACATTTGGGAAAACTGCTACATCCAATGAATGTGCTGCCATCAGACTTACGATGTCGCTCTATCAATTCTTTGCCACAGCGAGGACAAATATGATCAGAAGCATTCTGTTTTGTCTCGACAGTCTGTTTTTGAGGCGTTTCTCCAATCGAAGCTGATGTGAGTAACTCTAAGCGCAGCTTAATCATAGAGTCTTCCTCGGTTACTTGATTGGAGGGAGCCTGTTCTACTTGGATAGTTTGTTGAGCTTGAATGGCTTGCTGTACTTCAATGCTTTGTTTTTGAGACGGCTTTTTAGTAGATTGACCAGAAAAAGCCTGCCTTACCTCGGCAACATGTTCTTGAAGAGCTTCATTGGTTGACGCAGCCGCTAGCACCTCTAGTTGTAATTCAATCGTAGAAAATTGTTTCTCATTAAACAGCAATTCTCTATGAGAAAGATCGCGCTTTATGTCTCGAACAAGGTGTTGGCGCTGACAAATATGAAACTCGGACGAATCTTCCGGCACTTTCTTAAGTTCGCAGCGCTCGGAAAATACTATGACTGACCTAAATACACTTTCGGGCAATTGTAAGTACTCCGACAAAGCCCTAATATGTCCCCTATTTTGCATAATAGGATTGTAGAAGCGTTCCTTGGTTCTTGCGTTAAGCGCCATAGTCCACTGACGTTGATTGACACTACCAAATATCCAGCCCGAGTAATTCTTGGATTCAAAAACGTAAATGCCCCTCTCGTGCAGCATAAGCACATCAATTTCTGATGTTTCGGTCACCTTACCAAAGCGAGGCACTAACAAATTAGTGTAGGTTTCTAGTTTGCCAGGAATACTTTTGTGATTAAGAGCATATTCCGTAAGATACTCACCATAATGTCCCTTACCTTTAAATACGTGAGGGATTCTCTCAAAAAAGCCTGGTTCTTCACCTTTCATGTATCCAAGAAAACTCAAGACAATGGCCTCATTTCTTCCTTTTGATGATGCTTGGTTATTCAATAATATTACACTTATATCCATATGTGTGTCGATACCTTGGACAGGTGTCGGCACCGTCTCGCGGTGGATATGAATGTGATAGACTGTGGTCAGTAAACCCGCCTGGCCTCTGCTTTTAAGCATGCACACTGGCGGGTCTTCTTTATTTGGAGATATAGACACACCATGGGAACATACACGAAGCCTTGGCTGTCCTTTGAACAGCAGGCGGATCTTCTCATAAACGAGCGCGGTCTTGTGGCCAATCGCAATGACCTCATCAGGCACCTTGCCGACATCGGCTACTATCGCCTGAGCGGGTACTGGCACATCTTCAAGCGTCAGCCCAAAGGTAGTAAGGATTGTGAGAAGGACGAGCGCTTCATCGCAGGAACGTCGTTTAGTCAGGTCTGGCACCTCTACATCTTTGACAGGCAATTCAGGCTTGTCGTGCTCGATGCGATAGAACGCGTGGAGGTCTACTTCCGCACACAGCTCGCCTACGAGCTTGCTAGAACAACTGGCACCTTCGGGTTTTTAGACCCCAGTAACCTACCCAGACTCGAGCAAAGCGAGTACGACAAGTTCATCGCAAGATGCAAGGAGGAGCTCAAGCGTTCCCGAGAACCCTTTACTCTTCACTTCAAGGAGACTTATAGCAACGAGCACGAGTTTCCTCCCTACTGGATACTCGTCAACCTGATGGACTTTGGCACTATGCTCAAGCTCTATAATGGAGCGCCCTCTGACATCCGGAACAAACTCGCAAGTAATCTAAATGTGAGCTCGCATGTGCTCAAATCTTGGCTTGTCGCCATAAACACAGTGCGCAACATCTGTGCCCACCATAGCCGCCTCTGGAACAGGGGCATTGGCACCAAGCCAATCATCCCAAAGCAGTCGAAATATCCGGAGTGGCACGAGCCCTTTGACGTGAGATCGGACAACATGTTCGGCATTCTCACCATTCTGAGTTACCTGCTGGAGCGCATTGCACCAGAAACCTCTTGGCGCAAACGCCTCTTCAGACTGCTGAATAGCCTGAATGCCGATGAGCTCCATCGTATGGGGTTTGCTGAGGGCTGGAAAGAATGCCCACTCTGGAAACCGTACGTACACATTGCCGAAGGTACTGAAGAGTAGGCGCATAAGTCAAACAAGCGTACTACAGGGCAGCTGGATGGAATGTAGGCACAGAAAGTGCTCATTTCTATGTCTTTTCAACTGCGTAAGTCCCCAAAGGCAGAACTATCTACAAAGCTTTGAGCCAAAGGAGCAGCAGTGGTCACTTGGACCAATTGTCTAGTTGAGAGAATGGATGCAACAACGCAGTAGCTCCTTCAGCAAACCACGAGGCACAATGGATAGCGAGATCTGACGCCTTCATACACCCCAGACGAGCAGCGCCACGACGAGATGAAGCGCCGAGCATCTTATGGGGCATGGCCATCCCGCCTCGCTCTGGGAGCGAAGAATCACCCACGATCGCTTGCGCGCAAGGGCCGCGAAAACTTTTCCGAAAGGTACAAAGCGCCCTTCGGGAAAGTCGAGTACATCCGTATTTCGTTTTTACCTCATACGCAGGTACCATCCGCCCCACAAGGCACTTCAAGATGTCGGCCTAGACACGAGGAGGCCTCAGGCCATGAGAAAGAGCATCGACTTCATCACCATGGACAGCAAGGAGTTCGTCTTTGTGGACACCGCCACCAAAGTGCGGAGTACGACATACCCAAGGAGGAATCCGACCAGGAGTGCTTCGAGGGCATCGCGGCGGCATACTTTGCCGAGTCCGAGGTGGAGGGCCTCACTAGTATCCGCTACGACATCGTGAGCCTTTTGGTGACGGGCTCCGAGAAGGCCTTCCTGCGCCACCATAAGAACGTCCTCAATGGCAGGAGGTAGATTCTAAAACGACTGCCCCGAGCCTTCGGGCTCGGGGCAGGGCAAATCACAGGAATCGCGCTACTCGTTTTGCATCCACGCCTCATATCGATTGGTAAAGTAGGCTGGTAGATTTGAAAGGTAGCTTTCTACCTCTTTCTTGTGATGAATTATGAGCATGCGGAGAAAGTCACTTGACTTCTCTTCTGCAAACCCAAGAATCTCAACTAGGTCTCTTACGACCATTCGGTCTGCAAAGATTTCTTGAGATATGACACAACCCAAAGGCATGCTAACTCCAAACTTGACCTTTTCATGCAGGAGGAAGAGCGACTCCTTTAAATTCACGGGTGCGCTATCGCCGAGAACCGGCTCTAGGAGATCTGCAATACAAGATATAAAGTTTGCGAGTCCATAACTTATATCATCGCTTAAAGCGCTTTCCACTCTGTGTACGTTGGGTCCCTTTCTTGGCTGAAACGTATGATAGCTTTTGAGCTCATTACACATACCGTTGATTGTTCTTCCGCACATCCACATGTTGGCCAAATCGCTTAGCACGGCATCATCAAACCACTCGTCACCATCCCCCATACAATACCTATAAGCCTTGCAAATTAACGAAAGGCGGTGTCGATTATCTTCTGCAGCTAAGAAAGCGTCCCCATCCGCTGACTGCAGCCATTGCTTGAGCAGCTCTGTTTTAGCTACTCCCATCTGAGTCTTTGAGTAGATCGAGACGGGCAGGCTTTGAGCTTGATCCTCTAAGGTCTCACATATTGCTTGAAACAGCTTCAATAGAAGCTCTTTCATAGCATCATCTGCACTTGCATACGCAAAAGTACTAACACTTAAACTGACCGCATTTACATCATCCGGTTTCTGTTCCAGCATACCAGCCACGTAAGTCTCGATTGCCGCGAAAGAAATTAGACGGCTGGCAATACAACGTCTTGCTTCAGATATGTTCAAACCAATTTCAACAAGAATATCGATGAGCAGAGAGGATGCGTCGCGATGCGCGAGCCCCTCCAGCATCATGTTCACAACGTCATTGCCAGGGATAACAGTAAGAGTAACGCCTGCTCGCTTCACTGGTAAGTCGTTAAACAATTTTGCAATGGCGCTGACACAAGCTTCGCTTTGACGGTCATCCAACAGGCGGCCATAGTTCTGCGCTCCATACAAACTCAGTATCGACGGGTCACTGATGAGCACACTGCCCTCACTGTACTTACCCGAACGCGCAACCCTTCCCAAAAGGTTTTGAAAGTCTCTAGTCTTTACTGTCGAGATACCATTTTCTACTGCTGTGATAATCAAGTATTTGATTGGTAAATTAATGCCCTGCGCCAATGTCGACGTACATGCCACGCATTTAAAGTTACCTCTTTCGAGTTCGTCCTCTACCACCTGTCTCAAACATCCTTGCAGATTGCCGTAATGGGGCAAAATTCCTGCAAGGATGCCATCATGGAAGATGTTGTTACCTTGTGTGCTGCCATAGTGCATATCTACTAGCTTGGAAATCCTTTGGCCTTCATCGCTGTTGCAACTAGCAGCCAGACGTGGCAGTTTGCAGCCATGTCTAATTAGCTCATGCAAACGTGAGAAATATGCGCTAATAAAGCGCGTCTGCGGGAGATACATTGCGACAGGTCCAGTTGGGATGACCTGCTCCGCCATATACAGAGCAAGCTCTCGCGAAGACACAGCATCGTTGTCTTCATTCTCCAATGCGGGAAAATGCCTGTTCTTTGACTCGCGACCAATTGAATCCAGCACCTGCACTTTTGGTTTCAACGGCACGAAGTACTCAGATTTCCCGAGCATGTCTAAGTCCCAAAAATTAAGGTGATAACCTTTATCAATTACTCCAAGCGATTTCTCAGTCTTAGGGATGTCGTTATTAGAGATACACGATTTTGAATCCCCCATTGCCCAGTCGGCAATCTCTTCAGGATTCTGTACTACTGCAGATAGCATGACCAACTGCGAATCAGGGTTCTTCTGCTTAATCTCCGCTATTGTCAGCTCATAGGAAGCCCCACGCGATGAGTCGTCGACAAGATGGGCTTCATCGAGAATAAATAACTCAGTCGAAACTATTAAGCCGCCCTCATGGCGTTCAACATATGCGAATTTCTCTGGCGTAAAAACAAGTACTCGAGGTTTTGTGCTTGGTATTCCAAGCCAAGTATCTAACTCAAGTGTATCGGCGGCTTGTCTTACTTCGACGATGTCGGAGAGGCTCTTTTCCAAATCTCTTGCAATTTCAGAACAAAGTGCACGCAACGGAGCCATTACAACCGCTTGTTTACATTTGCCAGCGAGCACTCTTGACCTAATTAGGAGTTGGATGCTACGCGTTTTGCCTGAACCCGTAGGCATCTGGACAAAGAGACTCTTCCCTTTAAAAGCGCCTGCTTGTCCAATACTTTTCTGCGATTGCCAGAGCAGACGACACGCGCTATCAGATTTGAGGTATGAACTCCACCGGGCTTTATCCAAGCCACTAAATTCTGGAAGCCATCTACTAGCAGCAAAATTTGTCACTATCCCGATAGCGACATAACAGACTTTTCCAAACAAGTAGCTTTCTGGACTATCGATATTGAGTAGTGTTGCAGCTTCTTCTTGCACTGAGTTGAGAGGAATCCTGTCGCCCTCGATATAGCTGATTAGCTTCGAGAGCCGTAATTCCTCATTCGGAGATGCCCCCTTGAGCAGATAGTTCACAAGAAAGTAGAATCTTGCGCCCATTTCCCCGTAGTAATGCGAGTTATGCACACGCTCTGAAGCAACTGCTGCAGAGCCAAAGTTCTCTAGCAAGAAGTACGAAGCCATCGCAAGAAGCCAGAAGCCATCACTGAATTGAGAATGATCTTCTTCGATTGAAGCTGCATCGTAGAATGAAGCGGCCTCTTTCAGTTTTCGCTGCGTATCCTCATCGGGCACCTCACTATGCAACAGTACATCCACATACGATGACAGAGCATGCATTGCATTGAAGCAAAGGTCGTCAGAATCAAACTTAAACTCGGGATATTCCTCACGTGGAGTAGAGAACTCAACAAGCTTCGCTTTTGCTTTAGCGTACTGGAACTTTCTTCTTATCAGCCTCTCGCCGCTCAATGCGTTGTCGTTTGAGGAGTCTCTGCCATTCATTGCGTCATCCTGTCATAGAGGCTGTTAACAAGCTTCATCAACTTGTTGCCATGGACAATCAGTAGCAAATTGTCCATTCTAAGTCCGACATCTGCAGGCAGGCTTTTGGTTAAGACTTCACTAGGCGTGCAATACGAGGTGGTTACTGCGGAGCCATACTCCACTGCATAAGGCGAGCCTCCCTTATCCCAGAATCGATGAAGATTTTTTACGGTCACGTTGTCTCCTGCACGATCCGCCTTCTTAATCATCCATTCGAGAGACATTGGCATGCGATTAGGATCTTTTGCTGAGCCTGCAGTCGCGTCTTTAATTCGTTTCAAAAATTCGGCTTCCGTTTTGCCAGAAGTATTTGATTTGACTTCAAAAACTAAGAGCTTATCGTCCGCGGATGGGATGCTACTATCACTTTGCTGATATGCAATAACGTCAGTTCCTGGACCAGACGCGTTCTTGTCTTCTCTATAGCGATGCTTATAGCGTGGTACTACAAATCCGCATAGACACTCAAGAATGTCTTCGATAATAATCTCAGCAAAGTCTCCGCTTCTCGCATTACGCCTATCTGTTCTGTCAGGTACAACCGAATTCGTGAGGTATTCACAAATGGACAATCCAAAAAGCTTGCTCTCATAATCAAGGTCTTCATCGTATATATATTGTCGACGAAGATGCAGAGCCCACTCATCAAGCTCACTTTCAGTAATCGGCTCCCACTCAAGCAACCAACAATTTACAGAGGTACCGTCCCCAAAAGTGCACTGTTCCTTCGTGAGCCATGTTTTAAGAGACAGAGACACCTTACTTGCCTCCAATAATCTTATGCATCGTACGCCCTTGGTGCCAACCGACCAGGCAATAAATACACAATTTCTAACTGCTTTATATTATATACGATTCAACATACACCGCTCATTTGAATATCTAGGACGGTAACATCTATAAGTTGATTGCGAGCGCGGTGTGCTACGACCAATAAATGATAATTTAGCTGCGTGATGTCGACCTTCGAAACGTCGATTTCTCCAGACATCAGCTTTGGCAACAGAGCGTCTCGCAGTCCCGCGATCGTTTTCGATTCGTTTTCATTATGCGCAATGGCAGTAAACAAGCTGTCTAGCTGCGGTCTAACCTTCTCAACCTCTTCTTGGGTGGGCATTGGAATTTCAAGCTGTTCCAAATCCGAGCTCTTAATAGACGGATATGCCGAAGTGCTCTGTTCGGCGACGCTTTGAAGCTTTGTAGTAATCGATGATCTGGTCAGTGCAAGGTAAATAAATGGGCCACCAACCCCCATAGAATCGCGAACAACCGTGAATCCCGTAGAGACAAGCATGTTGTTTGGCGGGTTGCACATTATTCCGTAATGAAGTTGGTTTGGTCGTACAGTTGAATAGACAACATCGCCGTTCTCCACCTTACGTCTTGCACGGCTGGGCAACTCCTCCGTTGCAGTGTCGATAACCATGGGTCTTTCGAAGTGATTGCGTGTTACCGAGCCCGTATCGACATATGCCACAGTCGACCATTTCTCCTTCGGTGAATAAGTCGAAGGATTAAATGTGGCAAAGCATGACAACGGCGTTGGTTCACCTTCGGCCGTGAGGAGCCAGTCTTCGAAAATCCCGTCGGCTATCTCAGCCAAATTATCATTTGGTGCTCCATCAACCCGCAAAGCTACCATGTACTCCATCACGTTCAACGAAAGGAACAGCAATGGAGGCAGAAATAAACCAAGTGCTTGTGCGGATGCAAGACAATCTAAGCAGTACGCAGCTACAGCTCTTAAAAAGGACTCTTGAAGATGTGCTCAATACGCCCATGACAAGCAGCGCCTGCAATAACGCCCACCTATTAGCCCTCTTCCTCACGGCAAAGGAGGTAGAAGGTTGCTCCACAAAGACGCTTGCCTACTACGAGAGCACCATCAAGCACATGAGCCTCACTGTGGCAAAGCCCTACATACAAATTTGCAGCGACGACCTGAGGCGATATCTGAGCGACTACGAGTCACAGCGCCACACAGGCAAGGTAACCATCGACAACATCAGGCGTATTCTCTCTAGCTTCTTCTCGTGGCTCGAAGACGAAGACTACGTGGTAAAGAGCCCCATCCGCCGCATACACAAGGTCAAAACTCCAACGAAGACGAAGAGTGTCTTGAGTGATGAAGACCTAGAGACCCTACGGGACACCTGCAGCGAGCAACGAGATCTCGCAATTATCGACATCCTCATTTCAACCGGCATTCGCGTTGGCGAGCTCGTCGGGCTGAACATTGCAGACGTGGACCTGCAAAACCGCGAGTGCGTTGTTACCGGCAAAGGCAATAAGCAACGCTTCGCCTACTTTGACGCCAGAACAAAACTGCATCTCCAAAAGTATCTGCAAGAACGAATGGACGATAACCCTGCCCTATTTATTGCACTCAAAAATAATGGCGCAAGACTTACAATTAGCGGTGTTGAAGAAAGACTGCGCTCACTTGGCAGACGGGCCGGCGTTGGCAGAGTACACCCACACAAGTTCCGCCGGACCCTCGCCACGCATGCCATCGACAAAGGCATGCCAATAGAGCAAGTGCAGAAACTCCTTGGACACGCCAGAATTGATACAACCATGCACTACGCGCTGGTAAACCAGAACAACGTGAAGGCATCGCATAGAAGGTATTTGGAATGAGTACGATTGAGCTTGACAACATCTGCAGGTATCGCACAGAGAGCGTGTCTGTTGGCCCGCTGCCTTACATAACGACCGAATCAATGCTACCAAATAGAGCTGGAATTGCCGCCAATCTGTCTAAACCTGCCAGCGAAAAAGCTCGTCTCTTCCATAAGGGAGACATTCTCATCTCAAATATTCGCCCCTACTTCAAGAAGATATGGCAGGCGAATTACGACGGATGTTGTTCACCCGACGTGCTCGTCTTTGAGCCATCACATTGTGATGCAGAGTACTTGTATTGGCTGCTATCGGACGACGCATTCTTCAACTATATGGTCTCGACCACCAAAGGGACCAAAATGCCACGTGGAGATAAGTCCGCAATCATGCACTACACACTCGAGCATATGGACGCTGGAAAACAGCGTGCGATAGCAGGTGTAATGAATCCCATCCGTGAGCTCATAACCACTAACCAGCGCACAAATGATAATTTAGAAGATTTGGGCCAAACGCTCCTTGCTCGCTATTTGGAAGCATGTGATGAATCTGTTTCTTTGGGTGCCATCATGGGTTTTGGAAACGGATTTGCATTCAAAAGCGGAACCTATGCAGACAATGGCCAATATAAAGTTTTGACCATCAAGAACGTCCAAGACGGCAGTGTCGATTGCTCCGCGTCAAACAGGATTGATGCGTTGCCGGTAAAGATGAAAAGCTTTTGCAAATTGCAGCTCGGAGATGTCGTGTTGTCCCTTACCGGAAATGTCGGACGAGTTGGCATTGTCGCAGAAGAGAACTGCCTGTTGAATCAACGTGTAGCTGTGTTACAGCCGCAGTCAGCACAGTTATTGCCCGGTCTATATTTCTTCTTTAGGCAAAAAACATTCCAGAACGAAATGATTGGAATCGCCAAGGGAACTGCCCAAGCAAATCTCAGTCCGGTTGAGACTCTTCGCCTTAATATTCCCTACAACAAAGCGGCCTTCGAGGAACTAAGCGATAGCTTGGCACCTCTCTTCGATTCGATTCTGGCAAATAAGATCGAAACGCAAAAACTTGCCGAGCTCCGTGACGCTCTGTTGCCAAAGCTGATGTCTGGAGAAATCGACGTTTCGAAGGTCGACATCACGCAGCTAAATTATCATTTGTGCGCTGATTAAGGGTTATTTTCGATTCGATGTTGTCGAGGATATGAACCGCTTTGTGCTGGTCTTCGAGACTCGGCAAGTCGATTTCGATACGAGCCACATCTGACGGATGAACCCTGAAAACCTTCATTCCCTTTACGTACTGGCGCAGGAGTCTCTTGAATCGTACGGTTTGCGTCATGTAGTTTAGGTAAGCAGGAAGAACTAGGTCCTGCCTGCTTACGCGCATAATTGTCGTCTCGGTCCCTGCAACTGCGGGAACGCTCGTGGGGTCTTTGAACAAAAACGCATGTCCAAGATCGTTGACAGTCTCGGATGTCAAAACGTAGACGATATCTTGGTCGACGAGAAACTGTTCACCTTTAATCTTTTCAGACGAAGCAATAGCAGGAAGCGGTTTCTGCGGGTCTTCCACGTCGATATAGATATTGAACCCCTTGTACAGATCTCCATAGTGCACATAGAGATAGTCGCCCGACTCTTGCATACGAGCACGCGGAACGCTTGCACCCCTGAAAAAATTACAGAGCTCACCGATCTTGTACTTAGAGCCCATACCCGATAGCCTCCAGGTTCTTCTTGATCTCTTCCTGTAGGCGATTCGACTCCTCAAAGCACTTGGAGAGTTCGCCAGTCAGCCTAGCCATCTTCTCTTCGAAGGGTTCGCCATCGTCCTCCTCGTCGGGGATGCCAACGTAGCGACCGGGCGTAAGGATGTAGTCCTGCTTGGCAATGTCCTCGATGGTCACAACGGCGGAGAAGCCATTCTCCTCTTCAAGCGTACCCTCACGGAACGCATCAAACGCCTTGGCCACCTTCTGGATATCCTCCGGCATGAACTCGCGCAGGCTGCGCGACACCATCGTGCCCATCTCACGGGCGTCCACGAAGAGCGTCTTGCCCTTCTGCGGCTTGTCCTTGTCGATGATCCACAGGGATACAGGGATGCCCGTGCTGTAGAAGAGCTTATCAGGCATGGCGATGATGCCCTCGACGTAGTCGGCATCCATAATCGCCTTGCGAATCTCTCCCTCGTTGTTTGTCTGCGACGACAGGGAGCCGTTCGCCAGGACCATGCCCATACGCCCACGCTCATTCAGGTGGTGGATCATGTGCTGCATCCACGCGAAGTTCGCATTGCTCTCGGGCGGGATGCCGAACTCCCAGCGAGGGTCGTCCTGCAGGCGGTCGCCGCCCCACTCCTTCAGGTTGAAGGGCGGGTTCGCCAGGATGAAGTCGAAGCGCTTATCCTTGTGCAGGTCGTCGAAGAACGTGTCGGCGTTGTGCTCGCCGAGGTCAGCGTCAATGCCGCGGATAGCCAGGTTCATCTTGGCCATCTTCCACGTAGTCGGGTTGCTCTCCTGCCCGAAGATCGAGATATCGCTGATGTTGCCGGCGTGGCTCTCCACGAATTTGGCCGACTGCACGAACATGCCGCCCGAGCCGCAGCACGGGTCGTAGACGCGCCCGTGATAGGGTTCGATGATCTCGACCAGCGTCTGGACTATGCAGGTGGGCGTGTAGAACTCGCCGGCATTCTTGCCCTCCTGCTCTGCGAACTTGGCCAGGCAATACTCGTAGGTGCGCCCCAGCACGTCCTGCGTGCCGTCTTCGCCAGCCGTCTTCACGTTGGTGAAAAGGTCGACAACATCGCCCAGCATGCGCTTGTCGAGCTCCTGGCGGGCAAAGTTCTTGGGGAGGGTGCCCTTGAGCGTCCTGTTCTCCGCCTCGATCTCACGCATGGCCTCGTCAATGACCTTGCCTATCTCGGGCGTGTGCGCAGCCTTCGCAATCTCCTCCCAGCGGGCCCCCATAGGGACCCAGAAGATGTTCTCGAAGCCGTACTCGTCGCGGTCCTCCTCGAAGCCTTCGCCCTCATCCACGAGCTCCCGGTGACGCTGCTCGAACCTATCCGAGATGTACTTGAGGAAGATGAGGCCGAGCACCACGTTCTTGTACTCCGAGGCGTCTATATGGCCGCGCATGCTGTCCGCTGCCTTCCAGATCTTCTTCTCGAAGCCCAGCTCCTGAGTGTTCGATTGTTTCTTAGTTGCCATGCTGCCGCCTTAATCCATAACCCGACTGTCAGCCCAGAGCTCGCACTGCCGCATGACGGTGTCGAGCGCCTCTTCCTGCCCGTCGGGTGGGTACTTGTATTTCTTGAGGAGGCGCTTTATCGAGCGGCGCATGCCCGCGCGGGCGCTCTCCTTCCTCTGCCAATCTATCGTAGCGTTGTTTCTCAGCTGCTCGGTCAGCTCTCGCGTGATGGCGACCAGCTGGTCGTTATCGTAGAAGTCTTTGACCGCCTGAGGTTTGGTGAGGGCGTCGTAGAAGGCGAGCTCCTCCTTGCCCAGGCCGAACTTCTTGCCCTCCTCGCACTCCGCCATCATCTCGTGCGCCATCTTGATAAGCTCTTCAATGACCTGTGCGTTGGAGAGCATGCCGTTGAGGTACCCGTTAACGGAACGCTGAAGCATGTCGGAGAACTTCTCCGCCTGGACGACGCTCGTCTTCTGGTAGTCGCGGACCTGTTCCTTGATGAGGCGCTTGAGCGTCTCGTAGGCGATGTTCTTCTCCTTCATGCGGCGAATCTCCTCGAGAAAGCCCTCGTCGAAGAGCGAGACCTCCACCTTGTCCTTGCTGTCGAACAGGTCGATGACGCCCTCGCTGTGCACGGACTGCTCGAGGATGGCCGCGACACGGCAGTTGAACTCCTCGTAGGTCATGCCTCCGCCACCAGTGCCGTTGCGACCAAGGATGCGCATCACCTGCACACGCAGGACGTCTATGAACGCCGCCTCGTGCTGGTCCTGCTCGGAGACCATACTCTTGCAGAGGCTCTCCGCCTTCGCGAGGAGCTGCGCCTGCTTCAGGAAGTCGTCGCGCGTCTCCTCGTGCGCCGGACTGAGCAGCCAGTCGGTGCATTCGGATATGAGAGTCGCAAGAGTCACCTTGTCGGACGTGAACACCCGCTCGCAATAGCGTGTGCCGTGCAGGAGGTCGCGGCAGACCGAGAGCTTCTCCTGGAACTTGGGGTAGGCAGTCTTGGCGACGTCCATGTCCCCGTAGTTCCTGCGGTCGCGGTTCGTGTAGGACTTCATGGCATACTTGAGGGCGTTCGCAATGCCGATGTAGTCGACGATAAGCCCGCCCTCCTTGCCCGGGTACACGCGGTTGACGCGGGCGATGGCCTGCATGAGGTTGTGGCCCTTCATGGGTTTGTACATGTACATGGTGGCAAGCGAGGGGACGTCGAAGCCCGTGAGCCACATGTCCACGACGACGGCAATCTTGAGGGGGTCGTCGTCGCTCTTGAAGCGGCGCTCCATCTCCGCCTTGTGTTCCTTGCCGCCCACGACGTCGAACCATTCCTCGGGGTCCTGGTTACTCGTGGTCATGACCACGTCCACTTTGTCGGTCCACTCCGGGCGAAGGCGCATCAGCTCGTGGTAGATCTTCATGGCGATGGGGCGCGAGTAGGCCACGATCATAGCCTTGCCGGCGAGCAACCCCGCGCGGTTCGCCTCATAGTGGGAGACGATATCGCGGCAGAGGTCGGTCACCGTCTCGGGAGCACCGAGGATGCCGTCGAGCCCGGACATGAGGTGCTTACTGCGCTGCGCCGTCTCCTCGTCGTGCTCGTCGGAGAACTCCTTATAGGCTTTGTCGAGGCTCTCGAGCGCGTCTGCATCGAGGTTGAGGGCCACGACCCTACTCTCGTAGTAGACGGGAACCGTTGCCTCGTCCTCGACTGCCTGCGTCATATCGTAGACGTCGATGTAGTCGCCAAACACCTCGCGGGTGTTGCGCCCGTCGAGCGCGATGGGCGTCCCCGTGAAGCCGATGTAGCTCGCGTTAGGCAGTGCGTCGCGCACGAGCTTTGCGGCGCCGATCGAAATGGTGCCGTCGGGCTTTATCTCCTCGATGAGGCCGTACTGCCCGCGATGGGCCTCGTCGACCATGACGATAATGTTATGCCGCTCGCTGAGCGGGCCGTCTCCCTCGGAAAACTTCTGCATGGTGGTGAACACGATGCCGTTGGCGTCGCGCTCGGAAAGCAGGTCCTTGAGATTACCCTTGCCTTTGTCGCGGTGAAGCGCCTGTACGGGGACTTGTCTCAGGAACTTGGTGCAGCGGCCGAACTGTCCGAAGAGTTGGTCATCGAGGTCGTTTCTGTCGGTCACGACAACGAACGTGGGGTTCTCCACTAGCTGTTGCATGAGATGCACAAAGAAGACCATGGAAAGTGACTTCCCTGATCCCTGCGTATGCCAGAAGACACCAATCTGGCCACTCCCGCCGACGGCGGAGAGTGCGCGCGCCGCAGCCTTCCTCACGCCGAAGTACTGGTGATAGGCCGCCAGAATCTTCACCGTTTTATCTGCGGAATCGTTGAAGCAGATGAAGTTGCGGATGATGTCGCAAAGCCGCTCTTTGCGGAACATGCCCTCGAGTGTGGTCTTCCAGTTGGCAGTCTGCGTATCAGAATAATCACCATCCGCGCTCTTCCAGGCGACGTAGCGGTCTTCGGTCGCAGTGATGGTACCGACGCGCGTTTCGGTCATGTCGCTCATCACGCAGAAAACGTTGGGCACAAACAGGGAGGGGATCGCCTTGATGTAGTTTCGCAGCTGCAGGTAGGCATCCGAAGCGCTTGTCTCCTCGCGAGAGGGAGACTTAAGCTCGAAGACCACAACGGGGATGCCATTCAAGAAGACGATGAGGTCGGGGCGCTTGTTTTCGTGCTCTACGTACGTCCATTGATTGACAATGTGGAAGAAGTTCTTCTCGGGATGCTCGTAGTTGACAAGGTAGACGATATCGTCGCGGTCTTCCTTGCCATCGAAGTAGCGAACTTCGACGCCCGATTGCAGGTAGTCGGTGAAGACCTCATTGCGCTGTTCAAGAGAGCCACTCTCCACTGCGGAGAACTTCATCATCGCCTCGTCGATAGCGACGGACGGAAGGCTCGGGTTTATACGACAAAGGCTCTCCTTGAGAATCCTAGGCAGGAAGACATCTTGATACCGATCACTCGTACGCTCCACATCTGGACCGTGCAGATATTCATATCCGAGGTTCTCCGTGAAATACTGAATGAGCATTTCCTCGTAGAACTCTTCGTTGAACGGAATGGAGACGGTCGCGTATTTCATATCACCCATCACTTCGCCTCCTTCACGATAGCATCGGCGAGGATGGACGAAATGAACGCGCTTACGCTCATACACTTCTTTTCAGCCAGTTCCTTGACGGCATTCTTGAGTTCTGGAGTCACAGCAAATATGACCCTCTCGGTCTTCTTGCCGTTGAGGAGAGTCTGTCTATTGATCTGCTCCATGGATGCCTCCATCTGGTTATGCATAATACTTATATAATTTTAGCACCATCTCGCAATTCTCTAACAGTGCAGATTGTCCCTATAAGCAGGCAGTCTATCTCGCGCGTACGACGTACAAGATAGACTGCCTGTCGGTACTGGAAGCCACATCTATCGTGCTGCAAACTTCGATAGGATGCCGTTCAACCCGGATTCCGAGCGACGGGAGCAGCACGCGTATGCACGAGATAGCACTCCCTTGCGGGGATGCTCCATACCTCTAGGAAGCCCGGACGACCGTCTAAGCAAGACGCACCGCCTCTCAGCGCTTAGGGGGATTGTAGAGAGATTCGACAAGCGCCTGCATATGCGTGTTGGCAAGGCGGACACCAAACGTAACACTGCACACTCAGCATGCTTATAGGCAGCAGCACAGATGGCATCAACCTGGAAGCCAAAGTCTGCCGCCTGATAGGCTTCGATCCCACAACATATGAGCTTGTGGAAGAGCTTTCAGAGATGACATACTCAAAACAAGAAAACGCTGATAACAGATTCAGTGAGGACCCGCCTACCTAAAAAATACACATAGCTCCACATTACAAATGCAATAATTCTTCTAATACAAAGCACATCCATTAACCAGGTGAAAAATGAAAATCCATTACTTCCAACGCTATCAACAAAAAGAAAATGTTGCGACTGCAAACACGATGCTACTGCTATCACGCTTGTATCAGTATTCTCCTGATAAGTTCTTCCGCTTTCTGAAGACAGAATCTGATGCTTTTGAGCCGGAGGTTACTTTCACTCTGCAGGAAAAGAGCAAAGATAGCGTTCCCGATGCAATAATCACCCAAGAAAGCTTCAAGATTATCGTGGAAACAAAATTGTCCGATTGGTTTTATACGACCCAGCTGATGAATCACATAAAGGCTTTCAGTGGAGAAAAATACAAGCGACTGCTCACACTTGCTCCGGTTCCGATGGCTGAAGACAAGAAAGGACTCGTCGAAACCGAGATATCAAAGCACAATGAAATCTCAGGCGAGAAATATGGCATCGTTCATGTAAACATGACATTCGAAGAATTGGCAAGTGCGGTTCAGGATGTTCTTGATGACCGTGATTACAAAATGCAGGCGGTACTCGATGATTACATTGACTACTGCCGCCACGACAATCTAATTGTCGAGCAGGATTCTTGGAAGTACCTGCGCATGCGATTGTGCGGCACCACCTTTGACTTCAATAAGGAAAGCGGTCTGTACTACGACAAAGCAGAACATGGATTTAGACCACACGACTACCTTGGCCTGTACAAGAACAAGAGTGTCCGGGCGGTTGGGAAAATCTGCGCACGCATTGTGGCATGGGAAGAATCCGGGGAAATGCAGTACCATCTTGAACTAGGAAAGTGTACTCAAGAACGTATGGATGCAATCATTGAGGCGATAAAAGACGGGAAAAATTACGGCTATGATTTGACCGCAGAAAAGCATAGATACTTTTTTGTGGATCAATTCATTGAGACCGATTTCAAAAAAGTCACCCCGTACGCTCCGATGGGAGCAAGGAACTTTGATCTCACCGATGTTTTAGGCACTGACGACCTCCCTGACTTGCAAGAAATTGCAAGTGCGCTTAGTACTAGAACATGGAGCTAAATGTCAGTCATACAAAAAACCGCCACCTGCTTTTACAAGTGACGGTTATAAATTCATGGTCGCGGGGGCCGGATTTGAACCAACGACCTTCGGGTTATGAGCCCGACGAGCTACCAGACTGCTCCACCCCGCAATATCTAGCGCACCAAAGTGCGGTAGATAATGTTACGCGCGCTTACCTATAATGTCAATACCATCTGTTTAAACGTGACGGAATTGTGGACAGCACATCCTAGCCGCTGTTCACCAGTCCGCCCACCAGTCCGTTCGCTAACGCGATTGCAGG
Source organism: Atopobium fossor DSM 15642 (assembly GCF_000483125.1). Classification (GTDB taxonomy): domain Bacteria; phylum Actinomycetota; class Coriobacteriia; order Coriobacteriales; family Atopobiaceae; genus Atopobium; species Atopobium fossor. Next base: position 147,781 of record NZ_AXXR01000003.1, read on the forward strand.
AAGCCTAGTCGCTGTTCGCCAAGTTGCTCGCTGATACGCTCACAATCTATCGACTGTGTGCGTGTCGGAGCTCCGCCACCCTATCTCGCAACTCTACGACAAACTCTCCAACACTTTGCGCATCTCGTTTTGAACACCATGCTCTACGTTTGTCTCGATAACCTTATCGGCAATCTGCTTAATAGCGTAACGCGCGTTGCCCATAGCACGAGAATGACCAACAAAGCTCAAGATCTCGTAGTCATTCATGGCATCGCCAAAGGCCATAACTGCCTCACGCTCAATACCATGTGCGCGCATGACCTGCGCAATACCGGTTGCCTTGGTTACGCCCAGCTGATTAGCATCAATCCACTTTTTACCGGAGGGGGTAAAGGCAAACTTGTCACCCAGCTCGCGAGAAAGCGCATACTGCATGTCCATCAAATACTCGGCGGTATCGCAGTAAATGGACGCCTTCAAGATATTAACGTTGGGGCTCAACTCATCATAAATACGATGAGCATCGGGCAGGTCCTTGTCAATCTCGCGCTCATACACCTCGTAGTCATCGTACAAAAACGTATGAGTGCGATCGGACAAGGCCACGTGCAGGCAGTCAAAACGGCGTACCACCTCAATAAGACGCAGCAACGAAGCGTGACTCATAACCTCGCGGTCTACAACCTCGCCATTTACAAAAACCTGTGCACCATTGGAGGCAACAAAATCCATGTACTCACGAACAGGCGCAAAAAACTTGCATAGCGTATCGTAGCGACGGCCAGAAGAGGCAGCAAAATGCACGCCCTTCTCGCGAAGAGCCATGATGAGATCAAACGTCTCTGGTGGGACCTCGCTGTTCTCGTTAAGCAGAGTACCATCCATATCAGAAGCAATAAGTTTTATCATGTAAACGCCTTTCCTACGCCTTTCACACGACTTTCGTATGCCTTCCAAATGCCTTTCGTATACTTTTTACACGCCTTTTTATGCACTATTTACGAGCTGCTAAGCACGCTACTTAGCGCAACCTTTACCTTAACAACTAGTTACGCATAAATTCAGGCAGCTCACCTGTTCCTGCCACATCCGCAATCTGATTAAACGCCTTGGCTACCGCATAGTCCGCACTCTGACCAATATGATACCGAGCCGCAGCAGCAACCACTGGCTCGGCATTAGCAACGGCAACAGAATGGGGCAGTGCCGAGATGATGGAAAGATCATTAACGCCATCGCCAAACACAACAACTTCTTCTTTGATAAGCCCTAAAGCATCCATCAAAATCTGCGCGCCCTGAGTCTTTGACCAGCCCTTAGGCGTAACATCAAACCAATCAATATAGGTGTAGAGAAAATCGAGCGAAGGCACCTCATACATAAGCTGCTGCTCAATATCCTCTTTGCGTATAAGGTCAGAATCAAACAAGACACCAACATTAACTGTTTGAATCTCAGGCAATTCTTCGGTCAAGATATAACCACTAGGAAAAGCACCGGGGCTATCCAACTTGCTGTTACCCTTACCATGCAAACCAATAATCCAGGGTTTTGGATCATCTCCCGTTACTACAAGCGCAGCCCCGTCAATGTCACAAACACAACGAGCGATATTCTCAAGGTCTGCTTGCGAGAAATACTTTTGAAGTATGGGCCTGTTATCCAACCAAATTTCCAGCGCATTGCAGGTAATTGCCGTAGTTAACACAGTTTGATCAAGCTTAAAAAACTGAGCTAAATCAGAAAATCCGCGTCCCGTTGCAGGCGCAAAGTGAATGCCCGCATCCATAAGCCTACGAATGGCGCAGATAGTCTCTTTAGAGACCTGCGCATCACCAAAGGGCAATAGCGTATTATCCATATCGGTAAGTACAAGCTTTATCATACAAACTCATTTCACGCGCTTGCGGTTACTGTCTGTTTGCGATTACTGTCTGTTTGCCTTTGCGACTCACTGCCCCTGCTTGCTTTTTGCGGCGTACTTTGCTGCCTGTTACTGCTGAGCCACCGCAAACTTGGCAACTAAATGCTCTAACACATCAACGGTAATCTCCAAGCTGGGCACGGGCACAAACTCACGCACCGAATGTGCGTTATAGCCGCCCGTTGCAATATTGGGACATGGCAAGCCACGGAAGGTAAGCTGGCTACCATCAGTACCACCACGAACAGCTACACAATGCGCATTGGTAATACCCGCCTCACGGTTAGCTTCAAGCGCGTTATCTACCAAAAACTCAAGGCCCTCAAAGCACTCGGCCATGTTGCGATACTCGGGCTTAATGGAAACTTCTACCGTACCCTCGCCATGGCGTTTGTTAAGAAAACCTGCAATGTCATACAGCAACTGCTGACGAGCCTCAAACTTAGCAGAGTCAAAGTCACGCACGATGTACTGCAGTTTTACCACATTGGCATCACCGGAAATCTCGGTAGGCATAAAGAAGCCGTCGTAGCCCTCGGTATGCTCGGGGCGCTCGTTGGCAGGCAGCATAGCGTCAAACTCACGCGCTACTGTAATGGCATTAACCATGATGTCCTTAGCAGAACCCGGGTGTACCATCACGCCGGTAAATGTAATGTTTGCCTCGCAGGCAGAGAAGGTCTCGTAGTTAACCTCGCCCAACGTTTCTCCGTCAACGGTGTAGCACCAAGCAGCACCAAACTTCTTAAGGTCAAGCAGCTCTGCACCATGGCCAATTTCCTCGTCCGGTACAAAGGCGATCTTGAGCGTAGGATGTGCCAGCTCGGGATGCTTCTTTAAGCGAGCGATAAGAGCCATGATTTCTGCTATGCCGGCCTTATCGTCAGCAGAAAGCAAGGTAGTGCCATCAGAGCACACAATGTCCATGCCCACAAACATATCGAGGTCCGGAACCTGCTCTACCGTGGACTGAACCGGCTCGCCATTAACTATGCCGCTTACCAAAGGTCCACCCTCGTAGTGGACAATGTGAGGCGCAACTCCCTTGCCAGGTGCATCGGGAGCACTATCCATATGAGCGCATAGGCCCAACGCAGGCAAATCCTCTGCGCCGGCAGAGGCAGGAACGGTTGCTGTTACATAGGCATGCTCATCCACGCACACATCCTCACAGCCCAACTCAAGCAAATCTGCCTCTAGCATATGCGCTAAATCAAACTGCGTTGCCGTAGAGGGCACCTGCGTATCATTGTTTGGGTCGGACGTGGTGTACACCTGTACGTAGCGCATAAAACGAGCTACTACGTCAGAAACACCCTCGGGGATGGGGGTGCCCGTATAATTTTGTGGAACTGTATTATCTGTCATGACTGCTCCTTTACTTGCAAGCCACTATTAAACTAAAAAATGTCCGCATTCCAGTTTAAAGAAATGCGGACTCATTATTCCTTAGGTTACGTCAATGGCAGAAAAATCATGCTATTTGGAAGTGCTGGATGAGAAGTCCTCGTGCCGAGAAGCTCGTTGGGCCGCAGTCTTTTTAACAGACGCAAGGCGCTCCAGCTGTTCGGAACTCAAAACAAGTCCGCCGCATTTCTCGTCCACAGAGGGCGCGACTGTATACAGTGTTGGATCGGCAGGATTTTCCAGTTTAAAGCCACCCTCACGGTTGTTACGATAATTCTCCTTAGCAACGGAAATCATGAGCTTAATACGGTTAAGCTGGTTAACCTCAGATGCGCCAGGATCGTAATCTACCGCCACAATATTGGACTCAGGATGCATTTGACGCAGGCGCTTAATAACGGCCTTGCCTACCACGTGGTTGGGCAAGCACGCAAAGGGCTGAGCACACACAATATTGGGTGTTCCATGATCAATAAGGTCCACCATCTCGGCCGTCAACAGCCAGCCCTCGCCCATGGTGTTGCACAACGACAAAATCTGAGCAGCCTTGTTACCCAACTCATCAATAGGCTCGTAAGGTTCAAAGCGCGTACTCTTCTTAAGCATGTTGTTAATGGGCTCACGCATGCCTTGAACTGCTCGAATACCAGCAGAATGCGTTACACGACTCGAGAGTTTAGTACCCAACTCATCTTTCATGTTGAGTTGATTGGACATACCAAACAAGAAGAAGTCTGTTAGATTAGGCACGTTGGCCTCGCAACCCTCGGCTTCAATGACCTTAACCAGCTCATTGTTTGCTGTGGGGTGGAACTTTACTAAAATCTCTCCCACTACACCAACACGTGGCTTGGAACGATCATTGGTAAGCGGCAGTGTCTCAAACGCATCCACCACATCCTGACACAGCGCATAAAACGCACGACGGCTAATGGTTGGCATTTCCTTGCGTGCACGCGCCATGAATTTCTCGTACAACTCATTAGCAGAGCCAGGCACTGTCTCGTACGGACGTGTGCGGTACAGCAACTGCATAATCAAATCGCCAAAAAGCAAGGTAAAGCCTGCGCGTAAAATCAAACCAGGCTTCATGATGCTAAAGCCAGGGTTGTTCTCGTCTAGGCTTCGCGCTACAGAAAGAGAAATAACAGGCACCTGGTCATGACCAGCATCGCGCAGTGCCTTGCGGATAAGCGCAATGTAGTTGGTTGCGCGACAACCGCCACCCGTCTGAGAAATAATAACGGCTGTTTTGTTAAGGTCGTACTTGCCCGATTCAATTGCTTCCATAATCTGGCCGGTTACCAGGATAGATGGATAGCAAATGTCGTTGTTTACGTAACGCAAACCAGCCTCAATAGCACCGTGGTCAACGGATGGTAACAGCACAACGTTATACTTATACTGACGCAGCAGCTCAGCGAGAATATCAAAGTGGATAGGCGCCATTTGCGGAACCAAAATGGTATAGCCCTCATCAAACATCTGCTTGGTAAATTCTATCTTTTCCCAGGCAGCGCTTGCAGCCTTACGCTCCACAGGCACCAACTGCCCCTCGCCCACCGTGCGCTCCAACTCTGCACGCTGTTCATTCAAAGCTGCCATAAGGGAACGGACACGAATGCGTGCCGCACCTAGATTGGAAACCTCGTCAATTTTAAGCACGGTATAAATCTTGCCCGATGCCTCAAGAATCTCCTGCACTTGATCGGTGGTTAACGCGTCCAAACCACAACCAAAGCTGTTGAGTTGAATCAAATCCAAGTCATTGCGACTGGCAACAAACCGTGCTGCCCTATACAAACGACTGTGATACATCCACTGATCAACCACGCGAATAGGACGTTCTGGCTGCATCTTATGTGCAATGCTGTCCTCGGTTAAAACAGCAAAGCCAAACGAGGAAATGAGCTCGGGAATAGCATGGTTAATTTCACCGTCGTTGTGATAAGGACGTCCGGCCAGCACAATACCATGTCCATCATGCGCTTCAAGCCATGCCAAAGCCTCATCGCCCTTACGCTGCATGGCCTCCTTAAAATCTAAGTCTGCCTGCCAAGCAGCATTAACGGCGCGATCAATTTCTCCGCGCGTAATATGCTCCCCGCGAAAAACACCTTTACCAGACTGTGCGTCCTTCTCGCGCTGAACAGAAATCAACTCATACAGACGACGCTTGAGTTCTTTTTTATTGTCGTACGGAATAAAGGGCGCCATAAACTGCACGTCCGGAGCAGACAGCTCATCCATGTTAAGGCTTAAAGCCTGAGGATAACTCATAACAATGGGGCAATTATAGTGATTACCAGCAGTTGTATCCTCAATACGCTCCCAACGAATGCAGGGCATCCAAATAAAGTCAGGTTTCTTTTTAAGCAGATTCATTACATGGCCGTGGGAAAGCTTTGCAGGATAACACACGCTTTCCGAAGGCATGGACTCAATACCGGACTCATACACCTTCTTAGAAGAAGGATCGGACAGCACCACGCTAAAGCCCAGTTCCGTAAAGAAGGTATGCCAGAACGGATAATTTTCGTACATATTAAGCGCACGCGGAATGCCCACGGTGCCATGCGGCGCGGTCTTCTTATCAAGTGATGGGCGATCAAAGAGCAGCTTATTTTTGTAGGTAAACAGATTGGGTGCATCGGATTTCTTTTTCTTATTGCCCGCACCACGCTCGCAGCGATTACCCGTAATAAACTTGCGACCCTTACCAAAGTTGGACACAGTAAGCAGGCAGTTGTTAGAGCACAAGCCACAGTGCACCTTGGAGTGTTTAACTGTAAGCGTTGCAAGAGCCTGACGGTCTAGTAGCGTAGAAGTACCATTTTCTCCCGCACGGTCTTTGGCGAGAAGGGCCGCACCGTAGGCACCCATACAACCAGCAATGTCGGGACGAATAACGTCACGACCCGTAAGCAGCTCAAAAGCGCGCAGGGTTGCATCGGACATAAAGGTACCGCCCTGCACTACAACATAGTTGCCAATCTCGGAAAAATCACGCAGCTTAATAACCTTAAACAGCGCGTTTTTAATCACAGAGTAAGACAAACCCGATGCAATATCGCCAACGGTTGCACCTTCTTTTTGTGCCTGCTTAACTCGAGAGTTCATAAACACGGTGCAACGACTACCCAAATCCACCGGACCAGTAGCCTTAACTGCTTCTGCCGCAAACTCACGGACATCCATGCCCATGGAGACAGCAAAGCTCTCTATAAAGGAACCGCAGCCAGCAGAGCAAGCCTCATTAAGCATGATGTGCTCAATAACACCATCCTTAACCTGCAAGCACTTCATATCCTGGCCGCCAATATCCAAGATGAAGTCCACCTTGGGAATAAATGCCTTTGCGCCACGCAGGTGTGCTACGGTCTCGATTTCTCCCGAATCCGCTCGCAGTGCCTCTATAAGCAGCGCTTCTCCGTAGCCCGTTGTAGTGACATGACCAATGGTGCAACCCGCAGGTAACTTGCCATAAAAATCATCCATGATCTTTTGCGCAGTACCCAAAATATCGCCACCATTGTTGCCATACCAGGTGTACAAAAGCTGGCCATCTTCACCCACAGCAGCAGCCTTCATAGTGGTAGAGCCCGCATCAATACCCAAAAAAACGCGACCAGAATAACCTGCCAAGTCGCCCTTAGGCACCACCTGCTTGTCATGACGCTCGCAGAATTTCTCGTAATCCTCAGGTGCTGCAAACAACGGCTCCAAACGCGCCACCTCAGAGCCTTGCACGTCACCTAAGTTATCGAGAAGATCAATAAGCTCGTCTAAGCTAATGGTTTGCGTAGACTCTCCCGCCAGTGCTGCACCCGTTGCCACAAACAAATGCGCGTTCGTAGGAACAATGCGATGCTCTTCGTCCAAATTGAGCGTCTCGTAAAAACGCTTGCGCAGCTCAGATAGGTAGTTAAGCGGACCGCCCAAAAATGCTACATAGCCTCGAATGGGGTGACCGCAAGCCAAACCAGAAACGGTTTGATTGGCCACAGACTGAAAAATAGAAGCGGCAATATCGGCTGGTGCCGCACCTTCATTAAGAAGGGGCTGCACGTCAGACTTTGCAAAAACACCGCAACGACTTGCAATGGGATAAATATGTGTTGCGCTCTTAGCAAGCTCATTCAAACCGGTAGCATCTGTCTTAAGCAGGGTTGCCATCTGGTCTATAAAGGCACCCGTACCACCCGCACAGGTACCATTCATGCGCTGCTCAATGCCATTATCAAAATAGATAATTTTGGCATCCTCGCCGCCCAACTCAATAGCGCAATCAGTTTGAGGAATGAGATTTTCTACCGCACGCTTGGAAGCAATAACTTCCTGAACAAACTCGAGCTCGAGCCATTTAGCTAATAGCAAACCACCAGAACCAGTAATGGATGCCCGCATGGATGCACCAGGCAAATACGTCTGCGCTTTTTGGAATAACTCGCGCGCGGTTGCACGAACATCGGTATGGTGACGCTGATAATTTGCATATACGAGCTGGGCCTTCTCGTCTATGACCGCTAACTTTACCGTAGTAGAGCCAACATCAATGCCCAGCCGCAGCTGAGCATGAGAAAAGTCAGTTGCATGTGCAGGATGCAGCTCGGCACCATCTGCTACCAAATCCAGTGGACGTGCCACCCGCGCCTGTTCACGATTAGAGAGTTCATGATTTGTCATTATTGTTCCCCCCTATAAAACGCAATTGCAGCACCAAGCGCACCCACGTTAAAGTTCATTTGCTTGTCATAAAGATCACCTGGACGCACAAACATCAACGCCGTCATAATGCGAGACATAATACCCACGTCTTCCTGCATGCCACGCGTAAGCCAACGAACCAAAACGCCAACTTCAGCAGAAATCGTATAGGTAAGGTAGTAATCCAGCAGAGCCTCACCTACGTGTTCATTAATGCCTTGAGCTGCACGCTCATGAACCACCTCACGAACGAGAAGTTCAATACGATGAATAAAACCTGGGTCGCCACCGTCACCAAGTAGCGCAGGCATATAACTTCCACTTCCTTTTAAAAACTCCAGCGCCTCAACCGTACCGGGACAGGGCTGCAAATGCGTAATAGCCTCTTGCAAGCTATCTAAATCTGTTGTTGCAATACGAACAATGTAGGGACGCAGGCATTCCAACGTGTCATCCTCAATCGCACGCACCAAATCTGGAATATCCTTAAAGTGCGAATAAAAAGTACGTCGCGTAATCTGTGCATGATCACTTACCGCAGTAACAGTTACCTGTGACAAATCCCCGGTCTTCTCGATCTCTGCTGCTAGAGCATCACGCAAAGCACGTCGTGTGCGCACAATACGGCGATCCATATTTGCAGTTACAACATTGGTAGCAATAAGCGGAGTATCTTCGCAACCAGTCCTGACGCGCATGAATTCTCCTTTTTGAGCTATCGCTCAGTTTTTTATCAGTTATTACACACTATGTATAGTAAGTAACAATTTGTGTAGTATTACACGAGCGAGAAATGCTGCGTAATATACCCGCGCTCAAAAACATAAAACTGCTACACTATTGAAATGTAGTTGTATTTGACCTTGAGTGTCTACTTTTTAGCAGCTACTTCTTGTACGCGTCCGGCCAAAACTCTGCCAGAGGAACTACATTTTGTCTGCTAACAACCCTTACCATTCCCGGCACTCTTCATCTTCTAACCATAGCCAGCCAAACAGCCAGCCTCAGACAAATAACCACCGGCCAAAAAGTCTCCCTCTGCACCGTTTTGAGCCTACACGTCACCAACAAACACATCAGCGCCAAACACGTCATGCTCAATCACAAGGGCATATACTTCATCATCACAAGTCACCTAATCACACAACAAAGCACAGGTATTCAACACGCACGATTGTTGTAATTGTGCTGGGACTTCTTGTTATCTTAGGACTGCTTATTGCTCTTATTTCATGTGGCATGAGGTATACAAAAGCCAAGAAGACCAAGCAAAACGCAGCAATAAGCCCTACAACAACTGCTCGTGCCGCACTTTCTAATGATGCAAGCCCGCGCATTAACACAGACAAAGATGCAACCATCGTAGACTATGACAAAGACGGCATTTTGGTTCACGCACCAGAGGGTTTTACAGACACCTCCAGCTACGGTGAACTGGTTGATGCTGTGGATGAATTTGAGTCCTATGGCTATACTTTAAGTTTCTCGCTCTTAGACCTTAATACGGGTCGTTCTCTTGATTACAACAAAGACACTGCCCTGTACCCCGCAAGTGCCATTAAAGCTGCCTATACGGCTATGGTATACGAGACACACGGAGGTGCCTCCGGACTTGCTGGTGTGGCAGAAAACTGCATTGTTAACTCCGATAACGAATCTTTCCACACGCTGATTCATACCTTTGGTCTATCAAGCTATGGCAATTGGCTTACCCAGCATGGCGCTCCCAACGCAGGTCAAATAGCTTATGTACACTATTATCCAAAGATTAGCGCCGCAGAGCTGTCCAACGTCTGGCAAGAAATTTTCCGCTACGGTGTTTCTGGCGAGAAGGGCTCTGAGGAATTTACCAACTTCTTAGCTCAATCCAATCACACTTCTATGGGCGGCTTGCTCCGTGATCGCTATACCGTATGGGCAAAACCTGGCTGGTATCCCAAGGATGGCACGGGTAACGAAGCAACGGTAGATGCTGGCGTGGTTTTCTCGGACTGCGGCCCCTATGTATTTGTAGTTATGTCTAATGCACCCGAGGATTTTAATGCCATGTTTCCCCTAGAAGATGCACTCAATGCTGCTCATGGCTGCATGTGTGGTGGAAGCATAGACTTGCTACAAACGGACTACACCTCTCTGCCAGGGATTTCATAAAAGGTGTTCTAGTCGTACTGAAGAATCAGCTTCTCGTCTCTTTTCCTGCTTTAATACAAGATGAATGAGATGAGCTAACTTTTAAAACGGCTTAGCATTGACTGCATTCAAAATATTGGAAACAACAAGAAACATACCCAATATGATTAAGACTATGTGCATTCGCTGAGCGGATGGTTTTTCTTCAACAGGTCGAATGATTTCATGAACTAATACAGCACTCCAACATAATGTTGTCAGCCAGTATTGATATGGATGCATTGCTGGAATAATCATAGAGGCAATAAGCAGTGGGATTAGTATAACTCCGCAGCAAATCCTCAGATATTTACCCCACCTGGTCTCCCAAATAAAATGATAAAGTTCTTTCATAAGCATTACCATTCTTACGCCTTATGGCAACGGCATCTGCCCCTCTCAACCTAGTAAGATTATTGTATACAAATCTCACATTAGAGTTAACCATGACTAATAAGCTCTTTTGGTAAACTATTTCCTTGTGAATTATGCTTTTACCACATGATTTTCTCTCTATCTACTCACGCCCATGAAGGGAATTCACCACATGGATATTACGACCGAGGAAATTGCAGAAACTCGCAGCATGGTTTCAGATCAACATTTGGATATTCGCACCATCACCATGGGCATTAACCTGGGTGGTTGCGCGGACGAGAACCTCGATCGCATGTGCACTAAGGTATATGACCGCATTACCACTACCGCTCAAAAATTGGTTCCAACCGCACAAGCATTGGAACGCGAATATGGCATTCCCATCGTAAACAAGCGTGTCTCGGTAACACCTATTGCACAAATTGCTGCTGCTTGTCCCAATGAAGACCTCACGCCCTTGGCTCATGCCATGGATCGTGCGGCAAAAACGCTGGGTATTGACTTTATGGGTGGCTTTTCTGCTTTAGTCCATAAGGGCATTGGCAATGGTGACCGCCGTCTGATTAACTCCATCCCTGAGGCGCTGGCAACCACCGAACGCGTCTGCTCATCGGTAAATGTAGCAAGCCTACGTGCAGGCATTAACATGGATGCCGTCTTGCTCATGGCTCAAAAAATTGTTGAAGCGGCTAAACTCACTACAGATATCCAATGCTACGGTGCCGCCAAGCTAGTAGTTTTCTCAAACATGGTTGAAGATTCTCCATTTATGGCTGGCGCTGTTCATGGCACGGGCGAGGCAGATGCTGTTATTAACGTGGGCGTCTCTGGTCCTGGCGTTATGGCAAGCGCATTGGAAGGCCTGCCCGCAGACGCAGACATGATGACTGTGGCCGAGCGCATCAAGCAAACCGCTTTCAAGATTACCCGTGCAGGTGAGCTCATAAGCCGTGAGGCAGCTCGTCGCCTGGGTGTCGAGAAGGGCATTGTAGACCTATCACTTGCTCCCACCCCCGCAGTTGGAGACTCCGTTGCACGCATATTAGAAATTATCGGCGTGGGCACCTGCGGTGGCCCTGGAACCACCTGCGCACTTGCCATGCTTAATGACGCCGTTAAAAAGGGTGGCGTCATGGCATCGTCTTCTGTTGGCGGCTTATCTGGTGCCTTTATTCCTGTATCAGAAGATGCTGGTATGATTGCTGCTACAAAGTCCGGTGCTCTTTCTTTGGAGAAACTTGAGGCTATGACCTGCGTTTGCTCTGTTGGCTTGGATATGATTGCTGTTCCCGGAGACACTCCCGTGGAAGCAATCGCCGGCATTATTGCAGACGAGATGGCTATTGGTGTTATTAACAACAAGACCACGGCTGTACGCCTTATCCCTGCCATTGGTAGCAAAGAGGGAGACGTTTTGGAGTTTGGTGGACTCTTTGGTTCTGCTCCTGTTATGCACGTTAATCCCAATGCAGGTACGGTACTGGCGCATCGTGGCGGTCGCTTCCCTGCACCGCTTAACTCGCTTAAGAACTAAATGTAGCAGCAGTTGGTTACTCACCCAAAAAGCGAACTTCTGGTTCCAAACAAACGCCAAACTGGCGCATAACCTCATCCTGCACATGCTGGATAACGCTATGAACATCAGCGGCAGTTGCATGATCAATATTTACCACAAAGCCAGCATGCTTGGTAGAAACTTCGGCGCCGCCCACACGGTAACCCTGCAAACCAGCATCCATAATAAGCTTGCCAGCAAAATACCCTTCGGGACGCTTAAAAGTCGAGCCAGCACTGGGCAATTCCAGAGGCTGCTTAGACTCACGGCGCTGGGTAAAATCATCCATCTTTGCACGAATCTCGGACTCATTACCCTCATGCAGCAGATAGGTTACTTCAAGTACAACTAGGCCTTCTTTACTAATACGACTTGAGCGATATCCCAAATCAAGTTCCTCGTTAGAAAGCGTAATAATCTTACCTTCAGGCGTGAGTACACGTGCAGACTCAATAATATCTGCCATACAGCCATCGTAAGCACCGGCATTCATAAATGCAGCCCCGCCTACCGTACCGGGGATGCCACAAGCAAACTCCATACCCGTTAAGCTGAGGGCACACGCCATTTCTGCAGCATCGGAAAGGCAAACACCCGCCTGAGCAATAACGCGCTCGCCCTCTACCGTCAAATCATCCAGAGCGTCTGCCATGCCAATAATGACACCCCTATAACCCTTATCGGAAACAAGCACATCACTACCGCGACCTAACACAAAACAGTGAGCACCAAACTCACGACAGGTATCAATCAACACACGCACACGATCCAAGGTATCAGGCACCACATACATATCTGCAGGACCGCCAATAGCAAACGTTGTGTGTTCGCTCATGGGCTCATCAAAATAGACGTTATCCTCGCCGGCAATACTTACCAAACGCTCGGCAAGCGAGGGTTTATCGTTATCCAAATCAGACATGTTATAGACTCACTCCTTTGATAAAAATCTTGAACATGAGTATAACCTATCGAGAATGCCTGTTAAATGCTATACTCTTGCCAACAGTTTCAGGGCGGGGCGCAATTCCCCACTGGCGGTAAGGCTATTCGCCAAGCCCGCGCGCCGAGAAAGTCGGCTGATCTGGTGCAAATCCAGAGCCAACGGTATAGTCCGGATGAAAGAAACGGAGCGCCTCATGGCACAATCCACTTCAAATATGCATCACGACTCTCATTCCACTACTGCTCAGGGCACATGGACCACTAAGCGTATTGCTGTTACAGCATTGTTATGCGCGGTCTCGGCCATTTGCACACTGTTTTTGGAGTTTCCCATCTTGCCGGGACTTGAGTTTTTAAAGTATGACCCTTCCGGCATCGTGGCTCTTATCGGCGGCTTTGCTTTTGGACCAGCAACTGCAGCAATTATCTCTGTCCTACCCTATCTGGTGCACTTTGCAACGCACTCTGGTTTTTACGGCGTCATTATGGCCATAGTGGCGACCATTTCCCTGGCATTACCTGCAATCCTCATTTACCAGCGCAAGGCCACGCTTGCAGGCGCTCTTTTAGGTATGGTTGTTGGCGCTGTGTGTTGCATTGTTGCCTGCATTGTAGGCAACCTTATTTTGACTCCTTTGTATATGGGCACCAGCTTTGATGATGTCGTTGCACTTATCGTTCCTGCACTTTTACCATTTAACCTGGTAAAAATACTTATTAACTGCGTGGTTACGGCTATTATGTATAAGCCCATCACCAAGGCTTTATCGGAGTAAACCAGTCCCACATGACCAATACGCACACCTCATCAAATAAGCCTATTGCACAGCTTACCAATGTGAGTTTGTGGTACAAGGATTTTGCTGCTCTTAGCAACATTAATCTGTCAATAAACCCAGGTGAACGTATATGTATTTTGGGTGCCAATGGCTCAGGTAAGTCTACCTTGGCATCCGTCTTATGTGGTCTGCTTGCTCCAGATGAAGGCAGCATTACCCTTGTTGACCAAGCTGTTTGTACAGAGGGGCATCCCAATTTTGACGCCTACAGACAAGCCCGCCGCTGGCTCGGACTGGTTTTTCAAAATCCAGACGACCAAATTGTTACCTCAATTGTGGAAGATGATATTGCCTTTGGACCAGAGAACCTAGGTGTTGAGCCTCAGGAGATAACGCACCGTGTCCAGCGAGAATTGCACCGTGTGGCGCTGGATGCCTATGCCAAAGCAAATCCCTCCCACATGTCTGGTGGGCAAAAACAACGAGTAGCAATTGCCGGAGCTCTGGCCATGGAACCTCGTCTTTTGGTACTCGACGAACCTGGAGCCTTGTTGGATGTTCGTGGTCGTCGCAGCATTATGCACATTATGGACAAGCTTACCGCAACAGGCACAACCATTGTGCACGTCACACATTTTATGGAAGAAGCCCTCGCAGCAAGCCGCGTTATCGTGCTTTCCCACGGCAGCATTGTGTTGGATGGTACGCCACAAGAAGTGTTTTCTCATACAGATACCCTCGCTCAACTTGAGCTGGAAGAGCCCTTTATTGCTCGGCTCTGCGCCACACTCGTCAAAAAAGGTGTCCCCATCTCTTGGACCTGTGACGAGAAAAACCTCTGCCAGCAACTCGCACATCTACTACAGCCCATTAACGCACCCGACAGTCCCCCTGTATCTGAAACATCCCCATATACGCCTGCAAAATCCACAGAACACGCCACGTGTACCTTGCCTGTCCCTACCTTGCCAGCCGTCCAAGCTTGCAAGCTCAGCTATTCCTATGCTGCCGCAAACACAACATCCGTCCAGCGTCCAGCACTCGATGACATAAGTTTTACCATCCCACAAGGCTCATGTACCTCAATCATTGGTCAAACAGGATCTGGCAAGTCCACTCTTGCTCGGCTTATCTGCGGCTTGGAAGCTCCAGACTCAGGTGAGTTACTTGTAAACAGCATCAATACTGCCCATAAGCGGGAACGACGCAAGCTTCATGGGCAGGTAGGCTATGTTATGCAGCACCCCGAACGACAGCTCTTTGCGCAAACCGTGCTAGAAGACGTAGCATACGGCCCCAAGAACTTGGGAGCCTCTGTACAAGAAGCAACCAAGCAGGCATGTCAAGCTCTACAAGAAGTGGGACTACTTCATAAAAAGGACGCTTCTCCCTTTGAGTTATCTGGTGGCCAAGCACGTGTATGTGCCATTGCAGGCATCTTAGCCATGCAACCAAAAATTCTTCTGCTGGACGAACCAACTGCGGGCCTCGACCCCGTTGGCCGAGAAACCCTCCGTAGCCTGCTCAACCGCATCCACCAGCAGGGCACAACCGTAATCCAAGTTACACACTCCATGGAAGAAGCAGCCACAAGCAAACATATTATTGTGCTTGACCAATCACATATTCTTACTAGTGGTACGCCGCGTGAGGTGTTTCAACCTCATAACCAGAAGCGTTTGCGTGAGGCGGGACTTGCCCTGCCGTATCCACTTATCTTTGCACTTGCCCTACAAAAGCAAGTTCCTCACTCTTATCTGGGACAGCCTCTTACCATGGATGATCTTGTACAAAGCCTGTTACAAACGCTTGGTTTACCTAGTTTTAGCAACTCCACAAAAACCACTCCAGAGGTCGCATCATCTGCAAAGGTGGTGGTGCCCCCATGGCCTTTCGCGTAAGCATTGGACAATATCTAGCAGGCAATTCTGTTATCCACAAACTTGATCCGCGCACCAAAATCTTGGCTGCTTTTGTGCTCATGGTTTCTGCCTTCTTCATTCAAGCGCCTATGCAACTGGTTTTTGGACTTGTTTGTGTGACAACGCTCAGTCGCATGGCGCACGTTCCTGCGGGTAAACTATTTGATGCCATCAAATCCATTGTGGGCATGTTACTAGCACTGGGTCTTATCAATATGCTTATGATCCACCGCGGAGAAGTGCTTGTAAGTTGGGGCATTCTCAACATTACCAATGAAGGCGTTCGTGTGGCACTTCTGTATTCTTTGCGCATGATTGTAGCTATCGTGGCAGCTACATTGTTATTACTTACCACCACCCCAACCCAGCTTACAGACGCTTTTGACGCACTGCTTTCACCTTTAAGTAAGCTGGGGCTTCCCGCTCACGAACTTGCCATGGTTTTCTCGCTCATGCTGCGCTTTATTCCCACTCTTGCCGATGAGGCTAATGCCATCATGGACGCACAAATGGTTCGCGGTGCGGGCATAAACGAAGGTTCGGTGCTTAAGCGCATCCAAGCCATCGTTCCCGTTATTACAGCTTTACTTGCCAGTGCCCTGCGGCATGCCAATGGATTGGCTCGTTCGTTGGACGCACGCTCCTATGAGGGTGGCGCCGCGCGTTCCCACTGGCATCGGCTTGTATACAAAAAGCGTGATGCCCTAGCGGGGGCTCTCACGCTTCTCTATTGCATTATGTTAGGACTTCTCGCAGGCTTCTAGCGTTTAACCACCTTGACATCCAAGCACTTAAACGCCTCAACATCTAAGCTGCTAAGCATTTGCCAACATGTTAATGCATGCTACACAAAGCAATTAGATACGATCTGCTATCGAGAAAATCAAGCGTTCAGACTTATCCCAGCCCAAGCAAGCATCAGTGATGGACTTGCCATACACACCACCATTAACGGGCTGATTGCCATCCTCCAAATAACTTTCCACCATAAAGCCGCGGAACAAACCAGATACTTTGCTTGAGCGATCCATACTATCCAGCACCTCGTTGCAAATACGCACCTGCTCTAAAGGCCGCTTGCCCGAGTTGTCATGATTACAGTCAATAATTACCGCAGGATTTGCATAAAGATCTGTCGTGTAAGCCTCTGCCAAACGCTCCAGATGCTCATAGTGATAATTGGCATGTGTACGACCATCGGACCCCACATAGCCACGCAAAATTGCATGGGCTAAATCATTGCCAGTAGTCCTTACTTCCCAATTACGATAAATAAATGTTTGCGACTGTTGAGCTGCATAAATAGAGTTCAGCATGACATCCAAACTACCACCCGTAGGATTTTTCATCCCTACAGGACCTGGAATGCCACTGGCAACCAAGCGATGCTCCTGATTTTCCACCGAGCGCGCACCTACAGCATTATAGGCAAGCAAATCCTTTAAAAACTGGTAGTTAGACGGGTAGAGCATTTCATCTGCGGTATACATACCCGTCTCTTCAATTATGCGCAAATGCATATGACGAATAGCCTTTACACCAACCAACAGGTCATCTCCTGCCTGCGGGTTTGGATTGTGTAGCAAGCCTTTGTAACCAGTACCTTTGGTACGAGGCTTATTGGTATAAACGCGCGGAATAATAATGAGTTTCTCGGCAACTTGCTCGGCAACTGCAGCAAGACGCACCATATAGTCCAGCACCGTATCCTCACGATCAGCCGAACATGGACCAATAATAAGCAGCTTACGTGTATCTGTACCACGCAATACACGAGCAATCGCCTCATCAAACGCCACTTTGCGCTGCGTAGCGTCTGCCGATAAAGGCATCTGCTCGCGAATTTCTTGTGGGATAGGCAGCTTGCGCATGAAGTCAAACGCCATAACGTACCTCGCTATCTCATGTATGTAATGGAAGCATGTTAGCACCTTGACCCATCCACGCACATGCAATTCATGTAGCTCGCTTATACTTGCAAAGAAACGTTAACAGTTTGCGGCGGTTCAAACGACCTCCGCAATGTTTGGAGGAAACATGGATACTGCAGCTACCACTCAAGAGCAATGTGTACTCGTCACCGGTGGCGCTGGTTTTATTGGCAGTCACACCGTGGTTGAGCTGCTTAAAGATGGCTATAGCGTTGTAATCGTGGATGATCTGTCCAATGCAAGTGAGAAAGTGTTGGATCGCATTGACACCATTGTGGGTGAAGAAGCAGCCAAAAACCTTTCTTTCTATCGCGCAGATGTGTGTGACAAAGAAGCTCTTGCATACATTTTTGACAACAACACCATCACATCTGTCATTCATTTTGCTGGCTACAAGGCTGTTGGTGAATCAGTAGCCAAGCCCATTGAGTACTACACAAACAACCTTGCCTCTACACTTACGCTGGTAGATGTCATGCGTGAGCATGGCTGCAAGTCCATTATCTTCTCGAGCTCTGCTACGGTATACGGAGATCCCGATGTTCTACCTCTAACCGAAGCCAGCCCCAAGAAAAATGCTACCAACCCTTATGGTTGGACCAAATGGATGATTGAACAAATCCTCACCGACCTACACAGCTCTGATCCCGAGTGGAACGTTGTATTACTGCGTTATTTCAATCCCATTGGCGCGCATCCTTCTGGACTTATGGGTGAAGATCCCAAGGGCATTCCCAACAACCTAGTACCTTATGTAGCACAGGTAGCTGTAGGTAAGCGCGACGCCATTCACGTATATGGCAATGACTACGACACTCATGATGGCACGGGCGTACGTGACTACATCCATGTATGTGACCTGGCAAGTGGCCATGCAGCAGCCCTTAAGTGGATGGACGGCCGCAGCGGCGTAGAGATTTTTAACCTAGGCACCGGTAAGGGCAGCTCTGTTTTGGATGTCATCACGTCCTTCTCGGCAGCTTGTGGTAAGGAACTGCCCTATGTTATGGAACCTCGCCGCGCTGGAGACGTTACTGCCAACTATGCCAACTGCATCAAGGCCAAAGAGCTTATGGGCTGGGAAGCACAGTTTAACTTAGATGATATGTGCCGCGACTCTTGGAATTGGCAGTCCAACAATCCCAACGGCTACGAAGGCTAAGGCTCATTCATGACCGATGTTTCACAGAGCGCTTCACTTATCCCCACCTCCGATGGTGGAGCTGCATTTACGCAATTCCTCGCGACCAAGCGCACGCAAATAGATACCTATGTGCAGTCCACAACCCCCCGGATTTCTCTTGGCGAGAAACCCGGGGTTCCCGCACATGATCTGGATAGTTTTTTGTATACACCCCTGCAAACTTTTACTGCGTGGGGAGGTAAGCGCACACGCCCTGCTCTTTGTTTGCTGGGTGCCGCAGCAGTAGGTGGAAACGAAAAAGATGCCCTGGATATCGCCGCAGCTATCGAGGATTTTCAAAGTGCAGCGCTTATCCACGATGATATTGCAGACCAAAGTGAACTACGTCGTGGCAAGCCCTGCGTTCATCAAACACAGGGCGTTGGTATTGCCATTACTATTGGAGACCTTGCTCTGGTAAATGTAGTTGCACGAATGATACGCGCTACACACCTATCTGATGCAACAAAGGTGCAACTCGTTGAACTTCTCTGCCAGATGGAAGAACGCACTCTTGAGGGACAAGCGCTTGACCTTGGTTGGGCGCGCGATGATCGTTGGGATATTTCTCAGGACGACTATCTGTATATGGCATCGCATAAAACAGCTTACTATTCCGCAGCAACTCCGCTGGTAGCCGGTGCTTTATGTACAGGCGATGCCACAGACAGACAACTTGAAGCGCTCCATGACTTTGGCATGAAAACAGGTCTTGCTTTTCAGTTGCAAGATGACCTACTCAATTTGGTTGGAGATGCCACTGCTCAAGGTAAAGACTGGCGCAGCGATATTACAGAAGGAAAACGCACACTTTGTGTAGTGCACGCCCTTTCTGAGCTTAATTCACAAAACTGCAGTGAACTCATTGAAATTCTGAGCAGTAATACCTCTGACCCTAAGCAGCTTGCACATGCTGTGGAGCTTATGGAACAGGCTGGGAGTATTACCCATGTACAAAACTATGCACAAACACTGGTAGACGATGCAAAAACCGTACTGACCAAAACTCAACTAGCACCAGAGGCACTCACTATTTTGTATTCCATGGCGGACTTTTTTATTGAACGTCTGGGCTAGCCGCTTTGAAACGGCTTTTGTCGGGTACACTTGGCAATGCTTGAATATTGCACGCCCAGATGTGCTGCGGATAATTCAAATGCAACGAAGCATTACGTTTTAGGAGGATAGATGGATCCCATTCGTGAAGGCATGAGCGGAGCTGCCGTGGAAGATATCCAGGAACGCCTGGTTAATCTTGGCTACAGCATCGATGATGCCGAGCGCAGTAATGCAACGTTTGGCAGCTCCACTGCCACAGCAGTAACACGTTTTCGTTTGGACCATGAGCTTTCACTCTCCAGTGAGGTGGATGCTGCATGCTGGGCAGAGCTAGTAGATGAAAGCTGGGAGTTTGGTGAGCGGACCTTGTATTTACGCCTCCCCAATTTTCATGGTCGCGATATTAAAATTTTGCAAGAACGCCTCAATGTACTAGGTTTTTCCTGTGGTAAGCCTGATAGCTACTACGGTGTTCATACAGAGGCAGCCGTCAAACAATTCCAAGAAAATATTGGTCTTTTGGCTGATGGTATGGCTTTTTCGGACACCTTTGATGCTATAAACCGTCTGCATCATGTATGGAGTGGCAAGCCCGCGGCTGGACCTCATCCTCAAATGGGTATGGGCTTTGCACGTGCAGCATCAGTTCTAGAACATGCTCACCTAGCTTTTAGCGCTGCGGACCCCATCTCGCGCAATGTTGCTGGTCGTCTGTGGAATTTAGCTCAAGCAACCGTAACCGATGCAGATATTGAACTTATCGATTCAGTGGACGAGAATACCCCTCTTACCAAAACAGTATTTTTGCTCTCGCCCAGTTCGCTTCCCTACAACACCAACATTCCCAACGTTGAAGTAGACGACTTAGAAACACTTCCGCGCCGCATCCGCACTGCATGCGAAAGCTCTCGTTCTTCTCATCCTTTGGTGCGTCTTGAGTTGCCTATTGGTGCAGAATATGACGGAACGTTCTCTGCTTCTGATGCACAAACGTTGGCAGTTATGTTACTTGATGCAATTTGCGAAGCATTTTCTAATTAGTAGTAGCAAAAACCACTACTTGTCGTATACACTAGTAAAGCGCACTGGGGCATCGTCCAATGGTTAAGACACGGGTTTTTGGTGCCTGTAATGGGGGTTCGACTCCCTCTGCCCCAGCCAGTCGCTTTTTGACGGCTTAATCTTTTTTCTTGGAGGCATACTAATGCCACTCACCGCGATAGTCCTCGCAGCTGGCGAGGGTACGCGCATGAAGTCCCGTCATCCTAAAGTTATGCACAAATTACTTGACCGTCCTCTTGTTGGCTGGACGGTTGACTGCGCACGTCGTGCTGGTTGCAGCCGCATTATTGTGGTTGTAGGTCATGGCGCACAAGAAGTGCGCGACTATTTGAGCACCTTTGATGATGTGGAATTTGTCGAGCAACCCCAACAACTTGGCACCGGTCATGCCGTACGCTGTGTTTTTGACACTTTGTTTGCTGATGCACCCGTCAACACCATCAATGATCGATTTGTTGTGTTGTATGGAGATAGCCCTCTGATGCGTCCTCAAACCATTTCTTGGCTTACGGACAAATCCACTGCGCGCAATGACGCCTGCACCATTCTTACTATGACGCCTCCCAGCCCAACGGGATATGGTCGCATCGTGTTTGAAGGCGGTCAGGTTAAAGCCATTATCGAGCATAAAGATTGTACCCCTGCTCAGCAAGAAGAGCTGCGCGAATGCAACTCTGGTATGTATTGCTTTGAGGGTAGTTCCCTTGCACAGGGTATTGCCCAACTCTCCAATAACAATGCGCAGGGCGAGTACTATCTGACTGACATGATAGCCTGGCTCAACAAGCACGGCAGCAACGTTTCTGCCGTTCACTGTGAAGAATACACTGAGCTTTTGGGTGTAAATTCCCGCGTGCAACTTGCAAGCGCCAGCAAAATCATGCAACAGCGCATTAACCAACAGCATATGGAAAATGGCGTTACCATGCTGGATCCCACAAGCGTATGGATTGGTCCTGAGGTAACCATTGGCCAGGATACAGAGATTTTGCCCAACACCCTGCTCTTTGGTCACACCAGTGTTGGCACAAACTGCGTATTAGGTCCTAGCACTCGTCTTACCAATGCTACCGTAGGTAACAATTGCACAGTGGACGAGACCATCATAGTAGACTCATCCATAGACAATAACGTGAGCTGTGGTCCTCGTGCCTACTTACGTGGCGGTACACACTTCAAAGATGGTGCTAAGGCTGGCACACACGTTGAACTTAAAAATACTGTTGTTGGAGAAGGCTCCAAAGTTCCTCATCTGTCTTACCTGGGGGACACCACCATGGGCAGCGGCGTAAACATTGGTGGCGGCTCCATTACATGCAATTATGATGGCGTTCACAAAAATAAGACCACAATTGGCAACAACGCTTTTGTAGGCTCGGATACTATGATGGTAGCTCCCGTAACCATTGGAGAAGGCGCTGTTACGGGTGCAAGTTCTTGCATTTACGAGGATGTCCCCGCAGGAGCGCTTGGCATTGAGCGTTCCCGTCAGGTCATAAAGGAAGGCTTTGCAACCGCAAGGCAGCAGCGACTCGAGAAAGGCAACAAGTAATGTACGAAACTCTGTGCCAGCCCCTTAACGTGGAGAAACAAATTAGGCTCTACACTGGTACCGGCAATCCCCTGCTTGCCCAGCGCATTGCAAATGTTCTGCACCTTGAGCTGTCAGGTCTTAAGATCGAGAAGTTCGCCAATGGCGAAATTTACGCTCGCTTTGAAGAGACTGTTCGTGGCAGCGAAGTGTTTTTCGTACAGTCCATCGCAGGCACTAATGTAAATGATCTGCTTATGGAGACTCTTATTGTTGCTGATGCTGCACATCGCGCGTCTGCCAGCAACTTCACTGCTGTTATTCCTCACTATGGTTATGCACGCCAAGACCGTAAAGCCGCAAGTCGCGAGCCCATTACCGCTCGTCTTGTAGCAAACTTGCTTGAAGCTGCTGGTATTGACCGCGTAATTACTCTTGATTTGCACTCTGGTCAGATTCAGGGCTTCTTTGACATTCCCGTAACTCATCTTACTGCCCTCTATCAGTTTGGTGACTACTTTAAGACCAAGGGATTTGACCTGAACAACACCGTTATTGTGTCCCCTGACATGGGCCGCGCAAAGGTAGCCAAAAAACTATCCGATTATCTGGGTTGTGAGGTTGCCATTGCTCATAAGAGCCGCCCCAAGCACAACGCTGCAGAAGTCATGGGTATTATTGGCAACATAAAGGGCAAAACCTGCATCATTAATGATGACATGATTGATACTGCTGGTACGCTCTGTGGCTCCATTAGTAAGCTTAAAGAGATGGGTGCAGGCGACATCTATGTATGCGCAACCCATGGCATTTTCTCGGGCCCCGCTATTGAGCGCCTAGAAGCAGCGCCCATTGAGGAGTGCGTTGTAACCGATGCAATCCCTTGTGCCATTGCCAACACCGAGGGTTCCAAGATTAAGTCTATTTCAGTAGCACAAGAGCTTGCAGACGCTATCTATGCTGTATACGCCGACCAAACCGTTAGCGGCGTACACGGTGGTAACTCCGAGATGTAAGGCATTATGTCTACCTTACATGTAAAAGAAATCCGCATGATCTGCGGCTTAGGTAATCCTGAGCCGCAGTATGCGTTTACTCGTCATAACATTGGTTTTGCCGTAGTGAACGCCCTTGCCCAAGCATATAACGTCCGATACTGGAAGGATGAGGCTGGTGCTCAAGTTGCAGAAGTCGCCAGTACTCACCAACCCATTCTTCTTATTAAACCACAAAGTTACATGAATACAAGCGGTGGTCCCCTATCTAAAGTAGCACGTGCTCATAAGATAAAACCTACGGAAATTTTAGTTATCCACGATGAAGTAGATTTGCCAGAAGGCCAAAATCGCGTGAAGTTTGGTGGTGGTCTCAATGCGCACAACGGATTGCGTTCCGTTGCCGATAAGCTCGGGACTAAAGATTTTGCTCGCTTGCGCATGGGAATTGGACGTCCTCCTGGAAAAATGGATGTTGCCACCTACGTGCTGCGCGATCTTAAAAATACCGCACGTGAAGAATTTCTTTTTAATGCGCAAGTAGGTGCTGAGTTGTGCCAGCAATGTATTTCTAGCGGCATAAGCACACTACTCTAAAACTGATTACATATATTTACGTAACTTACGTAAATATATACTTTAGAGTAAAATATACGGAGCTGTGCATTTTTACATAGCTTCGGAAGGAAAATCGATAAACCCTTAGAGGAGGGTTTATCGCCGTATGGAGAAAGCGGAGAGGAGTACGGTTAATGTATAAGATCCTCGAAAAGACGCAGTTCTCTGAGAAGGTATTTAAGTTCCGCATCGAGGCACCCGAGATGGCTAAGCATGCTCATGCTGGTCAGTTCCTGATGGTTCGTGCAAACGAGGTGGGCGAACGTGTGCCCTTTACCTTCGCAGACTGGAATGCTCAAGAGGGCTGGGTTGAATTCATCTTTATGGTGATTGGCAAGACCACACGCCTTTTATCTAGCTACGAAGCTGGCGATGTTTTGCAAGACGTAACCGGACCTTTGGGTATGCCTACCGAGATGGGCAAAGGTCGCTATGCCGTTATTGGCGGTGGCGTTGGTTTGGCCATTGCTTATCCCGTAGCTCGTTCTTTGGCAGCTGCTGGTAATGAAGTTCATGCAATCATGGGTGCACGTACCAAGGGACTTCTCTTGCTTGAAGACCAATTCCGTGAGATTTTAGATGATGAGCATGTTCACATCACCACAGATGATGGTTCTTACGGCGAGCAGGGTGTTGTAACCGCTCCTTTGGAGCGCCTACTGCAGGCTGGTGCAATTGATCAGGTATTCTGCGTTGGCCCTGTTCCTATGATGAAATTCTCTACTCTCACCGCTCAGAAGTACAACACTCCTATTACCGCTTCCCTTAATCCCATTATGGTTGACGGCACCGGTATGTGCGGTTGCTGCCGTGTAGAAATTGGTGGCGAAACCAAGTTTGCCTGCGTTGATGGTCCCGATTTTGATGCAACCAAGGTTAACTGGGACGACTTGCGCATGCGTCAGGCATCCTACCTCACCGAGGAAGGTCAATCACTCAAGGCTTATGAGGAGGCGACTTGCGCATGCCACAGGTAAATGGAAGGTATGTGCCTAATGCTAAGGCACCCCGTGTTCCCGATAATGAAGAACCCGCAGCCGAGCGCGCAACAGATTTCCGTCCCGTTGATAAAGGCTATACCCCCGAGATGGCAATTGCTGAGGCAAATCGCTGCTTGAACTGCAAAAAGCCTTTATGCGTAGACGGCTGCCCTGTAAATATTCAGATCCCTCGCTTTATCGAGAAGATCCGTGAGGAAGACTTTGGCGGCGCTCTGGACGTTATCCGCGAAGACTCCATGCTTCCCGCAATCTGCGGTCGCGTATGCCCTCAGGAAAGCCAATGTGAGGGCAAGTGCATCCTTGGTCGCAAGGGTGATCCTGTTGCCATTGGCCAGCTAGAGCGCTTTGTTGGGGACCAGCCTGAGCTTGCTTCCGAGCCCAGCGTTGCTCCCTCTAATGGCAAAAAGGTTGCTGTCGTAGGCTCTGGTCCTTCTGGCATTACCTGCGCAGGCGAACTTGCTCGTAATGGCTTTGATGTCACTGTTTATGAGGCATTCTTTACCGGCGGTGGCGTACTTGTATACGGTATTCCTGAATTCCGTCTACCTAAGGCTGTTGTAAAGCGCGAGATTGATGCTCTGGCAGAGTTGGGCGTTAAATTTGAGTACAACGCCGTAGTAGGTCGTATTACAGACGCTTCCGAGTTGTTCGAGAAGGGCTTTGATGCCATTTACGTTGCAACAGGCGCTGGTCTTCCCAAGTTCCTTAACGTTCCTGGTGAAAACCTGCCTAACGTATTCTTTGCCAATGAATACCTCACTCGCGTTAACCTGATGAAGGCCAACAACTTCCCCGAGTATGACACGCCTACCAAGCATGGCAAGAACGTTGTTGTATTTGGTGGCGGCAACGTGGCTATGGATGCCGTCCGTACCGCTAAGCGTTTAGGTGCAGAGCATGCAATCATTGCCTATCGTCGTACCGAGGAAGAGATGCCTGCACGTAAGGCAGAACTTCATCATGCAAAAGCCGAGGGCGTAGAGGTTATGCCTTTGGTTTCTCCTCTAGAGTTTGTTGCTGGCGAGGATGGCGCAGTAGCTGCTGTTCGCGTGCAAAAGATGGAGCTTGGCGAGCCTGATGCAGATGGTCGTCGTCGCCCAGTGCCTATTGAGGGCGCTATTGAGGAAATTCCTTGCGACGTAGCCATCTCTGCCATTGGTACCAACGCCAACCCCTTTGCTCCCATGATTGGCGATATGAAGCTTAATAAGTGGGGTTATATCGAGGCTGACGAAGACGGTCAAACTTCCGATAAACGCATCTGGGCTGGTGGCGACATCGTAACTGGTGCCGCAACCGTCATTTTAGCAATGGGTGCAGGCAAGACTGCTGCTGCTGCCATTACCAAAGCGTTTGCGTAAGAGCTACGATATATAACACATCTATAAGAGAGGCTTGAAGATTAACCAAGCCTCTCTTTTTATTTTCCTAAAGGATTACCGTTCACCGTAAATAAACAAATATGTGAAGTATACTTTTAGAAATACATACCCAGACAAATTTTCTTAACAAAAAACTGCCTGGTCGCTGAAGTATGGCTCACAGGCAGTTCTTTTTTTGCTGAAGTTATCTTGTTCTCAAAACAGCTCGCTTATCCAACAGGACAATGCTGTTTCTCTACCAACTTATCGGTGCAGGTGACGAGGGGCATATTTCGCAGTTTTTTTAAGCCCCACTGCTGCAAGTGCCATCATACCAAGTGTTACACACGCAGAAATCGGATAGGAAGCATCACCTGTTTTTGGTAATGCAGCAACATGCTGAGCTGTATGTAAAACCGTTGCTCGGCCTACATTAGTTGTCTTACTATCTTCATGCTTATCCAATTGATATGCCTGAGCAGAAGCATGCTGTTTTTTCAGAAGCATAACCTGGGCATCTGCCGCCATACGTTCTACCATTGCATGCTTATAAGCGGTCTGTGCCTCATTATATGCCTGTTGACGAGCTAAGAGCTGTTTTTGAGCTTGTAAAAGAGCTGCTTGGGAAGCCTTAAGTGTATCAATATAAGCGTTAAGGTTCGTAAAGTCTGCATCGGTTATCTGCGGCGTATCTATGCCGCGGTATACAATCTTTTGAGCACGCACAGCACGATCTTTAGCTTGGTTAAGCTGACTGATTGCTTTGTTCAAACGCTGCGGAGCAGCAAGTACTTCTTGCTTTGCTGTGCTTAGCTGTGCCTGTGCCTGTGCAACAGCCTTTTGCGCTTGTGCAAGCTGCTGTTTTGCTGCATTAAGTACTGCGGTTGCTTTGGTGTATTGTTCACGCACCTGCTCATACGATGCTTCTTCACGCAAGACAGCGGCTGCACTGGTATCTAGATTCTGTTTAGCCTGAGAAGCCTCATTGGTGCGCTTGAGAACATCAGCTTGTGTTGTTGCCACATTTTTTTGTGCTTGTGCTACGGTAGCCTGCGCAGAGCTATATGTGCGTTGCAATTCTGGAAGTTGAGCACGAGTTTGAGCAAGCTTCTCTTCCTGCTGGCGTATCGCATCCTTTGCATCCTGAACGGATGCACGAGCAGCAGCAAGCAAT
The DNA here is from genome assembly GCF_000483125.1 of Atopobium fossor DSM 15642. Lineage (GTDB taxonomy): Bacteria > Actinomycetota > Coriobacteriia > Coriobacteriales > Atopobiaceae > Atopobium > Atopobium fossor. The sequence goes on from NZ_AXXR01000003.1 coordinate 175,464, forward strand.
CCTTGTGTATGGGCTTCAATAGCCTGGCGCGCAGCTGTCAGTTCTTGATTACGCTGTTGTACCAAATTCTGTGCAGCCGCCAACTGTTGTGCCAACTGCTGAGAATTATGCTCAAGTCCCTGGACAGCATCATGGCGCTTTTGCGCAAGGTCAGCTACATATGCCTCAAACCTTTTCTTGTATTCTGCAAGGGGCATATGGTTAGTTTTGTCTGCTTTATCTTGCTTCCAAAAACCCAGACCATAGACACCATATCCATCAATAAAACCATTTTTGGAATAGGATCCTCCCATAACGGTATATTTGGGATCCACCACATCAAGATAGTGTCCTACATCAACCCACTCCAAGCCTTGCTGCATAAGCTCTTTCATATGGGCGTATGTCCAAGCAAACAATTCCTTATCGTTAAGTGTGCTCTCTTTACCTTCAATAATCTTGTATTTTTCGGTAATCCTATCTCTTTCAAACCTGTACCACCACCACAATGCCGCTTGAGGACCTGGTGCAGTAGAAAGAACCTCGGTAATACCACCTTTCTCGGCATGCTTGAGAGTCTTTTGTACACTTGACCAATTGGTATTAACCATCGAGCGCGCCATAACTTCATCAGAAACTTCAAGCTCTGGTACGCCCGCCCTATTTTTGCGCATATCGTTGAGCTTCTCCATAAGAGAAATTGTTAGACGGATATGCTCGCCATCGGTAGCATCCCTCTTGCTCCCTCTGTGAGTAAAGGAGGCATAATCTGCTTTCTCAAAATATTCAATAGCTTTTTTTGAACCATTCCATGCAAAGAAACCCCATGCATCACCATAAGGATGTTCGGGATTATCACGTTCTTGTATGGCCGCAGCAAGATCTGCCTCGTTGCTCTTTTGGAGTTCCTGGATACGTTGAACCTCTTTACGCGCTGCATTAAGTAGCACCTCTTTTGAAGCAGCTTGCTCCTTAAGCTGTGTTTCGGTGTTCTCGGCCGCACGAAGGCGCTCTTCTGCCTGCTCTTGCATATTTTGAAGAAGTGCACTTTGATTATTAGCGTTATCGAGCAAATCTTGTGCTGTCTGCAACGTTTTGCGTGCATCATCCTGTTTGCTTTGAGCTACAGAAAGTTCCTGCTGAGCCGCAGAGGCTTTTTTCTGAGCTTCTGTAAGCTGAGCTGCGGAAGTATCTGCTTTCTGCTGAGCTTCTTCTTTGCTGCGAGCAGCTTCTTGCACACGCTGCTGTGCCCGTGAGACATCTTTCTCAGTTGGAGCTTGCTTATGGGTAGTCTCCGCTTGTGAATACGCATGGGCAGCTTCACGTTCCGCTTGTTGAGCGACATCTACTTGCTTTTGCGCATCCTGAACTTGCTGAGCGCTTTTATCAACAGCTGAACGCTCATGCTCTACCAGCGCTTGTGCATTGCGTTCGGCCGTTTGCGCATCACGCTTTGCTGCATCAAAAGCATCTGCAGCTTGATGCTTTTGTGCTACATGCTGAGCTTGAGCATTTTGTACCGCTTGCTGTGCCTCATCGCGCTGAGCCTGAGCTTTTTGCTGACGAGTATATGCATCTTTTTCTGCTGCCGCTGCCTGAGTGGCCTGTTTTTGAGCTTCAGAAATATTTGTAGCTGTAGTAACTTCTTGACTCTTGGGAACTTCATGCGTGGGAGTCGTTGGCTGATGTACGCCCTCAATAGCTAACGCAGGCGTAGCTATTACACCAGAAGCCACAACAACACTTGTGGCGAGAGCACCTGTAATGAGTGCCTCAGTTTTACTCATGTACCTCTCCTTGAAAAATAAAAATCAACAAGCTTTTCGCTCAATTTTCAATATCGCACAATAGTAACAAAGTTAGATTATTTTTAACTATAAGTAAAATTCAAAATCATAAAAACTATGTATAAGCTGGCACTTCAATTATCGTCAGACTCATAAGTCTTCTTTATTAAGTCGTCAGATTTTTTGGATGAGATTGCATTGCGAGCACATATTACCCAAGTGAGTGTGAGAAACTTTTTACCGTATGTGAACGTGGCTGATGCCATAAAAAGTCTGAGAGGACTTGCTATATCGGAGGCAGTTATGCAGCTTGGTTTTGATAATGACAAATATCTATCCATGCAGGCAGAACGCATTAGGGACCGCATCGCACATTTTGGCGGCAAACTGTATTTGGAGTTTGGCGGCAAACTGTTTGATGATTACCATGCTTCTCGCGTGTTACCTGGTTTTGCTCCTGATTCTAAAGCGCGTATGCTAGCAACCTTGGCTAATGAAGCAGAGGTCTTGTTTGCCATTAACGCCAACGATATTGAGCACGGTAAACGCCGCAGCGATATTGGCATTAGCTATGCAGAAGATGTTTTGCGCCTCATGGATGTATTTCGCTCCATGGGTTTGGCTATTGGCGGTGTAGTTATTACACAGTGGTCTGGCCAGCAAAAGGCAGAGCAGTACAAAGTTATGCTGGAAAATATGGACATTGCCGTTTACAAGCACTATCCCATTCCCGAATACCCAGCCAACGTAGATCTTATCGCCAGCGATGAAGGCTTTGGTAAGGATGAGTTTGCCAAGACCACACATCCCCTCGTAGTTGTTACGGCTCCTGGTCCTGGCTCTGGCAAACTTGCTGTATGTCTTTCTCAGCTGTACAACGAGCATAAACACGGCATCAATGCAGGATATGCCAAGTTTGAGACTTTCCCTGTTTGGAACTTGCCTTTGGCACACCCCGTCAACGTTGCTTATGAGGCTGCCACGCTTGATTTGGGCGACAATAATATTATTGACCCCTTCCATCTGGAGGCTCATGGCGAGGTAACCGTTAATTACAATCGCGATGTAGAAACCTTCCCCGTGCTTAAAACCATTATGGAGCGCATTTTGGGAACCTGTCCCTATGCCTCTCCCACGGACATGGGTGTAAACATGGTGGGTTACTGCATTAGTAATGATGAAGTGTGCCGCACTGCCGCAAAGAACGAGATTGTACGCCGTTACTTCCATTGTGCCGAGAAAATCGAGCGTACAGGCGTGGGTACCTCTCAGCTAGATAAAGCTCGTCTGCTTATGAAGGAAGTTGGCGTGGACGAGAACTTCTCGCCTGCTCACAGAGCTGCTTTAGAAAAAGCTGCCGAGACAAACGCTCCTGCTGGAGCTATGGTCTTACCAGATGGCACCGTCGTAACAGGTAAAACATCCTCTTTATTGGGTGCTGCTTCCTCATTGTTGCTCAATGCCCTCAAACGCGTAGCAGATGTTGATAAGGACACCTATGTGGTGAGCAACGAAGCACTTGCCCCCATTGGTCGCTTAAAGACCGAACATCTGCACAGTCATAATCCTCGCCTGCATTCGGATGAGACTCTGATTGCACTTTCTATTAGTTCTGCCACCAATTCGGAGGCCAAGCGCGTGATTGAAGCTACCAGTAAGCTTTACGGCTGTGACGCGTACTTCTCTGTAATCATTTCTGCAACAGATGAGCGTGTATATCGACAGCTAGGTATTAACGTTTGCTGCGAGCCTCATTTTGAGAGCGGTGCGTACTACCACAAGTAAGCTGCTTTGCACCTTGCGCTGTGAGGCTGGTACACAAAGCTTATGGAGCAAGGGTAGCCAAAGGAGCAACAATAACCCCATCTTCTCGTCTGTAAGCATATGGTGTACCCGTAAGCACCATAAGGAAGGAAGCTTTTTTCATACGGGAGGTGTCAATTCTTTCTTGCAACGTAAGTAAATTGGATGCACCTTCATCAATATGCTCTTGTGAGAAAAGCTTCACTTCCACCAAACCATATCGCCCATCACGTAGATGAACAACGGCATCTGATTCTAGACCAGACTTATCTCGATAGTGATACACCTCGCCATTAAGACGTTGAGCATATATACGTAAATCTCTTACACATAGCGTTTCAAAAAAGAATCCAAATGTTTTTAAATCATTCATTAAATCATTTGGTCCGAGACCCAATGCTGCCGCTGCAATAGAGGGGTCTGTAAAATGTCGCGTATTTGAGGTACGTATTGCTGTTTTTGATCTAATGTTTGGATTCCAAGCACAAAGATCCTCTGTTACAAACAGCTTGTTAAGGACTGAAAGATATGAAGCGATGGTATTTTCACTAATTGAATCTTCTTCATTGGCAACAATATCAGATTTTATTGTCGAGTAATTTGCCTGTGTACCAAGGTTACGAGCATATGATTTTAAAATTCGATTCATGCGACCTGAATCTCTGGAAATACCATCGACTTTGGAATAATCACTTTGCAATAAGCTCTCTACATAATCGATTGCCTGCTGCAATGCCACATTCTTTTTTTGCCCCACTGACATTGGCCATCCACCCCGACAAGTGAGAAAGGCCAAATCTTCCAAGCTTTTATCCGAAGTGCCTCGCACTTCTCCTAATCCATCAAAGAGTTTTTTTAGGGATACTTCCCCGCTAGAGTCACCAGACTCAAAAAGAGACATTGTATGCATTGTCATGCAAGAAATACGCCCTGTGCCGCTATGGGTTATCTCATCTGAGCTAGGTGGAGTAACCGAACCAGTAAGTAAAAACTGACCAAACTCCCCACGCTTATCTACCTCAAAACGAATTGCATCCCAAATAAAAGGAATGATCTGCCACTCATCAATAAGTTTAGGAGTCTTACCTGCTAAAAAACGAGAAGCGTCAGCCTTGGCAAGCATCATATTTTGCTCACGCATTGAGGGATTTTGCATGTAAACCGCACTTTTGGCTAACTGTTCGGCAGTAGTAGACTTACCGCACCATTTTGGGCCTTGAACCAGTACTGCACCACGAGCCTCAAGCCTAGATTTTAAAACCTCATCTGCAATACGTGGCATGTACTTTTTCATACATCCTCCTTTTATGTTTATGCAGCTAATCATATCATAATGTATGTTGTTGTGGAGTTTGGCACTGTTTTGTTGTGGAGTTTGGCACTGTTTTGTTGTGGATTTTGGCACTGTTTTGTTGTGGAGTTTGGCACTGTTTTGTTATGGAGTTTGGCACTGTTTTGTTATGGAGTTTGGCACTCAAACTAAAAATGCCATTTATTTTCTCGTCTTTTTTGTTGTAAGCATAATACTATGTGATATATAGTATTATGCAATAAATAGTACTAAGATCATGCAAGAACACACATGCATAGGAGGGAGGTATCTATGGACTCGCAAATGAAAAGAGGTTTTATCGAGGCCTGCATTCTTGCAGCTGTCTGTGATAAAGAATCCTATGGCTATGCGATTATTAAAGATATACCTAGCGCTCTTGAGCTGACCGAATCAACCCTTTATCCCGTCCTCAAGCGTTTAGAACAAGCACAGCTTGTTGCTTCTCGTTCAGCTGAGCATAATGGTCGTTTGCGAAAATATTTTCATGCAACCCCCGAGGGAAAATTGCGTCTTAAGCAATTTACGCAAGAACGTCAGCAAGCCATAGAACTTTATAACTACGTTGAGAATAGATTGCATCAAAACAATTCGGACGTTTAAAAGACACTTCTACACAGACATTTTGCCTTACGACAAAGGAAAACACCATGGATAAGAATGCATATATGCAAGCATTACGCGATCATCTGAGTTCACTTCCAGAGGAAGAAATTAAACGCGCACTTTCTTTTTATGAAGAAGCCATACAAGATCGTCTTGAAGCTGGTATGCAAGAATCCGATGCGATAGCGGAATTGGAGAAACCCAAGCAAGCGGCACAACGTATTATTTCTGAGCTACCAGCAGTATCTCGATTTGCAGCAAAACTAAAAAGTACACAAATTCCAACCGCAACGCTCATCGGCCTTCTCATCTTGACAATTCTCGGTTCGCCTCTTTGGGTTGCAATTCTTTTTGCTATAGCTGCTCTGTTTGTTGCTGCACTTGTTGTTCTTTTTTCAGCACTGCTAGTCATTTGGGTTTTTACGGGCCTTTTTATATGCGCAATTATACCTGGCACAATTGTTACTTATAATGCCATAATTACTGGAGGTATTTCGGCAGCACTATTAGCACTTGGAATTAGCCTTGTCATATCGGGTGCAGGCCTCTATTTCTCACATGTAACAATTGCACTATCACGCCTTATTATTCAGGCGCTCTCATGGCTTATCTGTAAGGGTGCCTCGCTTTTTATAAACCCCTCTGCTCCTGTTGCTTGGAATCATGGAATTGCACACCCTCTTTGGAAGGTAGTTCATCTTATTGCAGGTTCTATGATTGCTGTTGGTATAGCAACTGCACTTTTAGCATGGACTACCGTAGGGTTTAGTACAACACGTATGAACAAGCAATTCAGAGATATTAGCAGCGCAACTGACGGTCATGTTCGAATAGAGCTGTTTGAAAACACCCAAGGGCCTACCATTTTGTTTTCATAATTAGTCAGGCAGATATTCCCTCAACGCATATGTTATTGCAGATGTCTTTTCTTTAGATAAAAAGATGGACTAACCCGACTAAGGCAAAGATGCCAGTAAAAACTATGCATACAACATTAACGATGGTTTCGACCCTCGTTAATGTTTCTCTTTCTTTTTTAAGTTGCACTACACTCATGATGGTTGCCATCATTCCTGCTAAGAATTGAAATAAAGACACATTGACATGAAAATAAAACGCAGAGACCGCATATCCAATAACGCAAGCAGCAAAAAGAATATTTAAAGCCTTGGTAGCAACTTTTTTAGCGCAGACTTCCATCATCAAGCACTTCCTTTACTAGCTTGACTTCCACCTTTCGATGAATTAAATCTTTCTTACTTTATAACATAATTATCTTTACCTATACATAGACTCATAATCTAAAGCACAGGCATCACCCGAGTAACAAAAAAGAACTGATTCCGAAGTACTATCGAAATCAGTTCCTTGGGTTTAAGCTGTACTAATATTTGGTTTTATCGGTCAACTTCCTTAGCAAGCTTATTACATAGCATGATGCAGATAAGAGCACTTACGGCAAGAACAAAGCCCATTATCATAAAAGGAATTTTTTGACCTAGGATACTTCCACCAAGCGCCGCAAAAATCACAATGATGGAAAGCACGAGTACCATACCTAAATTATTGCGCTGACCAACTGCTTGAGCAGGAACATTTGCTGCCATAGCACTGTTGTATCCGTAATAGACACTCAGGGCACCTAACACCAAGCTTGCAGCAGTACCAGCAGGAGCACTCAGGTGAATAAAACCTCCTACCAGCCCAAATATAACAGTCATTAAACCAAAACCCAGCAGTGTAAGACAAGAAATCTTAAACTGCCTTTGCAAACTAGACATGCATGTCTCCTTACCTGCACATGACCTTACAATGCCATGCGATAAATTGCCAAAAAGTCCTGCTCGTATAAGAGTTTTGCCGAGCCCTTAGATCCACCATTTACTTTAGCGCACTGGCGCGCCATTTCGTGCAACTGTTTATTAGTTGGTGTTATCCCCAACTCTTTCATAGTAATTGGCATACCAATACGGTGGAAATAATCCTCCAAAGCGCAAATACCAGCAAGCGCAATGTCTTCCTCAGACAGCGTTGTATCTGAAATACGCATAACATTATGCGCAAAGCGCACAAAGCGGCTCAAACAATCCTTATATACATAACGTGCCCAGCTTCCCCAAATAGCTGCTAGTCCAGCACCATGTGCAACATCAAACATGCCACTCATTTGGTGTTCTAGGTTATGAGAAACAAAGTCTCCACCATCTCCACCACAGCCAGTCAGGCCATTGTGAGACAAAGAGCTTGCCCACATGAGTTCGGCACGCGCATCGTAGTTAGTAGGATCAGACGTAACGATAAGACCAGCATCCAATACTGTGCGCATAAGAGCCTCTGCAAGACTATCCGTAAGCTCCATGGTGGAACCACTTGTAAAGTAGCGCTCCATAGTGTGCATAAGAATATCTGTAGTACCACATGCCGTCTGGTATTCGGGCAATGTGTAGAGCAACTCGGGATTCATAATGGCAAAGATAGGCCTTGCAAAATTAGTGTTGCAACTACGCTTATCTCCACAAGAATCATCTGTGATAACAGAGCTGTTAGACATCTCCGATCCCGCTGCGCTTATCGTCAAGACGACACCAATGGGAAGACAGGCCGTAGGCTTGCGTGTACGCAAATAAAAATCCCATACGTCACCTTTGTTGGCAACACCGTATCCAATTGCTTTAGCAGAATCTATGACAGAACCACCGCCCAAAGCAACAATAAAGTCTACCTTGTTGGTACATGCCAACTCGATACCCTTACGTACCAAAGATAGATGTGGATTAGGCACCACACCACCCAACTCAACATACTCAATGCCGGCTACAGAAAGACTTTGTTTGGCACGATCCAACACACCCGTACGTTTAACACTTCCCGAACCATAGTGCAGCAGTACCTTATGAGCACCAGCAGCAACCACAAGCTCACCGAGCTTCTCTTCAGAATGACGGCCAAACACCACGTGTGTAGGTGCATAATACTCAAAATCGTTCATGAAGCCTCCCCGCCCCTGTGCACAATATGCAGATTACCTGCTTCTATTATCCTCTACGGGATAGTCTTACCACTAGCCAAACGCTTATATAATTTTGCGCATATTTGTCCTAGTATTAGCATGTCCATGCACCCCACGAGCAAGGCTTCCACTATGTCAGATGCAGCTATGCCAAACCTCAAAACCATTTTGATGATTGCCACTGGCGGAACCATTGCTTCCACCGGTCAGGTTGGTCAGCTTACACCCACGCTTTCTGGTCGTGAGCTTGTACAAGAAGTCCCCTTGCTTGAAGGACTGTGCAACTTGGACTACGTTCAGCCCATGAACATAGACAGCACCAATATGCGTCCTCGTAATTGGCTAGAAATTGCAGCGCTTATCGAGAAAAACTACGATTCGTACGATGGTTTTGTAATACTCCACGGCACCGACACCATGGCCTACACTGCCGCCGCACTGTCTTACCTCATCCAAGGCTCACCTAAGCCCATTGTCCTTACAGGCTCACAGCAACCCATGGGTAATCCCTTTACCGATGCTAAGCTCAATATGTATCAATCTTTGCTATACGCTTGCGATGATGCCTCACGTGATGTATCTATTGTCTTTAGCGGACAAGTCATTTGCGGTACCCGTGCGCACAAACAGCGCACTATGAGCTTTAACGCCTTTACCAGTATGAATTTCCCAGCAATAGCCGTTATTCGCAACAACAAAATTATCCGCACATCTACCCACACCGCTGTCGAGAAACCCTGTAAGCTCACCGCAGCCCCTCGTTTTTATCACCAGCTTGACGAGAAAGCCATTGTGCTTAAACTCACGCCCGAGCTCAATCCATCCATCTTTGAGCTGCTTAAACGGGACTACAATGCCATCATTCTGGAAACTTTTGGTATAGGCGGCATCCCCGAGCATGCAGATGCTTCCTACAAGAAGGCAATTTTTGACTGGGTAGACTCTGGTCGCACCCTGGTCATTACCACACAGGTAGATGAAGAAGGTCTCGACCTTGGCGTGTATGAGGTGAGCCACGCCTATGCCAATCATCCTGGTATTTTACGTGATGCAGACATGTCCACTGAAGCTTTAGTAGCCAAAACTATGTGGGTATTAGGCCAAACACATGACCCCCAAGAGCGCGCAGAGCTATTTTATGCGCCCATTAATCACGATCGCATGGACCTGTAGCAACCTCTTGTTTGTATGTTCATTAGGCGAAAAACCCCATTTATACAGCATATCGTGGCAAAATCGACGTGTTAAAACTGCGCGCCACCAAACGCGCGTAAGCAAACACGACGAGGAGATCACATGGCCGACGATATTCGCAAGGTCAACGTTTTTGGACACTTGCACCCCGATACCGACAGTATTTGCGCAGCTCTTTCCTACGCGTATCTTAAAAACCAGATTGATAAACCTATTTATGAGGCTCGCCGTTGCGGCGCCCTTAATCGCGAGACCGCATGGGTTCTCAAGCACTTTGGCTTTAACGAGCCCCAGCTTATTACTACCGTTACCCCTCAAATCAAGGATGCACAAATCCAAGCTATTCCCGGTATTGCGGCAGATACCACCTTGGCAGAGGCTTGGACAAGCATGCGCGACAACAATGTAAGTTCTTTGTGCGTTGTTGATAAAAACGGCGAGCTTGAGGGTCTTATCGCCATCCGTGATATTGCGTTTGCCAACCTGGACAGCCTGGAAGAAGACCGTGCCAATGCCATGAGCATGCCGGTTTCCAGCCAGATGCGCCCCGCTGCAGACTTGCTGCACTTCTCGGTAAACACTGCTATTGACGACGCCAAGGAAGTTATTACCGCTTCCAAGCACCGCTTCTTCCCCGTCTTGGACGAGAATGGCAAATATGCTGGCATGGTAAGCTCTCCTGACCTGCTTAATCCCAGCAAAAAGCACGTCATTTTGGTTGACTTTAACGAGCGTAGCCAGGCCGTTGACGGTCTTGAGCAGGCAGAACTTATGGAGATTGTTGATCACCACCGCTTGGGCTCCATTGAAACCGACGGCCCCATCCGCATGCGTCTTGAGCCTGTAGGTTGTACCTGCACCATTTTGTACAGTATTTATCAGGAGAAGGGTGTGGAAATTCCCGCCAACATTGCTGGTCTTATGATGAGCGCCATTTTGTCCGACACACTCTGCTTCCGCTCTCCTACCTGTACTGCTCGTGATATTGAGGCGGGTCGTGCTCTAGCTGCCATTTGCGGTGAGGACGTAGACACTTACTCCGATGCCATGTTTGATGCTGGCGCAGACCTAACAGGACGCACCGCAGAGGATGTTTTTGGTGGCGACTTCAAGGTGTTCTCGCGCGGTAAGGTTCGTTTTGGCGTTGGTCAGGCAAGCTTTATGACCGAGAATAGCCGCAAGGCTGCAGAGGCTTTGGTTGGTCCCTACCTTAAGGAAGGTGCTGCTACCAACGATATTCCTCTAGTCTTCTATATGTTCACTGATGTTAAGTCTCAAACTTCTGAGCTGCTCTACTGGGGCGAAAATGCCGAGACTGTTATTGAGCATGCCTTTGGTGTAAAACCTGTTGATGGTATGGCTGTTTTGGAGGGCGTAGTAAGCCGTAAAAAGCAAGTCACGCCACCTCTGATGTCCACGCTTACTGATATGCTGGATTAAGATTAACGCATACAATCTCAACGATAAGGGGCTGATGCCAGAATGTTTCCGGCATCAGCCCTGATTTTTAAATCCTCGCAAGGTTTTCAAGATTTTCAAGATTTTTAATCTCCAACAGTGTCTTTAGCTTTCCAACACTATTTTTAGCTTCCATTGCGTCATGTCATTATTAATATTAATAATGACATGACGCAATGCGAAATAGTTATTACTCCACCTAGAGACACTACCTATAGCTCCTACTTCATGCCTAAAATAAGGGTAAATCCCCCGTTAGGGGGTCTACTTGCTCGGGCAGCAGCGGTTCCAGCGCCAAACAAGTAAACGTTGCTTCACCATGAAACTCTGTAAGCCCTGCATCACGTACCAGCGCACACACAAAACCTTGCTCTTTAGCACGCGCTGCTAAATCCAGCAGTTCTTCTTCGGAATCCACATACACACAGATTTTGGCAACACCAGCCTCAAACCAGCCAGACAACGGCGTTGGCTCTTGGCTGCCCTCTTCTAGATACACCCAGTTATCATGGGCAACACGCACCTGATCCAAGCGCTTCTCGCGAGCAAGCGCCATAAGGATAGCTTCTACACAGGCATGACTAGCCTGAGCCGCAATTTTTCCCTTGCGCATGTGAAGATCACGGCGCATGACAATCATTTGTTTAGACTTGTAAGCCATGGGCAGAATTCTTTTCTCAATCGGTGATGCTCATTAAATTAATACTGGTCAAATATTCAACTTTTCTTAGTCGCGCGTAAGTTTACGATGCAGGCGGTGAGGGCGCGCAGCCTCTGCACCCAAACGAGCCACGCGGTCCTTTTGATAATCTGCAAAGTTACCCTCAAACCAATGCCACGTAGCGGGCGCATCATCTGTACCTTCCCAAGCAAGGATATGTGTACAAATGCGGTCCATAAACCAGCGATCATGGCTTGTAATGACCACACAACCTGGGAACTCAAGCAATGCCTCTTCTAGGCTTTCCAAGGTCTCGGTATCCAGGTCGTTGGTAGGCTCGTCCAAGAGCAGCAGATTGCCACCCTGCTTAAGTGTAAGCGCCAAATTCAGGCGATTGCGCTCACCACCAGAAAGCACACCAGAGCGTTTTTGCTGATCGGTACCCTTAAACCCAAAGGCACTTACATAAGCACGACTAGGAATTTCTGTTTCGCCCACACGAATGACATCGTTACCATCAGATACTACTTCCCATACCGTTTTTTGAGCATCCAAGCCAACGCGACCCTGATCAACATAAGAAAGCTCCACGGTTTCACCCACTGTAAGTGAGCCAGATGTTGGCTGTTCAGAACCCGTAATCATCTTGAAGAGTGTAGACTTACCCACACCGTTGGGACCAATAACACCAACAATGCCATTACGCGGAAGGCTAAAACTCAAGTCTTCAATAAGCACACGGTCACCAAAAGCCTTATGCAAGTGCTCAACTTCCAAAACCTTGGTACCCAAACGTGGGCCAACAGGAATGTGGATATCCGTAAAGTCTACCTTGGTGGCACGACGTGCCTCTGCTTCCATCTGCTCATATGCAGCTAAACGCGCTTTACTCTTTGCCTGGCGAGCTTTCTGAGAAGAGCGAACCCATGCAAGCTCGGACTTCATCTTGCGAGCGCGCTTCTCGTTTTGACGAGACTCCATTTCTAAGCGGTGAGCCTTGGTCTCCAGATATGTAGAGTAATTACCCTCGTAGGGGTACAGCGTGCCGCGATCAACCTCACAAATCCACTGAGCCACGTTATCCAAAAAGTAGCGGTCGTGCGTTACGGCTAAAACAGCGCCAGAATAGTTTTTAAGGAACTGCTCCAGCCACAAAACGGACTCTGCATCCAAGTGGTTGGTAGGTTCATCCAAAAGCAATAAGTCAGGCGCTTCAAGTAACAGTTTGCACAGTGCCACACGACGACGTTCTCCGCCAGACAAATGAGCTACATTCTCATCCGCATCGGGGCACTGCAACGCATCCATAGCTTGGGACAGTTGACTGTCCAAATCCCAACCATTGGCTGCATCAATCTCATCTTGCAGCTTGCCCATTTCTGTCATAAGCGCATCAAAATCTGCATCGGGATCGGCCATAAGATTGCCAATCTCATTAAAGCGATCAATCTTTGCCAACAGGTCCGCAAAAGCAAGCTCAATATTTTCTTTAACGGTTTTGCTATCATCCAGAGGAGGTTCTTGCTGCAAAAGTCCAACGGTATAACCCGCAGCAAGACGAGCTTCTCCATTAGAAACGTCTTCCATGCCAGCCATAATCTTGAGTAGGGTAGACTTACCCATACCATTAGGACCCACTACACCAATTTTGGCTCCTGGGTAAAAACCCATGGTCACATCATCCAAAATGGTTTTGCCGTCGTAGGCCTTACGAACCTTATACATCTGATAAATAAACTCTGCCATAGTGCACTCCTCATATATGTGAGCTTTGTTTTATTGACGTTTTACCTGGGGCGCACGACTCAAATAGTCGCAAAAACGCAGGGCTGCCACACTTAGATTATCCTGGCCACGGTGAACCAAGCCTATTGTACGGTAGGCGCGGTCCGCCAGAGGGCGAATTGCCAGGCGGTATGGATTTCTCTTTAGAATAAGCGCAGGTAAGATAGATAGACCCAAACCAGATTCCACCATGGACATAATAGTGTAATCATCCCAGGTAGAAAGTGCGGCACGCAGTTCAATGCCGGCTTTCGAGAAAATCGGCGTAATCTCATCTACGCCTTTTCGTTCCAACAGCAAAAACGGCTCGCGCGTAAGATCTGCAATGTTAACAGTGGACTTATTTGCAAGACGATGCTTCTCGGGCAAAACCGCCATAAGCTCATCGGTACCCAGAGGTTCAAACATAAGCGATGGCTTTTGAGGTTCATACGCTAAAAAACCAATATCTACGCGACCTTCATCCACCCAGGCTTCAATTTCCGAATAGTCGCCCATCAACAACTCATAATCTATGCCGGGATAGTCATCGCGAAAACGCTTAATACTGCGCGGCAGCCAGTGACTAGCTACACTCGAAAACGTACCAATACGAATACTGCCTGTAAGCATTCCTGTAATGTTATCTACCTCTGCTTGCAATAGACGCTGCTCGGCACAGATTTGCTCAATGCGAGGCAAAATCCGCTGGCCATCTGGGGTAAGACGCGCGCCATGCTTACCACGTTCCAGCAAGCGAATACCCCACTCTTGCTCTAAATCATTTACCATGCGGCTCACGCCCGACTGAGAGTATGCCAGTCTGCGCGCAGCACGTGTAAAACTACCCTGACGCGCAGTTTCTATGAACGCCTGATATTTAGTAATGTTTTGCTCCATGGCGTGAGGCTCCTTAGCACAACGTCAGCACAATTACATACGCATTGCTTTTTTGATTGCACACGCTTATCAATGCTATTTTGTCATACAATCCATGCGAAGTATTCGCTTTTCTTGAACGTAAGAAGATACGACACTTAAAGTCCGTTGTTTTCTTGTTTGGCCTCTTGTCCAACTGCTGCTCATGCTCTTTGTGATGGCAACGAAAATACAAGGACTGCTTGTGAACAAGTCACTTACCAAATACCTGCTTTCTTTACTGCTATTTGGTTCTAATGGCATTATTGCCAGCGGCATTGCCTTACACAGTAGTGAGATCGTTTTGTTTCGCACGTTTTTTGGCGCTGCTAGCTTGCTCATTTTATTATTTGCGTCAAACCGTCACGCACTAGCCGGAGTTGCTCGCAAAGAAATAGCTATGCTCGCCATTTCTGGAGCTGCGTTAGGTATTAGTTGGCTCTTTTTGTTTGAAGCGTACACACTGGTAGGCGTAGGAATTGCGTCTTTAGCCTATTACTGCGGACCCGTCATAGTTATGGTGCTTTCTCCCCTGCTGTTTGGCGAGAAACTCACGTCAGCTCGTGTAATTGGTTTTTGTGCCGTGCTGGCAGGAGCTGTTCTGGTGGTATACACCAACGTAAGCTGCTTACTTAACCCTCTTGGCCTTATGTTGGGACTAGGTTCTGCCTGCATGTATGCCGTTATGATTATCTTTTCTCGCAGAGCACCCTCCATTACCGGACTTGCCAACTCCGCAATCCAAATGAGCGCAAGCTTTGTAGTAGTTGGCATATATAGCTTGGCTCAAATCATTGGTGGCATGCACTTTGAGCTGCCTCATGATTCGTCATCCATTGTTGGTATTGTTATTTTAGGCCTGCTAAACACTGGGCTTGGCTGCTACTGGTACTTCTCATCCATTGCAAAATTACCCGTACAACAGGTTGCAGTATTGGGATATATAGAGCCGTTATCTGCCGTAGTGCTTTCCGTACTTTTGCTGGGGGAAACCATGACGCCAGCCAAGGCCTTGGGTGCGCTACTTATTGTAGGAGGAGCTGCCGCAAGTGAGCTATTGCACAAGCCAGCTCAAGCTACCACGCACATTGGCGAATGAGTGTGGTGTGGACATATCATCTTGGTGACTACCGAGCGTTTTTTGCATCCATACCGTGTTATACCAACGATTAAATTTGTATCCACATTTTTCAAACGTGCCAATAATGCGATACCCGCGCGAGGCATGAAAGTGTACCGATGCTACTGGAACACGCGGATCCAAGGCATCATCGCTGGTAGTTATACAAGCATATACATTGAGAATGCCCATGCGACCAAGCGCATCTTCCAAGGTATCGTACAAAAGCGTGCCCACCTTTTGATGGCGTGCTTCTGGAGCCACGTAAATAGTAAGTTCCGCGCACCAACTGTATGCTGCATAGCCATAGTAGGGATGTGCGTAGGCATAGCCAAGGATTTGTGTGGCAGGAGTGGTGGTGTTACCAGAAATGGAAGCGCTGCTAAAAGCAAAAGCGTCATGAGGATTGGTTACAGTGACAGCCTCGATGGGTTTCTCGGCAACTAAAAACGGAAAATCAGAGCCAAAGCTAGAGATTCGACGCGCATATTCCTCAGTTGTCGGAACCTCATACTCAAAGGTAATCGCTGTATTTTGCACGTAAGGAGCATAGATGTTTAGTAAAGCTGCTGCATCATTGGGTGTAGCCACCCTCATACGGATATCATGCAAATTCATATCCTTCTCCCCTTGTGCCTACGTCACTCCTGCAGACAGTATATGCTTATAGCACTGCGCCATATCCCCTATGCGCAGCTTGTAACACGTCCGATACGAACGCGCAGGAGAACCTCATGGCGCAAACTCATAACCAGCAACAATCTCCCTTTTTAGCTATTTTATCTCGCATGAAGTACATTAATCGCTGGGCTCTTATGCGCAACTCACGCGAGGAAAATTTGTCCGAGCACTCACTTGATGTGGCCCTGATTGCTCACATGCTGGTCACCCTTGCTAACGTACGTCATAGCCGTACCCTTAATGCGGATCGTGCGGCAATGATCGCACTGCTGCATGACTCATCAGAGATTATCACGGGCGATATGCCCACGCCCGTTAAATATGCCAACGGACACATCCAGGATGCCTACAAGGATATAGAGGTGCTTGCAGAAGAATCTTTGATCAAGACTCTTCCGGAGGACTTACGTGGTGTATATGCAGATTTGTATCACACGGATTGCCCGTCTGAGGATGAGCAGTATATACGCCGTTTAGTTAAAGCTGCCGATAAGATCTCTGCGCTTATTAAATGCATTGACGAAGCACAGGCAGGCAATGCCGAGTTTGCTACTGCACAAAAAACCTGTCAGGCCACCGTTGACGTAATGGCCGCCCAGCTACCAGAAGTCGCTGACTTTGTGGCAGAATTTTTGCCTTCATATGGATCGACTCTCGACGAACTCTTAAGCCTGTAAGGATAGTTGCATGCATGCGCTTCACGCTCGCCTACCCAAAAACTTTATTCTTGAAGAGCGCCTTGAGCGCTTTGCTAACTTCATCGAACCCGCACCTTGGACACTTAAAGGCCGCTGGGCCGAAGCATGCTATCCTTCACTAGGCATTGTGAATGATTTTGAGGATGTTCTCAATAACACGGACAAATGCTCAAAAGAACACTCCGTCAAAAAACCAGCGCGCTTTGATGCTGTTCATTTGGATTTAGGGTGCGGTAAGGGTGTATTTACCTGTGATATTGCAGTCATGCACCCCAACATCCTCTTCATTGGCATGGACTCAGAACCCATTTGTATTGCATATGCTGCGCAACATGCCAGTAAGGCCAAGCTAGACAACGTCATTTTTGTCCCTGGTGATGCCGCAAAGCTTTCTCGGTATTTCTCTGCTAACGAAATTAGCTGTATACACCTTAACTTTCCCACACCATTCCCGCGCAAAAAAGAATGCACCAAGCGCCTCACACATGCCCACATGCTTAATTCCTATCGAGAAATTCTTGCACCCGATGGCCTGGTGCGATTAAAGACCGACAGCATTCCGCTGTATCGCTTTAGTCTCACCCAAATTGAGTCTGCGGGCTATAAACTACGCTGGAAGAGTGACAACGTTAGGGAAATGCTGCCAAATGACCCAGCGACAGGCTATGAGCTGCGTCTTACCGCTCAAGGCGCCACGGTACATGGCTATGAAATTACACCTGGTCCACGCCCTCAATCCATTGAGCTTGATATGTCTATGAGCTTGATTGATTACCTACCCGAGGATTTATCTGAACTCGACTACATCCCTCATGGCATGCAGGGCACGGTTACTAATCTGCGTAACAAGCGGCTTCGCTCCAAGAACAAACAAATTTGATTGGGCGCTTAAATTTTGCTTTTTCAATTTCCTCACAATATTTATAGGTACGACCTACAGAAATTGATGTTGAGAGAGGCTTCAGTAGTATAGCGTCTCTTAATTTTTTTAATTTTTGCCCACGTTTTGTGCTCAACTTATAGGTAAACTCCTTGTACACCTCAACCTGATTTGGTGCACCCCTAACACTTATAAGAAATCTATCCATAACACTTGGGGTAGATTCTGTTGAGTAGTAATACCATCCAGCAGGTATGATGTCAAAAAGAGTAGGAGGCATGAAAGGTATACGCATGCCGCTCTCTTGGGGGCAAAAAACTTCACCGGGACTAATAATAGTAAACCATTGAAACTTACAGGTAATATACAGGCGATCCCGAATAACCCCATCTTTATCTTTTCCTATAAAACGATAACGGGTATCACCGTTTTGATCTCTGTCAACATACACCAGACTAAACGAATCGGAAAAACGAAAAGAGTTACGCGCTTCCTCAAGCGCAAGTTCCTCGCTAGGACCTTGTGCATATAAAAACGCTACGTAGACGCGCTCTATAACAAAACAACTAAGAAGTACTATTACTAAAGCTGCCATACCTATAAACAACTTTTTGAATATAGAACGTATGGAACTCATACATTTCCTTTTTCAGCAACTTACATACGTGTAAGAAAATAATATAGTTATTATTTTCTGGATAGCCGTATTTTAGAAGATAAGACTCGGCAAGTGGTTATATTTTTTAACCAAGCGTTAAAACTGTACGACTCACTTGACCTGCAACGTCCTTGATGCATTAAGCACGCATAGCACCATAACACCTACGTCGCCAAACACCGCCAGCCAAATGGGAGCTAAGCCCAGTGTAGCTAGGTTAAGAATCAGCAGCTTAATAGCAATAGCAAACACAATATTCTGCCGAGCAATACGTACGGTACGACGAGATAATTCAATAGCCTGTGCAATGCTACTTAAACTATCATCCATAAGCACTACATCAGCCGCTTCGATTGCAGCATCAGATCCCATGGCACCCATAGCAATACCTACATCTGCACGTGCTAACACCGGCGCATCGTTTATGCCATCACCTACAAACACAAGGGTTTTCTCGTCCGACGTAGTAGTAAGAAGCTCTTCTACCTGCACCACTTTTTGGTCAGGCAGCAAGTTGGCATGATAATCATCCAAACCAAGTTCTTTTGCTACAGTAGCAGCCACATCTGCACGGTCACCAGAAAGCATAATGGTTTTACGAACGCCCAACTTGCGAAGAGCCGCCAGATCATGTGCAGCATGAGGCTTTACCTCGTCAGAAATAACAAGATGTCCGGCATACGTGCCATCAATTGCCACGTGAATGGTTGTGCCGCCAAGACTGCACTCATGCCAGTGAGCTCCCACTTCATCCATAAGTTTGTTATTACCAACCGCTACAGTCTGGTTGTTAACCTGGGCAATAATGCCTTCGCCCGCACGCTCTTGGATATTGGAAATAACGCAATCGTCCTTCTCGTTAGGATACGCTTCGCGCAAAGCTGCTGCTATAGGATGCGTAGAGTGACGTTCTACATGGGCTGCAAGGTGCAAAAGTTCATCGGGATTGATATTCTCGGGATGAACAACGCGCACCTTAAATACACCGCGTGTGAGAGTGCCCGTTTTATCAAACACAATGGTATCTGCCTGAGCCAGAGCCTCAAGATAATTTGACCCCTTAATAAGCACGCCTTTTTTGGATGCAGCGCCAATACCACCAAAGAAGGATAGCGGCACAGAAACAACCAGCGCACATGGGCATGACACAATAAGAAACGTAAGAGCGCGTAGCAGCCAAGTAGCAAAATTGGCACTAAAATTGCCCGACAACAGAGGCGGCACAAAAGCAACTACGAATGCAGCACCTACAACTATAGGCGTGTACACACGCGCAAAACGTGTGATAAAGCGTTCAGAAGTAGACTTACCCCTAGAAGCACTTTCTACCAAATCAAGGATCCGAGATGCAGTAGATTCATCAAATTCCTTGGTTACCCGGATATGCAATACACCACTCAGGTTTACACAACCAGACAGCACGCTGTCTCCAGCAACAATACCACGAGGAACAGACTCTCCTGTTAGTGCAACGGTATCTAAACTGGATGTACCATCTACCACAACGCCATCCAATGCTACACGCTCGCCAGGACGAACTATCAGCGTATCACCAGGGTGAACCCGTGCAGGATGAACCTCGTGGATTTCTCCATCTACTAACAAGTTTGCTACATCGGGACGAATATCTACTAACGCAGAGACCGCATTACGACTTTTTCCTTGCGCAGCATCCTCAAATGCCTCCCCTACCTGGAAAAATAACATAACAAATACTGCTTCTGCAAACTCTGGAGAACCACCTGGAATAAAACCGATGAGCAGTGCACCAATAGTTGCAATGGCCATAAGCAAAGATTCGTTAAAAGGCTTACGCTCAATAAGGGACTCGCCTGCCTCGTGCAATACATCATAGCCGGCTACCAAATACGCAGGTAAATAAGCTAATAGCTGTAGGGGTAGGGGCATCTCCACAAGCTTGGTAAGTATAACGGCAACTGCCAATAAAATTGCAGACGCAAGGATACGAGGTATCTTGTTTTCTTCTTCGCCGTGCGAGTGGTCATGACCACAGCCACAGCAACACTCATGAGCATGATTGTGGTCATGATCATGCATGCAATCATGATCATGATTATGTTCGCAGCAGGACTGAGTACCTTCATCGTGGTTATGATGACCAGCATGGCAAGAGCAAGACATCTTTATCCCCGTTCTTCTCTATATATGAGTAACTGCTCATATACTCATGAATAATACTATTCCCAGAGAGTCTTTTCGTCAAGCATGCGGCATTGCAATAATTATGAAAAGTGGGCAGAGCAAGCAGCAAGGTACTTTATGCTTGAGAGGAACACATTTTTACGAAAGGTCATCAGTATGACTATGATTCCTATAAATAATGCCCTTTACCTGTATAAGCTCCTTAAACAAGAGTTGGGGTATGGGAGACAGATTCCTCTTTCAGACGTGGAAGCTGTGCTTTTGGCAGATGATATTACTCCTGCAGATCTTGATTGCACGGATATTGGCGCTCTCATGGAAGCACTTCCCGAGTTTGTAAAACTTACCGTATTTAAAAAAGGCCGTATCTTTGCCACCATCATGCCTCACGCAGATTTTGATCAAGCTCTTGAGAAAATCGATGAACCCACAACTGCAGATAAAGCTGCCACAAAAGGCAAACCCTGGAAGCGCAAGCGTAGTTCAAAGCTGCTTCGTCCACAAAAGCCTCAACACAAGGAAGCACCTGCTCCTATACGTACGGAATCAAAATCTGAGACAGAGCAAGAGCCTGAACCAATACCAGTACAAGATTCTGAGCCTGAATTTGAAATAGCGCCCAAAGTCATTGACGAGCCCACAAGCAAAAGCACGTCTGAAGTGGCACCCATAAGAGAAGCCGAAGCATTAGACGAGGCAGTATCAGAAACAGAACCAGAAACCAAGCCAGAGCCTGACTACTCATGGCACGACTACCCCATCCCCATGCCTGAAGCAATTCCTACGCCAAATATTTCTCTTAATATTACATATGCGCCTCAAACACCGCTTGAGGAACCCTCCGTTCCTGCGCAGACTTTTGCAGCCCCCTCACAGGTAGAAGCCTACATCCCCGTGGTTTTACAATCCACTTTGCCACAGGATTTTATTAATGAAGTACTTTGCCCCAACAATCTTCTTAAGAAAATCTACGAACTTGCACCCATCAACACTAATGCCCTTGAACTTTTACGAAGCAGCTGGAACACCGCGCGCACTACTGGTTCACTTTTTGGAACTCGTAGCAGCATCTCCTTTGCACTCATTAACTGCAATCAGACCACAGCTACCATCCAAAGAAGCAAAATGCCTGGCCATGTAAAACCTTGGGAAGTTGTAAGCGTTGTTCAGTCCAATCAGCCAATACTGGGTAAAACTCCACAGACTTATTGTGCTTCTGATGAGCTGCTTATAACACGTGTCACAGCTCGTCCTCAAACAAGTGCACTTAATGAGCTGGCAACATTTGCCCTCATGGGCAGCTGGGAAAACATAGCAGCAACACTCAAGGATTTTGCTCCTACCACAACATTTTTACCTACCGAACTTTGCTCATATATAAGCGCTGTATTCTATCGGGCAAAGCAAAGTGGTACACTCATCCAAGCCTCTACTGGTGATTTTATCGCTTGCAATACAGGCTTGCTTACCCCATTTAACCAGGTAATCTACCTATGCTTTACTCCATCTGCAAAAAAATCGTCCGCAAAAATAACTCCTTGGCAATTCGCAGGCTTTGCCACTACCCAAACTCCTGGTTTGGGTGAAAAGCTCACCAACCTTCCACAGCTACCCCCAGCCCCCAATTTTGAACTGCATGCTAATGTGCTTAGTATTACTCCAGAAGCTACGCTGCAGCTTCCCACTAAACAAATTGCAGATATGCTGCCCGACTCCATACTAAACACGCTACCCAAGCAAGACTTCATTGATGCTTGCAATAAGTCCCTCATTACCGCCCAGTACAACTACCGAACAGCAACTCCGGTTTACAGCACACAGCTCAATCAAACACTTGTAGCACTTCCTGTTGATGCCACAGGCCTAGAAAATTATGCCCTTATTCTTAAGCCTAGCGAGAATACCTATGAGCTTGCCAATGTAGTTTCTCGCATTGTTGCACGTGGAGCCGCACAAGTCATAAGCCTTGAGCTTCCTAGCTGGTTAGTCTAAGGAATTGCAGTTTAACAATCCGTGTCTCCTTCGTGGAATACAGTAAAAGGTGTCTACCATGTCAACTCGACAGATAACACTTTGCTTGACAAACAGTAAAAAACAGTAAAGGATATATAAGACAGTAAAGAACAGTAAAGAATCTGTAAAACAGTAAAAGAGGCATTGGCATGTCGGCTAATCCATACACCCTTTCCTTTGGAAAAGAGCCTACGCAACTTATTTCTCGTCTTTTTTCTCAACACGAAATCTTAGATAACTTCGCTCAAAAAGAACCGCAACAACAGGTATATGTAATAACAGGGGTTCGTGGTGTTGGAAAGACTGTCTTTCTTACTGAAGTCACTACACGCATCTCAGAGCAAGGCAGATGGATAACAGTCGAACTTAATCCTAATAGAAATCTCCTTGAATCGTTAGTAGCCAAGCTATCCAGCGAAAATACTCTGGCGCAGATTTTCCAAAAGGCAAAAATTAACCTATCGTTCTTTGGTTTTGGACTTGAAGTTTCGGGAGTCACTCCCATTACGGATGTAGAAGTCGCTCTTGAACAAATGCTAAAGAGCATTAAGAAACATGGAAAGCATCTACTTATAACCATAGATGAAGCCTCAAATACCAAAGAAATGCGTGAGTTTGTAAGTGCGTTTCAAATCCTTATCCGTAAAGAATTACCAGTATATTTGTTGGTAACAGGTCTTTATGAAAACATCCGTGAGCTACAGAATACGAAGAATCTTACGTTTTTGTATCGTGCACCACGCATTGATTTGGGGCCCTTGAATCAAGGTGCCATCATTGCAAACTATAAGAAGACATTTGGATTGCAGGATGATCAAGCTCGTCAAATGGCTAAGCTTACTTCTGGTTACTCTTTTGCATTTCAAGTGCTAGGGTATCTCACATGGCAAGCTCATGGAGATTATCAGTCTATTTTAGATACCTATAAGCAGTATCTCGAAGAGTACGTATACGAGAAAATTTGGTCTGAGCTTTCTGAGAAAGACCGCTTTGTCGTGCGAGGAATTGCAGATGCTGAAGGTGGCAAAGTTGCGGAAGTTCGTAAAAAGCTGCATATGGAAAGCAATGAATTTAATCCCTATAGACAGCGCTTAATACGCAAAGGTGTTATCAACGGAGATAAGCGCGGATACGTTTACTTCACGCTACCCTTCTTTGGAGAGTTTGCAAAAACTGCACTTTAACAAATATTTACGTAGACTTACACCAAAGCAAAGTATGCAACCACTGCAAGACCCAGCACAATGCGATACATACCAAAGGGCTGGAAATCATGGCGCTTTACAAAGCTCATCAAAAAGCGAACCGTTAGCAAGGAAAGTACAAACGCTACTAAACAGCCCACTCCTAAAATCATAAGCTCATGGTTAGTAAATGCATTTCCCTTAAGGAAAAACTTAACCAAACGCAACAAGCTCGCACCAAACATAACAGGGATGGCCAAAAAGAACGTAAATTCGGCAGCAACTGCACGAGAACATCCCAACAATAGACCACCAATAATGGTAGAGCCAGAACGAGAAGTACCTGGAATCATAGACAGAACCTGAAATGCACCAATACCTAAAGCCACCGGCCAGGTCATCTCAAACACATCGGTAATTTTGGCATCACTATCGGCAAGCTCAGATACGCTCAATGTACTTATGTCAGGAGCTGCCATATGCTTAGGGGCAGTAAGACCGGCCTCCACACCAGCAAGTGCTGCCACAACAGCATTTTTACCTTGGTCAAGCAGTGATTTTGCACGCGCTTCTCGGCGTTTCTCGATAACAAGAAAAGCTATGCCATATACGATTAGAGCAGCTGCAATGACAAAAGGACTGCCCAGATGGTCCTCCATCCAATTATCGAGAGGGATGCCAATAACAGCAGCTGGAATGCACGCAACAATAATTTTTGCCCAAAGCTTCCAGGTATTGCTGCGCTCGGCAGTATTCTTGGTGCAAGACAGTGGATTGAGTTTGCTAAAGAACAAAATTACAACAGCAAGGATGGCCCCCAGTTGAATGACCACTAAAAACATATCCCAAAAATCCTTGCTCACATCCAGCTTTACAAACTGGTCTAGCAACAACATATGGCCCGTAGAAGAAACAGGTAGCCATTCGGTAATGCCCTCCACAATGCCAAACAAAATGGATTTAAGGATTTCTATAAGCAGATCCACGAACTTCTCTCCTTGCCGGGGTACGATTTTGCGTCACACTGCCACACAATGACATATGCAAATGCACATGTTTTTACATAACACATTTTTATGTATCAATAAATTTTTAAGTCTTTATTGTTTAGCATTCCACTAAACATCATATGGTACATATCCTTAGATGATTCTTCTATTTTGGTAATGCTCGATATTTTATTTCCTGCATCCTTTGATGATGCCCCACAAAGATAAAAGGCTTCATTTTCCGTTCCATAGTCTATTGCAACATATCTATCGTGGTATTTTTTACCGGCTATCTTTAGCTTCAGGTCTATATTAGGATAATCTTTTCTAAAATCATCTAAGATATTTTTTGTGAGCATATCTTTATTTTTTACATTATCACTAAAGACTATGATTTGGGTTTTACCTCTTGCAGCTCTTAAAAGTTCTAATGTTTTAAGCCCTATATAGTTGTCTATCACATAAATACTTTTCTTTGCTGACTTATATATTTTTGTATAGGCAATATCTGCTTCTATCTTATCTCCGTTCATCAAAAGAAAGTGCTTGTATGTTTCCGGATCTATAAAATTATCCATTACCTTTTTCAAATCTTCTTTTGTGGCTAAGGTGTATATCTTTCTATCTAGCCTTGCTATATCTTTTGTATTTTGATTTGTTTGAATAGCTATTTGAGCTAATTCCTTCGCCCCTATAAAATCTTGGTTTTCAATGACAAAGTCTTTCATCTGCTTAAACATTCGTATTAAAGCCTTGCTCTGTTTAACTGCAAGCTCTCCCCTTAATACAGTCATAAGCATATAAATACCCTGCTCTGTAAAAGCAAAAGGCAAATACCTTCTTCCACCGGAGCCGGCTTCAGGTTTTGAGGTTAAAAATTTTGACCTCAAAAATTACCATTCATCTTTTGTAAGTTGAAATCTAAAATCATCATCAAATTTTTCTATGTTATTTTTGACTTGCTGATTAAAAGCTCTTGTCTCATATCCATAAATTTCAGCAAGTTCAAAATCAAGCATAACTTTTTGATTTCGTATATAGTGAATCTTATCCTTAATCGTATCTTCATTGATTACTATGATTTCTTTATCTTGCTCTGCCATAAAACATACCTTCCGATATATTCTTTTAAATATTCGTTCTAGTATCTTTTAGTTATCAAACAGTTTTCTTATAAGTAATCTAAAATCTTAATGTAATGCCTTAACAGCATTTTAAGTTTTCACGGCTACTATAACGGTATTTTAAAAATCTATCTTGATTTTTATACGACCCTTGAACTATATCTACTCACCTTATTTTGTTTATGCTGTATTAAAAGTACTGAAGGTAGAATTGAACATATCAAAAGCACAACAAGGGTACGATAAATATGACAACAGCTTCGTGGATGAAGGAGGCATTATGGCGCATTACAAAAACCTAGGCTATAAAAAGATCTTTGTTGCATTGGATGGCACTGAGGAACAGGATGCTGTGCTCAATCGCGCTATTGCCGTAGCAAAAAACAACCACGCCAAGCTGTATGTTGGACACGTTATGGATTCTACTGCGCTTGAAACTGCAGGTACTTATCCTGTGGATCTCATCCCTAAGCTGGAAGCCCTCTTCCGCAAGTCTATAGAAAAGACCATTGAAACTATTCAGAATGACCCCGAAATAGACGGCGTTGAGGTTGTTGTAAAGTATGGACGTGTGCGCGAGACACTTAAAGAAGAGCTGCTTGATCAGATTGAGCCTGACCTGGTAATTTGTGGCGCCCGTGGTTTGTCTCCCATTAAGTATGCGTTGCTGGGTTCTATTTCTACCTTCTTGCTGCGTGCTACACCCTGTGACATTTTGGTGGTTAAGTAACTCTTTGCGTGCTACACCAAATACAACCAAATATATAAGCTATGCCGTTAGATACACCATCACAATAATCATGGCAAAGGCAATGAGGTCAGTTACCGAGAAGGCCGTACCCATAAGCAACACCGAAGAAATCATGGCTACTAAAGGCTCGGATGTTGTAAGCATGCTTGCACGAACTGCGCCAACCTCACGCAAGCCCTGCAAGAACAGTGCATAGGCACCGTACGTGCCAACAACAATAGCAAATATAATCAAAATCCAGCCAACCGCATCTATGTTTGGTAGGTAATTCCAAGGCTGTACATACAGTGCAAGCATCAAGCCAGAGATGAGCATGGCATAGCCATTAACCACAAAACTACCCCACTTATTAAGAAGGTCGTTGGGCAGGATTGCTAATGCTGCAGCAGAAAGTGCGCACATACCACCCCAAGCCAATCCTAAGGCTGGAATAGCAAGCTCAGAAGGATTACCACCCGTAGCCAATAAATACGTGCCACCAATTGCCAACACAATACCAATCAACTCACGACGGCGTGGCTGACGACGATTATGTACACATACGTAAAACAGCACCATAACCACACTGAGTGTTTGTAATACTGTGGCTGTTGCTGAGTTGGTATAACTAATGGTCATAACGTAAGAAATGTTAGACATCAAAATAGATGCAACAGAAATCCACGTTAAATTAAGCATGTCACGCTTATTTTTGAGAATACCAGTAAGACCACTACGGTTAACAACGTATGCCGTGGCCAAGAACAACACGCTAGCACCCAGCTCGCGTATGCACACTAACCACAGTTCTGGGATGTTATACACCTCAAGCAAAATCTTTACAAAGGTACCGTTAATGCCCCAGCAAGCACCACCTGCAAGCGAAATAAGTACACCGCGCAATAGACGTGACTGCGCAGTTTTATTTGAGTCCAAAACTACCTCTGCACCATCAACGGTCTTCTCGGCAGGTTCCTTAACAGCTTGAGCTTTTGTACAATCTTGTGGCAGCTTATTGGTCACACTATCACCAGTCCAGTGAAACGATTTTAAATACCCAAAAGAGGGTACCATCTAGCCAGACAAAAAATAAGCGTCAACGTGCCCAAACCCGCACGTGGCACATCTTTGCCACGTATTGAAAGGAACACATGGATACCACAACGCCTAACTTCGCCACACAGCTTCCCGAGCTTGCAAACGGCACCACCATTGCAAACTTTACTATCGAGCGCTTTGAGCAGATTGAAGAAATAGCAGGTGGTGCCTATATTATGCGTCATAATCCCACAGGCGCTCGCACCATGTGGCTTGCATGTGCAGACAATAATAAGGCGTTTAGCATTGCCTTTAAGACCCCTCCTGCAAATGACACGGGCGTTTTTCACATCTTGGAGCACTCGGTGCTTTGTGGCTCGGACAAGTTTCCGGTAAAAGAGCCATTTACCAACCTACTTAAGACCTCCATGCAAACCTTCCTTAACGCCATGACCTTCCCCGATAAGACCATGTATCCCGTTGCATCTACCAATGAGCAAGACCTGCTCAATCTTATGGATGTATACATTGATGCAGTACTACATCCTGCTATCTACCACCGTCCTCGTATTTTGGAGCAGGAAGGTTGGCACTATGAATTAGCAGAAGACGGAAAAACACTTACGTACAACGGTGTTGTTTTTAACGAGATGAAGGGCGCTCTATCTGACCCCGAAGAAATCATGATGGGCGAGATGAGCCGTCAGCTTTTCCCTGATACACCATATCGTTTTGAATCTGGTGGCAATCCTCGTGCCATCCCTCAGTTGTCCTACAAAGAGTTTATAGATACACATGCCCGCCACTACACGCTACCCAACAGCTATACGGTGCTTTACGGTAACTTAGACATCCAGCACGTACTGAGCTTTTTGGATGAGCGTTATAGTGCAGCTCCTATACGTAATGCTGGGGCACCAAATGCTCTTCCCATGCAGCAGCCTCTTATAGCAGCTCCCGCACAAATAACCATGGCTACCACACCAGACAATGCAAGTATTACCTTGGGCTTTGTTATTGGTAAAGCACATGACCGCACACGCGTACTTGGCGCAGATATCCTTATGGATGCACTTATGGGCTCCAACGAGGCTCCTCTCAAGCGCACAATTCTGGACGCTCACTTGGGTGATGACGTGGTTAGTTACCTTATGGACAGCGTTGCTCAGCCCTTTATTCTTATCGAACTTAAAGGCGCCAAGCCAAATGTAGCAGACCGCTTCCGAGAGCTCGTATTTAGCACTTGTCGCGATCTTGTTAAAAATGGAATTGCTAGACAGCTCATTGATGCAGCATTGGCTCAAGCAGAGTTTAATCTGCGCGAGAGTGAGTGGGGATACACTCCTGATGGAGTAGCTCTAGCCATGCAATCCCTTAACAGCTGGCTCTATAATGACGATGACCCCACCAGTTATCTACATTATGAAAACTCCCTTTTGTTCTTGCATGATGCACTTACCACCTCATGGTACGAAGATCTCTTAGATGAAGTTATTTGCTCTTCTGTTCACTTTGCCCAAGTGGAGCTCATACCTACCGATAAGGGCGATGCAGATGCCGAGATTAAAGAATTGGCAGACTATGCGGGCACATTGAGCAACGAACAACTTACAGCCATCTCCCATGAGACAGATGCTCTACGTGCAGAACAAGATGCTCCCGATAGTCCCGAAGCTCTTGCAACACTGCCCATGCTTGGTATAGGTGACATTGGCCCTGCTGTCCCCAACCCCGGCATGCACCTCGTAAAAAGGTATCCTGCACCCAGCTACGTGCACGAAATACCCACCAAACACATCAACTACATTTACAACTATTTTGATTTGCAAAACATTACCTGGGATGACTTGCCCTACGTAACCATTCTCACAGATCTACTAGGTAAGCTGAACACAGCCACGCATAATGCAGCTGAGCTGGATACCTTGGTGGAAACCAACCTAGGCCACCTCTCATTTTTTGTAGAGACCAATAGTAATTTTAACGATGCCAACGACGTTCACCCAAAACTTGTAGTAGGCATTGCAACACTCAGCGAAAACCTTTCTTACGCTGCACAAATTCCTATAGAGATTTGGTCTTCCACTCAGTTTGATGATAGGTCACGTATCCTTAACGCTCTCCAGCAACATCGCATTGGTATGGAACAATCTTTCATTGGTGCTGGTCACCTTTGCGCTAGCAACCGTCTGATGTCCTATTTCCGCAAAGCCGCGCTTACCACTGATAAACTCAATGGTATTGACTTCTATCAATTCCTCTGTGAGCTTATCGATCACTTTGATGAACGTGCAGACGAACTTATTTCCACTCTTAAACGCATTTCTCGCGATATATTTTCTGCCAGCAATATGGAGCTTAGCTTTACCGGCTCCGACGAAGAACTTGCACAGTGGTGGGCAGCAGCAGACAATCTGGTACTCACGTCCACAAATAACAATACATGCAAGCTGCAAATCCCCGAGCCAAGCATCAAAAATGAAGCATTTATCGTTCCTGGTAATGTAGTATTTGTTGCCGAAAGCAAGGACGGACAGGCAGATAACTGCACCTCTGACGGTGTTTGGAACGTTGCTAGTAGAGCTATCTCACTTGATTATTTGTGGAACGAGGTTCGCGTACGCGGTGGTGCATACGGCTGCGGCTTTAATGTTACCGCTACAGGCATTGTACGCTTTTTCTCCTACCGCGATCCTAGCGTGGATGCCACCATCCAACGCTTTGAAAATACGGGTGAATGGCTTAAAAATTGGAATCCCACAAAAGACGAGTTTACTGGCTATGTAGTAAGCACGGTTTCCAACTTTGATGCCCCCATTAAACCCCGAGCTCTTGCACGCAGACAAGACATCACACGCTTGAATGGCCAAGATCCTCAGTTACGCCTGCTGCATCGTAATGAAGCACTTCACGCTACAGTCGAGAAGGTCCGCGAACGCGCAGCCGGCCTTGAAAACCTCAAGGCCGAGCGTGGTATCTGTGTCTTTGGCAGCAAAGCTCTCATTGATGCTTCTCAGCTTGACCTGACCATCATTCCTCTTATGGGTGGCGATTTGGCCGCTACATCAGTCCACAGAGCATAAGCAGTGGCACCAGCACAATGGGCAAGAAGCAAGCCGGAAGGAAATTAGCCACCTTAATATCTGTGATTTTTGCCAGGTTAAGACCAACAGCAAACAGTAGTAAAGAACCCGTAGCAAGCATTTGTGTAATTACAGCCTGTGTAAGATAGGGCGCAATAAAACTTGCGCCCAAACTTAGCAGCGCCTCGTATGCAAATACCACCAAGCTAGAAAGCATAACACCAGCACCCATAGTGGTAGCCAGTAGCATAGTAATGATCATATCCATTAAAGACTTAGCAAATAAGGTGGAATGATCCAAGGTCAGGCCGCTTTGTAATGAACCAACAATGGCCATCGAACCAATACAAATAACTAGCGTTGCATTAACAAATCCCGCCGACATGTTAGCAAATGCAGGATTACCCGCGGCAAACGCCTGCATACGATCCTGAATACGATCGCCAAAATGATGAATAATACCGTCTAGGTTTATCAAATGACCAATAATGCCACCTAGGGTAATAGCAAGTGTTACCTGCAACACCGAACCACCAGCAGCCATACCCTGCACACCAGCCAATACAACACACAGGCCCATACCCACCATAAGAAAGTTGCCCATGTCTTGTTTGAGTTTTGTACCCACTATCATACCCAGCGCACCGCCCACAAGAGCCGCTATGCCATTAACTAATGCACCTAAGATAACCATACAAACCTTCTGTTATGCATCGATAAGACCAAGTCGAACGCAAGCATTATAGATGCCGTCATGATCCACATCATCGGTAACTATGTTAGCGGCAGCCTTTACTTCGTCAGACGCGTTACCCATAGCTATAGCCGTGCCAACTAACTCAAACATAGACAAATCGTTGCCGCCATCACCAAATGCAATAGCTTCTTCAGGCGCAATACCCACATGCTCTAACGTTTGGGAAACTGCAGCAGCCTTGCCACCCTCTTTGGGAAAAACATCTGCAAACAAATCTGTCCAGCGCGTAATAGTAACACTGGATGTGCAATCTAAAATCTCTTGGTCATATGAAGGATCCTGATAGATATTAAACTGATAAATATCACTTCCCAGTGCCCAAGAGGCATTTCCTGTGGGGAAGCTAACACCCACCAACTTCTCTACTGCACGAACACGATCCGTATATGCAGAGGTATAAAATCTCTCGCGCTCCATAAACAATGTAGAATGTAGGCCTGCCAAGGAACGATCAACAATGGTCTGCACATCTTCTGAACTTACGGTTATATTGCGGTACACACCAGCAGGCGAAAAACACAACTGTCCATTAAGCGTAATAAAAGTCTCAAACGGCTCAAGATCTAAGCCTTCAAACTGATAGGTTGGACGTCCCGTTGCCAAAATTGGCATGATGCCTGCGGCACGCAACTTACGTATCGCTTGACGTGTAGACTCGGGCTCTGTATGGCTTTTAAAAGAAAACAGAGTACCATCTACATCAAAAAACGCAGCTTTAATTTTTGTCATTACCTGCTCACTTACTTGTAATAGTTCTCGTCAAATGTCAATTGGGAAAGCTGCTTAATAACACCTAAAGGCACATGACAGTAGCCATCAGGATTTTTATCCAGATAATCTTGGTGATACTGCTCTGCCTCAAAAAAGTTTTCCAGCTCTTTGGACTCCACTGCAAAATGAGGATGCCGCGCACGCTCATAGGTTGCATCTGAAGCACTTGAACCGTTTGCATAGCCCGTTGCGGTCTCTAAAACACCAGGCAACGCTTTCATGAGGTGCTCAATGCCCCAAAAGCATCCACCCGCTA
The DNA here is from genome assembly GCF_000483125.1 of Atopobium fossor DSM 15642. Lineage (GTDB taxonomy): Bacteria > Actinomycetota > Coriobacteriia > Coriobacteriales > Atopobiaceae > Atopobium > Atopobium fossor. The sequence continues at coordinate 208,119 of NZ_AXXR01000003.1, forward strand.
AATAAATTGTAGAAATCAAAACAATACCTTCCTATGTGCAATGGGTTATACCCCATTTATCGCAACATAGCGTATTGTGCCACCCCTTCAAAGCCAATGCGCTTGTAAATATGCCCAGCCGTGGGATTGTCATAAAACAGCGTTAAAAATTTTTTGCCTGCCGCAAGCTCATCCGCACAGAGCCGAGCCACAACCGCGGTAGCCAAACCATAATTACGCATATCTTTACGAGTACATACGCCAACAATCATAGATGACTGTGAATTATTTGCACTGGTAGACGCCGTGGAAACAAGCTTGCCCTCGTAAAAAGCACCATAGGTTAAGCAACCATGAGCAGCGTCTGCTGCCTTTTGCTGTTTAGCCATTGCCACCGAACGAGCATCACAATATAGCTCGTGGTATTCATCTGTGCTTGCAAGAAGTGCAAACAAATCATCGTAATCCTCTGCTGAAAGCGGACGAATGATCGTACCATCTGGAGCAGGTGCGATTTTCTCGGTATTGATGGCAGTAAGACGTGCAAGATTGGATGACGTTACCGAAAGATCATCAAAATAAGGTGCAATAGCTGCAATGACTTCATACGGCCCATTAATAGAACCATAGAGCATTTCGCTCGTTTCTTCCTTAATAAGCTGCGCCATACCAAGAGCATCAAAGAGCTGGTTTTGGCTATAGCAAACAAAGTTAGCATAGAACTTAAGCACAATGCTATCCCAGCTGCCGTCTTCATTTGTAAGGGCAAAAACACTTACGGGATCACTCATGCCAAATTGCTCGATATCACCCATGATAAAGGTAGTTACCTCGGGATCTTTTGAAATATATTCCAAAACTTTAGCGCGATCGCTCTTGGTACAACGGCGTGGCATGGACATAATTGCTCCTGTATAAACCTCAAATTACGCATATATGCTAATAGTACTATTAGTTTATGCACAAAAAGACCGATTGTGTTTTTAATTCATGTATAGACTTGTTAAATTACACAGCCAAATGATAATTTATCTAAACTAATTCTTAACTTTGAATAGAGAAGGAAGCTTGTATACTGTTTCTGTAACTCTTTAAACGCTATCAATATTTCGCTTAACGCAACAATAGTTGTGATTTTGCAATTCCTATCCCACTTTTAAGGAGCACAACGTGCAACAGTTTATTGCAGACGAATCATTTTGGAAGCTTTTTCCCAATGCCCGGCTGGGTGTTGTCGTAGCAACTGGACTCAAACTCCCCTCCGAAGTTTCAGAAGAAGACAAGAAGGCTATCCACAACCTGCTTATTCACGCAAATCTTGCAGCAGATAAATGGCTGGAAGACCCTCAGCTGTCAAAAAACAAAGTCATAGCTGTTTGGCGTGAAGCCTACCAAAAGTTCAAGACTAAAAAAGGTGCCCGTGTCTCCATTGAGAACCTCCTTAAACGCGCATCAAAGGGTAACCCCGTAGGCGACATTGCTCCGCTGGTAGACATCTACAACGCCTTATCCTTGCGCTATGCTCTGCCTTTTGGTGCCGAAGATGTAGATAGCTTTGTAGGAAACCTGGTGCTTAAGATAACCGATGGTGGAGATGAGTTTGATCCTTTGGGAGAAGGCTCTGATCCCACCTTAGCTGGCGAGCTGGCTTACATAGATAATGCAGGAGCCGTATGTCGTTGCTTTAACTGGCGAGACGGACAGCGCACTGCCATTACCAATACAACCCGCAATGTATTTATCGTTACCGAATGTATAGATCCTGAACGCACAGAGGAAATGGCAGAGGCTCTTGCTACCATGGCCGCGCTTATCGAGAAGCACTTGGGTGGCACAATTCTTACCCAAACTTGTATAAGCTCAGATAATCGTAGCTGCATAATTGCTGAGTAAAAACAGTATCCGTTCTACAATGCCTTTTTCGATGCTCATGGGCACGTAACAACAATCGACCTACACCTTATAAGAGATGTAGGTCGATGTATTTTGCATTACCTGTAACTCTGTATCTTAGAGACTGTGACGCTTTGTTCCAAGTGCATTCAATACCATGCGACGCGACATGCCATAAGTAAGCCCCATATAGCTGCCATAGATTACTACAAAGATAGCCACCATAAGTAGCGAATCAGTAGCAATATTCACTCCACCCAACACGCGAACAATTTCGATAAGAACACTAAGAGCACATACAGAATGAGCCATACCTACCAATAAAGGAGCCACGAAGGAGAGGCTGGTTTGGAATAAAAGTGAATGCAGCATGTCCTTCTCGGAAGCACCCAAATCATTGAGCGTACGATATCGTGCTGCAGAGTCTGAGGTAGCACTCAGGCGCTGAATAGCTAAAATAGCAGCGCAAATAACTACCAAAACAAAACCAATATACAAAGCAAGATAGGTTACCAGACCACGCAAACCTTGGCTGGCATTAGCCATTTCGGTACGAGTAAGCACCTGAATACCAGCCGTACCAAAGTCAGAGTTGCCATACATCAGCTGGGACATTGTTTGATCATCCAGATCATCAATTTGTTTGAGAAGCTCATCGCCAGCAGCTTGCTTACCTTGATCATAGGTGAGGTTGAGAAGAAACTTGCGAGGCACGAGCTTCTTAGCAACTTCATTAGGAACAACCAAGGTACCCGTATTGCTTGCCATGGTGAAGTTCATGAGGTTGGCAGAAGTATCCGTAACAACACCAAAACTCGAGGGCTTGAGTGTGACACCTGCAATATCAATGTTGTGATTCTCTTTTACCGCGGCCTTATAAATAGGAATTATGGCCTCCATGTTGGAAGTAACAATATACTCATCTGAAGCCAGCGATACGGCGTCCAAACCTACCATTTTGCGCAAAGCATTGTAATCATCAATGCTCATAGATTCCAATGCGTACGCAGCAGCGTCTGAACTTTCAAAGCCAGCAGGCATTTTACTATGACCAGCCTGAACAAAACCACCTAAAGAAAGTGATTGATTGCTTGTATTTTGGCTGTCCCAATCCTGAGGTAGTCGCAACAGCATGGTGGAGGTTTGACCAAGTGAAGCAAGGTCATACCCTGCAGCCTTAAGACGCTCGGGAGCAGTTGCTAAAACTTCCGCACTGTCTTCTGATCCTGCATAAACCTGGATGGTTACATCAAATGGAAGCGCTACCTTTTGTGCAGCCTTAAGCGCATTTGTAATGCTCATACCTGTAGTAACAGAAGTAATAGCCAAAAACAAAATGAGGGAAACAAAGCCCATCGAAATGGCATTAGTGTTTACCTGACTGGACACCTCACGCACACTAAAGCTGTGTAAACCAGAAAAATAGAATTTCTTGGATCGTTGTGCAAGAGCAACCAGCGCGCCAGCTAAACCATAAAACAAAACGAGCGTACCAACTGACACAAGCACTGTAGTAATAAGAAAGTCCACTCCAGTTCCGGTGCCACCAAATCCAGGAAAGCCCAATGTGACCAAACGCCAATAGGCAACACCCACGCACACCACGCCAATAAGAAACACCATGCTAGAAAAAAACAAGCTCTTTACGCGTGTTTTCTCGGCCTTTTTTTGAGCGCTCATGAGTTCTACCAGTGCAACCTTGCGCAAAGAACGCAGGTTAAAGAGCACCATAATAAAGAAAATGACAGCAAAACAACCAAGGGTAATTGCAAAAGCAGTGGACGAGAAGAAGAATTTAAATTCGTCAACCTTAGAACCAAAAAGTGCTGCTGTCACAAAAAGAAGAATCTGAGAAAGTAAAGCGCCCACAGCAAAGCCAATGACCAATGCCGCAAAGGCCACAAGCATGGTCTCGAGGGTGATGGTACGAGCAACCATAGAGCGCGGCATACCAAGAACCTGATACAATCCAAGTTCTTTTTTGCGATGACGCATAAGAAAGTTATTAGCATACACCATCAAAAAGCCTGTAATGATTGCCAGAAAGATGGTAAGCCCTGTAACAATGCCATGGATTTCTCTGACCATCTCACGCACGTCATTTTTAAGAAAATCTGCCTGAACGGCAATGGTGTTAAAGGCATAAAACACAGCAACACCAATGGTAAGGGTAAAGAAATACACCAAGTAGTCACGCGCGGAGCGGCGTACGTTACGAAACGCTAGCTTAGCAAGCATCTACGTCACCACCAATCGTGGCGACAACCTCAATAATACGATCAAAGAACTCACGACGGGATTTTTGTCCACGAACTATCTCGGTAAACAGCTTGCCATCACGGATAAAAATAACACGCTGGCACCAACTGGCCGCATACTCATCATGCGTAACCATGAGCACCGTAGCATTATGCGTAGTATTGAGCCTCTCAAAGCACTCAAGAAGCACGCGGGCGTTTTTAGAGTCCAATGCACCAGTGGGTTCGTCTGCCAAGATGAGTGTAGGATTGGTAACAATGGCACGAGCTGCAGCAACACGCTGACGCTGACCACCACTCATCTGATGGGGGTATTTTTCAAGCACTTCCGTTACGCCTAACATAGTAGCCACATGGGTAACGCTCTGCTGGATTTGCGCTGCAGGCACACGACCAATGGACAGCGGAAGTGCAATGTTCTCACGAGCGGTTAGCGTATCCAACAAATTAGAGTCTTGGAAGACAAATCCTAAGCTCTCGCGACGAAATGCGGCTAACTGTTTTTGAGAAAGTGTTGCCGTGCTCTGGCCACCAATAGTAATGGAGCCAGCCGTTGGCGTATCAATAGTGGAAATACAATTAAGTAAGGTAGACTTACCAGAACCGGAAGGTCCCATGATGGCCACCATCTCGCCCGTTTGCACGGTGAGGCTTACCCCAGCCAGAGCACGGGTGGTGGTATCTGCACCTCCGTAGATTTTCTCGACATTAGAAGCAACAAGCGCAGGCTGCGCCGTAGTATAGCTTTTTGGGGTAGTACTCATATGCTTATTCATAAAGCGTCCTCCAACAATAGGTTGTGCCAAATGGCTTTGTTGACACTACTATCATCGGATGTTGGCGAGCGTGGTGCCATCGAACTAGCTTACACTTGGCTTTCACTTTTGTAAGTTAGGCAATCCAATGCACACATCAGTCCATGCATATTGCTGACTACTTATCGTAACCATCAAACCCATCTTGTGACATAGCTCCGCTACCAAATACAGACCTATACCGGTGCTACGCGTGTGAGTACGTCCGTTTTGACCCGTAAACCCGCGGTCAAATACACGCTCTATATCCTCTGATGCAATGCCACAACCGTTGTCCCATATGTGCAGGTCTACCCGTTCGTGTGCGGTGCAAGGCTTTTGTATAACTGCCGAGAAGCGCAGCATAGGAGGCTCATCATCGCTCTTGTGATGGTCCGTGCGATAGCGTACTGCATTGTCTATGAGCTGTCCCAAGATAAATACCAGCCACTTAGAGTCACAAACTACTTCCAAGTCCTTGTCAACAATGTCTGAAGTATCTACATGTATACCAACTGCAATAAGCGTATGAGCACGCGATTTAATTGCCGTGTTTACCAGACTGGTAAGGGGGGTCTTACGAATGACATAGTCCTTCTCGACAGAGGTACTGCGCGCTAGATACAGTGCTTGCTCCGCCAGCTCCTCTGTGCGAGAAAGCTCTACCTGCAATTCACGAGCATTGCTTGTGGGCTCATTTTGTAGCATGAGCCGTGCTGCTGCCAGAGGAGTCTTGATTTCGTGAACCCAGGTCTCAATATAGTCACGATACTGATTCATCTGTGCCTGAGCCTCTGTTGTCTGTCGCTGTGACTCGAGCATTACCTTATGTAGTGCATCATACGAAAGTCTGCCCTCATAAAATGTAGGCTTTTCTAACAACTCAACCGCAGCATACGATATGGGTGAACCAGTAGTATCTTGAGAAATACACTCAAGCGCACGTAAGAAACGTGCTTCACGCACAAAGGTAAATACTCCTGCAGCCAACAGTGGCATGGCAGACAACAAAAAACATAGGATACAGAAATCCAGGCTCATTCCTGCTAAGCGCGATAAAGCTGCAGGTATACATGCAGCCAACAAGCAACAAGCTGCAGGAATGGAATGTGATTTAAGGTATGAAAACATCATCATGTATACCTACGCTACGAGCGTGCCAAAATGGAGTAGCCCTGTCCACGATGAGTAATGATCACTTCATCCGCACCAATTTTGGCCAGCGTACGGCGTAGGCGATTCATATTAACTGTCAATGTATTGTCATCTACAAATTCATCGGAGTTCCAAAGGGCTTCCATAATGTCCTCGCGCGGGACAATGGCACCTTTACCCTGCAATAACGTCTCTAAAATACGCAGCTCATTTTTAGTAAGCTCTACGCTCTTCTCGCCCAGAGAAACAAAGGAACGAGACAAATCCAACGTTATCCCCGCAAAACTCAGAGTCCTTGAATTAGCGTCTGCGGACTGTGTGCGACGCATAATAGCATCAATATGGGCCAACAAAATCTGACCGTTATATGGCTTGGCGAGAAAATCATCTGCACCCAAGCTCATGCTCATGAGCTCATCAAGTTCCGAAGTTCTACTGGTAAGCACCATAGCAGGTACATTAGATTTTTGGCGTAACTCACGAAGCACATATTGGCCATCAGTGCCTGGAAGTCCAAGATCCAACAGTACAATATCGGGCGATGCCGCACAAATATCCCTTACTATAGTTTCAAGATTTGTAGGCAATACAGGAGTGTGACCAGCATTTTTGAGCAACGTACACAGCTGCTTGCGAACCGATGCATCATCCTCTACAACAAAAATACGTGCCATAAGCTACCTACGTGCCTTGAGCGTAGCAAAAATACGCGTATTGCGACGTTTAACAAATGAGATAAACGAACCTTCAATATATGCCTGAGCTGCATTTTTACGAGCAATAGGCTTTACCAATGTGCGCATAACTCTAGAGCGCGGGCGGGCAAGCTGTACTGCTTCTTGCGCATGCGGCGTGCTAATCATATGACGAATAGCTTCTATTTTTTGCGCGCGCGATAATTTTGCTGAAGGATTGCAAACATTTTCTATGCAGCCTATAAGGCGTTCGACATAACGGCGCATAACCATCTCTTTACTTGCTACATCATCCAACAAACCCCAGTGCTCAAGTAAATCGAGCATCCAGCCATGCTCTTCCTCGCGTTTCTCGTACATGTTGGGACGCCAGCGAGCCGTCTCCGATTCCGCACGAGAACGAATAAAGTGATAATACGCTTTTTCCGTCACAACAACCTTGTGTGCATCGCGAATAAAATCCAACACATAGGGAAAATCATCCCAAAACGTAGGACGAAAGCGTAGACCAAGCTCTTCAATACGAGAACGCAAAAAGAGCTTGTTCCAGGGGGTATACAGCAAATTCTCGTCAAAAAGCTTATAGGCATTTGCTCGAAATTCTGCCTGATTTGCATATACCTTTGAGGGCTGTGCCTTAAGTTCACTCAAATGCTCATTGCTCTTTTTAGAATAAAATGTATCGATGTAAAAACCAGCAACTACCAGCTCTGCATTGTACTCGTCTGCTAGAGCAACCATATCTGCAAGCATGCTTGGTTCTGCCCAATCATCTGCATCCATGAAGTACACGTACTGACCACGCGCATGATCTAGTGCCAAGTTGCGCGCAGCCGGTGCTCCGCCATTAGATGTATGAAAAACATCTATACGAATGTCCTTCTCGGCCATGCGATCACAAATATCACCAGAGCGATCTTTTGATCCATCATCAACAACCAACAGCTCAAAGTCGCCCATGGTTTGAGCCTGCAAACTCTCAATTGCACGACCTACATAAGCTGCAACGTTGTACACCGGCATAACTACCGAGACTTTTGGATTGTTCCGCGCCATAAAACCCCCGGATTCTGTGACGTCTTTGCGGTCGCTACACCGCATCACTCTTGCTCTATTTTACCTAGACTATGACGTATCACGAGAACCCAACAGTTGATCGTAAGAAATGCAAGAGCTTTTACCTGTTTATTGCTTTTCCACCAATGTCCCTAGGGTAAGCCCCAGCTGCTCAGGATCCACTACAGTTTGCGTTGCACCGTCTGTGCCAGCAATGCTCGTGCAGGGAGCCTCTACTACACTAAGATTTTTTCTACCAATACCATGTGTCGTCTCTGCCAGATTGAGTAATTCTGGTGCAGACATATCTGTATGAAGTATGCTCAGCAACTCCGTTGCCTGGTGCGCCAACTGTGTTGCACCAACGTTAGAAAGCCCCAACACTTTTTCCCAACCGTACGAATTAACCACCATAACGTGTGAAATTTGTACGCCCGTTGCAGCCGAAACAACACCAATGCTGCCCTGCGATTGTTGTTTCTTAAAAACATTTGCCAGTGTTGACTGCGCCTCATCTAAGCTTACTGCCATATCGATAGGCAGATTTACAATAAAGCCTTTACCTGCGCTTTGATCCAAACTCAGCAATTTAGCCGAACTCAACACCGATTCATCTTTATCTGCATGAATAAACACAAGCACTGTTGTAATTACATGATCCGAAACCTGTGTATTTATTGTCGCGGTATTCTTACCGCCGTTTTTCTCTACAGATGCCGATAAACCCGTATCGCCTAGCTGAGAATGTGCTTGCGCAAGATTCCATAGCGCTAAAACACCACCAGCCAGCATAATTACTATTGCCGCCAGCGCAATCAGAGCGTTGCGTGTCTTGTGCGCACTGGGCGCCATCACATCACTTCGTTCATATCGCTTGCGCTGCTTCATACCCTGCTACCTTCTTATCTACTGCTATAACCAAGGTTCAAATGACTTTGTTGGATACCTCACTGCCGCAAACACTAAGCCTTTTGCTGGGGCACACTGACCAGCAGCTCTCCGATCACAGGCAGCCAATACTTCAGAAATCCACTGCTCTTCTCTGCGACCGCACCCCACCTCAACCAAACTGCCCACAATAGTGCGCACCATGGAATGTAAAAACGCATTGCCTGTAATATCTACGGTAATAAGCTGCTCTCCCGCCTCTTCTATGCGCGCTACTCCCACCGACATTACCTGTCGATGCGTTGGCTTATCCACCGCCGAAGCTGCCTTACAAAAACTCTTAAAATCATGTTCTCCCACAAGACTCTGAGCTGCACGGTCCATGGCCTCTACATCCACCTGAGCGCGCAACCACCATGCATGATCCCACGCCATAATGGGACGGGTCCAACCATCTGCAATGCGATACCTATAGCTGCGCGCTTCCGCATCAAATCTTGCCGAGAAGCCCGCACGAGCTTTATATACTTCTGAAACCGAAATGTCATCTCCTACCAGCGCATTAAGTGCGCGCTTGATAGTAGCTCCCTTTAGTTCCAGCTCCTTTTTGTAGACTGGAAAACTAACATGCTGTGCCAGTGCATGAACCCCCGCATCGGTACGACCAGCACAAGTAATTTCTACAGGTCTGTGCAGATACGTGGACAATGCACGATTAAGCTCTCCAGCTACCGTACGCACATCACCTGGCTGAGCCGCAAAACCGGAAAAAGACGCTCCGCGATAACCAAGTTTGAGCACCATAGTTGCCACTTCAAGGGGCTTCTCGATAGCCTGCTTTATGGAGTTGTTTTCATCCATCATGCACATTGCTGTTCCTTCTTCTTTTGTTACATCATACAAGCAAGTATGCTAGCCAAGACAACTATTGTAAGCACTGTCATATCCCGCGCATGCATTGGCTTGGACTCATATCTTCTACCAGCACTTGAATAACAACGATCTTGCATGGATATTGCCAATTCATCCGCCTTACGGAATAATCCCACCACCACAGGCACCAAGACCGATAACCACTTCTTTAAACGCTGCTTTATACTGCCTTTGTCGAATCTAACACCACGGATTTTTTGTGCCATCATGATGCGTTCAAATTCTTCTGCACAGATAGGAACAAAACGCAATGCTAACGATAAGACCATAGAAGCATCCCCTACCGGAATACCAAATCGAGCAAGGGGTTGTAAAAATCGACCACACGCATGAGCAATTTGTGGCGCAGTTGTTGTAGCGGATACCACCAAGAAGAAGCCCAAGAGCAGATATACCCGTGCCAAAGCTTGAGCACTACGCGCAAGTCCTGTTGAAGTAAGTCCAACAGGTCCTATAAGATCAATCGTGCCTGTCCCGTCAAGCACAAGACCATTTACCAGCAAGCTTACTAAGGTAATAACCAGCAACGGTTTTATCGCCAGCTGCAATGCGCGCACATCTGCACGCGAGACTACCCAGGCAACCGCTAACAAACCCGCAATCAGGCATAATCCCCATACAGAATGGATCATACATGTTGTCACAAGCAGGATGATGAGCATAATCAATTTTGCTCGAGCATCAACAAGATGCAGCCAGGTTTGCTTTGAGTTGTAGGAGCCCAAAATTGCAACATTTTTCATGAGCGTTCACCCAAAATAAGACCTGATTGACTCAATATGTGACGGGCTTTACATGCAGCTCCCGACCAGATAACACATCCGTCATCAAGCAGCATTACTTTTGTTGCTTGAGTCAACCATTCCTCAATATCATGAGTAACTACGATTACCGCATGCCCTTTGTTGCACAACTCAGATACCACACATCGAAGCTCTTCTCGACCACGTGCATCAAGGCCGGCAGTTGGCTCATCAAAGATAAACACTTCCGTCTGCAAGGCAAGTATCCCCGCCAACGCTACACGGCGCGCCTGTCCACCAGATACATCAAAAGGGCTTCGCTCAAATAACGTTGCATCAATACTCAAAAGCTGCAATGCATCTATTGCACACTTGTGAGCCTCTGATTCTGACAAACCCTGTTGCAGCGGTCCAAACATCACATCTTCCAACACGGTGTCACAAAACAGTTGCTCTGCAGTTCGCTGAAATGCCAAGCCCACATCACCTGGTTTTACTTCAGCATGGACATATGTTACTTCGCCTGCATCAGGTTCTATTAGCCCCGCAAGTACTTGAGCAAGTGTTGACTTACCTGCCCCCGATTTACCAGCGATAAGCTGCATATCTCCTTTGTAAATTTCAAGCGAAGCATTATGTATTACGCCGTCCACACCCACCTGTTTAGCCTGTAAAACAGGGGTGGACAAAGGCCTTGCAGCAACAACCGATTTTAAGGACGACTCATCACCATGTATGGATAACGTAGACGCCCCCACCAAACACGAGCGCTGCAAGAGCTCTGAAGATTGCAGCAGCTCATAGGGCATCCCTTGCCAAGTCACACAACCATGCTCCAGCAATACAACCTTATCGGCCTTTTGTATGTCCTGAACATAGTGAGATACCTCAACTACGCCCATCCCAGAATGCACCAAACCATCGATAATTTCTCGTACACTCTGTCGAGAAACCAGATCAAGGTGCGTGGTAATTTCATCCAAAAGCATATACTCTGGCTGCATAGCCAGCACGGATGCAAGCGCCAATCGCTGCTGCTCGCCACCAGAAAGACTGTAAGTACTTCTCTGCTTATATTGTGCCAATCCCACGCAGATTAAAGCATCTGTACACCTTTGAGAAATCTCCTCAGCATCAAGACCAATATTTTGTGGTCCAAAGCATACTTCATCCCAAACAAGAGAAGACACAATTTGCAAGGTAGGATCTTGTCTAACCAATCCCACATGCCTATGCAGTTCCACAGAGCCAAGATCTAAAATAGGCTGTTCGTTGAGCAAAACATATCCGGACGAAGGCCTTATTGTTCCGTTTGCCAAGCGAAGCAAAGTGGATTTTCCTGAACCATTTGCGCCAACTATACAAACACGCTCTCCCGGAGCTACGGTCAAGTTAACACCATGTAGTACATTAGCATTCTCGTAAGCTTTCTTGTATGAATAACTTACATCCTTAAAGTCGAGCATTCGTCCTCCTTTCTTGCTCAATACATATCTACAGCACTCTCTATCCTGTACACACGGTACAGGCGTCAATCCATGCTACTACAAACAAAACTGCCTCGATATAAGAAAAGAGGCCCACCTCAGTGGACCTCTTACACTACAATTGAGTAAAAACTACTCAGCGTCAGTAGCCTCAGGTTCAGCGGCTTCAACAGTCTCAGACTCGGCAGCCTCTGCCTGAGTCTCTACTGCAGGCTCCTCTACCTTCTCCTCAACCTTAGCAACCTTCTTTACCGTTGCTGCAGGCTTGGCAGCCTTCTTAGCTACTGGCTCGTTTACGAGCTCGATAATAACAACTTCAGCGTTGTCACCCTTACGAGCACCAAGCTTCATGATGCGGGTGTAACCACCATTGCGGTCTGCCCACATACCCTGAGCAGCCTTATCAAAGACTTCAGAAACGAGAGCTGCATCGCCAAGCTTAGCAATAGCGTTACGACGAGCAGCAAGGTCGCCCCTCTTAGCCCAGGTAATTACGCGGTCCACGTCAGGGCGGATAGCCTTGGCGCGCTCCTGTGTAGTCTTGATGCGGTCATTAGCCAGCAAAGCGCAAACCAGGCCCTTCTTAATGGCCTTGGTGTGACTTGCGTCGGTGCCAAGCTTCATGCCGCGCTTCTTGTTGTGCCTCATTCTTACTACTCCTCTAAGCGTGTAAGTGGCGGGGTTTAAGCTTTAAGGCCAAGACCCATCGATTCGAGCTTATCCTTAACCTCTTCGATGGACTTGACGCCGAAGTTACGGATGTTGAGAAGATCATTCTCGGAGAACTCAACCAGCTGACGTACAGAATGAATTGCTGCACGCTTGAGGCAGTTGTAAGAACGTACGGAAAGATCCAAGTCCTCAATCTGCTTGTCAAGATCGCTGTTGTCATCCGTCTCTTCAGTTGCGAAGATAGACTGCTCTTCGGGTTCCTCGGTCTGCTCAGCAAGAGCCATAAAGGCACCCATATGCTGATTAATAATGTTAGAGGCCTCAACCACAGCATCGCGAGGTGCGATGGAACCATCGGTCTCTACCTCGAGGATCAAACGATCGTAGTCGGTGTGCTGACCTACGCGGCAAGGCTCAACAGCCTTAGCGCAGCGGCGCACAGGAGAGAAACGAGAATCAATGTGAATGATGCCGATAGGATCGGAATCACGCTTATTATCTTCGCCACTCACGTAACCACGGCCAGTGCCAATGCGTAAAGACATTGACAAATGAGCACCCTCGCCAAGGTGGCAAATTACGTGCTCGGGGTTAATAAGATTAAACTCTGCTGGTACAGAGAAATCGCCACCGGTAACCGTTGCGGGACCATCAATATTGATGCTTGCCTCAGCTTCGTCACCTGTACCCATTGCCTGGAATACAAGTTCCTTAACATTCAGAACGATATCGGTAACGTCCTCATAAACGCCCTCTACCGAAGTGAACTCATGCTGAATACCATCAATTCTGATTGCCTCAACAGCCGCACCTTCCAGTGAGGAAAGAAGTACGCGACGCAGGGAATTACCCAACGTATCACCGTAACCGCGCTCCAAAGGTTCCACAATGACGCGGGAAAGGGTATCGCTAATCTCCTCAACAGAGACGGTAGGGCGGATGAATTCGGACATGTATACCTCCAACCAGAGCTGGACTACTTGGAGTAGAGCTCGACGATGAGCTGAGCGTCAATATCGAGATCAATCTGATCACGAGAAGGAAGCTGCAGTACAGAACCCTGGAGCTTCTCAATATCAACCTCAAGCCATGCGGGTACAGCCATGTGCTCGGTGGAAATCAAAGCTTCCTTAATGGGAAGCAGATCCTTGGCCTTAGCAGCTACAGCAACAACGTCGCCAGCCTTTACACGATAAGAAGGAATATCAACGCGGTGACCGTTTACGGTGATATGACCGTGACGTACAGTCTGGCGTGCCTCCTTACGAGTGCGTGCAAAACCAAGACGGAAAACAACATTGTCAAGACGAGTCTCAAGAATCGTCATCAGGTTGTCACCGGTAATGCCCTCAATCTTAATTGCCTTGGCATAGTAGCCACGGAATTGCTTCTCGAGAACACCATAAATAAACTTAGCCTTTTGCTTCTCGCGCAGCTGACGACCGTACTCGGACTCGTTGCGGCGCGTACGCTTAGGCGTACGATTGGACTTCTTATTGATGCCCATAACGATGGGATCAATGTCAAGAGACCTGCACCTCTTCAGAACAGGCGTCCTATCCACTGCCATGTTAGTGATCCTTCCTTACTACACGCGACGACGCTTGCACGGACGGCAACCGTTGTGCGGAATGGGGGTCTTGTCCTGAATGCTCGAAACCTCAAGGCCAGCAGCCTGGAGGGAACGAATGGCGGTCTCACGACCAGAGCCGGGGCCCTTTACAAACACGGAAACCTTGTGCAGACCGTGCTCCATAGCTGCCTTGGCGCATGCCTCTGCTGCCATCTGTGCAGCAAAAGGAGTGGACTTACGAGAGCCCTTAAAGCCAACAGTACCGGCAGACTGCCATGCAATTACATTACCCTGAGGGTCAGTAATCGAAATAATTGTGTTGTTAAAGGTGCTCTTGATGTGAGCCTGTCCAACAGCAATGTTCTTACGCTCAGAGCGCTTTACGCGTGCGCGAGCGTTCTTCTTCTGTGTAGCCATTGTCTAGTCTCCCTACTTCTTCTTGCCGCCGACCTGACGACGCTTACCCTTACGGGTACGAGCGTTCGTGTGGGTGCGCTGACCATGGACAGGAAGACCCTTGCGATGACGAAGGCCGCGGTAGCAACCAATCTCCATCAAACGGGCTACGTTCTGACGAACTTCACGACGCAAATCGCCTTCGACAGTATAGTTAGCATCGATGGCGTCACGAAGCTTGGTTACTTCGTCCTCAGTGAGGTCACGTACGTGAGTACCTGGATTTACTCCAGCTGCTTCACAAATCTTGGAAGCGCTGGTGCGGCCAATGCCGTAGATATAAGTTAGACCGATCTCGACACGCTTCTCGCGTGGGAGGTCGACACCGTTAATACGGGCCAACTTCGTGCTCCTCTCTTAGCCCTGGCGCTGCTTATGGCGCGGGTTCTCGCAAATCACGTATACCTTACCGTGACGGCGAATGACTTTGCACTTATCGCACATCTTTTTAACGGAAGGACGTACCTTCATTTTCAATTCCTCTCGATAGTTCTATTACGAACCCTCGTGCTATGGTGGCTGATCAGGTGGAGCTGATCTAGCGCTATCTACTCGCCCAGCCGCAGGCGTGAATAACCGTTTGCTGTCCCTTACAAGGACAAAGCGCTTACTTACTTGTAACGGTAAGTAATGCGTCCACGAGTCAAGTCATAGGGAGAAATCTCCACTACAACTTTGTCACCAGGAAGAATACGAATGTAGTTCATTCGAATCTTGCCCGAGATAGTGCACAAAATAGTGCTTCCGTTTTCGAGCTCAACATTGAACATCGCATTTGGCAGTGGCTCGAGTACTTTTCCCTCAAGCTCGATTGCGTCCTGTTTGCTCACTGGTGTATACCTCTCCTCGCACAATATCGGCGATTAGACATCATACCTAAACAATTGGTATTTTGTCCAAACGTCACCAATTGAACATAGATTCTAAAGCTGACCACCATACAAGGAGCACCATGCACCGTTGTCATCGGCGGAAACAATTACCGGACCATCTTCTGTAATCGCAACAGTATTCTCATAATGCGCTGCCAAAGAATGATCGATAGTGGAAACTGTCCAACCATTGGGAGCTACATCAACCGTAGGATTACCAAAGGTAATCATGGGTTCGATTGCAATTACCATACCAACCTGCAGGCGAACACCACGACCGCGCTTACCATAGTTAGGAACATTTGGCTCTTCGTGCATGTCACGGCCAACACCATGGCCTACATACTCACGAAGAACTCCAAAACCGTTCTTCTCGGCAAGCTCTTGACAGGCATTTCCAATATCACCTACATGATTACCAGGAAGAGCCTGAGTAATTGCTGCTTTAAGACAATCACGCGTTACCTCGCATAATGCCTTAGCCTCACGGGAAGGCTCACCAACAAAGAAGGTCCAAGCGTTGTCGCCAGCCCAACCATTTACTGTTGCTCCCGTATCAATAGAAATGATATCGCCTTCGGAAAGACGAACGTCAGCAGAAGGAATACCATGGACTACTTGCTCATTTACACTTGCGCAAATAGAGCCAGGAAAGCCGCCGTATCCCTTAAAGGTGGGAGTTCCGCCGTGCATGCGGATTACACTCTCGGCAATCTGATCAAGTTCCAACGTACTTACGCCAGGCTTGATCGCAGCACCAACGCGGCGGAGCGCCATCTTAGACAGCGCTCCGGAGACTTTCATTTCTTCAATCTGCTGCGGTGTTTTGATAATAATCATAGACCGAGCTGATCCTTTACATCTAGGTAGACAACATCAACAGGGCGATCGCCATCAACCTTGTTGAGAAGACCACGCTGCTGGTAATATTCAACAAGTGGCGAAGTCTGCTGCTCGTAGACATCAAGGCGATGCTTAATAGTCTCGGGCTTGTCGTCATCACGCTGATACATTTCTCCATCGCACCTTGGGCAAACCTCGTTTGCGGCAGTACCGGTATAACCACATACCTTGCAAGTACGACGTCCGCTTAAGCGTGCAACAATAACATCGGCTGCTACATCTACAAGCAGTGCAGAGTCGATGGACTTACCCATAGTTTCTAACGCATCATCAAGAGCAACTGCTTGAGCCGTATTACGAGGGAAGCCGTCTAGAATAAAACCCTTCTGTGCATCTTCTGCATCAAGACGTTCTTTTACCAAGTCAATAATAAGTTCATCAGGTACCAAGGTACCAGCATCCATAAAAGACTTAGCTTTTACGCCTAGAGAGCTTTGAGCCTTAACAGCTGCACGAAGCATATCTCCAGTAGAAATATGAGCCACTCCGAATTCAGCTACAAGCTTCTGAGCCTGAGTTCCCTTACCTGCGCCAGGAGCGCCGAGCAATACGATGTTCATGTACGTCACTCTTCTCCTACTTAAAGAAGCCCTCGTAGTTATGCATCTTCAGCTGTGCCTCAAGTTGGGAGATGGTGTCCATTGCAACACCAACCATAATCAAAATCGAGGTACCGCCAAACGTCCTAATAAGCGCATTGGACGTAAAGGTAAATGCAATAGAAGGAACCACTGCAATGAGTGCCATAAAGATAGCACCGGGCAGCGTAATATGATCAAGCGTGCTCTTAATGTAAGCAGCGGTAGCAGAACCTGGACGTACACCAGGAATGAAGCCACCTTGCTTCTTGAGGTTATCTGCTGTCTCCTCTGGATTAAACACCATTGAAGTGTAGAAGTAAGCAAAGAAGACAATGAGCAAAACAGAGAGAGTCCAGTTTACCCAGCCCGAAGAAACAGCATTCGCAACACTGTTAATCCAATCAACACCTGGGAAGAACACAGCAATCTGTGCAGGGAAGTAGAGAATTGCAGAAGCAAAAATGATGGGAACTACGCCTGCAGTATTTACCTTAATTGGTAGATACGTAGACTGACCACCCATAATCCTACGGCCTACAACACGCTTTGCATACTGAATAGGAATACGACGCTGACCACGCTCAATGTAAACAATGAACGGAATAACAAGCGCAATTACCAAAACAGTAAGGATTGCGTACAGAATACCCTTATCAGAAGACTGGATAGTGCCCTGGATTGCTGAAGGAAGACCACTCATGATATTGGTAAAGATAATCAGAGACATACCATTACCTACACCACGCTGAGTGATAACCTCACCGAGCCACATAATCATGATTGCGCCTGTAACCATAGTTACAACAACCACTGCATCCATGAGAAACTCGGGTGCGCCACTGTTTGCAAAGCTAATACCAAAAGCAGGACTCTTAAACAAGAAGAGATAGCCAACGGCGCTGATAAACGCAAGCACAATCGTAATATAGCGGTTATATTGCGTAATCTTGCGCTGACCAGACTCGCCTTCCTTGGCAAGCTCACTCAAAGAAGGAACAACAGTCTGCATCATCTGCATAATAATTTCTGCAGTGATGTACGGCATGATACCTAGGCTAAACAGCGACACACGAGAGAGTGCACCACCCGAAAATAGGTCGAGCACTGAAATAAAACTTGCATTAGAAGATGCGCTCTTGTAAGCAGCAAGCATGCCTGCAAAGGGAATGCCCGGTACAGGAAGGTGTGAACCAATCCTGTACAGGAACAAAATACCCAACGTAAGCAAAATCTTGTTACGAAGCTCTTTAATGCGGAATGCGTTGGCGATTCCCTTTAGCACGGGAGATCAACCTTTCCTCCAGCCGCCTCAATCTTAGCCTTAGCAGAAGCGGAAACTTTATCCACCTTGACGGTAAGCTTCTTAGTAATCTCGCCGTCACCGAGGACCTTAACGGGAACGAGCTCGGACTTAATTACGCCCTTCTCTACCAAAGCAGCACCATCTACCGTGTCGCCATCGGAGAAAAGACCATCGAGACGAGCAACGTTTACAGGAGCATACTCGACACGATTAATGTTGCGGAAGCCTGGGAGCTTAGGAAGGCGCATAGCTAAAGGCTGCTGACCGCCCTCGAAACCTGAACCCTTGCCGCCACCTGCGCGGGAAAGCTGACCGTTTTGACCGCGGCCAGCGGTAGTACCATGACCAGAGGAGTTACCGCGACCCACGCGCTTGCGGGCCTTCTTGGCACCCTCTGCGGGACGAAGATCATTGAGCTGCATAGTAGGCTAACTCCTAGTTCTCTTCTACAGTCACGAGGTGCTTGACCTTAAAGATCATACCTCGGACACTGGGATTATCGGGAAGTACGGCTACGTCGTTAATCTTACGAAGGCCCATTGCACGGCATGTTGCCGTCTGATCCTTCTTTACAGAAGCTACGGCGCTACGAACGAGCGTAACCTTAAGAGTCTTGTCTGCCATTATTAGTTCTCCTTACCGACGAACATCTCGCCGACGGTCAGGCCACGACGCTCAGCGGTCTGCTCGGGGCTCTCAAGCTCCTTGAGACCCTCTGCGGCTGCCTTAATCATGTTAAGTGCATTGTCGGTACCTAGAGAGTTTGCAAGTACATTGGTGATGCCAGCAAGCTCAAAGAGGGGGCGTACAGGACCGCCGGCAATAACACCGGTACCCTCTACTGCAGGCTGAATAAGAACGCGGCCTGCGCCATAATGACCCTCTACTGCATGAGGTACAGAACCAGACTCGGTAATAGGTACCTTAAACATGTTCTTCTTGGCGTCGTCAACTGCCTTCTGAATTGCCAGAGGCACCTCGGCGGAACGACCAGAACCAAGACCTACGTTGCCCTTACCATCGCCCACTACTACCAGTGCGACCAAAGACATACGGCGACCGCCCTTAACAGTCTTGGAAACACGGCGGATGAATACTACGCGCTCCTGAAGATCAGTCTCTTGCTGGCGCTTACGATCACGTGCCATCTAAATTCCTCCTAGAACTTCAGGCCCGCGTTGCGGGCGCCATCTGCGAGTGCCTGGATACGACCATGGTACACACGGCCACCACGATCGAACGTAACCTCAGTTACGCCCTTCTCGACAGCGCGCTTTGCAACGAGCTCGCCTACGAACGCAGCAGCCTCCTTATTGGAAGCCACCTTGCCTGTTGCCTTGAACTCAGGGTCGAGTGTGGAGGCAGCACAAATGGTTTTGGCAGCGACATCGTCGATTACCTGTGCATAAATGTTGGCATTGGTACGGTGTACGCTCAAGCGAGGACGCTCGGGGGTACCCGAAATCTTGGCGCGGACACGGCGCTGGCGGCGCTTAAGTCCGAGCAACTTTGCCTTAAACTTGTTCATTAACACTCCTTTTTATGCCGCCACCTAACGGGGTGACGGTCTTTTATATTCGCAAGGCGAGGTTACTTAGCAGCCTTACCAAGCTTACGACGGATGTGCTCACCAACGTAGTGAATACCCTTGCCCTTGTAGGGCTCTGGAGCACGCTTAGCGCGAATCTCGGCGGCAACCTGACCAACCTGCTCCTTAGAAATGCCCTTTACGTTGATGTGAGTGTTATCGGGTACCTCGAAAGTAATACCTTCGGGTGCGGGATAAGGTACTGGATGAGAATAACCAAGAGAAAGCTCGAGATCTTTGCCCTTAAGAGCTGCACGGTAACCAACACCAGTGAGCTCAAGTTGCTTCTCAAAACCAGCAGAAACACCAATAACCATGTTGTTAATAAGGGTGCGTACAAGACCCTGCTGTGCGTTGGACTCGGTGGAGTCATCTACGCGAGAAACCAGAATCTCCTCGCCCTCCTGAGCAATGTTTACAAGCTCAGAGAAGGTGCGCTCGAGCTCACCTTTGGAGCCCTTTACGCTTACCTTAGAACCATCTACTGTCACGGTGACTCCAGAAGGAATCTGGACAGGCTTCTTACCGATACGAGACACGGTGTCTCCTTTCCTAATTCCTTAGAGTCTTACCAAATGTAAGCGATGACCTCGCCGCCAACGCCGTTCTTACGTGCATCGCGGTCGCACATCATGCCCTTAGAAGTGGAAATAATTGCAGTACCAAGACCACCAAGTACACGAGGCAAATCCTCTACTGCAGAGTAAATACGCAGACCGGGCTTAGAGATACGACGGATGCCCTTGATGGTCTTTGCGCGACGCTCACCATACTTAAGTGTGATGGTCAGAGTCTTTTGGGGCTTAGTGTCCTCTACAACATAGCCCTCTACATAGCCCTCTTCGCTAATAACGCGAGCGACCTCAACAAGAACCTTAGTGGAAGGCATAGATACGGTTGCCTTACCAGCAGAGTTCGCATTGCGGATGCGCGTAAGCATATCAGCAATAGGATCGGTAACGTTCATGTAGTTTTCTCCTTTGTTAGAGATGAATTTCCATGTCTGGTTCGCTTAAACCCATGGTAAAAGCGCCTTTACATGGCTGCTTCCTCAGCAGCAGCTGTTTACCAGCTGGCCTTCTTTACGCCAGGAAGCTCGCCCTTGCTTGCAAGCTCACGGAAGCAAACACGGCACAAACCGAACTTGCGATATACGGAGTGGGGACGACCACAACGCTGGCAACGGTTCTGAGTGCGCGTAGAGTACTTCGGCTCACGCGAAGCCTTGACGATCATCGATGTCTTAGCCACAAATCCTCCTTCATAAAGTCGTCTTGGCGTATACCAAGCCGCGACTTACCAAATAATAAATGCCTTAGTTCTTCTTAAAGGGGAAGTTAAAGGCGGCGAGAAGTGCCTTACCCTCTTCGTCGGTACCAGCAGTGGTAACAATGGTGATATCCATACCACGCGTGTGGTCCATCTTATCGAAGTCAATCTCGGGGAAGATGAGCTGCTCGGTTACGCCCATGGAGAAATTACCACGGCCATCGAAGCTCTTATCGGAAATACCACGGAAATCGCGAATGCGAGGAATTGCAACAGCAATCAAACGATCGAGGAATTCCCACATACGATCACCGCGAAGGGTAACCTTAGCGCCAATGGGCATACCAGCGCGCAGGTGGAAGGTTGCAATAGACTTACGAGCGCGGGTAATAATGGGCTGCTGACCCGTAATAACACGAAGGTCTGCTACAGCACCATCAATTGCCTTAGCATCGGTTGCAGCCTCGCCAACACCCATGTTAACCACGATCTTCTCAAACTTAGGGATCATGTTTACATTGGCGTAGCCAAACTGCTTCTGGAGCTCGTCACGAACGGTGGCGAAGTACTGCTCCTTCAAGCGAGGGACTACTTTGTCCTTCTGATCTGCCATGTTGTCTCCTTAACTCATGGTGGCTTACGCGCGGGGATCGCCTCGCGCCCCTTTGTTTGGCATGCAAAGGGCCATAGCACGCCCATTACGCATAGACATGCATCGATACAGTTTAGTGATTTGCGCGACGCATTACCACTGTTTAGTAGATTATCTTGAGATTTTCACACGTAGCCTGCACATTTATGACGTTCTCAAGGCCATAAAGACAAGAAAAGACCCTGCTCCTTAGAACAGGGTCTTGTACATGCTACCGAGAAATTCTAGCTGTTGCTTAAATTTCCTCACCGGAACGCTTTGCATAGCGAACCTTGGTGCCATCCTCGGATACGCGGTAGCCTACGCGGGTAGGCTTGCCATCCTTAGGATCTACGAGGGCAACATTGGAAACGTCGATAGGAGCTTCCTTGGATACGATGCCGCCCTGCTGGTTAGCCTGGGTAGGACGCATTGCCTTCTTAATGATTGCAACGCCTTCTACAACAACCTTATTCTTGGAAGGAAGCGCACGCAAAACCTTGCCCTGCTTGCCCTTGTCCTTACCAGAAATTACTACTACGAGGTCGTCCTTCTTAATTTTCATATTCGCTCCCTTGCCTACAGCGTCTCAGGTGCGAGAGAGACGATCTTCATGTACTTGCGATCACGCAACTCACGGGCAACAGGCCCAAAGATGCGGGTACCGATAGGATTACCATCCTTGTTGATTACAACGCAAGCGTTTTGATCAAAGCGGATGTAGCTACCGTCTTTACGACGGGTCTCCTTAACGGTACGAACGATAACGCAACGTACGATATCGCCCTTCTTTACATTGCCACCAGGGGTAGCCTCCTGAACAGCACCAATAACGACGTCGCCAATACCGGCATAACGACGCTTGGAACCACCCAGAATCTTGATGCACTTCACGCGTCGCGCGCCGGAGTTATCGGCAACTGCGAGCATGGTCTCCATTTGAATCATCAGATCCTCCGAACATATCCTGCCAGAGGTGTGTCCATCGAGCGACACACATGGCATGGAGTGGAATACTTAAAGATCGTGCTTACTTGGCCTTCTCAACGACCTCAACGACACGCCACCTCTTGGTCTTAGACAGAGGACGAGTCTCCATTACACGGATGGTATCACCCAAACCGGCAACACCCTCCTCGTCATGGCAGTGAAGCTTCTTGGTGATGGTCATCATCTTGCCGTACTTAGGATGACGCTTGCGGTCCACAATCTGGATGGTCACGGTCTTCTCGCCAGAGATAGACGTAACGACGCCAGTGCGGAGCTTGCGCGAATTCCTGGTTTCGATATCGCTCATATTTTATCTCCTGCGATCTACTTAGACTGTGCTGCGATTTGACGAGCACGCATCTCGGTCTGGACGCGGGCAATGTCACGCTTGACGGTGGTTACACGCGCTGTATTGTCCAACTGGCTGGTAGCCATCTGGAAGCGGAGGTTAAACAGCTCGGCACGGCCGTCCTCTAGCTTTTGAGTGAGCTCCTCATCAGAGAGCTCGCGGAGTTCAGTCGACTTCATGGTTACTTATCCTCCCCGTCCTGATCGGCGCGGGTAACAATCTTGGTCTTAATAGGAAGTTTGTGCTGTGCAAGACGAAGTGCCTCACGAGCAACGTCATCAGCAACGCCGGTAATCTCAAACATGATACGACCGGGCTTTACTACAGCTACCCACTCCTCGGGGTTACCCTTACCCTTACCCATGCGGGTCTCGGCAGGCTTCTTAGAGATTGGCTTGTCAGGGAAGATGGTAATCCAAACCTTACCACCACGACGCATGCGACGGGTGATAGCAATACGGGCAGCCTCAATCTGACGATTGGTAATCCAGTGGGCTTCCTCAGCACGGATACCATAGGTACCAAAGTTGAGCTTGGTGTGCCCCTTGGCAGCACCCTTCATGGAGCCACGCTGAACCTTGCGGTGCAGTACGCGCTTAGGAGCTAGCATTATTTGCTCCTCCTTTCGCCACGACGGCGAGGACGGCTGGTGCCTTCAAGTGCAGGATTAGGTGCAGGCTGACCAGGAAGCTTCTCGCCAAGATAAATCCAGACCTTTACACCACAAGCACCCATGGTGGTGCGAGCAGTGTTGGTGCCATAGTCAATCTTTGCGCGCAAGGTGTGCAGAGGTACGCGACCCTCGCGGTACCACTCACGACGACCCATCTCGGCGCCACCAAGACGACCGGAGCACTGAATACGAATGCCCTTTGCGCCGGCCTTGCGTGCAGACTGAACAGCCTTACGCATAGCACGACGGAAAGCAATACGCTGCTCAAGCTGCTCAGCAATAGACTGAGCAACGAGGTTTGCGTCAAGCTCAGGACGCTTTACCTCTACAACATCAACGGAAACCTGGCCTTTTTTGGCCTGGCAGAGCTTCTCAAGATCGCCGCGCAATACGTCAATCTCGGAACCCTTCTTGCCGATGACAATACCAGGACGAGCGGTAAAGATGATGATCTTTACCTTATCGCCAGCACGCTCGACCTCCACGCGGGAGAGAGCAGCACGAGCGAGGCGCTTCTCGAGGAAGCGACGAATCTCGAGGTCGTTACCAAGGTTTTGGGCATAGTTCTTGTTGCCTGCAAACCAGCGGGAACGCCAGTTCTCGGTAATACCGAGACGGAAGCCAGTAGGTTGAACTTTCTGACCCATGCTCTTATGCCTCCTTTCGTGGAGCAACAACTACAGTGATATGGCTCGTACGCTTGTTAATGCGTGATGCGGAGCCTTTGGCACGAGGACGAATGCGTTTAAGCGTAGGACCCTCGTCTACAAATGCTGCCTTAACAACAAGGTTCTCACGACGAAGACCGTTGTTATTCTCGGCGTTAGCAATAGCAGAGCGTAGTACCTTCTCTACATCAACAGCAACGGCACGCTCGGTGAAGGCGAGCTTCTCCAATGCGCGGTCAATAGACAAGTTGCGAATAGTACCAACCACGAGACGAGCCTTGCGGGGGGCGACGCGGACGTACTTGGCGGTTGCGCGAACCTCGTTAGAGGTGGTGTTGTTTGCCATTTGTCGTTACCTCCCCTACTTAACCTTATGACCGCGGAATGTGCGGCTTGGTGCGAACTCGCCCAATTTGTGACCAACCATAGATTCGGTCACATATACAGGTACATGCTTGCGGCCATCGTGAACAGCGATGGTATGACCAACCATCTCGGGGAAGATGGTAGAAGAACGCGACCAGGTCTTGATTACGTCCTTGGTGCCAGCCTCGTTTTGTGCAGCAACACGCGCAAGGAGGCGAGTCTCCACAAACGGGCCCTTCTTGAGACTTCTGCTCATTTAATATCTCCTACTACTCGTGTTTACTTCGTCTTACGACGACGAATGATCAGACGGTTGGAAGCCTTCTTCGGGTCACGCGTCTTTGCACCCTTGGATGGCTTGCCCCAAGGAGATACAGAAGGACGACCAGAAGTATGGTTCTTGCCCTCGCCGCCGCCGTGTGGGTGGTCAACAGGGTTCATGACCGTACCACGAACGGTAGGACGAATACCGCGCCAACGGCTACGACCGGCCTTGCCGCCCGTAATGTTGGAGTGATCAGCATTGCCAACCTCGCCAACGGTTGCGCGGCAGGTGAGAAGAACACGACGAAGCTCGGAAGATGGCATACGAAGAACTGCGTAGCCGTTGTCCTTACCCATGAGCTGAATGGAGGTACCAGCAGAGCGTGCAATAGCAGCACCCTTACCAGGCTGGAACTCTACAGCGTGTACCAAAGTACCTACAGGAATATCAGCCAAAGGAAGGCAGTTGCCAGGCTTAATGTCTGCATCGGAACCAGAAACTACCGTGTCGCCTACATTGAGACCCTTAGGTGCAAGGATGTATGCCTTTGCACCATCCACATAGTGAAGAAGCGCAATACGAGCAGAACGATTAGGATCGTACTCGATAGTGGCAACCTTAGCAGGAATGCCATCCTTGTTACGCTTGAAATCAATGATGCGGTACTGACGCTTGTGGCCGCCACCCTGGTGACGGGTGGTAATGCGACCATTGTTGTTGCGACCTGCATGCTTAGAAAGCGGGGCGAGAAGGGACTTCTCTGGCTTATCCGTCGTAATCTCGGCAAAGTCCGAAATCGTCTGGAAGCGACGGCCCGCGCTCGTGGGCTTAAGGTGCTTAACTCCCATAAATCTTTCCCTTTCTATATCCGTTAGCTACTTCGTTTAAGGGATTGAGGCCTATGCCTCAAACGAAGCAACACCGGAATACCACGGTGCCGAGCGTATCCATATAACGCACAGCACACTACGTACGCCCCCGCTAGTGCGGGGGCTTTAGTACCAAACTTAAGCCTCGGCTACCTGCTGGTTGCCGAAGATCTCGATGGAATCGCCCTCAGCGAGGGTAACGATTGCCTTCTTCCAGCTGCGAGTTTTGCCGGTAACATAGCGGACACGCTTGTTCTTAGGCTTTACCGACATAGTATTAACCTTTACAACACGAACGTTGAAAAGCTTCTCAACTGCAGCGGCAATCTCTTCCTTAGCAGCACCTTGTGCAACCTCAAAGGTGTACTTGTGCTGGCTCATAAGGTCAAAAGAACGCTCAGAAACTACTGGGCGGATAATTACGTTATAAACAGAGTTCATTATGCGAGCACCTCCCCAAAGTACTTAGCAACATCAGCGCTCATGATAAGTGCCTTGTTGTCAATGAGGGATGCAGCGGTTGCTTCAGAAGCACCAATTACATTGACCTTCTCAACATTGCGGAAGGACAAGAAAGTGTTTACGTCCTCGTCAGAAACAACGACAGTAACACGCTTACCAGCAAGCTCAAGGTTCTTGAGAAGAGCAACGGCCTGCTTAGTAGAAGGAGCATCAAAGTTGAGACTATCTACAACTACGAGCTCACCATCTGCAAGCTTGCCAGAAAGCACAGAGCGAAGTGCAAGCTTTACCTCTTTAGCATTGGTACGACGTGCATGAGAGCGAGGGGTAGGTCCGAAGACTACGCCACCGCCTGCCCACTGTGGAGCACGGATGGTACCCTGACGAGCGCGACCAGTGCCCTTCTGACGCCAAGGCTTAACGCCGCCGCCAGAAACAGCAGAACGATTCTTGGTTGCATGAGTGCCCTGGCGCATAGAAGCAGCCTGGCAAACAACAACCTGGTGTACTACAGGAATGTTTGGCTCAATGCCATAAACGTCAGAGGAGAGCTCGACTGTATCTACAGCCTTCCCCTCAGCGTTTTTGATTTCAATCTTGGACATCATGTTCTCCTTGTTAGCCTAAAGACTTGGTACTGTGTGGCCTTAGGCCATGCGGATAGAGACGATAGCGTTCTTACCGCCAGGGACAGCACCCTTTACGAGCATGATGTTCTGCTCGGCGTCAACCTGAACCAGCTTAAGGTTCTTAACGGTTACACGCTCATCGCCCATGTGACCTGCCATGTGGAGGCCCTTACGGACTCGTGCAGGATATGCACACTGGCCAATAGAACCGGGCTTGCGCTGGTTACGAGAACCATGAGTCATAGGTCCACGGTGGAAGTTCCAACGCTTGATGGTGCCCTGGAAACCCTTACCCTTAGAGGTACCAGTAACGTCTACAGAAGCAACCTCAGCAAAATCGGCCACAGAAACTACGTCGCCTGTGTTGAACTGAGAACCATCCTCAACGCGAACCTCGCGCAGCGTACGCATAGGCTCAACGCTAGCCTTAGCAAAGTGACCTGCCATAGGCTTGTTTACGTGCTTGGACTTGATGTCACCAAAGCCAATCTGTACAGCATCATAGCCGTCAGTTGCCTTCGTCTTTACCTGCGAAATAACGCAGGGGCCTGCTTGGATTACGGTTACAGGTACGACGTTGTCATTCTCGTCAAATACCTGCGTCATCCCAAGCTTGCGGCCGAGAATCGTGCTGACCATACTAATCCTTACCTTCGGTGGTCATAGGACCTAAAGAGCGCACCCTACGCCCTTCCCCAGCGGACCACAACTTGTGTGATTGCATCCTTGAGACACAATTGCCCCAGTGATGCAGCCTATCTATTGTAGACGGATTTTGCTCACTTCACAATGTCTACGTATAAAAAGTTTGGCATCTAGCTGGGAATTAAACACCCACGTACTCGGGCGTATCCATAAGTTTAAAGTTTTAATTTGGTATGGTATTACCATACTTTTTCCAGTCTTTATAGAGCAAATAGGTTGCAGCCGCAAAAGCACCTACGCCAACAACCAAAAAGTAATATCCAATCCCATGGCTAAAAAACATACCTATCTTTGGATCATTAATAGTGAGATTTATATCCCAGATATTGGCAAGGCCCCATACAGCAGTAATGCCACTAAAAATTGCAGCATACTGATCTGTGCGCTTGTTGTAAGCAATGAGGGCAGCAACCGCATTAAGAACAAGAATCGCACCATTTGTACTTTGGATAAGCACTGTATTGTGGAAGAGGCTAAAAGCGCTGACAGAGACAAACGGCGTAAGACAGCCAAGAATACAGGCAATAGTGCCCACAAGCACACATATATTCTTTTTAGTTTTAAGCTCTTGGAACATGCGATAGCGCTTCTTTGCAAAGTTTTCTGTTACCTGATGAACGCTCTTCTCGGCAGCATCAAACATCTGATTTGCTGATGTCTTTTCTTGCTGTGTGGCGCTAGGAGCAGCGTTTTGCATGACGGGATTGCCTTGGTACGCTGAGCCTGGCTGAGACGTAGAGGCATCTGACTGGATTTTTGTTAAGTCAAGAGAGGCCCCACAGCTTGTGCAAAACTTTGCATTATCAGAATTTTGGGCACCACAGTGCGAACAAAACATAGCCACTCCTTTTAGAGTTGCATGAGTATAATCTTTGAACTTGAGTATACCTAACCACATAAAGTGTAGAAATGTTCTTGTTCCAACGCATGGTCTATACATACAACAAGAGCCCCTAGCTTCCCAAGGGCTCTTGTACTATAAGCTATTGCTAAGCTGTGATGTATTGCTTAGAGCTTAATCTGGATATCTACGCCTGCAGGCAAATCAAGACGCATAAGCGAATCAACAGTAGAGGACGTAGGCTCTAGAATGTCGATAAGACGCTTGTGAGTACGCATTTCAAACTGCTCACGGCTGTCCTTATCCTTGTGTGGTGAGCGAATAACGGTATACAGATTGCGCTCGGTAGGCAGAGGAATGGGACCGGAAACACGGGCACCAGTCTTCTGTGCGGTATCAACGATAAGCTTCGAGGACTGATCTACTACCTCGTGATCGTAGCCCTTGAGGCGAATCCTAATCTTCTGGCTTGACACTTTAAGTACCTCCATCATTGAGCTATGAGCTCGTAAGGGTTTGTCTCTTAGGCGTTACCGCCGGCTTTGCTTACAATCTCCTCGGCAACAGCCTTGGGGACTGCCTCATAAGAGCCGAACTGCATGGTATAGCTAGCACGACCCTGCGTCTGAGAGCGAAGATCGGTTGCATAACCAAACATCTCACCCAGAGGAACCTTAGCGCGGATAATCTTGGTATCCTTGCGATCCTCCATGCCCTCAATCTTGCCGCGACGGCTGGACAGGTTGCCCATTACATCGCCCATGTACTGCTCGGGAGTCTCGACAACTACGTCCTCGATAGGCTCAAGCAAAACGGGATCGGACTTCTTAAGAGCATCCTTGATTGCCATAGAACCAGCAATCTTAAATGCTGCCTCAGAGGAGTCAACCTCGTGGTAAGAACCATCAACCAGGGTTACCTTAATGTCTACTACTGGGTAGCCAGCAACTACACCGCTATCCAAAGCTTCCTGGATGCCTTTGTCGATGGAAGGAATGTACTCCTTAGGAATAACACCACCAACAATTGCGTTAACAAACTCGTAGCCGGTACCAGGCTCTGCTGGCTCCATGTCGATAACAGCGTGACCATACTGACCACGACCGCCGGACTGACGTACGAACTTGCCCTCAGCATGCTGTACTGCATGACCTGCAGTCTCGCGGTATGCAACCTGAGGCTTACCAACGTTTGCATCAACCTTAAACTCACGACGCAGACGATCAACAATGATCTCTAGGTGAAGCTCGCCCATACCAGCAATGATGGTCTGGCCGGTCTCGTGATCGGTATGAACCTGGAAGGTTGGATCCTCTTCTGCAAGCTTAGCAAGACCAACGGACATCTTGTCCTGCTCTGCCTTGGTCTTGGGCTCTACTGCAACGTCAATTACGGGGTCAGAGAACTCAATGGACTCAAGAATAATCTTGTGGTGCTCGTCGCACAGGGTGTCACCAGTAGTGGTGTTCTTTAGACCAACAGCGGCAACAATGTCACCTGCAGAGCACTCTTCACGGTCTACTCGATCATTGGCGTTCATCTCGAGGATGCGGCCAAGACGCTCGCGACCATCCTTAACAGAGTTGTAGACATAGCTACCAGCCTCTGCCTGGCCAGAGTAAACGCGGAAGTAGGTAAGCTTACCTACGAATGGGTCAGTCATAACCTTAAAGGCAAGAGCAGAGAAAGGCTCCTTGGTGTCTGCCTTACGGGTAAGCGTATCACCAGACTTGGGATCGGTGCCCTCAACATCAGGAATGTCCAAAGGACTGGGCAAGTAGTCGATAACTGCGTCGAGCAACTCCTGAACGCCCTTATTCTTGTATGCAGAACCAACGCATACAGGGTTGAGATCATTGGCAAGAACGCCCGCACGAATTGCATTCTTGAGCTTCTCGGCAGGAATCTCCTGCTCCTCAAGAATCATCTCCATGAGCTCATCATCATAGGTAGCTGCTGCCTCAAGAAGCTCCTCGCGCTTCTCTTCTACGATGTCTGTAAACTCCTCAGGAATGGCATCCATCTTCTCGGGGAAAATCATGCCCTTAGCATCCTCTTTGAAGTCCCATGCTTCCATGGTTACTAGGTCAACAAGACCCCAGAACTGATCCTCGGCACCCATGGGAACCTGGATTGCAACTGCATTAGCAGACAGGCGCTCCTTCATGGTCTCGATTGCATGGAAGAAGTCTGCACCAATGCGGTCATACTTGTTGATAAACGCAATACGAGGGACGTTGTAATTGGAAGCCTGACGCCAAACGGTCTCGGACTGAGGCTGTACACCTGCAACAGCATCGAAGACTGCTACTGCACCATCCAAAACACGCAAGCAACGCTCTACCTCAGCGGTAAAGTCTACGTGACCTGGGGTATCGATAATCTGAATTACGTGATCCTTCCAGAAGCACGTAGTTGCAGCGGAGGTAATGGTTACGCCACGCTCCTGCTCCTGAACCATCCAGTCCATGGTAGCTGCGCCATCGTGAACCTCACCAATTTTGTGGGTCTTACCCGTGTAGTAAAGAATACGCTCGGTAGTTGTCGTTTTACCTGCATCGATGTGAGCCATGATGCCGATATTACGAAGATCTTCGAGTTTATACTTAACCTTTGCCATAAATTACTCCAGACCTTCCAATTAGAAGCGGTAGTGAGAGAAGGCGCGGTTGGCCTCTGCCATCTTGAATACGTCCTCACGCTTCTTGATGGATGCACCTACGCCATTGGAAGCATCTACAATCTCATTTGCAAGACGCTCTGCCATGCTCTTCTCCTTGCGAGAACGAGAAAAACCAACGAGCCAACGAATTGCAAGAGTGGTAGCACGACGGGAGTTAACCTCCATAGGTACCTGATAGGTAGCGCCACCAACACGCTTGGGCTTAACCTCAAGAGTAGGACGTACATTGTCCATAGCCTTCTTAAATACGGTAAGAGCATCCTCACCAGTCTTAGAAGCTACGAGGTCAAAAGCGGTATATACAATGCGCTCAGCGGTAGATTTCTTACCGTCAAGCAAAATCTTGTTAATGAGCTGGGTTACAAGCCTGTTGTTGTAAACGGCGTCAGGCTGAACCTCACGACGAACTGCTGCTGCACGACGCGGCATTATTTTCTCCTCAGAACTTTAGGGAACGAACGTTTAATCCTTGGTTAATTAGCCACGCTTAGCACCATAGCGGGAACGACCCTGCTTACGGTTTTGAACTGCTGCGCAGTCAAAAGCACCACGGACAATCTTGTAACGAACACCAGGAAGGTCACGAACACGGCCACCGCGGATAAGAACGATGGAGTGCTCCTGAAGGTTGTGGCCCTCACCAGGAATATAGGCGGTTACCTCAATGCCATTTACAAGGCGTACACGAGCAACCTTACGAAGAGCCGAGTTAGGCTTCTTAGGGGTGGTGGTGAATACACGAGTGCATACGCCACGCTTCTGTGGGTTGTGCTGGAGAGCAGCGTTCTTGGACTTGGCCTTAACGCTCACACGGCCCTGACGGACGAGCTGATTAATTGTAGGCAAAGCTTTCTCCTTCTTACCTATTGATAAACAAATATGCTAACCCTCAAAGGCGACGCAGCACCATCACCTAGAATTGTCGCAATGTGGAACAATACAACGCTCAAGCTTGAGCGTCAACACACCACGGTACCGGGCGTATCCTTACTTCACATCACATGCACATTTACTACAGACTTACTATGTTGATTGCTACTTATTTTGCTTAAGACATACAGGTCAGCATTTCCATAACTTGATATTTTCAATAGTTTTGTCAATGTAAACTTATTGTATGGGAAAGAAGCAGGCTGCAAGATAACCAGAGAGGCCGTTAGTGCATGAACAAGAAAGAGCTAGAAAAGATCTGGAAAAAAGAAGAAAAACTCGCTCATATTCATGGATGGGACTTCTCTCATATTCACGATAGATACATGGAAGAAGACCTCTTACCGTGGGACTTTGGAAAGGTTATTCAGAGCTATCGAAAAGATAGTATGAAACTATTAGATATGGAAACCGGTGGCGGTGAGTTTTTACTTACCCTCAATCATCCTAGCAAAAATACAGCAGCAATCGAGGGTTACCCTCCCAACGTAAAACTCTGTAAAGATGTTTTATTACCGCTGGGGATTAACTTTAAGGAAGCGGACGGAAATGACACATTGCCTTTTTCTGACAAGTGTTTTGATATCATTACAAATCGTCACGGCGACTATCGTGTTGCTGAGTTACAGCGCACCTTAAAACCAAGAGGACTTTTTCTTACCCAGCAAGTTGGAGCAAAAAATGACCGTGAATTAGTCCGACTTTTACTCCCCCATATCACGGAAGATCCTTATCCAAAACAATATCTTGATGTGAGAAAAGAAGAGTTTCTTGAACATAATTTTGAAGTGCTAGAGAGTGGAGAAGTGTACCAGCCAATCCGATTCTTTGACGTTGGTGCCCTTGTTTGGTTTGCGAAAATTATTGAGTGGGAATTTCCTGGTTTCTCTGTTGATAGTTGTCTTGAACAGCTACATAAAGCGCAGAAAGTACTTGAAAAGAATGGCGTAATTGAAGGAAATATTCACAGATTTTATCTAGTAGCAAGAAAAATGGCCTGACCGAAATAAATCGGACAGGCCATTAACGTTTTATAACCAGTAACGGTTACAACAGTTACTCTTCTTCGTCAGCTGCAGCAGCTGCATCTTCCTGACGAACTACCTGGCTGAGAAGGTCATCAAGAGAATCAAGATCCTCGTTAATAGCCTCCATACCAGAAGGGGCAGCGCTGGTGGAAGGGGCGCCAATCAACTCATCGGTATAGTGGTGAGTTGCGGGAGCTGCAGTGCCAAGCATAATGTCACCGTCATCGTCGGGACTAAATACCATGTTAAGCAGCTGTGCCAAATCCTCGTCATCTGCTACATCATCCTCAGGCTCAAGGATGTAAAGCAGGTTACGAGCCTCAAGACCATCACGAAGCTCCTCAATGGCCTTTGCGCCAATACCATCAATACGCAGCAACTCATCCTCAGACTTGCCGATAAGATCGCCTACGGTCTCGATGCCTACCTCGCTAAACTTATTGGTCCAACGCTGAGATACTCCCAAATCGTCAAATAAGTAGAGCTTCGCTTCTTCACTGGAAAGCGTACGACCATTCTTGGAGTAAACGCCACCCATGGGGTACTCATCGCCAACCCAATCAAGCTGCTGAGGAAGCTTCTCTTCAAGGTCCTTAAGCATATCTGGTGCCCATTCAGGCAAGGTCTTCTCGTTAGAAGCCTTGGTAATAGGCATACCGTGATACGTAAGCTCAACATCGTTGTAGGCGGAAAGACCAGTACCTGCAGGAATCTGCTTACCAACAATAACGTTGGACTTGAGATCGAGCAGGTTATCAACCTCGCCCCTAATAGCACCGTCCGTAAGAACGCCAGCGGTACGGATGAACGAAGCGCTGGACAACCAAGAATCAATGGAGCTTGCAACGCGCAAAGTACCCAGAATAACAGGGGTTGCCTCGGGAGGCGTGCCACCAGCAAGCTGGATTTCCTTAACGGTATCCGCAAACTCATAACGATCAACGTACTGGTTGAGCAAATAGCGAGAAGAGCCGGGGTTTGTAATCTGAACACGACGCAGCATCTGACGAGCAATTACCTCGATGTGCTTATCGTCCAAATCTACACCCTGACTGGTGTAAACATCCTTAACAGATTCTACGAAGATGTGCATCGTAGACTCAATATCCGTAAGCGTACGCAAACGACGGAAGTTTACAAAGCCCTTAGTAATCTGGTCACCAGCACGAACGACGCAACCATCCTCAATACCAGGCATGAAACGGACGGATACGGGAACCTTTTTCTCGACAATAACGCGAGTGGTATCCTCGGGATCCACAATCTGCAAGACATAATCGGTAGTCTCGGGCGTAATCTTAAGGATGCCGGAGTTCTCTGCCAAATCTGCCTCGCGACCCAAGATCTTCTCGTTAACGTTGCCTACAACGTCAAACATACGAGCAACAGTAGGAAGACCCTGCGTAATATCGTCTGCACCTGCTACACCACCAGAGTGAATGGTACGCATCGTAAGCTGAGTACCAGGCTCACCAATGGACTGAGCTGCAATAATACCAACTGCTGTACCAATGTTAACGGGACGACGGGTGGAAAGATCCCAGCCATAGCACTTCTGGCATACACCGTACTTAGAGCGACAGGTAAGCAGAGCACGAAGCTCAACCTTCTTAAGACCAGCATCAACAAGCTTCTGGATGTCCTGAGCGGACTCAAGGTATGCATCCTTAGCAAGAAGCACACTACCCTGCTCGTCCACAATGTCATTGAGCGCACAGCGACCGATAAGATCGGTGTTGAGCTCAGTAGTACCAGGCTTAATGAGGTTGTAGGTTACACCCTCATCAGTACCACAGTCTTCCTCACGAACAATAACGTCCTGAGCTACGTCTACCAGACGACGGGTCAAATAACCGGAGTCGGAGGTATGGGACGCAGTATCTACCAGGCCCTTACGAGCGCCATAGGTGGAGATGAAGTACTCCAGAGGCTCAAGGCCCTCACGGAAGTTAGCCTTAATAGGAAGGTCGATGGTATCACCAGACATGTCTGCCATCAAACCACGCATACCAGCAAGCTGACGCAACTGCGTCTTAGAACCACGGGCACCAGAGTCGGCCATCATGTAGATGGGGTTATCCTCAGCAAAGCCATCGAGCATCTTGGAGCCCAGCTCTTCGGTGCAAGAGGTCCAAGCCTGAATTACCTCGGCATGACGCTCGCGCTCGGACAAAAGGCCGTCCTCGTAGTTCTCGTTAATTTCATTAACAGCAGCCTGTGCCTCTTCGAGCATCTGCTCCTTATCGTCAGGAATAACAGCATCCCATACAGAAACAGTAAGGCCAGCGCGGGTTGCAAAGTGGAAACCAGCGTACTTAATGCTGTCGAGAATATCCTCTACCTGCGTAAGCGAGTAGCGATCACAGCAATCGTTAACCAACTTGCCCATATCGCTCTTTACCATCTTGTAGTTGATAAAGGGATAATCTGCGGGAAGACACTGACGGTTAAAGATAATGCGACCAACGGTGGTCTCGAAACGAGCGGCGCTATTGGTAACATCGTAATCTACGGTTTCACCACGGCCAGTACGCACGCGGAAGAACTTCTTGCCATCCTGCTCTACATTGGCATCAGCAGCAGATACACGAACGGTAATCTTTGCCTGGATGTCAAGCTCGCTACGAGAGTCGTAGGCGCTCATGGCATCGTTGAAGTTGGAGAATACACGACCCTGACCTGCTACATCATCCTTAGCAGTTGTAAGGAAGTACACGCCAAAGACCATATCCTGAGAAGGAACGGTAAGAACCTTACCAGAGGCTGGGCTTCGAACATTGTTGGACGAAAGCATAAGAACGCGAGCTTCGGTCTGAGCCTGCGTAGAAAGAGGTACGTGTACAGACATTTGGTCACCGTCGAAGTCTGCGTTGAATGGTGCGCAGACCAGAGGATGCAGGTGAATTGCCTTACCCTCTACTAGGACGGGCTCAAATGCCTGGATGGACAAACGGTGCAGCGTTGGTGCGCGGTTGAGAAGTACGAGGCGATCCTGAATGACCTCCTCCAACACATCCCATACTGCGGGGATGGCACGATCGATGGCACGCTTAGCACCCTTGATGTTCTCGACCTTGTTGAGTTCAACAAGACGGCGCATAACAAAGGGCTTAAACAGCTCGAGCGCCATAGCCTTAGGAAGGCCGCACTGGTGCAGTTTAAGCTGGGGATCTACTACGATTACCGAACGACCAGAGTAGTCTACACGCTTACCCAAAAGGTTTTGACGGAAACGACCTTGCTTACCCTTTAGGGCCTCGGCAAGAGACTTCAGAGGACGTCCACCACGGCCGGTGACAGGACGACCACGACGACCATTATCAAACAGTGCGTCTACGGCTTCCTGCAGCATGCGCTTCTCGTTATTAACAATGATTGCGGGAGCATCAAGGTCAAGCAAGCGCTTAAGACGGTTGTTGCGGTTAATAACACGACGGTACAAATCATTGAGGTCAGACGCAGCAAAACGACCACCGTCAAGCTGAACCATAGGACGAAGATCTGGTGGAATAACAGGGATTACATCCAAAATCATGTCCGCTGGATCGTTGTGACCCTCAAGGAAGGCATCAACAATCTCCAGACGCTTTACGGCCTTCTCGCGTTTTGCCTTCTGGCCTTCTACGTCTGCTACAATCTCGCGCAGCTCCTTGGATTCTTTCTCCAGGTCAATAGAGCGAAGAAGGTCACGTACGGCCTCGGCACCCATGCCGCCCTTAAAGTAGATGGAGTAGTAGCGCTTCATCTCACGGAACAAAGACTCATCAGAAATAAGATCACGCTTGGAAAGCTGCATGAACTTCTCGTAAGCCTCACGACGAAGCGTCTTCTCTTCCTCGTACTCTTCCTCGATGTCTGCTACTTCTGCACGAACCTCATCTGCAGTAAGAGGCTCAACATCATCAAAGGTGTTGCCGGAGTCCTCGCCCTGCTCACGTACACGAGCAATCTGCTCGTCGCGCTCTGCATCGAGTTCCTCAATGTCTGCAGCAAGCTCCTCGCGCAAATCGTCCTTATCGGCCTCACGAGCCTCGGTATCTACCTCGGTAATAACATAGCTCGCAAAATACAGAATCTTCTCGAGGTCCTTGCCCTTAACGTCAAGCAAGCGAGCCAGAGGGAAGCTGTTGGGAGACTTGAAGTACCAAATATGGCTTACAGGAGCAGCCAGCTCAATGTGACCCATGCGGTCACGACGAACCTTAGCACTGGTTACCTCTACGCCACAGCGCTCGCAGACAATGCCCTTAAAACGAATACCTTTGTACTTACCGCAAGAGCACTCCCAGTCCTTTACAGGTCCAAAGATTTTCTCGCAAAACAAGCCGTCTTTTTCGGGCTTAAGCGTGCGGTAGTTAATCGTCTCGGGCTTCTTTACCTCGCCAAAAGACCAGCTACGGATCTGATCGGCAGAAGCAAGCGAGATCTTAATGGCATCGAAGTCGGTGGTATCGAAATCTGCCACGTTCGTTACTCCTTATCGTCCTGGACGTCGCCGACAAGAACTTCGACGTCTGCGGTGTTAGACAAATCCTCTACCAAATTGGCAGCCTCATCTACTGCAGAAAAAACGTCGTCGACGGAATGGTTAGATGCAGCGGGAGCTGCGACGTTCTTAGGAGCCTTCTTATAGTTGATAGGCTCAACAGAAAGTGCAAGGGAACGCATTTCCTTAACAAGAACCTTGAAGGACTCAGGTGTACCTGCTGCAGGTACGTTCTCGTCCTTAACGATGGACTCATAAGTCTTAACACGACCAACGGTATCATCGGACTTGACGGTCAAAATCTCCTGGAGGACGTTAGCTGCACCGTATGCGTACAGTGCCCAAACTTCCATCTCACCAAAACGCTGACCACCAAACTGTGCCTTACCGCCCAAAGGCTGCTGAGTTACCAGACTGTAAGGGCCAGTGGAGCGAGCGTGGATCTTATCGTCAACCATGTGACCCAGCTTTAAGATGTAGCTGGTGCCCACGGTAATCTGATCACGGAAAGGCTCGCCAGTACGGCCATCGTACAAAGTAGTCTTACCCATCTCGTTGAGCTGAGGAATAAATGCCTCGTTTACATGCTCGCCATACTCCTGCTTGGCCTTGTTAACCAGGTTTACGTTAGTGCGGCGTAGTACCTCTGACACTTCCTCGTCGTTAGCGCCGTCAAAGACGGGCGTCGAGACAAACATGGGGCCTGGTACATAAGCGTCAGATTTGTCCGAGGTAATGTCCCAGCCGTGGCTTGCAGCCCAACCAAGGTGACACTCGAGCAGCTGACCAACATTCATACGAGAAGGAACGCCCAGTGGGTCAAGCAGTACGTCGATTGGCGTACCATCTGCCATATAAGGCATATCCTCAACAGGAAGAACGCGGCATACAACACCCTTGTTACCATGACGGCCAGAAATCTTATCGCCCTGCTGAATCTTACGACGCTGAGCAACAAAGACGCGAACCAAGTCGTTTACTCCTGGGGGCAGATCATCGCCAGCTTCGCGACTAAAGCGAACTACCTCTACAACACGGCCATAGGAGCCATGAGGCATCTTGAGTGAAGTATCACGCACATCGTGAGCCTTGGCACCAAAGATGGCGCGCAGCAAGCGCTCCTCTGCAGTTAGAGCAGTCTCTCCCTTAGGAGTGACCTTACCAACCAGAATGTCGCCAGGACCAACTTCTGCACCCACACGGATAATGCCGTCCTCATCAAGGTTGGCAATCATGTCCTCGGACATGTTAGGAATCTCGCGAGTGATTTCCTCGGCACCAAGCTTGGTATCACGAGCGTCAATCTCATGGCGAGAAATGTTAATGGAGGTAAGAAGGTCTTCCTCTACCACACGCTCGGAAACAACGATACCATCCTCGTAGTTGAAACCCTCCCATGGCATATACGCCACAAGCAGGTTCTTACCCAAAGCAAGCTCGCCCTTATCGATAGACGTACCGTCTGCCAAAGGCTGACCAGCTACTACATCGTCACCAACCTTAACAACGGGACGATGATTAATGCAGGTAGATTGGTTGGAGCGCTCAAACTTAGGGAACTCATAGGTAATATCGCCACTTGCGCCCTTAACAACTGCATGAAGAGCATCTACCTCTACAACGCGACCATCCTCGCTGGCGCATACCATCTCGCCAGAGTCCAAAGCCGCACGTGCTTCCATACCGGTAC
Organism: Atopobium fossor DSM 15642; assembly: GCF_000483125.1. Classification (GTDB taxonomy): domain Bacteria; phylum Actinomycetota; class Coriobacteriia; order Coriobacteriales; family Atopobiaceae; genus Atopobium; species Atopobium fossor. Next base: position 247,482 of record NZ_AXXR01000003.1, read on the forward strand.
CCACCAAAGGTGCGGAAGCTTTAATCAGAGGCACTGCTTGACGCTGCATGTTTGCGCCCATGAGGGTACGCTTAGCATCGTCATGCTCAAGGAATGGAATGAGCGTTGCTGCTACCGACAAAAGCTGACGGGCAGAAACGTCCATGAGGTCAATGTCTTCTACAGGAACCTGTGCAGGAGCACCAAAGGAACCGTCAAAGTCACGGGTACGAGCTACAACACGAGTGGGCTTAGTAAGCTTACCGGTTGCAGGGTCTACCTCAACAAACTCACCAGTTTTAGGATCGGTAGGAGTATTAGCAGGGGCAATGTTGTGCTGCTCCTCCTCGTCCGCTGTCATCCATACAACCTCGCCTGTAAGCTTGCCATCCTTTACGCGACGGTAGGGAGACTCAATAAAGCCATACTCATTTACATGTGCATACAGTGCCAAGGAACCAATAAGACCAATGTTGGGGCCTTCTGGCGTCTCGATAGGACACATACGCGCATAGTGAGAGTTATGAACGTCACGAACTGCGGTAGGAACATTGGTACGACGGCTCGAGCCAGACTTGTGACCCGCAAGACCACCAGGTCCCAGAGCAGAAAGACGACGCTTGTTGGTAAGACCAGCAAGCGGGTTGGACTGATCCATAAACTGAGACAGCTGAGAAGATCCGTAGAACTCCTTAATTGCTGCCACAATGGGACGGATGTTGATAAGAGACTGTGGAGTGATGTCGTCAGCATCCTGAGAAGCCATGCGCTCACGGATGACGCGCTCCATGCGGCTCATACCAATACGGAATTGGTTTTGTACCAACTCGCCTACCGTACGAACACGACGGTTACCAAAGTGGTCAATATCATCAACCTTCTTGGTGGTATCGCCAGCATGAAGAGCAAGCAAGTAGCGAAGGGCAACAACGATGTCTTCCTCAGTAAGAGTAACAATATCTGCCTCGGTATCGAGCTCAAGCTTCTTGTTAATCTTGTAACGGCCAACCTTAGCAAGGTCATAGCGCGCAGGGTTGAAGAAAAGACCATCGAGCAAAGAACGTGCGGAGTCTGCCGTAACAGGCTCACCGGGACGCTGACGACGATAAATCTCTTCCAAAGCACCCTGACGGGTCTGTACAGAGTCACGCTCGATGGTTGAGCGGACAACGTCAGAATCACCCAAAAGGTTAAGAATCTCGTCATCGGACTCTGCAATACCCAGCGCACGAAGCAGCAAAGTTGCAGACTGACGACGCTTACGATCGATAGATACGACAAGCTGACCGCGCTTATCGACCTCAAACTCCAGCCATGCACCACGAGCAGGGATGAACTGGACACGGTGTACCAAAACGCCACTGTCCGTCTCCGCAGAGAAGTAGACGCCTGGGGAACGAACGAGCTGAGAAACCACAACGCGCTCGGAGCCATTGATAATAAAAGTACCGCGCTCGGTCATGAGTGGGAAATCACCCATAAATACGAGCTGCTCCTTAATCTCGCCCGTCTCTTTGTTGACAAAGCGAACCTCTACGAGCATAGGAGCCTGATAAGAAATATCCTTTGCTCGGCACTCAGCTATCGTGTGTGCAGGATCTCCAAACTGATGCTCGCCAAACGAAACCTCCATGGTTCCAGCAGCATTCTCGATAGGAGATGCTTCTGCGAAGGCCTCGTCCAAACCAGTCGTCATAAAACGATGGAAGGACTCCTTCTGAACTTCAATGAGGTTGGGTGGCTCGACGTTAGAGCGAATTTTGCTAAAGCTCACGCGCTCACGTGCATTTGCGGAGGTAGTAGTGGAAATCTTTGTGGTAGGCACCAGGTGTTTCCTCCTTCGGAACGACATAATGCGACAAATATCGCAATGTAACAATCTACCTAAAAAAGGAGGCTTGGTCAATTAAAATACTTGACTTTGACTGTTTTTTACAGTAAAGAAAGCTATCTACCCTATTTACCTGGTGAAATCCGAAAATAGAATATGTAGGGAACATGTGGACCTATTAGTATCCAATAAACCAAGCAAATTGGGAAGGGTTTTACATCCAAAAACGTAGGTAAAACAAAAAAAGGACTCCTGGCATATAACCAGGAGTCCTCATAACTCTAAACAGTTGTTAAGAGTACTTAAGTAAATACCTTACAGGGAATTTACTTAAGGGTTACAGCAGCGCCTGCCTCTTCGAGCTTAGCCTTAGCAGCCTCAGCGTCGTCCTTCTTAGCGCCCTCGAGGATTGCCTTAGGAGCACCCTCGACCATCTCCTTGGCCTCCTTAAGACCAGCAGAGGTGAGCTCACGAACTACCTTAATAACAGCAATCTTGTTCTCGCCAAAGCCCTCGAGAACTACGTCGAAGTTGGTCTTCTCCTCAGCAGCCTCAGCAGCAGCAGGAGCAGCAGCAACTGCTACAGGAGCAGCAGCGGATACGCCAAATACGTCCTCAAGCTCGTGTACAAGCTCGGAAAGCTCGAGTGCTGGCATCTCCTTGAGAGCCTCAATAATTTCATCCTTGGTGACAGCCATGTCAATTCTCCTTTGTTAGGGGCGTCATTTTTGATGCCCTTAGCTCAATGTAAAAGTTTGGGTGAACCCCGCTGCGTTATGCGGCGTTCTTCTGCTCCTCCACTGCGGAGAGAACCGTGTGAAGACCCTGTGCGGGGCCATTGAGTACACGGACAACGCCGGAGAGAGGATTGGAAATGCAACCAACGAACTTGGCAATAAGCTCCTCGCGAGAAGGAAGATCTGCGATAGCATTTGCCTCAGCTGCGTTAACTGCTTTACCGTCTGCGATACCGCCGAGGAACTCAATCTTCTTAAGAGACTTGTTTGCCTCTTTGATTACCTTAGCTGCATCTACAGGATCATTCTCGTAGAAAACGTATGCGCATGTACCGACGAGTACTTCGTCGATAGCAGGCAGACCCGCCTTCTCGAGAGCAATCTTTACGATGTTGTTCTTGTAGACCTTCATTTCTGCGTTAGCTTCACGCAGATTACGACGAAGCTGCTGTGCCTCCTTTACGGAGAGACCGCGATAGTCGATTACAAAAAGGCCTGCGGCATTCTCGAGAGAGGCAGATACCTTCTCGAGCATATCGAACTTGGACTGTGCTGGCATGTGACACCTCCTTTATGCATGTCTTCGGGCACGAACCACCTGCACGGTGGGCCCTTGCATGCAAAGACCCCGCCAGCTCATGCCAGACGGGGTCAGAAGATACAAGCTCTTTAGACCACCTCGGCGGGCGGGTGCAGATGCTCCCCTTAGGCCCTTTTGGGCACCAGCTGTCTCTGGCAGTGGACGTGCTAAACGTCTGCTAAAACTTATGCTTTAGCAATTGAATATTTTGCAACGAGACAAACTTCTCGTCAAGCGTAAGATACGATTCACAGGATTGCCACGGAGTTTATGCACTTGGCTCGGCTATCAAACTGTAAAGGTAGTTAGCTACAGCCTCGTCTCCATATGTATCCACAGCAGACTTGATATCTTTTTCCTTATCGCCCTTATCGGAGACACGTATTAAAAGTGTAAAGCTATCATCAACTTTGTAGATAAGTGCATAGTCCTTAAGACCAGCATCAAAAGCTGCATCGCCTTTTTGTCCCCTGTAAAAATATGCGGGATGCTTTGTATCATTTTTTAGCTCAACACCATTAGGATAAGCCTTTTTGGCAGCATCGATAGAAAGCTCAGGATCGGAAGCATCTGTTTTTTGCAGCCAAACACCTGCAGTGCGATAAACATCATCTTTATCTACCATCAAGTTAGAAATAGAAGAGGGAAACACCTGCTCGCCTGTTCGAATAATTTTGTACAGATCTCCCGTTTGGTGACTCTTGAGTAATTTACCACGCCCAAAACCTAGGCTCTGTCCTTCACCATTTTCATCGGTATATCCACAGCTATCCGCAGCAACATCAGAAACTTTGAACTGTAAGAGCTCCGTTTGTACACCATCAACACTGGAGCCCATTTTTATAAAACCTGTTTCATGATCACCATAGAAGTTGATTTCTTCTGCTTTTGTTGCAGCCTTATCGCTCGTAGCAGCACTATCTCCATCAGTCGTAGGCGCTGAATTATTTCCACAGCCAGGCAACAATACTGCCAAAAACAGTGCGAGAACAATTGCCCAAGTTTTATTTTTCATATTACTCCTTCCGGTTTTTGCCCTAGCTAAAGCAAAATATATTTGAATTATATTATTATTTTTTATCAATAAAAAACACCCCGTCGGTGTAAGACGAGGTGTTTTAGGAAATGATTGAGTTCAACACTATTGTTTATAAATACCTATGCGATAGGTACGACATTATTATTTTTATCCACTTTAAGAGAATTAAAATCGTTAACGAAATCTTTAAGGTATTTGTAGCGAGTTCCACCCTTTTTCGCATAATATCTCACATCAAAATTCTTATAGATGCGATTAAGCTCGCTACCAATAAATCCTAAATTTGCTGGCTTGTTTTTATCGTTACATTCCTTAATAAGCTGTTGAATATATGCTTCAATGGTTTTCTTCCCAGGAATATTGGCTGTCGCTTTTGCATCTTTGCTTGTAGCTTTTTGCTTCTGCTGAGTATTTTTAGCTTTTGCATCCTCCACGGCTTTAGCTGCGCACTTCTCTTCCTCAGCTTGCTGCGCCAACAAATCTATATAGATATACTTCTCGTAGGCATTTTTTAATGCTTCAGTTACTTTTTCTGATTCACCCATACCCCATACTTTGCAACCAGACTCGCTAATCCTTCTTGCCAAATATGTATAATCGCTATCAGACGAAACAATACAAAAGCCAGTAACATTACCTGCATGTAGGATATCCATTGCGTCTATGATAAGCGCTGAATCAGATGCATTTTTACCACGAGTATTATTTATTTGAATCCTTGGTGTAAGCGAATACTCTTTAACTGCGTCTTGCCAATCACTATTGACAATGCAGTCAGGATTTCCATAAATCCTCTTATACAAGCATGTTCCATGCTTTTCCACTTCTGCAAGTATGTTTTGAGCATACTTTGCAGGAATGTTTTCTGCATCAATGAGAAGTGCGAATCTGGTCTCAGCCATTTTTACCTCTTATCGTTTAATAAATAAAAGCTTGTTGAATATACCCCCCCCGATTTACTGTCAATCATAACTAAGCATTGCTTTTATAGGATGCAGCTTTTCGTACAAAAAAGCACCCCATCGGTGAGATGAGGTGCTTTAAGAATAAACAGGTATATCTAAGTAGTACTAGTCCTCCATGAGGGCACGAACCTTGGTGCCATCTACCTTAACGCCAGGTCCCATGGTAGAAGAAACTACAACGGACTTAACATAGCGACCTTTAGCGGTTGCAGGCTTAACACGCAAAATCTCGGTGATAAGAGCCTGGTAGTTCTCTACCAGTGCAGCAACCTCAAAAGAAGCCTTGCCCAGAGGTACGTGGCAGATACCATAACGATCAGCACGGTACTCTACACGACCAGCCTTGAGCTCGCCAACCATCTTTGCAACATCCATGGTTACGGTGCCAAGCTTGGGGTTAGGCATCAAACCACGAGGTCCAAGAAGCTTACCAATGCGACCAACTTTAGCCATCATGTTGGGGGTTGCGATAGCAGCATCAAAATCAAAGTTACCAGCCTGAATGGAAGCAACCAGATCATCTGCACCTACAATGTCTGCGCCAGCAGCCTCTGCCTCACGGGCCTTCTCGCCCTCCGCAAATACTGCAACACGAACAGTCTTACCGGTGCCATTAGGAAGGGAAATGGAGCCACGAACGTTCTGATCTGCTTTACGGGTATCTACACCCAAGCGAATGGAAACGTCAATGGTCTCGTCGAACTTAGCGCTTGCGAGCTCCTTTACAAGCTCAAGAGCAGCCTTGGGGCTGTAGAGCTCTGCAGAGACCTTCTCGGAAGCGTTGCGATAGTTCTTACCGTGCTTTGCCATAAATCCTCCTTTGTGGTACATACGGGCAGCATGCCCTCCCACGTAAAGCTTGTACTCCCTGTGAGACAAGCATAAAAACAATGAATCGCGTAAATTACTCAGCGATGGTAACGCCCATAGAACGAGCAGTACCAGCAACAATCTTCATTGCAGCCTCAACGTCATTAGCATTGAGGTCAGGCATCTTAATCTCAGCAATCTTACGAAGTTGATCCTGAGTAAGCTGACCAACCTTGTCACGCTGAGGAACACCAGAACCGCCCTTAATGCCCAGCTCCTTAATGATGAGCTTAGCTGCGGGAGGGGTCTTGCAAACAAAGCTGAAGCTACGATCCTCGTATACGGAAATCTCAACGGGGATGATGTCGCCAGCCTTATCCTTAGTTTCTGCGTTGAATGCCTGGCAGAACTGCATGATGTTTACCTGTGCAGCGCCCAGGGCGGGGCCTACTGGAGGAGCAGGGTTTGCCTGACCAGCAGGAATCTGAAGCTTAATGAACTTAACTACGTTCTTCTCAGCCATGATGTTCTCCTGTGTACCTTTAGTTACCTGTAATAAATTCTATAAACGCCCTTGCCTCAGAAGCATTCCTCACCGAAAGAGACAAGAGGTGAATAAGCTAGTTAATTGCAGCTACCTTATCTATGTCAAGCTCAACGGGTGTCTCGCGACCAAAGATTGCAAGCATAACCTTAACCTTACCCGAAGCAAGCATGATCTCGGAAATTGTGCCGTCAAAATCTGCAAGTGCACCAGAAACAACGCGGATGGACTGTCCAACCTCAAGATCAGTAGAGGTAGGACGAGGAGCATCTGCACTTTTATTAGAGCGGCGCATAATCTTGTTGAACTCTTCACGAGAAAGCGGCGTTGGCTTGCCATCTATACCAACAAAACCTGTAACTCCTGGAGTGTTGCGAACAACCGCCCAAGAGTTATCGTCAATCTCCATACGAACAAGTACGTAACCAGGGAATACTTTGGTTTCCTTGGTCTCACGCTTGCCGCCTTCTTTGAGCTCAGTTACTTCCTCAGTAGGAATCTGGATATCCACAACAACGTTTTCTAGACCAAAAGTCTCGATACGATGCTCAAGATCAGCCTTTACCTTATTCTCGTAACCAGAATAAGTGTGAACTACATACCAACGCTTAGCCATTGCTATGCCCCCAAACCTGCGTAAGCAGAGAGAAGTGCAACGATGCCTAAGTCAATCGCCCAGATTGCGATACCAAATACAATAAGCATTGCAAATACACCAACAGTGTAATTCTTAAGCTCTGGCTTAGCGGGCCATGTAACCCTACGCATCTCCGTGCGGACATCACCAAACCAACCAAGCGAACGCTTGATAAAGCCAGGACGCTTATTTGCCTTGGCTTTTGTCTCTGCCTTTGCCATCTCAGACTTAGCCGACACCTTGGTTTGGGAATCGGAAGCGGCATCAGCCTGGATAGCCTCGCGATCAGCACGCTCTTGTGCGCGAGCCTTGCGGGCACTCCTCTTATTGCGCTCCTTGTTCGCCATGAACTCATCCCTTCGGGTATATGACCCTATCTCATAAATCCGGCCCGCCCCGTAGGGGACGGGCCGGTGTGTTATCTGGCACGCCAGGAAGGACTCGAACCCTCAACAGTCGGTTTTGGAGACCGATGCTCTACCAATTGAACTACTGGCGTATTAGAAAAACCTAGCGGGTTTCCTTATGAACAGTGTGCTTGTGGCACCAAGGGCAATATTTCTTCAACTCCATACGCTCGGGGTTGTTGCTCTTGTTCTTATCTGTGGTGTAATTCCTGCGCTTGCACTCGGTGCATGCGAGGGTGACCATAGTACGCATGAAACCTCCCAGTTACCCAAATAACTGAGATCGTTTCTCAGTTATACGCGGTGGGATACGTTACCATCTTGCTTCCTATCTTGTCAAGCAACACGGCAAGCATGCGAATATCCTTGACAAAACAATCAAAACAAACGGTAGAACCAATAGAGAAAAGAAACCCGACGCCCTCTTGCGAAGACGCCGGGTCCGATTAAGTCAGCTAAATCGTTTACTCAACGATGGTAGCTACACGACCATCACCTACGGTGTGGCCACCCTCGCGGATAGCGAAGCGCAGGCCCTCCTCCATAGCGATGGGGTAAAGAAGCTCAGCGTTAATGGTGACGTGGTCGCCAGGCATAGCCATCTCTACGCCCTCGGGGAGCTCGATGGAACCGGTTACGTCAGTGGTGCGGAAGTAGAACTGAGGACGATAACCATTGAAGAATGGGGTGTGACGGCCGCCTTCTTCCTTGGTCAGTACGTAAATCTCACCGGTAAACTTCTTGTGAGGAGTTACAGAACCGGGCTTGCAGAGTACCTGACCGCGCTCGATGTCCTCGCGCTTAATGCCGCGAAGCAACAGACCCACGTTGTCGCCAGCCTCGCAGAAGTCCATGGTCTTACGGAACATCTCGATGCCGGTGCAGACGGAGCTCTGGGTATCCTTGATACCAACAATCTCGACGGGCTCGTTCAGCTTGAGCTGACCGCGCTCTACACGACCAGTAGCAACGGTACCACGACCGGAAATGGTCATAACATCCTCGATAGCCATCAAGAAGGGCTTCTCGTTATCACGAGCGGGGGTGGGGATGTAAGCGTCTACCTGCTTCATGAGCTCTACTACAGAGTCAACCCACTTCTGCTCACCGTTAAGTGCACCAAGAGCGGAACCACGAACGATAGGCAGGTCATCACCGGGGAAGTCATACTCAGAGAGGAGGTCACGGGTCTCCATCTCTACGAGGTCGATAAGCTCCTCATCGTCAACCATGTCGCACTTGTTGAGGAATACGATGATGTAAGGTACACCTACCTGACGAGCCAAAAGGATGTGCTCGCGGGTCTGAGCCATAGGACCATCGGTAGCAGCGATTACAAGAATGGCGCCGTCCATCTGTGCAGCACCGGAAATCATGTTCTTTACGTAGTCAGCGTGACCAGGGCAGTCTACGTGAGCGTAATGGCGCTCCCAAGTCTCGTACTCAACATGAGATACGGAAATGGTAATACCACGCTGACGCTCTTCGGGAGCCTTATCGATGTTCTCGAATGCGGTGTAGTCTGCATGGCAACCCTCGGTCTCGGAGAGAACCTTGGTGATTGCAGCGGTAAGAGTGGTCTTACCGTGGTCTACGTGACCAATGGTACCAATGTTTACGTGTGGCTTGGAACGATCAAACTTCTCCTTGGCCATTGCCATCCTCCTCTTGGAACTAGCTTTGTGTGCTATCCAACGAATAACTTGCTTATATATTCCAAACGGCCCTGGAGGGCCGCAAGAATTCATGGTACCGGCGACTGGATTCGAACCAGTGACATCACGGGTATGAGCCGTGTGCTCTAACCAGCTGAGCTACGCCGGCATGGCGATTGCTTGAAAAGATGGAGCCCGCGACCGGATTTGAACCGGTGACCTCTTCGTTACCAACGAAGTGCTCTACCTACTGAGCTACACGGGCATGGTGGGGATACCTGGACTCGAACCAGGGAACCCAGAGGGAGCGGATTTACAGTCCGCCGCAGTTGCCGCTGTGCCATATCCCCATATATTTTCAAGCGACTTGCTTGGTGATTTGCCTTGCAAGCGGAGGAAATATTACGACCGTTTTGATGGGTTGTCAATACAAACCACCCAGCCGGGCGTAGCCTTGTCACGTTTCCTGCACAATTGCAGCCAATCACGGCTTGTCGCGAGCATAAAAACGGAGCCTTTAGTGACAATGCCAAAGGCTCCGAAAATTGCCTGGAGCTGGTGATAGGGATCGAACCTACAACAACTGGTTTACAAAACCAGGGCTCTACCATTGAGCTACACCAGCACATCAGTGCGCACAAACTGTGCGTGAGTAATAATAGCGTATCTTAAAGCATCTGGCGAGAAGAACTTCTATCTTTGTCGTTTATCTCTTCAATCTGACCATTTTGGTTGATTCCGATGTCGGAAACCGCCAATTTTGGTTGATTCCGATGTCGGAAACCGCCAATTTTGGTTGATTCCGAAAGTTATGTATACTAAAGAACAAAAAACTGCGAACGGAAAGATTTCATGCAAAGATACGCACTTGAGAAGCTTAAAACTTGGAATACCTCAAAAAATCGTAAACCTCTTATTATTAGGGGCGCACGACAGGTTGGAAAAACCTGGCTGGTAGAAGAATTTGCTCGACAGAGCTTTAAGCATTTTGCCTCTATCAACTTCCTCAATAATGAGATAGTTCAACAGTTTTTCTCAGGATCGTTAGAACCAAAACGCACGCTTGCCGCCTTGGGTGCCTACACGAATACAAATCTGCTTGATGGAGAAACACTTCTTTTTCTTGATGAGATTCAAGAATGTCCTCGTGCCATCACAGCTCTTAAAATGTTTTGTGAACAGACCCCCCAAATACCAGTTATTGCCGCAGGATCTTTATTAGGTGTAGCTCTCAACAGAGACGACGCTACAAAAAGCATGAGTCGTATTTCATGGCCCGTTGGTAAAGTAGACTACCTTGACCTTTTTCCCATGACTTTCTCGGAGTTTCTTAGAGCCTTGGGCGATAACAGCTTGGCAGACCTGATTATTGAGAAGGACTATGAACTCATAAGCGCCATGGGAGAATCATTTGAAGATAGGCTTCGTAGTTATTTGTATGTTGGTGGCATGCCAGCTGCAGTACAGGCCTATATCTCCACAGGATTGTTGAGTGAAGCACGCCAAATCCAGGATGCACTCCTCATTGATTATGAACATGACTTTTCAAAACATATTTCTTCACCACTTGAAGCAGAACATATTAGAGAAACATGGCGTTCGGTTCCTCTACAAATTGCCCGAGAAAACGGAAGTAAAAAATTTATTTACTCTCAAGTACGTCCTGGCGGCCGTGGACGAGATTATAAAGATGCCATCAGCTGGCTTGCAGATGCTGGCCTTGTAACAAAGGTTAATAGAATTACAAGACCAGGAGTTCCTTTGTCTGCTTATACAGACCCTACCAGTTTTAAACTATATCTTCTTGATGTTGGTCTTTTGGGCGCAGCATTACATCTTAATGAAAAGACTCTCTTTAGTGGAGACGCTCTGTTTACCCATGCAAAGGGTACTTATAGTGAACAATTTGTTTGTCAGCAACTTATAGCCTCAAAAAAATTACCTGCATATTGGTCAGCAGATGGAAAACAAAGCAAAAATGAAATCGATTTTATTTGCGAGCATAATGGAGAAGTCATCCCCTTGGAGGTAAAGGCCGGAATTAATGTTAAGAGCAAAAGTCTTGCACAATTTGCAAAGGAATTTTCTCTTTCTCATTGCATCCGTTTTTCTCTTGCTGGCTACGAAGAACAAGGCTGGATGAAAAACCTGCCTTTATATGCTGCGGAATCTTTATAGCTGCTTCTCGTCGTATTTTTGCTGCCACAGCCTTTGCATATGAGTGAAAAACCTTATTTACCCAACAGCTTATTGAGTTTCTCGATAGTAGATGCGTCTAGACGATCTGCAACAGTTAAACGCTTGCGACCTTGGTCTACCATGGTCTGTCGAGATTCCACCTCGCTTATTTGAACATCGCTAATAAGAGCCGTACTCGAAATGCGCGTAACAGGAATTCCACCAACAGTAGCCCTGATGGTGTTATCGGAAGTTACCACTGTTACGTCGCGCTCCTCCAAGCGGCATTGCGTTACCAGACGCTCAATAACACTATCTGCACTCTCACCCGTTTTAGAGAAGATAAGCTGCACTCCTGCACGCTTAAGATTGGGTCGGTCTGGACTTACATTGCCAGAACCGTCAAACACGATGACGGGAGTAAAACGGTGCTGAGCGTAGGCAGCAACATCCGATATAAGCAGCTCACGTGCGCGATCAAAGGGATCTGCAGAAAGCGATTTTGTAGATGGTGTATCCATGAGACTGGTATAGCGAGGAGTTTTAAAGATGACGTTATAACCATCCACCACAAGCAGCTCAAGAGGCTTTTTACTCATGCGCCTCACCTAAGGCAGCTTGCTTGCAGGTAACCTGACGCATCCATTCATAGCACATGACTGTTGCAGCTTGAGCCACATTAAGAGACTCTACCGAACCACGTTGAGGCAATTTACAGCTAAAGTCACACTTCTTAAGCACCAACTGAGAAATGCCATTACCTTCTGAACCCATAACAAGCGCAAGACGGCCATTCATGGGGGACTCCCAAACGTTTTGAGTAGCATGTTCCGTAGAGCCAACTACCCAAAAGCCCGCCTTTTTGAGCTCATCAAGCGCAGAAGCAAGATTAGAAACCTGAGCAATGGGCAGATGCAATACAGCACCTGCAGAAGTTTTATAGGCCGCAGTGCCCACACGAGCAGCACGAGCCTTTGCAATAACTACACCTGCAGCGCCAACAACTTCTGCACTGCGCACAATAGCGCCAAAGTTTCCTTCATCCGTTACGTGATCAAGCACGATGACAAGTTCGTTTTTGCTGGTAGCACGCTGAATAATGGTATTGAGTTCCGCATACTGAAATGGACGTGTGCGCAGCATAATACCCTGGTGCGCTCCGTGCGAAGACATGCTGTCAAGAATTGCGCGAGGCACCTCTTCCACAGAAATGCCAGCTGTATTAAGGCGATCTACCAGTTCTTTAAGAGAAGCATCAGCCGCACTATGAGCAGAAGTAGCACCAGACAGTACCAGTGCCTTTGCAATAGGAACACCGGTATCCAGTGCTTCTGTACAAGCGCGACGACCCTCGATAAGGTCATACAGTTGAGAGGTATCACGCACCGAGCCTCGAGCAGAGCGCTGAGGATGCCCTGCAGAACGTCGTACACCATTGGAATATTTGGTACGACGACCGGAACGCTCATTACGATCAGAGCGACCTGTTGAAGATTTTGCATTACAACCGTTACCACGTGCGGAATTGCCAAAGCGCGAGTCTGGGCGAGCGCTGCCGCCAGCGCGGGAGGCGCTGGCGCGCTTGGACGAATTTGGTTTAGCCACGAACAGCACGCCCCTTTGTGGTGAGGCGTGGACCTGCAGCGGTGTCCTCGATGGTGAGTCCAAGCTCGGCAATGGCATCGCGAATAGAGTCTGCAAGCGGCCAGTTTTTCTCGGCACGTGCCTGTTGACGAGCATCAAGAAGAGCTTGAGCGGCTTCTTCTGTAGACTCGCCAGCATAGTTTGCAAGCTTGGCAGACAGATCAATAAGCTGTGCAGGAAGCTCATTTTGAGTAGACGCAGAAAGATCAATACCTAGGACAGCCAGTAGCTCTACCAGCATATTTGCAGCATCTGTTGCCACATAAGCAACAACATTGCCTGCATTTTGGTCAAGATAGGTATTGGCCGCAGTGGTAAGTGCAAAGATTGCAGCTAATCCACCAGCCGTGTTGAAGTCATCATCCATCTGCGCCACAAAGTCTGCCTTGGCCTGCGTGGTAGCTGCTACCAGCACATTATCTGATTCCGCAAGTTCATGCGCAGGACTTGCAGAATTATTGGCCGCCCACATAAGGTTGCGTACGCAACCACTCAGGCGCTCAAGCGTGCCCAGGGTACCATCAAGGCGGCTAAACGAGAAGTCCAACGGAGCACGATAGTGTGTTTGGAGCATAAGCAAGCGTACAGCATGTGCGGGGTACTTATCCAACACCTCTTTAAGCGTGTAAAAGTTACCCAAAGACTTGGACATCTTTTCTCCGTCTACGCGCAACATACCCGTATGCATCCACGTGTTTGCAAGTGCCGCATCCCAAGCGCACATAGCTTGAGCAGTCTCGTTCTCATGATGAGGAAATACCAGATCCTGGCCGCCACCATGAATATCAATGGGAGTACCTAGATAGCGATGAATCATGGCACAGCACTCAGTATGCCAACCAGGACGTCCATCTCCCCAAGGGCTGGGCCAACTAGGCTCACCAGGTTTTGCAGCCTTCCACAAAGCAAAGTCAAAGGGGTTGCGTTTATCCTCGTTGACCTCTACACGCTCACCCGCACGCAACTGATCAAGGTCACGTCCAGAAAGAATGCCATAGTTTTTATCGGAATGAACAGAAAAGTACACGTCACCATTGTTAGCTGCATAAGCATGTCCCTTATCGATAAGCGTAAGAATCATGTCCTGCATGGCTGTAATTTCCTGCGTTGCGCGAGGACGGATATCGGGGTCTGCCACGCCAAACTTACGCATAATATCGATAAATGCGTTGGAGTATTCTTCGGCCACTTCTGCAGAGCTACGGCCTTCTTCATGAGCACGGTTAATAATCTTGTCGTCCACATCGGTAAGATTTTGAGCCATAGTAACGTCAAAACCCTTGTACTGCAGGTAGCGACGGATAACATCAAAAGATAAGAAGGTGCGTGCATTGCCAATATGGATTTGGTCATACACGGTTGGTCCACACACATACATACGGATTTTACCTGGTTCGATGGGCGTGAGCTCTTCTTTTTTATGGTGCTGGCTGTTATATACAAGCATGACTTCTCCTTGGTTATGCTTATACGCTTTTTGCAAGCGTATGAGGTGTTACTTTTCCAAAAGTGCAACGGCCCATGCTGCAATGCCTTGTTCCTGTCCAACAAAACCGAGTTTCTCGGTAGTAGTAGATTTAATTCCTACGCAGTCTACAGAAACGCCCATGGCAGCGGCCAGGTTACATCGCATTTCCTCCCTATGCGATGCAAGTTTTGGTGCCTGAGCCGCAATAGTACAATCGCAGTCGAGCAATTCAAACCCATAAGAACGCATGAGCTTTGCAACGTGACGCAATAGTTCAAGAGAATTAGCATCCTTATATGCCGGATCTGTATCTGGAAACAGCTTGCCCATATCTCCTTCGCGGAGCGCACCCAAAATGGCATCCGCCAATGCATGAGTAAGCACATCCGCGTCCGAGTGACCGAGAAGCCCTTTGGAGTGAGGAATGGTTACACCACCCAAAACAAGTTCGCGGTTGGGAACAAGTTTATGCACGTCATACCCATGTCCAATACGAAGCACTACAATTCACCACCTGTTGCAGCTTTGGCAAAACGATCAAGTAAAACAGCTTCCGCAAGAATAAGATCTTCGGGAACCGTCACCTTAAGGTTAGCAGCTGGCGTAGACACTACCTCCACACGGGCACCAAGATGCTCCATAAGCGAAGCGTCATCCGTCGCAACAATATGGTGAGTGCGTGCTTGTTTATGTGCTTTTAAAATAGCTTCTCGACCAAATACCTGTGGTGTTTGCGCATACCAATAGGGTGATCGGTCAGGCGTTTGCACAACACAGCCCTTCTTAACAACTTTAAGGGTATCCGTTGCAGGATGAGCAAGCAGTGCACCATCTGCACCAGCACGTACACGCGCAATGGTATCTTCTATGCCCTCGGGCGTAATGAGGGGACGCGCAGAATCATGAATGGCCACGTATTTTGCCGTTTGTGGAGCACGTAGCAAGCCTGAATAGCAGGACTCTTGGCGCGTAGTACCCGAAGGAGCAAAATACACGGGTGTATGTAGGATGAGAATGTCCACCGTCTGAGAACGCATCTCATCCATACGTTCTGTAGCACAAACAATAACAATAGAAGAGATGGAAGGTGCCTCATCAAAGGCTAAAAGGGACCAACTAATAAGAGGAAGGCCGCATAGGTCTACAAACTGTTTACCACGAGGGTCTCCAAAGCGCACACCCGAACCACCGGCAGCAATAATAGCGCAGGTATCTGGCGTGATTTGAAATTCATCAAGTTCTTGAAGTTGGGCTTGTGCTGTGGGTGCAAATCCAGAGCTTGTAGCCGGCTTTTCCAACGTGCACTTCACGATAGATTACTGCCTTCCATGCATCTTAAGAAGACTATCTGCCAAAATGACTGAGTTACGAACGCCAATCTCGTCCAAGCGCTCGGGATTTTGCTGAATATCGTCAAGTAGCTCTTGCAAGGAACCATACTCATCCACAATTTTATCGGCCATACCCTCGCGCACAACAGAAATACGCGATAAGGTACGCAAGCCCAGCGGAACCATAACACTGTCCTCTTTACGGTCCTCATAGCCCAATACATAGGCAATATTTTTGATATCCAGCTCGTTTTTGGCTGCCAAAGACTGGAATTGTTCACGGATTTTGTGGGCTTGTTCTACGGTAGAACTGCTCGCATAATCACGAATCATAAGGCTGTATTCGCTGTCCATGTCGCCCACAAGCTGCATGCGCTGCATCTCTACCGTGCGTCCCTCCACACCAAGCTGCGCAATAATGTCCTGCAAGTTTTGATCGGTAGCGCTGAGAAGCTCAAATTGGCTGTAAATACTAGCAATATCTCCAAGCGTTACATAGTTATCCAACTCGAGCGAAGTCAAACGCAAAAGACTGCGATCCAACAACTGACGCGTAGTTTGCAAGGTTGCCAACAACTGACTTACACGAGTCATGAGCTCGGCTACTGTACGAATTTGATATGAACGACCATTCACGTAAATGTTAACTACTTGGCGACGCTCAGATACCGAGATAACCATTGCGTTGGTAAGCAAACTCATGCGTGCAGCGGTACGATGACGCATACCCGTCTCGGTAGTAGGCAAAGAAGCGTCTGGATTAAGATGGAAATTTGCACGCATGATTTGCGTTAAATCACGGTCAATAACAATGGCGCCGTCCATCTTGGACAGCTCAAACAAACGATTAGCTGTAAAAGAAATATGGAGTGGGAAGCCATCATTACCAGCAGCAAGCACACGATCAGAATCCCCCACGCAAATAAGGGCACCCAAATTACCCGCAATAATCATGTCCAAGGCATGTCGCAATGCGGTTCCAGGGGCAGTAAGGCGAATTGCCTCGTCTAAGGAAGCAACAACTGAGCAGTCCGTAGGCATATCCATAATCGCTCCTTTGCTTTACCGCTGCCGCACCTTACGCACGACCATCATATACAGACAGATAAAAGTAAGTATACCGCCTAGGAGCCTTATTACTGCCCCCAGACGGTATCTCTCTTTAAAACCTATGCGTACAAGTTACGCTATTCGCTGGCTGCCGATAAACCCGAGCCACTTGCACCAGAACCTGCTGGCTTAGACACACTAGGCGCTCCCGCTGTCCAACTAGTACGGGCACTTGGAAGCTCCATGTGAACGCGCTTAGAAAGTTGTGGAATGCTACCTTCCGTATGCGTAAAGGTGAGTTTCTCGCCGTCGGAATCTACAAGCACAATGTCGCCCGACTTCCACTTACCTTGAAGCATTTCTTCTGCAAGCTGGTCCTCAATCATAGTTTGAATTGCACGACGCAAGGGGCGAGCACCATAAATAGGATCGGTACCCTCCTTAGAAATAAGATCGCGAGCAGCGTCCGTCAACTCAATAGACATGCCGTTTTTAATCATGCGATCACGCAGGTCAAGCACCATAAGGTCCACAATACCGCGCAGCTGCTCTGTGGTAAGGGACTTAAATACCACTATCTCGTCCACACGATTAAGGAACTCGGGACGGAAAAGTTTTTTAAGCTCACTCATAACGCGCGAGTTGATTTCTTTATCGGACAGGCCATTAGAGCCAGAAGCACTAAAGCCCATGGTAGTGGTAGTGGCGATCTGACGAGCACCAATGTTTGAAGTCATAATGACTACCGTATTGGAAAAATCTACCTTACGGCCCTGCCCGTCAGTCAAACGACCTTCGTCCAAAATCTGCAGCAAGACATTAAAGACATCGGGATGAGCCTTTTCAATCTCGTCAAACAGAACAACAGAGTAAGGACGACGACGAACAGCCTTAGTAAGTTCGCCCGCCTCGTCGTAACCCACATATCCTGGAGGAGCACCAACAAGCTTGGAGACACTGTGCTTCTCCATAAACTCAGACATGTCAAAGCTGATAAGCGCATCCTGGCTACCAAACAAGAACTCCGCAAGTGATTTTGCAAGCTCAGTCTTACCTACACCAGAAGGACCAAGGAAAATGAACGAGCCACCAGGCCTGCGAGGATCTTTGAGCGGAGAACGACTACGGCGAATTGCCTTAGAAACCGCAGTAACCGCCTCATTTTGACCAATAACACGCTGATGTAGCACTTCTTCGGAGCGCAGTAACTTAGAAGCCTCAGTCTCGGTAAGCGTAGAGACAGGCACATGGGAAATGCTACTTACTACATCTGCAATATCGTCCTCTGTAATGTCCACAATATTGGAATCAAGTTCTTCTCGCCAGGCTTTTTCCAAATCCTCTAGCTGAGACGTAAGTTCACGCTCTTGATCGCGCAAACGAGCTGCTTCCTCAAACTCTTGAGCGGATGCCGCTTCGGATTTTTTGGCGGTAACCTCTTTGAGCTGATTTTGTACATCCACAATATTGTCCGGTGTCTTGATGGTATGAATGCGCGTACGCGCTCCTGCTTCATCAATAACATCAATGGCTTTATCTGGCAAAAAGCGATCTTGAATATAACGATCTGCCAGGGTAACCGCAGCCACAATGGCTCCATCCGAGAAACGCACATGGTGATGGTGCTCATAACGATCCTGCAAGCCACGGATAATCTCTATAGCATCTTCGATGGAAGGCTCACCCACCATAACGGGTTGGAAACGACGCTCGAGTGCAGAGTCCTTCTCGATATGCTTGCGATATTCCTCTGCCGTGGTAGCACCAATAATCTGAATCTCGCCACGAGACAGCGGAGGCTTCAAAATAGATGCAGCATCAATGGAACCTTCTGCAGCGCCAGCACCAATGATGGTGTGCATCTCATCAATAAATAAGATGTCGTTATTAGACTCAGCAACCTCAGCAACAACCTTTTTAAGACGCTCCTCAAACTCGCCACGATACTTGGAGCCCGCTACGAGCGCAGACACATCTAAGGTCCAAATTTGCTTACCGCGCAAAATATCAGGCACCTCATTGTTGGCAATAAGTTGCGCTAAGCCCTCTGCAATGGCTGTCTTACCAACGCCAGGATCACCCAGGATAAGAGGATTGTTTTTCTGGCGACGAGCCAAAATTTGCATGACACGTTCAATTTCACGGTCACGACCAACTACAGGATCAAGCTTGCCCTCGGTTGCATACTTGGTAAGGTTGCGGCCATACTCTTCCAGCATGGAGCCTTCGCCAGCCTGGGACCCCATCATCATGGGATCGCCACCCATGCGCACCTGCGCGGTAGGACGAGTAGACTCCGGGCTCTTATCGATAAGATCATTAACGGCATTACGAATAGCATCTGACGAGACACCCAAGCGAGCTAATGCCGTCATGGCACTGCCATTACCCTCTCGAACGATGCCCAACAGCAAATGCTCTGTGGAAATATAGGTTTGACCGTGCAGCATGGTCTCACGATATGCATTTTCTAAAACACGCTTGGTGCGCGGCGTAAAAGGAATATGACCGCCAGGAACTTCCTCTTCCTCAGACTTGGACAACTCCTTAATGGTAGCCAAGGTTTCCTCGTAGGTAATTTCTAGCTTATCAAGCGCTTGAGCTGCAATTCCGTCGCCCTCTTTAATAAGAGCCAGCAGCAAATGCTCGGTACCTACATACATCTGACCAAGACCACGTGCTTCGTCCTGTGCAAGCGACATAACTTTTTTGGCCTTATCGGTAAACTTCTCAAACATATGGGATAACCCCTTCCCGCCATTGCATGCAATGGCCTGATTTTCTGCTTTGTTGTGTACCCCGTATGCGGTCTTGCAATACCTCCTAGTAGGTAACAGACATATACCATAAGCACTTCTCCACACAAAAGCAGCCTCGACAACCATCGAAGCTGCTCGTTTTAACTGTTATGGGCGCCGTATAGTAAACAGCTGTACGTACAATCAGGCTTACTCAAAGCACTCGGTAGTGGGCACCATTTGTTTCTCGGCATTAATAACTGAGGTAAACAATTCATCAAGCTCCATGCCCATAAGCTCAGCACCGTGCCTAATAACATCACGGTCACAACCAGCAGCAAAGCTCTTGGTCTTGAACTTCTTCTTAAGGCTCTTGAGCTCAAAATCCATAACCGAGTGACTGGGGCGCATGCGGACACACGCATTGATAAGACCAGAAAGCTCGTCAACTGCAAACAAGACGCACTCCATTTTGTGAGTGGGAGTAGGTAGCTCGGGATTCATGTCGTAGTTGTGTGTTTGAATGGAATGAGCCAATGCAGGATTGGCGCCAGCCTCTGCAAGCAACTCTGCTGCTTTAACGGTGTGCAGCTGGTCATCCTCCCACTTCTCCCAATCCAAATCGTGCAACAGGCCAACCAGACCCCAGAATTCTTCATTTGCAGGATCGTACTGCTTGGCAAAGTAGCGCATAAGTGCCTCTACCTGCTGGCCATGCAAAATGTGATACTCATCCTCGTTGTACTGTTTGAGCAACTCAAAGGCCTTCTCACGAGTAATACCTGCATCCAAAACTTCTGCTGCCATATTCTTCTCCTGCTTCTTGTTGGAACCACCAAAATCCTCTGGGCGCATATGCGGGAAGAGAAGTACGTCACGAATGGAAGGTTCATCACAAAACAGCATAACCATGCGGTCAATGCCGTAACCAATACCACCTGCAGGAGGCATGCCGTACTCCAGAGCACGAACGTAGTCGTAGTCGTACTCCATGGCTTCATCGTCACCAGCAGCTTTTGCGTCCACCTGTGCCTGGAAGCGCGACTCTTGATCCACAGGGTCATTGAGCTCTGTAAAGGCATTAGCATACTCGTGACCAGCAACAACCATCTCAAAGCGTTCGGTCAAACGCGGATCTTCGGGCTTGCGCTTAGCTAAAGGTGACACTTCAACGGGATAATCACATACAAAGGTGGGGTTAACCAAAGTTTGCTCTACCAGCTCATCGTACAGCGTAAAGATAAGCCTACCTACGCCCCACTCCTGCTCATAATGCAAACCACGCGCATCAAGGAGCTCACGAAGCTGCTCGACGGGCGTCTCCATAGACACTTTTTCACCCACTACCTCGCTTACCAGCTCACTCATGGGTGCGGAACGGAACGGCGTCTTAAGGCTAATCTCCTTACCTTGATAGGTAATAACATCACCTTTACCAACAGCTGTAGCTACTGCCTGGAACAAGCCTTCGGTCAGACGCTTCATACCTTCAAGATCAGAGTACGCGCAGTAAGCTTCCATAGAAGTAAACTCAGGGTTGTGTGTTTGATCCATGCCTTCATTGCGGAATTGACGACCAATCTCAAACACACGCTCCATACCGCCAACAATGCAGCGCTTAAGGTGCAACTCGGTAGCAATGCGCAGGTAGCATTCCTGGTCAAGCGCATTAAAGTGAGTAATGAAAGGACGGGCATTGGCTCCACCCAAGGTCTCTTGCAAAATGGGAGTTTCCACCTCAATGTAGCCTTGGCTCTCCTCCATGTAACGACGAATAGCAGAGATAATACGTGAGCGGTTGCGGAATGTAGTCATAACGTCTGGGTTGACGATAAGATCTGCGTAGCGCTGACGGTAACGAGTTTCTTTATCCGTAAGACCACTCCACTTGTTAGGAAGAGGGCGGCAGGATTTAGCAAGCATCTGAATCTCTTGAGCAGCAATGGAAAGCTCACCGCGCTTAGTGCGCACCACAGGACCAGTCACACCAATAATATCGCCTACATCAAACTGCTTAAGCAACTCCCACGCCGCATCGCCCAACACATCGTGACGACAAAAAAGTTGGATAGACTCAGTTACATCCTGTAGCACGATAAAAGCCAGCTTACCCTGACGACGGAATGCGCGAATACGACCCGTTAGGGACTGAACATCATCCGTATCCTCGCCATCTGTAAGATTTGCATACTGAGCAATAAGATCTGCTGCATGCGCGGTCACTTTAGAGCGGGCAGGATAGGGGTCGATGCCGGCATCGATAAGAGCCTGGCGCTTAGAACGACGAATTGCACGCTCGTCGTTAATGTTTACCGGGGTCTCTTGATCTGTTGCTGCCATGAGATTCCTTTCGCTCGGCAGTGAATGGGCAATATATCGTCAAGTACACTCTGTTGCGATATCAAAAAATAAACGCGCTTTGGGAGCGACATAAGCCGTCTACCCAAAACGCGCAAAGACTTAAAGTGAGCGGCTCATTACCTTGAGATTTTCTCAACCTTAAGAGTACGAGTTTTACCGGAAGGAGTTACATACTCTACCGTCTCGCCAATCTTGGCACCAATAAGAGCAGCGCCAACGGGAGACTCATTAGAAATGCGGTTGGACAGCGAATCAGTCTCTGTAGTACCCACAATGGTGTAAGAAGACTTCTTGCCCTTCTCGTTAGAAACCTCAACGGTAGAACCAATGGATACGATGGTTGCACGACCTGTAGTAGCTTCTGCAAGCTTTGCGGTAGACAAAATCTTGCGAATCTCGGCAATGCGTGCTGCGTTCTGAGCTTCCTCTTCCTTAGCGGCATCATACTCAGCGTTTTCCGAAAGGTCGCCCTGCTCGCGCGCTTCCTTAATGGCGACAATAATCTCGGCGTGCTTCTCGCCCTCGCGCCACTCAAGCTCGTCTACAAGCTTCTGTCGGCCTTCGGGAGTAAGGATGATTTCTTTATCCATGCTCTACTCTCTACATCGAAAACTAATCCGGAAAAATACTAGGACATACAAACGCAGATGAATTACTCAGCGTCTTTATCAACAACCTCAGCCTCGGTAGCCTCATCCTTGCTGGACTTAGTGTCCTCATCCATGCCCTCACGGATGTTCTTGACGGTCTTACCAACCGTACTACCAAGCTTAGGAAGATTCTTAGGCCCAAAGATAAGAAGAACAATTCCCGCAATAATAACGAGCTCCAAAGGACCCATTCCAAGAATCATAAATACCTCCATTTAAATGGACCCAACGGCCCGCTACACTCAATTTGGTACCCTTCAGTATAAAAGGTATACACGCAAGTACACAAACTTTACTTACGTATTGGGTTATCCTACCACGTAGAACATGTAATTTTTCTCACTATTAACGTTAGAGTAGAAACTTATGGGTTTGAACACATCCACACTGGTATTTTGGGGCGGCAATCTTGTCTTGTGGATTGTCATGGCGCTTATGTTTAAGCGTCTACTAGCCTGGGGACTTAAAAAACGCGGCATCATTTTTATTCCTAAAACCATGTTTGGTCAGGCGCTCATTTTTGATTCAGAAGATCAGGACGGCACGGCTATTAGGCTGCTCAATGTACATAACGCTTTTCAGTCCATTAGCTACATTGACCCCGAGCTGCGCAATGAGTTGGTATGTGAGTATCACCGTAGCTTTATACGTATCCTCATTCTTACCGAGAAAAACATTCCGCAAGATTCTTGCGTAGTTATTGGAGGCGGAGGCTATTCCCTTCCCAAATACCTTATCTCGCACTACCCTACCATGCAGGTAAGTGCCGTAGAGATTGATCCGATTATTACCAACATTGCTCGTGAGCACTTTTTTTTGGATGACCTTATCCACGATTTTGATACCGATACAACCGGCAGACTTGAACTGATAAACACTGATGGTTGGGAGTGGCTACGCAATAGCAACCGCACGTTTAATATTGTAATTAACGATGCTTTTTCTGGCGTAAAACCCCTTGGCCCTATGGGAACCAACAAGGGCGCTCGTATTATTCACGAGCACCTTAGCGAGAAGGGCCTGTATCTTGCCAATGTTATTGCTCCGCTGGAAGGGAAGAAATCCGAGCATTTGTACCGTACGCTCGATATTTTTAAACAAGAGTTTGAGCACGTATACCTTATACCTGAAGACACTACACAACCCAATCGTCGTGCAAACAATGTCATGATTGCATGCGATATTGAGTTAGATATGAGCAAGTTTGCTAGCGGGCGCGAGGTGTAGGGAAATTTTATTGCCAAATCCAAGCTTGAATTTCTCGGATGCTTTCTTCCACCTTTGCCGTGGTATTAAATTGTGAGAGCGTAATCTTTGCGTATGGAATTGCCACAAAAAACGTAATGAGATCTGCCACAGGCTGTGCCAATTGCACACCCAATAAACCAAAGAAATGCGTCATGATTACTACGGCTGGCCCTAAAACCAATCCCAGACGACATGCGCCTAAAATGGATGCACCCCATACATGTCCCGAAGTTTGCAGCATGAAGTTGGTAATCATAGCCACGCCGGTAAGCGCTGCAGAGAAGCTTGCTACGCGCAGCGTAAGCGTACCAATGGCTACAACATCAGGATCTTGTCGGAAGATCCAAATAAGCTGTGGTGCAAACACACAGGTGCCTACACCAATGATAAGAACGCAAATCGTGGCTGCGCGTAATGCGAAAGTATACCCTTCTAATACGCGTTCATGGTGGCGAGCGCCAATGTTATACCCTAATACTGGCTGGTACCCTTGACCAATGCCAATTTGAATATAGTTAGCAAATCCAGTTATACGCTGAACAATGGCCATAGCAGCAACAGCGGCGTCGCCAAAAGGAGCAGCCGCATTATTTAGCAGCGTAGTTGCAATACCCAGCATAAGCTGGCGTATAAATGAGGGAACACCTCCGTTGTTTATCTCGCGAAAAAGCTCTGTAGTAGGACGCACCCACTTAAAAGACAGCGGGGTAAGGCCAATTTTTTGAGCCTCAAATAGCAGTAGGACAAAGCCAATAAACTCGCAGCTAATAGTAGAGATTGCGCTACCAGCAATGCCCAGATGAAACCCAAAAATGAGAAGAGGAGTGAGCAGCGCATTAAGCACAGCGCCCGTGGTAATAGCCAGCATAGAAAAGAGCGACTCGCCCTCGAAGCGTAGCTGCATATTAAGCAAAATGGACCCAGCCATCCAAGGGGCGCCACACAAAATAATACCAATAAACGTCTTTGCATACGGCAAAATGGTGGATGTTGCACCGGCCAAGATGCACAGTGGTTCAATGAATATGTTGCCCAGCAATGCAATACACAGACCAACTACAAAGGTGCACACTAGACCAGTCGAAGCCATAATATTTGCTTTTTCCTGCTGCTGAGCTCCCAAATAGCGAGAAATAGCATTACCGGTACCTTGACCAAAATAAAATCCTGTTGCCTGGATTGCTGTCATGGCAACAAAAGAAATGCCAATAGCACCAGATGCAGCGGTACTGATGTGACCCACAAAATACATATCCACCAGGTTATACAACGCAGTAACTAAGTTAGCCATGATGGACGGAATTGCCAGTGAGGTAATGAGCGGAGCAATGGGTCGCTCAATCATCTCGTGGTACTTCTCTTCGGTTGTTTGGTGCGCCTTTTTGGCAAACGCTGCTTTTATCGACGAAGTCATATACCTTACGATACAAGCCTTAGGCAAAAACAACGCCGTGAACGCGCATTCATCGCACAATCGTTACATTTTGCCGAGAAACGCAGGTGTCTTATGGGCATCAAGAAGTACGCAAAGATGCAGTATCTTAGCCGCTTGTTTATGTAGTTATCCTAGTTTGCGCGTATGTTTGTACATTTGTTTGCGCATTCATCCGCGGGAAACACAATCCCCGCACTAGCTCGGGCATCAGTAAGAACCTGCGCAATGGTTAGACTTTGCTCAAGACGCTGCTCGCAGACACCGCGATCGTTTTGTGCAATGATACGAGCAAACTCACAAAACTCTGCTTCCATACGGTTGGGTAAAGCAACATCATAATGCTGCTGTGTACCATCATTAAGATGCAAAGTAACGGCACCACACACATTGGGTGCAAGCTCTTGCGTAAGATAGCCTTTCTCACCCTGAATAGTATTGATAGCTGGAGCACCACAATCCTTTGCTGCAATAGCTACAGCCTTAAACCTGCCATAGTCCAGCGTAGTAATACCCGACGTATCTATATTGCGCGCAATATTAGCCTGATACTGCACAGATGTGGGCTTGCCAAACAGACCAACCAGCCAAGAAATACAGTAGGTGCCCAAGTCCATAAGTGCACCGCCAGATTTTGCAGGGTCAAATGCTGGCAAAATGGTACCCGCACAAAATGCATCATAGCGGCTGCTGTACTGGCTGTAATTAACCGACGCAATACGAACCTGCCCAATGCGCGGCAACCATTCTTGCAGCTTAAGATAGTTGGGCTGATATAACGTAGTAATGGCCTCAAGCAAAAAGACGTTTGCCTGACGTGCGGCCTGCACAAGCTCGTAAGCCTGTGTGACATTGCTCGCAAAGGGTTTCTCGAGAATAACGTTAAGGCCAGCGGCAATTGTTTGTAACGTGAGCTGGTGGTGGAGGTGGTTTGGCACCGCAAGATATACAGCATCGCAGGTTAAGCCATTGTTGACAGCGCTCAAGAAGCTATCGTAGCTGTTGAACGCTTGGGCATGGTACGTGTGTGCAAGCTCGCGAGTCTTCTGCGCAGATCGCTCCGTTCCCACAATAGCTGCCACATCCCAGCCCCAGCTTGCAAGGTTAGGCAGCGCATATGTTGCAATGAGTCCGGTTCCTACAACAGCGATTTTCATAGTGTCTCCAACTGTATAGAGTGATGAGTATATGTGCCTGCTAAACCTACGCACCTGATGAGCATAGGTGTCCTGTACCTCTTTATTATGCGGCATCGTGGCATAGTCCAATAGTGCTAAACGGCAAGACAAAGCATTGACAGTTTTTCTGGAGGTTTTGGGAGGGTTTTTGGGGTCTTCCTCCTCTTAGTTCTTAGCCTGTCATGTCATTATTAATATTAATAATGACATGACGCCACACAGGCTTAACAACAAGACAGCTGCGTAAACTTAACAAAAAAGCCACCGCACATGCGATGGCCTTAAACAGTTACTGGTCGGGTTGATGCGATTTGAACGCACGACCTCTCGGTCCCGAACCGAGCGCTCTACCAAGCTGAGCCACAACCCGATGAATAGCAAGGTTATGCTAACAGATAATTATATCCTTTGCGGGCCATGATTAATAATGCGTGTAGCAAGCCCATCGAACCCGCGAGCCTGTGCATCTTGTGCGATTTGTTGAGCTGCCTCGTGAGACTCACACAAAGCAAACGAACTGCTGCCCGAACCCGTTACCAATGCAGCAAGCACACCGTTTTGCTCCCTAAGCCACTGTATACTGGAGGCAACAGCGGGCACCAACTGACAGGCAATGGGACCAAGGTTGTTGTCCATAGCTGCACACAGAGCATCGTGCCTATTAGAACGCAGCGCCTCACGCACCGCCTGCAAATCCCCCACAGGGACAGGAGTAGCATCAAAAGCTGCATAGGCCTCGGGCGTCGAAACACCCACAAAGCCCGCAGGACGTACCAAAGCCACGGACACATCTTCCATAGCATCAAATTCTTCACGTAAGGTATCTCCCGCACCGTCCAAATAACATGGAATACCGCGTAGGAAAAAAGGTACGTCTGCACCAATAGAGCGTGCAACCTCCACGACCTTATCGGACGCAGGATCAATGTGATTAAACTCGCACAAGGCCAAAATAGTAGCTACGGCATCGGATGAAGAGCCACCCAAACCGGCTTGTGAGGGAATGTTTTTGTGCACGTGAATGGCGTAATTGGGCTCAAATCCAAACGCCCTGCCCATGGCAACAGCAGCTCGCCAACAGGTATTGGATGAATCCGCATAGTCCACGTCTGGAGTACACGCAATGGAAAGCTCAGACGCAGGAGCAACGGTCACGATGTCACAAAAATCTATGGCTGCCATAACGGAATCTACCGTATGGTAACCGCGCGCATCGCGTCCCTCGTGGACACCTAAATAGAGATTAATTTTTGCAGGCGCAGCATAGCGCAACTGACCAGGATATGTATCGTCTGTCATGCGAGTTATGTTTTGATGTCGTACGATGAATAACGTATGCTTTATTCTTCGATTACAAAGTCGAAGATTTTCTCGCCCGTATCGCTGTCGTACAACTCAACCGTGCCCGTAAGAACATCTACATATTGATAGGATTGACGAGCCGTGCGACCGCGACGCTCCTCAACCTCAACGATAAACAAAGATGGGTGAACGCCTACGAGCACACCCGCGCGCTCGACAATACGGCTGCGACCCAGGTTTGCACGCACGCGCAAACGCTGACCCTGCAACTCCTCGAGCTTCTCGCGAATCAGGTCTACCCTGTTTGCGGGGGGCATCTCGTTTTCCATAAAAACCTCCAAGTCCGCCTAACTGCGGATATGTGAGAATAATCATAATGAGCCAAAGATGAATGATACTAGGCTGTTTAATAGACCTCAACCCGCCCACTAATTAAACAGACCTTCTAACGGTACGCATTTTGGATAAACGGGTAAGATTGCCGTAGCTAACTTACAGAAAGGATGTCCATGAATGATGCTCGTGTAGCACGCGTAATGACAAATTTGGAGGCGCGCGGGCTTAAGCAGATGTTTATTTGTGATCCCATGTCCATTAAATGGCTGTCGGGCTATTACACCATGCCCATGGAGCGCTTTTTTGGCTTGCTGCTGGTAGCTGGCGAGAATCCCCTCATGTTTTGCAATCGTTTGTTCCCAGATGCGTCTGATGCCTGCAACAACATTGTCTTATTTGATGATACGGACAATCCTATTCCACTGCTTGCCCAACACTGCCTGCATGACCAGACACTTGGCATAGATAAAGAGTTGGTTGCTAAGTGGCTGCTCCCTCTTATGGACTCAAAAGCAGCTGCAAACTATGTGCTGGCATCGAGCGCTGTAGACGATGCGCGGTCCATCAAAGACGAAGCGGAAAAACAGGCTATGCGCGTAGCTTCTACCACAAACGATAAAGCCATGGAGTGGCTTCGTTCTCAGGTAAAAGCTGGTGTTACAGAGCTGAGCATTGCAGAGCGCCTGCTGGGCGAGTATCGCCGTTTGGGTGCACAAGATCACTCGTTTGACCCCATTGTGAGTTTTGGCGCAAATGCAGCAGATCCACACCACGAGCCCGATAACACCGTTTTGCAAGACGGCCAAATTGTTCTGTTTGATGTGGGTTGCAAACAGGATGATTACTGCTCTGATATGACACGTACCTTCTGGTTTGCTGGCGAGAAAAACATCGAGCCTGATGATCTTTCTTACCGTGTATACGAAACGGTACGTAAGGCAAACGAAGCAGCAGAGGCAATTGTCAGGCCTGGTGTGACCTTTGCAGAAATTGACAAAGCAGCTCGCGACGTCATTGCTGCTCAGGGCTGGGGCGAGTACTTTACCCACCGTTTAGGCCATCAAATTGGTCTGGTAGACCACGAGCCTGGTGATGTTTCTTCCACTCATGACGAACCCGTACAAGCAGGCCAGATCTTCTCGATTGAGCCTGGCATTTACATCCCTGGTAAGGTAGGCGTACGTATTGAAGACCTGCTCATTGTTACCAAAGACGGCTGTGAAATTTTAAACTCATATCCCAAGGAATTTACTATTTTGCACTAGAATTTTACTCGTACTATCTACGCTATTGCTTATATCATATACTTTTACCTGTACTTTAATCACATTGATACGACTACCCCAGGCTTACACAGCTGTACAACCTGTGGTATTTTTATGACGCATTTTTTTGACTCCCTACCACCGTTCACAAAATTTATAACACCGTTTATAAAATTTATAACACCGTTCACAAAATAAAATTTAGTGTTACCCTTAACTAACTTAACCTAGATGATTGGATCCATGTCTTTAGGACATACGCCAATCGTGCATGCAATACACGCGGATTCAACATGTATGCAAAGTGAATAGCGCAGACAAGCGAGTTGCACATACTTTTTTGCAACTCAGAAAGAAGGTGGGTGAATGAGAAAAAGATCATTGCTGGCATTTTTTATGAGTGCCGTACTTCTCATCAATAGTATGGGAGTACCCTTGGCACAGGCTCTACCATCACAGAGCACAAGGGTTGATGCATCACAAAGCACTCCGGATGGCAAAAAGCAGAGTACAGAGCAAGAAAACTATCCCATTTTGAGGGAATTTATAGACAACTCCCGCGTAGACCTCTTTAGCAATAAAGAAAAAACGCGTATTCGCCTTGTTGCAGAATGTAAACCAGGCAAACTCAGTGAACTGCGCGATGAACTTAACAAAATCCCTACCGTACAAATTTGTCGTGAATACACAACCATCTTGCAGGGATTCTCGTTTGATATTGCACCCGAGCATATGGAATATGTGCAGTCCCTTGCATGCGTACAAAAAGTTGAGCTGAGCCGCCCCATTGAGCCACAAATGATTAATGCAAAAGAGCTCTCTGGTGTTATCGAGGCTCGAAAAAAGCATGCAGAGCGTTATGGCAATCTTGACGGCCGTGGCATGGTTATTGCCACTATCGACTCGGGCGTTGATATAACAAGTCCCGAAATGCGCCTTGATGATGACGCTAAAGCTTCTGCAAAGATAAAAGATTTTGATCACGAGCACTTTACGGAAAAAATCCCCTGGGGTTTTAACTATATGAGTGGTGATACCAATCTTATTGATGACAATGCAAAGCCTCACGGCATGCACATTGCAGGCATCTTGGCAGGAAATCCCAAAGACGATAAGGGTACCGAAGGTGTTGCTCCTAATGCGCAGCTCCTTGCCTACAAAGTCTTTACCGACGCTCCCGTTACTCATGAGGAGGAAAGGGAGTTTGTTGGTGATGACGCTGTTTTTGATGCCATGGACGATGCCGTTGAACATGGAGCGGACATCATTAGCTTGAGCGTAGGCAAACCAGGCTCAGGTATGGACGGAGATATTTGGTCCGAAGTTGTTGAACGCACTACAAAGAAAAACGTAGTAATTGTTGCAGCTGTAGGAAACTATGCTTCGTCTGGCTCTACCAACACCGATGATAAATACAGCGACAACGAGCTTGGCGTGCGAGACAGCTCCACTATGGTTTCTGTTGCTGCACATCCTAAGGTTATTGGCGTAGGTTCTGCCTACAACACTGCCATTACCACCAAGCCTCTTACTATTGATGGCACCGAATACCCCATGGGAAGTGTTAATCGTCATAACGACAAATACATCCCTTCTCAAGAGGTTTCTTTCCCACTTGTATATGCCGGAACAGGTATGGAAAAAGATATCGCTGACCGAGAAGATCTGAAGGATCTTACGGGCAAGGTTGTCATTTTGGTGCGCGGCGGAGAATCTCTTAAAACAAAGATTAATCGCTTTACTACCAGGAAAGCTGCTGGTGTAGTAGTGCTCAATGCACCTGCCGGTTTAAGCTTGGGTAATTTTGATACCCATCCCATTATTGGATATGAGCACTTTGACATTACTGGCCATGCGTGGGTTGTAAGCGTTCCATCCACTGCACAAGATCATTTACGTGCAAAGGCCGAGAAGGGCGAGACCTGTACCTTCTTGTTTGGAGCTGACGATAAACTCTTTGAAGTGAAGGATGCTACCGGCATATCTGGCTTTAGCAGTGTGGGACCTGGAGCAAATCTTTCCATCAAACCAGATCTTGTTGCTCCCGGTGAAGATATTTTGTCCACAGGCAACCATGGTAGTCATGTTATTATGTCGGGCACTTCAATGTCCTCCCCCCATGTTGCAGGCATGGCAACGGTATTGGCTCAGCGCGTCAAGGAGCTAAACGGTGCCAGTAAGCTCACCAATGTTGACCTTACAAAAACCCTGCTCATGAATACCTCTGCTCCCCTTATTGACCGCGAACTTAAAGAAGCGTCTGGAACAGAGCTCTATTATTCCGTCCGTCGTCAAGGTGCTGGTCTCGCAAACCTTGACCGAGCTCTTGCAACTGAGGTTATTGCGACTTGCGAGAATAAACCTGCCGCAGAGCTTCATGAAATTGGACAGACTACTGATTTTGTCATTACCCTTCACAATCTTGGTAAGACCACGCAAAGCTTTACCATTGACAAGGGCACTCCACTAGGTGAGCGTCTTATCGATCGCGAGCGCGAAAACGAAGGAAATACCTTCACCTCGCATGTTATGCATGAATACCGTATTGATGGTGCAAGTCTTACTGGCGATGACTCGGTAGAGATCGCCGCTGGTGGTATGGCACAAATAAAGCTTCATCTGGATACAGGACAGGCTCAAGATGAGTTTGTCGAGGGTTATGTGCGCCTCATTTCTTCCAATAGTAACCAACCAGACCTTACCATCCCTTACATGGGCTTTAAGGGTGACTGGGGCAAAGAAGATGTTCTTGATCGTCCACAGTGGGAACAAGGAAACAAAACAGGGTTGGTAACGCTGTACAACGAGCAGCCCGGTGATGACCACGACACAAGAAACTACCTACCCTTAGGTCGTATGACTGGCGCTACCGTCTCTGATCCCCAGCTCTTTGCCTTGAGTACCGCTGGTATTAATGCCGGATCAACCTGTATTCGTAATGTGGTACCCCTGTTGGTATTCCTTCGTACAGCCGAGGATTACGAAATAGCCGTTGTAAAAGAAGAAAAAGAAGATGCGCCTGCCATTCGCACGCTGCGACATGGACATTTTGGAACAAAATACTTTGAGAGCGAAGCTCGCTACTACGATGGCAATGGATATAACGTGCCTGATCCGCTTGGAAAGTGGGAAGGTAAGGTATACGATCCTAAAACAAACGACTTTGTTACTGTTTCCGACGGGCAGTATTATTTCCGCATTAAAGCACGTACCACCTCTGCGGAAGACTACCAAACCACCTATATTCCCATTAAGGTTGACAGTAAAGCTCCAACCATGCAGGTTACGATTAACAAGGATGCACACACCGCATCTGTAGAACTGAGCGATGAAAATGCTATTTGGCATGTTGGCGCAACACTCGATGGCAACAAGCTTGAAACTGTCCGCCTTGACGATAAGCACTGGGAAGTGCGTGGAGTAAATCCTTCTACCTTAAGTGAAGGTACGCTGCGTATTGAAGCTATGGACTGCGCAGGCAACCCTGCCAAACCCTTTGAGACCAGTGTTTCCAAGGCTCACTTCCGTCTTACAAATCTAAGTGACGTGCAGCAGGGTAAAACCAATAAACTGCATCTTACCGTTGATAAAGACATTAAGAAAATCGAAGTCACCGATGCTGACGGAACACAAATAACCACCAGCCAGACAGCAGATGGTAGCTTTACCGTAGATTTAAGTGCACTTACCCCAGGCTCTCCAAAGATAAGCCTCAAGCTTTATGACGCGGATGACCATGTGGTACACAGCGACTCATTTGTGGTGCCGCATCATGCTCATGCACATGATGAAGATGATGATCTTGAAGACGAGGATGACGACACTTCTGATGATGAGAGCGATAAGTTTGAATCTGCCAATGATGTAGCCATTTCCAACGGCATGGTTATTGATAAATACCGTGCTGGCTTAGGCAATGGCGTGCATGTTGACGACAATGATCCAACAAAACTTTGGTATGACACAGGCGTTAATATTGGCAAAAATCAGCGCGCCGAGATGAACAATGTAAACGTTCATTACAACAAGACTCATAACATCAGCGACCGCTATAAGCCCCTCAGTAGCCTTGACTTGAGGCGTGGCGACGACAGCGATAGCGCACATGTAAGCGGGCAGCTGCACCTTGCTGATGGAACAAACTCCATTAACGTAAAGGTGTACGAAACCGATGCGCAGGGCAAAGAGCATCTTATTTTTGACAAGGGTTTCCATCTGTTTGTTGACACCGAGCTTCCTCAGGTCAAGTTTGATGATACAAACCTAGTATTCCTTGACGATGATGACGATGATTACTTTGCCGAAGCGTACACCAACACCTCAAAGCTGGAGCTTAAGGGCCACATCAATGATAACCTCGATGGCTGGCAGCTAGAAATTAACGGCAATGAGGTAGACAGCTGGCACAGGCTCGGTCAGTTTGGTGAGCAGGGCAAAGCCTTCACTCACATCCTAGACGCGCAGCCCGAAGACATTATTCATGTAAGTGCCAAAGATACTGCTGGTAACACTATGTGGCTAAAACTTAAGGTTAAGCTTGACCAGGAAGCGCCAAAGGTGGTGCTTGAAGCTGCCGATGGTGGTGAACTTACGCCCGACTCCAAACTAAAGACGGAGTTTAGCGATAATAACGACAACTCCCAGCTTGAAACCAGCATCAAGGTTAACGGTAAAACCTATTTGAGCGATACACCACTAAGCGACTACCGTACGGCACCAGGTGATGACAACTTCTACATCCAAGCCGTAGCACGCGATAAGGCAGGTAATGTTACCGAGAAAACCGCTCAGGTTGGCAATGCGCCTGCAGCTAATTTTGATGACGTTAAACTTATCAAAAATGCGTTTGATGTCTCGGAGCTTACCGATCCAGCAAAGATGCTACAGCTTCCCGATGGCGTACAAGCATCATTTGTAGGTGATGTTGATACCAGCAAGCCTGATACCACGGTATATATCAAGCTCGTTGACAAATATGGTCATGAAACAACTAAGCCCTTTGCTATTCATATCTTGCAAGACAGCGAGTTGGCACACGATAGCTCACTCAAAGCTCCTCTTAAAAAGAAGGCATATCTGCCCAGTGAGCTAAGCTCTATCAGTGACCTTATTGACTTGCCCGCAGGTATGGGAGCTACTCTGGTGCAAAAACTTGAGATAGCTCAGCCCGGCAATAAGAAGCTTAAGGTTCGTCTTTACCAAGCGGGCAACGCTGGCGGACGAGGCTCGTACAACGAGGTTGAATACGAAGTACGCATCCTTCCTCAGCTGGATGCCCGTCTTAAGAAGACAAGCTTCTATGCCAATGAGCTTACGGGCGTAGAAGCGCTCTTGGAGCTTACTGAAGGCCATCACGCTGAGTTGTTAGAAGCTCTTGATACAACACCAGGTGAGAAGGTCATAAAGGTACGCATAAGCGATGACTTTGGCCATACGCGTGACATGGAGTTTGCCATCAACGTTTTGGCTACGCCCAATAGTCCGCACAGTCATCATAATGCTCCCTTTACCAGAGGAAACACTGCGGGAGGTACATCCAACAACCACGGTACGTATGGCGTACGCAGCGGACATATGCTCCCCAAGACCGGAGATGCTAGTCTAAGCGCACTACCCGTTACTTTTGGCATCTGCTGTGTACTCACAGCTGTTGCAGTAAAGGTTCGTCGCATGCGCTCGTAACGTTCAAAGACGTTACACAGAGCAAGAGCAATAAGGCCAGCCTAGCAATAGGTTGGCCTTTTTATATTTGCTTTATTCTTCTTAGATGTATGCCACTTAATTTGTCGGGGCCTTACTTTTGAGGATGTACTTGCTAATGCCAGGTACCGCCCGTATCTATGACATGAAAAACAAAGGCATTAAGCAGGGCTAACACCACAACTGCAACCAAAACCCAGATAACAACTGCTAATGTTCGGAAGTTTTTACGAGCTACATACTCATATAAACGAGAAACACCACGCAACTGCAACAAACCAAATACACCAAAAGTAAGCGATGCACGCAAACAAATAAGCCCATCGGATGTAACAAGAAAATCCCAGCCAGGAATCCGATAATCCCATGTTTGCACCTGCAATAGATGTAGCATGGTAAGACCCGAAGCATATTCCAAAGCTGTTGCTAAAATGGTGGACTCTAAAAACTGGATATACGCATGTGGCTGTGGACGTCCCAGACCAAAAGCAAGTTCAATCACTACAGAACCTACCGCATATATCATCAAAAAAGGAATACCTAAACCGCCATGGCCAAGGTCTATAGGTACACCATTGAGTGGTGCACAAATAAAGACTTCGTACAACCAGCCAATACATCCACCCAGTAAAAAGACAAATGCAACACGAGTAGCCTTATCAAACCAAGGTGTTAGAGGCTGCGAGTCATTCGAGGTGTTTGGAACGCTCGATACAGTTGCATCATCGTGGAGCATATTAGACTCAACTCCTCTCTACACAAGGAAGGTACAAAGCAGCACCTTAGCGCGGGCAGCGTGCCAAAGCCTCCTCATCTACAACTACAACACAGTTGGTATGCAATTGCAAAATGGAAGCAGGAACCTGAGGAGTAACAGGACCAAAGCACATGTCATATACTGCCTCTGCTTTAGCAGCACCGCTTGCTACAACCAAAATGGAGCGAGCCATCATAATGGTTTGAACACCCATGGTATACGCCTGACGAGGTACATCATCGGCTTTCTCGAATAGACGAGAATTGGCCTGAATAGTGGACTCAGTAAGATCTACACAGTGCGTACCCTTGGAAAAAACCGTATCGGGCTCATTAAAACCAATGTGGCCATTATTGCCAATGCCTAACAACTGCAAATCGCAAAAACCCGCCTCTTCAATCATGTCATCGTAAGTGGTGCATGCTTCCTCGATATTAGGGTTAGCACCATCGGGAACATGCACATTGTTGGGATCAATATTGATGTGATTAAAGAACTTGTCGTTCATGAAGTAGTGATAACTTTGAGGGTCATCGTGCTCAAGTCCACGATACTCATCGAGGTTATAGGTACGCATCTGAGAAAAGTCTACGTCACCTTTCTTGTACCACTCAATAAGTTGACTGTAAGCACCAATAGGAGTTGTGCCCGTAGCAAGGCCAATCACAGATTCGGGTTTAAGAATTACCTGGGCAGAAATAATATTTGCTGCCTTACGGCTCATATCCTGATAGTCCTTAGCAGGGATAATCTTCATTACGCACTCCTTTACCAGGTGCTGAGATACTAAATAACCAGCCATCAAAAAACATACGCTCACATCATGACACAATGCGCGTACTTACAACATATTAAAGTTGAGAAGCCAAATCCTTAAGTGCATAAAAACGATGAGAAATGCTGTTCTTCTGCTCGGGCGTCAGCTGCGCCATAGTCATACCTTGCAGAGCTTCAGGCAAAAACAGAGGGTCATAGCCAAAGCCATTCTTGCCCTTAGGTGCATAACCAATCTTGCCAGGACAGTTGCCCTCACCCACCAGCACCGTGCCATCCTTCTTTACAAATACCACGCTGGAGTGGAAGTGTGCCGTGCGCTTATCCTCATCCACAAAGGTAAGCTCGCTCAGAAGCTTATTGTTATTTGCTTCATCGTTACCATGATTGCCCGCATAACGAGCGCTGTAAATACCAGGCGCTCCGTCTAATGCGTCCACTACCAAACCAGAGTCATCGGCAATTGCCGACAAACCCGTTTGTTCTAAAGCAGCACGCGCCTTAATGAGTGCGTTGGCAGTAAAGGTATCTCCATCTTCTACAGGCTCAGGAAAATCTCCTAGCTCGCCCAGAGCAACAAAACGTACACCAGGCAAGACTTCACTCAAAATGGCCTCAATTTCTACTACCTTATGAGCATTGCCCGTTGCCACCACAACAGTTTTTTGTGGATCAAGATCCAAGATGTCTATAGTCATGCCAGTCCTTACTTCCCTTTAATTCCTAAAATTAGTTACCTTATTTTGCAGCTCTAGAAGCTGGGTAATACCAGCTTGGCCCATATCAAGCAGACCAGTAAGCTCATCGCGATTAAACGGTGTTTGCTCACCTGTACCCTGTAGCTCAATAATGCCACCCTTGCTCGTACCAACAAGGTTCATATCTACCTGCGCACAAGAATCCTCTGAGTAGTCTAGGTCGAGCAACAACTTACTATCCACCTTGCCCATAGACACCGCAGCTACCTGATCCGTAAGGGGTAAACGCGCTATATTGCCCTTCTCAACCCACGCCATAAGAGCATCGTGTAAAGCAACCCACGCACCCGTGATAGAAGCTGTCCTGGTACCACCATCTGCCTGAATAACATCACAATCTACCGTAACGGTAATCTCTCCCAGAGCGCGCATGTCTACAACCGTACGCAAACTGCGACCAATCAGACGCTCAATCTCCATAGAGCGACCCTTACGGCCCTTATACTCACGAGCAGTACGCCTGTTGGTAGAAGCAGGAAGCATGGCATATTCTGCCGTAACCCAGCCGGCTCTTGAGTTCATGCGCCATTTGGGAACCGACTGTTCAATAGTGGCACTGCACAGCACGCGTGTATCACCAAACTCCGCCATACAAGAACCTTGGGCATTTTTCATGACATCGCGCGTAAGGGTTACAGGACGCATTTGATCTGATGTGCGTCCATACGAGCGCTTAAAGCTATCTACCACAACAATCTCCTAGAGCGTCTCGAGCTCAGAAAGCTCGATATGTTCAACAGAATCCAAATCATGACCAAAAACAAACTTTCCAGCCACCGCAAAAGAGGTAATGTCATCAGAAGTAGTTGCAAACCTATAGGTAGGCTCGGCATGCACCCCACGTGTTGCATCATGCATCCCTGCCAGTAAGCCACGTCGTTTAAGTGTTTCTTTTACCTCTCGTGCAGTCTCTTCCGCAGGATTAACAATACGCACGCCATCTGCACATGCCGCCTGAATTTGAGTGGATAGCAGCGGGAAATGCGTGCAGCCTAACACGACTGTATCAATACCTTTATTCATGAGGGGAGTTACATCTTTTTGCACCATGGCATGCACCTGAGGCGTATCAAAAATTTCTGGATTTTGCTTCCAGTCTTGATGCAAATGCCCTCCATTAGCCAGCTCGTCTTCTACCTTTTGCACAAAGCGCGGAGCCGCACACTGTGTAACCTCAACACCGACATCCAAAAAATGCAGGGCATGAACGTAAGAATTGGAAGCAACAGTACCTTGCGTAGCAAGCACACCAATTTTGCGCGACCGAGAAGCCATAATGGCTGCACGAGCTCCTGGCTCTATAACACCAATAACGGGAACGGGAAGCTCTTTTTGCAGAGTATGAAAGGCAGCAGCTGTAGCAGTATTACAAGCAATCACCATGAGCTTAATATCATGCTTTGCAAGCCATTTACCCACTTGTAGCGCAAATGTACGCACTTCATCCTGGCTTCGCGGACCATACGGACAACGTTTAGTATCTCCCACATACCAAATGGACTCATCCGGCAGGCAATCCGATAGCGCACGCGCAACGGTAAGACCACCAAGACCCGAATCAAATACACCAATGGGCAAACTAGGCTGCAACATACCAGTACCCCCAAATAGCAAACGAGCCCAATAGCTTAGCTACCGGGCTCGAGACATGTAAATGGTGGGCGATGAGGGATTTGAACCCCCGACCTTGTGCGTGTAAGGCACCTGCGCTAGCCGCTGCGCCAATCGCCCGAATGCGGAGAGAATCTTACCATAAAACGCGAGCCACATGCAAAATTATTTTACATTCCTCCACAATTTTGTTGAAGTCCCATTAAACTCCCTTTACCTTCATGCAGCATATACAAACAATTCGTATACTTACAACTATGAACACACTAACCTTTGCAGAGTTGGCTAGCCTCCTTGCACAGTATGACCTGCTCGAGCAGGCTACGCCAAGCTCCTCCACAACGCCTCTATCCATCTTTGGTGCTGCCAGCGATTCTCGTGCTGTACGTGCAGGCAACCTTTTTATTTGTAAGGGCGCTGCCTTTAAGCCACAGTTCTTGCAATCTGCCTTGGCCTCGGGTGCCGTTGCTTACCTCTGTACTGCACAAAAGTTCAACGAGCTTGCTCCTCTTGCTCCCAACGTACCTGCTTTAGTGGTTAATGACGTACGTCGTGCCATGGCCTATGTCTCTGCTGCTGCCTGGGGCAGCCCAGACCAAGACATTAACATTGCTGGTATAACGGGCACTAAGGGAAAGTCCACCGTAGCCTACATGTTACGCAGCATTTGCGATAAGGGTACCCCCTACTCCCGTACCTCAATTATGGGGTCTATAGAAACTTATGATGGCATCGAGCGGGAAGAAAGCCACAATACCACGCCTGAGGCACCAGATTTGTGGCGTCATCTTGCTAACGCCAAAACATCTAACCATAGTCCTATGATTATGGAAGTATCCAGCCAAGCTCTTAAGTATGATCGCGTGCTAGGCTTACACCTCAGCGTTGCAGGCTGGCTTAATATTGGTCGCGACCACATCTCTCCTAACGAGCACGCAGATTTTGAAGACTACTTTACTAGCAAGCTCAAGCTCTTCTCGCTCACTAACAACGCTGTTATTAATCTAGAAACAGACCAGCTTGATCGCGTATTGGATGCAGCGTCAAACGTACAGAAGCTCACAGGCTTTAGCGCACAAGGACCCGCTGCCCACAGTTATACCTCTGCTAACGGCAGCACACACGCCCTTGCTCCTAGTATTTGGGCAGAAGCTATTGCACCGAGCTTTGGAAGCATACGTTTTATATGTCATACCCCTCAATGGACAGACACTGTGTTATTAAGCATGGCGGGGCTTTTTAATGTGGATAATGCACTGTGTGCCATTGGCATGGCTCAGCACATGGGCTACAGCAAGCAAGAAATTTGTGATGGCTTAGCTAACTGCCATGTGCCTGGACATATGGAAATCTCTCCTGCTTCTACCAAGCATGTTGTAGGTTTAATTGACTATGCTCACAACCGCCTGTCATTCCAAAAATTTTTCTCATCCGTAAAAAAGGAGTTTGCAGGCCGCAAGATTATTGCTGTATATGGTTGTGCTGGTGGCAAAGCCTTTGAGCGCCGCAAGGAATTACCCGAAGAAGCTGCCAAATGGTGTGACCTTAGCATTTACACCTCTGAGGACCCCTGGAATGAGCCTACCGAGAAAATCTGTGCAGAAATGGCAGCTCACACGCCTTGTGGAGTTGCATACGAAGTCATACCTGACCGTACTGCCGCCATCCAACGCGCAGTACAGGTAGCCCAAAACGAGGAGCAAGACAGCATTATCTGCTTACTTGCCAAGGGCGATGAGGTAGAAATGCACCTGGGCAATGAATTTATTCCTATGACACCCGACGGCGATGTATTTGCGCAAGCCATGGCCCTATATAACACACCCAACTCAGAAGGTCTTAGATGAGCAACTCTGGCACACCACATCCCACGCACACTACACCAGCCTTTCCCACCATTCCTTTGAGCACACAGGAAAGAGCACGCTTAGCAAAAATCCGCTATGTTATGACAGACCTAGACGGGACAATGCTTACAGGAGCCTCCGCCGTACAAAACAGTTCTAAACTACCCAGCACCCAACTCATCAAAACCCTAGTTGACCTGCGTAATGCAGGAATTGAAGTAGTGCCTGTATCTGGGCGCAATCGTGCTATGACCTTTGAGGATGCACGCATTTTGAGTTTTAGGGCATGGATCGCAGAAATGGGTGGACTTATTTGTACCAAGAGTGGCAGCCAACCCGAATGGACTTACTTTACCGGTGATATGCCCTACAAGCATACCTCCCTTAAGACCCCACATGATCTTATTTGTGAGACAGGTATTGTGGATGAGCTTATTGCACGCTACCCCGGTAAGCTGGAAACCTACCACGATAACTACGTAGGTTTTGAATACCGCGAAGTAAGTGTAGCTTTACGTGGAAGTGTGGAAGCATCTGAGGTGCAAGCCATACTCGACAGCTGTTCGTTGCCGCTTTACCTTGCAGACAATGGCCTTGTTAAGCGCATAAACGGCAGTACCACGCTTAAAGGCATAACCATGGAACATCCTCAAGGCATCCACACCTATCACATCATGCCTCATGGTCTTACCAAAGGCTCTGGTATTGCACAATTTGCCAAGCTCATGCATATAGAGAAGGACCAAATGCTCGCAGCTGGTGATTCACCCGCAGACTGTGAAATGGCAGACTTTGTTGGCACCTTTCTTTTTATGAAAAATGGCTTTGAACATGATGATGCGTATGCCGAGTTGGCTAAGCACGACAACGCGTTTGTATCTAACTTGCCATCTACCGATGGTTGGTGCGAAGCCATGCAAACGTTACTTGCCGCACGCGCATAAGAAAAGCGAGCTGCTGGTTTTACTTCCAACAGCTCGCTTGTGTGTACTAACTACTCATGTGTATTGACTTTTATGTGTATAAACTCATCTTAGGCCTGTTTGCGCTTCTTCCTAAGGACCCACGCAAATACCGTAAGCGTAGCAGATGCAAACAAGATTGATGCCACACTACCAGCGCTGTCTCCCGTTTTGGGAAGAATGCTGAGCTTGGGTACTACTACAACAGGTGTAGGCGTATTCTTTACCACCAGCTTAATAACAGCACCGTCTTCTGTAACCGTAACTGCTGTAGGCTTTTGATCAAGCTCATAACCCTCAGGCGCCTTAGTCTCTACCAGCTCGTAGCTGCCGTAAGCAACGTCACTAAACAGCACCGTACCGTCGGCGCCAGTGCTTGCCTTAGCAACCACCTTGTCACCCTGCCTGAGTTCAAACTCAGCACCAGGAAGGACCTTACCTTCATTTTGAGCATCTACCTTGGTTACCAAAACAGAACTCTTAATCTTATTGTCGCCAATGGTTAGAGAAATAACCTCGTCTTGCGTAACAATCTTTACAGGATGTGGCGTTTGATCTAAGACATAGCCTTCGGGAGCCTTAGTTTCAATCACCTCATACTCACCATAGGTAACATCAGCAAAGGTTAGGGTGCCATCATTGCCAGTTGTGGCCTTAGCAACCACCGTATCACCCTTCCTAAGCTCAAACTCAGCACCAACAAGCTTCTTATTCTCGTCTTGAGCATCTACCTTAGTTACCAAGATAGAACTCGTAATCTCATCGTCTCCTACCGTCAGAGAAACAACCTGATCTTGAGTAGTAATCTGTACCGGATAAGGCGTCTGATCCAAAACATAGCCTTCAGGCGCGGTAATCTCTACTACCTCATACTCACCGTAAGGAACATCTTCAAAGGTAAGTACACCTGTGTTATCCGTTACGCCTTGGCGTACTGCAACGCCATCCTTCCTCAACTCAAAACCAGTGTTAGGCAAGAACTTATCGTTTTGAGCCTTATCCACCTTAGAAACTTTAATCGTACCGTGAATACGTGTATTGGTAATGGTTGCAACCTTGTAAGAAGCAGTAGCATCGGTTTTTGTTTCGTAGCTATACTCAGCCACATAGCCTTCTGGAACCTCAGATTCTGCAACGCTATATGCCGCCACAGCATTAGTAGCAGGATTGTTATACAAAAGATTTTCAAACGTACCAGACCAGCCATTGGCAGAAAGCGTGATTGGGTCTACCTTCTTTGCATCGATATTTGTAGCAGCGGCGCCATCTTCTGTAAGCTCAACTTGGATTGGATCATGATTGATGGTTCCACCTTCAGTACCATCCGCATTCTTACCTTCAACCCATTTCTTTACTACTTCAACCTTAGTCATACGCGTAAGGCCAACGTTAAGTGCTAGAGCGTTATCGTCTGCAACCGTTACACCTGCAACACTTGCGGTAGTTTGGTCTGCCGCAGCAGTCATAACCATTTTGTCTTGTGCCTTTTTGTCCGCGTTAGGCGAAAAACGCACAAAGGTATTTAACGTATTTGCAGTTGGGTCAGTTGGGTTATAGGCCTTAATACTATACTCATCAAATTTTCCAGAAGGGTCTGTTGACCAGTTCTTAAGGCCCTTAAAACTATATGTTCCATCAGACTCAGTAGTAGCAGTATCAACCAGCTTACCCCTTGTATCAAACAGCTCAAGCTTCACACCTGCAACTACTTCAGTCTCGCTCGTGTCCATCTTGCCATCGTAATCTGCGTCAACCCAAACCTTGCCCTTTAGTATGCTGGGCGTAGGAACAATAGCTACTGGCTGACCATAACGATAACCCTTACCAGACCCAAGGTCACGCAAGTACGTTGGGGTGTACACATTAATGAGCTGCTTCTCAAAGTCTTCCTTTGGAA
Source organism: Atopobium fossor DSM 15642 (assembly GCF_000483125.1). Lineage (GTDB taxonomy): Bacteria > Actinomycetota > Coriobacteriia > Coriobacteriales > Atopobiaceae > Atopobium > Atopobium fossor. The sequence goes on from NZ_AXXR01000003.1 coordinate 291,153, forward strand.
CATCACGCAAAGTAAGGTTGAACTTAAATTCTTCACGTGCGCCAGCCGAGAAAACACTATCTTTTGGAGAGGAGATGCGGACAAAGTTTACAGCATCCCAATCCTGCTGGCTCCAGTTTGCCGTGTCTGCCTCGTTTGTCCAGTTAAACCCATCCCAATCAAGCGCTTGACTAGTAGGTGTAGCATTTTTTGCATACGAAACGGTATATCCTGCAGGTAGCTGACTCTTAATCCCACCATTGAGGAATAAATCAAACTGGAATGCACCATTGGGTTGGATTGCTTTACCCCAATTCTCATCCTTTTTAGGAACAGGCCAATATACCGTAAACCCATTGGCATCACTTTGAGTTGGATTGTTTGCAATGAGACGATAGTCAACCGTACTATTGGCACCAATCAGAGTCTTTGCAAGACCATCGTAGGTAATGTACTGGGAATCTGGCTGAGTTGCCATCTTAGCAGCAGATCTCACAATAAGATCTGTTGGTGCTTTGACATTCCATATACCAAAAGCTGTACCAATCATATCCTCGGTACTACCATTGCCATTAAGATCATATATATCCTTGGTCATGCCACTGCCATATACAAGGTCTTCTGGAGTATCAATATCGTACTCATACCACATAAGTTGATCGTAGGTACCAGGTACGTCCTTCTCAGGGTCAGAGTTAAAACTCACAAGAACGTTAGGTTCACCCGTATAAGCCCAATATGCAGAGTTGATTGCATAGGGGATTGCCTGCGCAGACTCCCTCCAATATACAGAAGGACCAAAGGCGCGAGTATCAAATGTATCCTGATCTGATGTAAACTTAGAAAAATCTAGCTTATATACCTTTGCATTAGGATATTTTTGCTTAAGCGCATCAGAAACAGGTACTTCATACACATCAGGTTGCTTTGGACTTACCTTATTTTCATCTACGCTATTATCTCTCCAAAAATCTTTAGCTCCAACCGAGCGGTATACCATCTGGAAACTTAAATCATCACCAAGAGGACTAATGTAGTACATTGCTTTATGGGTTTGTATACCAGCAGTTGATCCATTCCAAACAGGAGAGAAGTAGTTAAAATATGTATTGCGAATCTGGTCACCAATAACATAGTTTAGGGGATAGGCAGTACCGTCATGGTAAGCAGTGGTCTGACCATGTCCTTGAATAAAACTTTTACCAGTAAATGCGGTAAACGTATCACCAATGGTTACATGGTCTGCAGAACGACCAGGATATTTTAGATTTATGGTTCCCTTACCATCCCCAAAGTCCCACTCACTCTGATTGCGATGATGCCAATTAGGCTCTTCTGCACCGGTATTCTCAATACGAATACGTGTCTTAAAGAGAGAAGGATCATCTCCCCACTGACCCTTTACACGAACATCATTTGTTAGAACATTGCCAAAAAAGGCAAAGTCATTTGTTTCCTCTTTTCTTTCGCCACCATTATCCGAAATGCTCCAAGCAGTAAACTCGGTTTTTGCAGGGATAGTATTAATTTTGTATTCAATACGCTTAAGGTACATGCCCTCTATATGCTTACCGAGTACGTCTTCCACACGAAAACGTTGCTTAATGTTTGAGGCATCCAGTGTGTAGTTGGAGGTTTCGCCTGTTTTGCTATTCCAAAGGGTAACCTTAAAATCACTCACCTTGGTAGGCTGTGTACCATCTGCCTTTTCTTTAGAAATAAGTGGTAATGTCTGCGATGTAACACCGGCAATCTTAGTGTTATTTACATCGTAATCAATAATTACGGTCTTATTACGGCTATCGCCTGTACCACGGTTGCCCACTGTAAAGTAACCAAGGGTGCGCTCTTGCGTATGCTCAAAGCCTGGAGCACCCATATATACTTCATTATCGGCAATGTAACCTTCCCACAATGGCCAGTCTTTACCTGAGCCATACATGGTGGTATTAACGTATACATCTTCCTTAGGCTCAACAATTTCATACTTCATGGTTTTGAGGCGGTTAGCATCATAAGGAAGATAAGAACTTACTCCATAAGGGTTGTGGTATTTAACGCCAACATCAATCTGACTAATCTCTGCAACACTGCCAACAGGGAAATCTTCCTTAGGGAAACGCCACATGGGACTAAATTCTTCTTCATAACCAGAAACAGGAATGGTGTGATGTTGAGCGCGATCCCAAACGTACAGCTTTTTACCAGTGGGAACCGTGTATTCCTGACCCGTACTCAGCGTAAATTTTTCTCCAGGATTAAGAATCTTAAGATCCTTTTCCTTTAGACCGAAGCCAGTATTTGAGGTTGCAAAAGTGGAATAACGACCAAGATACTCTGCTTTTTCTGGAGCAAGCATGGCGTAAAAATAATCTTCCAGAACAAGCTTTTCATAGCTGTTGGCTTGTAGAGCAGCAGCCCAAGAAACATCGTGTCCTGTTCCAATAGGAGAGTCTAAACCGACTTCTATATTGCCATTTTTATTGAGTTTGTTTGTATAATCGCCACGAAAACCAATGTAGGTTAGTCCAGGTCTATTGGTAACAGCAATATCCGCAGCAAGACTGGATGCTGTGGGAGTATTTCCGACCTTGGTATAGTTTTGCGTAACCGTAATAGCATTGGGAATATTTGCTAGACCCGTATCAACAGAAAAGGCAAGACCCATAGGCAAATCAAACGTTACCTCTTGCGTAGTGTCTTGGAAGTTTAGGGTAAGAGTGCCCGCAGAAGACCAGTTGTAAACAGAAACAGGCTGTTTAGAAGCTTCGGTTTGTTTTGCGGGAGTTATTACACCATCAGTTTGTAACTCTCCAACCCAGCCAGCGGTCTTATCAAACTTAAAATCTGTGTTCCATTCCATACCATATGGCAAAGCTATCTCAATAGACTTATTGGTAGCAGAGGGAAAAATCGCGTGGATGCGCAAGTTAAATTTTCTGCCTTTGGGAAGAGACACACTTGCCTTAGGATTTGCAAGAGTCCCATAAGTGGTCTTGCCATCAGTAGAGACAAGGCTTACTTCAATGCCTTCCTGAGCTACAGACGCCACAGCACGATCATCTGCTGAAGCTGATGCAGATTCCACTGCAACAGAAGTGCTTGCCTCCACAGCGATATTGCTTTTATCATCAGTTCCTTCTACAACATCTGTAGCCTGTGCTTGTTTGGCAACAGCATTACCTTCTTGAGGTTGTTCTGTTGTCGTAGGAACAGAAACTAATTGCTCTTCTGCTGCCAGCACACCTGCAGGAAAGGCCAGCTGCAAGACAAGCAATGCTGCCAGCAATCCCGAAACAAATCGCTTTGTGTGTACCATACATACTCCCAGATTATGGTTCGCCCAATTCTCAAATTGTTTTAAGGATAGCATACATAAATTATTAAGGTAAGTAACAGATTTAACTATTTATGCTGGTAACTGCGTTATTTTTGCAAAACAATTTTTACTGACAGCAAAAAAAGGTCAAGAGAATAACTTCTCCTGACCTTCTAAGACATCTCTAAGAACTATAGTGACAACTTTTGTTGCGCGTAAAGCTTACTCAGCTGCGTTCTCCTCGGTTGCCTGCTCCTCGGCAGCGGACTCTGCAACGGGTTGCTCGGCAGCCTTCTTCTCAAACTCTGCAGCACGCTTGGCCTTCTTTTCAGCCTTAGCCTCAGCAGCAGCCTTCTTTGCAGCAGCCTCCTCGGCAGCCTTAGCAGCCTTAGCAGCCTTAGCTTCCTCAGCCTTCTTGAGCTGCTCTGCAGCTGCGCCACCAAACTTGTTAGCAAAGCGCTGTACACGACCACCGGTATCTACGAGCTTCTGCTGGCCCGTATAGAATGGGTGGCACTTGTCACACAAATCAACCGTCATTTCACTCTTGGTAGAGCGGGTCTTCCAGGTGTTACCGCAGGTGCAACGTACGGTGCACTCTACGTACTCTGGATGAATACCAGTTTTCATAAGGACTCCTTCTAACGACTCTGGTTTCCGACCAGAGCAAATGCGTTCCGGCTTGTATCCGAAAACATACAGGTTAGAAATGTTAACACATATACCCACTTCCTGCGGCAAGTTCATGGATATTGCATGTGTTGCGCACAGGTCCTTTGGATGCTTACAATTGCAACGAACTGTTAAAATCTCAGACATGATTAGCAGTTCACTATATATATCCCTTATGCTGCTTGCGCAGCTGCTGTTACAGGAGCATTGCATGTTATTAGCTATAGATTGTGGCAACACACAAACCACAGTTGGAATGTTGGATGATGCCGGCACAATTGTGCATCAGTGGCGCATGGCTACCAACACAACAGACACAAAAGACCAGCTCCATAGTCGCTTGCATAGCTATTTTGCCATGTTTGGTAGGAATCTATCTGAAGTGACCCATGTTGCTATTGCTAGTGTGGTGCCCGCGCTTTCCCAAGAGTGGCAAGCTATGATGCACAGCGTGCTAAATACCGAACCACTTATGATAGATGCCAAACTGGATTGTGGTTTGTGTATTGCTCTGGACAATCCTTATGAGCTTGGTGCCGATCGCATTGCTAATGCTATGGCAGCAAAAGCTCGCTATGGATCACCTGTTATTGTGGTGGACTTTGGCACAGCCACCAACATTGACGTAGTAGATGCAGACGGCACTTTTGTGGGCGGCGCTATAATGCCTGGACTTATGCTTTCTGCTCAAGCGCTTTTCTCGCGAGCAGCTAAGTTATCCAGTGTGCCTTTGATTGCACCACAGCACGCTTTGGGCTCCAATACCGAAACCGCTGTCCAATCTGGCTTGATTGTTGGATCGGCCGCAATGGCAGAAGGACTAGTTGAGCGCATTCAAACAGAGCTCTTGGAACGTAATCCATCTGCTCCACGTGCTGTTGTTGTAGCCACAGGAGGTCTTGCCAAAACCGTTGCTCAGGCAACAAACATTTTTGATTACGTAGACGGTAACCTTACTATTTACGGCATTTATCAAATTTGGAAGCAACAACAGCCCTAACGCGCTGGACGCAGTGAGGCCTGTTCTGGAGCAATTTCATATTCGCGGCCCTCTGCATCAAGCAAGCTAACACGGCCCCAAATATCCATGCCCGCAAGCATGCCTGTAAGCACCACGCGTCCATCGGGCAACAGGGCATCTACTTGCTTGGTAAGAAGATCCATCTGGTCATAATACTCGTTGAGCACCGATGCAATAGGACCTGCGACAGATTTGCCAGACACCACATCCTGCTCCCAGCTGCTTACCCGTGCAAGCATTGCATCACATATCACTGTAGCTATGTACTCATTGCTGAGGTTTGGACTAGCTGCTTTAGCGGATTTCTCTGTAAAGGTATCTAACAAAAAAGCTGGAGCTGCAGGACAAGGAGAGCCATCAAAAGAATCTACGATGAGCTGTGCGAGTTGGAGATTTTGTCTCACATTGAGATGGACTCCACATACGGCAAACACACCTTCTCCGTATCCAGCATCTACAAAAATGCTAGCCAACTTATTGCCTTTATACATAAGGTCGTTAGGCCATTTGGGCACTATATCCTGTGCTCCCAAACTACGCAGCGCATCAAGCACTGCCAAGGAACACACAGTAGTAAGACCATTAAGATAGGTCATACCCACCTGCGGACGCAGTACAAGTGCTACATGCAAGCTACCATCTACAGAATGCCAAATGCGCCCCATGCGAGCACGACCTTCTGTTTGTGAAGTAGTAAACAGCGCTGTTGCATGCACAGCACCATCCCGCGCAAGATCTTTAGCTGCATCGACGATATTTTTGGTGCTAGAAAGATAGGTAAGTTGTGCTGATTGCATACGGAGCTCCTGTTATTTTTAACACCACTCAATTACACCCAAATCCTCACGCACCAGACCTACGCGCTGTTCTTGGGGCAAAATGGTCACACCGGCGTGCGTAAAGAATCGGTCGGGATCATGCATGATATCTTCCATTGGAGTTAACACATAATCTCGCTCGCCCAAACCAGGATGAGGCAAACATAAACGCTTGCCCACGTGTACTTCGCCCTCCATCCATACAAGATCACAGTCAATGGTACGTGGTCCATGACCTTCTTGATCTGCAGGTCGCTGACGATGTAACTGATTTTCTACCTCAAGGAGCTGCTCAAGAAGCACCAGAGGAGCAAGCTCTGTTTTAATTTCTACAACAGCATTTGCTACAGGCGTAGCAATACCATATGCAGGCTCTGTCTCGTACGCATGGCTTACGTTTACTACACAGGTAAGCGGAATTGCGTTGATAAGAGAGCATGCTTTAGCAAGGTAGCCCATACGATCTCCTACATTGGAGCCAAGCGCTACAAAAGCACGACGCTCATCTGGATGAGCAACTGTCCAATAGCTTGTAAGAGTTTGGTAGGCTGTGGCAACATCATGTACACGCACAATACGTGCACCAGCTTCTAATGCTGCGATAACCACACCAACAGTTGCAGCATCACGCTTGGATGCCTGAGTTACACCAGAAACTGCTCCCACAAAGCGCTTACGCGAAACCGCACAGAGCACGGGATACCCCATGGATACCATCTTTGCTGTAGCACGCTGAATAACTACATCCTCATCTGCAAACTTACCAAAGCCAGGACCAGGATCAATCACAATACGACTGCGATCCACACCAGCACGGACAAGCGTACGAGCCTGGTCGCCTAAAAAGCCCATAACGTTGCGCATAATAGGAGCAGAATCAGGTGTGGCAAATCTACGATTGCCAGACAGCCGTACCGTTGCGGCATTGGTATCCACAATCACAGACTGCTGCATGAGCGAATCAAGCGAAAGGCTCTTATCGGTAGATTCGGCTTGAGGCTCTGGGGTGTTTTTGGAAGCATTATTGCTTGCAACCTTTGCTCCGGGAGCGCTATCTAGCACCACTGTTTGACGAGGGGCGTGCTCGGCAACTTTACCCGCATGCATAACCACTACACCAGCATTGCTATCGGCAGCTGCTTGCACCATAGCAGGATCCGTAAAACCTGTTACATCATTGATGATAGACGCACCTAGACGCACGCACATGCGCGCAACCTCAGCGTGACGCGTGTCTACCGAGACAATCGCGCCAGCCGCCACCAAAGCGCGAACCACGGGAACAATACGCGCGGCCTCTTCCTCGGGACTTACTGCTGTAAAACCCGGGCGCGTAGACTCACCGCCCACATCAATAATGTCTGCACCTTCATCCAGCATCTGAAGGCCACGAGCAATGGCAGCATCAGTGTCTACATAAGCACCGCCATCAGAAAAAGAATCGGGCGTCACATTGAGCACACCCATAATACGCGGCCGACAAAGAGAAAGTTCGTGTGATCCGCAGCGCCATAGTGCCGTGTTATCTCGTAACATAGATGCTCCTTTTTAGTTCTTGTGTATCGATTGTACCCGCCTTGGTTTTTGGGGTACAACGTCTAAAGCGAGAAAACACAGCATGCAAGAAGGATGCACATGACCAACGTGTTAGAGCCCAATAATATAACTAGCACCGCTCTTGTCATTGAGGGTGGTGGCATGCGTGGTGCATACACCTCGGGTTTGTTAAGTGTACTGCTTGAAGAGCACATATACTTTTCGTACGTATGCGGTCTCTCTGCAGGTGCATCGTGTGCGGTTAACTATGTAGCACGTGATTTAGAGCGGATGCGTCGAGGTTTTGTGGATGTAGCGGACGATCCGCGTGCAGGCGGTCCCAAATCTTTACTTACTGGACGAGGTTATTTTGATAGTGAATACCTATATAATGCCGCTAACTTACAAGCTACCATACCTTTGGACTGGGAAACCTTTAAGGCAAACCCCGCTATTCTGCGTATCCAAAGCTTTGAACGAGACACCGGCCGTACCGTAGTATGGGGTCGCAAGCACATGCAAACACTGCAAGATACTCTTGATGTAGTACGCGCAAGCTCCACCATGCCTGGGCTCATGAACCCTCTAGAGATTGATGGTCAGGTAATGTATGACGGTGGACTAGGTGTTGGAGCAGGTATTCCACTGCACATAGCGCAAGACGATGGCCAAACGCGCTTTTTTGTTGTAGCTTCTCGTCCTGAAGGCTATGTAAAGCCTGCTATGCAAGGTATGCAGCACTCTGCCGTAGGTCACATGTTTGGTAACTATCCTTTCTTGCGCGATGCCATTTTGACACGTGCACAACGCTACAATGCTGCTATGGAACACTTAGCAAAATTGGAACAAGAAGGTCGTGCTTTTGTGGTTCGACCTCTTAATATGCGAATTTCGAATACTACCCTTAATAGAGAAGAGTTGGCCGAGGCTTTTGAGCTTGGCCGTGAGCAGGGTGTTATGCAATTGGACGCCTGGAAGGAATTTTTATTGTGAGTACCTCCACCCCCAGCACAAGCCTTACCAACACAACGGATAGCCGCGAGTGGCGCTTTGTATCTTGGAACGTGAACGGCCTGCGTGCCGTTATGAAAAAAGACCCTGCTTTTGATGCAATTTTAGGCTCAATGAATGCAGACGTGTTTGCCATTCAGGAAACCAAGCTACAGGAAGGCCAGATTGATCTTGAACTACCTGGCTACACACAAACATGGAACTATGCCCAACGTAAGGGTTATTCTGGTACCGCAGTATTTTCCAAGGAAGCACCTTTGCAGGTTATCCGCACCATTGGAGCTAAACAGGCAGACGATGAAGGACGCGTTTGTGCACTGGAATTTGACAAGTTTTGGTTTGTAGATGTGTACACGCCTAATTCTCAAAATGAACTCAAGCGCTTAGACGTTCGCCTAGCTTGGGATGAAGCGTATCGCAATTTCCTTGCTCAACTAGCTCAAGATAAGCCTGTAGTAACCTGTGGCGATTACAATGTTGCTCACCAGGAAATTGACCTTAAGAACCCTGCTACCAACCATATGAATCCCGGTTTTTCTGATGAGGAACGCGAGAGCTTTACTAAGCTTTTGGATGCTGGTTTTGTGGACAGCTTCCGTCATTGTCATCCGGATGCCATTGATGCATACAGCTGGTGGAGCTACCGCATGCGCGCGCGTGAACGCAATGTTGGCTGGCGTATTGACTACTTCTTGGTTTCTGGGTCTCTTACTCCAAATATTACCAGCGCTTCAATCCTGCCTGAGGTATTTGGCAGTGATCACTGTCCTGTTGAACTTACGCTTGATTTATAAAGGCTGCGTAGCGTGTGGCATAACACCGCTTTGCTCAAGCGAAGTTAAAAATGCTTGAGCAGAGCGTGTTGCCACGAGTTCTTCTGGGAAGTGAATTGCTTTAAGCATGGTATGAACAGTATCAAACCCACCAATTGCTGTACAAATATGAGCGTCACTAGAAACCACTATCTGCGTACCAATTTCTGCTGCACGCTGAGCAATATGCTGGCACGATTCGCTAAATTGCTGCTGGTCAGATAGGGTATGCTCGTTAATTTCTATAAGCTTGCCCAAATCTTTAGCACAGAAAAGTACTTCGTCCACATCAAAAGGAACGTTTGCTCGTCCTAGATGACCAAGTACCTGTACCTTAGGGTCATGCAACGCGTTAATATACATCTGCGTGGTTTGCGCCAGTGTTGCGCCGCGTGCAAAGCTACGGTTATGAATACTTGCAACCACATAATCTAACTCGTCAAACACGAGGTCTTTAAGCGTTTGCGCTCCATCATACGAAGCGCCCGTAATGCCCGAATCCAAAGCAATATTGTGACCAAATAGGTTCCCATCCAAATCCACAATGTCTGCCTCTGCACCGCGCAGAAGTACAACACCTTTCCATGTGCGTGGCCATGCACGCATGTTAAGAAAATATTGGAAGTCCTTTACGTCGTACGGCTCACCATACAACATGGAACTAAAATGATCTGCGCTACCCAGCAATTCCAGACCTTTATCGGCAGCCTCAGTAATGTTTTCTGCAATTGTGGAATACGCATGCCGTGAATACAAGGTATGCGTATGCACATCACAACAGCTATAGTTCATTTTGGTACTCCTTCATTACTGCAGCCCAAGCGTCCATAGAATTGATAATGGTTTGATATGGAACACAATATCCTAAGCGCACCCATCCCGTACAACCAAAACTGTTTGAGGGAACCGGCAACAGTTCATGTGTACGGCAGCGCTCATAAAACGCCCGTGCATCTGGCTCTAAAGCCTTAAGCCACAGGTAAAATGCACCTTGAGGCTCCACAAAGGTATAACCAAGCTTGTGCAACCCTTCTGTTAACGCTCGACGGTTGCGATCGTACGCCTCTACGTTGGATGGCTCATCCACGCAATCCGCAATAACACGCTGAAACAATGCTGGTGCACACACAAAGCCCAGCGAGCGACCAGAACCTGCCACAGTAGGAATGAGTTGAGCATTGTTGGGATTGGTGGGTGGAACTAAAATCCAACCCACACGCTCACCTGGCAAGGATAAAGACTTGGAATACGAATAACACACTACCGTGTTGGCGTATATGTCCGGTACCCAAGGAACTTGTAGACCGTATGTAATCTCACGATAGGGTTCATCTGCCAAAAGCAAAATATCCGTACCAAAGTGCTGGGAACACTCACGTAGCACACAGGCTGCCTCTGCAAGATTTTGTGCAGAGTAGATAGTACCTACAGGGTTGTTGGGTGAGTTAATGATAACTGCCTTGGTGCGCTGGGTAAGAGCAGCACGCAAGGCAGTAACATCAATTTGAAAATCATCTGCGCGAGAGGGTACCTCTACGCAGGTAGCACCCGCATGTTCAATCCACACGCGATACTCAGGAAAATAAGGTGTGATTACTACAACCTCATCTCCCGGGTTACTAATGGCGTGCAACGTAATGGAGATTGATGCTGCAGCACCACAGGTAAGATACAAATCTTGTGGGCGAGCTGCCTGCGCCCCAAAACGATGACACAAAGAGGAAGCCACAACTTCTTTTACCTCAGGCAAGCCTGCTGCGGGCGTATAGCCATGCACCTGCACTGACGGAAGTGAAATAGTTTTTTGAATGGACGCGCCAACGGCAGCTGGAGCAGGAACGGAAGGATTTCCAATCGAGAAATCAAAGACCTTATCGGCACCAAGTTCTGCGCGTCGCTTTGCTGCATATGCTGCAATTTCACGAATAGAAGACTTTGCGGCGCCTAGGTCATACGACTTCTGATTAATCCTCATCTTGTGGAGCATCCCCCGCCTGCTGTGTTTGCTGCATCTGTTGTGTTTGGTCAGCCTGAGCTGTCTGGTCTGCTTGACTTGTTTGGTGAGCCTCCGCCACTTGATACTCTTCCCATGTGTTATTAAGAAGAGCCATCATGGCGTCACCCTCTACGGTCTCTCGCTCAAGCAGTGCCTGCGCCATGGTATCCATTTGCTCACGACGATTACTCAAAATCTGAGTTGCACGCTCATGGGCTTCTCGCATGATGCGCTCTACTTCATCATCAATGCGCTTGGCCGTCTCGGACGAATAGTCCTGCTTGTCCGCATAATCACGACCCAAGAATACCTGATGCTGAGCTTCCCCAAACACGCGCGTACCCAAAGCATCGCTCATGCCATAGCGAGTAACCATATTGCGTGCAAGCTTGGTTGCACGCTCAAGATCGTTACTGGCACCCGTAGTAATATCACCGCAGAAGAGTTCCTCTGCCGTACGGCCACCAAGCAACACTACGATTTCATCGAGCATCTCACTACGAGACTGCAAGAAGCGATCTTCATCAGGAAGCTGTAGCGTATAGCCTAAAGCTTGGCCACGACTAATGATTGAAATCTTGTGTACAGGGTCAGAATTGTCCAACAAATGGCCAATCAAAGCATGACCACTTTCGTGGTACGCAATGGTCTTACGCTCCTTTTGCGTAATAACACGACTCTTACGCTCGGGGCCAGCAATGATACGCTCCATTGCCTCTTCGACCTCTGACTGACTAATGGCCTTCTTATTGCGGCGAGCCGCCAACAAAGCAGATTCATTCATGAGGTTGGATAAATCCGCACCCGTAAAGCCAGGTGTTAACTTAGCCATATTAGCAAAGTCAATGCTACCCTCCAGAGGCTTGCCTTCGGAGTGCACCTTTAAGATTTTCTCGCGACCACGAACGTCAGGACGGTCAACCGTTACCTGGCGATCAAAACGACCAGGGCGCAACAAAGCAGGATCAAGAATGTCAGGGCGGTTGGTAGCTGCTACTAAGATAACAGCTTCGTTTTGCTCGAAGCCATCCATTTCTACCAGCAACTGATTAAGTGTTTGTTCGCGCTCGTCATGACCGCCGCCCAAACCAGCACCACGCTGGCGACCAACTGCATCAATCTCGTCAATAAAGATGATGCACGGAGCAGCTTCTTTGGCTTCCTTAAATAGATCTCGCACGCGACTTGCACCAACACCTACGTACATCTCTACAAAGTCAGAGCCCGAAATAGAGAAAAACGGCACACCAGCCTCACCAGCAACAGCCTTAGCCAACAGCGTTTTACCCGTTCCTGGAGGGCCAACCAACAGCACGCCACGAGGAATACGGGCACCCATAGACAAGAAGCGCTTAGGCTCAGCGAGAAAATCGCGAATCTCCTTGAGTTCCTCTACCGCCTCATCAATACCAGCGACATCTTTAAACTTAACCTTAGGACGGGTCTTCTCGGTAATGCGAGCTTTTGCCTTGCCAAATTGCATAGCTTGGCTGTTTTGCGCCATCATTTGATTAAGGAAATACAGCACAGCCCCCACCATAAGCACGGTTGGAATGAGCTGCAACAAAATGTCACCCAAAGCATTTGGTTTAGACGTATCCACTACGTACTTAACCTTGGGGTGCTTTGCCATTTGCTCTGCTAAGGAATCTGCACCAACATACGTACTGGTAAAATCGCTCAAAGCTTCGGTTTTGCCCCTAGCGTTAGCGTCCTTCCAGTACTTGCCCTTAACAAAGCCATCTGCATCACGGTAGGTAACTTCAGACACGCGGTCTTCTTTGATAGCCGTAATGACCTCGCTGGTAGCAAGCTTGTCTGCCTGCTTTTGGAATGGCAAGCCATTTTGCAACGCAAAAACTAAATATGCAATAAAAGCAATGCCAATAAGTACATACGCAATGGGAATGCGAATCTGTCGATCCCCGTTAAAGGGATCGCGCGGATTGCGAGGTTCACGTGGCGTTCCCTTATCATCCTTCAAACTCACGAATAAAACTCCTCTATGCCTTAGCTATATACCTCAGGCTTAAGTACGCCAATATAAGGTAAATTACGATAGTGCTCAGCGTAATCCAAACCATAACCAACAACAAATGCATCAGGTACATGCGCGCCTACGTAGCGTGGTGTAACCGCAGGCTTTTTGCCCTCAATATCCTTTACGAGAAACGCAGCAATCTCGATAGATTTAGGATGACGAGCACCCAGAGCCTTAATCAGGTACGAAAGCGTAAGACCAGAGTCCAAAATGTCCTCTGCAATAATAACGTCACGTCCCTCAATCTTGGTATCAAGGTCCTTAATGATGCGCACAACACCAGAGCTCTTTACGCCATCCCCATAGCTCGAAACAGCCATAAAGTCTACTTCACAGTCTGTTTTAATGGCGCGCATAAGGTCTGCGGTAAAGATAAATGCACCGCGTAATACAGCAATAACCAAGGGATTTTTGCCTTCGTAATCGGTAGAAATTTGATCACCAATACACGAAACAATTTTTTTAATATCGTCTTCACTTAGAAGAACATCCTTAATATCGGGATGAAATTGCTCCATGACCTTACCTTTCTTAACGCTACGCCGCAGGTGTTGTATAGCCTTGTGTACAACTAGTCCGTATGAATCTTTAATTCTAACAGCACTTTTGTCTTGTCTGTGCAACGGAAACGCTCGTCTGCACGAACGCCCGCAACCCACACAATTGGACCTGCTGGCTTGGTACGAACTACCACAATATCATTACGCTCAGACACGGGAATTTTTGCTTCGCCAAGTAAATCAGAGAGCTTTTTAGACTGTCCGTGCATACCCAACGGGCAAAGCACATCTCCCGGCTGAGGTGTATCAATCCACAGCTTTGCCCCCTCGCCAACAGCTCCAACAAGTTGAGCATCTAGTAGCACAGAAGTGTTTTGCCACTCTTTACCATGTGCTCGGGCAATCTGTTGAGGATCGTCTGCGGGCTGTACAGAAATTAAACGTGCTGCTACGCGGGTTTTCTCGTCAAGCTGTACCGTATTGGGGATAGCCAACCACTGTGGCGCTCGCAGGTGTTGAGCGGTATGCGTACGCAAAAACAACATGCCAAATTCCACACGGCAATCCATATCCATAGGCAAATTTATTGAACCTGCGCCCTGCGCCACAATACTCAACACGCGGTTGATATGCTGAGCTTCTATACGGCATTCAGGCTCCAGATTGTACACAGCCATGCGCACCACACGCCGAGCAATTGCCACATCCATAGCTGCCAGTTTTGCCGCGTTAAGAGCAATCAAGCCCTCTTGGCTACGTGATTGTACGGCACGCAAAGCCTGAGCAGAAACTTGGGATAGATAAATATCCTCATCTGAAAGAATTTCGCAGGTAGTTCCTATACTTTGCACCACATTGGGATTACGCCGTTTAAGTTGAGGCATAATCTCATGTCTAATAAATGCTCGTTGATAATGCGTATCCGAGTTAGTAGCATCTTCTCGCCAGGTCATACCACGCAACTCTAATAGATTACAAAGATCTTCGTGCGTGTAATCCAACAAAGGGCGCACAATGCGGTTACGCCGACGCGGAATGGAAGTAAGACCTGCAGTTCCTGTGCCCTTAAGAGCGTTGGCAAAAAAAGTTTCTGCACGATCATTGGCGGTATGGGCTGTAAGAATGCGTGCAGCAGAACGAGACGTACCCAGTTGGTTGGAAAGTTCATTAGCAAGTTTATGAGCTGCAGCATAACGTACTTCTCGGCCAGCATTTTCCACGTTGCCACCAAAGCGTGCTGCAAGGTCTGCCACCTTGACCTGTATAACCTCACATGGAATGCCAAACCGCAGGCATAACTGCTGAACAAAAATCTCATCCTTTTGAGCATCTTTACCACGTAAACCATGATTTACATGCAAGACGTGCAAACGCTCTTTTGCAATACGCGCTAGGCCGCGGCCATCTGCAATGTCCAGTGTAGACGTAGCTGCCAACACCAAAAGCGCTGTTGAATCTGCTCCACCTGACACCATAAGAACCACGGGCGCATGACCTTCATCTACACCGCAATCCGATGGGTGAGCAAACGTACGAGTGTTTTGAGCATACCGGCGAGCAACGCTTGTCATGAATCTCCTTGGCAGATGCAATGGTTTTTCTCTTCTTAAATCGTGATTGTACCGCCGTTTTGCAACTTTATACCGTATATGTCCAAGCCTGCTGCTAAGCTACAGGTGAATTGTTGAGAGAGGATTGTATGACATCTGATGCTTCTGCCGCTGTAAATTCGCAGTTAAGACTCCATATTTTAGCAAGCGGTTCCAAAGGAAATGCCTGTGTGGTGCAATCCGCAAATACCAAAATTTTGATTGATTGTGGCATCTCATATCGCGAACTAACTCGCCGCGCTGCTGTACTTAATGTGGATTTGTCTGATATTGCCGCCACCGTTGTAACCCATGAGCACTCTGACCACACCGCAGGTTTAAGCGTATGGTGCAAGCATTTTACTGGTCCGATGCTGGCAACCAAGGGCACCGCTGGCGCACGTAAGCATCTGGCAGTATTGCCGTTTAAAGCCATTGATCGTAATGCTGATTTTGAAATTGGAGATATTCGTGTGAGGTGTTTTCCCACATCACATGATGTAGTAGATCCTATTGGCTTTAGATTTGAAGCGCATGGAGATGCCCTTGGCTACTGCACGGATTCCGGTGTGCTTACACAACCTGCTCTAGAGCTGCTGCACAACGTTCGTATTTTGGCACTGGAGGCTAATCATGACCCTCGGATGCTGGCACATAGCTCTTATCCATTGTTTTTACAAGAGCGTATTGGTGGGGCGCAGGGTCACCTATCCAATGAACAAGCCTGCACTGCCCTAACCACCTTAGTTACCAAAAAGACCGAGTATGTGATAGCCATGCATTTGTCACAAGAAAACAATAGACCTGGATTAGCTGTTAAAACCCTCTCCCAAGCTGTGGGTGCAACTCCACAAAATGATATGGGTACACGAGCTGCCACAGCTGATAAATTCCTGAGTATAGTTTGCGCAGCTCAGGATGCTCCTATGACCATAGAGTAACCGATAGGTAACAACGCAAGTCGTACGACACACTCGCATAGACAAACAGGTATGATATGAGTAGGCATTATGTCTTATTACTTATAGTGTGTATACCCAAGGAGTGCAATGTCGCAGGATAATTCGGATATGCGCAAAACAAGGTCTACCCGCTCTCATCGTACCGTTGATCCCGTAGATGACCTGGAAATGGATGACGCCTACGCACACAGTGCTCACGACTCAAACTACACTACGCGTGGCAGCAACCCAATTTCTGGTCGCGCATACCGCAAATCTCGTAATGAGATGCCCCAGCTTCGCCATGACCTCCCCTATGGGCAGTACTTGTCTATTCCTAAAGGGCGTCGCGCAATTTTTTCGGCACGCGAGCGTCGCTCAAGGATTAATTCTGCTGTAGTTATGGTGCTTGTTATTGCAGGTCTTGCAGTACTTGTAGCGATTCTCTGGCATTTTATTGGTCGTGCAGGTGCGTAAGTTAACTTTCAGATAGCATCTAATCCTGCTTGCATCTACACACTTGCAATCAACATGGAACAACAACCAAGGAGAGGTTACCCCATGAAGAAGTTCTTGAAGGAATTTGGCGAATTTATCAATCGTGGCAACATGATGGATATGGCCGTTGGTGTCATTATTGGTGGCGGTTTTACTGCAATTGTAACGGCACTTATCACCTATATTATTAATCCTCTGATTACTGCTGCAACTGGTGGTACGGGCAATGTTTCCGGTCTTGCTATTGCTATTCCTGGTAGTGAGCAGGCCATTGACTTTGGTGCTTTTATTGGTGCCGTTATTAACTTTTTGATTACCGCTTTTGTGGTATTCATGCTGCTGCGTGCTATTAAATCTGCCCAAGAGGCTGCAAAGAAGTTTAAGAAGGAAGAGGATGTGGCTCCAGAAACTCCTGCTCGCACTTGCCCTTACTGCAAGACCGAGATTGCACAGGACGCAACGCGCTGCCCTCATTGCACTTCCGTTTTGCCCAATGCTTCTTCTGACGAAGTTGCTCAGATGTCTGGCACAAACGCTTAGTTAGAATGCCTGATACAAGCAAGAAAAGCTGCTAACCATACTGGGTTGGCAGCTTTTTTGTAGCGTCTTTTATGGCGCTCATTTAGTTTAGCCGCAAAAAATTTTAGCTCCAAGGATCAGCTTGAAATAAAGGTTCACGCTTAGCAGGCCTATCCGACCATGGATCATAGCCATCATCGTCTTCATTTGCTGCGCGTGCAAAGCTACGGTCTACCCCATCTTTCTTTTTGACAGATAAAAACTTTTGCTTGGAGCCCAACTGAGAGCTAGCGTTTTGCGGTTCCGAAGACTGAGTGGTTTGTGGGAAGGAAGCTGTATCCTCGACAGGCTTTTTGGTGCTCATACACTACTCCGCACGCTTAACCGTAAGAGTAATAGATTGCTCAACCGTTGCAGAAGTACCCTCATCTGGCGTAACAGCCGTTACGATATCAGATTTCTCAACAGCATCAACACCAGTAACCGTTACAACATCATAACCACGGTCATATAACTCCTTAGCCGCTTCATCAAAGGTTTTTCCAACAATATTTGGAATAACACGCTGCTCACTCACTTGAACAGTAATAGTCTGCCCGTAAGGTTGTCTCTCACCAGGCTTAGGAACCATATTTACAACTAGACCAGCAGAATCATCTACATACGTGATAGCCAGGTTTACGTCAAACCCTGCATCCGTAAGCACAGCTGTTGCATCTGCTGCACTGCGCCCACGCACATCAGGCACCGTAACACCGCCAATAAGGCCCGTGCTCCATGCACCATACAGACCGCCCAAAATGACCAAAATAATACAAGCAAATAATGCTCCCAATATAATTTGGCGTCGGAACATATGCACTTCTTTGACCTTAGAGATAGGCTGCACCGGAGCTGCCTTCGCAGAAAGATCGTTATCATGCACATGTAGATGAGGATCACCGCGTTGCTCTATACCACGCGCTAGTGCAATACGCATAGTGCGCAAACGAGCACGCATAGCACGCTTTTCTTGGCGCGTTTTAGGACGTGCGTCGGATGGCGCAAGTATGGGTTCGCTCTCCTCTATTGGACGAACCACAACGCTATTCTCATCATATTGAGGAAGAACTTCCTCGGAAGGCTCTTCTACTAAAGCTTGTTCATCCAAAGCAGGGGTAAGCTCAGAAATTGGAGTGGATGTAAGCGTTGCGACATCTTCCTCTGCATGAATAGGCTTGTTTGGTGAGATAGATTCTGATTCAACCACTGGATTGGCCGTTAATTCATCTGTTGACTTGGCTATAGGCTCTACGGCAGATACGGCAGGCACGCTAGAGATATCCGTTGTAATGTCTACAGCAGGTTCTATGGTAAGTTCTGCCGCAGGAATAGGCACCTCAAGTGAGGCTAATGCAGATGCTTCTTCAGACAGATGCTTAATAACCTTTTGACTGCATGATGGGCAGTACGCCATCCCCTCGGGGATTTCTGTACCGCAGTTAGGACAATTCATAACAACCCCCGTTGGTATTTTATCAACGAATAACCTTACCCGAAAATCCCCTGTAGGTAAAATTGCGCCGCAACCCAATTGGTATACGGCGCAATTCTTACATGTTGTTTTGAATTTTGAGCGTCTAGGCGCGAAGCGCCACTAACGTACCATCGTCACCTACATCCATGCGAACGGTATCGCCCTCACAAAGTGTTCCCTCAATAATAAGATTTGCCACGTTATCCACAACCTGACGCTGAATCAAACGCTTAAGAGGACGAGCCCCATATACAGGGTCGAGTCCATCGAGCGATAAGGACTGTATGGCTGCGGGCGAAAGCTCAAGTGTAATACGCTCAGCAGCAAGACGTTTACGTACATCTGCCAGCTGAATGTCCACGATCTTCTCTATATCCTCAAGACCCAGCGAACTGAAGGTTACCACGTCATCAATACGGTTGAGAAATTCGGGGCGAAAAGCCTGACGCATAGCCTCATCAATCTTCTTGGACAGGTCCTCGGGATTGCCTGCAGCGTTGGCACCAGCGATAAACTGTGAGCCAATATTGCTGGTCATGATAATAATAGTGTTCTTGAAGTTAACCACACGACCCTGACCATCCGTTAGGTGGCCATCATCCAACACTTGCAGTAGTACGTTAAAGACATCAGGATGGGCCTTTTCCATCTCGTCAAGAAGGATTACCGCATAAGGACGACGACGAACTGCCTCTGTAAGCTGACCACCTTCGTCATAGCCTACATATCCTGGAGGAGCACCAATCAGACGCTGAACGCTAAACTTCTCCATATACTCAGACATGTCAATACGTACAAGCGCACGCTCATCATCAAATAGGCATTCTGCCAGCGCCTTTGCAAGCTCGGTCTTACCTACACCCGTGGGTCCTAGGAAGAAGAAACTACCAATGGGTCGATTGGGATCAGATAGACCTGCACGGCTACGTCGCACGGCTGCTGCTACTGCAGACACAGCCTTATCTTGACCAATTACGCGCTTATGAAGTTGATCTTCAAGGTTTTTAAGTTTCTCAATCTCTCCTTGCATCATCTTAGAAACAGGTACACCCGTCCAAGCGGAAACCACTTCGGCAATTTCCTCATTGGTAACCTCTTCCTTAAGCAGGGCGCCACTTTGTTGCTTAGAAGCTAATATCTGCTCTGCCTCGTCATACTGATGCTGTAGGGTTGGAATGGTAGAGTAGCGTAACTCAGATGCGCGCGCTAAATCTCCAGAACGTGTGGCGCGCTCCTCCTCGCCGCGAGCATCATCGAGCTGCTGCTTAAGCTCTTGCACACGATCAATGGCGCTCTTCTCGTTTTGCCAATCTGCTTTCATAGCGTCGAGCTTCTCGCGTACGCCAGCCATCTCTGCTTGCAGAGCATTGAGGCGATCCTTACTAGCAGCATCGTCTTCCTTAAGTAGAGCCTGTTCCTCAATTTGCATCTGCGTGAGCTGACGGTCCACCGCATCAATTTCTGCTGGCATGGAATCAAGCTCCATGCGCAGACGACTAGCAGCCTCATCTACCAGGTCAATTGCTTTATCTGGCAAAAAACGGTCTGCAATATAGCGATTGGACAAATCCGCAGCACTTACCAACGCAGCATCGGTAATACGCACACCATGATGAAGCTCGTATTTTTCTTTGAGTCCGCGCAAAATGGAAATGGTGTCCTCTACAGAAGGCTCACTTACCAGTACCGTTTGGAAACGACGTGCTAGTGCTGCATCTTTCTCGATATATTTACGGTACTCATCAAGCGTGGTAGCACCAATGGCGTGCAGCTCGCCACGAGCAAGCGCAGGCTTAAGAATGTTACCTGCATCCATGGAGCCCTCGGTTGCACCAGCACCCACAATGGTGTGTAGCTCATCAATAAACAGTACAACGCGACCATTTGCCTGCTTGACCTCCTTAAGCACACTCTTAAGACGGTCCTCAAACTCGCCACGATACTTAGCGCCCGCAACCAACGCACTCATATCCAACTCAACAACATCATGATCCTTAAGTGTGGAAGGAACATCACCAGAAGCAATGCGTTGAGCAAGGCCTTCTACAATAGCTGTTTTACCAACACCTGGCTCGCCAATAAGCACAGGATTGTTTTTGGTACGACGGCTTAGCACCTGAATGGTATGACGAATTTCTTCCACACGACCAATAACAGGATCCAGTTTGCCTTGACGTGCAAGGTCCGTCACATTGCGACCGTACTGCTCTAGCGCATCAAACTGCTGCTTGTTGTCCTGGGAAGTTACACGCTCATCTCCGCGTAAGTTGGCGTACGCCTCACGCACGCGTTTATCGGTAACACCAGCTGCCGATAAAATATTGGAGGCATCACTTTTTACCTGGCATAAGGCACACAACAAATGCTCAGACGTAACATAGGCATCATCCATGCTTGTTGCGAACTTCTCGGCAGCATCCGCTACACGACCAAACTCGTTGGATAGACCCATTTGTGCAATGCCACCAGATACCTGAGGCATACTCGCAATCTTGGCATCTACCTGCTGTTCAATAAGACGAGGATCTGCACCTATGCGCTCCACAATGGCCTTAAGGTTATGTTCGCCCGTACTCATTAAAGCCTTAAGCAGGTGAATAGGCTCCACTGCGCTCGCTTGCGCCTCGCTGGCAATTCCAATCGAGGCTTGTAACGCCTCTTGGGCAGTTACCGCCCATTTATCGATTCTCATAGAAATGCTCCTCTCGCTGTGCGGGGTCTCCGCGTGTTTTATCACTACGAAGTATTCCCAGCGAGAGAAGCTTTATTCAAAAATCTAAGTCTATCTATATAAGATTATCTAAGCATCATCTTCTGATGAACGAGAATTACTTTTTTGTGGCAGACGCTTATAGCGCTTAAGAGCATCTCGTAAGATCCACTCAATCTGGCCATTTGAACTGCGCATCTCGTCATTTGCCCAACGTTGGACAGCATCCCAAATATCTGGATCTATACGAAGAGGATACTGTTTTCTGCTTGGCATAGCGCGACCTTAATAAAGTGAACCAGTATTAAGAACGGGCTGAGCCTCAGATTCGCCACAGAGCACTACCATAAGATTGGATGCCATAGTGGCTTTGCGCTCCTCATCCATCTCTACAATGCCATCACGAGAAAGCTGCTTAAGTGCCATATCTACCATGGACACCGCACCCTCTACAATCTTCTTACGTGCAGCAATAACTGCCTCTGCCTGCTGGCGACGCAACATTGCCTGAGCAATCTCGGAGGCATAGGCCAAGTGAGTCAGACGAGCATCACTTACCGCAACACCAGCGGGAGCAAGCCTGTTTTCCAGCTCTACCTGCAACGCATCAGATACTTCCTCAATATTGGTGCGCAGAGTAATAGAGGTTGCGGCGTTATCGTCATCCTCCATATGATCATAAGCATACACGCTAGCAACGTGGCGTAGTGCGGTTTCTGCCTGCATGCTTACATAAGACTCGTAATCATCCACGTCAAACAAAGCTTTGGCGGTATCTGCTACATGCCACACAACGACGGTTGCAATCTCAATAGGGTTGCCCATGCGATCGTTTACCTTGATACGCTCACCATTAAGAGTGCGCTCACGAACAGAAATAATGGACTTATGAGATTTAGTTACGGGAGCCTCTAGGCCAGTGACCATGCTACCAAGATTTTCGACCGTCTCTACATTACCCAAGTTCTTGGCATAAAAGGGATTGGCCCAACGAAAGCCCGTATCGCGCACCGTACCAACATAGTCACCAAACAAGACGCACACGCGGGCCTGACCAGGTTGCAGACTAAAGAATCCATTGGCAAGGTTAGCACCAGCAATAACGCACAAAACAGCCAAGATGATTCTGCTAAACTCCAAGAAGCTGGGCTCCAAGCCATAGGCTTCCAACTCAATTACAGACATTACAAAATTTACGATAAAAAAGATGGCCGCAAGGAACAGTCCAATAGTAACGGCTAACATAAGCCAACCGCTTTTGGCATGAAGTTCCTTCTCAACACTTACATTTGCGCTCTGAGACATGATCGTTCTTTCTACACAGCGAGTTGCGAACTTTCCCTGTGAAAGTGCTGGACTCGATATATCGAGATGATATCACATTGGTTTCTCTATGCAAGAAAAATCGGTGAGATTTTACTCCCACCGATTTCTTTATCGTCCTTCACCCAAAAGACCGCGCATAACCGCTTCGGGACTTGACCCTTCATAGCGTGCTAATGAGGTAATTCGTTCACGCATCCTCAACTCATGCACCTCATCTTCAAGTTCGCGAATACGAGCGCGCAGGCGGATAATTTCCTCATCCTGCTCGTGATAACGTTCGCGCATATCCAAAATGCGAATAACACCCGCTAAGTTAATGCCTTCATCCGTTAACTTGCTAATAAGATTCAGACGCTCAATATCACGGGCGGAATACAAACGTGTATTACCGCGAGACCTACCAGGATTAACCAGGCCTTTTTGCTCGTAAATACGCAAAGTCTGAGGATGCATGCCTGTAAGTTCCGCAGCAACGCTAATCATGTAGAGAGGCTTATCTCTGCCAGCCGAAAATTTATCTTCGCCCAGAGCCATACTACTTCACGTCCTTTCGGTACTCACGCGTATCATCCTTAAGAAGTGCCTCAAGCTCAGTGCGCTCCTTCTCGCTCAGATGCGTAGGAACTTTTACGCGAATTTCCACGTAGAGCGCACCACGAGTACCCTTGCGTTTAACATTAGGTGCACCTAAATCACGCAAGCGCATCTTTTTTCCATCCTGCGTACCTGCAGGGATTTTGATAGAAACTGTGGAATGCTGCGGGGTTGGAACTTCTACCACACAGCCCAATGCAGCCTCATACATGCTAATGGGAAGCTCCATACGCACGTCTGCACCATCGCGCTTGAACACAGGATGCTCAATAATGTTGGTAGTAACCACCAAATCACCACGAGTGCCGCCATTACGACCAAACTCGCCACGACCTTTAAAACGCAGCTTACCACCATGTACAGCGCCAGCAGGAACTTTTACGGTCAAACTCTGCTGCTCGCCCGTGGATGGAACGCGATAGGTAACCTTACGCGTAGTTCCCTCTAAGGCTTCATCAAAACTTACTTCTACAGTAAGCGATAAGTCACTACCTTTTTGAGGTCGGTTGACCGCACCATTAAAGATGCTGGAAAAATCAAAACCGCCCATACTGCCACCAGCATTGTTAATGAAGTCTGCCCAATTAACACCAGCGCCATTACCCCCAGCATAGCTACGATAATTGCCGCCACCAGGAATGCCACCAAAGGACAGTATTTGGTCATACTCTCGACGCTTATGCTCATCAGAGAGTGTATCGTATGCTTCGCTGATTTCCTTAAATTTCTTCTCGTCACCACCAGCATCGGGATGATAGGTGCGTGCGAGTGAGCGGAATGCTTTTTTAATCTCATCTTGGGTGGCGTTTTTCTTCACACCAAGGACATCGTAATAGGTTTTTTGCTTTGCCATGGAGAAGTTCGCCTCCCTTCACATAGCTACGCCCGAGCAGTGCTCGGGCGTGAGCCGTATATGTTATTACTCGTTTTTATCTGTTGCCTTATCTGCAACAGCTTCCTCATCTACCTGCTCTTCCACAGCAGGAACGGGGCGCGCGGGACCATTAAAAGTAACCGTAACCATGGCAGGACGGATAACCTTAGTACCCATGCGATAGCCCAGTTGATACACATCACGAACAGTATCCGCATAATCGTTGGCATCATCCACACGACCAACAGCTTGATGAGCTAAAGGATCAAAAACTTCTCCTGCAGGATTGATAACTTCAACACCCTCACGGCCAAGCACATCCAAAAACTTAGCGCGAACGGCATCGACACCCTTAGTAAAGGAAGCGAGATCCTCGTTGCCTTCACAAACCGTATTGGCATGAGCCAGAGCGCGTTCAAGATCATCAATGACGGGGAGCAGATTACATACAAGCTTTTCGGTAGCTAAGGCGCGCTCTGCCAGACGCTCGCCCGCCGTACGCTTACGATAGTTTTCCCAATCTGCCTGCACACGCGCTGCGCGCTCCTGCGCAGAAGCTTTTGCCTCAAGAGCTTCCTCAAGTTTGGCAGCCAGCTCATCGCGTTCAGAGCGTGCAGTATCTGCTTCTGCCTTTAGGTCAGCCTCTGCTGCTTCTTCTCCACGACGGATTGCTTCTGCAACCAGAGCTTCTTCGTCCAGCTCGGGGGCGGCGCTGGCCGAGTCGTCAGCGCCTTGCCCGTCCTGAACATCCATATCTTGCTCGAGTTCTTTGGGCTCCTCGATATCCTCGGGCTTTAAAGAAGTGTCCTCAGACATATCCGGTCCCCTTACTCGTTCTTGTCGTTATCTACTACCTCGTAGTCTGCATCAACTACGTCATCGGAAGAAGCTGTAGACGCACCATCTGTAGATTGCTCGTTAGCTGCAGAGTACACAACTTCGGCAAGCTTGTGTCCAACCTCCTGGAGCTTCTCGGAAGCAGACTTAATAGCCTCAATATCTGTGCCTTCAAGGGCCTTCTTAGCCTCATCAACGGCAGCCTGTACCTCGGTCTTAAGATCATCTGCTACCTTATCACCCAGCTCGTTGAGGGTTTGCTCAGTGCTATACGCCAAAGAATCGGTCTGGTTACGAATTTCAATCTCATCCTTCTGACGCTTGTCCTCCTCGGCGTGAGCCTCGGCATCCTTAACCATACGATCTACTTCGTCGTCAGAAAGGGCAGTAGAACCAGAAATGGTAATCTGCTGGCTCTTGCCTGTAGCCTTATCCTTAGCGGTTACCTTAACAATACCGTTTGCATCAATATCAAAGGTGACCTCAATCTGAGGAGTACCACGGCGAGCAGCAGGAATGCCCTCAAGCTGGAAGCGACCCAAACTCTTGTTATCGCGAGCCATCTCGCGCTCACCCTGCAAGACATTAATTTCTACAGAAGTCTGGTTATCTGCAGCGGTGGAATACACCTCCGTCTTGGAGGTAGGAATGGTGGTGTTACGATCAATCATCTTGGTCATAACGCCGCCCATGGTCTCTACGCCCAAAGACAGCGGAGTTACATCCAGAAGCAAGATGCCCTCTACGTCACCAGTAAGAACGCCACCCTGAACAGCTGCACCGTCTGCAACTACCTCGTCTGGGTTAACAGACATGTTAGGCTGCTTGCCGGTCATCTGCTTTACCAAGTTCTGAACAGCTGGCATACGGCTGGAACCACCAACCAAAATAACCTCATCTACCTCAGAGATAGCAACATTTGCGTCATGCAAGGCCTTGGTTACTGGCTGCTTGCAGCGGTCGAGAAGATCGCGAGAAATGCGCTCAAACTCTGCACGAGACAAATCATACATAAGGTTCTTGGGGCCATTAGCATCCATGGCAATAAAAGGCAGGTTGATGGTGGTCTGAGAAGAAGCAGACAGTTCCTTCTTGGCATTCTCTGCTGCTTCCTTAAGACGCTGCAGCGTCATAGGATCATTGCGCAAGTCAATGCCATTCTCGTCTTTGAACTTATCTGCCATCCAGTCAATAATGCGCTGATCCCAGTCATCGCCACCCAAATGGTTATCACCATTGGTAGCCAAAACCTCTACCACGCCATCTGCAAGATCAAGCAAAGATACATCAAAGGTGCCACCACCCAAGTCAAATACAAGAACCTTCTGCTCGGATTCCTTTTTATCCAAACCATAGGCCAAAGCTGCAGCCGTAGGCTCGTTCACAATGCGCTGAACATTAAGACCGGCAATCTTGCCTGCGTCCTTGGTTGCCTGACGCTGAGCATCATTGAAGTAGGCAGGAACCGTAATAACAGCGTCTGTTACGGTCTCTCCCAAATACTTCTCTGCATCTGCCTTCATCTTAGAAAGAATCATTGCGGAAATCTGCTCTGGAGTGAAATCCTCACCATCAATCTCTACCACCGAGCGGCCACCCTGGCCAGACTTTACGGTATAGGGAACAGTCTTAAGCTCAGAGCTTACTTCATCAAAACGACGACCCATAAAACGCTTAATCGAGAAAACCGTGTTCTTGGGGTTTGCAACAGCACTGTTCTTTGCTGCCTTGCCCACTACACGATCGTCGGAGCGAAAACTTACAACAGAAGGAGTAGTGCGATCTCCTTCTGCGTTAACAATAATGGTAGGCTCGCCACCCTCCAAAATTGCCATTGCGGAATTGGTAGTACCAAGGTCGATACCAAGAATCTTGTTACCCATAATATATCCTTCCAATATGCCGGCGTATGCGCCAGCAAGTGCTTTACGCTTTGATTGATACCCATGCTTTACATCAATATACAAAATCTAAGTGACTTATTGATATATTTTTTAATTGTTCATATTTAAACTTTTATGAGTCATCTAATTCCCACTAGTTTACCTGCACAAACTTATAATAGAAATTTTCAATATCTTAAAAAAAGACTTCATTTTTTGCTTGATTTACATCCCATGGGTGCTATTCTCAACCCCGAGGAGTCACTCGCAGCAGTGTATTCGGAGAGGGATACACGCGAGTTGAAAAATAAGAAGGAATGGAGAATAGCATGTCTCACCCTGTTATTGTTGCCGATGAGTGCGTATCCTGCGGCGCTTGTGTAGACGCTTGCCCTTGTGATGTTCTTGAGCTTGGCGACGAGTGCGCAGAAGTAATTGACGCCGATTCTTGCATCGCCTGCGGCGCTTGCTTGGACGCTTGCCCCACCGGTGCCATCACCGAGATTGTAGAGGACTAGTTTTAAGCCATCTCTTGGCCTTTAACATAGTTTTTCTCATCGAGAG
Source organism: Atopobium fossor DSM 15642 (assembly GCF_000483125.1). GTDB lineage: Bacteria > Actinomycetota > Coriobacteriia > Coriobacteriales > Atopobiaceae > Atopobium > Atopobium fossor. The sequence goes on from NZ_AXXR01000003.1 coordinate 318,709, forward strand.
ACAGCTAAGGGACCGTTCCTCACGGTCCCTTTTCTTATAATATTTTGTATGACGGTGCGCATTGCAGGACATTACACACAACCCGTCAAACGTACTATGCCTTGTAGAGCACACCAAACTAACTCTTATCGTGAAAGTAGGCTCAGACTTATGAAATTGCTTATTGCTTCAGATATTCACGGCTCTGCCTACTGGTGCCAAAAGCTCATTGATGCGGTAGCTATCGAGAAACCCGACCGCTTGATACTCTTAGGAGACATTCTCTACCACGGTCCCAGAAATGACCTCCCACGTGGCTATAACCCTAAGCAGGTCATTAACCTTCTCAATCCGCTTGCCGCAAGCATTATTGCATGCCGTGGAAATTGTGAAGCAGAAGTAGACCAGATGGTACTGGACTTTGCTTGTATGGCAGAAGCAAATTCCTTAATTGACCCGCACACTAACAAGACTATCTTCCTTAGTCATGGTCATGTTTGGGGTCCTGGCCTGCACAATAGTGTTGACCGATGGCCAACACTTAAGCAAGGAGATATCTTTTTGTATGGACATACGCACAAAAAGGTTAATCAACAGATAAAGGGTCATGAGGGCATTACCGTGTTCAATCCCGGATCAACCAGTCTTCCTAAAGATGACACTAATAGCTATGGCATCTACAAAAATGGCGAGCTTACTCACGTTCTTTTTTAGAAGCCCTACGAGCTCGAAAGAAATTCCGCAATAGAGTAGCAGACTTGTCTGCAAGCACACCTGATGTCACTTCAAACTCATGGTTGAGCCGTATGTCATGGCTCATATCGTATAGCGTGCCCAGTGCACCACCCTTGGGATCACTGGCACCATATACACACCTGTCTATACGGGCATTAACCATAAGCCCCGCACACATAATGCAGGGTTCCAACGTTACATACACCGTACAACCACTCAAACGCCAGCGCTCAAGCTTTTGACTTGCAGCTACCATGGCACAAAACTCTGCATGAGCGGAAGGATCTAGGTCTTGTTCACGCTTATTGTGTGCACGAGCCACAACCTCACCATCGCACACCACTACCGCACCAATGGGAACCTCACCTTCTAAAGCAGCACGAGTAGCCTCCTCAAGTGCCAAGCGCATGAACTTCTCATCATCGTGTTGATTAAACATAAACCACCCTTAGTTAAAGTTAATGGTTCTATGGTAGCGTCAGATGCGCTAAAATGGCTACACAACCACGGAGGGATGGCAGAGTGGTTGAATGCGGCGGTCTTGAAAACCGTTGAGCGTTTGTGCGTTCCGAGAGTTCGAATCTCTCTCCCTCCGCCATTTACTTGATATAACCCCGCAGCTTAAGTGGCCTTTGCTTAGGTTTGTGGGGTTGTTTTATTTGCAGGGCACCCCAACCAAACAAACAGACAATCAATAAGATATATACGCTCGTTATAAGGATGGGTATACTTAGGAATAAGTCGTTGCGTTTGTAGTCAACGACACTAAGAAAGGACTATCATGCCCGTAATTATTGCCGTTGTGGTTGTGGCTGCGCTTTTGTTCTTGTTGGTTGGTCTGTACAACAACATGGTTGGCCTGCGTAATCGTTGTGATAACGCTTGGCAGACTATTGATACACAGCTACAGCGCCGTAGTGATCTCATCCCTAATCTGGTAGAAACGGTAAAGGGTTACGCTGCTCATGAGTCTCAGACCCTTGAAGCTGTTATTCAGGCACGCAACAGTTATGTAAGCGCCTCCACACCTGAGCAAGCAATGGATGCCAATAATCAGATTACTGGCGCTCTACGCCAACTCTTTGCTCTGTCCGAGTCTTACCCCGAGCTCAAGGCAAACACTAACTTCCAACAACTTCAGACGGACCTGTCTGACACCGAAGATAAGATTTCTTATGCACGTATGAGCTTTAATGATTGCGTGCTTAACTACAACAACGCAATTCAAACCTTCCCCGGTGTATTAATTGCTGGTATTTGCGGCTTTATTGCCAAAAAGGGCTTTGAGGTTGCCAGCGAGGCTGAGCGTCAAGCTCCTAAGGTTTCCTTCTAAAGGTCTCTTAACAGTTCACTTTTTTCGTTTTTTGCTTTAATAAACATAAGGAGCACCTCTGCAGCATTACGTGCACAGAGGTGCCTTTGTTTTGTCTATCCACTCTATCTACCTTGCTGTTTAAGCCAATCTCGCGGGGACATGCCTTTTTGTCTGACAAAAATACCGCGCACAGAACTCTCGCTTGTATAGCCAAGTTCTGAGGCAATTTCGTGCAGCGTTTTGCCACACAACAATGCTTCTTCTATCTTTTTAACACGTAACTCTGTGAGCGCCTCACCAATACTTTTGCCCTGTTCTGCCTTAAATCGTGTGCACAGCGTAGTACGACCTATATGAAACGTACGCGCCAACTCATCAAGTGTGGGCGGACAAGAAAGTGACTCTTGCAAAAAAGTCACTACTGCCTGAGAAAAACGCTTTATGGGACGCGTTGTTGTAAGAGGGGTAATCATACCCAGATCTGTCTTAAGCGTGTGGGTGCCACTATCGGCAAGAGCAGCCAGCATGTTAAGAATTTGTGCATACGCATCAACCTGCGGCATCTGGCGAGAAAAGCTACTGGGCAAAAGTCGCGAAAACATCTTTTTTACCTTGTTATTCTCATTAAGCGCCAAAGGACACTTTGACAAAAGTTGGATGGTATCCCAAAGCTCCCCAAAGCGTTTAGAAAAATCAGCTAGGCACTCTTGTGTAAGACATACCGTTGCGCTGGAATACACCGTTTGTTCTTCTATTTCAAACTGATAGCTGCCCGCACAACAGGGAAACGACATGGTAATATGCGGCATATCTTGAGCCAGTGCTTCAAGACTCTCTTCGTTGATATGCGCGTACGGCTGGGGCGAGCCTATTCGCTCCCATATTTCACTCATAAGCGCAAGCTCCTGTGTTTGCATGGTACCAATGCAAACATAATCCTGCACGGGTTTCTCTTCGAGTGAGAACGATGCAAGAGCAAGCCAGCTCATACGAGAAATAAGACATCCTTCAAAGGGCACATAGGCCCAATACCAGCCGCGTGCTCGCTCACTGTCTATACGAAATACCGTACCTACACCTGTCCACTTACACTCTGGATACGCTTTAACCTGCTTGATTTGAGGCAAAAAAATTGACTGCATTTGAGGGGAAATATGTGAGCAGGCGGCATCAAGCACTTGTTCTACATGCGTCATATTCCTCCTTAATTGTTCGTCAAACGCGTAAATCGTTCACCTTTGTGTTCTTTGGCTTCTTCCAGCATTCATAATTAGTTAACTACAGTTAACCAAATATACCATGCAACAGATGTGAGGAGGAGATAGATGAAGTCTTCATCAGATGGTGCCAAGCAAAACACGCTTGGAGTCTTATTTGAGCTTGCAGGTTCGAGAAAACCTCTCATTTTTGTGGGATGTGCTCTCTCGGGAATTTCCATGCTCTTAAGCCTGGCACCTTTTGTTTTTATTTGGCTCGTCGTACGCGACTTGGTAATGGTGGCTCCCAACTGGCAACAAGCAACAAGTATTTCTAGCTATGGCTGGGCTGCCTTTGCATTTTCCATTGCAAGTATTGTGCTTTATTTCATAGGTCTTATGTGCACACACCTTGCAGCTTTTCGCATTCAAACCAATATGAGCAAACGTGGTCTTGAGCACCTCATGCACGTGCCCTTGGGTTATTTTGACAACCACAGTTCTGGCATGCTACGCCGCAGAATTGAAGGAGTGGCCCGAGAAACAGAAACGCTTATAGCTCACAATCTTGCAGATATTACCGGTACCATTGTGCTATTTATTTCCATGCTGATACTGCTCTTCATTTTTGATTGGCGCATGGGTTGCGCTTGTCTTATCGCAGTAGCTATTTCCATTGCCAGCATGATGTCCATGATGGGTGGAGACCGCAAATCCTATTTAGATCGCTATCAGTCGGCACTTGATAACATGGGTTCCGCTGCCACTGAATATTTGCGTGGCATTCCTGTTGTAAAGGTTTTTCAACAGACAGTATATTCGTTCAAGGCCTATAAAGAGGCTGTCGAGAATTACAGTGTTTGGGCTCAAAAATACTCTGTAGACGTATGTAGAGCTCCCCAAAGTATTAATCTTACCTTTACAGAAGGCGCTTTTATCTTTTTGGTTCCTGTGGCAATTCTTTTAGCACCTGGTGCTCTGGCCTCAGGACAGTTTGTAAACTTTGTCTGCGACTTTGCCTTCTACGCTATTTTTAGCGCCATTATTGCCACAGCCCTTGCAAAAATTATGTTTGCAACCGGCGGTATGATGCAGGCAAACGAAGCACTTCGCCGCTATAGCCAAGTAATGGACACGGCTCAAATGCCCATAGCAGCACACACCACACATCCACAGGATGCAAGTGTCTGCTTTGAAAATGTAAGCTTTACCTACGAAGGTGCCACACACCCCGCCCTTGACTCACTAAGCTTAACGGTAGAGCCTGGAACCACTTTGGCTCTTGTAGGTCCTTCTGGAGGAGGCAAGACAACTGCTGCAAGCTTAGTTCCCCGTTTTTGGGATGTGGATAAGGGTCGCGTGCTCGTAGGCGGCGTTGATGTACGTGATATTGATACGCATGAACTTATGGACAATGTTGCCTTTGTTTTCCAGCGCAGTCATTTGCTTAAGGGTTCCATTTTGGAAAATGTTCTCTCAGCACGCCCCAATGCAACGCATGAACAAGTACTTGAAGCGCTGCATGCTGCTCAGTGTGACGATATTTTAGCCAAACTTCCTCAGGGAGTAGACACGGTTATTGGCACGAGTGGCACCTATCTTTCTGGCGGAGAAGTTCAGCGTATTCTTCTTGCGCAGGCCATTCTTAAAGATGCTCCCATTGTGGTTTTGGACGAAGCAACTGCGTTTGCCGACCCAGAAAACGAAGCACTTATCCAACAGGCTTTTGCACGCCTTGCCCAAGGAAAAACCGTCATCATGATTGCTCATCGCCTCTCAACCGTAGTAAGCGCCACTAAGATTGCCGTACTTAATGAGGGCAAACTGCAAGAGCAGGGAACCCATCAAGAGTTGATTGCTGCAGGCGGTCTTTATGCCCGCATGTGGAATGACTATCAAAATGCCGCAACTTGGAAAATTGAGCGAGGTGAGGCCTAAATGTTTGGCGAGAAATTCAAAAGAAACTTTGCGCTTACCGATAACGGCATTGCCGCAGTGCGTAAGGGCATACTATGGACCGTTATTACTAATCTTACAAGCATAGCTGGCATAGGCATTCTTTTTAAGCTTCTACAGGCGCTTATGGAAACACTTATGCACCAGGCTCCTTTGCCTTCAATCTTGCCCTATGCCGCAGCATTACTTGTGTTTTGTGTTGTGTCGTATCTTGTACATAGCCAGCAGTATTACCACACCTATGGCACGGTATATAACGAAGTTGGCCATTTGCGTCTTGCTCTTGGTGAGCGCATGCGTAAATTGCCCTTATCATTTTTTGGGCACCGTGATTTAGCTGATTTAGCAGAGACCATCATGCATGATGTCACACAGCTTGAACACGTGTGGTCTCATGTCTTGGGCTATCTGTATGGGGCCTATATCTCAACTGCCATTATCGCTGTAATGCTCTTAATGTATGACTGGCGTTTAGCGTTAGCCTCACTTTGGAGCGTTCCTGTTGCTTTTGGCTTGCTTTTTGGCCTGCGGAAGCTCACCTATCAAGAGCAAAAGAAGGCACGTGCTGCAGCACTTGAAGTAGCAGATCAAATTCAAGAATCTATCGAAGAGGTGCGGGAGATTCGCTCTAACAACTTAGAAGAGCATCGCCTTTTGGCAGTATTCAAAAAGATAGATACCAGCGAACGTCTGGAAACTCGCGCAGAAGCCATTACCGGCATTGCTATGAATGCGGCTTCGGTTATTATGCGCTTAGGTATTGCAAGTACCGTACTTGTGGGTGCGCAGCTCATTGCGGCTGGCCAGTTAGATTTTCTCGTATTTATTGCTTTTCTTTTGATGGTAACGCGCATATATGCACCCTTTGATCAGGCACTCGCACTTATTGCAGAGATGTTCTTCTCTAAGGTAGGAGCACAGCGTTTGCAAGGCATTTATGATGAGCCTATTGCGGGCGGAGAAAAAACATTTACTCCTGTAGGCCACGATGTGGAATTTGACCATGTTGGCTTCTCTTACCAGAACGAGCCTGTTTTGCGTGACGCAAGTTTTGTTGCCAAAGAAGGAGAAGTTACTGCCCTAGTTGGGCCAAGTGGTTCGGGTAAATCTACCTGCGCGCGCCTCGTAGCACGTCTTTGGGATGCAAACACTGGAACCATACGTATTGGTGGCGTAGATGCTTCCACGGTAGACCCTGAAGTATTACTCTCGGACATTTCCATTGTTTTCCAAGATGTCGTACTTTTTGACAACAGCGTAATGGAAAACATTCGTTTAGGTAGACGCGGTGCAAGCGATGAAGAGGTTCTTGCAGCAGCTCGTGCAGCAAATTGCGATGAGTTTGTTCAGCGACTACCAGAAGGCTATCAAAGTTTTATTGGTGAGAATGGCGCGAGACTTTCTGGCGGTGAGCGTCAGCGCATTTCTATTGCACGCGCCCTGCTTAAAGATGCGCCTATTCTGCTTTTGGATGAGGCCACGGCAAGTCTTGATGTAGAAAACGAAACTAAAGTTCAGGAAGCTCTTTCTCGCCTTCTAGCAAACAAGACTGTCCTTGTTATTGCTCATCGCATGCGTACGGTAGAACACGCAGACAAGGTTGTTGTACTCGATGAAGGACGAGTGGTAGAACAAGGCTCACCTCAAGAACTACTACAACAAGAAAGTGCTTTTGCACGTATGGTTAAGCTGCAACGCGAAAGCGCAAGTTGGCAGCTATAACTCTCCCAACGGCAAAATCTTAAAAGCAAACCGCCTCGATTACAAGGCGGTTTGCTTTTTGTAATCTAATTCCCAATAGCTTGCGTGATAACTCATCCTAAGGGATTATTTTTATCGTTCTTCTTCTGGAGATCCTCTAGGGTGTGCCAATTTTTTGTAGGTTCACTTTTATTAAGACCAAACATTTTCTTAAAGAGTGAAATAATTGCATCTATTCCTGCCACCCAAAGACGTGTGATTAAAAACCACACCACACAGACGGCTAGGAATACTAAGAAATACGCTACTAAGTCCATATGCTACTTCTTTCCGTATCCCTTAAAAAACTCATTAAACCGTTTCATCTCTTCCGGCTGATAAATATAGGCAAGGTATTTATCATCATTACCTTCTTGAGCAGAAAAGCTCGTATATCCCGCCATCATTCCACCTTGCTTATACAGCACATACGCGCCCATAGTAATTTTTGTTTTCTTAATAGCATCTCTCGTATAGAGAGTAGGTTCGCCACAGGCATCTAATTCTGGTGTTGTTTCGATAACTACAAGGCTCATATCCGACTCGCGATACCCAATAATGAGGCTTGCATATGTATATGTGGTTTTCCTTACAATTACGTAGCCTGTCGTTGAAATATCTTCTGAAAAGCCATAAATAATATTCCAGGAGTCTCCATCTTCCATAACACCATTAAACAACGCTCTTAATTTGTTTTTGTTTGCGTCGGATTTCTGAAGATCCCATTCCTTCTTTTTACCAAACCAGCCCATAACAAGACCTTTCATAGCAAAGTTCTATAGATAACTACTTATAGCATCTGCGGAACTGGTTCACTACCATTTCTTAATTCTTAACACATGCTTTATACATCCTTATCAGATGTACTGTAAGTGTTTGCAGAAGAGGACTGCGGAAAATATAGTGCAACCGAGAAGAGATCTGCGTCTACTCCAAGCTTAAGAGCACCGCCCTGAAGCTCCACAAGGCTTTGAGCAATGGATAAACCAAGACCCGAACCTTCGGTTGTACGCGAAGCATCGCCTCGAACAAATCGCTCAAGAAGCTCATCTGCATTACCGTGTAAGGGAGTAGTAGAAATATTCTTGCAGCTTATTTCAATATCACCAGCTTCATTCTCAAAGGCACTCACATACGCCCTTGTACCTGTCATTCCATATTTAGCAACATTGCTCAAAATATTGTCGATTACTCTTCCCATCTGTTTGCCATCCGCATCAATCATGAGTGGAGAGTCGGGAATTTTGCAAACAAGCTCGATGCCCTTCTCGGATAGACGAGCCTTCCACTCACCGCTTGCTTGAGAAATAAGCACGCCAGCATTAAGAGGAGTAAGCGTCACTAAGATATTGCCTGTTTGTGCCTTTGATGCCTCAATTAAATCCTCAATAAGCTTCTTTAGGCGTAAAGACTGACGAGTAAGCGCATCGGAGTACTCTATGAGCTTTTGCTCTTCACGATCTTCTGGAGCACTAACAAGCTCATGAGACAACAAATCGGTATAGGAAATCACCGAAGTAAGCGGTGTTTTAAGATCGTGGCTTACATTTGCAATAAGTTCATTACGCAAACGTTCTGCATGTACTTTTTTTTGCTCTGCATCAAGACTTTTGCGCAAGGCCTCTGCCCGTTCATCTGCAGCTTTGGAAATTACTTGCGCAAGCTTATTCACGTCGTGAGCAAGCTCGCGCAAGCTTCCTTGCATCATGCAATCATCCACTTGAGCTGTAAGGTCTCCTGCTGCAAGATTTCTAACAGTTTTTTGTATCTGAGTAAGACATGCCTGACGTTCAGCTAATATCACAAAGCTCAAGGAACACACCGTAAGAACGAGGAGCGTAAGTGCCAGCCCTGTATAGGTACAGATTAGTACGAGCACAGCTAAAACACAGTACCCTAGCATCCAGCGCCAAAGAAAAAGCCAGGCAATTTTAATATCGTTAGCCATCTCCCGCTGTTTTGCAATAAACAACATGCCAGCCATGGCCACGCAGTCAACAAAACTGATGATGTAGTATGCCCTAGGAAAATAATAAGCACCGTAAGCAGCAGGCGCAAAAAAAGCGTGAAGGAGTGGCACTAACAAAAAAAGACCAGTACCAGCCATAATACACATGAGCCAAACCCACATTGCGCCCGCATGTGTATTAAGGTTTTGATGGTTATTGCGCTTCATCGTACCTCTCCCATTTTGTAGCCACGGCCCCAAACCACCTGTACATAACGAGGCTCAGATGGGTTAATTTCAATTTTTTCTCGTAAATGTCGCACGTGTACTGCAACAGTATTCTCGCAACCATATGAGGGCTGACCCCAAACCGCCTGATAAATTTCAGCGGGACTATAGACGTGATTGGGATGTTGTATAAGAAAACGGCATATATCGTATTCTTTGGGCGTAAGGGCAATACTTTGGTCATCAACCGTAACTATTTTTGCTGCATCATCAAGCTTAATACCACCAAGAACATATGACGCGGGAGCATCCATCTTATTTTTAGCCTTAGCTGCACCTAAATCCTTATACCGACGCAATACGCTACGCACACGTGCAAGTAACTCCACAGGTACAAAAGGTTTTGTCACATAATCATCTGCACCTAAATCAAGCCCAAGTACCTTGTCTGTATCTTCACTTTTTGCAGTTACCATAATTACTGGCACATTACACAGCTTACGAATTGCCACAAGTGCAGCTGAGCCATCCATTACGGGCATCATTACGTCCAACAAAACAAGATCTATGGGGTTGTTGGTTTTGATACCTTGCTCAACAGCAGCAACGGCCTGTTTGCCGTCGTACGCACATAAGAGCTCCCATTGAGGGTTTTGTAAATAAATTTCAAGAGCTCTTACAATGTCACGGTCATCATCTACTAACAGAATGCGATACATCTTGGCTCTTCCTTAAACTTTGATGTTTGGTCACTTTCTGGTCAGACAAAGTGTTTATAAACATGCTTATTTTCTCATGAGGGTGCACCGTCTTACAGAAAAAAGCGTCTGCCCAAGAAAACTTAGGCTTTACAAAGAACCCAAAGGTTTTGAATCTGATGTTGAAGCTCGTCATATGTCCACGTTTTGTTTGAACGCTCTTTACTGTTGGGATCACATACAATAATTTTGTCATCCTTAAGGCCTGCAAGGACAATAAAATGTCCTGTCTTAGTAAAGTCACCTGGTCCCATAATGCAAATAATAGGATTATTAACCTTTAGATTTGCTTTAACGCGTTTTTCTTGTAAAGGAATTTGCGTTACGCTCAAACCAAGCTCACGACCACCTTCATATATAAGAGCCCATGCACTTCCCATGCCATCAACAGCCCAACCATGAGCTGTTGCAAACGTTCCCATTGCAAGCGGTGACATTGATGTATCACCTGTAAGGTAGATATAAGCCATCGAAAGACAGGTTGGCCCACACCCTGAGAGGGCAAAATATTGACCAGCGTAGCTCGTGTACCCCCACCGTTCATCCCATTGCATAAGCAGAGGGACTGTTTGGCTATGAGCAAATTCCGAAAGATTAATTGCAGGTGGATTATTGTGGTATTGGTCGTAATTAAGCACAAACTGCCGCGCTTCTGGATTGCGGTCATACAAAGACACAAGCTCGTTAGGAGTTGTTTCTGATGGTCGCTGCCACGGCAAATAGCCATTGTGCACATAAACAGCAGCACATGCTATCCCTACAAGCATACAAAAAACGATGAGGCGCCTAAGGTGATTGTGACGTTTATATTCATAGCGCCTATGATAGGATTGCGCAGTTAAAGAACTACGACTATAGATGTCTGTATCACTTCCGCAAGCAACATTGTCATAAGGCAAAGCTTCTTTGTTAAGGGTTTTCATGGCTTTTCCTTCTCACCAATAGATTGTTCCTTGGGCGCATTATCTGCTGGTGGTGGTTTAAGGAACTAGAACCAAAAGCCAAAAGATTTTCTTAATTTTGCTTGACAAGAACGTAGATTAAACAAGAAATTGACATTCTTACCGCTGTATATAAAAAATTGACGTGTACAATAAAGACTCGCCAAACCTTGTGTTTGTGGCGTTTTTTGCAGTCTAGGAGAAGGGGCACTATGAAACCTCGACCTCACAGTCGATAGCCCCCGTGGTGTGCTCTGCCGAGTCTACCGCGAGGGGTATGACCGGCACCGTGTAAGCGGCGCAATGCTTGTGCATAAAAAATGCACAGCTGGAAGGAGCATGCATGATTTATCTCTCCCAACTTTTGGGAAACCCCGTACTTGATGCCGATGGCAATAAAATCGGTGTAGTTAATGATCTCGGCATTGCAACAGGCGAGGTCTTCCCTCGTGTCACATCTCTTGCGTTTCAGGGTCCCGGCAAGACTCCTTTTATGATTTCCTGGCGCAAGTATGTAGAATCCTTTAACGAGGATGAGGTTCACCTAACCGTTCCTTCAACGGATATCCGTTTTTCATATCTACAGCCAGAAGAAGTTCTTATCGCTCGTGACCTGCTTAATAAGCAGATTGTAGATACGCGCGGTATGAAGGTTGTTCGTGTAAACGACCTTAAGCTTTCGGATACCAGCTCCAGCCAGCTACGCCTCCTTGGCGCAGAGGTTGGCGCCCGCGGATTACTACGCTCTCTTTCTCCCACTATCGAGAAGATCGTCGTACGCATCATGCGCAACTTTGGCAAAGACATCCCCGAGCGCGTTATTGCGTGGAACTACATGGACTTGCTGGATCGCAATCTGTCCAATGTTAAGTTGTCCGTCACCCATAAAACGTTAGATGAACTACATCCTGCAGACATTGCAGATATTATTGAGCAGCTCGATCCCCGTCTGCGAGGCCAAGTATTTGCCCAACTGGATGACGCACAAGCAGCAGAGGCCATGGCGGAGCTGGATGACGATCAAGCAGCAGAAATCGTAGGAGACATGGCAGAGCTTGATGCATCACGCATGTTGTCCGAAATGGACCCGGACGATGCAGCCGAGCTTGTATCTGAGCTTGACTACGCAAAGGCCGAGAAGCTCCTGAGGTTGATGGGCGTTAAGGAACAAAAGGCAGTGCGTCAGCTTCTTGGCTACCGAGAAGACACGGCGGGTCGTATTATGACCTCCGAAGCAGTGTTACTCCCAGAAGATGCCACCGTTAATGACGCGGTAGAAGCTCTACGCAACCTGGATGAGGACTTTGAAACTGTTCACTACATCTATCTAAAGGATGCCGAGGGTCGCCTGAGCAGCTTGGTTACCATGCGTTCTTTGGTTATTGCTAGCTCAAATACCAAACTATCTGATATTGCCATTGAGGATGAGCTTATTGTGGCAAGTCCTGAAGATGACCAGGAAGATGTTGCAGAAAACATTGCCAAATACAACTTGCTGGCCATGCCCGTTGTAGATGACAACCGTCGTCTTTTGGGTATTGTTACCGTAGACGATGCTCTGGATGTTTTGGAAGAAGAGCACGCTGAGGATTTGCAAATTGCTGGTGCCTCAAGTGGTGATTCCGAAGGTCGCCGCCCCATGGAGGGCATCTTATGGCTTATGCGCAATGAGATGTGGTTCTTTGTTTGGATGCTAAGCATGATTGCTCTAGCTGCTTTGTTTAACTCCCAAGGCTGGCTTAACATCTTTTTGTTGGGTGCAATGCTCCCCGTTGCTATTATTGCTGGTAATGATGCTGCAAGCCATGTTACCAACTCCTTTATTGAATATGATCCAGATGATGAAGATGCTCCAACCATGCTTGGTTTTGCTCTCTCATCGCTTGGATTGGGTATAGTGTTTGCCCTGCTTGTTGGCCTTATCTCGGGTAGTTTGGTAAATGTAGTCTCTCAGAGCAATGCACAAAACACCATCCTTATAAAGGGCATTATTGCTGCAGTTGCGGGCATCCTTGTGTCCTTTGCACTGACCCCGCTTTACCTTACTATCCTGCGTAAACGTGACGAGAAAAACCTAGAGAACTCCGGTGTTTCTTTAGCTGCCATTGCCATGATTGTCTCGGCAGTAGTCTTTATTATTGTTGCAGCAGTTCTGATTTATGGAATTGGTGCATAGTATGACAGCTCAGGCACAAAAACCCACACGTACTCCCAGCAATACAAGCACATCAACCAGCAGCTCCACTAACAATTCTGTGAGCAAAGCTGCTGGTAAGGCAGGCATCGCGGCCATCTTAGCTGCTATGGGTCCTGGCATCCTCACCTCATTTGCAGGTATGGATGCCGGTGGTATTGCAACTTTTTCTACCTCAGGCGCTTCTTTTGGCTTTACTATGCTGTGGACCATCCCCATCATGACCTTACTGTTGGTAGTGGTCCAAGAAACCTCTGCGCGCATGGGCTGTGCTACCGGCAAAGGCTTTGCTTCACTTATCCGCGAACGCTTTGGCGTGCGCATTTCTGCCTTAGCCATGTTGGCCCTTATCATTGCAAATTTTGCAGTAACTATTTCCGAATTTGCAGGTATTGCATCAAGCATGCTGCTGTTTGGCGTACCTATTTACGCTAGTGTTCCCGTAGCAGCCATTGGTACCTGGATACTTACCATGAGCGGCTCATACCGTCGTATCGAGAAAATCCTGCTGGTTATTAGTTCGGTATTTATCACCTACATTGTATCTGGCGTTATAGGTAAGCCAGATTGGAACATGGCATTGTACAAAACCGTTGTGCCCCAGCTTAGTACCAGCACTGCTTACATTTCTTTGCTGGTAGCAAGCGTTGGTACTACCATCTCACCCTATATGATCTTTATGGTTTCCAGTAATGTTGTCGAGAAAAACCTGGATGAGTCAGACATTCCTGCACAGCGTGCCGATAATGTCTCTGGTGCCGTAGCTCAAAGCATCATTGCATGGTTTATTATTCTCACCACTGGCGCTGTTCTCTTCCCTGCTGGTATTGAGGTAAACAGTGCCGCCGATGCCGCACGCGCTCTTGTCCCTTTGGCAGGACAATATGCCTCTGCCCTTTTTGCTATTGGCTTAGTTGGCGCTTCCTTCTTGGCAGCATGTGTACTACCAGGTATTACTGCCAGCGCTGTATGCGAAGCTTTTGGTTGGGAACGTGGTGCAGATCGCACCTGGCATGAGGCACCCATTTATCGTGGCATCATTACGGCCATTACCATTTTAAGTGCGCTCATTGTGCTGATCCCCAACATCGATTTGTTTGGCATCCTTATGGTTGCTCAAATTATCAATGGCATTGCTCTGCCCGTTTTGTTGGTATGCATGGTCTTGCTTGCAAGCGATAAGCACCTCATGGGTCCCTATCGCAATGGCAAGATTTGGAACGTACTAACTTGGTTTGTTGTTATTGCCGTTACCCTTTTAACCATTGTCATGTTTGCCATGCAGGCCTTGGGCATTTAATTTAACCAAGCTCTGTAGGCCAAATAGCATCCTCGGGCATCTTGGCCTTACCAGTCAAGATATCCTCAGGCACATCACCATCTGCCTTCATAAGGTCAGTAACGGTTACAAAGGTATACCCCTGGTCATGAAGCTTATCAATAATCTGAGGGAGGGCTTCCAAATCCTGCTCTCGGGGACCGCCGCCATCATGCATCAAAATGATGTAACCCGGTTGGATGCCGTTAACAGAATTGGCCACAATCTTATCCACACCAGGACGCGACCAATCAAGTGAATCTTGGTTCCACAAAATAGAGGCACTCATTTTACCCTGAGTTACTGCCCAGGTTTTCTCGGTAAACGCACCGTAAGGTGGACGAACCATGGTGGTTTCTACGCCCGTAGCCTTTTTGATGGACTCATAGCTGGTATCTAACTCAGACTGAACGCGCTCGGCGGAATCTTTGGTAAGCACGTCATGATGATACGTGTGACTCATGATCTCATGACCTGCATCAATAATCTTCTTAGAGATTTCTGGCATCTCGTCCACGTTCTGGCCAAGATTAAAGAAGGTTGCAACCGCTCCATGATCTTTCAAAATCTGGAGATACCGTTCTGTATAAACGCTGGGGCCGTCGTCAAAGGTAATAGAGATAAGCTTTTTGCCATCCTTAGGCTGCAAATTACGTGTCTTAAGCACGCAATCCTGACCTTTTTGCGTTACTTCGCCATCGGCAGTCTCGCCAGAAGTTTTTCCTGTACGGATTTCCTTTTTCTCTACCTTACCCCACTGAGAAACATAGGTAACAGCACCCCATGTACCATCCATTGTGAGCTTAGGCTGCGTCTCTACTGTCTCGACGGAGTACTCTTCCATGATGTCCCCACCATTACCAATGGTGATGTTTTCTCCGCCATGGATTTTATAGTTGTTGCCATCATCAAAGGACAGGTCTTTATCGTCAATCTTAACCGAGTAAGCATAACCCTTGCCCTCGGTAATAACGTTGCCGGAAACGCTCGTAAGATTACCCGCTGTCACGCTAATCTTTTCTTTGGAAAGAATTTCACTCATGGGAGTATTTACGTTGTAGGTACGACGAGCTCCGTTAATAACAATCTCAACGGGACGGAAAATGTTCCAGCCAATGGGTAAGGCCGCAGCTATAGCAGCAAGACCGCCCAGCATAATAAAGTCGCGGCGTGTCATGCCACGCTTGGGCTTTTTGCTGCCCGTCATGGGACGTTTAGCAGAAACAAAGCCTTTATCGGCAGTTACAAAGCCAACACGATCGCGCTTAATCTTGCTGTTAGAGCTTTGTGCTTGCAAGTACGGATTTTTAGAAGCAGAACTCTTCTGTACAGCAGCTGCATAAGAGGCATCGCCACGAGTAGTCGAGAAACGCGGTGTACTTGGACGAGACGTATCAGAACCTGCAGTACCGGGATTTGCATGTGCAGAACTGCGGTATGAAGAATCATGCATAGATGAATCGTTGCGAGAATGCGGTGTGTAATGTGCACCAGAGCGTGCCATGTGCCCTCCGAGATTTTTTATAACTTCGTTTGAAAAGCAGTTACTCTAAAGTATATAACGGTTTACTTACTACTCTTATCAAATTCTTCCTTAAACGCAGCAAACATACCGCGAGTTTTTGAAAGGTTACGTCCTAAGGCGCGAGCGGCTTTGGCTGTAGCATCATCCGATGAAGTTTTTTCCTTTGTTCTCACAGATTTTGTAGAAGAAGTTTTTGCAGCTTGCGATGTTGTTTCTTGAGAAGTTTTTGTAGCTACGCTACATTGACCATCCACAATCTTTGCATCTGTATCAGGCGAAGAAATTTTGACTTCTTGTGCCTCAATCTCGGTTACCTCTGGATCAAGCTGTGTAGCTTCGGTGACAGCACGCCTAGCCTTACCCAATGCACGACCAAAAGAATAGGAGCCTTTCTCTAAAGCTTTGTCCGCAGCCTTTGCAACTTTTTTACCAGCCTTAGCTCCTGCAACTTGAGCAGCACCTACAGCTTCACCGGCTTTGGCAGCAAATCCTCCCGAGAAATCCTGAGTTGCTACACCATCTGCCACAATCATAGTCTGGTTACGATGACCTTGTAGAGCACTTGCGGGAACGTATATAGCGCCAATCAAAGCCTTTGCAGTACCACCGTTGGAAATCTTGAAGGTTTCTACCATCCCTGTGGCGGTATTGAAATCAAAATCTACTACATATCCAAGACGCTTGCCACTAGTGGTTATTACGTCCATGCCCGCCCACATGATGCAAGTATTCCAGTCAAAACCCAAGCGCTTAATCGCAGCTGAACCTATGCCAGTCTTCTTATTGGTGCAATAAATACCGTCGTCACAGGTATCAAAAGCGTCAAATGCTAAAAAGACATCCTCCCGTTTGATCATGCCCACCACATCGGGGCGCTTAACCATAAAGCCAATAATTTTCTTACCATTGGGTGCAAAAACCACCTGATGTACTTTACCTATACGTTTAAGTGCCAGTTCATCTGCGTTTTTGTTTGGTTTTGTCGTAAAGACTTTGATGTTTTGCACTTTGGAAAGAGAGAGCATATAAACCTCGCAGCTGCATTCTAACAATCGTGACATGTTGTGTTGGTACCCTATGTCTGATGACCTGATGCTATATAAATCAAGGCTCCACCCACAAGGTAGAGCCTTAGGTTATAACACGTTGCTGTACTGTATAAAGGACTAGGCGTCTACCTCGCTTGATGCGTTGGATGTATCCTCATCAACAATCTCTACCTGAGCTTCCACATCTACAGGTTCCTTAACAGCATTGGCAGAAACCTCAGTAACTACCGCGTCTACCTGGCTTGTAATATTAGAAATTGCATCCTGTGCCTGAACAGAGGCAACAGCAACAGCATCAGACAAAGAACTACGAACCTGATCCATGCGCTCACGAGCTGCGTCTACCTTAGCACGAAGCTCATCTGTTGTAGCATCTACAACAGGACGAATGTGAGCAACCTTCTCGGCAGTGTTTTGGCTCGTTACCTCATACGCATCTTTAGCATTATCCCAAGCATCGTTCATGACATCGGCTGCCATAGCACGACTTTCTGCACCAGAACGAGGAGCAAGCATCAAACCGGTTACGGCACCTACGGCTGCGCCAAAGACCGTACCCAGCACAAATCCAAATCCACTCTTCTTGCTCATCTTACGTCCTTCCCATACAGCCAGCACACGCTGGCAATACATGCTTGGTTATGCGCTTAAGTATACCAGTGTGGAATGTACTTAAGGTGTACGTACAGCACGTTTTCTTTGCTGGTAATTATTGGTAAGAACTACTCGCCATCAACCGTGTTGCTTGCAATAGCGGTAGCATCATCAGTGCTGGTAGTAATGTCAGAAGCACTGTTAGCAGTAACATTTTTGGAATCTGTTTGGTTAAGAAGCTCTGCGTCCTCGCTGCTGTTATTGCCCGACTCAGAAGCATCATCCAAAGATTTCACAAGCATAGTAAGGCCTTCAACAATGGCATCAATACCCGGCTCGGGATTGCCTCCGCCCGTATAAGCCCACTGCAAAATCCAAGCAGCACTTGACAGTGCACCGGCAACTAACGCATCGTCTGGGCAGTCCAAGGTAATATCAAAAGTACGGGTATCTACGCTGGTAATAGGCGTTGTACGACCCGTAGAAATAGTACCGCCCAAACCAGTGCGAGCAATAAGTTCTACCGAGATATGCTCGAACAAATGGGCAACCTCAGTAGCATGCAATGCATCCCTAAATGTCTTACCGGCATCGCCAAAGCAAGCATGATCGCAAATTTGTGGCATCAGATTGTAAACGCGTGTAGTACCCTCAAGATCCTCGTTTGTAAACAAGGGAGCTTCTTCATCAACACGAATACGAGCTGTTAAATAGCGAGGTCCAACGGTTACTTTTTGAATTTCGATTATTTGGCCCATCGAGCAAGCCTCCCTGTGCTTGTTGTGCTTAGAGGAAACGGTAGCTAACCGTCCTTACGCCCCAGCCATCAGTAGAACTGGCACCAAGGGCGCGCCACACGCCACCGGCCAAGTCAAGATCACGTCCCAAAGGAGCAAATCCGCCTGTATCGGTAACGGTTGCAGTAACGGTGGTTCCATTGTAGTAAATTTCTACCTTCTTACCGATAAGATCACGCCTAGAAACAGGTACTGCCACGGTCATGCTGTACTCGGTAAGTTCTACGCCAGAAGCAGTTGCAGTTCCGCCGGTATTATCGGCAATGGTATAGGCAGAGGCCAAGCCACTCTTCCATCCCTGATCCTGGTTAACAATTACCCCACCATCCTGGATAACAGCGCCAGGCTTAATATTTGTCTCGGTAGGACCAAGTTTATGAACCTGATATGTCAAATGCTCATGCGCATCCAACAGAGAATCCACCGCAGATTCCGCAGGAGAAGCGCTGGCCTTAATTTTATGAAAATCGTTACTAGAGGCAACTTCAGATGTGCTGTCTCCAACACCGATTGCTCGAACGTCTGCAGCAAATGCTAGCGTGTTGCCCAGCTGCATCATCACAACTGTTGCAGCCAAACCCAGCAACCACATACGTACCTTGTTAGAACTCCTAAACAAACTAAATCCTTTATCCGTCGCAGCAACAGTAGTACTATCGCGCTGCCGCGATATTTGAGGCGTTGTTTAATTGGGGTTGATTTATGCCTCGCCGACAAGAGCTAGGGTGTGTTTGGTTTGCGCTCCGCCGGACCGTATTTATGTGTGTAAAAATTTTACCCGTTCATACTACCAATATGATGTGAAATCTGTTTGAAGGAACGTGTACCTGCGCAAATACCGTTTATCAATTAGTGAACGGTATCAGATTCTCCGTCAAGAGCACAGCTGGTAAAAGCAGGTGTAGGAGCACTTACCCGCACCTTTGCAATACGACGTCCACGTACAGAAACAACTTTAAAAGTCCATCCATCTACCATGAGTTTCTCGCCAGAATTAGGTACAGAATCCGCCTGATCCAATACATAGCCCGCGATGGTTTCATATTCACCTGAGTCCGATAAGGGCCAGCCAAGCTCTATAGCATCATCAATAGGGTAACGACCATCTACCAGCCATTCTGTGTCAGAAAGCTGCGTTAAATACTTATTGTCTGGATCAAACTCATCTTCAATTTCGCCCACAACTTCCTCTACAATGTCCTCCACTGTAACCACGCCAGCCGTGCCACCGTATTCGTCAACAACAATAACCATCTGTGCATGATTGGCACGCATTTGAGACAACAGTGGAATGATGTCTTTAGTATCGGGAACAAAATCGGCCTTGCGTACGTACCGAGCAACGGGGTACTCGATTTTCTCGCCAGACAAAATGACTTCGATAAGGTCTTTGATGTGCGCAATGCCAATAACACGATCCACTTCGTCATGATACACAGGAATGCGCGAGAAGCCCGTGGTACGCATGATGTCCAACACTTCTTTGCAGGACAACGTATCTTCCACGGCTGTCATGTCCACGCGCGGCACCATGACCTCGCGAGCAATGGTATCTCCTAGGCTAATGACCTCATGAATCATTGATTTTTCTTCTTCGGAAAGCTCGTCGGTATCCGTTACAAGGTATTTAATCTCGTCTTCGGAAACTGCCTGACGATCAGACGTTGCTTTAAGATGAAGCAAGCGCGCCGCTCCATCTGCGCTGGCGGATGTAAGCCACACTAAAGGACGGGCAAGGGTCGAGAATGTTGTAAGTGGACCAGCCACAGACTCTGCGATGCGCTCTGCATCACTCAAGGCCATACGCTTAGGAATGAGCTCTCCCACTACAATGGAAAAATATGAGATGAGCAGGGTAATTATGACAGGCGCTGCAAACTCTGCCATCGATGTAGCAAGGCCCAAAGAAACCATCCAAGCCGCAAAGGGCGCAGACAAACTTGTAGCTGCAAATGCAGACGATGCAAAACCAACCAGAGTAATAGCTACCTGGATTGCTGCCAAAAATGAGTCGGGGTTCTCGACAGCTTCCGCTGCTACTGCCGCGCGGGCATCTCCCGCTGACGCTTCATGCTCAAGAAGCGCACGTTTTGCTGTAGATAAAGCCATTTCGGCCATGGAAAAATAACCATTTACCAGGGTTAGAAGTACCGTAACAACAATTGATATAACTATGTCCATGCGAAAAGTCGCATCCTCCAAAAACGTTAGCGCTTATGCGCCAGCGAACAAGATATGAGTATTTTAACAGCTTTACCTGCACTACTTTGTGCGCGACCTTAAACACGGCTCGTTATACAAAAAATGGCTGCACCTATCTACTCAAGCGCAGCCATTTATACCCTACTTACCAAATGTTATTGCAGCTAGACCTATTTAGTACCCGCAGCACGCTTTGCAGCATACTCGGCTGCCAAACGCTCCTGAACATCATGGGGAACCTGTTCATAACCAGAAATCTCTAAATTAAACTCACCAGTGCCACGGGAAAGTGAGCGTAGACGAGTTGCATAGTCTGACACTTCTGCTAAAGGCACGGTAGCAATAATGCAAGTCAGGCCCTTATCGGTTACTTCCATACCCTCAACGCGACCACGACTGGCAGAAATATCACCCATTACGGAGCCAGCATAGCTTTCTGGAATAGAGACTTCCATATGTGCCATGGGCTCAAGCAGAACAGGTTCTGCCTGTTCAACAGCCTTATTAAACGCAAGGCGTGCCGCTGTTTTAAAGGCCATTTCGTTGGAATCCACTGGGTGATACGAGCCTTCGTATACTGCAACTTTTATGTCAATCATGGGATATCCTGCCAGGACACCTTCGGTCATGGTTTCCTGAACGCCCTTATCAATAGCTGGAATAAAGCCACGAGGAATGTGACCACCCACCACTTCATCCATAAACTCATAGCCAGCCAGTGGGTTAGGCTCTACGCGCAACCAGCAGTCTCCATACTGTCCAGCGCCACCAGTCTGCTTCTTGTGACGACCCTGTGCAGACGATGTACGACGAATCGTCTCACGATAAGGAATACGCAGGGCAACGGTGTGAGCGGTAAGTCCTGTACGGTCTTCCAGGCGTTCGAGCAAAACAGAAACCTGAGCCTCACCAATAGCGGAAATGACTGTCTGACCGGTTTCTTCATCGTGAGAAACACTCATAGTTGGGTCTGCATCACAGCTCTTCTCCAAGAAAGTGAAGAGTTTATCTTCTGTACCGCGCTTATCGGGCTCGATAGCAATTTTGTACAGGGAGTTGGGGAAGCGGAACGCAGCAGCTTCTACCTTGCCCGTTACCGACAGGGTATCTCCTGTCATGGCATCAAGTTTAGGAACAACTACAATATCGCCAGCACCTACAGCCTCAATGTCCGTTGTTTCATGACCGCACATCAAATAAAGATGCGTAAGGCGTTCTGTCTTGCGTGTGCGGGCATTAATAAGCTCTGTACCAGCTGTGACCGTACCGGCCAGCACCTTAATGAAGGACAAACGACCAGATTGTGTATCATTCAAAGACTTAAAGACAAAGACTACCGGACGGTCATCACCAGGATCAATGTTAAGAGCCTCACCGTTTACCAAGGGCACAGGGCCATAGTCCTCAGGTGTGGGGAAATATTCAACCACGTTATTCATGAATGAAATAACGCCCTCTTCGCGCACGCACGATCCCGTAAATACAGGAACAAAAATACGCTCTACGATGGCCTTATGCAGCAAGCTTTCCAACTCGCCTTGCGTAAGCTGACCGCCATCCAAATATTTAAGCATGAGCTCGTCATCTGCCTCGGCAACCAAATCGCAAAGTGAATCACGTGCGGCTTGAGCCATGCCTGCATATGCTTCTGGAATAGGTTGCTCACATGGCTTGCCATCCACCAATTTACGAGCAACCATATGTACAACATCAATGACACCTTCAAAGGTTTCGCCATAACCCCAGGGTAGCGTTACGGCACCTAAGCGATTGCCAAAATGCTCTTGCAAATCAAGAAGAACGTCATAAAAGTCCTTCTCGGTCTTATCAAAACGGTTTACAAAAATCGCACGCGACAAGGACAAATCCTCTGCCGCATACCACAAGCGCGTGGTGGTAGTTTGTGCACCCTCTGTGGCATCTACCATAAACAAAGCAGTTTCGCAGACGCTCATCGCTGCATAGGCGTCACCAATAAAATCGGGGTAGCAGGGTGCATCTAAGATATTAATGCGTGTATTTTTCCACATAATAGGGGCAGTAGCTGTGGAAATAGAAAAGGAGCGGCGCTCTTCTTGCTCGTCGTAATCTAGCGTGGGTTTGGTACCCGCATGGCCACCCAACCTTGAAGTCTTGCCCGAAAGATGCAGCATCGCTTCGGCCAGCATGGTTTTACCCACGCCGCCTTGGCCTACCAAAACCACGTTCCTTACTTTGTCTAGTTGTGACATGATAGCCTCCTCGCACGAATATGCTCGAGCCTTACGGCCGCAGCACAGCCAGGAGGTGGACCCGCATGACTGTGTGGCGAGCCTCTTTGTTTAACTTTACACGCAAAACGGTAGCTTACCAACATGTATCGGGAGACGGGCTTTTTAAGACTGTGACAGGTTAATGCTTACAATTTTTGTTTGCTGTTCATACAACGACAGTCCACAACAAGGTATTATCAAAATACATTTGCATTTTGCACGCTGGAGGATTATATGGGATACCGCACGTATACTTGCCCCATTGCGCGTCAATGTGGTGGATGCGAGTGGCTTTCTGTGCCCTACCCCATCCAGCTAAAGCGCAAGCAAGAAGCTATAGCACAGTTGTTTGGTGATCTTGCACAGGCAGACGGCTGTGAAATCTCTACCATTGTGGGCATGGATGAGCCGCGGGCTTATCGCTATAAAGCAGCAACACCTTTTGCTCCTGGCACACGAGGTCGTATCCGGAGCGGGTTTTTTGCCCAAGGGACGCACCGCATTGTACCCTGCGCAGAATGTCTGGTAGAAGAACTCTCTTTGCGTCCCATACTCAACTCTGTTGCACGAGTAGCAGAACGGGTAGGGGTAAGCGCTTATCATGAGGATAAGGGTTCTGGCTTGCTGCGTCATGCCATAGTAAGAAAAGCGATGGTAGGTGGAGAAATTCTGCTCACCATTGTTACCAACGGGAACCATATCCCTCAAGAATTACGTTTTGTAGACGGAATCTTGTCTGCTCATCCAGAGATTACAACCATTGTGCAAAACGTAAACACGCGGCGAACAAACGCTATGTTGGGCAGTCGCAATAACGTTTTATATGGCAAGGGCATCATTCATGACAGCTTACTAGGTTGTACTTTTGAGTTAGGTGCTACCTCGTTTTATCAGACTAATCCCAGCCAAACCGAGAAGCTCTATGCACTTGCTATTAAAAGTGCTCAACTAGAGCCTGGCATGCGTTTGCTGGATGCCTACTGCGGTACCGGCACCATTGGTCTATGTGCTGCACATAGCTGCAAAGATCTACAGCTAGTTGGCGTAGAACGCGGTGAAGAGGCTATTGTTAATGCTAAGCGCAATGCTCGTGCTAATCATTTAGAGCAAGCAGCGCGTTTTGTACGTGCGGATGCTACCGAGTACCTTGCTGGTAGCAAACGTTCCAATAAGATGCACTCAAGTGCTTACTACGACGTTATTATGCTTGATCCTCCGCGCGCTGGCTCTACACCAGAGTTTTTATCGGCTGCCAGCGCTTGCAATCCTAAGCGCATTGTTTATATTTCCTGCAATCCGCAAACGCAAGCTCGTGATCTGTGGTTCTTACGCCAAAAGGGCTGGAAGCTTGATTCTTTGACCCCCGTAGACATGTTCCCACATACCAAGCATGTGGAGACGGTCGTGTCGATGTCAAAGGAATAACAATCATGATTGACATAACCATCAGAGAAGCAAAACCGGAAGATGCAGAGAAGATTATTGAATACATCAAAAAAATTGGTGCAGAGACCAATAATCTTAGCTACGGTGCAGAAGGCTCCGGCATGACCGTAGAACAAGAACAGAGCTTTTTAAGGACCATGCAAGATGATAAACAAAGTATTTTTCTGTGCGCCTGGAAAGATACTGAGTTGGTTGGCACTGCAAATTTACATGCACTACCTCGAAGAATGTCACATAGAGCTAACTTGGGTATTACGGTTCGTAAAAGTGAATGGAATAACAAAATTGGATCAAAGCTTCTACAAAAAATTATTATGCATGCTAAAAATAACGGGTTAGAGTTTATTAATTTAGAGGTCCGTAGCGATAACATGGCGGCTATTCACTTATATACAAAATTTGGCTTTAAGAAGACAGGCGTAATACCAGCTTTTTTTAAAATTGGATTTGACTATATAAACTTTGATGTAATGAGTTTGGATCTGCGATATTAACAATATCACCCATAAAAAGATATTCTCACTTAGGCTTTGCCTATAAAAATATCCTACCCTATCAATACAACATCTAAAAACACTGCGAACATATCGAGAAACTCAGATGACCTGGCAAAAACTTCTTGTAGTAGCTCTAGGCGGCGCGCTGGGCGCAAGCTTACGCTACCTTATTTCAAGTGCACCATTCCCAACTCTAATAAGCATCCCTTTGGGTACATTGGCGGTCAACATGCTAGGTGGTTTTGCCATAGGTTTTATTATGGGATTGGCTCCTAAAACTGGTATGGATGATACTGCCCGCACCTTTCTTACTACAGGAATCATGGGTGGTCTCACTACTTTCTCGACCTTTAGCAATGAAACCTATACCTTGTTTGCCGAAGGTTCGTTTATGTTGGGCGGAGTAAATATAATAGCCAATTTAGCAGGTGCTTTGTGTGCATGCTGGATTGGTCACACGCTAGTGCATATGTTTTAATCACTAAATACTCCTGCCAAGGGCTTATCACGCTACAATCTTTTTAACAAAATAATTTATCTCTTAACGCTTAAAATAAAGTGAAAACATGCTCGTTCCTCAGAAATGGACGCATGCCATGAAAAGAGTTGCTTTACCTAAACGTTGTTTTGTGTCTTTTGTTGTAAGTCTTGTTGTTGTGGTTAGCGTGACTTGCTTTGGAGTGCCTGTATCTGCATGGGCACAAGAGCCAGAACAAGGATCTGTTGGTGAGCAGCAAGCCTTAGAGACACAAGCAGTCTCAGATGAGCAAGAAGTTTCAGAACAACAAGACGTTGTAGCTTCTTCAAACACTGTTTCTGAACCTCAAACAGAGCTATCTGTCCCACAACAAGAGTCCCAAAAACAACCAGTTCTTGTGGGCTGGCAAGAACAAGATGGAAAGCTGTTTTATTACAACCAAGATGGTACTGCTCATACCGGGTGGCTTTATATCAACAATCACTGGTACTGGGCAGATCCTGCCACTGCACAAATAGCAAAAGGGTGGCGTTTTATTAACAACGTATGGTATTGGTTTTCTTACCAAGACGCTACCATGGCAGATGCTCGAAGCAATGCTGGAGGCACATGGTGTGACTTTGCTTCTTCTGGAGCCTGGATTGGATATGCATCTGGTTGGGACTTTTCAGATGGAGCTTGGTACTGGCTTGAAAATGGCACAAGGTGCTCGGGCTGGAAGTATATACACAACACTTGGTATTGGATGGATGCTAAAGGCGTTTGCATACAAGACCAAGTTCGTGAAATCAATGGTAAAAAATATGCTTTTGATACCTCTGGTGCAATGGGACAAAACGGTTGGTGTGTTGCCGAAGGGTCTTGGTGTCTAGCAACTGAGTCTGGTGCTCTTAAAAGTGGCTGGCAAAAGCTCAAAGGTATTTGGTACTGGTTAGACCCAGGCAATTGTAAGATGCGCACAGGCTGGGTTGATTTAAATGATGCAAGCTATTTTTTGGAAGACTCAGGTGCAATGGCTGCTTCATGTTGGAGACAAAAAGGCAAACAACTGTGCTGGCTTGATGGCTCTGGTCGTATGACAATCATGCGAGAAGGAAATCAGGTACGTTTTGCTAATGGTCTTGCCGAAGGCGTTCTTCCTCCAGACGGACTTACCAAGTTTGGAGATGGTTGGTTTTATCTGGTAAATGGCACCATTCAATATGGCGCTCATACCATTAATGGCAAAACTCACCTTTTTGATACAACAACAGGTAAAGCTATTTGTGGTTGGCAGTACTCACAAGATAGCAACTATTACTATTACTCAGAGCAAGGCGTGTTGTGCACAGGCTGGGTGCAAGATAAAGGCGCTTGGTACTACTTAAATTCCAACGGCCAAATGCTTACAGGCTGGCAGCAAGTTGGTGGTAAGTGGTACTACCTCAATCCTAGTAGTGGAAGGATGCATACGGGGTGG
>NZ_AXXR01000004.1 GCF_000483125.1 Atopobium fossor DSM 15642
CCACCCCGTATGCATCCTTCCACTACTAGGATTGAGGTAGTACCACTTACCACCAACTTGCTGCCAGCCTGTAAGCATTTGGCCGTTGGAATTTAAGTAGTACCAAGCGCCTTTATCTTGCACCCAGCCTGTGCACAACACGCCTTGCTCTGAGTAATAGTAATAGTTGCTATCTTGTGAGTACTGCCAACCACAAATAGCTTTACCTGTTGTTGTATCAAAAAGGTGAGTTTTGCCATTAATGGTATGAGCGCCATATTGAATGGTGCCATTTACCAGATAAAACCAACCATCTCCAAACTTGGTAAGTCCGTCTGGAGGAAGAACGCCTTCGGCAAGACCATTAGCAAAACGTACCTGATTTCCTTCTCGCATGATTGTCATACGACCAGAGCCATCAAGCCAGCACAGTTGTTTGCCTTTTTGTCTCCAACATGAAGCAGCCATTGCACCTGAGTCTTCCAAAAAATAGCTTGCATCATTTAAATCAACCCAGCCTGTGCGCATCTTACAATTGCCTGGGTCTAACCAGTACCAAATACCTTTGAGCTTTTGCCAGCCACTTTTAAGAGCACCAGACTCAGTTGCTAGACACCAAGACCCTTCGGCAACACACCAACCGTTTTGTCCCATTGCACCAGAGGTATCAAAAGCATATTTTTTACCATTGATTTCACGAACTTGGTCTTGTATGCAAACGCCTTTAGCATCCATCCAATACCAAGTGTTGTGTATATACTTCCAGCCCGAGCACCTTGTGCCATTTTCAAGCCAGTACCAAGCTCCATCTGAAAAGTCCCAACCAGATGCATATCCAATCCAGGCTCCAGAAGAAGCAAAGTCACACCATGTGCCTCCAGCATTGCTTCGAGCATCTGCCATGGTAGCGTCTTGGTAAGAAAACCAATACCATACGTTGTTAATAAAACGCCACCCTTTTGCTATTTGTGCAGTGGCAGGATCTGCCCAGTACCAGTGATTGTTGATATAAAGCCACCCGGTATGAGCAGTACCATCTTGGTTGTAATAAAACAGCTTTCCATCTTGTTCTTGCCAGCCCACAAGAACTGGTTGTTTTTGGGACTCTTGTTGTGGGACAGATAGCTCTGTTTGAGGTTCAGAAACAGTGTTTGAAGAAGCTACAACGTCTTGTTGTTCTGAAACTTCTTGCTCATCTGAGACTGCTTGTGTCTCTAAGGCTTGCTGCTCACCAACAGATCCTTGTTCTGGCTCTTGTGCCCATGCAGATACAGGCACTCCAAAGCAAGTCACGCTAACCACAACAACAAGACTTACAACAAAAGACACAAAACAACGTTTAGGTAAAGCAACTCTTTTCATGGCATGCGTCCATTTCTGAGGAACGAGCATACATTTCTTACTTGTGCTTAGCTGTACGATGGCAAAATCTCTACTGTTCCATTATCTCGCACACGAACTCGTTTCTCTACAAGTAATTGCAAGGTCGATGGATATAGCCTATGCTCCACCTCATGAATGCGTGTTTCAAGCTCCTCTATTGTCTCGCCCTCATGAACAATAACTGGCTCCTGCGCAATAATAGGACCACAATCATATTTGTTGTCCGCAAAATGTACCGTTACACCCGTTACCTTTACACCACTATCATACGCATCTTGAATGGCATGAGCACCACGAAAACTAGGTAGCAAGGCAGGATGTAAATTGACTACGCGGTTGGGAAACGTATCTAAAATTGGTGCATGAACCATACGCATATATCCCGCCATAACCACATAATCAACGTTATATTTTTTGAGTTCAGCAGCAATAAGAGCATCTGCCACCAGCGGATCCTCATAGATCTCTTTGGACAATGTCATGGTTTGTAGACCTGCTTGTTGTGCACGTATTAAACCATATGCACTGGGACGAGAAGAAATAACGATTTCTATTGTCGCATCAAGCACGTTTGTTTGGATTGCGTCAGCAATAGCCTGTAAGTTGGTCCCACTACCAGAGAGCAATACACCGAGCTTTATGCTCATTTATAGACCACCTTACCGCTTCCTTCTACACATTCGCCCATAACAAAGGGCCTAAAACCTTGTGCAGATAAGGCTTCACATACTTCATCCACGTCATTAGCATCACAGATGATACTCATACCAACACCCATGTTAAAGGTTTTGTACGCCTCATCAAGCGTAAGGCCAGCACGTTTAATCATATAAGGAATAACGGGAGGCATATCCCATGCAGGACCATCTTCCCCACCACGCTCTACCAGTGCATCTACATGGGAAGGTAGTGCACGGTTAAGATTTTCCGTAATACCACCGCCGGTAATATGAGCCATAGCATGAATGGGTGCACCAGCCTTAAGTGCCGCAATCAAACCTCCGGCATAAATGGTGGTAGGACGCATAACAGCATCCGCCAAAGACTCTCCACCTAGCTCATCTAAAGGCTGATTAAGCTCCTCCACCGTCTTACCTTCAATAGCTACCTTACGCACCAAAGAATAGCCATTGGAGTGAATACCGGAGCTAGGTAAGCCAATAATAACATCGCCCACCTTGACCTTCTTAGGACCAATCATCTTGGGGCGATCAACAACACCAACCACAAACCCAGCTAAATCATAGTCATCGGGATTCATAACACCAGGATGCTCGGCCATCTCGCCACCAACCAGAGCACAACCAGACTTACGACAACCCTCAGCAATGCCGGATACAATTTGAGCTACATGCTCTGACCTGAGCTTACCAATGGCAACATAATCCAAGAAAAACAAAGGTTCTGCGCCAACAGGAACTACGTCGTCCACACACATGGCTACCAAATCTTCTCCCACAGTGTCGTGACGATTTAGCAACTGCGCAATAGCTAGCTTGGTACCCACGCCGTCTGTACCAGAAACCAAAATAGGGTCATCCATATCTTTGAACGCCTGCATAGAGAAGCACGAGCCAAAGCCGCCCAAACCTCCTACAACCTCTGGGCGAGAAGTACTTTTAACCGCAGCTTTAATGGCGTCTACTGCGCGGGCTCCCTCATCTACATCTACTCCTGCATCGGCGTACGTTACGTGCTTGACTTGCTCGGACATATGCATGGCCTTCCTGTTGGCAGCTTATAGCAACTGTTAGCAATCGAGATACGTAGGGGTCTTTGACTCCATGAACTTATTGGACGCAAAACTATCCGGAATACGAACAGGATATTCTCCAGTAAAACAAGCTGTACAATACGAACCTTCCGGAACGCACGCAAGCATGCCTTCTACCGATAAGAACGCCAAAGAGTCTGCGCCAATAAATTCGCAGATTTCTTGGGTAGTAGCTCGTGCAGAAATAAGCTGGGATTGTACAGCTGTATCAATGCCATAAAAGCAGGGCCAGACAACCTCAGGTGAGTTAATACGCACATGTACTTCTTTAGCGCCCGCATCTTTAAGCATACGAACAATCTGCATGGATGTGGTACCGCGCACAATAGAATCATCCACCATAACAACACGTTTACCTGCAACGTTATCGGGAAGCGCATTGAGTTTAAGACGTACACCCAGCTTACGAAGGTCTTGCGTGGGTTGAATAAACGTACGCTGTACGTAACGATTTTTAATAAGACCCTCGCCAAAAGGAATACCGGACTGTCGTGCAAATCCTTCTGCAGGAGGCATGCCGGAATCTGGAACGCCAATAACGATGTCTGCATCTACTGGAGACTCAAGCGCAATCTGTTTTCCCATGTTATAGCGCATGGAGTAAATGGATGTCCCTCTCACACGCGTATCAGGACGAGAAAAATAAATATGTTCAAACACACAATCTGCTGGACGACATGGTGCAATACCTTGCTCACAAACCATACCATCGTCAGAGAAGCGCACAATTTCACCCGGTTTAACATCGCGTACATACGTGGCACCCACAATGTCTAATGCACAGGTTTCTGAGGCAACAACCCAACCCTCTGGCTTGCTTTCAGTCGCATCCAGATGGCCAATAACCAACGGGCGGATACCATGCGGATCACGAAAAGCGTAAAGAGCGTTTTCTCGCACAAGTGCCATGGCATAACCACCTTCTACCAACTCCATGGTCTTAGCAATACCTTGGCGCAGATGGCTCGTTTGCTGTGTGTAATAGCTCACCAACTTGGCGGCTACTTCAGAATCTGTATTGGAGCGGAAGGGAACCCCAAGTTTAATAAGCTCTTGTCGAACAGAGTCCGTATTAACCAATGTGCCATTATGGGCAAGAGCAATGATAGTAGTATCTATAACAGCCAGATGAGGCTGAGCTGCTTCCCAACTCTTGGCGCCCGATGTGCCATAACGCACGTGACCAATGGCCACCTTACCTGGCATAGCAGCCAAGTCTGTATCTGAAAAAACCTGGTTAACTAACCCCAAGTCTTTACGAACTAATACTGTCTGTCCATCACCAACAGCTATGCCAGCAGAATCTTGACCACGATGTTGTAGTGCAAACGTACCAAAATACGTAAGACGAGCAACGTCACGCCCTGGAGCCCAAACACCAAAGACGCCACACTCGTCATGCAAAGTATCCTGCTCGCTAAGGTCAATAGCCCCATCCGTGAGCTGGGAATTATGCATGAATGAGCTCCTTTACATTTAGGATTGCGAAGAGGTAGAAACCTCACTCTTTACTGCACATACAAGAATAGTACGTCCATAACCCTCAATGTAGTCACAAGTGCCAAGTGTGAGCACATGTTTAACATTTGGAAGCAAATTTGCTACATCCGAGCGCTTTGTTACTGCTTTTTGGAGCTTCTCGCTCAAATGCGCATGGAAAGCATCTTCAGAGTCAAAGTTAAATTGCCTGACTGTCGTATCTTCTCCATTGGTGTAGTACAAAAACAGGGGCTGAAGCTCATAATTTGCTGTTTCGGTCACATACCAAATGGTATCAATGGAATCAAAGAACTGCTGTTGGTCCATGTCAGAAATCTGCTTAAACATGGCGCCATTTTTAAGATGATGACCGTAAATAATGGTCTGCTGGTCAATCATGCCAGGTTTAGTATTTTGGTAATCCATAAAAATCTGGCCACCAACGCCGTATACTCCCTCGGCATTGGTATTAAGATAGCGATCATTATCTTTACCCTGGTATACGGGATAGTTAATAACCGTATTGGGAATCTGAATCCAGCCAACTACGTCTGAGTTAATCTCTTTAAGCCCAGCCCAATCAACCGTAGGTGCACCACCCTTTTGAGGAATCTGTGCATACGCAGCAAGTTTCTCATTTTCCTTATCCTGCTCATGATAATCCCACTGAGCCTTACCCCACATAAAACCAGCAACGCACAACAAAACAATACCAACAAGCAGCAAAATGTTGGAAATAATACGAGATACAGAGCGCTTCTTTTTTGGTGGCTCGCCCGATGGCTCAGGCATATACGCAAGTTGGGGCACTGACTGAGGCATAGCAAACTCCTGAGTATGATGTGATGAAGTTTGGTCTGGCGAGAAGTGCTTGGCCATTGGTAAATCCTTTACTTACGCAAGCTTGCTGCCAATATACGCAGCGGCAGCGGGCTTGTCAAAATTACCGTTAGTTTGCTTGGTGAGGGCACCCATAACCTTGCCCATATCGCGCTTAGAGCTTGCTCCCAGCGAAGCAATGAGTTTATCTGCTAATGCTTCGAGCTCGCTACCAGAAAGTTGCTTGGGCAAAAGCGAGGTAAGAATATCCGCCTGAGACGCTAAAGACTCAATGCGGTCTGTATAGGAATCTGCGCTTGCACCGCGAAGTGCCTCAAGTTCCTCGTTGGTAACCTTTTGCAGCTTCTTAATACATGCAACAATATCTGCCTCGGTTACGTCACGGCGCTCATCAACTTCAATCTGCTTGATTGCCTGATTAATCTGGCGAAGAATGGACAGACGGGTTTTGTCCTGTGCCTTCATAGCCTGTTTAATAAGCTCTAATAATTCCGCCTTTTGCATGCGGTCTCCTCACGTTATGTGTAACTCACGCTTACGAGAAACTATGCTTCTTCCATACCCTTTTTGAAATCTGCAATTACTTGACGGTACTCGGGCAGTGTAGCGCCCAAGATTTGGGTTGCATAAATAGCAGCGTTTTTTGCTCCGCCAATAGCAACGCAGGCAACCGGCACACCTGAAGGCATTTGTACCATAGACAGCAGAGAATCCATACCGCCCAAGTCTGATGTTTTCATGGGTACACCTACGATGGGTAAAGGAGTAAAAGCTGCAACTACACCACCAAGATGAGCAGCTTTACCAGCCGCAGCAATAATAATCTTAAGACCACGATCTGCAGCAGAAGAAGCCCACTCGTGCACCTTAGCAGGATTACGATGCGCGGAAGCAATAATCAACTCGTAAGGAATGCCAAATTCCTCAAGCTGCTTGGTGCATGCCTCCATTGCAGGCATATCAGACGTTGAGCCCATAATAATTCCTACCACAGGCATTTGTGCCATTTGGAGCCTCCTTGTGTGAGTATGCTTGTACTGTTCTAGTATACGTGTTACAAACATGTTCACCTGCCTACAGATATGTTCATACACTGTTATTGCATGGTGCAAACCTATTCACACCTCAATTGCCTGGAGGGCATATGACCAGCGCATCTAAAATTGTTCTATACAAGCGTCATGACGAGTACATTCCTCGTATTGCTGCAGTTCACGACCTTTGCGGATATGGAAAATGTTCACTTGGAGTTGCAATACCTGTTCTAAGTGCTGGTGGTTGTGACGTATGTTCGGTGCCTACGTCACTCTTCTCGGCACACACAGGCTATAAGGTTTTTTACGTACATGACACCACTTCCATGCTGGAAGAGTATCTTGATGCGTGGCAACAAGAAGACGTGGACCTTGATGGTATCTATTCCGGATTTTTGGGCTCTGCCGAGCAAGTGGCTACCATAAAACGCCTTTATGCAGAGTATCCTAATGCATTACACCTGGTAGACCCTGTTATGGGTGATGGCGGCAAGGTTTATCCTACCTACACGCCCGAATTATGTGATGCCATGCGTGAGCTTGTGGATGGGGCAGACTTGCTTACTCCCAACATGACCGAAGCTTGTATCCTGACAGATATTGCATATCCTGGCACCAATGCATCTGATAAAAAAGTCACAGAAATCTGCTCTGCTCTGCTTGACATGGGCGCAAAAAATGTTGTGCTTAAAGGCGTTATGAGAGATGACGGATATATTCGAGACTACCTTGCTGGGCAAGACTTTGAGCTGGAAGAGATTTGTTCGCCCTTGCTTCCTTTTATGTTGCACGGTACAGGTGACCTGTATGCTTCTTGCTGCATTGCAGCACTTATGAGTGGTCACGACTTCCGTACAGCAGCAGAGTTTGCTGGCAGTACAGTGCGAAAAGCAATGCAGGTAACTACCAAGCAGCCACACTATCTTGATCGCGGCGTAAGTTTTGAGTTGGTTTTAAGTGAGCTTACTTCCCTGGTAGACAAACGATAAAACACTAGAGCAACTTGCTAGTTTGAGTGCTGTCAGACGTCGTTACCTCAACAGAACTCGACTCAGAGGATTCTGATTCACCATCGGACGTAGGTGCAGGAGCTGCGTCCGATTTTTCTGTTGTGGGCAAGATTTTGCTCAAAACAATATTCGCCTGAAGTTTATCGCGAATGCCAGCGGTAGTTTCTTCATCTAAACCCGTAATGCGGCAAGTAAAGTTAACACCCTGGTCAGAAGTGTTTTTCGTCCAAATAAAAGTCATAAAATTACGCACGGTGCCCATGGGACGTAAAAAGCCAAACATGGCATTGTGCAAGAAATTACCCTGTTCATCTACACGCACATTAACATGGTAAATAACCGCATGAACCTTGGGATTAAGCAGTGCATTAATGGACAACGCAGATGCTTGTACCTGCGAGGAAGAAAATGCTTCTGCTGCATTATCTGATGTGGTATCAATAACCGTTACCTCAACAACGCCAGAGCTTTCATCTGCTTGCTCTACAGAAAACTCCTCAGGAAACGAAGTAAAGCCATTGCCCCACTCAATACCATTACGCATAGAGCGGGACACAGTAGTGATGTTAACTTCTTCAGAGAGATGACCAGTGGTAATACGGCGAATAAGTCCACAGCTTGTTTGAGCCAGCGTCACAACCACAAGAGTAATCACAACAAAGCCCACGGCTGTACGTCTAATAGTACGGTCAATTGTGGAGCCCGATGGATCATTATTGGACAGAGGATCAATGTCCACAGCGTTGCCCTTCTCGGCACGACGCTTATGCTGAACTGCGGCAACCTCTTTATTGGAATGGCCTGTTTCATCCAGAGTCTCGAAGAGCTTCTCGGCCTCATCGGAGGATAAAAACTTGTTCTGCTTTGCCTTATGGAACCCCATGGACACCCTCTTTTACCAGTCTTTGCGATGTAAGTATACGCAAAGATGACAACGCTACTGCAACTCGTCGTCCACCTGTGGAGAAAGCCTATGTGCCACTGAGTCACAAATAAGAGCACCAACTACTGTTTTTGCATCCTCAATTTGCCCATCAAGTACAGCATCTACCAGCTCATTTAAGGCAACAAGATCTACATTAATAAACTCATCTGCATCTGGATTTGATGCAGCAAAGGTTAAACCAGTTGCCATATAAATATGAATAAGCTCGTCCGAGAAACCCGCAGAGCTTGCAATGGTAGTTAAATACGCAATGCTATCGGGCACCATACCCGTCTCTTCCAACAACTCGCGGCGAGCACACTCCAGAGGATCTTCTCCTGGCTCTAACTTTCCTGCAGGAATTTCCACAGTCACACGGTCAAGTGCTGTACGATACTGACGCACCAGACAAATACGACCATCAGCAGTAAGCGCTACTATAGCCACAGCACCGCTGTGACGCACGACATCACGCGTAGCTTCTCTGCCATCTGCTAGAGCAACCTTAAGACGATCTACCGAGAAAATCCTACCGTCCCACACGCGATTCTCTGATGTAATATGCTCGTGCAAGTCCTGGTCACAAGGGTCATTATCGCCCAAAATAAGTGCACGATACATAGGCTCACCTGAATGGTGCTCCTCACATCCATCATTAAATTCATCAGTTGCACTTGGTGTATCTACAAACTCAGACATGTACTAGACCTCCCACGCATCGCGGCCACGCAATGCACGAAGTCCGATGTCACGACGAAGTGTTTTGCCTTCAAAATGAATTAAATCACAAGCCGCATATGCCTGCTCACGAGCAGCTTCAAAGCTTTGAGCAAGAGCGGTTACATTAATAACGCGTCCACCAGCAGTTACCAGTTCGCCTTTCTTGTTGAGAGCTGTACCTGCTTGATAAACGGTCACACCATCAAGAGCTTGGGTATCTTCAATGCCTGTTATAGCTTTGCCCTTCTCGTAAGAACCAGGATAGCCAGCAGAGGTAAGAACTACAGAAACCGCCCAGTTATCTGCCCACTCTACAACAGCTTGGTCAAGCGTGCCCGCATCAATATGCATAAAGACGTCGATAAGATCTGCTTGCATACGAGGGATTACTACCTGAGTCTCTGGATCACCAAAACGGGCATTGAACTCTAATACCTTAGGACCATCCTTGGTGAGCATAAAGCCACCATACAAACAGCCTTTGTAGGTAATACCCTCTAGAGCCAGCTGATCTACCACCTTTTGCTCAATCTCTACCATAGCCTTGAGCTCTTCATCCGTAACAAACGGGACGGGAGAATATACACCCATACCGCCCGTGTTGGGACCAAGGTCTCCCTCAAGTGCACGCTTGTGATCTTGCGATGTAGCTAAAGGAATGAGAGTTTTTCCATCGGTGAGAGCCAACAGAGAACATTCGGGGCCTTTAAGCATTTCTTCCACAACAACCACATTGCCTGCATCGCCAAAGGCGCTAAAGCATTCATGTACACCTGCAAGCGCTTCTTTTGTAGTTTGAGCAACGATAACACCTTTACCTGCTGCAAGGCCATCTGCCTTAACAACTACCGGACCACCAATACGCTGAACATAGTCAACACAAGCAGCTTCATCTGTAAAAGCCTTGTACGCAGCAGTAGGTACTCCGGCGCGTGTCATAATCTCTTTTGCAAACTGCTTAGAGCCTTCCATGCGGGCAGCACGAGCATAAGGGCCAAATACCGCAATACCTGCAGCAGAAACTGCATCTGCCACGCCTGCTACCAGCGGTGCTTCGGGGCCAATAACAACAAGATCAATGTTGTGCTCCTTGGCAAAGGCTGCAACATCTGCGGGGTTCTCGGCATTAAGATCTACTTTTTGAGCACGAGACCACATGCCACCATTGCCGGGACATACATAGAGTTTTCCAGCTCGCTTTGACTCAGACAGCTTTTGCAGCAGCGCATGCTCACGGCCACCAGAACCCAGCAATAGTACATCTACCTTGGAATCAGCAACGCTCATTGGTCAGTCTCTTCCTCGTAGTAAGCCAAATATGTTTACACACTTGTGTCTAACGCGCCAATATACCCATCAGGCAAAAAAGCAACGCCTATTGCGCCCACGCCAACATGTACAGCTGTAGCTGCACCAACGTTGGAAATACGAATGCGGCGCTTCTCAAACTCATTTGTATTCATGGGTTTCTCGACTGTAGCGAGGTCACGTGGCATACCCGAACCAATTTCTGCATAGGCAACAGGACCGTATTCATGAGAAAACACGCTCATCTCACGTACAATTGCACCAGCTAAACGTACTAAAACAGTGCTTGAGGTAATACGAGAAAATCCACCATCGCTATCTAAGACAAATAGCTCACGTGTACCCGACATCTGCGCTAACAGCTGATGAATCTTTCCGCGAAGGCCTGTAACACGACGACCGTTATGGCCCATGGTACGCCCAGGGGCAGGAACAAGATACATACGCGAAAACTCACGTACTGTATATGCATGAGCAAGCGCTTCTTCAAAAGGAATTCCTGCCGCGCGGCTTGCAACCAAATCCTCAATAATAAAGCCTTGAGCTGACGAGATAGTTTTGGAATCCATCACAGTAATCTTATCTTCTGCATTCAATGCGCGAGCGGCAACAGCTGCCATGCCATACGAGCTACTGAGCAAGCTAGATACATGAACCGAGATAATACGCTCAAAGCCCTTATCGATAAGGTCTTGATAGATTACTTTATACTCATCTACGGATGGAGTCGAGGTAGTTACTTCTCCCTCCGCTTGAGCAAGCGTGATATAAAAATCGGGTACAGACACATCTTTGTAGTCACGCATGGTCTTGTTGCGACGCATGTGTATATACATTGGTACTGCACAAACGTTTTTTTCAGACAGCCATTCACTAGGCAAATCACACGCTGTATCAGTAACAATTGCATATGAGGCAGTGTTGTAAGTGACCTCGGACACGTTTTACTTCCAGTAACGATCGATCGTCTGTTCACGATCAGGGCCGACGGTAATAATAGAAACTCGCACGCCTGCCAGCTGCTCTAAGAAGTCAATGTAGTCCTTGGCCTCGCGCGGTAGTTGATAAAAGTTGCGTACATTAGAAATATCGCACTTCCAGCCAGGAAGGGTTTCGTACACAGGCTTAGCGTGATAAAAGACACTCTGGTGTTCAGGAACAGTAGTGTAGCGCTTGCCGTTGCACTCGTAAGCAACGCAAACTTTAATCTCGTCTAAACAACCAAGAACATCGAGCTTGGTAATAGCAAGGTCAGTTAAGCCATTTACACGAGCTGCATAGTTTACTACGACTGCATCATACCAGCCACAGCGACGCTTGCGGCCTGTAGTTACACCGTACTCATGTCCAACTTTGCCTAACAAATCTCCTGTCTCGTCAAACAGTTCTGTTGGAAAAGGACCAGAACCCACACGCGTAAGATATGCTTTAGCAATGCCCAAAACGCGCTTAATCTGAGTTGGACCAACACCGGAACCAGTAACAGCACCACCAGCTGTGCAGTTAGAAGAAGTAACAAAGGGATACGTACCATGATCAATATCGAGCATGGTTGCCTGAGCGCCCTCAAACAGAATATTTTTGCCGGATTCTATTTGCTCATTAAGGAACAACGAACTCTCTACAATGTAGGGACGAATACGATTAGCAAAGGGAAGATAGGTCTCACAGATTTGGTCCACAGTATAGGTGGGCATTTCGTATACCTTCTCCAAAATGGGATTGGTATATGCCAAAGCAGCCTCAAGCTTCTCGCGGAAGATTTTCTCATCCAGCATGTCTTGGATGCGTAAACCAGTACGGTTCATTTTGTCCATATAGGTTGGTCCAACACCGCGCTTGGTGGTACCAATCAAATTTTTGCCCAACTTCTTCTCGTGAGCGCCATCCAAATCTTTGTGGTAAGGCATAACAATGTGTGCATTGCCAGAAATTTTGAGATCATCGCAAGAAATGCCTTGCTCTTCCAGCATATCAATCTCACAGAGAAGGACTTCGGGATCTACAATACAACCATTGCCAATTACTGGATAGGTACCCTTGTACATAACGCCAGATGGCACCTGATGGAGCGCAAGTTTATGACCGTTTGCAATAACAGTATGCCCTGCATTTGCGCCACCAGCATAACGACAAACAACATCAAAATCGCCAGAAATAAGGTCGGTAACCTTACCCTTGCCTTCATCGCCCCACTGGGTTCCCACCAATACGGATGCAGACATATACTTCCCTCTCAAAAAGGCATTGGAGCGCACGTTATGCACGCTATTCTCGGTTCCCTAGTATAAGGGATTGATGTTTCAAATCCGTGTCTATCACTCGTATTCGCGAGACAGCTCCACGAACTTGGTAGAACCTGGCATAAAGACCAGATGAACAATATCCAAAGGACCGGAACGGTTTTTTGCAATGATGAAGTCCGTTACGTTGGCATCAGGACGATCTTCTCGCGATGCTTCTTCTTCTGTCATGGAACGATCGAGCAAAATTACAATGTCAGCGTCCTGCTCGATAGATCCGGATTCACGAAGATCAGACAACTGTGGACGCTGACCTTTACGGTCCGCAACCTGTCGGTTAAGCTGCGACAGCGCAACAACAGGAACTTCAAGATCCTTAGCCATAATCTTAATACCACGACTCATCTCGGAAACTTCTGTAGCACGCGAATCAGAGCGTCGCCCGCTCGAAGGTGGCGAGACAAGCTGCAAATAGTCGATGATAACAATACCGTTTTCTTTGCCATGCAACATACGGCGTGCCTTTGCACGAATTTCTGTAATTGTTGTGCCCGGCGTATCATCAATCATGATATCCAGGTTAGAGAGTTCAGATGTTGCCTGGACAATCTGCGGCCATTGCTGATCCTTAATATTTGCAGAACGGATGTCTTGTAGATTTATTTTTGCCTGAGCAGAAAGCAAACGCTGCGCAATTTCTTTTTTACTCATCTCGAGCGAAAACAACGCAACGGCAGCACCAGAAGCAGCTGCATTTACTGCAAGGTTAAGACAAAAAGATGTCTTTCCTACACCAGGACGAGCACCAATTACAATCATCTGACCTGCACGCATACCTAAAAGAGCACGGTCAATGCCAGGAAATCCTGTTTGAACACCTAAGGCATCAGTTTGGTGCTTGGACTGTTCATCCAACTCTTCAAACAACTCTTCCATGACATCCGAGATACCGGAATAGGTAGAGCGAATGGCACGGTTGGTTACACCAAGTAACATCTGCTCTGCATCATTAACAACTTCTTTGGTATCTTCAGGCGCACTAAAAGCAAGGGCTGTAATTTTTGACGAGGTCTTGATAATTTCGCGAAGTGTTGCATTACGACGCAAAATTTCACTGTGATATTGCCAGCTTGCCAACGCAGGTGTATTGCCCGATAAATCAACAAGGTAAGCACGTCCACCTACGCGCTCAAGCTCACCTTTGCTATTAAGGTTATCGGCCAAAGAAATAGCATCGACTGGACGCCCTGTATCATGCAGCTCACGCATAGAAGCAAAAATAAGCTGATGAGAAGGGATGTAAAAATCATCCTCTTGTAAGAACGAAAGACTCTCTTCTAAAACGTCTGCTGAAATAAGCATTGCTGCAAGGATCGCTGCTTCAGCCTGCGTGTCTTGCGGCATTGCTGCACCCGCTTCTACCATAGGAACAGAAGAAGCATTGCTTGTGTAGTTATTATTATCTTGGAAACGAGGGCTCAAAGTAGGTCCTTCCAATATTCTTCCTGTTCCAGAATAGTAAATCAAAATCAAGGGTCTATTTACCAAGAAATACTATGTCCACGGCTTTGAAAACCCAATTGTTGATAGCTACTTCGCTTTATCACGGGAAATGCAAGTTTTAAACGTTTTCGACAATTTTTTTCTCAATCTGGTGAACGGTTTTCGACAATTTTATATT
Organism: Atopobium fossor DSM 15642; assembly: GCF_000483125.1. GTDB lineage: Bacteria > Actinomycetota > Coriobacteriia > Coriobacteriales > Atopobiaceae > Atopobium > Atopobium fossor. Next base: position 14,377 of record NZ_AXXR01000004.1, read on the forward strand.
GCACAAAATTGATTGTTTATAAAACCCCAGTTGAGCTAGACGACAATACGTTTTACCTGCGCTTATTACATTTTTGCAGGTAAAAGGCTATGTGCAAACCATCGAAAGAAAAACCCTATCCTCACGCAAGCGTGTGAACAGGGCTTTTACAAATACAAATAAAGCGTAAAAACTGCTTTGTATATTCTTACTTAGCTGAAATTTGTTGAAACAGCTGTTCGGAACATATAACCCACTGATTTACTCAGCAGACTCTTCTGTAGTCTCTACAGTAGCTTCTTCAGCTACCTCCTCGGTTGCCTCAGAAGTCTCCTCTACAGGAGCCTCCTCAACTACCATGGAAGGATCGCCAACAAGAAGCTGAAGTTTAGCGCTAATCTCACGATAAAGATTAACGGTAACAACGTGAGCGCCGGCAACCTTAATAGAGGTGTGCTCAATACGCTTACGATCAATCTGGACGTCAAGCTGAGTCTTTACAGCGTCAGCAATCATGGTATTGGTAACAGAACCAAACAGCTGGCCCTCTTCACCTACCTTGACGTCAATATTTACGGTCTTACCCTCGAGAGCTGCCTTAGTTGCCTGAGCATCTGAAACGCGCTTCTCTTCACGCTTTGCGATGTTATGGCGGCGCTCCTCGAGCTGCTTGATGTTGCCAGGGGTCGCAGCGAGAGCCATACGGTTAGGGAACAGGAAGTTCTCCGCATAGCCCTGTGCAACGTCTACGACGTCGCCTTCGCCACCCTTGCCCCTGAGCTCACCCAAGAGGATGACTTTCATGGACACTCCTTACGTAATCGAATGCTTATGCACCCGACTTCGGTTACGAATTGCGGGCTAGTTACGCTCGCGACGGCCACCACGGCTGGACACTACGGGAACAGTGTACGGCAGAAGTGCCATCTCACGTGCGCGCTTAATTGCAAGCGCGATGTCGTGCTGGTGCTGCGTGCAGGCGCCAGTGACGCGACGGGGCTTAATCTTGCCACGGTCGGTCATATACTTGCGAAGAAGTTGGACATCTTTGTAATCAATGAAGTCCGTATCTTCTTTGCAGAACTGGCAATACTTGCGACGCGGCTGACGCTGATAATCAGTAGCCATGTCTTGTTTACCTTTCGTTAAGTGGCATTACGCCACTGAGCGTTCTTAGAACGGGATATCCTCGTCGGCATAATCAGCAGCGGTTGGCGGAGCCTGAACAGGACGCACGACTGCGGAAGCCGATGGGGTGGAAGCCGCAAAACTACCCGCGTTACCGCCTGCGTTTTGCTGATTCCTAGAGAGGAATTCGATCTCGTCGACAATAACCTCAAGCTTGCTACGACGCTGACCGTCTCGCTCCCAAGAGCTGTAGCGAAGCTTGCCCTCAATGGCAACCTTTGAGCCCTTGCTGATGAAGCGTGCAACTGCATCTGCACGAGCGCCAAACATTACACAATCAACGAAGTTGGGATAATCTTCCCATTCGCCAGACTGAGGGTTGCGACGACGATCATTAACGGCAATACCAAAAGAAAGAACTTGGGTGCCGCCAGCAGTTGCCTTAAGTTCGGGTTCACGAGTAAGGTTTCCACTGATAACCACGCGATTAATGCTCATTGTGATCACTACCTCTCATTTGTGGGCACTACAACCCACTTTCCAGTACTAGTCCTTATCAGGGCGGCGTACAACCATGTGACGTTTTACCGCATCATTAATGCGGAGAACACGGTCAAGCTCTGCAATCTGAGTTGGGTCTGCATGGAAATCGATGAGAGTATAGTCACCCTCGGTAAGCTTGTCGATCTCATAAGCAAGCTTGCGCTTGCCCCAGTCCTCGACATTGTCGACCTGACCACCATTCTCGGTGATAGCAACGTCAATACGCTTCATTACACCAGCGCGAACTTCTTCATTAGAAGAAGGGTCAACAAAAAACAGCAATTCATAAGCCTTCATATTGTCACCTCCTCTGGGCTCAAGGCTTCGGGACGTGAAGGTTGCACCCGAAGCAGGAAAGGTTCGACCTGAAATGGTATCACAATATTCTTGTAACACCATATAAAGGCTCATATTTTTATTCCTCTCCCATGCGTCTCCACAAATGAGAGTCTAATAAGTATGTCTGACAGAGCTCTAACAACTATAAACACAAGTCAAACACTATATAGCTCGTATCACTCTTACAAAAATGCCTCCTTGTAATATCACATTACAAGGAGGCACAGCTTACATTACAAATATGTGAGGAACTATCGGTTTCTTACTCCTCAAGCTTTGTTCCACACTGTGGGCAAAATGCACCATTCTCAGGAACTTTACTTCCGCACTCAGGACAAAATGCACCGTGACTAGCTGGTAAAGACTCTGCCGAAGGCTCTGTCTTAGCAGGCTCTTCTTCTGTGCTGGACTTCTCGATAACGGTTGTTTTTTCTTCGTTAGAAACTGGCTCAGATACAGGCTGCTGATCTGCCTCTAAATTTACCTTTGGTTCTGACTCAGAAATTGTAGGTTCTTCAGGCACAGAAACTTCCTTGACAGGCTCTCCTTCAGCCGCACTAGGCATGATAGGTGTGGCAGGAGCAGCAGGGACTACAGGAGCTGCGGGAGCATCATTTGCAGATGTAGCATTTTGAGGGGTAGCCATGGGAGTCATTGGATTAGTAGGCGTAGCTGCAGGTGCTACAGAAACAGCGGTAGGAGAAGTAGGAGGCGTTGTAAAGTCCGATGCCGTCATAGGCGTGGGCAAAGGATCGTTGGGATTGCCCCACTCAGAAACCCTAAACTGCAACATCCACAAGCCAATCATATTAGCAGTAAGCAAGCCTGTAATAGATGCAAAAAAACTGCCGATAATCCAAACAACGATAAGAACGGGAAGCAGAGCAATAATCATCTTACCAAACATTGCCATTGCAAATTGCACATCTGAGCTGGTCCATACGGCAGACTCGTTTAGTATGTTTGCCTGATAAGCAATATCTGGAGCAGCGACACCAAACCAAATCATAAACATAAATACAAGAAAAGGAATGCTAAGAAGAGCTATAATAAGACCAATTTTAATATGCTCTCCCCAAATTTTGCACAGCCCTTTAAAATCATGGCTAATCATTTTCCACAGATTGGCAAAGCTAAATGCAGCACTAAATTGATCATAAATGGTCATATAGAGCACGACCACATCTATGATGACAGCTACAAATGTAGCAAAAATCCAAGATACATCATCTAGGAAGGGAAGTACATACGTCATTAAAGAGATAACAAAAGTACAGGCCGCTTGCGACACCATCATGACAACAGTAGCAAAGAAGCCTGTTTTAAGACACTTGCCAAAGTTGATTCCTTTTTGTTTGGGAGAAGATTCTACACCCCATGCAGTCAGGCGTGCCCATTCAAACGAGGCACCTAAAACAACCATGCTGCCAAAAATAGGAATTAGGGAATACAGCGTAAGCAATAAAACTGCCTTAATCCAACCCTTCTCGCGCGTGAGCATACGCCAAGAACGCGTAAGGTATTGCTTATCCGAAAATTGAAGTTGACTCATATATGCCCCATTACATCGATAATTGTAGTAGTGCATATTATAGAGAAGTCAAATTCATTACGTTGTGATATATCTCACAGACACAAGGCGAATACACAAGCATTCATAAAATGAACTTTACTTAAAGTTAAGAAACTCTGTTTTATTTTTAAAAACTGGCGGAGAGGGAGGGATTTGAACCCTCGTACCTCTATAAGAGGTAAACGGTTTTCGAGACCGCCGCATTCAGCCGCTCTGCCACCTCTCCCCATGTGCAAACGGCGCCTTGCGGCGCCGTGAAATAAACTGGCGGAGAGTCGGGGATTTGAACCCCGGAGACGCTTTCGGCGCCTACACGATTTCCAATCGTGCTCCTTCAGCCGCTCGGACAACTCTCCTTAATTGAAAACGCACCGGTTAGTATAACGTATTTCTCACCGAAAAGAAAAGAACTTTTCTAGGAAGTCCTAGTAATATACTTGCGTATTCATTTTGACTTACAGGAGATTGTGTGCTTCATATACCCATTTGGTTGGACCTTGCCGCTGTTATTGTTGGTGCTTTAGCAGGAGTTTGGTCAGCTCAAGAACGTAAATTAGACTTAGTTGGCTACATTGGCTTAAGCTTCTTATGTGGGCTGGGTGGCGGTTTAATCCGTGATATGGCCATGCAGGTTGGCAGCGTTTATATGTTACAGTCTCCATATGCCATCCCTTTTGTGGTGGCAACAGGTGTTATTGGCTACTTTTTCCCACAAATAATTAAGCGTTTTCCAAATCTGTTGGACTGGCTAGACATCCTATCGGTCGGCTTGTTTGTAGTAGCAGGTACCGATAAGGCCATCCACTATAATCTCTACCCTATGGCCTGCATGCTTATGGGTGTGGTTACTGGTGTTGGCGGCGGCATGATGCGTGATGTTTTTTTGGGAGATACTCCTCGCATTTTTCAACGCTCTAATTTTTATGCGGTAGCGGCTATTGGCGGAGCTATTGTATATTACTCGCTCACTCATGTAAGTCATTACAATCTTGAGATTTCTGCTGCAGCAAGCATTTTTGTAACATTGGGACTTCGCAGACTGTCCCTACGCTACAACGTAACTCTCCCCACCGAAATGGACCTTACTCCTAAGGTTGCTGCGGGCGCCAAAAAGATTAAAGAGAAGACACGCCGCAATAAATAAACCTCACCACAAACTGGACTACAGCTCGTAATGAGGTTTATTTAAACAACTTACACATCGTTCACGCTAAAGCAAACACAATCCTATTTGTTTACCAAGCCAGAACGAACAGCCCACTTCTTACGTTCGGTTGCATTAAGGATGCGCTTGCGCATGCGGATATTCTTAGGCGTAATCTCTACCAGCTCGTCATCCATAATGTACTCCAAAGCTTCCTCTAGCGAGAAACTACGTGGAGGAGTAAGTTGCACAGAAATGTCTGCGGTGGAAGAACGTTGGTTACCCAAAGACTTGGTACGAGCAATGTTAACTACCATATCACCAGGGCGAGAACGCTCACCTACCAACATGCCCTCATAGCACTCGTCACCAGGGCCAACAAAAAGCTGACCGCGTTCTTGCAGAGTACCTAAGGCATAGCCAACGGCCTTCTCGGTAGACATAGAAATCATGGCACCATTCTGACGAGAACCAATATCCCCAGCAAAAGGACCGTACTCCAAGAAGGTGTGATAAAACACTGCTTCACCGTGCGTAACATTAAGAACACGTGTCTTAAGACCCATGATGCCACGGGTGGGAATTTTAAATTCAAGATGTGTCTGAATGTTGCCAGCTTCCATGTTGGTCATAGTGCCGCCCGCATCACCAAAGACTTCAATAACCTTACCGGAGTATTCGCCAGGACACTCTACAACGGCCTGCTCAATAGGCTCAAGCTTATTGCCGTTCTCGTCCTTTTTGAACAAAACACGGGGGCTTCCCACCTGGAACTCAAAACCTTCGCGGCGCATGGTTTCCATCAAAACAGAAAGATGCAAAATGCCGCGACCAGCTACCTCAGTACCAGTCTTATCTGGAAGTTCCTCAATGCGCATGGTCACATTGTTTTCGCGCTCAATCATGAGACGCTCCTTGAGCTGGCGGCCACCAACTATCTCGCCATCACGACCAACTAACGGTGAGGTAGACGCTTCAAAAACAATTGCAAGAGTTGGAGGATCAATCTCAATGGGGTCAAGCTCAACGGGATTCTCGGGATCGGTATAGACGTCACCAATATCTGTAGAGTCAACACCAACCACTGCGGCAATATCACCAGCGCAAACCTCAGAACACTCCTTGCGGCCTAAATAGTCAAAGGTAAAGAGCTGTTTAACTTGACTCATTGCGCGAGAACCATCATTTTTGACAACCAAAATTTTATCGCCAGCGTGAATAGTGCCCGAATAGACGCGACCAATACCAATACGGCCAACATAAGTAGAGTGATCAATGGTTACACACTGCATGGCCAAAGATCCGTCTATATCTACATTAGGAGCTGGAAGCTCATCCACAACCATGTCCAGCAAAGGGTACATGTCGTTGTTGGTATCCTCAACAGATAAGCGAGCAAAGCCATTAACTGCGCTTGCGTACACCGCATGCTCCATAGAAAATTCGAGTTGCTCATCCGTCGCACCTAGATCCATCATCAAATCAAGGCAGGCGTTAAGTGCACGCTCGGGATTTGCACCATCACGGTCAATCTTATTTACAACAACCATAATAGACAGGCCAGCATCAATGGCATGGCGTAAAACAAAACGCGTCTGAGGCATGGGGCCTTCTGCAGCATCGACCAAAAGCAGCGCAGAATCCGCCATTTTAAGAACACGCTCTACCTCACCACCAAAGTCCGCGTGACCAGGGGTATCCAAAACGTTAATCTTGACACCCTTATACTCAATGGAAATATTTTTGGCCAAAATAGTAATACCACGTTCGCGCTCTTGATCATTTGAGTCCAGAACACGCTCCTCCACCTGCTGATTATCGCGAAACGCATCCGTTGCACGTAGCAACTTATCCACCAAGGTGGTCTTGCCGTGGTCAACGTGAGCGATAATTGCAATATTACGAATGTGCTCTTGGAGCATAGTTCCTACTTTCTAACTGCTTAAATTTATGAATACCATGGAAAAGTAAGGTTTACCCAGTACGGTGCCGAGAAAACCAACGAGCAAGCAACTCGTTACAAAAGCGAGTCAACTTCGCCAGCAGGCTCGGGATCGCACCACTGGAATGCTTCGCCAGCACCAAAGCCTTGCCACAACACATACGCCGAAAAAGCCTGCTGGTCTTTCTCGGCAAACTCAAGAATGAGGGCATCTTCATAACCGTTGTTTTCTAAATCTACTGCACCCTCATACACAATGGCATATCGCACGGGAACACCAAGATTATCCGGGCGACCAGTCTTACCAGCTACCAATGAAGCTATATAACTGTGAGCCTCATTAATGCAGGTCTCTATGCCATCCTCAGAAAACGAATTGGTCACCCGTGTGCCTGCGGCATCTTCTACCGAAACAATAACGGGCACTTCTACACCTGCGGCAAGAGCATCTAGTGCCGAGCCTAAAAGCTCACAAGACAAAGCATCAAGCTCTTCCGACACCTCTACTGGCTGATTATTTTGGCTATGTTGGGCCACAAATCCCCTATCGTTAAGCGAAATAACTGCACTAATAATACCCCTGCATGTCAAATACATGACGCGCAGCTTCTTTTGTCACATAGCCTGCAGATTTTTTATCGCATAATACTTCGCTTCTTGTCATGACTTTTGCCTTGAATATAGCAAAAAGTGGCCACCACAATGGTCGCCACTTTTATTGGGGGACTATCTGTAAAACACATGCATTAAAGATGTGTTAAAGGCAAACTACGCTCTAGCCCAAGAAACCGAAGTACACACCTACAACACCCAAAATCATTGTGAAGATAATAATCCAAGTTGGAGAAATCTTCTTACCAAGCATCCAGTAGTACAGACCCATAAAGCCCATGCCCACAATACCGGGCATTACACCATCAAGAATTTCTTGCAGGGTTTGTGCGGACTCGCCCGTACCAATGGGAAGGATAACCGATGCCCAGAACATATCCTTTGTCATAGAGCCAATAACCATGGCACCCACAATGCCAGCAGCAAACATAATCTTATCCATGAGACCAGATTTTTGTGCTTGCTCTAAGAAGTTTACGCCGAGGTTATAACCCAACTGCACGCCGTAAATACGGGTGAGAAACGCAGGAATGTTATAGATAAGCAAATAAACCAAAGGTGCCATAACGTTGCCCTGCTGTGCAAGAGAAATTGCAACACCTGCGGCAACAACACGAAGGGTCGCTAAGAAGATGGAGTCACCTACGCCAGAAAGAGGACCCATAAGAGCAGATTTAACATCATTAATAGCGTCTGGTTCCATCTCTCCACGAGCCACACGCTCTTCCATAGACATAGCAATGCCGCCTACGAAGGGCGCAAATTGTACGGTAATGTTAAAGAAAGCCATATGGCGCACAAGCGCGGCTTTATACCCTTCAGGGTTACCTTCATAAATCTTCTCGAGGAGCTTATTGACCATCAAAGCAAAGGCAAGATTCATTTGCTTGTAGTAGGTCCAGGAGAACTCCATGCCCAATGAGCCAAGATTCAAGGATGATTTAATAAGATCAGCCTTGGTGAGCTTATTAATTGTAGGCTCTGTACTTGTTGCATTAGAAGTCATCGTCATCATCCCCCTCCACTGCGGTCGCAGGTTGTAGCTTGTCAAGCAAACCGAGCTTCTCGATAGCAATAATGATTGCAATCAAAGAGACACCTAAAACAGGTACGTTCATATAGGAAGTAAGCAGGAAGCCTAAAATGAAGAAAGGAATCAGTTCGCGATTAAGAATCATACGAGCAAGCATTGCAAAACCCATAACAGGCAAAATGTTTGCAGCTACGCCAAAGCCATCAAGCACAAAGGAAGGAATCCAGTCAAGAAGACCTTGTACGGCGTCTGCACCAAAATAAAATGCCAAGAAGCACAGACCAAAACGCTTAGCAACACCTAACAGACCTAAAATCCAGTGAATAATGTATACGCTCTTAATATCACCTTTCTCGGCGGCCTTATCGGCAACTCCAAGCAGTAGGGGACCAAGTGCATTAATAGCATTGCCAACAGCCAATGCTAGGGTTGCGATAGGCATTGCAAGAGCAATTGCAGCCTCGGTGCCCTGACCCAAAGAGATGGCAAATGCAGCCGAAAGAACACCACCAGTGGTTACATCAGGTGGTACATAAGCACCAATAGAAATAGATCCCATGAAGAGCAGCTCTAAGCTGGCACCAATCATCAAACCAGCCTGTAAATCACCAAGCACTAGACCCACAAGTGGGCACAGTACAATGGGTCTAAACGCATAGAGCGTACCAAGCTGGTAATCAAGACCACCAAAAGCGCCAATAAGACCAATTGCTAAAGCTTGTCCAAGCATTTGTTCCTCCAATCTACCAATAAACAGTGTCGTTTTTTTCTTTCTTACCTTGCTTTACCTTCTCTGCCTGCGTATATCTGCTAAATCAACTTGCTAATATCAATTTTTTTATCGTCACACAAAGCGCGATATTCTACCTCTACACCACGAGCGATAAGATCTTTAAGCATGACAATTTCTTCTTGCTCCAAAAAAATCTGACGAGTTACTTCTGTGGTGGTAGGACTATCCTTGGTGTTGCCTAGGTTGAGGCTGGTAATTTGTGGACACCCATCAATGAGAGCTTTTGCATCTGCAATGGTTTGGACGCAAATAATCATGTGATATTTATCGGTTACACCAGAGTTAATAGCCTCGATAGCAGCAGCCATATCCTTAATGACTAGCTTACATCCTGCAGGTTTGCCCAATTTGAGCGTGGTGCGCCATGTTTGATCGTGAGCCACCTTATCTCCCACAATAAAGATGCAGTCCGCATGCTCTGCAGCCGTCCAGGTAACAGCTACCTGCCCATGCAAAAGCCTGTGATCTACGCGCAAAAGACAAATCATATTTCCCCCCAATACCTGTCTTCGTAAGAAGGACAACGTCCTTGCAGCCATTTGCTAAAAGTCGTCGTCCTCACTTGTAGATGCCAAAAGATCGTTGCAATACTTTGGTGTTATGTCAGGATCTGCAACCAACTCACGCAAAAACTGTTGCAAGTTGGGAACATCGTTTATGGAGAGTGCCAACGTAAGCAACATAGGCAAATTCATGTTTGCAACCAAATGGATATTTGTCTGGTTTTGGATACGATTTAAAAACTCATTATTAACACTGCCACCCAAAAGGTCTGTAGCCACCACAATCTCATCCTCTGAGGGAATGGCTGTAAGCAGCTCAGTTATTTGTTCTACTACATCCGTAGCACCATCAACAAATGCGTTGATGGTGTGTAACTCGCAGGGGTGGCCAGCCAAAAGCTCTAAGCTTTCGGCAATGCCTTGTGCAAAATGAGCATGGGATGCAAGCACTAAATGCCTCATACGGGTTCCTCAAATCGAGTATTTGTAACATTGGCGTCTGACGAAGTTGCAATTACTGCATTGGTAATTGCTGCTAATGCGCGATTAAATGCAGCTTTATTTTTCTTCTCGACATCTTGTGGATGAGCAAAGTACCTACTATTTACTACTTCGCAAGAGATAGGTCCCTTATATCCAGCGCTCAGCAGAGCCGCAAGGTTAGACGTAATATTTGTAGCACCGTCGTCCAGCGCCAAATGAGTAGTCATACTGCCATCAATGTTGGTCACAGCATCGCAAAAATGACAGGCTACGATCTCTGTCCCAAAAGCAATAAAATATTGCGTCACCGTTTCATGCGCAGCAGTCATTGCACCAAAATCTAAGCAAACTTTAAGTGCAGGATGATTTACTTCGCGTATATAGCGTTCAAGCTGGTAAATGTTGGTAACCAGTGTGCTTTCTTGTGGTTGCAATGCCTCGAGCGCAAGGACTACCTTATGTTTTTGCGCGTATGCTGCCAGTTTTCCCATGAGCTTGCAGGAACGATCCCAGGCGCTTCGCTTGGTCTCGTCGTAACAAGCCCAACCACTCGTTACGGTCACGTAGTGAGCACCTAACTGCTCCGCGGCATCAATAGCATTGCAAAAGTACGTGTAGGTACGTTGCTGTTGTGCAGACGTTTGAGCAGCCATATTCCAAGGCTTAGGATTAGTCTGGCTGGGACATAAACCTACGATTTTGACACCAGCAGCCGCAGCCAACTGCTGTATATTGCTTACATCATCACAGGTAGATGAATCAAAATAGAGGTGCATGGGACCACACCAAAGCTCACATGCGCCATACTCATTGTGCGCAGCAGACTCAAAAAACGCACGTATATCATAAAAACGGTAGTTTGAGTTCATGGCAGCTAAATACATGCCATCTTGTTTGTTTGTCACGATGCACCTCCTTACATTTTTGCCCACGCCATTACTTACTGCGCAATCTTTGCGCCTAACACGAACAGTCTTATCAATAATCTTGTTTGCGTTAGTAATCAATGGTTCGCGTTAGTAATCAAATTGGTGATAATAACGACGGTATTTCAGATTGTGCTTAGTAACTGTCTCGTAATAGCGAGTCATACGATCAACCATGAGGCTCGACAAAATCCAAGGGCTTACAATTACACGGAACTCATCGTCAATGCTGGGTGTTGCAAATTCGTCCACATCAATAACAACGATGTCTTCGTCACCTGTGCGCCCGCTCTTCAGAAAAGCCTCTACACGATTATCCAATGCACGACATTCATCAAGGCCCTTGAATAAAAATACGGGAACGCCAGGCTCTACCAGTTCAAGCGTACCATGGAAGAAGTCCGCGGAGGTAATGTAGCGCGTGCGCTTCCATTGCATCTCCTCTAACAAGCACATTGCAAGCAAAATGGTCTCGCCCCACAAGGCGCCTTGACCAATAAACATGGTGTAATCTGCCAGCGCATATTTGCGAGCCAGTTCCTCTGCTTTAGGTTCAAACGCCTTACGAATATCGATAAGGTCTTGCCAGATATTGCTGGTTTGCTCAATAAATTTATCAAACTTATCAAAGCAGCCACGACGATTAAGGATGCGGAATCCAAAACAATCTGCCAGGTAATAACCCATTTCACAGCCACCATGTGTGTGGTCGCTTGCCATCTTAACGCAGTTTTGAGCACCAACCGCTTGGCCAATTTTGCTCTGAGAGTCTGTCATGGCTATAACACGAACACCCATCTCGTTAAGCTTACCTACGGCTTCAAGAATCTCTGGAGTGGTACCGGACTCAGAAGCAGTAAGTACAACAGATTTTTTGGTCATGCGCTTATGGCCAGAAACATTAAATTCGGCAGCATGAATCAGATAAACCTCAAAGTCCTTATCGCTGTACTTGTTCATCATGTATTCAAGCTGCATAAACTCGTCCCAAGTACCACCAACACCCATGAGAAATAGTGCGTCAAATCCCTCATCATACATGCGGTCGGCCAAGGCAATCATTTCTTTACCAGCCTGTACAGCAGCAGCGCCGTCAGCAAGATACCCTGCTTGATCAAAGTTCATGATCTCAATTTTCTCAGTCTCTACCATAAGACGCTCCTTTGTCCTCATTGTTTTGTGAAATATCTATATAAGTAGATTGGTATTTCATACCAATCTGAAAACAAAAATACACCTTGCATGAATTGAGATTTCTTACTAACCGTATAATTGCCGTAAGTGGTATTAAATTATCGCTTTTCGGTATATGTTAGATACGAACGGTCAACACTGCTGCATCACGAATAGATACCGAAGTTGCTAACTCCAACAGAATCCCATTCTTATCAAAACTCTTGCAGGTAAGAATAAGTGCGGGATCTAAGGGCTTTGCTTGTAGAAGTTGCGCCTGCCGTGCACTTAATTCTGCAAGATCAATTGTTTCGTACGTTTGCATAACCGTATGCCCACGCATGCTAAAAAACTCATAGAGCGAAAAAACCGCAAGATCTAACTCCTCCACCCCCGGAAACAAGCTACAGGAAACAACCGTCTGCTCTATGGTTTGTGGGATTCCATCCAGTGAGTTAAGGCGGCGAATGCAACATACTTTATCGTCAGGCGTGATATTAAAAAGTTGAGAATAGTAAGGCCCTGCCGGGCGAACTCTATGTTCCAAAACACGGACCGAAGCAGTTCTTTTCTCGTCAGTACTTTGTTTGCGAAAACCTCGAGGATTGGTAGTGTGCTCTAAGATTTCATCAGCAACCACAAAAACGCCGCGCCCTTGCACACGGATTATAATTCCCTCTTCTACAAGCTCATCAATAGCCTTACGAATGGTAAGTCTTGTTGTATTAAAGCGTTCTGCCAACATATTTTCTGATGGCAGTGCCAAACCTTTCTCGTATACTCCCGCAGCTATATCCGCGCGAATCTGTTGGCGGATAGCCAGATAAAGTGGCAGCCGATGGGCGGCGATGTTGTTATTAATCATTATTTACCCGCTGACTCACATAACGAATACACCCGGGAAGCGTTAAAGACTTGCAGTACTCCAACACCACGCCTGACTTTGATTTAAGCATGCTGCTATTACAAAACACCAGTTTGTCTGGTTGTACACCAAGATATGCTGCTTCTTCTTGAGTAAGACGTGCTACTGTAAACTTGGAATAGTTGCTAGTTTGGCTGTGGTCAATTTGCCGATAAATCTGCTTATACAAAGACTCTTTTTTATAGTCATGCATCTGGACATCAGAAATAGTTTGCGGATTGGTGTAACTCTTCTCATACATAGCAGGAATGCCAGACATAAGTCGTATCCGAATTAAACAAAAAAGAGGAGTTCCTGTACCCACCTTAAAACGACTGGACAACTTATCATCCGCCTCCACTACGCCCTGAAAAATAACCTGGCTCGTAGGATTCTTGCCAAACGCCTCTACTGATGCACTAAAACCATCAGTTTTCTCAATAATGAGGGTGGGATATTGTTCACACACATAGTTACCTGAACCATGCAAACTTTCTATGACATGCTGCGCACGAAGTTGATCAAGAGCTCGACGCAGCGTTGTGCGGGAAACCGACAGCCGTTCACATAACTCTCGCTCTGCTGGAAGCTGCTCTTTTGGTTTAAACGTTTGATTATTAATAAGTGCCAAGATTCCTTCGTAGGCAATCTCAAACGGTGTGGGTTTTTGCAGTATATGATCCATGGGCGTTACTTGTCTAACGTCCCTGTAGTAGATGATGTGCTCATTGCTGCATCTTGAATCATTGCATCAAACTCTTTTTCGAGCTTCTTAGCTGCAGAATGTGCCTGCTTAAAGGCATAGGAGTTCTTATTTGTAATGCGTGAAAGAAAAGGGATTACCAAACGCTGCTCTGTATTTTTAAGCGCAATCACCAAAGAAAGCGACTTTACTCCATTATGGGCAAGAGCGTTTGCTTCATTAACACGTTGTGGGTTGAGTAAAAAATTCATAATGCCACGCGAGCGCAAGTGTACCACTTCTTCCTTGTTTCCTTCATCTACTACGACGGCACATTGCTCTATGTCATCATACGAGAAGACCTTTTCTTTTTGTGTGGGAAATTGTACAGACCACAAGCGATGCTTAGCATCCTGACGAATAGTTGGAATAAAAGAAAACAAGGGGGCTTTGTATAAAATTCTTGTTGCCTGAAAGACTACATGCGAATTGTTAGGTTGTTTGCTCATACGCACATCCATTAGTTTTATCTATAGGTATATAAATTACTGTAATTTAAATACCAATTTATGCAAGAGTGGTAAAGAAACGGTATAGATTTAGAATATAAGATTGTTTAAAAGTGGTTTGCATCAGCTTACATCATCTTATCGAGGAGTTCTTCTCATGCAGTTGAGCGATTTACGCTACAAGCATCCGTTTAGGTCATATCAACAGCGAATTCTCGATAATTTCTCCCTATATCAAGAAGATAAGATTATTAATATCGTTGCTGCTCCTGGTAGTGGAAAGACCATTCTTGGCCTTGAGATGATACGACGTCTTGGTGCTCCCGCACTGGTTTTGTCACCATCGATTACCATACGCCAACAGTGGGGGGAACGTTTTGCAGATGGATTTCTTCCAGAAGAAACAGATGAGCATAACTTTATCTCGTACTCCTTGCTTAATCCTAAAACTATAACTTCCATTACTTACCAAGCCCTCCACGCTGCTTGGGCGCAAACAAAAAGTTCCCACACTTGTGAACAAGAGGACATAGAACAGGCTGAGCAAGAAGAACTGGAAGAAGACTTTACTGATTTTGATATTTTATCGGCAGTAACAAACGCAGGTATTACCACTATTTGTCTTGATGAAGCTCACCATCTTCGCGCCGAATGGCATCGTGCACTCGAAGCGTTTATTAAAGCTCTTAAGGGAAAAGTTTTTATCATCTCTCTCACAGCAACACCGCCCTACGACTCTACGCCAAGTCAGTGGAAACGCTATACAGATTTATGCGGAGAAATTGATGAAGAGATTTTTGTTCCCGAGCTTGTAGCAGAAAAAACCTTGTGTCCTCATCAGGACTATATTTACTTTAGCTATCCAATTACAAGCGAGAAAATCCTTACGAGACGCTATCGAGAGCAAGCAAACCAAGCTCTTAAAGATTTACGAGACATGCAACTTATAGAAGCTGCAATAGACAAGCTTGACCACAATACAAATACTACCGTGATAAACGATCAAAACTATCTGTTTGCTCTTGATTATGAGGCAGAGTTTCAGTCGCTCTTTCGCTTTGCTCACCATCTTAAAATTTCAGTTTCGCCTTGGTGGATCCAAGCAGTATTTCCTCATAAGCGTCTTGGGAAATACCGACCTTTAGATGCGGAGATTGCACTTCAGTTCATGCTCGATAAGCCCGAATTTTTTGGAAAAGATGTTGTTGATGCAATACAACACTGTCTTGCTCAACATGGACTCATTTCACGAAAGCGTGTGGGTTTGCTTACAAATCAGAAACTTAATCGTGCGCTTGCGGGATCTATTGGAAAGATACAGTCCATCCAACATATTGCAACACTTGAGTCGTCTCGTTTAAAAGACGCTCTTCGTATGGTTATTCTCACCGACTATATTCGCGCAGATACAACTAATCTTATTGGACGTGATGCAGGCTTTACTCAGATTGGCGCAGTTCCTATTTTTGAAGCCATACGTCATAGCGTAGGAGATGCACAGAAAATTGCTCTTATTACGGGATCACTTGTCATTGTGCCTCAAGCAATACAGACTCAGTTAACTACCATCGCAGAGCAATACAACGGTACCGTACACTTTGGCCCCATTGAAGAAGCTGCACCTGTCCCCTACTCAATTGCTTATTTTTCGAGCGGGAATCAGCTACGAGTACGCATACTAACAGAAGCTCTCGAAAATGGGCTTATCCAAATCCTTGTAGGCACTACTGCTCTTTTAGGAGAAGGCTGGGATTCTCCCTGTATTAATACCCTTGTTCTTGCTTCGTTTGTAGGAAGTTTTATGCTTTCCAATCAAATGCGAGGTCGTGCAATTCGTTCTTATATACACCAGCCTGATAAGTGCGCAAATATTTGGCACCTCGTAACGGTAGAGCCACCTTTCACTCAAGACCAAAGGGTTCTTAACCTTTTATACGGAACCGAATTATCTCAAGATGAATCCGTCCTTGGACAGGATTGGAATACCCTTACAAGACGATTTGATTGTTTTATAGCACCTGCCTATGAAACGCCCTCTATAAAAAGTGGTATTGACCGCATTAGTATCGTAACTCCACCTTTTACTGAATCTCATATAGAGCAGATAAATCATCAGATGGAACAACGTGCACAAAACAGGCAAGGAGTAGCAAAGGCATGGCAGGATATAGTTGATGGATCTATGAAACCTATTATTGGCGAGATGTGCGAGACAACAACGGTTCCTGCTTCACTTGGTTTAAATAACTTTACCTTAGTAAATGGTATTTCTTTACTAGCAATCATGCTTATCGATTGGATTAGTGGGGTTCTTTTTCTTGGAAATCTACGATCAGATCTTTTGACAACTCTTTTTGATGGCAACCTTCTTAGCTTTGGAATCTTTGTTCTTCTTCAACTTATTGGACTTATTTTGCTCACAAAGCTCGGTCTTTACCTCTTGTTGCGCTTCTCTCCAAAACGACGTCTTCAACGTATGGGCTCTGCTCTTCACGCGGCTCTTATACAAGCTGGAGCGCTTGCAAACAATGACGGACGAATTCAAATAGATTCAGATCCTACGCAATCTCATTTTACAATCTCCCTTAAAGGAACTTCCTTACATGACCAGCATGTTTTTGCTGAAGCTTGTAAAGAGATGCTCTCACCCATTGATAATCCACGTTATATTCTTATTAAACAGGTGAACTTATCTGGCTTAGGTCTACGGCAATATCGTCATAGCTTTGCATGTCCCAACATTCTTTCAAAGAAAAAAGAAGATGTTGAGATACTTGTCAAAGAATTCAAAATGCTTGGAGCATACCAAGCAGTATATACAAAGACTCCAGAGGGACGATTAAAGCTTTGGCGTTGCCGAGAACGATCGCTTGTTAACATAAATAGTCAGTATGTGAAAAACTATCTTGGACTTTAGTATTTAATACTTGGCACACAAAAAGCCGAGAGGACGTACCTCTCGGCTTTATACTTCTCACTCGCTATTAAATTCTATCTTACCGATTGTTCAATAAGACGCTGAACCTCATTTATAGGTGTGTTGGTAACAATACCCCAAACCGACATTGTAAGAATAATAACCGCAATAATAATTTGGATGATAAGTGAGACCATACCACCACCCACAGGAAGTACCTTCGCCTTTTGTATAAACAGGCGTACACAACAGAAGATAAGATGAGTATCCTCCCACAAAATAGGTATCATAAGCTATCATTCAGATATAAGAAATTATCCTATAAAGAGAAAAATAGATAGTACTTTTTTATTCAGATAGCTTAATATCTGCCTGATATTGCTGAATGTGATCGTAGGCAATTTTGTGCCAATCCTCGGACACGCTTCCGTTCTCATTTTGGAAGAAGGTCGAATTCATATAGCGAACAATTATATACTCGCTAGTCTTTTGATCAAATCCATTACCCTGACTAAAATCAATGCCTCTACCGGTATTTTGAGCCATAACAGCTTCTAAAACTGGCAGAGTTAATTCATTGACTGGAACTTTCATATCAGGCGTATCAAAGAAACCACCTTTCTCCTTGGTATAAATATACAAGGAGTTTAGAGTGCCATTTCCAACACACTTAACCCTACAAATGTCAGAAAGCTTTACCTGATGTTTTGCTCCAACAAGAGAACCATTCTTGAGCCAAATTGCTTTTTCTTTGAGGGTAAAGGCGAGCATAACTTCGAGAGTAGGAATATTGTCAGGGAATGCTGAGGTTAGCTTATTTTCTGCAAAGGCAATCAAGATAGATTTTGTTTCTAAGATATTGTGCCCCTGAATAGTAGCTTCTCGTCTTTCAAGAACATCCGTATCAATCTCGCCAAGAAACTGCTGATTTGTATCACGAAAAGTCACTGAATATGAGATATTTGAATTACAGTACCTCAGAAGAAAAAGAGAGCCAATTTCTTTAAATAACAAAGATAATGATTTTTTACCGTTTGCTGTTGTATAAGAAACTCCCTCACCAGAAACACGCAGTTGATGCTTTCCCTGAACGTTATAGGTGAACTCTCTATCTGAGAAAATACGTTTCATTTATATATACCTCTTAAGTTGGCAATTAATAATGCGTTACTAATATTAGCATGCGACACATGTGCCACAGCCTCTTAAAATGTACCTGCTGTTTTTTGGCATATTAGGCACTGCACTTTTTTAATAAGAGGAGACTATGTTTCAGTCTGTCCAAGTTGACGTTATAAAGAAAAAGCCGAGAGGATTTCCCTCTCGGCTGACTTTTCTTGGTGGAGCCTAGGGGGATCGAACCCCTGACCTCAGGCTTGCAAAGCCCGCGCTCTCCCAGCTGAGCTAAGGCCCCGGCGATAATCACCTTAGCGGCGACTCGGCTAGCGCTAAGGTGACTATTGACGAAGTGTTGGTGGGCCCGACAAGGTTCGAACTTGTGACCTCCCGGTTATCAGCCGGACGCTCTGACCAACTGAGCTACGGGCCCAACGCAGGAAAATATAATACGTCAGCAAAATTGAAAGGTCAACACTAATTTTTGTATTCTTAGAAAGTTTTTGGGTAACATAGCTAACACACATCTTTTAAGCAGATAAAATTTTAAAGATTGGGGTGAGGGCATGAGCATGGTTCGTATGGATATTGAGTCTATTGTGGTTGGTAATGGACCAGCTACCTCGCTTATTACTCTTCGCCCTCGTCATAATACCAGTCCATACGCTCAAACACAGTTACCTATACGCATTGGCATGACAGAGGCAAGTGCTATTGGGATTGGTGTGGATAATGTTCCTCATCATCGTCCCCTTACGCATGACCTACTTAAAGCTGTTATTGCACAGCTTGGAGCTACCGTAACCAGCGTTACCATTTCTAAGGTTGAAGGACCAACGTTCTTTGCCTCGGTACACTTGCTTACTACCAATGGAGAACGTAAAGCTATAGACTGTCGTCCATCAGATGCAGTTGCTTTGGCCGTTCGTACAAAAGCACCTATTTTTGCAGAATCTGAAGTATTGATGACGGCTTCTTACCCTGACTTTAAAGCTGTAAAGAAAGACGAGCAAGACAAAGAACTTGCAGAATTTCATAGCTTCATTGAGGGAATTTCTCCCGAGGATTTCTCGTAAATATACCTAAACACAAAAGAGTATATTAGAGTAATTCTGTCCTATTGAGGCACTACCTTACCGTTGTAGTAATTAAGATTGTATCCTTTGGCAGCGTTATAAACTTCCACTTCTTCATCGATAAGCCCGTCGGAAGTTTTTACATCCACAATAATAGAGCGTGGAATGAGTTCGTTTCCTTCATAGATGGGTGTAGCTACAAATTGGACGGTACCAGACGGATTGGCATTCAACCAGTTACGTACTGCTGTCTCTACCATTGCCATTCCGCCTTGATCATCATTGGCACCAACGTTTTGCATACGAGTACCCGTAATAAGATTTTCTACAATCTCTTTACCACCTAAAGACTTTGCTAAAAGGTGACTACGATTCCACATACGACCTTTATAAAGCGAACCGTTATAGAGTTCTATTTGAACCTCTGGGTTTTTACGAGGCCATCCAGCAGGATTGGGCATTTGTTCACGTTCGCGTGCCATGCCTTCTTCCATCATCTGATGAGTAATGCAGGCGCGTACTTCGCGTGTACGTCCTAAACCATCAATACCAGAATATACAACTTGCCCTACGGCTACTTCCTGATCTATAAAAGCTTGCCCAATAAGACGGACATAGTTAGGACTGTCCTTCTCATTCCAGCTGGTATAGCTTTGCTGGCGCGCCCCTGTCGATACGTGTGAGTGTGTTTGCTGTGTTTGAGCAGATTGTGGATGGAAAAATGTATTAAAAAGTCCACCAAAGCCGTTTTGTGCAAAAGACGGGAATAGCGCGGAAATAATAAGAGCAACGGTAATAATACCTGTTGTTCTCCTATTTTTCTTAGACAAAAACTTTTTACGCGACATTCTATTCCCGTCAGCTCACTAATAAGGCGCGACCCGCTTTTTGTGAGCCGCGCCTTACATACTACCTAATGACTACTCTTCATCGTCTAGGTCTGGAACAATTTGCTCATCATCACCAATATCAATTGGTGCTTCATCGCTTGTGTCCTTCTCGCCTGCTGCAAGAAGATCAAAGGATATTTGATTATCATCAATCTTTTTAGCAGTTGCTTTCTTAGCAATCATACGAGCAACAGCGGTTACACGATCAGACTCAGAAACATTCATAACCTTAACGCCCTGGGTAGAGCGACCAAGCTTACTAATATCTCCCACCTTAACGCGAATAAGGATGCCTTCTTCGGACACAATTACTAGCTCGTGTTGGGGACCAACTACCTTCATGCCAGCTAATTCGCCCTTACGTGCAGTCATCTGAATGGTAAAGACACCCTGACCACCACGATTATGAACAGGATACTCAGAGATTGGTGTACGTTTGCCATAGCCCTTCTCGGTAATAACAAACAGGTCACCCTGACCATTGGAAATTTCCATTCCTAATACCTTGGCAGTATCTTTAAGTGTAATACCGCGAACACCAGAAGTATCGCGACCCATGGCGCGTGTTTGATCCTCTTCAAACACGATAGCCTTACCATCGGTAGAAACCAAAATAACCTTACAACCAGATTTAACACGGCGAACATCTATAAGCTCATCACCATTTTTGAGGTTAATGGCAATAATGCCGTCATGACGAGTGCGGTCATAAGCACTCATGGCTGTCTTCTTAATCATGCCGTTGCTTGTAGCAAACATGAGGTATTCATCCGCAGGGAAATCACGTGTGGTGATAACGGCCTTGAGGTGCTCTCCCTCTGCTAACGGCAACACATTAACAATTGCAGAGCCACGTGCGGTGCGCGAGCCAATAGGCAGCTCGTGAACCTTCAGACGATATACCTTACCCAAGTTGGTGAAGAACATTACATAATCGTGGGTAGAGGCTACAAACAAATGCTCTACAAAGTCATCCTCTTTAAGTGATAGACCTGCAACACCCTTACCACCACGTTTTTGAGAACGATAGGTTGCAACAGGAAGACGCTTTACATAACCCGTACGAGTTACCGTAACAACCATATCCTCCTCGGCGATAAGATCCTCAACGTCTAGGTCAACGGCTTCCTGTGTGGAAATCTTGGTACGACGATCATCACCATATTTGGCAACAATCTCACCCAATTCTTCCTTGATAACTCCTAAAATCTTCTCTTCATGAGCCAAAAGGTCCTCATAGTATGCAATCTGCTTATGAAGCTCTTCTATCTGGGCCGCAAGCTCATCACGAGCTAGACCCGTCAAGCGACGCAGACGCATCTGTAGGATAGCTTCACCTTGGATGTCATCAATACCAAAGCGCTCGTTCATGCGTGACTTAGCCTCAGCATCGTCATGTGAAGAACGAATAATATGAACAATTTCATCGATATTATCGACAGCAATGAGAAGACCTTCGAGAATGTGAACACGTTTACGAGCCTTATCTAAGCGATAGGTAGTACGACGTGTTACTACATCAATTTGATGCTTAATGTAATAGTGCAGCATCTCTCGTAAAGAAAGCGTGCGAGGAACGCCTTCTACAAGAGCAATATCGATAACACCAAAGTTTGCTTGCAACTGAGTACGCTTATACAGGTTATTAAGAACAACTTGTGGAACAGTTCCCTGCTTAAGGTCAAGAACAATGCGCATGCCCTTACGGTTGGACTCGTCGCGCATATCGCTAATGCCTTCAATTTTCTTCTCGTTAACCGCCTGAGCGATTTTTTCCTGAAGCAAACCCTTATTTACCTGGTAAGGAATCTCTGTAATGACAAGGCGCTGACGGCCACCCTTACCAATGTTCTCTACATGAACCTTAGAACGGATAGTAATGGAACCACGACCGGTCTCGTATGCATCACGAATACCCTCGGTTCCCATAATGATGCCGCCGGTTGGGAAGTCGGGACCAGGCAAAACCGTCATAAGCTCGTCGAGCGTAACATCAGGATTGTCAATCATGAGGTTAATAGCTGCTGCTACCTCACGTAAATTGTGAGGAGGAACATTGGTAGCCATACCAACAGCAATACCAGAAGAACCATTTACCAACAAGTTAGGAAAACGAGCAGGTAAAACTGCAGGTTCAGACAAAGACTCATCGTAGTTTGGTTGCGAATCCACGGTATTCTCGTTAAGGCCTGCAAGAAGCTCCATGGCACCGCGCGTTAAACGCGACTCTGTATAGCGCATTGCTGCTGCAGGATCACCATCGATGGAACCAAAGTTACCATGACCATCTACCAGCGGGAATCTCATGGAAAAGTCTTGCGCCATACGCACCATAGACTCATAGATTGCAGAGTCACCATGTGGATGGTACTTACCCATTACTTCACCAACAGTCCATGCAGACTTCTTGTGAGGTTTATTTGGCGTAATGCCAGCTTCATTCATCGCATACAAAATGCGACGATGAACAGGCTTAAGTCCATCTCGAACATCAGGAAGTGCACGAGCCACAATAACAGACATAGAGTACTCGAGGAATGACTGCTTCATTTCCTCGCCCATATCGGTTGGCTTAATAGCTCCACCGTGAATATCCGCCAAAGAAATACGTGTACCGGCCTCATCAGAGATTGTACGAGAAAGACCAGCACCACCGCCAATTCCTCCTTGCTCTGCAAGGGCATCTGCGTCTACCAAATCCTCATCATCTGAGTCTTCAGTAAGCTCATCAATCTCGTCTGTTTCGGTTTCGTATTCGTTTTCTTCCTCGTCAACAAAGTCGTTTTCCAACTCGTTAGTAATATCGACATCATCGTCGAGGAAATCGTCGTGATTGTTTGTATCGTCTGCCACGATATACCTTTCTTAGATGTCTTAAATGTCTAGGAAGCGCACGTCGCGCGCGTGAGTTTGAATAAAGTCCTTGCGCTTCTCCACCTGAGTACCCATAAGATCCGAAACGGCACGATCTGCCGCCATTGCATCATCAATGGTTACGCGCAACAAGATGCGATTCTTGGGTTCCATAGTAGTACTCCAAAGCTGTTCAGGATCCATCTCGCCCAAGCCTTTATAGCGCTGAACAGTATATTTGGAAGAATCTTCAAACTGGCGAGCTTCAATAGCAAGTTCTTCATCCGTATAAATATATTTACCGTTTTTGCGACCCTTAGGCTTAATTTGGTACAGAGGTGGCTGAGCAACATACACATAGCCAGCATCAATCATTGGCTTCATATAGCGATAGAAGAATGTCAAAAGTAGAATGCGAATGTGTGCACCATCAACATCAGCATCGGTCATGATTACAATTTTGTGATAACGGGCTTTTTCGATATTAAACTCTTCGCCAACACCCGTACCAATAGCAGTGATAAGGGATTTAATGGTGTCAGAATCCAATGCACGATGTGCCTGTACACGTTCAACATTAAGAATCTTTCCGCGTAGAGGCAATACTGCCTGGATGGAACGATCACGTGCCATCTTTGCAGAACCACCTGCAGAATCACCCTCAACGATGAATAGCTCTGTCATTGCAGCATCTTTAACTGAACAATCCGCTAATTTACCAGGCATTGAAGAGCCTAATAAAGGTGTTTTACGGGTAGCTTGACGAGCTTTTTGCGCTGCTAAACGACCTTTTGCTGCTTGAGCAGCTTTTTTACAAATTTCCTTTGCTTGATTGGGATGCTCTTCCAGATAATCTGCCAAACCATTAGAAACAACGCGATTGGTAAGTGTACGCATATAAGAACTACCAAGTTTAGCTTTGGTCTGGCCTTCAAACTGAGGATCAGGTAGTTTAACAGAAATAACGGCGGTCATACCCTCGCGAATATCATCACCTTGAAGCTCAGGATCCTTAGCTTTAAGAATGCTATTTTTCTTGGCATAGTCATTAATAACTTTAGTAAGAGCATTACGGAAGCCAGTAAGGTGCATTCCGCCTTCCTCTGTAAAAATATCATTTGCAAAGGACAGAGTTCTCTCCGAGAAACCCTTGTTCCACTGCAAGGCAACCTCTACTTCACCCATTTGAGATGCAGGTGCATCCGGATCAGATTTACCTTCAATATAGATAGGCTTAGAAAGACCTTGCAAAATTTCTTTACCTTCGTTGAGGAATTTGACAAAGTCTACAATGCCACCAGCATAACAATACTCAACAGTACGAGGAACAAGCTCGCGTTCGTCTATTAGAGTAATTTTAAGATTACGATTAAGGAATGCTGTTTCTTGTAGACGATCATTAAGGGTGTCAAAATTATAGGTAGTTGTCTCAAAGATTTCCTCGTCAGGCCAAAACGTTACAGTTGTGCCTGTAGCTTTGGTTTTACCAACTTTAGTCATCTTTTGAGTAGTTTTTCCACGTGCAAATTCCATCTCGTAGATAAAACCATCACGCTTTACTTGAGCAACTAGACGTTTAGATAGCGCATTTACAACAGAAATACCTACACCGTGTAAACCACCAGATACTTTATATGCAGTGTTATCAAACTTACCACCTGCATGCAAAATAGTAAGAACAACCTCAAGTGTAGGAATCTTCTTTTTAGGGTGTAAAGCTACAGGAATACCACGTCCGTTATCCTCTACCGTAATAGAATTGTCAGGATGCACGGTAACTTTAATCTTATTGCAGAAACCTGCCATAGCCTCGTCTACCGAGTTATCTACAATTTCCCACACTAAGTGATGAAGTCCCGATGCAGCTGTAGTACCTATGTACATACCAGGACGTTTGCGAACCGCCTCAAGACCTTCGAGAATTTGAATCTCTCCGGCATCATAGGAGTTCTCTTTCTTCGTTTTAGCTGCCACTGTCCGTCCCTTCTACAAAGACGAAATTTGTCCGAACGCCCAAGCGAACGGACAAACAAATATTAAACCGGCTTTAGATTTTACTATTTTTGCAGTATTTTGCCTATACCTATGTAAAAATGCGTATTTTAAACACTTGATAATGGCTCTGTAACGCACACAGACGCTTTCTGACGGTAGTTTTACTCAGTAAATGAATCCTTACTCGTTTGACGTCTCATTGAAGAAATTATCGCGTTGTAGACTTTTGTTTTAAGTGGTTCAGAAAGATTTTTTGTCATTTGTTCCGCTTGATTTTTTTGCTGGATCGTTGCTGGTTGTAAAGATGGTTTATCAGAAACGCTTGTTTTTATGTCTACACCGTCTGTTTTTAAAGAGTGCTTAGGGTACTTTGATAACCTAAATTGAATATCGGAAACCTCAAAGCCAATATGTGTCAAACGAATTAAATAAATTTCTTTATTGGTAGTAAAGTCCTGTAAAATACCGCTTTTATCTAGGTAAACATACAATACAGGAGCACATTTTTGAGTAGACATATCTTTTAAAAACACACCACAGGTATGCGCTTGTTCAAATTTTCCATTTGCGCTAAACCATGCACGGTACGCCTTCTGATTGTCAGATAAACCTGAAGATAGTTCTGAATTAAATAAACCTGTTACAATCTCCGCAGCGGTAGAAATATGGTTTTGAACAGGCATTATTGTATCTAGGTGAGATTTTGTATCACGATGTTTATACGCCATAGTTAATCACCTTGGCTTGCTCTAACAAGTCTGCAGAGAAATACGATGCATTTGTAGTAGTAATTACTGTCTGAATACCTTGCGAAATAAACGACAACATTGCTTCACGTCGATTTTCATCCAACTCGCTCATTACATCATCTAACAATAACAAGGGTTTTTCGCCAATTAACTGTTGTGCAAGCTGCACTTCTGCCATCTTCCATGCCAAAATAATGGAGCGCTGTTGACCTTGAGATCCATAAGTACGAGCGTCTACTCCATTAATAGTAAAAGAAAGATCATCACGATGAGGACCTAATAATGTTTGCTGTCGACGAATATCGTCGGAATGATTATGTTGAAGTTTCTCGTAAAACATCTCTTGTAGCTGATCGCGTGATAGTTGTGCAGCGTTATCAGAAATAGTACTTTGATATATACACTTTAGTATTTCTCCACCAGAAATAGTTGTATAAGCCTGCTGTATAAGCGGAACTAACTGCTTAAATAGATTAATCCGGTGAATTAATAAAGTGGCTCCACCTAATGCAATAGATTCATCCCATGCATTAAGCAAGCTTGTATCTATAAAAGTGTTTTTAAGTAAGGCGTTACGCTGCTCAATTGCACGGGTATAGGTACGAACAACATTGTCATAACCCTTATGTGCTTGAGAACCAAAATAATCTAGTGCTCCACGACGATGACTCGCTGAACTCTTAATAATGCTTAAATCATCAGGACAAAACAACACAGACATAAGGGTGCCTAATAAATCTTGTGCACGACAAGCTTTTCCATTGCGTTTGAACGTTTTTTTTACCGTGGTTATATTACATTCAACATCAACTACACGACCATCACCTTCAAGTCGCATAGAAGCGCGCCCTTGCTCTTTTTTATGAAATAACAATTCTGTAGCACGTGCATGTCTAAAGGAAGTTCCTGTTGTAAGTAATTGAAGCGCTTCTATCGTATTTGTTTTTCCTGCAGCATTAGGACCAATAAGAATAGTAGTACCTTCACCCAGAACAAGATTCTTATTCTGGGCGTTCCTAAAATTTATAAGAGAAAGTTTTTGGACTAATAGCGACACAAAACTACATCCTTACAGGCATGAGTAAGTACAAGTAATTAATCTTGCCCCAGGTTTTAAATACAGCAGGACGCATGGAATCCTGCAATTCAAGAGTAAGTTCTGTATCAGAACCAGCTGCAGAAACACAATCCTCTACATAACGATAATTAAGAGCAATAGCTATGGAATTACCTTCTACTTCTATTGGTAATGTTTCTGATGCTTCTCCCATATCAGGGGAGGTAGTGGAAAGCTTAATACTTGCATCATCCACATTAACGTTCATAAGAACTTTAGGATTATTACTACTAATGGTACTTACACGACGTAAGGCACCAGAAAGATCAGATGCCGTAAGTTTCATGGTTGTCTCACTAGAAGCTGGAAGAAGTTGTTTATAGTTGGGGAAGTTACCTTCAATACGACGAGATACATAAGTAGTATCACCAAATACAAATACTACCTGACTATCTGTACTACCAATTAGAATAGTTTCACTCTCTGAAGGAATAGTAAGAACATCATGAAAGACAGTACCAGGGATAATCATTTCAAAGTCATCATTTAAAGTAGATGTTTCCACATTGGTATCACATACAGCTAAACGGAAAGAGTCAGTAGCAACTAAACGTATAACGTTATTCTCAACCGTCATAAGAACGCCAGATAACACTGGACGAGAATTATCTTTTGAAGTAACGCGATATACCTTATCCACCATAGTAGATAAAAGTGATGCAGGGAGCTCAACTGAACGCTCAAGAACAAACTCAGGAAATTCAGGGAAATCTACTGGATTAAGTACAATCAAATTAAATTTAGAAGAACCACAGGTAATCATACAAGAAGAGTTAGTTGCGTTGAAACTTACTGTGTTCCCACCCAAATTTTTAACGATGTTAAGCAGCGTTTTGCCCGACAAAACAGTCTGTCCTGGTTCATCTACCTGAGCAGGTATCTTGCAACGAATAGAGATAGTAAGATCAGTAGACTGCAATTCAAGCATACCGTCTGATGCTGACATATGAATACCTGTAAGAATAGGTAGGGTGGCATTAGAACTCATACCTTTACTTACAATAGAAAGAGCTTTTGCTAAAGAAATTTGACTTACTGAGAAAATCATGGATGTGCCCTTCTATTTATATATGTACTTAATAACAATAAAGAACTTAGTAATAATAAGGCTTGTAGAAACGTTTAAATCTTGACTTTTCTGCAGGTTATTACCTAAAAATTTAGATAATAATTATCAAAAATCTTTCTACACTCCTTACAATTCTTCAACTGTAGAAAACTCATCTTACAAAAACCAAACACTTACTAACGCAACTTTAAAGACTTTTAAGAGCCTTTTAAACATCACTATCTTAGCCGTTTAAAATAATGTCTTTTATTTGCATTACTTTGTCATAGAGTACGCGTGATTCTTTAATAGACTTTTCTGCCTCACGAATACTGTAGTAAATAGTTGGATGTACTCGACCACCAATATGTTTACCAATTTGTGCAAGCGTATTATCTGTCATTTCTCGTGCTAAATAACATGCAACCTGGCGAGGTAGCATAATTTCCTTTTTGCGTGTTTGCCCAACAATATCGGAGTGTGAAACGTGATAAACGTCCTCTACAACCTTTAAAATCTGATCAATGGTTACAACGCGTTGGGAAGCTCCAAATTTTTGTGTTGCGAGCTTGATAATATCGTCTCGTTCAAGTTTTTTACCTGCTCGCTCACATTTAGTAGCTTCAAGTAAACAGCTTTGACAAAAACTTTCGATAACACGGATATTAGTACCCGCATGGTCTGCCATAAGATGTAAATTTTCTTCCGAAATAGTTCCTTCAAAACCCATAAGTTTCTCGCGTTGTGCGTCTTCTTTAGCACGCTTATAGAAGTTCATAATAAGAGCTAGTTTAAGATCATAATCTGGTGTTCGAATAGGACATGCAAACCCAGAATCCAAACGAGAAATAATGCGTTCATCAAAGTCCTGATTACCAAGGCCAAGTTCTGCGGGTGATTTATCCGCAGCAAGAACAATCTGTTTTCCGTGATCCACCAGATAATTAAAAAGGTCAAAGAAAAATCCTACACTGCCAGGACCTTTTAAAAATTGAATATCGTCAATAATGAGAATATCTATATCGCGATAATTTTTACGAAATGCCTCTTTGATTTCCGCAGATGTATCGCTCATGGCTGTTACATAATCACTAATAAAGTCATGACTTCCGCGATATATACATAATTTATCAATCTTGTTTTGAATAATGTAATTTTGAATTGCTTTAAGTAGATGTGTTTTACCTAATCCACTGCGGCCATATATAAAAAGAGGATTGTATTTTTTTGCACCATCTGCAACCTGTTTAGCAGCTTGTAGTGCCAGCATATTTTCTTCACCTTCGACAAAGCGTTCAAAGGTAAGTTTGGAATCATTTTCTGTTATCTCTGCAATTAATGGATTTAACGCGCGGCGTTGTTCAATAGTTGGTGTTTGTTGGGTTACAACAGGAATTATTGTTTGTGGAGTAACACTATTTATTGGTGTAGAAGTAGGGTTTTGGTTATTAATTGATTGTAGTTCTGTTTGAGAAATAACAGAAGAAGTTTCAATCACAGGTTTTACTGTGAGATTAACCTCTACTTTAAAAGCAATAGGTTCTAAAGCTGCTTGTTCCAAGCACTTTTCGATAATTGGTGTCATTTTTTCAATTTGTAGCTTCATAAAACGAGAGGGTGCTAGGACGGACATAGAGTCGCCTGTAAAGGAGTTTGGAATACATTTTTCCAGCATAGCGCACTTAGATGCACCAAGATTTTCCATTCCTGCTGCTAGATCTAACACATCACTCCACAGAGCTTGTGCATTGGAATCTATAATGTTTCCCATTGCCTCACCAAACGTCATTTGTAAGATTGTAGAAAACTCATTATATGAGACTACATGGAAAATGTCGAAAAATCATCTATATTATTTTGTAAGTGATTGTAAATATGCTTTGCCTGCGGCTGTTAGCTGGCGCTTTTGTCCTGTCTTATGCGTGAGGCCGCTATTATCCAGTAGTTTTAGTTCGCGTGACCAGGTTGGTTGCGAGCCACCAAACAACCCTACCAGTTCTTTACCACCAATTTCTGTATATGTTGAGAATAACGATAAAATTTGACGTCCACGATTGGTGATATGTATGTCTGTAGTTGGTGTTGTAGTAGGAGTGGTAGCCAATGTTGGTGCAACGCTTACTGATTGTGGTGGTATAGAAACAGGAATAGGTTGATATTGAGGTATCAGTGCAGTTTGGTTGTATTGGCCATACGTTGCAGGATAAGGCACAGGAGCAATAACTTGTTGAGCTTGAAATGCTGGAATTTGTTGTGGTGTAGCAACTTCATTAGTGTATTCTGCGGGTTTCTCGATATCCTGGTAAAGATGCTGCGTGTCGCGCGGTGTGATAGGAAGAGAATTTTCCTCTGCAGGATGAGTAGAAATAGTAACTATAGTGCCAGAAGAAATATTATCCTGGATAGATAATGAACCGCCCTTATCAATCATATATTGTTGAGCAATAGGTAAACCAGATCCTACGCCACGAATATATTGCTTCATGGAGTCTGTTGCAGACGTAGTACCAAACTCAAGGGCTTTTTCTTTTTCTTTAATACCAGGACCTTGATCACAAAATCGGATTGTATTTCCATGGTCAAGGATAGTAATGGTGGGTTCAATGAACTCGGCATGAATATAGTTTTCTACAATTTCACGAATAATAGTGAACGGAATTGTCCCTCCTTGCTCATGAGAGAGTTTTGTAACTGTTTCTGTAAGAGATGAAAGAAAATCACGAACATTTGTTGGTTCCAATACCACAACACGAGGAGTAACAGCGGGATCATCATATACAGCAATACGCGCGGGATAGGATACTTCACTATCTCCTGTAAACGAATTATGAGGTTTTTTGGCTTCTTCCTCTACAAATGGAAAGAAATCCCGTGTCATCCATGACTCCTTTATCAACAAACTTTCTTCAAGTGTTGAAAGTTTCATACATTAACTTTCACATTGAAGAAAAGTTTTCAACATCTGATAAAAACTTGTCGATAACTGCGTGAAAGTAGATGAAATCTCATGAAAGATAATAGCAGTTAAATTCTAAGTATTCATTAATTACTACGTTTTCTTTTGCTATTAATGAAATTTCATGACAGATTATGGATGGAGATTTACATAAATCATGAAATTAGGGCAAACATTGACAGAAAGCAGTGGTATTCCCTACAATTCTAAAGCTTGACAGAAATACTCATTAACCTGTAATCCAGGAGGAATAAAAATGAAGCGTACTTATCAGCCAAATAAGCGCCGTCGTGCTAAGACTCATGGCTTCCGTGCTCGTATGGCCACTAAGGCAGGTCGTGATGTTTTGTCTCGTCGCCGTGCTAAGGGTCGTAAGCGCCTCACTGTCTAAGGCATCTTATGGAGACCATCAAATCCAAACAGGAATTTGAGCGGGTCTTCGCCAACGGTAATCGTGCATCACATCCACTCGTACGCATTACATTTGTTAAAGAAGATCAAAGCGCTCCAACAAAAATTGCATTCGTAGCTGCTAAGCGACTAGGTAATGCAGTTTTTCGTAATCGTTGTAAGCGCGTTCTCCGGGAGGCCGCCCGCAGGAGTGTTATTCCTCAGGACGGTCTCTCTGTGATTTTCTTTGCAACACATAAAACTGCTACTGCAGCCCCGAGTGAACTTGATGTTGCACTTAAACGCCTTTATAAGAAGTTTTAAGAGGCTAGGGAGTATAAAACTATGACGAGTAAAATGGCACAAGGAGCCATTGCTATCGTCAAGTTTTATCAAAAGTGGATTTCACCAGCTCTGCCGGATTCTTGTATTTACTCCCCCACCTGTTCACAATATGCAGTAGAGGCACTACAAAAGTATGGCTTCTGTAAAGGTTCATGGTTAGCGCTTAAAAGGATTGCTCGTTGTCATCCACTCCATAAGGGCGGACATGATCCTGTTCCTTAGTAATCTACACGTGCGGAGGAAACATGTGGGATTGGTTTATTAATTTTTTGTACCAGATACTTGCCTTTCTTGCAGGGCTTGTAGGTGATTGGGGTCTTGCAATTATTGTCTTGACCTTTACTATCCGCCTAATTCTTACCCCTCTTACTTTGCGTTCTACGAAGTCTTCTGCTCGTATGCAGGCGCTTCAACCAAAAATTAAGGAGCTTCAGGAACGCTATGCAGATAATCCTCAGCGCATGAATGAGGAAATGCAAAAGTTTTATTCTGAGAACAAGTTCAATCCAGTAGGCGGTTGCTTACCTTTATTGCTGCAAATGCCAGTATTCTTTGCTCTTTTTTCTGTTTTACAAGGTAAGCTTCCTGCAGAGGCTCACTTTTATGGCATTTTAGATTCCTTATCTCAGTCTGTTTCTGGTGCACTTGCACTCAATGGTATTGCAGGTGCATGGGTATTTATTCTTTTGGATGTAGCATTTGGTCTTCTAACCTTTGTTCCTATGTACTTAAATTCTGCTAATTCTTCTGAGGAACAACGTTCTCAAACGCTAATCATGGGTGTTGTAATGGCGGCTATGATGATGTGGTTTGGTTGGTCAGTACCTGTTGGTGTTCTTCTGTATTACGATACATCTGCTGCTTGGGGTGTTGTTCAGCAACTTTTTATTACTAACAAGGTAATGGAAAGTGTTCGCCAGAAGGAAGCAGAGCGTACAGCAAATCAAGTAATTGTTGATGTTGTTCGTAAAGAAAAGAAAGCACGTCCCCATAAGAAAAACTAGTTACTTTCTTATTTCAGGTTTAATTAAGAAAGTAATTGAAGGAGAAACATATGGCTGATGAACTCAGCAATGATGTAGCAGAAACAAGCCTTGACGGTCTTTTGGCAACACACGAGTCCGGCGAGAAATTCTCTGATGCTCAGCTTGATACTATTGCCGATCTTGCAATCAGTTGTGTCCGCGAGCTTCTCTCTTTCTTTGGTGAGAATAGCTGTGACATTGACGAATATGAAGGTGATGAAGGTGAACTCATTCTTGATGTGAATGGTGGCAACCTTGCTGTTCTTATTGGTCGACACGGACGTGTTTTAGATTCTTTCCAAATGCTTGTTTCCTCATTAGTTAATAGAAAGCTTGGTTTTCACTTCCCCGTTATTGTTGATATTGAGGGATATAAAAATCGACGTAAGAAAAAGATTGAAAGTATTGCTCTTTCTGCTGCTGCTCGTGCGAAGTCTAATGGTCGTGTACGCTTAAAGCCCATGAATGCTTATGAGCGTCGCTTAGTACACCTTGCTTTAATTAATGATAATGAAATTATTACTCACTCTGAAGGAGAAGACCCTGAGCGCTATGTTGTTATTACAGCAGTGCATTCTGAGTAATATTTCTTGCTAGTACAAGATATTATAAAGAGGATAGGCTTCCCTATCCTCTTTTTATTTGTCAAAAATCTTCGATACATGAACTTTTGTCAGGAGAGAAAATGTTTATAGATAATAACTCTGCTCATAAACAACTAGAAACTGAGGCTAGTATTTTCAATATTTCTCTCTCCTCTACTCAAAAAGATTTACTTTTACAACATTTAGACCTTCTTATAGAAAAAAATAAAGTACTAAATTTAACTCGTATTACAGATGTAGAGAGTGCAATACGCTTACATATCATTGATTCATTACTGGTATATAAAGTTGCATCTTTTGATAATTTTTTTCATTTTCTTGATATTGGTACAGGAGGAGGTTTTCCAGGTATACCACTAGCTATTATGTCTAATGTAGAGGGAATTCTGCTAGATTCCGTAGCCAAGAAAGTTATTGCTGTATCTGAATTTCTTAATGTACTTGGATTATCTAATCGTATTCAGGTTTCCTCTGATAGAGTCGAAGAGTATGCTGTATCTCATATAAAAGAGTTCGACTTAGTTTCTGCACGTGCCGTTGCTCCCCTTGCTTCGCTTGTTGAGTATGCTTCTCCCCTATTATCAATAAACGGGAAATTTATTGCAGCAAAAGCTCAAATTACTAACGAAGAGCTTACCTCTGGTATAAAAGCCGCAAAACTATGTGGACTTAAATATGTTTCACGTGAAACATATGAACTTCCATCTAATAGTGGTCATAGAGAGCTTGTTGTGTTCAAAAAAATGAAAGAACCATTAGTAAAATTACCCAGAGCTAATGGTATGGCAAAAAATAAACCGCTTGCCTAACAGTAAATATTTGTTTGATTTATGTTTATGGATATGAGTTAAACATGTATCTAAGCATATAGCGACAAAATCCTAATGTTTCACGTGAAACATTAGGTATAGGCTGCTATTCTCTTACATATATACAAAAATAGGGAGCTAAAATGGACTACAGAGATATTAGTAAGTATAAAGAAGAAGGCGAACCAAAAGTTATCTCGATTATTAACCAAAAAGGTGGAGTTGGTAAATCAACAACTGCAGTTAATTTATCATCTGCTTTAGGCGAATTAAAGCGAAAAGTCCTTGTTATTGACCTTGACCCACAGGGTAATACAACAAGTGGTTATGGAATCGACAAAGAAGAACTTGAAACTGATATTTACGATGTTCTTTTAAACGGGAATGATGTAACAGATAACATTATTCAAACAATTGAACCTAATGTTTTTGTGCTTCCTGCAACAATTCAGCTTGCAGGAGCAGAGATTGATTTAGTTAATATCGAAAAACGTGAGTATGTTTTAAAAAAAATAATCAATTCAATTAAAGATGAATTTGATTATGTGTTTATTGATTGTCCCCCATCATTGGGATTACTGACAATTAATGCATTTGTAGCAGCAGATAGTCTTATAATTCCTATTCAGTGCGAATACTATGCTCTCGAAGGGCTGTCAAAACTACTTGAATCAATGGAGATGGTTCAAAACACACTTAATCCTGATTTAGAGGTATTTGGTGTATTAATGACTATGTATGATAGTCGTACAACTTTATCAAATCAGGTAGTAGAAGAAGTCCGTAAATACTTCAAAAACAAGGTTTTTAAGACGGTAATCCCACGTAGTGTAAAAATTGCAGAAGCACCAAGCCATGGATTACCTATAAATAAATATTCACGACTAAATAAGGGATGTTTGGCATACTCAAGGCTTGCAAAGGAAGTGACACGACGTGGCTAAGTCAGGACTAGGAAAGGGATTGGGTTCCCTTATTAGTGAAGCAAATCACGAAGTTAGTGCTATTAAAGCGGATTCAAAGCTTCCATTAAGTTCAATAACTCCAAATCCTAATCAACCGAGAAAAGTATTTGAACCAGATGCACTAGCTGAGCTTGCAAGTTCGATTGAACAAAATGGAATACTTCAGCCAATTCTTGTTCGTAAAAAGGGTGTCAAATATGAGATTGTTGCTGGTGAACGAAGATATCAAGCAGCAAAGCTCGCAAAACTTAAAGACGTTCCTGTAATTATTAGAGATGTATCTGATGATGAAATTTTACAACTTGCACTTATTGAGAATCTTCAACGCTCAAATTTAAATCCCATTGAAGAAGCTCAAGGATATAAGCAACTGATTAAGAAAAATAAAATGACTCAAGAAGAGCTTGCTAAGGTTCTTTCTAAATCGCGTTCTGCCATTACAAATACATTGCGCCTTCTGGATCTCCCTGATAATGTACAAGCATACATGCTTGATGGAAGACTAAGCGCTGGTCATGCGCGCGCAATCCTTGCAGTGCCAACAGAAGAAGGCAGGGAAAAGTTAGCTCAAAAGGTAGTTGACGACCATTTATCGGTAAGACAGACAGAATCTCTTGCTCCGTTGTTTTCTGGCGAGAGAAGCGAGACAAAACCTCGTCAAGTCGCTCCGCAGTCGTTTAAACGAGCTGCGCGTCAGTTACGAATTGCTCTTGATACAAATGTTAGAGTGAAACAAGTTCGCGGTAAGAATAAAATTGAGATTGAATTTAAGGATGAAGAGGATCTTGCAAGAATCCTAAAAACCTTTAAGAGTGAAATGCAATGAAGCCAGTTGGTGGAATAGTAAAAGTAATGATTGCCACTGCGGTGGTGGCTGCTTCCACATACTTCTTTGTTTTAACAAAAAAGGATAGGGAAGAGGTAAACGAAGCTGTTTATACATCTATTTCAGCGCTTGCTAACACTAGAGAAAAAATTGCTCATGCTATTAAGAGAGAAAATGAAGAGATAGACCAATCACTCGAAGCTCTTCAGGATTCCGTAAGACAACAATGGCTTAAGATAAACACATAAACTTCCTTAGTACGATAACAAAAGACCTATACAGAACATATGTTCTGTATAGGTCTTTTGCATAAAAGTCTGTAATAAAACCTGTATAGGGAGCTTTAACTGAGTATCTGCTGCTTAAGTTGACCGCAGGCAGCCGCAATATCATTACCTCGAGAGTTACGGATAGTGCATTCAACACCAATTTGAGCAAGTTTATGAACAAACAACTGCGCCCGTGCATCCGTGGAAGGCTTAAAGGGAGAGCCAGGGACCTCATTGAGCATAATTAAATTAACATGCGCCATGGTATCACTGGCAAAATCACAAAGTGCTGCAAGTTCATCATCCGTATCGTTAACCCCACCAATAAGAGCATATTCATAAGAAGGCCTGCGACCAGTTTTTTCAACATATTCTTGCATAGCATCCCAAAGACGAAGAAGGGAGAATCTTTTAACGCCTGGCATAATTGTGTCACGAGTCTTTTGTACAGCAGAATGGAGAGAAACTGCCAGTGTAAACTGCTCTGGCTCGTTAGCAAATTTATGAATCATTGGAATAATACCGCAGGTAGATACTGTAAGATGGCGTGCTCCAATACCAAGACCTTCTGGAGAATTAAGAAGACGAAGTGCTTTTAGAGTTTCACTGTAGTTAGCAAAAGGCTCACCTTGACCCATCAATACCACACTTGTTACACGGGTACCAAAATCCTTGGCTACATGAGCTACCTGATCATAAATTTCGGCGGCAGTAAGAGAACGCGTAAGACCCGCGGTGCCTGTGGCACAAAAAGCACAGCCCATACCGCAGCCGGCTTGTGTAGAAGCACATACAGAAAGTTTGTTTTTTGTTGGCATGCCAACACACTCAACAGCTGCTCCGTCGATAAATTTTAAAAGATATTTGCGGCTACCGTCTTTAGATACTTGACGTGCCACTTCTTCCGCAGTACCAATTACAAACTTCTCGGTAAGCTGCTCACGTAAAGCAGCAGGTAGATTACTCATTTCATCAAATGATGTGGCATGTTTAACCCAAAGCCAGTCAGAGATTTGCTTAGCTCGAAACTTTGGTTGACCCATGTTAAGTAAAGCTCGCGTAAGTTCATCGGGCGATAATGAGCGTATGGAAGTATGTACGGGGGAGGTATCGGTGGAGGACAAAAGCTCTGTGTCTTCTGTATTCATATTTAAACCTTATCTATGAGTTACGTATACAGCCCAGAGTGGAGTATCCTCATACAAAGAACTGTTATACAAAGTCTAACGTACATTTACGTTCTCAATGAGGAGTTTCACAATGACCAACATTGATGTCACAACCTGCAAAATTGCACTGCTATCTGGTGGTTGGTCTGACGAGCGTGAGATTGCATTAGCGAGCGGTCATGCGTGTGAGAGAGCGTTGCATCAAGCAGGCTTTGAGCACGTAGATTTTATCGATATTGCCGAGAAAGGCGTGCTGTCTAAGCTTGAGGACGGCAATTATGACGTTGCGTTTATCGCAATGCATGGCCCGTATGGCGAAGATGGCTGTGTTCAGGGTTTGTGTGAGCTTTTGCACCTACCCTATACGTTCTCAGGCGTTCTTGCATCAGCTATGGGAACCGAAAAGCAGATTGCAAAAACAATTTACGAAACAGCAGGTATCCCTACTCCTCGCGGATATGAAATTACACCCAATCAGGAAATTGATGCTGCATATGCACAAAAACTTGTTGAAGAGCTTGGACTACCAGTTTTTGTAAAGCCCGCCACCAATGGATCAAGCTATGGTGTTTCACGTGTAACCTCTGTTGATGAATTGCCGCAAGCAATCAAGCTTGCCTGTGCTGATGGAGATAACGCACTGGTTGAGAATTGCATTGTAGGTACCGAAATCACCGTTCCTGTAATTGGCAACAACAACCCGCAAGCGCTTCCTATTGTAGAAATTGTTACCGGAGCGGAGTTTTATGACCTTAAGGTTAAGTATGAGCCCTCTTCTTTACATCACGTAATTCCTGCAAGGCTTTCTGAGAAGGCATATACATTGGCGCAAGAGTATGCGTGCAAGGCTCATAAGGCTCTGGGGTGCAGAGGAGTATCGCGTAGTGACTTTATTGTGACTACGGATGACCAGCCTGTTTTATTGGAGACCAACATGATTCCCGGTATGACGGAAACTTCATTGCTGCCTGATTCTGCACGTCATGCTGGTATTGAGTTTTCTGAGCTTTGTCGTACGTTCGTTGAACTTGCGCTTGAGCGTGCATAGGCGGTTTTATGACACAACAAACAAGCTCCACACTGATCGAGCAGTTTTTGCTGCCCGACACACCTGATGCTATTGCACAGACATACGCTGGATTGTGTGAGCAAGCAGAGCAGCAAGATCTTGGATTGCTAGTAGATGACTTTATTGTTTTAGATACAGAGACAACGGGCTTATCGTTTAAAAAGTGCGAACTTATAGAAATTGCTGCTGCACATATTGAGAATGGCCAGATTACCAATACTTTTCAGACCTTTGTGCATCCAAACTCACTTATTCCAGAAGAAATTACGAAGCTTACGCATATTTCTCATGCTGATGTGGCAGACGCGCCTTGCGCAGAGGATGCAGTTAGCGCATTGGCAGATTTTGTGGGCGGCATGCCTGTGCTTGCCCATAACGCTACCTTTGATCGCACTTTTATTGAAAAGGTCAGAGGCGGAAAGCTGGTTAGCGATACCTGGATTGATACACTTGCGTTGAGTCGTATCGCCTTACCTCGTCTGTCTTCTCATAAGCTTGCAGATTTGGCACAAATGTTTGGATGTGCGGCGGTATCGCACCGTGCCATTGATGACGTAGTAGCACTTGCTGGTGTCTGGCCTGTGATTCTCTGTGGATTACTTAACCTAGGCCCAGGATTGTTGCGTACATTAGCAGATATGCACGAGGATGTTAATTGGCAGTTCAGGCCCATATTTGGCTACCTAGCTCGTTTGCAGGGCGAGGTTCCGTTTTTGCTTGAACAAATTCGGCGCGAGCTTTTAGCAGATGATTTGTCTGTGCGTACAGATGCTGCGCAACTTACTCAGTCGCTCAATCCGGTTACTGCAAAGCAGATTGACGAGGCATTTAGCAAGTCTGGCTGTGTTTCTCAGATGTATGAAGCCTTTGAGCTGCGCCCGGAGCAGCTACAGATGGCACAAGAAGTTCGAGAAGCCCAAGCATCTGATACTTCACGCTCCATAGAGGCAGGTACAGGTGTTGGTAAGTCCATGGCTTATTTGTTGCCAAGTATTATATTTGCTCAGCGTAATCAGATTACTGTGGGTGTGGCTACAAAGACAAACGCGCTTACAGATCAATTGGTTTCTCATGAGCTTCCTGCACTAAGTTCTGTGCTTGACCAGCAGGTTCGTTATTTTGCTCTCAAAGGATATGAACACTACCCCTGCTTGCGCAAAGCTTTGTTAGCAACCTATATGGAGCTACCTGTTCAAGAGGTCGATACAAACATGCGTTCTGCAGCAACAGTAGCTCAAGATCAGTTAACTGCCATTGCAGTAACGCTGGCCTATTCATGCCAGTCACCCTCTGGCGATTTGGACTCGTTAGGCATTAAATGGCGCAGCGTTCCACGCTCTTTGCTTACCACCACTTCAGAGGAATGTGTTCATAATAAGTGTCCCTTCTTTCCCAAGCTGTGTTTTGTGCATGGTGCTCGTCGCAGGGCGGCTTCTGCAGACGTGGTGGTTACAAATCATTCTTTGCTGTTGCGTAATGTTGCTGCTGAAGGCAACATTTTGCCGCCTATCCGTCACTGGATTATCGATGAGGCTCACTCGTTGGAAGATGAAGCTCGTCATCAATGGGCGGTGGAGGTTTCTGGTTACGTGGCAAAAACAGCATTTGAAAGCATTGGTGGTACGCGTACAGGCGCAATACATGAATTACTTGTTCAAGCTGCTGGGGTGGAAGGCTCTACACTGATAAGTGGTTTACTTACTAAAGCTGCTTCTGCATGTACTCGCGCATCCATTGCAACAAGTGAGGTTTTCTCGGCAGTTGCAGATTTTTGTAAGGAGCATAATTATTCGCGCGGCTATGATACACAGACCATTTGGATTAGTCAGCAGCTTCGCAAAAGTGATTCGTGGCAAGCGGTTGTAGAAGCTGCTCAGCCAGCCATTCGTGCCTTGGATGAGGCATTAAAGCTGGTGCTTGAGGCTCAAACAAAAATTGCTGAGACAATTCAGAAACCACAGGCAGAGTTATCTAGTGATTTGCGTAGTTTAACAGAGCTTCTGGAGGGACTGAAGCTTATTGTTGCTGGTGAGGATGCCAGTTACGTATATTCTGCGCGTGTTATACGTGGTCGCGGTGGTCTTATCAACGAAGCACTTTTGGCCGAGAAACTTGACATTGGTACTGAGCTTGCAGAGAAGTGGCTACCAGAGACCATGAGTACTGTTTTTACCTCTGCTACCATTGCGGTAGGAAATGACTTTAAGC
Source organism: Atopobium fossor DSM 15642 (assembly GCF_000483125.1). GTDB lineage: Bacteria > Actinomycetota > Coriobacteriia > Coriobacteriales > Atopobiaceae > Atopobium > Atopobium fossor. Next base: position 55,040 of record NZ_AXXR01000004.1, read on the forward strand.
ACTTTAATCATTCGGTCGGTGTGGATGGTTTGCCCGTTACTAAACATAAAGACGTGCGACTGAGTTCAAGTTTTGATTATGACAACAACATGCGTGTATTGGTTGCACGTGATTTACCACAGCCCAACGATCCAAACTATATAAGTTCGCTTGAGGATCTATTGTTTGATGTACACAAGGCGATGGGTGGATCAGTTCTTACCTTGTTTACCAACCGTCGTGAAATGGAGCGCGTGTATGAAGGTCTTCATCCGCGCTTGGCAGCTGAAGGTCTTAGTCTCTCTATGCAAGAAAGGGGTTTGGCAACTAAGCAGCTGAGCAATAAGTTTTTATCACAAACGTCTATGTCTTTATTCGCATTAAAGGCGTTTTGGGAAGGTTTTGATGCAGTGGGTGATACATTGCGCTGCGTGGTCATCCCCAAGTTACCTTTTGCAAACCCCAACGATCCGCTTTCTAAAGAACGAGATGTTCGAGAAGAGCGTTCTTGGTGGAAGCATTCGCTGCCAGAAGCGGTCATTTCTGTTAAACAGGCTGCTGGTAGGCTTATTCGTAGTTCAACAGATGTAGGAGTGCTGGTGCTGGCAGACCCTCGTCTTATGACTAAGGGATACGGAAAACAGTTCTTATACAGTTTGCCTACGAACAATTACACGGCTTTGGAAGCAGAGCACATTGGTCGCTATATTGAGCTGTGGCGCAAGTCACAAAACTAAGGTGTCGAAGCAAGATCATTAAGAAGGTCTTGGGCATAGTCCGAGACCTTCTTTGCAAGCTGTGGATCTTCAATCTGAACTTGGTCTCCGCAGGCAGCAAGATGACGAATAAGCCAGCTTGAACCATAATTGGGGATTATTAGTTGGATATTTTTATTAATAAGCTGAGTTCGCTTTATCGCGTGCCAGGGGTAGGTTTCTTCAAGAGAGGGATCCAGTAAAGTAATAGCTACACTATTTGCAGAATTTGCTTCAGTCTGATTTGCAATCATCCTACAGTCTTGTTGACTTATGGGGATGGTCTTCTCACCAGCTTCATTACCTTGTTCATGGAGCTTAGGCGTCTTAATGTTATGTATCTCACTCATTCGATCAAGCCTAAATGTACGGAGTTGCTTGCTCGTATATTCATAGGCTTTCAAATAAGCATATCCATCTTGTACATATAGACTAAGGGGATGCACTAGACGCAGTTTTGTTGTATTGCTGTGCTGCGATACATATACAAACTCGAGCTGTTGGTTATTTATAAGTGCACGTATGCAATCAAGAAGTACCGTGGAGCTTCCAAGTATGCTGGTATTTACAACGGTTCGTGTTATTTCTTGCGTGTCTATTGTTGGTTGTATATAGCTATTTTGAATGATTTGAAATAATGGATCGCTACTCTTAAAGCCACTGGTTTGCAAGGCTACTAAAAGTGCAATTGACTCAGCTTTTGTAAGGCGTAGAGGCTTTATCGAGGTGGTGGGAGAGATAAACTCTAATTCATCGTCATTCTCTCCAAACGCAAGGGGGAGATAGGAAGCCTCATCTCCTGCAACATCTACCAGCATATCCATAAGCCGTTGAGCTTCTTCATAGCTAATATTGAGCTTTGCGGCAGCACTTTGTGCTTGGATTGGCTCGTTGGATTGAGCCAGTGCGGCAAGCAAAACCGTGAGTTGTTTAATAGTTGTTTGCCCACTCTTAGGCCCACGCTTTGACTTATTTGTCATGGTGTGCTGCCCCCTTAAGAAGATCAATATAGGCTTCTATCAAAAGTGCTGGGTCTTTAGGTCTAAAACCATGTGCGATTACCCATCGAGCTGCCTCGTGAACATAGTTTGGATTAAAGGACAAAGTTATTGTGTGGCTTTGTTGATTAAAATTGCTGTAAGACCCACGCAGTTGCTCCGCTAAAGCTTCCTGTTCTGCTTCATTGGGGACAAAAAGTTGAGCATTCACAAGCGTGTCTCCGTATTGAAAAGGAAGCCGTATATAGTTTTTTACAGAGAAGTTAGATGGAATTTCATACCTAATAGATAAAGGGACTATGTCTTTTAAACGGTCTTCTCTAAAAATGCGGATGTCTTTGAGGTTAGGGCCACCAGATAGCATTGGTGCAGCAACAAAATAAGACATACCACGCGAGGAAAAGAGGCCAAAGGGAGCAATTTTTCGAGTACTTGGCCTGCCCGCAGCATTACAGTAAGAAATTTGGCATGCAAGGCGCTTAGCAAAACAATCATGAAGTATGGAACTCATGAGAGATGTTTGAACAGTCGCAGCAGACACATCGCTAGTTGATGACATGACAAACTTTGTGTCTTGATTAAAGGCTTGACTGATTTTTGCGAGCGCCATACGCAAGTCTTCTTGGTAGGGAAAGCCGGGCTGCTCAAGATAGGGGGTGCATACAGATTGAATAATAGTTGCATCCTCATGAGTGAGGGAAGAAGCATTGGCAAATGTAATGTTTTCATCTAATACATAGACGTCGCCCAAGTTTTCATCTCGTACAGAAGTGATAGAAATTCCACACTGCTCCAAATAATCTCGGTCGCGCTTAAAAGCTTTCTCGGCAGCAGATTGTGAGAGGTGCGAGTATAAAGCAGACATCACTTGTGTAAGCGTGAGGGGCGATGAAGCACCCATAAACAGCACTGCAAGTGAGGTTATCCGCTCAGCCATTTGCTCTCGCTTGGTCAAAGGAGCACCAAAGTCATCATCTGCAAACAAATCTATTTGATTACTCACAAACCCTCCCAACAAATTTATCGATTTCCGATACAGGTATATCCCTGATAGTATTAGATAATTCATGGTATTACTGTCACAATTCAACATAGAGAAGAGCGGAGCTTGTTGCATGAGTAGTCAAACATCGCGTCATATGGCAACTGCTAGTGACTCGTCGTCTAAAAACTCAAAAGCTCAAGATTCTTTTGTGGATGGCTCTACTTCTAAATCTCCTACGCCTCGTCGCGATCAGAAAAAAATCCCCCTTGCCATTAAGATTGGTGCAAGCCTTATTGCCTTGGTAATTCTTGGCAGTGCAGGTTATTTGATTTGGCGTCATCTAACGGGAGCTGCTCAGGCTAAAGAGCAGATTGCTGCAGCTATTAGTTCTGTTTCTAAGAGTGACGCTGCTATTGTTCCACTCAACAACACTATCAGTTCTGATTTGGGAGTTAAGACAAGCGAAGAACTTACTAAAATTAGAGATGATGCCAAAAAAAGCACTTCTTCTTTGGATGAAGCTCAAGCTCATGTAAATAATGCTAAATCCCTAAATGAGTTTATGACTGATGATGAACGCACCGTTGTTCAGGCTTTACAGGACTCTATTGATCAGCGCCGCAAGCTTATTGATGCGGGTAGCGAAGTTCTTACGGTGGATATTGGCGTTCTTGATGCTAAAACTTTCCTTACTCAGGCAATGGAAAAAGCCGTTTCTGCAGACTCTCATGTTGAGAAATCCGTAGAAGCTGCAGCGGAGTATGCAAAATCTTTAGCAAAAGAAGAGTCTTCTGTAGATGATGCCAATATTCCCATTGGTTTTGATAAGTCTGCCATGGAGGATATCACTGCAGCTCAAGGTTTTGAAAATAATGCTGAACAGGCATTTTCTCAAACCGATTATTCTGTATATACCAACTATCTAACAGCTCGCAAGGATGCCATTCAAGCGCTACTGGATGCAGATACGCATATTGCATTTGGTGAATTTGATAAGGCGCAGGCAAGCATTGAGGACTATAACAAGCGTGAAGCAGCCGTAGCAGATTTGGCAAAACAACTACCAGAAACGCCTGATGCATTCTTGAGTGAGCCTTATGACAGTGCACTTAAGAAGTCGCTCGATGCCTATAAAGAGATTGCCGAGAAGCTTGCTGTAACCGATGAAAAAGTTCGTAATTATCAAGGTTTGGCAGCCGGAGGCTCAAAAAAGGCGTAGAGATTAAGGAAAATTTTCCTTATAACGGCTTAAATTGGCCAATAAACCATTCTTCAAATGCGGTGGATTAATTTAGGACGTATACTCTTAGCGTGACTATCAAAATGCAATGAGTAGGTCCAAAGGAAAACTTTTATGCCGACCAGAACTAATAGGTATCTCGAGTATCTCGATCAGCAGACGCCCATCGCTCCTGCCAACAGCCAGGAGGAATTGCAAGAGGCAAAGAATATTGAAGCCTTCTTTTTGTCTCGTGGTTTAGAAACTACGGTTCAAGAGTTTGATGCTTCTGCAGCAGCTCCTAACATTAGGGCAATCATGCAGGTAATTTTGCTTGTGGGTATTCTGCTTTCACATATTGGCAATACGCTTCTATCCGTTATTGCAATGTTTATGACTCTGGCAGCAGCTGCGTTGCTCATTATGGATACTATGGGCAAGGATATCTTTACACGTCGTACTCCTCCTGCAAAGAGTCAAAACGTTGTTGGTGTACACCGTGCATCTGGTCCCTTGGTCTCTAAGGGGAATCGACCTATTGTGATTGTTGCTCATTACGATACGCCTTACGAAAATTTCCTGTTTAATCCTGCTATTGCAAAGGCACAACCTTACATTCGTATTGCGGCAGTATGGAGTGTACCTATTGTTGCTTTTTGCGTAATCTTCCAACCCTTTGCAATGCTCGGAAGTTTCCGTGCTTTACTTTGGGTTGTTGGTATTCTTGCTGGTATTGCTCCCTGCTGTGTGGGCGTGGCAAAATTGGCCGAACATCATCTGGGTTGCACAACTGGCGCAAACGACAACAAGTCTTCCATTGCTGCTCTTTTTGATATTGCTGCAACCATTCACCCTACCGAAGAAGAGAAGTCCAATGCCTTCCAAAAGGCAGAGGATACTTCTTTAGATGAAGCAGAAACGAATCTTTCTGTTGATGAAAATACTTCTGTACCAGAGCCTCAGCCTCGCTATGAAGAAGTAATAGGCGCTCGTCATGGGGAAGAAGTGCTTCGTAAACTAGGCATAGTTCCTGCTTCTTGTGAAGTAGAGTATGTTGAACCCAAGATTATTGAGTATGTAACTCCCGAGGCTAATTCCACCTCTGCCGCCTTTGTGACAGATGCTATGGCGAAGAGTGCAGGGGGTAATGAAGAACTTTTGTCTGATGATGGAATTGCAGATGGCTATGAGCAGCCTAATCAAGATGCGGGTAAAACTACTCGTTTAGAGATTCCTGTTGCAATAACAGATTTCTTCTCTCGTGTTAAGGATTTTGCCTCCAGCAAAATGCACCATCCTGCACCATCAGACGTTCCTATGGTGGAAGCTGTTGAAGATAATTCTCATCAGGCAGAAGAAGTACTAACAGAAGAAAACTCTGTGGTAGACACTACTGCTGAGGACACCATTTTGGCTCCTGCGCTTGATCAAGAGACCATCGCTCAAAATACAACCTCTCCTTCTCGGACAACTGAACTTCCTGATTTGAGTGCAGATGAACAAGTTAACCTTGCTCGTCGAGTTTCTCTATTTGATCTTCCCGATCCTTCCCATGCGGAGGTTGATCCTCTTAGTCCTGAAGGCGTAATCAATGAACATATTATGGTTCAGGATGATGAAGTGGTGGTGGATACAACAGTAAAGACCAGCAATGAGGCTCCTGCGCTGTCTTTGGTAGAGGACGTATCGGCGCCAAATCCCGTTATTCCTGCGGTATCTAAGCTTAGTGCTGATGTAATGCATCCTGCGAGCAAGATTTCTACCCGCAAAAAACTACGTCTTTTTGGCAAAAAGAGGCAAAACGATGATTCCTTGTCGGATTTTTTGGGAGTCAACGAAGACTTCAATGCCAAGACGGATGGTAACAAGATTGGTTCTTGGGACAACTTTGATACTACTGATGAAGAATCTAAGTCCACTGACTCAGACAATCCCGAAACACCTTGGAAGGGTGGAGCAACGCGCAACTCTTTATTCCAGGTAATTGAGGGAGATGCTAACGAGAACTCTGCTGAGTCCGAGGAGCAACACGAAGAAAAGAGCGTTCCTACGGACGAGGAACTTCGCGATGCTGTTTTGTCTATGTCTGATGACGAACTGCTTAGTCATGATATTTGGCTTGTTGCCTTAGGTTCTTCTGCGCTTGATCATGCAGGAATGACTGCTTTCTTACAGGATTATCGCAGGTCATGTCGTGGTTCCTTTGTTATTAATCTGGATAGTATTGGTGCTGGCCAATTAACTATGTATACCAATGAAGGGGCTTACAATAATCGCCGTGCAGACCGTCGTTTGGCACGTCTACTTACTACAACAGCTAATGATTTGCACATTGATTTAGCTAAGACAACGCATCGTTGGGGCGATACAGATGCCACTAAGGCTATGCGCTCTTCCATGCGCTCCGTCACCCTTGCGGGTGTGGATGAAAAAGGTTTGCCTGCTTTGTCTCATACCGCAGATGACGTAATTGAAGAAGTGGATCCAAGGCAGATTAAGGATGTTTCTACTTTGATTTGTGAACTTATTCGTCGTTCATAGGCATTCTAGAAATACTATAGTTAGAACCTGCTTGTTCTAGCCCCAGATAGCGGTTTGCTATCTGGGGCTTTGACGTTTTATATGGCTACCTATAGATTTTTATGGTGCTTAAAAGCCCTTGAACCACCTAAGGTCAGCCAGCCACCAACAGCAAGACTAACGATAAATCCAACACTCAATAGGTCTCCTGTTTTAGGAAGCTTAATTTTCTTACCCCAAAACTTTTTTGGAGGTGTTTCTGGTTGTGGAGGTGTTGGCGGCTTTGGAATTAAGAAGCTTTGGCCCTCATCATCAAAGTCTTCATGATTAGCAAGCTCAACCTCGCCCAGATAGAGTTTCTCAAATGCAACGATATGTAAATCTGTATTGGGTTGCTGGTGTATTGTGAAGGGAACTTCTACTACACCATCAGGCGCTTCTGGGGTAAATTCCACCTCTGTCACTAGAGGGTTCTGACTATCTAACGTCAAAGGCTCCTGAGTCTGTTTGTCCATGAGTGTGCCCACCATCTTGTATTGTTTGCCAGGTATAAGTCCTGCATACGATACGGTGTCAATCAGTTCTAATGGAAATGCAGCTACTGTTTTGTCTGAGGTTTGTTTATTGGCGAGTTCTGTTTTGATGGTTGGTGCTAAAACCGTCTGCTGACTATTGTTTAGACTTGTATGCTCAACAACACATCTATCGCCTTCATAAAGCCGGGTTTGAGCAACAAGTCTATTTCCCTTAACGGACTGTCTGTCTATCTCAAAAGCAACAACATGCTCAAGGTTTGTGTCTTGTGCCGTGAATTCATAGCTTTGTTCAGCAAGTATGGCGGGGGTTTCTTCAAAAATATCAACGAGTTCGCTCTTGAGTACATACTTTGTATTTGGAACCAAACCAGTAATACTTGTTTTATCAGTAAGTTTTTGTGTCGTTTCTAAGCCCAATATTTGTTCTTGTGTTGTATCACATTCCAAATGAGTAGTGATGATTGGATGCCAGAGCGTTTGTTGTTGGTTATTAAGGTCATGATGTTTTACAACTTCTTTTCCACTGGAGTCAAAGAGGGAGACATAAGAAACAAGCTGGTTAGGTAGTTCATCGAGCTTATCGATAGAGAAATGTAGATCAAGTCCACCAGACGATTCTTTTGGAGTAAATTTTTCTGTACAGGTAACAACTCCAAGTGAGTTGTTAAGTTCATGTCCAGTAGTTTTATCAACTAACGATGCCTTGAGTGTATATTGTGCGTCTTTAACTAAACCAGAATAAGAAACATGATCTGTTAGTGAGATTGATTCGGAAGTTTCTTGCATATCTAGTTGGGCAATAGTGTGACTGTGAGTAGTGTCTTCAGTAAGCTCAGTTTTTATTTTGGGTTGGAGTACGCCAAACTTTACAACTGCAACACCAGATTGGGTTGTTACCTGCGGACTTACAAATCCAAGCACAACATAAGGTGTGTCACCGGTTTCCTTTTTAGCAAGTACGCGTAGCATGGCTGTACATTCTGAGTAAGTGCCTGGTTTTACAACATTTTTTGGTTGTTTTACATGTCCACAGAGCATGGGTATCACACCAGAGCCCCTTGCCTGATCGGTGTGAGGATCGTTGGCGCGAAGACCATTAAAATCCCAAGCAGAATATTTAGAATGTCCCCAAGGAAGACCCAGAGCAAAAGCAACATCATCAACCAACTTAATGGCATGCCCATCGGCGTCGGAGAGCTTAGCAAGATGCGAATCCATATCATCCCAGGTTGCTCCAGAAAGGAGTTTATCGATAAGGACTTCGGTAGATTCTTCTCCCTTATAACCTACGGTATTGTTAGTCCATGCGTAAATATAGGGTGCACATTGGGTTGCAAACGCGCGGAAGTAGGCATCATCATAGGAAATAGAGGTTTGAAACTCGTATTTATCACCAACTTGTATCTTGGAAAGGTCAATGGAGTCAAATTTTCCCCAAGGCCACATGGCCATCTCATCTGGATGAGAAATACGAGCAAAGCCATATGCGGGCGTTGCGGGCATAAAGGTATCAACTAAGGTGTTGATGGCACTTTTACTAGTAATTTGGACGGTAATAGATGGTTGAGCAAAGGGGGAGAGTGCTAGCGTAAGTTTACCGGTGTTCTTGTCATAAAATGCACCCTCCTGAGTACTGAGCTTATATGGTGATGAATTGCTGTCTGTATAAACAACTAAGTCTGCAAGAGAAATTTTTTCGGCTTGATGTTTGGAAACAAGCGGAATAGTTACGGTGTTTTCTAGGGAGTCTACTGTAATGATTTGAGTTTCTTTTAAGGGCTCAATACCCACACGCTTGCTAGTTACACGTGCTTGAAATCGTGTTTGCAAGTCACTATTGAGTTCTATGCCCACCAAAAGTTGTGCTTGTATGCCAAAGGCAATCTCCTGGCCCTTTTTATTGGTAAAAAGTGATTTTGGAATATAGGCAATGCCAGCTGACTTATCAAAAACTACACCGTGAATAAGCGTGCCTGATGTATCGTCTGTAGCAAATGTTGCGTCTTTGACAACGCCGCTGCGTGTAAGTTTGGTAGCATCAATAAATGCGACGTAGTAATCATTGGAAGCATCAAATAGATGCGCAATAGATTCGTATTGACCAACAATGGTGTCACGTGCCGTTTGAGCATTGGACCATATGGTGTCCAAGGTGGCATCCTTAGCTAAAACAGAGGCATCAGCCAAGGTGTACTTAATTGTCATGGTATGACCAGAGTCTTTGAGAGGAGGTCTGTTTAGCGTTGTGCCAGTAAAACGCATACGTTCCACTCCGCGCAAGAAAAGTTTGTGTAGCCCAGCAAGGGGAGCTAAGTGATTAGCGTTCTGATCAGACTGATGGTTTGACTCGTCTTTGGAACTGTGATCAGTAGCAGCGTTCTGCAACAAAGCTTTGTCTATATGATGGGCAAGATACTCTTCTGTTTGTGGATAAATTGGCTTTTGGGTTACAGAAACTTCTTTGTTCACAGAAGATTCCTTTGCCAGCGCGAGTGTGCTACACCGAGTAGGCGAGAGTGGAACAACCATACCGCCTGTTAAAAGTAGACATAAGCAAAGGGACATAGCTCTTTGAGTAATGCCAGAAAATGTCCTTCTCTTAGGAATTTTGATATGGTGAGGCGTGGTACACATAGGCTTCTCCTCTACAAAATTGATGGAAGCCAAATGCTAGAGAATGCTTCTAACACGAATCCAACAACTACAAACAACCTTCCTCTTCCCAAAAATATGTCGTGTGATAGAATCGCTCTATGTGCGGGCATCGCCAAGTGGTAAGGCAACGGCTTCCCAAGCCGTCATGCGCGGGTTCGAATCCCGTTGCCCGCTCCAAGAGAGCTTAATGAGCCCCGTTTTTTGGGGCTTTGTTTTTGTTGTTGGGAGGTTGTATGGCTCGTGTGATGACACCCATGGCCAAGCACCTCATAACCCTACTAGACTCGTATTGCACTTCAGATGGAACATACGAATTGCCCAGCACCGTTTCTGTTGAGGCACTTATGAATCTTGCACTAGAAATTGGTGGTGAAGATCTCTCGTTTTATTCCAAGGCAGATGAGGTAGTGTGGGCGGTTGCTCGCCATGAGGGTTACGTTGTTCCAGACTTTCCGCTGGACTCAAATTCTGAAGTTAAAGGGTTTTTAGCAGAGCATGGTGTTGCAACTACTACAGGCTGGTACCTTAAGCGTGGCTTGCCTATCATGACAGTTACACATCTTTGGTTGTATTCCTGTTTTATGGCTCGCAACTTGCCATTTTGGCGCCGATTACTTGTTTTTGAGGCAAATGAAGTTACTGATGTAAACAGACTTGCTTGTTATATCCGCGACGCGTTGACGTTTTGCTTGAGTGAACAAACAAGCGATGATGACGCAAGCTTGTTCGCCGTGTAATATGTGCCTATATTTCCAATACGAGAGGAATATCCCTATGGCTATGACAAAACAAGCATGTGCAAGCCGCATGGCTGAATTACATGAGGCAATTGTTGCATACGCAAAGCTGCTGGTAGAAGATGGTGCTGCAATTCAGCATGGTCAAGAGCTTGTGATTCAGTGTCCCGTAGAAGCTTATGAGTTTGGTCGTTTGGTTGTAGAGCAGGCATATGCTGCAGGTGCTGGTCATGTAACTATGATTTGGGGAGATGAGCCTACCGCCCGCTTGGAGTATCTCAACTGTCCCGTTTCTTATTTTGAGACAGTGCCTTCTTGGAAGCGCGAGCAGCTTAATTCACTTGCCGAGAAGGGCGCATCTTTTTTGTTTATTGATGGTGCAGATCCTATGGCTCTTGCCGGCATTGATCCAGCAAAACCAGCCGCAGCATCTTTAGCTCGCAACTCTCAGTGTAAATCTTTCCGCGATGGTATGGATTTTGGTCGTAATGTTTGGTGTATTGGCGGTGTTCCTGTAAAAGCTTGGGCCACTACTGTATTTCCTGGTGTTTCTGAAGACGAGGCTATGGTTAAGATGTGGGAGGTTATTTTATCGGTATCTCGCTCTTATGAAGGAGATCCTCATAAGAATTGGGAAGAGCACAACGCTAACTTTAACAAGAATCTTGAATTGCTCAACAAGTACAAGTTTGATCAGTTGCGTTACAGTTCTTCCAATGGCACCAACTTTACTCTTGGCCTTACCAAGAAGCATATCTGGGAAGGTGGCGCAGCTATTACCACTTCTGGAATACATTTCTTCCCTAACATTCCTACTGAGGAAGTCTTTACCACACCCGATCGCATGCGTACCAATGGCAAGGTTTTCTCGGCATTGCCATTGGTGCGGAATGGCGTAACCATTCGCGATTTTTGGTTTGAGTTTAAAGAAGGTCGTGTTGTAGATTTTGGTGCTGCAGAAGGAGCAGATGTTCTGAAGAGTATTTTGGATACCGATGACGGTGCCAAATACCTGGGCGAGTGCGCTTTGATTTCTAAATTTACTCCTATTCGCCAGAGCGGCGTACTTTTTTACAACACCCTTTATGACGAAAATGCTTCTTGTCACCTTGCTATTGGCACTGGATTTCCCGAGTGTTATGAAGGTGGTCTAGAAATGACTTCTGAAGAGTTATTAGAGGTAGGCGTCAATAAATCTCATACTCACGTTGACTTTATGATTGGTTCTGATGACTTAACTATTACAGGCATTACCGCCAAAGGTGAGGAAGTTCCTGTATTTATTAATGGAACCTGGGCATGGAACGGCTAAGCGTGTTAAAATAGGCGAGCACAATGTATTGGGCCGTTAGCTCAGTTGGTAGAGCAGGGGACTTTTAATCCCAAGGTCGTGGGTTCGACCCCCACACGGCCCACCACTTTTTGATGAGAAACCCCAGGAATCTATGGTTCCTGGGGTTTATTTCATGACAGTTCCAGATAAAACCACGCACACCATCGGAAACTGGTACTATGCGCGTAAAGAAAATAAGTACCAAGAGAGCCGTGAGTATCGATGCAACTCTGGCGCCTGTGTGGATAACTTTGCCTTTCATTTTAGTATTTCGACATCCCAATGATTAGATATGAATATACATAAATGTCTCTATGGGCGGCTGGTAACCATAAAAAGGAAAAAGAGAAGAAAACCAGCAATGTGAAGCATCAAGGTGCCCTTTTGTTCGGGTAAGTATTTTCTCCAAAGATAAATATCAAGGAGACAGTCACAACTAAGAATTGAATACGTAATAATATTTCCTATAAATGAGGGCGTGAGAAAGAGATACAGCGTGGAAGTAAATAGAGCAATACACGTTCCTATAGCATAGATGGTCTTTACGTGGCCCGTGAAAGCGCCCTCATGCGTGCGGTGCTCCATACCATCACCTCATTTTATCTTTATTACAATCAAAGAGCATTCATATCTTTACTGCTACTGATGTATCAATAAGAACAAAACTAATCCTATAACCGACAGTAAATAAAAAGTATTCCCTTGTCAAAAAAATGTAATGTAGTTCGGTTATAAGGTAATTTGTTATGGCTGAATGGTAAGGTAATCTTAAAATTGATATTCGTATACACCATGAATTCGATGTAGTCCTGCAATGAGGTTTTAAGGCATTCTCAGCTCGGGGTAAAATCAAAATGCATTCTACCTTGCAGTTCGCCTTGAAAGGACAACGCATGATTGATCGCTATACTCGCCCTCAAATGGGATATGTTTTTACGCTCGAAAATAAATATGCTATTTGGCAAGAAATCGAGGTGCTGGCTTGTGAGGCTCATGCACAACTGGGCGAGTCTGGTATCACGTGCGAAGAAGCGGCATGGATTCGTAATCATGCAAAATTTAATAAGGACGAGGTAGACGATATTGAAGCAGTAACCAATCACGACGTTATTGCGTTTCTTACCAATATGGGCTCCTACATTGATGCGGAAGTTCCCGAAGAGCATCCAAAACCAAGTCGTTGGATTCATTATGGTATGACCAGTTCAGATTTGGGTGATACTGCTTTGTGCTATCAATTGGTACAAGCAACCGACATTCTCATTAAGGATTGTCGTAAGTTAGGCGCTATTTGCAAACGCCGCGCATTTGAGGAACGCGAAACGTTATGTGTGGGCCGCACGCATGGCATTCACGCCGAACCTATGACGTTTGGTATGAAGTTTGGCTCGTGGGCGTGGGAGTTGTATCGCGATCTTAACCGCCTGATTGATGCTCGTAAAAATGTTGCTTTTGGTGCAATTTCTGGTGCGGTAGGAACATATTCAAGCATTGATCCTCGTGTAGAGGAGTATGTGTGTGAGCATCTGGGTCTTTCGTATGATCCTTTGTCTACGCAGGTTATCTCGCGTGATCATCATGCCTATTTAGCTGGTGTTTTAGCAACGGTAGCTGCTACCTGTGAGCGCATTGCAACAGAAATTCGCAACCTTCAAAAAACAGATACACTTGAAGCGGAGGAACCTTTCCGTAAAGGGCAAAAAGGATCTTCCGCCATGCCTCATAAACGTAATCCCATTACGGTCGAGAAGGTCTGTGGACTTTCTCGCATTGTAAAATCAAATGCTCAGGTAGCTTTTGACAACGTAGCGTTGTGGCACGAGCGCGACATTTCTCATAGTTCTGCGGAGCGCGTGGCTCAAGCAGATAGCTTTATTGCGTTGGATCATATGTTTAGCTGCCTTATCCGCATTGTTGATGGATTGGTACTGTATCCTGCTCAGATGATGGCTAATCTCAACAAAACGCGTGGTTTGATTTTCTCGTCTAAGGTTTTGTTGCATCTGGTAGATACGGGTATTACGCGTGAAGATGCTTACAAAATTGTCCAGGAAAATGCGATGTCTACGTGGCGTGAGATTCAGCAATGTGAGCTTGGCACTACATTTCGCGAGAAACTCGAGGCAGATGAACGTTGTAGCCTTAGCCGTGAGGAATTAGATAGCATTTTTGATCCTAAGTCCTTCCTCACCCGGGTGGATGTGGTGTTTGATCGCCTTGAGCATCTAAGCTTTGAGGATTAGCATGACCAAAAAGTATTCCGGAGTTTCTCGTCGTAGTTTCTTGAAGGGAACGGCTGCTACGGGAGTGGTGGCTGTTACCCTTAATGCGTTGGCTGGCTGTAAAAATCCAGCAAATAATAAAAACAAGACACCTACCGTGTTGGATGATAATGCGGCAACCAGCATCTTGGACGAGTATAAACAGGTTGACTTGCCATATGAGCAGATGGGTATGTGGTCTTTACCACTAGGAACCGTACTCCATACAGGTGAGGGAAGCTATCTTCCTGTGCTGGCAACCGGCGACACAGCGATGCATCCTATTAAGGGGTCGGTTTTCTCGACAGCTTCTGGAATGATGAGCGATGTAGTTTCTAAATGCATCACAAGTGAGGGTTCTGGTTGGGTTGTATATGATGTGGCCTGCTCGGACAGTGCGTACGCTTGGGTTGAACTCAATCTCATTACGCGTGCCTGGGTGCTATATGCATCAAAGTTTGAGGGTGGGGTGCTTTCTGGCAACGCATCTAAGTTGTGGGAAGCGGACGACTCCTATGATCCACCCCAAATGGCGGTGTCTGGTTCAAAAGTATTTTGGCAGGTTATGCCCTCTGCAAATGGTAAGCACCGTACAGAAAACTCTAATGGCTACTTGTGGAAGTTGGATGATTCGCAGGCAACGGCTGTGGTGGAAAGTCCAGGTCGTTTTGGTATGGCTCCTTCTGTTTCCGGTTCTACCATTACATTAGCTCCGCGTGTAAGCTCCAAGCAGGGCACGCTTTATGGTGTAACCACGTATGATTTGAACAACGACCTATCTTCCCAGGTGGATCAACTTGTTTTGCCTGTGGGAGTAAAGCCGTTTTATGCCACTCGCATTGGTGACAAATTTGTTATTTCTATTGAGGCAAACTATAACTCTGGTGGCTTGCTGGGTAAGATGGGCACCTATATTGGGAATAGCTCCGATGGGTTTATTGCTCTCATGCGTGAGCCGGCTGCTGTAGTATGTGGTACGGAAGCAGGTGTATACATCATAAAGAGCAAATCTTCATATTTCGTAGTAGATATCACAGCAAAAACGTATGCGATTCTAGGTGCGAATGATCGTGCGCTTGACTACGGAGAATATCCCGCTCGCGATGGTGTCACTAAGGAATTTGTGACCTATTCTACGGTAAAAGATAAGGGTACAGGCTATCCATCTGCCGTTTTGGTTAGGTCTTTTGCGCTGTAGTAGGTGAAAAACTATTAAACCTGCGTTAGAATGTAACTCTATAGTGGACTTTATGTACCTAAACGAAATATAAGAGGAGACCAACATGTCTTCGGATGTAAAAAAGATTTTGCTTGTAGAAGATGAGAAGCCAATTCGTGACGCTGTTGCAGCTTACCTTGAGCGTGAGGGCTACTGGGTTCGTGGTGTAGGCGATGGACAGTCCGCCATGGAAGAGTTCGAGAAGCATAGTTTTGATCTTATTATCCTGGATCTTATGCTTCCTAAGCTGTCGGGTGAGCGCGTGTGCCACGCCATTCGTGATACTTCGGATGTGCCCATTATTATGCTTACAGCAAAGGGTGAGGTAGAGGACCGTATTGTTGGTCTTGAGCTTGGTGCAGATGACTATCTGATTAAGCCTTTCTCTCCTCGTGAGCTGGTAGCTCGCGTTCGTGCGTTGCTACGTCGTGCGCATGCGGAAGCAGAGCCTCAGGTAGAGGTACTAGATTTCGGCAGCTTGGTAATTGATATTTCTGGTCACAAGGTAACCGTAGAGGCTGTCGAGATTGATTTGACTGCTTCTGAGTTTAAGCTGCTCACCACCTTAGCGCGTTATCCAGGACGTGTATACACCCGTATGGAGCTTGTCGAGAAGGTCTTGGGATACGACTTTGAGGGTTATGAGCGCACGATTGACTCTCACGTAAAGAACCTTCGCGCCAAGCTGGGCGATGATCCTCGTTCTCCTCGCTGGCTATACACTGTTCACGGTGTAGGTTACCGTTTTGAAGGTGGCAACAAGGAAGCCGAAACCACAGACGAGAAGTAGTGCATGGCTAATTTTGTAATAGGTAAAAGGACTCGCCAACAAAATATGGGCGAGTCCTTTTCTGACTCTAACAAGGCTGCTTGGAAAACAACCCGCCACGGCCAAAATACACGTGATACCTTTGGTACGCGTTTGACCTTGGGCTTCTCGGCAACTGCAATCATGAGCGTTTTGGTGCTGCTCGTTGTGTTGGGCATTGTGTGGGAAGCACAGTTTCAACGCTATGCGCGTGCCAATATGGAGCGCGTTGCTGCTTCTACTGCTCACGTATTGGCGCAAGAGTATGAAGCTGCGGGCGGTATTTGGACACATGATGTTTTATCATCGGTAGGAACTACCGTTGGTTATTCTACTGACGTGGGTGTGCAGGTTCTTAACAAGGACGGCCTGATTATCTATTTGAGTGACAAGGTTGGTCGCAAAGGTTCTGCTGTACCCGCACTTAATTCAAAAGATGGCAACAGTATAGTTTCGGCCGATATTATTACCTCCGATAAGGTCATGGTGGGCGAGGTTCGCATTTGGGTTAATGGCTCGGATACCTTCCTTACCAAAAATGACGCAGACTTCCGGACGCACTCATATATGGCAATTGGCCTGGCTGCCATCATTGCGGTGCTTATCGCGAGCGTTATTGGCTACATTATTTCTCGTGGCTTTGCAGAGCCTATTCGCAGGATTACTTCTACCGCGCGCTTGATTCGGAATGGGGAGCTTTCTGCACGCAGTGGTCTTACTGGTAAAGATGAGATTGGTCAACTGGGAGAGACCTTTGATGATATGGCTACCTCCCTCGAGAAAGACCTGCAGTTGGAGCGCCGTCTTACCAACGACGTTGCTCATGAGCTGCGCACTCCTCTTATGGCTATGCTGGCAACGGTAGAGGCTATGCAGGATGGTGTTTTACCTCGTGATGATGAGCGTCTTGAAACCCTAGCATCTGAAACTCGACGTCTTTCTCGTCTAGTTAGTGCCATGCTTACTCTATCGCGTATGGAAAATGGTACCGCAAAGATGAATCCCACTAAAACCGAGTTGGTTGGTTTGGTACGCGGTATTGTTTCGAGTCAGGAGCAGCTTTTTGCCGATAAGGAATTGCGACTGCGCTTTGTAACAGACGCACCTAAGGAAGAAGTGTATGCCGAGATTGACCGAGACATGATAAATCAAGCGGTTATTAACTTTATGTCCAATGCTATGCGCTATACACCCGAGGGTGGATGGGTTGTGGTGGAAGTTGGTCAAGATCGCAACGATGTATGGATTGCTGTTTCTGATACTGGTATTGGCATTGCAAAAGAAGATTTATCTCGTGTCTTTAGTCGTTTTTGGCGTTCTGATGCAAGTCGTGAGCGTGTCTCGGGCGGGCTTGGTGTTGGCATGGCAGTTACTAAGGAAATTGCAGATAGGCACCATGGTTATATCTCGGTGGAGTCAGAACTGGGTAAGGGTACTACATTTACGTTACATCTTCCGCGAGAGTATCGTCCTTCTGAACTTTCGTCCGCTACAATAGACGAGTAGGCTCGACCGGGCTTATCAATAATCAATGCGTATAGCGCGTAAGGAGATGGCAAATGTCAACTATGGACATGCGTCCCGACTCTCACGGTAAGGTTCGCGACATTTATGATTGTGGCGATACTTTGCTTATGGTGGCAAGTGACCGTATTAGTGCTTTTGACTTTATTCTTCCCGATGAGATTCCCTTTAAAGGAGAAATTCTTACGCGTATATCTGCTTTTTGGTTTAACAAGTTTGCCAAGCTTATTCCCAACCATTTAGTAACAATGGATACTACAGAGTTTCCAGCAGAATACGGTCAATATGCGGAATACCTTAATGGTCGTGCCATGCTGGTGCGCAAGGCAACAACCATTCCTGTTGAGTGTATTGTACGAGGGTATCTTACTGGCTCTGGTAAGAAAACCTATGATGAGGATGGTACCGTTTGCGGTATTAAGTTGCCAGATGGTTTAACTGAAGCATCTCAGTTGCCCGAGCCTCTTTTTACGCCTTCAACCAAGGCAGAGCTGGGTGATCATGATGAGAATATCTCGTTTGAGCGCTGCTGCGAAATCATTGGTGAGGACTTGGCAGCACAAATCCGCGATGCTTCTTTGGCAATTTATAAGGCTGCAGCGGAGTATGCGGCAACTCGTGGCATTATAATTGCAGATACTAAGTTTGAGTTTGGCATCATTGATGGTAAGCTCACACTTATTGATGAAGCTCTTACTCCGGATTCCAGTCGTTTCTGGCCTGCGGATGGCTATGAACCTGGTAAGGTTCAGCCCAGCTATGACAAGCAGTATGTTCGCGACTGGCTTAAGGCAAACTGGGATATGACTGGCAATGCTCCCCATCTGCCAGCCGAGGTGCTTGAGGGTACATCAACCCGTTATCAGGAAGCTTACGAAATTATTACGGGTCAAAAGTTTGTTCCCATGAAGGAGTCACATGTCTTGGCGTGATACATTGCAAGGTGCTCGTGAAGAGTTCGAGAAATCCCGTGCTGCTTCTGTAAAGACCGAGAAGCCAGCTGAGGCTGAAGAGCAAAGCTCTGGTGGCGTTATGAAGCGTTCTGTTGCACGTGCAAAACCTGCACGTGAAGCTGCTTCTGGCGTACGCGTTGTTGCCGCAGGCAATGGTAAGGCCTATAAGAAATCAAGCTCAACAGCCAATCTGAGCAAGGAGCAGCGTAAAGAGATACGTCGCCAGGAAAATGATGCTCGCGATCGTATGGTGGCTGCTGCCAACATTGTGCTTAATAAGAATGAAGAATATCGCAGCAAGCGCAAGTTGTGGTGGGCACTAATTATTGTTGGTTTAGTAAGCACTGCAATCTCTTTTGCATTAATGTATCTGTCACCAAAGGGAGCATCTGCAGATTTTAGTACTCTTTGGGGCAAAGGCTCTTTAGCAACCCTTGTCATTGCCTATGCTGGCATTATTACTGCGTTTGTCTATGACCATATTCGTATTCGCCCTCTGCGTGATTTAGCAGATTCCCGCGTTCGTGGGATGAGTACTAAGAAGATTGATTCCATCATTAAGGAAGATATCGCAGAACAGGAAGCAAAGGGTCGTAAGAAAAAGTAGTCCTCATCTCAGGTGTTCATGATGTAGAATGTGCATGCACCTTATGCGTTGCATTATGCCCTCGTAGCTCAGGGGATAGAGCACAGGTTTCCTAAACCTGGTGTCGGCGGTTCGAATCCGTCCGGGGGCACCAATTACAATAAAAAGGCCGGGTTTTGTGCCCGGCCTTTTGCATAACAAAAGATACTAATTACTCGTTAATTGCCATCGGGATTTGGACTGCTAGAGTCAGATCCTGGCTTTTTAGTATCCGGAGGAGTAGTAGTGTCTGAATTTGAGGTATTGGGTTTGTTGTTGGTGTTAGCGGGGGGTTTGGGACCATTAGAGACCTTAAGATCAATGGCAGTGCCCTTAGGAACGCTTCCTGTTGGAGAGGCAGAAATTATACAACCAGAAGGAACAGAACTGCTATAGTCGTAGCTTACATCTCCAACAGTCAGACCAAGTGTTGCAAGAGAACTCTTAGCATTTTCTAAAGTAGCACCTTGTAATGCGGGAACAGGAACTTCATCTGCACCAAGAGAGATTTGGTATGTTACCGTATCGCCTTCTTTTGCAGTGGAACCAGCAGCAGGTGTTTGTGCAGCAATATGTCCATTTTGAATGTCGTTAGAATGGACAGATTCTCCTGCTTGAGCTTTGAGGCCAACTGCACTTAGAGCAGCTTCTGCTTCTGCGGGTGTCATGTTTGACAAATCTGGGACAGTAACCTTAGATGCTGGTTCTGCGCCTTTAGAAATTACTAAGTTAATTTTAGTGCCCTGAGGAGCAGTTTTACTTGAGTTGGGGTCTTGGTCAATAACCTTGCCTTGCTCAACGCTATTTGAGTATTCTTCCTTGATGCTACCAACTTCAAAAAACTTAGTGTTGGTGATTTGTTGTACTGCCTGCTCCTGAGTCAGATTAAGGAGGTTGGGTACCTTTTGCATTTGAGAGGCTTGGTTGCCAAATAATTGCCAGGCGGCAAAGATAGCAATGGCAGCAGCAACAATAACGCCCATGGTAATAAGCATAATGTTGCGTTGTTTTTTAGCACGTTTAGCTGCCTGGTCGGTTGCAGATTCTATGGCAGAAGAGGAGTTGCGACCAGAGCCATTGGCACTGGGGCGGTTGGCAGCAGGAATGAGGGGAGTAGCCATGTGCATGGTTTGTGTTGTATCACCAGTGTTGCCCGAAACGCCCATAACAGAGGTTGCATCTGCAACAGCAGACATACGGCCAGCTAGATAATCACGCAGTACGCGGGAGAGTTCGTCTGCAGATTGGAAGCGAGCTGCAGGATCTTTTTGCATGCATTTAAGAATAATGCTTTCAAGCTGCTGATCTACACGAGGGTTAATCTGGCTTGGTGCTACAGGTTGCTCGTTAACCTGCTTGAGCGCAACGGAAATGGCGTCATCGCCCTCAAAAGGTACACGACCAGTAGCTGCTTCGTACATTACAATGCCCAGTGAGTAAATATCAGAGGTAGGACCAAGAATCTTACCTTGTGTCTGCTCAGGGGAGACGTAATGTGCAGTACCCAGCACGTTATTATCGGTAGTAAGGTGGCTATTCTTAGCGCGTGCAATACCAAAGTCCATGACCTTAATATTGCCATCAGGCTGAACCATGATGTTTTGTGGCTTAATATCACGGTGAATAATGTCGTGACGGTGGGCTACCGATAAAGCCTGCGAGATCTGTGAGCCAATCTGAGCCACCTTACGACAATCCAGAGCGCCATGCTTGCGAATACCACTCTTGAGGTCAGTACCATGTAGGTACTCCATGATGATGTAGTAGGTATCGCCATCTTTGCCCCAGTCATAAACCCCAACAATATAGGGGGACTGTAAGGCTGCTGCAGCCTGTGCCTCCTGCTTAAAACGTGCAGCAAAGGAGTGATCTGCTGCATACTGGGGAAGCATAGTCTTGATTGCTACAGTTCTACCAAGTACGTTATCGAGGCCGCGATATACAATCGCCATGCCGCCCGTACCAATTTTGTCTTGGACCGTGTAACGGCCACCAAGAACAGTTGATGGCATTTTCTCTCCCGTCCCGCTTAAGTGCGTTTAAAGTATCATTCCAAAATCCATGTGCGGGGATATACCCCTAGTGTAACGGTTATGCACCCTCCGATTGAGCCTGAAGGGCATGCGTCAAAACTTTTCCTGCAAGTTGCGCCGCAAGACCTTCGATGTCTTCATTGCTGGCACCCTCGACACAAATGGAGATTGCGATGGTGGGCTTGTCGTATGGTGCAAATCCAATAAACAAAGAGTTCATCTTGTTATTGCCTACTTGTGCGGTGCCGGTCTTACCAGCAACCTTTACACCTGATACCTGAGCAGCAGTACCAGTACCGCTAGTTACAACTTCCAACATAGCTTGCTTAAGAGATTGGGCAGTCCCAGAAGAAATAGCCTGGCCCAAGGACTTCGTGCTGGTGCTGGTAACAGTAGCTCCTTCTGGCGATAAAATCTTGGAGACTACGTAGGGGTTCTCGACAATACCGTCATGTGCAATAGCTGCTGCAATAACAGCATTTTGCATAACCGTAGACTGAGGACCAGCAGGACTGTTATGCTCGCCAACTGGTTGTCCACAGGCTGCCCAGGCCGTTTCCCATTGTGTCATTTCACCTGGAACAGGCATAACGGACGAGACAGACGAGAAGTCCTGTCCCAAGTTGGTTTCAAAGCCAAAGCTTTGTGCATAAGAAACAAGGCGATCGGGACCAATTTTGGTTCCCAGCTGTCCAAATGCTGTGTTGGAAGAAACTGTAAGCGCCTTTTGCAAATCAATGGTGCCATAGTCTACATCATGGTCATTTGTAACCTGAGCATTGCCAATATCCATAGAAGCGGGAGCCTCGATAGTGGTATCCAGCGTAGCATAGCCCGAGTCCAAAGCAGCTGCAAGTGAGACTACCTTAAAGGTAGAACCTGGAGCATAACGTACTTGGGTTGCACGGTTAAGTAATGCGCCCGAGCCATTGTCGTTGGCAATAAGTTCACCAATCTGCTCGTAGGTAAAGGTAGGGGAGCTAGCACTTGCTAAAACAGCGCCGGTATTGGGATCAAGGATAACAATGGAGCCAATGCGTCCAGACAAGGCGTCTTCTGCCGCTTGCTGGATACGAGAGTCTATGGTGAGTACGGCAGTATTGCCAGGTACGCGCGCGCCAGACAAAGAATTAAGAGCGCTCAGCCAATCGGAATAATCTGCATGACCCGTAAGAGTTTCGTTGAGAGAAGCCTCTACGCCTGTGGCACCATAGCGTGTGGATAAATAGCCCACGGTATGAGCTGCCATGGTCCCTGCAGGGTAGCTGCGCTGATAGGTGCCATCATCTTGTTTGACGCTTTCCGCAAGAGTTTTACCGTCTGATGTAAGAATGGCACCACGTTGGACATAGGCGCTTTTAGCAATAGTATGGTTGTTGCCAGGCTTATTTTGGTAATTGGATGCCTGAATAACCTGCACGTATGTAAGATTTGCAATAAGTAACGCAAAGAGTAGCGTAAAGGCACGAATAAGTAGGGTAAGGCGGTTACCCAAAGCAACTCGGCCCAATATGCCAGATTCGGGCGTTTGTAAACCAAACGTGCCACGCACATGGCTACCATGAGCTACGGAAGCAAATCGCTTACCAGCTTGTTTAATGGTGCCACTGCCTTGGAGCTCTTCATTGCGACCAGTGGCTTCATCACCAGCGCGCAAAATAAGGGCAATAATAATAAAGCTCGATAATAAAGAGCTGCCGCCCTGGCTAATAAAGGGCAGAGTCACTCCCGTTAGTGGCATAAGACGAGTGACGCCTGCAACAATTAAAAATGCCTGGAATGATAAAGAAGTAATAAGGCCAACCGTAGTAAAGGCTGCCATATCTGATTTTGCACGTGCAGCGGTTGCACAGGCGCGGACTGCAAAAAGAATATAGAGCAAAAGAATTGCTGAGCCACCTAAAAGACCCATTTCCTCACCAATTGCTGAGAAAATAAAATCGGATTCTACAACAGGGATAAGGCCAGGCATGCCACGACCAACACCCGCACCAATCATGCCGCCGTCTGCCAGTGAATATAAAGACTGTACGATTTGCAGGCCCTTGCCAGAAGGATCTTGCCAGGGGTCAAGCCAAATATCTACACGTATTCGTACGTGCGAGAAAAGATGATAACAAGCAAAGGCACCAATGGATAGCAAGAGTATGGATACCAGAACATATGACATGCGTCCTGTTGTGACATAGAGCATGACTACAAAAATAGTGAAAAAGAGCAGTGCACTACCAAGGTCGCGCTCAAAGACAACAACCAAAAGACTAATGCCCCACATAATAAATACGGGTGCAAGCATGCGCAGGCGTGGGATGGCCAAAGGACCAATCTGCCTGGTAGAGGCACTTAGTAGTTCGCGGTTCTCGGCAAAATAGCTTGCTAAGAATACAACTATAAGAACCTTGGCAATTTCGCCTGGTTGGAATGAAAAAGGTCCAAGAGAAAGCCACAGCTTAGAGCCGCCTTTCTCGGTACCAATAATCATAGGGAGCAGCAACAGAACAATGCCTACAAGGCCAATGGTGAATTTATATTTGCTCAAGCCTTCAAGACTGGGGACTGCTATGAGCACGGCAATCATAGCCACGATGGAGACAAATAGCCAGATAAGCTGATTGGTAGCTAGATTGGGCGCTAGACGTGTAACAAAGGTGATACCAGTACCCGATAATAAAAAGACAATGGGTAATAGTGCAGGGTCTGCTTCGGGTGCATATATACGAATGGCTACATGTGCAATAGTAAACGCCACAAATAGAGCAAGAGGTACCGCAAGTGTTGAAAGACTGAGCGATAGACTTGCGTTAAGGATATAGAGGGCATAAAGCAAAATTACAGGAACGGCGGCAAGAGCAAGCAATAAGAGCTCGGTTGTACGCCGTGAAGTTCCAGAAGTTGTTGGCATATTAGTCACCCTCTTTCGAGGTTGTTAGTGCATCTTGCGTTTTCATAGAGTCCAGCTTAGAGGCTGCTTCGTCCTTTTCTTTAGTGATCTGATCGCGATAATCTTCTACGGTTTTGCGTGCTGCCTCTGGGCCAGATACGCTAATACCTTCTTCGAGCAGACGCTGCGTGGTTTCCGGCAAATCGGTAACCTTAATAGAAGTAGTTTCGGATAGCGTGCTGAGCTTATAGCCAAAGGGCGCAGAGTTTACACCCTGATAGATGGCAACGGTGGTACCGTTTGTACCAATGTACCAGGAGTTTTGTACTACAAGCCACGCGCTTGCAGTAAGCAGCATGATGGGAACGAGAATAGCAACAAGCCAGGTAACTATTGCGCGCCGGCGTACGCGGCGATGAAAGATGTCGCTTCCATCATTGGTTACATCCACAACGATGACAGTTACGTTGTCATGACCGCCTTCTGCCAAAGCTTCTGCTACAAGATTGTCTGCTGCTTGCTGTGGTGTTGCACTAGAGACGGCAAGGTCTTCGATGGTGCTATCGGTCACCATGGAAGAGAGACCGTCCGAACAAATAATGATACGGTCGCCCTTCTCGATATCTAGGGTGAAGTGATCTGCATACATGTTTGGATCTGAACCTAGAGCACGAGTAATGACAGAACGAGAGGGATGCGTGCGCGCCTCATCCGCTGTGATTTCTCCTGCATCTACCAGCTCTTCTACAAAGGAATGATCGTGTGTGACGCGTACGAGGGTACCCTCATGCAAAATATATAAGCGAGAATCACCTACGTGCGCAATGGCTAACCGATTATTTTCTATGATGGTGGCGGTGGCGGTGCAACCCATGCCGGGTCTACCCACACCTTGCGTTGCTCCATCGATGATGGCAGTGTTTGCCAACTCGATTGATGCGCCAAGCAAGATGTCATCTGCAACGGCAGGCGCATGTTCAGCAATACTGCGAACAGCAATTGCGCTTGCAACCTCACCTGCTGCGTGTCCGCCCATGCCATCACATACACAAAACAAAGGAGCATGGACAAGAAATGAATCTTCGTTATGCTCACGAATGAGGCCAACATCAGAACGAGCGCCCCAAGAAAGTTGTAGGGTTTTGCCCGTATCGGTGTCCGAGTTAACGCGTTTCTCGACATTGATGACTTGTACGCCAGGTGCATTGACGGGCGCATCCTCAATAGACTCGGACGGCATGATAGTATCCGCATTCTGTGTAGACTCGCTAAAAGCTACTTCAGGCTGCGGGTTTTTCTCTGCGATTGAAGAATCGATAGGAGAAAACGAAGCTGTTATGTCGGGCTTAAGCTCGTCGCTCATCGACGACTAACCCTCATGATTGTGTCACCAATTTGAACTTCATCACTATCTCGTAGGGTGACAGGCTGTGTAATGGGATGTCCATTTACATAGGTACCGTTGGTGGAGCCCAAATCTTCCACGACCAGCGCAGGACCTTGTATGGTAAAACGCGCGTGTGTAGAAGAAACATAAGGTTCGGCAATGGTGATATCGGACGATTGCGAGCGACCAACTACTACAGGACCAAGCACATCTATATGCAGGCCACGTAGCTGTTTAGGTCCTTTCTCTACATCAATACACCAAATAGATGCATCACGACGTTGGCCACGTACAAGACCAATACCCGTACGAGCTACGAAGGACAAAAAGATATAAAGAAGAACAACAAGAAGAATGCGTCCAGCAAAAAGGACTAAATCAATCATTAGTCCTCCCTGAACTCAAGTGTAGTAAGACCAAAGGTAATCATATCGCCAGAGCGTAGGATACACTCGTCAATATCTACATCATTGACCTGCGTTCCATTGGTGGAATTGAGGTCACGTACGTGCCAAGAAATACCATCAAAGCTTATTTGTGCATGGCTGCGCGAAACATTGGGATCATGCAGGACAATATTTGCACTTGCACGCTCACGACCCACAATGGCTCCACTGGTATGTACGGTGTACGTTTTACCGGAAATACGGTTGATGAGAAGGGCCTGAACGGTGCGAGTTGATGCGGCTGCGCTGCGGTGATTGCGTGAGTTTACCAGAGGGACGTTACGACGTAGGGTCTTAGGTATGTCCGTAGACGCTGGAGCAGCCGCAGAAGCCGTGCTAACAGCAGAAGCAGCAACGCTGGCAGCATTTGCAGCAGCAACACCTGCAGCAACGTTAGCAGCTACGTCTGCAGAGGCAGCATGAGCTGCCGCAGCAGATGCCTGAGGAATGATGGGTGTTGGGGTGGGCATAGGAACAGAGGGAAAACCTGCGTTAAGTACAACAGGATTGTTTGTTTCGCTTGCAGGAAGTACATTCAGACCAGCCTCGGAGTCGTCCAAGGGCACTGCGGGCCTGGGCTTGGGCAGAGGGTCTGCCGAAGGTTTTTGGCGACGACTGTGGTTGTGGATGCGAGAAGGATGGTTTGTACCCTGATCAGCAATGTTGTTAAGAGCGTCTTCTATGAACTTATCGCCAAGGAACTGGTCTTCCTCCATGCGTAGACGCTCCAAAACATGAGCTTCTACATTCTCTGCAAAAATGGCGTATTTGCCACGACGCAAACTAGGATCAACCATGAAGCGAACTACAGGAGTACCCACCAAGCTAAGGTTTTTTTGGATGGCATGAGCTTCTAGTAGCTGAGATAGTTCGGTTGCAATAGAGCTATAAAACGGACGCATTTGTAGGTCATCATCTGCAGCAACTAAGATGGTAAACAGGGCGGGAGCGGTGTCTACATCGTCAATTATCAAGGTTTCATTTTTAAGTTCACGCAAGGTCTTTTTAGCAAGCTTCTTAAAAGAAAATGGGGCAACCTGTCCCTCTGCGGATGCGCCAAAAATACTTGCGATACGCGATTCAAAGGTATTTAGAAAGTTCATTACTCAACCTCCAGCGGTGTGCCGGGCGTTTGGAAAATTACAGTAATCAGGCACGATAATCCAAACAAGATTACCGCAACAAACATGCTTAACATAGGGGGTGAGGCCCATATACCGCCATTCTCCACCCGTATGCGAACAAATAGTGTAGCTAGAATAAGAGCAAAACCAATAGTGTGCCCGAGAATGCCAAATAGTTTTCCGCCGCGGTTTACCAGCAGTGATGCTACAAAAGCAGCAATGCTAAAACCTACTAATTCCAATAATGTTGCGGGATGCCACATCCAGCGCTGGAACAAAAGACCCACACTATCTAAAGATAAACCGCTTATCCGAGCAACGTCGGCGTATTGCGAGAAGATCCAGCCTACGGCTGTAGTGAGAGCAGCATATGTTGGAGTCAGATAAGTAGCGCTAAGGTTAACGCCGGCAAATGCGGTGGAAATAAGGGTGGGAAGCAGTAGGGTAATGCTTGCAATGCCTTGTTTGCGTCCAATAAAGATCCACCACACAACAGGTATGAACAACGCTACAAGCGCAAGACCAAAGAGCGAGTAGCTCATAGCACTGCTTGCTGCACACATAGCAATAAAACAAAGTGTTAGTAAAAGAGCGGATCCAAAGTTGGGGAGGGCAGCACTCAAGCCGGTTATTACGCATACAATGGCCAGTTCAATACCGCTATTTGCAAGTCCCAAAGAAGGCGCTGCAAAACGTGCTATTTGGAAACTAAACACTGCAGCTATAGTGCGGGATAGTACAGGCGCAAGCCAGGGAGCGCGTTCTGTTAGGGTAAGAGGTCTACCATGCATGACGGCCCCAGGCATTTCATCATTGGTGACCTGTTCCAAAAGCTCTGCAAGTGAAGCCTTACCTTGCACGCTGTCTCCAAGTAAGTCTGTTACGACGGTAACGAATTTCTCGATAGACGAAGTGCGGTTGATTGCATCTGGAGCCAGTGCGCGTACAAATTCGTCGTAAACCTGGGGACCATAATCAAGGCGTAGTTGCGTCAAATAGTCATCTGCACCTTTATATATAAGTTTTGCAGAAGCTTGTGCTGTGGGAGCCAGATAGGGATTGGTGCCCGTAAGAGCCTGCATAAGGCATACAACCAGCGCAAAGAGGTCGCAGCGTTCATCCACGAGTTCGCCATCAATTTGTTCAGGTGGCATATAACCAATGGTTCCACCACGCGCATCTGCAAATCCGGCAGCAGAAGCAAGGGTTGCCATACCAAAGTCCGTAAGTTTAGGCGTGCCCGTGTGATCAAACATGATGTTTGCTGGTTTGATGTCTAGGTGTAACACGCCATTTTCATGAGCAAAGGCTAAAGCTGATGCCACGCCATCCAACATATGTGCGCATTCGTCTGCTGTGAGTGTGCCACCTTCTACACGGGCGAGAAGCTCGGCGAGGTTAACGCCATCTATGTATTCCATAACTAGGTAGGCATAGCTGCCGTCCCATTCAAAGTCATACATGGTCACAATATTGGGATGTGCAAGCATGCTTGCTGTACGCGCCTCCATAAGGGCTTCTTGCATAGTTGACGTAGAAGCCTGTAGACCATCTACGGTAGAAAGAGGCAAACATTTAATGGCTACGCGACGCTGAAGACGTGTGTCCCAGCAAATTTCTACCTTGCCAAAACCGCCATGAGCACGTGTTTCCAAGATGCGATAGCGACCAAGTAACAGCTCTGAGGCACTATCCTCAGGCTCAAGCGCTGCGCGGCGCAAGATAGTATGTGTATACGGCTGATCGTGCACGGCGCCTCCTTGTTTGTTTAAGCTGCAATTGTGCCGTGTTTTCTAAAGTATTTTACCCTTATAGCTTGCTATGTGACAAAACTTCGGTGTAAAATCACCTCTGCATGCGGGCGTGGCGGAATTGGCAGACGCGTACGCTTCAGGTGCGTATGGGAGCAATCTCGTGAAGGTTCAAGTCCTTTCGCCCGCACCAGGTATCAAAGTAACCTCTGGATAGCCGGAGGTTTTTTATTAATTATTTAGAGTTTTCAGATAATTTTATACATATATACGAATCGTATAGTCTCATCTATAACTTTCGAACGAAAGTAAATGGTACAATGTGCGTAAGACTTGTGCATTTGAGCACAGCTATAACAAGGAGGGTTTCATGGCACGTATTTTTATTAGCCCAAGTAAGTATGTTCAGGGTCCTGGAGAGCTCAATAAACTGGGAGAATATGTTTCCGCTTATGGTAAGCATGCTTTGGTGATTATCTCTTCTGGTGGTATTAAGCGTTTTGGCAAAACGCTGGAAAATAGCTTTGAGGCTGCAAACCTTTCTTTTACCTATGACAATTTTAATGGTGAGTGCTCTCAGGATGAGATTGACCGCTTGGTAGCTGTATATAAGGCAAATGGTACGGACGTTGTAGTTGGCGTGGGTGGTGGCAAGATTTTTGATACCGCCAAGGCAGTTGCTAGTAATGTTGATGCTCCTGTGGTGATTGTTCCAACTATTGCTGCAACTGACGCACCTTGCTCTGCACTTTCGGTTATCTATACGCCCGAAGGTCAATTTAAGGAGTATCAGTTCTTTAAGTCTAACCCCAACCTCGTTCTTATGGATACCGAGGTTATCTCTAAAAGCCCTGTTCGCCTCTCTGTTGCTGGCATGGGAGATGCCCTGGCAACCTTCTTTGAGGGTCGTGCGTGTACACGCTCTGAGGCTGGTACTTGTGCAGGTGGTACCTCCACTCAGGCAGCTAATGCCTTGGCAGAGCTTTGCTACAACACGCTTATGGACGAGGGCGTAAAGGCAAAGCTTGCTCTTGAGGCTGGTGTTTGCACCGAGTCTGTTGAGAAGATCATTGAGGCTAATACCTTGCTCTCTGGTCTTGGCTTTGAGTCTGCTGGCTTGGCTGGTGCCCATGCAATTCACAATGGCCTAACTGCTATGCCCGAGACTCACTCCATGTACCACGGTGAGAAGGTCGCTTTTGGCACCCTTACTCAGCTTGTTTTGGAGAATGCAGACGAGCTGTATGAGGTTTTGGACTTCTGTGTTGAAGTTGGTTTGCCCGTAACCTTTGCACAGCTTGGTGTATCTGATGCTTCTTATGAGCGTGTACTTGAAGTTGCTCAGCTTGCTTGTGCAGAGAATGATACCTTGGGCAACATGCCCTTTACGGTTACTCCCGAGAAGGTCGCTGCAGCTATGTTAGCTGCAGACGCCTATGGCCGCGCTGCTTTGGCAGAGGAGTAAGGCTACAGTAGCGTAAGGTGACCGTAGGTTGCTATGTATAAAATGGCGCTGGTCTGTATGATCGGCGCCATTTTTCTTGCTTGTAGCGTAAAAGTACTTACTTGTTTTTCTTCTCGTTAGCTTCATCATGGGAGGAAAGGTCTCCAAAAAGGCTCCAACCGCCATCATCCTCCGTTGGTTCATGGTTGTAATAGCGCTTTTGACCGCGCTTCTCGGAAACAAACGCCACTATTGCAAAGATAACAACGCCTCCAGCAAGCAGGCATGCTACGCCAGGACGTGTGTGAAAAAGCCAATTTAAGATCTCGCCAATGGAAGCCATATGAAAATGCCCTTCGATGCTTTGGAAGCCTCGTTCTGTAAGATGACATACAAGTATATACTTTACCTATCTATGATTCACTGATTTTAAACGAGAGAGGCTTGTCGATGCTCGACATTAAATTTGTACGAGAGAATCCCGATGCTGTAGATAAAGCCTGTGCGTCTAGGCAAAATGCGCACTGGGATCGTGAGCGCTTTTTTGAGTTGGACGAGCAACGCCGTGCAACTATTGCAGAGGTAGAGCAACTGCAAGCCGAGCGCAATACAATTTCCAAGCAAATTGGTCAACTCATGCGTGAGGGCAAAAAAGACGAAGCCCAGGCAGCAAAATCTCAGGTTTCTGCTAATAAAGATCGTATTGCCCAGCTTGATGAGAAGCGCAGCGTAGTTGAGGAAGAGTTGTTTGCTCTGGTAGCCGCTATTCCCAACATTCCTGATGAATCCGTTCCCTATGGCAAAGATGATTCCGACAATCCTGAGGTCCGAAAGTGGGGAACTCCTCGTGAGTTTGATTTTGAGCCTCAAGCACATTGGGATCTTGGTCCTTCTACCGGCATGATTGACTTTGATCGTGGTGTTAAGCTTGCTGGTACTCGTTTTTATCTGCTGGGTGGCATGGGTGCTCGTATGGAGCGTGCACTTATCAATTTCTTTATTGATATGCATGTTAAGGCTGGCTTTAAAGAATGGTGGACTCCTGTTATTACTAATCACGATTCTTTATTTGGAACAGGTCAACTTCCTAAGTTTGATGAGGATCTTTATCATGTAGAGCCTAACCTGTATTTAATTCCTACAGCAGAGGTTCAGCTTACTAACATTCATCGTGATGAAATCTTGGATGCCTCTGAGCTGCCCTTAATGTATACCGCCTTTACTCCATGCTTCCGTGAAGAGGCTGGTTCTGCTGGTCGTGATACCCGTGGTATTATTCGTGTGCATCAGTTTGACAAGGTAGAGATGGTCAAGTTTGCCAAGCCCGAAGACTCTATGAATCAACTTGAGTCCATGGTGAGTGAAGCAGAGGCAATCTTGCAGGCATTGGGTCTTCCGTACCATGTGGTTACGCTGTGTACCGGTGATATTGGTTTCTCGGCACGTAAGTGCTACGACATTGAGGTTTGGTTGCCTAGTTACCATGCCTACAAGGAGATTTCTTCTTGCTCTAACTGCTGGGACTTCCAGGCTCGTCGCGCTAATATCCGCTATAAAGATCCTTCTGAGTTTAAGGGAACGCGTCTGGTACATACACTTAATGGTTCTGGTTTGGCGGTAGGTCGTTGCATGGCTGCTATTATGGAAAATTATCAGAATGCTGACGGTTCCATTACTATTCCTGAAGCACTTCGTCCTTACATGGGTGGTATTGAGAAAATCCTGCCAGAGGTCTAAGTCTTTGACTGTATCTTTTATCTCTATGCATAAAATGCGATAGATATGTACTAACAATCCTCTTCACTGTACGCGCAGTGGAGAGGATTTATTTTTGAAGAAAAACTAGAACATATGTTCTGTATATGATATGCTCTACTTATTAAAGAGAGGGAGAGAAGGCTATATATGGATCAGAAATTAGAAAGTGTATCGGTAAATAAAACAGGAGATTTGGAAGTTCGAGAAGAGCTTTCTGGACCAGGGGTTATGGAAGTGTACGAGTGCGAATACTATGTACACAGCATTCTGGTTAAAAGGAATAAAGTACCCTTGGTAGCTGCAGTGTTAGGAAACCAAAAAGATGATATTACAGAAGTGGTATTTAACAAGCTGAGGGACGAGGATTACTACCTTGCGGATCTTATGGATCTATTGGATAGCAAGCTTATTGCTTATGCTTATACCGCCCAAGTAGATGGCGTTGTACACTTTAGGCCTTGATTGCAAGGGCATGGGCAAGGCTGCATAACTTGTGTTTCAGTAACATACAACTTGAAGAGCTAATAAAAAACCGGGGAACCCCCGGCTTGAAATTACAACTGGTGCGGCGTACAGGATTCGAACCTGTGACGTCCTGATTCGTAGTCAGGCCCTCTATCCAGCTGAGGTAACGCCGCGTCCGTGTGCTTAACTATATTGCCACCAGCCCTAAGGAGTGTCAAGCGAGATTTTTGAAAAATATTGAGAACATGATTACTAAATACGCATGAGAGAAACCAGAATAAAAAGAGAGCCGTATAAATAGCACTATCCGTGTTAAGCATTGCTATGCCTCAAAAGTTATGCTGCATACTATGCCGTTTTTATTATTTGCTGCGGTAAGATGCCAACCATGCATTTCTATAATTTGTCGTGCAAGCGCAAGACCTATCCCTGTTCCGCCAGGTGTCTTGCTTGAATAAAAACGATCAAACATATGAGCGAGTTCATCTTGTGACAGGGGCATACAGTCATTGGAAATGCGTAGCTTGTGATTTGTGAGCTGTATAACAATTTGTGAGCTGCTGTGATCAATAGCATTGCGCATGAGATTAGAAAGCGCATGTTCAAGCTGGTGTTTGTCTCCCAAAACCTCAATATGAGCAAGTTCTAAATGAAGGGAAAGCTGATGTGCTTTAATACTACCTTCTTGTGGCAAAAGGCAATCCTGTATAAGTTCATCAAGATACACTCGCTCTTTTTTGAGCTGTATAGCTCCACTTTCTAACCGACTTATATTAAGAATCTGAGTTATTTCCTGCGATATTTTTTGGGTCTGCTGGACAATAAGACCTCCTATTCGAGTGGGATTGTCCATGAGCCCTAACTGGAGGCCTTCACCGTATCCAGCAATAGAGGCAAGAGGTGTCTTAAGTTCGTGAGACATATTCTCATAAAAGCTTTTTACTGCGAGTTCACGCTGTTCGATTTGGCGTCCCGTATAGAATGCTGCGGCTCCCGCTGCACTGGTACCAACCAGTATGATAAGCATGAACAGGCTATTTATGGATGAGATAAGTTCTTGCTCACCTGTTATATCTACGTAGGCGACAACTACATCGCTACTGTGTGCATCCGGAATATACTGCGCATAAAAGTTAAGTTTTGATGTATCAATATACGTGAGCTGTGCGCTTGCGGGATTTTGTGCGTACCAATGTGCAATGGCTTTATCTGCGGCTGTATAGAGTGCTTCCGGTTCTTGAGGAAGTTTAAAATCGTGTGTAAGATGCAACAGCACGGCAACACGTTCAGTTGAAAAATCATCCTGATCATCATCTATGCGAAGAGCTTCCTGAATAGCACGCTGAGCTTCTGAATGTATGCGCTGATAAACAACAGCATTGTAAATTGTTGTCATAGTTCCTAAAACAAGAAGCATACATAGAGTGCTGACTAGAGCGAATCTCCAGCTAGGACGTTTGATTTGTGTGAAAATATGAGAGAGAATTTTATGGCTCACGCGTCATCTCCCGCTTCAAGACGGTACCCAAATCCCCAAATTGCCTTGATTGAGCTTGTGCTTTGTGCTTGCTGAAGTTTAATACGTACCCGTCGTATTGTTTCATCGCATACACGTGTTTCCACCTGCGCATCAATGCCCCAAACATCATGTAAGAGTTGTGTGCGTGATACAGCCTGTGGAAATGCTGCCATAAGTGCACGCAGAAGAGCAAATTCTGTAAGGCTCAAAGAAACCGCAGTATTCTTAGCATAAACACTATGATCTTGCTCTGTAAGCCTAAGATCACAAGCGCGGTAACTTCCTACAGTTTGTAAGCTAGCCTGTGTTGTCATCTCAACGCGTCTAAGAAGTGCACGCACGCGCATAACAAGCATGGAGGGAGAGAATGGCTTAAAGAGGTAGTCATCTCCGCCAAGAGCAAGTCCAACTATGTAGTCTTCTTCAGATTCTTTTGCAGTAAGAATAATGATAGGAACTTCAGAAATTGTGCGCAGCTCTTTACAAACACTAAGGCCGTCGGTACCTGGCATCATTACATCAAGAATAATAAGGTCACATGGTTCTTTTTTGAACTGTGCAAGGAGATCGTCTCCTGTAGTAAAGCACCTCGTGAGATACCCAGCTCCCTCAAGAAAGGTTTTCTCAACGCTCAAAAGATTGCAGTCATCATCGGCTATATAAATGAGCTGATGAGTGTCTGGATTCATGGGTTGCCTTTCTGTTCAGATACCATAGAGAGCGGGGGCTATGTACGATAAGCAAACTCATTTAGGCTCATGTACAAGGTATTAAGTATTTGGATTGATTTATTGTATGGCATTTTAGGTGAAGTTAGTACAGACGGTCCGCAGCCCATCTTTTTGTGGGTTGCGGACCGTTTCTCTGGGAGAGTAGGCGCTATCTAGCTTGCGCACATGCCATTCTCGCACGTACCAGTTGAACCTACAACGTCTGTAGCATTCGCGCTGTTTGCATATGCTTTTTGTTCGAGCTCTTCTATACGCTCAAATCCTTGCGCGTCTATGCCCTCCTCAGAGTATTCTTTCATGTACAAGGACTTAAGTTCTGCCTTCTCCTGATCCGTTAACGCGCTCATTGTCAAAACGTCTTGTTCAATTTCTTCTTGGGTGGGCAGCCTATCTTGTTCGGCTTCTTTGATGTCGGCGCTTGGATCTAGCTGATCTTCGCAATCGAAGTGCGTGTCATCTATTACTTCAATTTGAATGTCCTGATTGCTGGCTGTATGGTCCTGAGCCGAATTAGGTGCAGCAAACGCTACCGCAGGTAGGGTGAGTGCTCCCATAAGGCTCATTGCACACAGTGTTGCGCCAATCATGCGCTGGGTGGATGTCTTCTTGTCCATCTTTAATCTCCTTTGTTCCTAGTAGGTGTTGGACAAAAAGAGCATATGAGAAGCTAAGGGGGTAAATCTCCCTTCAAACTGTCAAAGTTTTGTCACAGTTTTGTGACACTTTTTAAAACCTATAGGAACTATGAGATTTTATGTAATCTTATGACACTTTATGCCAGATTAGATATTTCTTTGCGAGTTAAAAACAAAGCGTTTATCAGCTTAAACGCTGATAGCTAATAACGACTAAATGACCATCAATATATCTTTTTCAAAGAAACAAAAAAATGTATTGACCTGTCCATTGGGAACAATGTCATCTTTTAATTAGGGAGGTGGCAATCATGTTAAGAAACGAAATTCAAAGTAGAACAGGTTTAACAAGAAAAGCAATTGAATATTACGAGAAAAAAAGATTAATCAATCCTCAAAAAACAGATAATGGTTATAGAAATTATAGTGATAAAGATTTAGAGATTTTAACTAAGATTGCTTTATTTAGAAAGGTTGGAATGAATCTAACCGATATAGAAAAGTATCTCTCTTCCAACAAAGGATCATTGTCTTCAGTCCTAAGAAGAAAACAACATCAGTTGTATGCTGAAGGAAAAAGAAAAGCAGTTCTTGAACTAATAGTAAAAGGAGAAAGCCAAGAACGTATAAATGAAAAAATTAAATTGATTGAAGCAGAAGAAACAATCTATGAAAAATTAGAGAGATCTTTTCCCGGATATTTTGGGCAAATGTTGTTTGCGGCATACCAACCATTTTTGAATGAGTTGTTGGATAAAGATGGAGAAGAAGCCTATAAAAAGTTCGTTGATTATTTAGACAATCTGCCATCATTTGAATTGAGTAAAGATGAGCAAGAATATATTGATGACATTAGTTCAGCTTTTGATATGCAGACACTAAATAAAGTTAATGAAGATAAGATAAATGCGATTAAAAACATTGAAGAATGGCTAAATGCAAATGGTAAAAGTATTTCACAATATGAGGAATATAAAACTAGTGAAGAATATCAAAATAGCCTAATGAAGCAAATTCAAGATAAGCTACAAAAATTTATGAAAGACAACAAGTATTATGAGATAGCAATTCCTCTTATTAGAAAATTCAGTAAAAGTTATAACAAGTATTATGAAAAATTATTAGAAGCAAATGATATCTACCTCAATATAGAAAACAATTAAGTTGTTTAAAACTATTGGTAAACTAAGACAGTAAATCAAATCAGTTTACTGTCTTTTTTATTAACGATTTTAGTCTGTTGAGCGCGCATGAGCGTGCGAAACAAAAATCACCCGCTATGCGGGTGAAAAATACCTTTTGCTCTGTAACAAAATACCTTTCTCTTTATTATGGGGATTGTTCAGGTTACCAATGTCTTTTAAAAAGAGGAAGATAAATATAACTATGGCACAAAACTAATAGTCTTGCCCATACTAAAGGTGTTAGAGGAAGTTATAGATGCAAGGATAGGAGCACAGGCTCTACCCATGGACAGGCATTTTCTGGGAGTATATTAGTTCCTAGTGGGTCTAGGGTTGTTTCTCTTTAACGAAGGATAGACATGCTCGTAGACGTTTTTTTTGATAGCACAAGTGAGAGCATACTTAAGCTTGCTGCGCAAGCAGGTTTTTTCATAGAGGAAACAGCAGTTTTTCCAGATGATGTAACAATAGGCTCTATCACTACGATGACACCCAAAAATAGAAAGTCAGAGTTAGTACGACGGGGGTATAGCGTTGATCAAGACTTTGAGCAACGCTACAAAGCTTTTCTCAATACCATTACACAGGCAAAAGCACTAAGAATCTGGATGCTTCCCTATCCTCATGCATCACTTGGCTTGTTATACATAAGTTCACTGGTAGATTTACAGACAAGGATACAGAGCATTAAAGGCATAGAGCGCATCAATCCATCAGTACTATGGCTTGATGATGCGCATGTTAATACCGCACCTTTAAGTGAACTTATGGATGCAGGCTGTAGGCTGGAACAAAAAACATGCGCAAAGCAGTGGCAAGAGTTTGTAAAAGAAAATGCATCTTTTCGCATTATGCCAAATGGCGTTCCAATGAGTTGTGATGAGGATATATTCGATAAAGACATCATTGCCTTTTGCAGGGAATGCAATCTGTCTGAAATTCATAAGTTAAGTGGTGAGAAAAAAGGATATGAGTTGCAGAATATTGCGATTAGTCTTTCTGAGCTGATGTCCGTAAGAACGGGTGGGATGCTTAATCCAGATTTTTATCTTTCGCGCATTGCAAAACTTATAAATTATCACCGCTGATGACCCTAAGACCTCTTCTGTTCAGGGTGATTACTCCACTTCAATCAATATGGTTACGGTCTGCCAGATTAGATATTTCTCAGCAAGCTAAAATAAAGCGTCTACCAGCAAAAATACTGATAGACGCTCATACTGTTCTGGCGGAGAGTTGGGGATTCGAACCCCAGATAGGATTTGGTCCTATACTCGCTTAGCAGGCGAGCACCTTCAGCCTCTCGGTCAACTCTCCAAATAGTGGTGCATACGAATAATACCCTACTATACCAATTTTTGTTAGAGCAACTATAAGTTTGTATCAAAAATTTCAGACGTTATAACTATGTCTTGATGGAAGTTCGAGAGCTTATCCCAGCTAAAGATGGGAAGTAATTCTTGTGGAGTAAGTGCGGCATGCTTTGGTACGAGCCCTATCATATGAGCCAAAAAACCAATAATTTGTTGCGATGTAACGCCGCGCTTTTTAAGAGTGCCAAGGTCAAGATCTTTATTGCGTTTGGAAAGGCGATGACCGTCTGGAGCAATTAGTAGAGGTATATGAGTGTAAGAAGGGTGTGGCGCCCCAAGCAAATCTTGTAAATAAAGCTGTCGAGGGACAGAGCTAAGCAAGTCTTTACCTCGAACAATTTGGTTAACACCCATAAGTGCATCGTCAAGAACAACAGCAAGTTGATATGCGTATACACCATCACCGCGCCTAATAATGAAGTCCCCACAATCGTTTGCGAGGTTTTGTCGATATGTACCTTGTAGGAGGTCGGTAACGCTATAGAGAGCTGACGCATTATTGCTGTGAGGAACGCGCAAGCGAATAGATGGGACCTTCTCGGTAGCTTTTTCATGGCGAAGGTCTGAAGTAAGATTTCGGCAGGTACCTGGATAAATATAACTTCCATCACTTGCATGTGGAGCAGATCCAGTATGAAGCTCTGCACGTGTGCAAAAGCATGGGTAGGTATAGCCTGCGTCTGTAAGCTGAGCTATGGCCTGGTCATACAAATCAACACGATTACTTTGAAAGTAAGGGCCTTCATCCCAAGCAAGCCCAAGCCATCTAAGGTCCTCCATAAGAATCTGTGCGTACTGGTGGTTTGCGGCACGAGGGTCAATATCTTCTATACGCAGAATAATGCTGCCACCAGCGCTTTTAGCGCCCAGCCAGGCCAGGAGTAAGGAAAATACGTTTCCCAGATGCATGCGTCCAGAGGGAGAGGGCGCAAACCTGCCAACCACCGTGTTGTTTTTAGGATATGTAAACGTCTGTGACAGCATGATAGTTATAGTAGCGCAGCGGCAAAGCTCAATGAAACCGCGAGTAACATCGTATAAAGTTAGATTATCAATAAAATACCGTTCGCTTTATGAAGCGGGGGCCGTATGAAAACGCGTTTTGGGTTTAATTTTTTGTCAATCACAACAGCTATATGCTGTTTTTTAGTGATGGCAATAGCTTTGTTTGGGCTACCAAGCCAAGCGCTTGCAAAATCTTATTCAATCGACCAAGTAACGATTGATGCAACAGTCAATCCAGATGGCTCATTGGACGTTATAGAAAACCGCCACTTTGATTTTTCTGGCAAATTTAATGGCGTGTACTGGAAGCTTGTCGAGGGTGAATACGAAGGTCGTACACTCACCATCACAGATATACAAACAGGCCTTGCCGATAAGGGTAGCTTAACTCCCACTCAGCAACTTGAGCAAAGCTATTCTGAGGACAACGATACTTTCCAAATTCTTGATGAGGGTGGTAGTAAGCGCATTAAAATCTTTCATCGCGCTAGCAATGAAGGACAGTCATATCTGATTAGTTATCACATAGACAATGCAGTTTCGGTTTGGTCGGATTGTGCTGAGCTCTATTGGAAGTTTGTCTCTGATGGCTGGGATGTTTCTTCCAATAACGTAACTTGCACCATTCATCTACCAGTTCCTGCAGGTCAAACTGTAACTCCCGGAGATAACGTTCGCGGATGGGGTCACGGCGCTTTGACGGGTACCGTTACCCAATCTAACGATAAAAACGGCGTAGTTTTTTCGGTGGATAAGGTTGATTCTGCTGATTATGCTGAGTCACGTATTACCTTTCCTCAGGATTGGGTGAGTGGAGTAACTCCGTCTTCAGAGGCGAGGCTTAAGAGCATTATTGCTGAAGAGACTGCTTGGGCAAATAGTGCAAATGAAAGACGTGCGGCCGCACGAAAGTATGAGGCCTTAAGAAAAGAACATGCCATTAATTTTGCAAATCAAACTAAGCCTTTCTTTGTGGTGAGCGTGCCTCTTATTTGTGCACTCATGGTGTTGTTTGCAGAAATGAATTATGGTCGTTATCGTCGTCTACACGAACCTCAGTTTAAGGGCAGTTATTTTCGTGATGTCCCTTCGAGCGATAATCCCGTGGTGTATTCCATTTTAAAGAATAGAGGCAATGCCAAGAGTAAGTTCTTAACAGCTGCAATCATGCAGTTGAGTGCCACCAAAGCTATTCATATTGATAAAATCTCGGACGATGATAGCTCTTGGAGGCTAACTGAGCTGAAGTATTACAGCGAACTAACAGACCCTATCGATCAGGCAACGCATAAATTCTTGTTTCAAAAGGTTGCTAAAAAAACTACTGGCTATATACAGGATGCCGAACATCAATCAATTCTTATGAGTGACCTTAAAGATGTTGCAGAAAGTCAACCTGAAAAGTATGGCGAGTGGATGAAATCATGGATTACATCTGCTGAATCTGCGGCTTTTAAGAAACATTATTTTAAAGATAAAAATAACAATCGTGTCTGGCTCATGGTTGTTCTTTGCGTAGCAGTGTTTTTACTTTCTGCTGCGCCTATGGTAGTAGCATTACCTTCGATTTTGTCAGACTTTGGCAACTTGTATGGTTCAGTTGCATTTCTTTGGCCTGTGTATTTAATCTTGCAAATTGCTACGGCGATGTGGATTGGGAATCGTCTCACCAAGATGCAAAAACTTTCTGTTGATGGTGTTGAACTCAGCGCCAAGCTCGACGCGCTTACGCGTTGGTTTAAAGATTTCACGCGGTTAAACGAGGCAGTACCCAATGATGTTATTTTGTGGAATAAATTGCTGGTCATTGCTGTTGCTCTTGGTGTTTCTAAGAGGGTACTTGAGCAGATTAGAATTGCTCTTCCTCAGTACGTGGATAATGTAGATGCTATTCCTACGTATATGTGGATTAACAGCTATGGTTGGAGGGATTCTCCTCTTACAAGCTTGGATCACAGCGTTGCAACTAGTTATGCAGCAAGCACTATTGCCAGCACCTTTGATTCTTCTGGTTCTGGAGACTTTGGCGGCTTTGATGGTGGAGGAAGTGGATTTTCTGGCGGCGGAGGCGGTGGCTTTGGCGGCGGAGGCGGTGGCGGAGCATTTTAAGCACTTTTAGTGAATCCATCACCGTTTGCCCGTGACAAGCTCTTTGGTAAATATGTCTTAAATCAAGTCATTTTTGCGATTTTATGCATGATATATCATAAGGGGGTATCTGGTTTACAAAAGCAGGTATCCCCCTATATTTTTGAAAAAAATACCGCTCACAGGCGTGCAAAATATACCGGATTGTTTTACAGTAGCTACGCGCTATGATTTCGTTAATAGCGCGTTTTGTTTCGCGCCCATTCGCGCAGTGCGAGTGGACAACCCGTCGATCTAGAGGAGACACAATGGCTAAGTCTGGCGCAAGCCGCGTCGTCATCGCCCTTGGTGGCAACGCTCTTGGCAACACCCCCGAAGAGCAAATTGAGCGCGTTCGTAACGCTGCTCCTATCCTGCTTAAGGTTATTGAGCAGGGCAATGAGATCATCATCACCCACGGCAATGGCCCTCAGGTTGGCATGATCCAGAAGGCATTTACCTACGCAAACCAGACCGACGAGTCCATCCCTACCATGGATCTTCCTGAGTGTGGTGCTATGAGCCAGGGCTACATTGGCTATCACTTGCAGCAGGCTATTGGTGCAGCTATGCACAAGTCCTACAAGCGTTGGCACGTTGCTTCTGTTGTTACTCAGATTGAGGTAGACCCCGACGATCCTGCATTCCAAAATCCCACCAAGCCCATTGGTGCATTCCTTACCAAGGAGCAGGCAGACGCCGAGATGGCAGCACACCCCGACATGATTTTTGTAGAGGATTCCGGCCGTGGTTATCGCCGCGTAGTTGCTTCTCCTGAGCCCAAGAAGATTGTTGAGAACGAGTCCATCCTCAACCTTCTTGATAATGAGTTTATCGTTATTGCTTGTGGCGGTGGCGGCATCCCTGTAGTTCGTGACTACTCTGATAAGGGTGCTTACAAGGGTCAGGCTGCAGTTATCGATAAGGACATGGGTGGCGAGCTTCTTGCTGAGGACTGCGCTGCAGACACCCTAGTTCTTCTCACTGCTGTTGATCATGTTGCCATTAACTTTGGTAAGCCTGATCAGAAGGATCTTGAGGACATCACCACTGAGGAGGCACGTCAGTACCTCGAGCAGGGTCAGTTTGGTAAGGGTTCCATGGAGCCTAAGGTTCGCGCTGCTGTTAAGTTTGCAGAGAGCCGTCCCGGCCGTACTTGCATCATTGGTTCTTTGGACAAGGCCGCCGAGGCCATGGCTGGTCTTTCTGGTACCCGCATTCATGCCTAAGTCGTGTTTGTATAACGCAATCATGTATGGCAAGAGCCTGTCAGAATTTTCTGGCAGGCTCTTTTTGTGGTATCGAAGATGTATATTACGGCATCTTTGTAACAAATTGCGGTGTTTTACTATCGCAATCGATGATATGCTCATCGTACAATTTGCATATTCTGGCAGCACCGTGTTCAAGGAGTATATATGGCCGAGAAGCCCATTAAGCGCGCTCTTGTTTCGGTAACCGACAAAACCGGCGTCATTGATTTTGTAAAGACACTGGAAAGTGAATTTGGTGTTGAGGTGATATCTACCGGTGGTACTGCACGTGTGTTGGCAGATGCTGGAGTGCGCGTGATTCCTATAGAGGAATATACGGGCTTCCCCGAAATGATGGACGGTCGTGTTAAGACGCTTCATCCTAAGGTTCATGGTGGTTTGCTGTGCCGTCGTGATGACGAAGGTCATCTGGCAGACGCAGCTGCTCATGATATTGGCATGATTGATTTGGTATGCGTTAATCTATACGAGTTTGAGAAAACGGTGGCCAATCCAGACGTAACGTTTG
Source organism: Atopobium fossor DSM 15642 (assembly GCF_000483125.1). Classification (GTDB taxonomy): domain Bacteria; phylum Actinomycetota; class Coriobacteriia; order Coriobacteriales; family Atopobiaceae; genus Atopobium; species Atopobium fossor. Next base: position 97,792 of record NZ_AXXR01000004.1, read on the forward strand.
CAGATGCTATTGAGCATATTGATATTGGTGGTCCATCAATGCTTCGCTCTGCAGCCAAGAACAACGATTCTGTTACGGTGGTAAGCGATCCAACAGACTACAAGGCCATTTTGTCCGAGATGCGTGCTCATGGTGGTGCTACTACATTGGATACCCGCCGTAAGCTAGCGCTTAAGGTGTACTCCACTACAGCTGCGTATGACAAGGCAATTTCCATGTGGCTTGCATCTAACCTTACAGCAGGTAGTGACGCTACCGTCAATCAGCCTACTTCTAATTTTCCCGAGCAACTGATTGTTAGTGCAACTAAAGAACAAGACCTACGGTATGGTGAGAACCCCCGTCAATCTGCAGCATTTTACGTAGCTCCTGATGCGCCAGAGCATTCACTTGCTCGTGCTCAACAACTCCAAGGTAAGCCCTTATCCTACAACAATTTGTTGGATACCGATGCCGCTTGGAGTGCTGTTCGTGAGTTTGATGAACCTGCAGTAATCATTCTTAAGCATCAAAATCCCTGTGGTTCTGCCACTGCAGAAAATGTAACCGAGGCATATGATCGCGCCTTTGCCTGCGATCCCGTTTCTGCTTTTGGTGGCATTATTGCAGTCAATCGTGAAGTACCCCTCTCTTTAGTTGAGCATTTTGCAGACGTACATAAGCAGTTTGTTGAGGTTATGATTGCTCCGAGTTATACAGCTGAGGCACTTGAGCGTCTATCTAAACGTACTAATATGCGCGTTTTGGCAACTGGTGGTGTAGACCGCACCATTGGTCATGAAATTCGAACGGTGGATGGTGGCATTTTAGTCCAGGATATTGATCACGTAGACGAGGATGTTACAAGCTTTACAGTCCCCACCAAGCGTCAACCTACACAGGCCGAGATGGACGATCTTTTATTTGCGTGGAAGGTTTGCAAAACGGTTAAGTCCAATGCAATTTTAGTTGCTAAAGACAAGGCTGGTTTAGGCATGGGACCCGGCCAGCCCAATCGCGTGGATGCTGCACTGTTGGCGTGTGAGCGTGCAGAAAAGGCTTGCGAACGCATGGGCGTAGAGGCAGCTGGGTTGGTTGCAGCATCCGATGCTTTCTTCCCCTTCCGCGACAACGTGGATGTGTTGGCCAAACATGGTGTCACAGCTATTATTCAGCCAGGTGGCAGCATGCGCGATGATGAGTCTATTGCTGCTTGCAATGAATATGGCATTGCCATGGTCTTTACGGGTAATCGTCATTTCCGTCACTAAACGTTACTTGCACTTAGCAAGCGTACGTTCTTAAGTAAAAAACGCTGGAACAGTTTTTGTTCCAGCGTTTTGCTTGCGTAGCTTATGGCGCCCCACTAGCTTGCCCAGAAATCCTTACGGAGATCTTCTCGGTTGGCTTGCTCGCATTTTTTCATGATGTTATGCAGGTGTGTCTTAATGGTGCCCTCAGCCAAGATGAGTTCACTTGCAATTTCTCGGTTGTTTTTCCCTTGCATAGCAAGACCCAAAATTTCACGCTCGCGCTTGGAGAGACCATGGGCGGCTGCATAGGCAGGAAGACGATCTTCTATGTGCTCGTTTAGGCGATGAGCTTCGCCCTCATCAGTCTTTGCTTCGGGAGGTTCATTAAAGTGCAGGCTCAGAATTTCAAGAGCGGGGCGCGCTACGGTATAGGTGAGGTACAGCATCATGATGTTCTCTGAAAAATTACGAGATGAGAGGAATAGTGCTGCAAAGATGCTGTCTTGACCAGGAATGGGTAGGTTGAGAATAACAAGGGTATCTTCAATGAGGATGCCGGCAATGAGAATGCTTAATATCACCATCATGCGAGTTCGTTTAGTAATGCGCTGATGCATAATCTCGTCATCGCTCTTTTGGTATCGATATCGTGCATATACAAGACAGAAAATAAGTGATATTTGTCGCATGGTGTAAAACAACCATTGCCTAAAAGGACCGTATGGCATTACTACTACGATGCCGGTACAAACCACAATAAAGATAACTGCTGGAATAACTACAGCACGTAAGCGATGTACATCAACAATATCGAGGACAACGTACCAAAAACAAGAAAGAATTGCTGCACCAATAAGAATACGGAATGCCGGGAGGTCAATATCGTAGTAATTGGATGGATTAATGTTTGAGATATTTTGTACCATCCACTCAGAGCCAAAGATGCTAGCAAGTTCCGCAAAGTAAAAGATAAAAAACAAGGCTTGCGGAATATAACGATTACGATGGGATACTGCCCAAGCAGCTCCGCAGATACTTGCGGTTGCAATACAGATAAAAAGCAGCGCAATCGTATACACGAAGAAGAATAAACTCATACTGCTCTTCTCATTTCTAAAAATATAAACCCTTAAAGTAATCAATATGTCTAGCTTAGGTATACCCAGCCTGAACTGATAGTTTATCGAAGTTTAAAAACTGCGAACGTTCATAAACTTAAATGAGCTAGACCAAATGCTGCTCGAGTCCCATTGTTATAAGTGAAATTGCGTGCAATAGAAAGCGCATTCTAAATATGGGCTCGAGCCTTTTGAAAGGAGGTTGCACAATGGAGAAGAAAAAATTTAGCTTCCTGAGCGTAATTCTTTCCGTTATTTGCGTCGTGTTTGTAGCAGAAGCTGCAGCACCCGCAGCAGCCATTGGCAACGCACAGTTTTTCTGGTGGATCTTCCTCATCATCACCTTCTTGCTTCCTTATGGCATGGTTGTTGCTGAGTTGGGTACTACCTACGACTCCGATGGTGGTCTGTACGACTGGATTCGTGAGGCATTTGGTGACAAGTGGGGCTCTCGCGTAGCGTGGTACTACTGGATTAATTACCCGTTGTGGATTGCATCCTGCGCAACCCTATTCCCTGATATTTTGGGCATGGTATTTGGCATTGAGTTTTCTCTAGTTGCCAAGATGGCTATTGAGCTGGCTTTTGTGTGGGTTGTTGTAGTCATGTCCTTCTCTAAGGTATCTGACTCTGAGTGGATTCTCAATGGTGGTGCAGTTATTAAGGTGGCAATTGCTGTTGCAGTTGGCGCACTTGGTATTTGGTATGCAACTCAAAATGGCTTTGCATCCGATATGTCAGCTCAAACGTTCTTGCCAAGTTTTGATGGCACAGCTCTGACCAACTTGTCCATCATCTTGTTTAATTTCATGGGCTTTGAGGTTGTTTGCACCTTTGCATCTGACATGGAGCATCCCGAGAAAGACATCCCCAAGGCAATTATTCTTGGCGGTCTTGCTATTGCAGCCATTTACCTGTTTGCTTCCTTTGGTATTGGCGCAGCTATTTCTGCCGATGCAATCGATCCGGACTTTGGCATGATTGTTGCGGTTCAGACCATGGTTGGCAGCTCACCCATCTTTGGCATTATTTCTATTGCATTTTTGCTAACCCTGTTTGCCAATATGGCTTCTTGGTCCTTTGGTGTTAACTTTGTTGCTGATTATGCTGCAAAGCATGGCAACATGCCCAAGATTTTTGCTCGTGAGAGCGCTAAGACCGAGATGCCCAATGGCGCGGCTATTGTCGACGGTATTGTAGCCTCCTTGGCTTTGTGCCTGCAGCTCATTCCTAACGAGACCATTGCTAATAACATCTTCTGGATGCTTTTCTCGATGAACGTAGTGTTCTTGCTCATTAGCTATATTCCTATGTTCCCCGCATTCCTGAAGCTTCGTAAGGTTGATCCTAACCGCAAGCGTGTTTTCAAGTTCCCCTTCCAGGGCGCTATGCAAATGATTGCTTTAGCAGTTCCGGCAATTGAACTGGTACTCTGCATCATTGCAACAGTTGTATTCCCTGGCCTTGAGGGTGACTGGAGCTTCCTCATTGGTACGCTGGTATTCATCGTGCTTGGCGAAGTAGTCCGCGTATGGTCCGCTCGTGGTCGTGAGGTCGAGTACACGGGCCTTACTGCCGAACTTGCTGCTCAGCGTCTTGCAGAAGAGTCTGCCCAGCCTGCTGAGAATACCGAGGAGTAAGTAACTTCCCCTCAGCGCTTCTGCGCCATTTCGCCCCCGTACTTTTTGCTCCCGTGCTATTTAATGGTTTGACCGTTGTCTATCCATTATTAATTTTAATAATGGATAGACGGCTCTAAAAAAGAAAAAAGTCACGCTAATAGGTAGACAGATCTTAAAAAAGCAAAGAGTGTTGTTGTAAGCAAGTATGCGGTGAAGTATGCAGTGAAGATAGCTACTCGTTACTGGGATTTGAGCCACTGACCTCTTCTGCGCTAGGGTAATTTATCCCAATTTATCTGCGGTGATTATAAGGTTTAGGGTAGGTATAGAGGCCGTCTACATTTAAACATCCAGTATAAACTCGCGTTTTTGTTGCAAGTAGGTAATGTGGAAGGTGTAGGAGCGCGACACCCACATACCTTTGTACGTGTCGTCAATTGGTTAAGCGCCAAAGTAAAGGAGAATGTCTCATGGCTATGCCCAAGGACTTCATCGATTCTAATGATTTTACCAAGGAGCAGATTCTTGCTATTGAGGATCTTGCTATTGCAATGAAGAAGGCCATCAAGGTTGACGGTTACTATCCTCACCTTCTTCGCAACCAGTCTCTTGGCATGATCTTCCAGCAGGTATCTACCCGCACCCGCCTTTCCTTCGAGACCGCTATGACCGACCTTGGTGGACATGCTCAGTTCTATGGCCCTGGCACCATTCAGCTTGGTGGCCATGAGTCTTTGGGCGACACCGCTCGTGTAATGGGTTCTCTGCTCGACATCATGATGGCTCGTGTAAATCGTCATAAGGATGTTGTAGGTTTGGCAGAGGGCTCTGCGGTTCCCGTAATCAATGGCATGTCTGAGTTCAATCACCCCACCCAGGAAATGGGTGACCTTCTTACCATGCTCGAGAACCTTCCCGAGGGTAAGTCCATCCAGGATTGCACCTTGGCATTCATTGGCGATGCAACTCAGGTCTGCGTTTCTCTGATGTTTATTGCATCCAAAATTGGTATGCACTTTGTACAGTTTGGACCTAAGGGTCACCAGGTATGCGATGGTGGCTTGCATGTAGGCACCAAGGAAGAGCGTGCAGAGTTTGGTCGTCAGCTTATGGAGATTGGCGAGAAGAACTGCAAAGAGTCCGGCGGTACCATTGTTATCTCTGATGACATTGAGTGCATCAAGGGTGCAGACTTTATTTACACCGATGTATGGTATGGCCTGTATGACGAGGAGGAGTCCGGCGAGAACTACATGGACGTCTTCTATCCTAAATACCAGGTAACCATGGACATGATGAACTTTGCTGGTCCTAACTCCAAGTTCATGCACTGCCTGCCCGCTACTCGTAACGAGGAAGTAACCGACGAGGTTATGGACAATCCTGAGCGCTCTTTGTGCTGGGATGAGGCGGAGAATCGCAAGCACTCCATTCGTGCTCTGCTTGCTGCGCTTGGCAAACGTACTCCTCTTAATGATGAGGATGTTGAGTACTCCGCTAAGGCAGAGCTTCACGCTGCTCTTGATAAGATCAACGAGCTCCAGGCATAAATTGCTGGTTAATGCTTATTAAAGTGCCGGGAGCAAGGGGCTTCCGGCATGTTTTGGAATCAAATTATCAAGGAGGTTCCACATGCGTACTATTACCGAATCTGAGTCCACTCCTAAGGCCGACGGCTTTTTCATGCCTGCAGAGTTTGCTCCCCAAGATCGCGTTTGGATGGGCTGGCCTCATCGTACCGATACATGGGCAAACGGTGCTAAACCTGCTCAGGAGCAGTATGCAAATGTAGCTCGTGCAATTGCAGAGTTCACTCCTGTTGTTATGTGTGTCAATCAGGTTGACTATGCAAACTGTAAGGCTGTGTTCGAGAATGACGAGAACGTAACCGTTCTTGAGATGACCACCGACGACGCATGGTTCCGTGACACTGGTGCAACGTATGTCATCAACGGCAAGGGCGAGAAGCGCGCTAACCACTGGCACTTTAACGCTTATGGCGGTATGGTTGATGGATTGTACTTCCCTTGGGATAAGGACGAGCAAATCGCTTTGAAGATGGCTGAGTTTTCTGGTGTACGTCGTTATCGTCCCGATGACATGATTTTGGAGGGTGGCTCCATTACCGTTGACGGCGAGGGCACCGTTATTGTTACCGATCAGTGCTTGTTGTCTCCTGGCCGCACTGCTTCTGCAGTACGTGTGGACGAGCCCGATGCAGGTATTTGGCCTACCTTTGCTCTTAAGTATCAGCCTTGGAGCGAGGAACTTCGTGAATACATGACCGAGCACCTTAAGGAGTATTTGGGTGTTGAGAAGGTCATTTGGGTTAAGGAAGGCATTGATCCCGAAGAGACCAACGGTCACATTGACGACGTTGCCACCTTTGTTGCTCCTGGTGTTGTTGCAGTTATCTGGACTGACGATCCTGAATATCCTTTTTATAGTCAGTGCCATGCAGCCTATGAGACCCTTTCTAATGCAACCGATGCAAAGGGTCGCAAGCTCAAGGTATACAAGCTTCCCATGCCTGTTAATCCACTGTTTATGACTCAGGAAGCGTGCGATTCTATTGACATCGACGAGAATGCAGAGCCTCGCGTTCCCGATGAGCCTCTCATTGCCTCTTACATGAACTACCTGGTAACAAACAAGGGTGTTATTACTCCTCAGTATGGTGACGAGAATGATGCACTTGCTATTGAGACCCTCCAGAAGATTTATGACGAAACCTGGGGTGAGGGCGAGTACAAGGTAGTAGGCGTACAGTCCGAGCAAGTTGTATATGGTGGTGGCAACATCCACTGCATTACTCAGCAGGAGCCCAGCGCTTAAACTGTATGCCAAGCATTCAGCACGGCTGGCACAACGAGCAATGGCAAGGGTCCTTCGCACATAAGCGTTGGACCCTTTTTGCAAGAACCTCTGTTTGATGTTTGATGTATTGCTGACTACACTAAGACAGCTCCGTATAAGTAGCTTGCCCAGTTAGGGTCGTTAGGATCTGGGTTTTCTTGAATACGTTGCATGCCGCGGTGTTCATAAAAACGCCAGTTAGAGGCACTGTCTGTGGTAAGGAAAAAGCCAGGAGCGCCAGCTTCTTTAAAAAGCTTAATCATACCGTCTACCAACTTGCCACCAATGCCTTTACCATGTAAAGCAGGCTCAAGCATAATCAAGTTAAGTTCCGCTTGTGCATAGGGGTTATTGGGGTTGTTAGCGATAAAATCATCGGCTGTTTTATGTTCGCGCAAATCGCCAAATAATGCGCCTTCAAGAGTGCGATTACCCGTCTCTTCTACACGCTTGTTACCACGTTCAATGAGTTTATCCAAACGTGGACGCCAGCTTTCTACCAGGGTTTGCTTACCATGGGGGCTCAAGCCACCAAGGCAAACACCTACAACTACGCCGTCTTTCTCGGCAACATAAGCAAGGGGAGAGCGGAGTAGAGACCCTGCTAGGCTAAGAGAACCACACAGGAGCTTATCGTCGGGAAGCTCCACATTGTTGGTCCAGATGTGAGTGTATAGGGTGGCAACGTCTGTGAAGTCATTTTCTGTAAAAAGGCGGTAGGTAATGTTGAGGTCTTTGGTCTTTTCACCCATGATTACTCCTTTGCAGGTATAGGTTGTGCGCATAGAAGTGCGTAAAGAGTTGTAAGAACGTTTTTAAATCCATTGTAGTATGGGGGTTGTTGTGGACATAGCATGGTTTGTCTATACGCTCGTAATTATGCTGGCAGCGGTTATTGCCTGTGCCACATCACTTATGGTGTGGATTCTTACAACTAAAAATTTGCAGATGTAATTGTTCTCTCCAAGAACTTGTTTGATGTGGAACCGGCGGAGTATCTCACTACAGAAGTAGAGCTTACTGTTCACAATGGTCAAGTGCTTTACGAGAAGGACTTCCAGTAAGTTTTAATTTTAAGCAAATTGCATATGCATAGTTGTTATAGGTTTCTATAACCTACACTGCTCATGAGCCCAGCGGCAGCTTGTTGGGCTCATTTTTTGTGCGTTTAACAGCAAAATGCTGCAAATTCAAGACACTAACCACTCGCCCGATATAACTTATCGCCTGTCGAACAACATGCCTTGGATACTGTATTTTTCTTTCAGTTACGGTAGATTTTATACGTATGCGTTTTAGTTTTTTCGTAAAGGAAGCGAAGAAAGAAGGTGAGTACATGGCATCCCAACAAAACAGGAAGAAGGCTGTTATTGCAGCTCTCGTTCTTAGTTTGGGTCTTGGAACTGTAGCAGCTCCCCCGCTGGCAAACTTTGTGAATCAGCGTGCTTTGCTTGCAACGGTTGCTCAGGCCGAGACAGTCGGGAAGTTTGAACGTACTGACGCAAAGGCAGTTGCTGGACAAAAGGTAGGCATCTCCATGACGGAGGAGCGTTCCTATAAAGCAACCGTACCTACAAAGGCTGCTAGTGTAGAGGAGCTCCAGCAGCAAATTGATGCCGGTAAGGTTACGTGGACTCTGTCCCGCGATAAAGGCATCATGGATCCAGAAATCTATCCCAAGCAGTATATGGGTGGCAAGCTGGATGAGTGGAAGACCGTTGCTGTTAAGGTGAGCGGAAGCCCCAAGATTCCTTCTCAGCCCATGTTTAGCGACATTACCATGAGGGCAGAGGATGTTGATGGTACGCCCAGCATCGTTCTTACCTTTAACAACAAGCTGCTTTTTGGTCTTGATGGTATTGACGTACGCGCCCGCGCTACGGTGCGTTCTGCCATGTATGACTACACAGGCACCTTTAAGCTTGCTTGCTCAATCGATGGCACTGAGGCTTACTCCACTGATGTTGATGTTCGTCCCTATGACGAGTACCGCACCCAGGAAGAGATTTATCAGGAGCTTCCTGAGTTGGTAGCACAGGCCAATGCTAATGGAATGTATGCAGAGATTCGCGAGATAGGCAAGACCGTACAGGGTCGTCCTATTCAGGCCGTCTTTGTAGCTAAGTCCAAGGCAGACCTGGACAACTATCAGGCTCTTAAGCAGCGCATGGAGTCTGAGCCTGCAAAGGTTCAGGAGGAAGTTAGGTCGGGCTCTCTTAAATATAAGGTCCCCGTTGTATACAGCAACGTCCACGCAGATGAGATTGTAGCTGTAGACGCAATTATGGAATTCATGCGCGACTTGTCCACTGGCAAGCCCCTTGAGTACAAGACCGTAACAGGTTTGACTGAGGCTGGTAAGCAGGAGCTTGCTACCGAGATGACAGCAGACAAAAAGGTTTGGTCTGATCTCATCAAGGATCAGGTAACGGGTATTGGCTATCTTCGTGGTGATGGTGGCGGCGGTAGCGTTGCTGCAGCAGACCTTACTGAAGACCAGCTTGACCTGTACTACAACAGGGAGACAAGGACCTTTGATCCTTCCAAGCTGCTCGATGATATGTTCTTCATTCTTATCCCTTCCGAGAATGCAGATGCTCGTGAGGTAAATGTTCGTACTAACGCCAACGCGTTTGACCTTAACCGTGACAATACCTATCAAACTCAGCCCGAGACTCAGGCTATGTCTGGTTTCATTACAGAGTGGGATCCCCTGTCTTTGCATGAGCTTCACGGTTATTACGAGCAGTATCAGGTAGAGCCTTGCTCGCCTACGCATGACCCCAACAACGAGTATGACCTGTTCATCGACACTGCTCTTGCACAGGGTGAAGCCTTCATGGGCGCTTCTATCTCTAACAATGAGACCATTAACTCGGTTCAGATGCCCATGCGTGACTACCTCAAGATACAAGACGATGGCTCCAAGTATTGGGCAGAGCCCTTTGACGACATGTCAACGAGCTACACTCCTCAGTACGCCATGATGCACGGCACCAATGCCTATACGGTTGAGGCTCCTTCTGCAAATGTCGATGCCCTATATGCTTTGGAGTACGGTTTTATTGGCAATGCAGACTTTATTGCTGCCAACAAAGACCGTATGTTCATCAACCAGCTTGAGCGCTTCCGTCGTGGTATCGAGAATATCGATGCAGACACCATTCGTCCTTACTATGTAAACCAGAATGACGTTGCTGGTGCTGAAGCTGACATCTTCCGTCCTCAGAACAATGAGAACCATAACTTCTTCCCTGAGTACTATGTCATTCCAATGGACGCTCAAAATCAGCAGGATCGTGCTGCAGCAAGCAAGACCGTTGCTTTACTTCTTCACAATGGTGTAAAGATTAACCAGCTCAATAAGGATGTTACGGTTGGCGATAAGACCTATGCTGCTGGTACCGTTATCGTTGATATGCATCAAGCAAAGCGCAACATGGCTAACTGTGTTCTGTATCCTAACCTGGTAATTTCTGATTGGGCACAGTACACGCTTTATTCTGAGCCTGTAACCAACTTTGCTGATTTCCGTGGCTTTGATATGGATACCATTCGCAAGGTCGGCGTCTTTGCCGCAGATGCAATGGACCAGATTACCGAGGCTCCCAAGACCGCTACCGTTTATGAGGGTCAGGGTTGTATTTCCATTGTTAAGAACAATGGTCTTGATGCAATTAATGCAGTAAATGCTCTACTTAAAGATGGCAAGAGCGTTGGTCTTATCACCGAAGGTGAGCATGCTGGTAGCTATGTTGTAGCCGCCTCTGATCTTAATACGGTTCAGGATAAGTGGACTTTGGACGTGGTAAACGTCGAGGATGCTCCTAAGGCCAAGAAGCTCAACAATGGTATCAAGGTATACATTCCTCTTGGAAATTCTGACTACGTAGCTGATGCCGATGGCCACGAGGTTGGTATGAAGGGTTACAAGAATCGCCTTAATACCGATCGCGGTTGGGATATCTTTGCTCTTCAAACCCAAATGGGCTTTGAGATTACCACCAATTTAGATGAAGCTAACGTTATTGTTGGTTCTCAGTATCCTATCAACGAAGATGAAGTAGCAGCTAAGATTAAGGCCGGCACCCCTTACGTTGCGTATACCGCGGACGCTATGGGCTTCCTTAAGGCACAGAATCTTATGCCAGGCTTTGCAGGTGTTCCTGACAATGACTGGTGGGGCTATGATGCTTTGAGCATGGTAGAGTTCCCCGAGGATGACATCATCACAGCTACGTACAAAAATGAAGGTGACTTCAAGATGTATGGCTATGGTGGTGGCTATATCACCAGTGTTCCGGATGGTGCTAAGACTCTTATCAAGACCACCCAGGATGAGCCTCTTGAGGCCTTTATGACCAAGTCTGCCATTGCGCAGTATAAGGGTTCTATTCAGGCTATTGATTACCAGAAGGATGGCCTTAACATTGCCGTCTTTGCTAACACTTTGGTAAACAAAGCACATCAGCAGGACGATTATCGTTATTTAACCGCTGCTGTATATTCCAAGCTTTTGGGTGAGGACTTTGTAGTTGAGGGAACCTGCCCCAGCTATACGTTGATTAAGGAGACCCCCGAGGTCAAGCAGGGCGACACCGCGTTGTTTGCTTCCGATGCTCCCTTTAACAAGTTTAAGGAAGTACAGGTAGATAATGCCGTTGTAGATCCTAAGTTCTACACTGCCGCCGAGGGTTCCACCGAGATTACTCTGAGTGGTGACTTTACCAAGACGCTTGCTCTGGGCATGCACACCATCACTATTGTTTCTAACGATGGTCAGGTAAGCGGCAGGTTTAATGTTGTAAAGGCAGCAGATTCTAATGCCTCCAACGACGATACCAACAAGCCTAATACCGATTCCAATAAGCCTGGTAGCAACAACAAGAAGCCTGGTGCTTCCAAGCCTTCTGGTAAGCTCCTCCCCAGGACTGGTGATTATGCAACTGCAGCAGTACCCTTTGTACTGGTTGGCGCAGCTGCAGCTGTAGCCGGTGCTTACTATCTCAAGAAGAAGAATGAGAAGAACTAAGTCAATCTGACTAACTTCTTATAACGCTTTTAAGGCTAATGCACGTTAAACCGAGTCAGAGACCTCATGTTTCTGGCTCGGTTTTTTGTTAGAAAAAACCGCTGAGCGTTGTTAGATATTTTTCTGTGCTTGCTGGTTACAATACGGGTATTGCACTCATGCACATATACAACAAGTATTTAAGTTTTGTTAAAGGAGAACTATGGAGCAGACAAATGTACAAGCTTTTGAGCTGGGTACGCCAGCCATTGTCTGTCGCTGGCGTTTGTGCGAGTCTATGCTTCCTCTGGAAAATAGGCTCCTTCGTGCATTGGGTAAGCGTCAGATAGATGGCGTACCGGTATCTCGCAAACTACTTGCCTGGGCAAAGCAGCATCTTGAGTGGACTTTACGCAGTGGCTCATCTGACTATCCAGAAGGTACTCTCATGGTAGTTATTGATAAGAACGGTCAAGCTGTAATGACTGTTGGACCCTATGAGCCTCTTCAGTCCACAAGTCTTGCCGCTCTTATCGATCGAGCAAGTATTTCTGGGATTGAAGCGCATAAAACCTGTGTGGCTCCAGAAACCCTATGGATTGTTAAAAACGATGTACTTTATGCGAGCGTAGAACAGGGAACCTTTATGTCTGGCGTTGCTAGTCTTGTTGCAGATCTTGCACGCACCTTGGGTATTCCTATGGTATATGACTCAGATTTAGTAGAGAAGCTCAGTCATAAACAAATAGCATTTGACCAGGTATTTTTATGTTCAGATGAACACGGTATTGTGGCTGCAGATGGCTATGACACAGGTATGGCACATAAATTTGTGGGTAGCTACCAAACTCTTTTGGAAAAAGAACGAAAAAAGAAGCGCACCCATTAATGTAGGTCAGGGCATTATATGCGGGTATTTGTTTAGGAAAAAGCTGCTTGATGCGTTAAACTGAACGAGTTGCCTATTAAAGGAGTTTAACTTGTCAAGCGTAAATAAGACTACGCGTATTGCACGGATTGGCATGATTGCCGCAGCCTATGCAGCCGCGACCATTATTACTCTGTTGTTTCTAGGTGGTCTAGCATGGGGCCCCATACAGTTTAGGGTTTCTGAGGCGCTTGTTGTACTTGCGCTTTTTACGGTAGATGCTGTTCCTGGTCTTGCACTTGGTTGTGTTATTGCAAATGTGGTTAACGTTGTATTGAGCGGTTCGGGTGCCTTAGGACTCTTTGATGTGGTTTTTGGTTCTTTGGCTACTCTGTTAGGAGCTTGGGTTACTTGGCGTTTTCGCGAGAATCCTAAGGTGGCGTTGCTTGGGCCAGTCTTTGCAAACGCCCTTATTGTTTCGGCATATTTGCCCATTATTTTGAGTGGCTTAGGTTTTTATACTATTCCCTTTACCTCTATTTCTCTTGAGGGTACTTATATGTTCATGTATGCCTTTGGCTTTATTACTACGGGCATAGGTGAAGCTGTGGTGTTGTATATGTTAGGTCTTCCTTTAGCAGCAGCTCTGAAAAAGACTTCTTTTATCAAAAAGATGACGGAAGAAGAGTAAATGCGTCGAGTTGACGAGCACGGGTACCAAATTCTTTTTATAATTGGAAGCACTTTAGGTGCTATTACCATTTTGTTTTTGTCGTACGCACTCGTCCAGGATATGGCTCTTGAACTGGCTCTTATTGTGCCTATTGCTGTCAGTTCAATTCTTATTTTGGTGCTAGGTGGGATATTCTATCCGCAAGAAATTAGAACCAACACCACTCGTCAAGTATTGCATGCTGCGTATCATCTATCTGAAGTGTTGCAGGATGGACTTAATTACAATAATGCAAATGCTGTTTGCAAGATTTTGCTCAAATATGCCGATGCGGATGCCGTTGCTATTACCAATACGGATACTGTTTTGGGATATGAAGGCTACATGGCTTCCGAGTATCCGCTCGGCACACCCATCCATACTTCTGCCACTAAAGAGGTTTTACAAACAGGCATTACCACACTATTTAGGCAAATCTCCACGACAGGAGCTTCGGGAACTCATATTATTCCTGCAGGAATTGTGGGCCCGCTCAAGGTAAGGGATGAGGTCATAGGCGTTGTAAAGTTTTATTATCACAACGCTCGTAAAGCAAATCGTACGCAGTTTGCGCTGGTTAAAGGCTTATCAAATCTACTTTCCATTCAGTTATCCGCAGGAGAGCTAGAACGCCAAGCAGAACTTACAGCTAAGGCAGAGGTCAAGGCGCTCCAAGCTCAGATTAATCCCCATTTTCTTTTTAATACCCTTAACACAATGGCCGCACTTACGCGCACTGATCCTATGCGCGCACGTACCTTGCTGCGTGAGTTTGCAACGTTTTATCGCCAAACATTGGAAAACTCTGAGGCACTTATTTCTATCGAGAAGGAACTCGAACAGACACGTCGTTATTTGGGCTTTGAGCATGCGCGCTTTGGTGAAGATCGCATTATAGAGCATGAATATGTCGAGCCCGGTTGTGAGCAAATTCAGGTTCCCGCTTTTATCATCCAACCAATTGTAGAAAATGCAGTGCGTCATGGCATGCGCGATGATGGACCTCTGCACATAGACATTCATATTGCTACCGAAGGCGATGACATTTTGATTTCTGTGACCGATGACGGTTTAGGTATGAATGAAGAAGCTGCTGCTCGATTGGCAGGTGAGCCTATTGGCCCAGACGCTACAAGCGAGAAGGGTACAGGAATTGCCATGCGCAACGTGCAGGAACGTATTGAGCATATTTTTGGTGCAGATTCGGGTATAGAGATAATGTCACGTCCCAACGAAGGAACAAGTATCTCTATTCGCCTTGCCAATGCACAGGCTAGCAAACTATAGGTTTTATGAGTTTTGCTATTATTAATAATTGCGCCAGTTAAGCAATAGATAGTCTCTTAACTGAGATCGCTAGGATGGAGTGAGTACATGCTTTCTGCGATGATAATTGACGATGAAGCCCCAGCACGTTCTGAGCTCAATTACCTTCTTAAAGAAACAGGCCGTGTAGATCACATCGTGGAGGCCTCTAATGCTCGTCAGGCTGTAGAGAAGCTCATGGAGGGACGCGTAGACGTTCTCTTTATGGATATTTCTATGCCAAAAACTACAGGTATGCAGCTTGCAGAGGCAATGCAAAAAATCAAAAATCCTCCTGCAATTGTGTTTGTAACTGCTCACAGTGAGTATGCGCTCAATGCTTTTAACGTGGATGCAGTGGACTACCTAATGAAGCCGGTAGAAAATGATCGTTTGTTGCAGGCTCTTAATAAGGTACAAAAACGCTTGGCTCCTGCACCCGAAGGACATACTGCCATCGAGCGTATTCCGGTTGAAAAAGCTGGCCGTAAGGTACTGGTGCCCGTAGATACTATTCGCTATATTGAAGCTAAGGATGATTACTCCTGTATCTATACAGATACTGACAGGTATTTGTCTACAACTTCTTTAGCCCAGCTGGAGAATAAGCTATCTTCACATGGCTTTTTCCGCGTGCATCGCGGCTATATAGTTAACTTGGAATATATTGAAGATGTAGCTGGTGTTTCCAGCGGTAATTTGCAGTTGGGTCTTAGTGGTATTACCGATAAAAAGATTTCTGTTTCCCGCCGTCGTGTGGTTCAGCTTAAGCGTACGCTAGGCATATAAACAGGTAGTAGTATTTCCTAAAGGCACACCATCAGAGGCATACCATGGTAAAAAATGAGATTTCTGTAGGTATTGTTAGCGACACTCATGGCATGCTGTCCGATTCACTTATGGCAGAACTTGCCACAAATGATTATCTTGTCCACGCAGGAGATATTTGCTCTACCAGTAACTTTGATATCCTACGTAACACAGCACCTCTCTATGCCTGTCTGGGCAACAACGATGGAAGTTACTTGTACGGTCCAAATGTCGGGAAAGTTACTCGATTTGTACTGGGTGGTTTGCGTTGGCAAGTTTGTCATTATCGCGAGATGTTGGATCTTACAACCTGTGATATTGCTATTTGCGGCCATACGCACAAGCCTTTTGTGGAGGACGAGAAACCCGGCGTGCTGGTAATGAATCCCGGAAGTCCTACATATCCTCGCACTATGATGGGTCCCACCTGTGGAAAGATTGTTGTTGCAGATGGAAAAATTATTTCTGCAGAGATAGTTCTTCTCGATTAAATTACGTGCATAAGAAAAACGGCCTCCTGCCTTAGCAGGGGACCGTTTGCATTCAAGCCATGTCAATAAAAGGTAGGTAATTACCTACAAGACTTAGATATTCTCGCTAATCTCCTTGATAAGGGCAGCCTTGGGCATGTTGCCTACCATAGTATGAACAGGCTGGCCATCTTTAAAAAGAATCAAAGTTGGAATAGAAACAATGTGGAACTTGGTTGCAAGATCGGCCTCGTCATCAACATTGCACTTCAAAACGTTAATTTTGTCTGCCATCTCGTCAGAGACTTCCTCAACAATGGGACCCAAAGCGCGACAAGGACCACACCAAGTTGCCCAGAAGTCTACGAGTACGGGTTTATCACTATGAGCTACCAAAGAGTCAAAGGTAGCGCTGGTTACTTTCTCAGAAGCCATGGTTCCTCCCATTCGATACGGGCGGGACTGCCCGTAAATTACTTAACTGAGGTTTTTGTACCCAGCTCGCAAGAATTATGACGCGCGGTACAATTTGTTGTAGTCAATTTATGATTGGAATGTGATGGTTCTTATGGCAAGTGGCCGAGAAGCTCGTAGAGCAGCCTATGTCTTAAACGCACAGACCCAGTTTGTAAGCCTTGCTCAGCGTGGCGTATACATGTCGGGAAATGCTGCGGCATCCGTTGTACTACTCAAAGGAGAACTTACGGCTGCAGATACAACCTTATTGCTTTCTGGTCCCGATGGGGCGGCCTTACGTGCCGCACTTGAACAGTTGGGGTATGCACCTCAAGCATGGGGTGGTCTTGCAAGCTGCACGGTAGAAGGTACTCCTCTTTGCCCTAAACTTTTACGAGAAGCTCTTTGTGCGTTTGATCCAGATACTATCATTGCATGTGATGAGGCGGCGGCCCAAGTTTTACGTGAAGCGTATGCAGATGAACTTGCAGCTCTTCCAGATATTTCGCATGCAATGTTGGATAGGGGAGTTGTGACCATGCTGCTTGGCATGCGTGTTCTTAACCTAGGAGGTTTTGAAGCTGCACTGTTGGATAAAACATCAAAGCTCAAGATGTGGCATGCTCTTAAACAGCTTCCCGCTTTGGGAGAACCGTTTTAATGTAAAGCGTTTTGAACGCAAGAACCCTTTATGAGAAAGGTAATCATATGTCAGATACCACCGCATCAATCAAAAAACCTGTAGATGCAACGCAAACAGCCGCTTGGGCTTCTCTGCAAGAGCATTTTGCTACTGACTTTATGCAGCCTGATTTGCTTAAAACCTGGTTTGCCCATGACCCCAAGCGTGTGGAAAAACTCAGTTTTACCGTATATGATTTGTACTTTGACTTGTCCAAAAACTTACTTACTCCCAAAACAATAGAGCTGTTGTGCCAGCTAGGCCGTGAGGTGGGTCTGGAGGAGCGTCGTGATGATATGTTTGCTGGCAAGCATATTAATACTACTGAGGATCGCGCCGTACTTCATACAGCACTCCGTCGTCCTGCATCTGAGGCAGGTACGCTTATGGTGGATGGTCAGGATGCCGTAGCCGATGTTCATGAAGTACTAGAGCGCATGTACGCGTTTGCAAACAAAGTACGTTCAGGTGAATGGACAGGTGTTACAGGTAAACGCATTAAAACGGTGGTTTC
This sequence comes from Atopobium fossor DSM 15642, assembly GCF_000483125.1. GTDB lineage: Bacteria > Actinomycetota > Coriobacteriia > Coriobacteriales > Atopobiaceae > Atopobium > Atopobium fossor. The sequence goes on from NZ_AXXR01000004.1 coordinate 115,448, forward strand.
CATTGGCATTGGAGGTTCTGATTTAGGCCCCTTTATGATGTACGAGGCTCTTAAACCCTATGCCGATGCAGGCATTTCGTGTCGTTTTGTATCCAACATCGATCCTACCGACCTTGCCGAGAAAACCGTCGACCTTGATCCAGAAACTACACTGGTTATTGTGGTGTCCAAAACGTTTACCACGCTAGAAACGCTTACCAATGCACGCGGTGCACGCACGTGGCTGCTGGACTGTTTGCGCGCATCTGGTGCCATTGATGGTTCTGACCAAGCAGCTGCAACAGCTATTGAGCGCCATTTTGTTGCCGTATCCACCAATCTTGAGCTTGTGAGCAAGTTTGGCATTAACCCAGATAATGCCTTTGGTTTTTGGAATTGGGTAGGCGGTCGTTACTCTGTAGATTCTGCCGTTGGCTTAGCGCTTATTCTGGCATTTGGGCCCCAGCGCTTCCAGGAACTTCTCGCAGGCTTTCATGATTTAGATACCTACTTTGCTACTACGCCTCTAGAGAAGAACGTAGTAGCTTTAATGGGTCTTCTTAATGTGTGGTATGTAAACTTCTTTGGCATGAGTTCTCATGCCGTGTTGCCCTACGATCAGTATCTGCATCGTTTTCCTGCATATTTGCAGCAGCTTACCATGGAGTCTAATGGTAAGTCTGTTCGTTGGGATGGTACGCCTGTTACCACAGATACTGGTGAGATTTTTTGGGGCGAGCCAGGAACCAATGGTCAACATGCCTTCTACCAGCTTATTCATCAGGGGACACGCAAAATTCCCTGTGACTTTATTGCGTTTGTAAATCCCGCCCACCCTACTTCTGACGGTAACCAAGATGTGCATGAGTTGTTCTTAGGTAACTTCCTGGCACAAACTAAGGCGCTTGCCTTTGGGAAAACAGCAGATGAGGTTTGTGCTGAGGGTACGGCGCAATGGATGGTTCCTGCTCGTGTATTTAGTGGTGATAGGCCCACTACGTCTATTTTTGGCGAGGCTCTAACACCTCATGCGTTGGGTGAATTAGTTGCTTTGTATGAGCACATTACTTTTGTTGAAGGCACGGTTTGGGGTCTAGATTCCTACGATCAATGGGGTGTAGAGCTAGGCAAGCAGTTAGCTAAGCAGATTACACCTGCTTTTCATGACGACAACGTTCTTGCGCAGCAAGATGCGTCTACTCGTGCGCTGATTGAGTTTTATCGTAATAAGCGCAAGTAACTACGGACAGCTCGTACGTAGTTTATAAGCGGCTGTAAAAGAGGTATTGACTCAGGTCAGTACCTCTTTATCGAGTTTTTGTGTACTTTATATTAGTGCTGCACAATCTTGCGACCAACATAGCTAATAAAATCTTCGTCGCTCATGGGTTTGCCATCCATGCCCGTTATAGCACCTCGCATAAAAATAGCATCTTCGGTGGCTTCACGGTCTGCAAGAGCATTTGCGTAATTGTCACGGCGCCAAAAATCAAAGGGATTTCCCAAATCAAAGTGAGTGATAAGTACAATAAGGTGTTTTGTTACTAAAATACGGTCAAACTTTTTGTAAGACTGGTTTAGTACTTCAAAGTTTCCGTCTTTGGTAAGGTAGCTCATCTCTACATGGTTAGGGCTTGCATGGCTGCGTAGGGTACACATCCATGGGCGAGGTATGTCGGAATCTACGCCATGGCGCACAAAAAAACGCGTATAGGTTTTGCGCCACAATGCGCGCGGCCAAAAAATAGTGGCACCGGTAATGGCTTCTGCAATGCCTGCTATCAAAGCTACGCCTACTACAATGCCAAAAATCCAACCCAGTGGATTGAAATTAAACTTAAATAACAAACCAGCCCAAAACCAAATACCAAAGAGAAGGCCATCGCCAATGCTAAATACCGTAGCGTCACGACGATTAAGCGGCCTGTCTTTGCCCGCAAAGTACTCTTCAAAGAGCTTCTCATCAAATTGCGTGGTGCTGGTAATGCGTGGCTGTGCCATGAGTCCCCGTTTCTCAAAAATACCCGACTGCAGTGTAAACCACAACAGCCGGGTATGTCAGCGAGTATCTAGCTTGTTTGGCTCAATGCACCTAAGAAAATATTAGGCAACGATAAGATCTTCCATAGTGAAGGTAACACAATTAACGTAGCCGCGGTTGGTTAGTCGTAGCTCGGGAACGCAAGCCAAAGACATAACACCCATGGTCATAAAGGGCGAGGGCATGGTGTTGCCCATGGCCATCCAAGCTTCTTCGACCTTCTCTACCTTTGCAGCAACTTGTTCTGCAGGAAGGTCACTCATAAGACCACAAAGAGGCAGTTCAACGAGGGCCAGAACCTTACCATCTGCAACAGCAACCTCGCCTCCGCCGCACTGGATAAGCGTGCGAGCAGCCAGAGCCATATCCTCATCATTGTCACCCATAACAAGCAGGTTGTGGGCATCATGTGCAACGGTTTGAGCAAGAGCACCGTGGATGCCAAAGCCATGGACAAAGCCAAAAGCATGTGTTCCTTCTGCGCCATGATGGCGATCAAAGACACAAAGTTTAAGGAGGTCGGTGGCAGGATCTGCACAAACTGCACCATCTTGTACAGGAGCAGTACAAATGGTATTGCGCGTAATGGTTTGACCAGGATCTACAGTAATAGTGCGTACCTTACAGGTGGTAGGGCCATCAATGTCTGTTGTTCCGTTTGCAGTGGGCGCGGGAATACGGAACGTGTCCGCTGTAATTTCGCGACCAAGATTCATGGTGTTGGTCATAAACTCAGGCCATGCGAAGGGTGTAACTTCAAAACAGGCCTTACCATTGAGGGCTACTAAATCACCGTCAATGTATACGCGCTTGGCTTCAAAGTTGGTGAGGTCGCGCATAAGAACAATATCTGCGCATTTGCCGGGGGTAATGGAACCTATATCTTCGCCAATGCCTAAATATTCTGCGCAGTTGATACTTGCCATCTGCAAAGCTGTTACCGGATCACAGCCTAAACGGACAGCCTCACGCAAAATACGGTCCATATGACCGTCAGAGACTAGGGTGTTGGGGTGGTTATCATCGGAACACAACAGGCAGTGACGTAAATCAATGCCCATTTGCAGTAGAGGCGGCAGATAAACGGGAAGGTTGTGCCAGGCAGAACCATAACGCAACTGCACCCACATACCCATACGTAGCTTAGCAACTACGTCATCAATACCAATGGATTCGTGGCAGGAGCTTACGCCACAGGCAATGTAGGCTGCAAGACCACGATCGGACTCTGGCACGGAATAGTGACCCGTGACGCGACGGTCTGCTTTAAGGGTCTCGCGCACTTCATTGGTGGCGTTAGGCTCGTTATTGAGAATACCAGGGAAGTTCATCATTTCGCCTAAGCCATAGGTTTCGGGCCACGTCATAGACTGAGCTACCTGGGAGGCATCAATACTGGAGCCAGTGTCTTCTACGCCTAGTACGGCAGGTACGCAGGAGGGTGTGGTAAGCATGGTCTTAAGTGGAGTGCGAGCAGCGTCTTCCCACATGGATTTAACACCGTCCAAGCCACGAACATTAGCAACCTCGTGGGGGTCTGCCAAAATGGCGGTGGTGCCATGGGGAACCACGGCACGAGCATACTCGGATGGACCAAGCATGGCAGATTCAATATGAATATGGCTATCAATGAGGCCGGGCGTGGCATACAGACCTGTGGCATCAACTACAGTGGTTTTCTCGCCAATACAATGTTCTGCTGTATGACCGGCAACACCAATGTATGCAATGCGTCCACTGGCAATAGCGATGTCGGCATCTTCTAGAATCTCATGCGTTGTAACGCTTACCAATTTTGCATGACGAATAACGGTGTCTGCGGGCTCTTTACCTTGAGCAACGCGCACTAGGTGGTCGTTAACTTCCCAAAGCGGCTTCTTACAAAAAGTGTTACGCATTGCAAGCCTTTCTGTTAAGCGTTAGTTGTAAGGCTAGAGTACCCCGAGAGCTGGGCTTTTGGGGTCCACAATTTACATGTGCGTAATATTTTTATGGGTGTGCAGAAAAGCAATGTGGAAAAACTAGGCAGATAAGCCGGTTGCACGTATACTAAGTTCCTAGTGCATTCAGCGGGTTCGGGCGACGCTATGTTCTGAACCTGGTCAGGGCCGGGAGGCAGCAGCCATAAGGAGCCTCTGGCGGGCGTCCGTTCCCGCTGAGCGCACTTGAAGCCCTTCTACCGCATGCTGGCAGGAGGGCTTATTTGTAAATGATCTTTTGTAATTAACACCCTTAAGGACGGTGTCATGTCTTTTTTTAATTACCTGGTAGAGTTACTTCGTGATCCTCGTGCTGCTATTGCCAGTGCCATAGCAGCAGGTCCACTTTTTGCATATGGCTTTGTGTTCCTTATTATTTTTGTAGAGACAGGCGTTGTCTTTTTCCCCTTTTTACCTGGTGATTCCTTGCTGTTTGCTTCTGGTTTTTTTGCTGCAGGGGGCGGCTTTAATATTGTTATGCTGCTTATAGTAGTTTGGGTTGCAGCTATTTTAGGTGACCAGTGCAATTTTATGGTTGGCCACTTCTTTGGTCGCAAGATTGTTGATTCTGGCAAGGTTAAGGCCATGACACCCGAACGCATCCAAAAGAGTGAGGAGTTTTTAGATAAGTGGGGCCACCTAGCTATTTTTCTAGGGCGCTTCTTTCCATTTATACGTACCTTTGTGCCCTTTATTGCAGGCATGGGCGGCATGCACTGGCGCAACTTTGTTGTGTATAACATCTTAGGTGGCCTTACGTGGTCCACTGTATTTGTTCTGTTAGGTTATTTCTTTGGCGGCATTCCTTTTGTTCAGAAACATTTTGAACTTTTAATCGTGGGGATCGTTGCTGTTTCTTTAGTGCCAACAGTTTTTGGCTTAGTTAAAGCCCGTATGGGCAAGAAAAAATAAAAGTTGACTACGGTTTACTATACAATTCCTAGTAAACTACTAACATTTTAAATCAAATTTATCATTTATGCGATTTTGCGCAGCACACTCGAGTATCCTGTGAGGTAGTAGCTTAGTCCTTTAAAGGAGAGTGTGGCATATGCAAGATGCATGGCATGGCTTTGTAAGTGGTAAGTGGGAACGCGAAATCAACGTTCGCAATTTTATTCAGCTTAACTATACGCCTTACGATGGTGACGAATCTTTCTTGGCCGGTCCTACCAAGGCAACCTCTCAGCTCTGGGATAAGGTTATGGACCTTTTTGCGCAAGAGCGTCAGCACAATGGCGTGTTGGATATGGATACTAAGGTAGTTTCTACTATTACCAGCCACAAAGCAGGCTATATTGATCAGTCTCTCGAGAAAATCGTGGGCTTGCAGACCGATAAACCTCTCAAGCGCGCTCTTATGGTTAACGGAGGTATCCGTATGGCCGTTGCAGCGTGCGAGCAAAATGGTTACCACGTAGATGCTGAGGTTGTAGATACCTATACCAATTATCGCAAGACTCACAATGCTGGTGTATTTGATGCATATACGCCCGAGATGCGCGCCTGCCGACACAGCCACATTATTACGGGTTTGCCCGATGCTTACGGCCGTGGTCGCATTATTGGTGATTATCGTCGTGTTGCTCTGTACGGTGTAGACCGCTTGATTGAAGATAAGCTTGCCCAAAAAAATGGCACTACTTCCATAATGACCGAGAAGGTTATTCGTCATCGTGAAGAGCTGTCTGAGCAAACCCGCGCTCTTAAGGAGCTTAAGCAACTGGGCTCTATTTACAGTCTTGATCTAGGACGTCCAGCCCAAAACTTCCAAGAAGCAGTTCAGTGGTTGTACATGGGCTACCTTGCTTCTGTAAAGGAGCAAAATGGTGCCGCCATGTCTATTGGTCGTAACTCAAATTTCTTGGATATTTATGCAGAGCGTGATTTGGCTGCTGGCATCATTACCGAGGCCGGAGTGCAGGAAATCATTGACCATTTGGTTATGAAGCTGCGTATGATTAAGTTTGCTCGCACTCCTGAATACAACGAGCTCTTCTCGGGCGACCCCCAATGGGTAACCGAGTCTATAGGCGGCATGGGTATAGATGGCCGTTCCATGGTAACTAAAACCAGTTTCCGCTACTTGCGCACCCTGGAGAACATGGGCACAAGCCCCGAGCCAAATCTCACTGTTTTGTGGTCTACTCATTTGCCCGAGGGCTTTAAGCGTTATTGCGCCAAGATTTCTATTGCAACCAGTTCTATTCAATATGAGAACGACGATCTTATGCGTGTATACCACGGAGATGACTATGCAATTGCGTGTTGCGTAAGCTCTATGCGCATTGGTAAGGAAATGCAGTTCTTTGGTGCTCGTGCCAATTTGGCAAAGTGCTTGCTTTATGCCATTAATGGTGGCCGTGACGAGAAAACCGGCGAGCAGATTGGTCCTAAGTTCTGTCCCGTTGAGGGCGATTACCTTGACTACGATGACGTTATGGCCAAGTATACGGACATGATGCGTTGGCTGGCGGGCGTGTACGTAAATGCTTTGAATGTTATCCACTACATGCACGACAAATATAGCTACGAGCGTATACAGATGGCTCTGCATGATGAGCATGTACATCGTTGGTTTGCTACGGGCATTGCAGGTTTGTCTGTTGTGGCAGATTCCCTGTCTGCAATTAAGTATGCCAAAGTCAAAGTTGTTCGTGACAATTCTGGTTTAGTAACAGACTTTGTAACCGAGGGAGACTTCCCTAAGTATGGTAATGATGACGATCGCGTAGATCTTATCGCCCACGATATTGTTGAGAAGTTCATGGCTATTATCCGCGAGTTCCCCACCTATCGTGATGCTGTTCCTACTACGTCTATCCTTACTATTACTTCTAATGTGGTATATGGCAGTGCTACCGGCAACACCCCTGACGGTCGTCGTGCGGGTGAACCCTTTGCTCCAGGTGCTAATCCCATGCATCGTCGTGATACTCACGGCGCAGTTGCCTCTTTGGCATCTGTTGCCAAGTTACCTTTTGCAGATGCTCAAGACGGTATTTCTAACACCTTTAGTATTGTTCCTCATGCACTGGGCAAGAATCAGGATGTTATGTTTAACGGTACCGAGCTTGATTTGGGCGACATTGCCGATCTGGATTTACGCGGCGAGATTAGCTTTGAGAATGGTATTGATTGTGCGTGCTCGGCAGACGCATCTGCACCCGAAGGCCTATCTGATCGTGATTAATGGCAGCTAATTGCAGCGAGCTACTTGTTTGCTGTATCCATACGCCTTACAGCTCTTAGAAAGGAGCACCTATGAAGACCAGCGATATTGCACCCAGCCAGGTAGATAATCTGGTTACTATGCTTGATGGCTATGTAGCCGAGGGCGGACATCACCTTAACGTAAACGTTTTTACCAAAGACACACTGCTGGATGCTCAGGCTCATCCCGAGAAATATCCTCAACTCACTATCCGTGTTTCTGGTTATGCGGTAAAGTTTAATTCGCTTACCAAGAAGCAGCAGGACGATGTAATTTCTCGTACTTTCCACGAGGCAATGTAGGAGCACTAGCGCACCTATGTCTGACATATCAGACAACAATCAAAATAAAGACCCGCTCACAAGTTGTGGGTGGGTCCATTCTGTTGAATCGTTTGGCACAGTTGATGGTCCGGGATGCCGTATGGTGGTCTTTATGCAGGGGTGTCCCATGCGCTGTGCATATTGTCATAATCCAGATAGTTGGGAATTTAACACTGGTACGCGGGTTAGTGTAGCTGATCTTCTTACACAATTTGAACGCAACCGTCCGTTTTATAAATCTGGTGGACTTACGGTAAGTGGCGGTGAACCGCTCATGCAGGCGGGTTTTGTAGCAGACTTGTTTGAGAAGGCTCATCAAGCACGAGCGGGTAAAATTCATACCTGTCTTGATAGCTCTGGCTTTAGCTTCAATCCGCATAATACACATCATTATCAGCAAATCTCTCGCTTGTTGGATAATTGCGATATGGTCCTTTTGGATATTAAGCATTCAGATCAAGCAAGTCATATGGATTTGTGTGGTCAACCTATAGATGATCCACTTGCTTTTGGAGATGAGTTGGCACAACGCAAAATTCCGGTAGTCATCCGTCATGTGGTTGTGCCCGGTATTACCGATACGGACGAGGAGCTTGCGGGCGTAGGTCGCATAATTGCGCAGTGGGACAATGTGGTTGGTTTGGATATTTTGCCTTACCACACTATGGGCAAATCTAAATATGAACAGCTGGGGCTTCTCTACAAACTTGAGGGTGTTCCCGCTATGGATCCCAATCATGTTCCTGGGATTCGACAAAAGATTTTACGTGAACGTGCTCGCGTTCGTGCAGTTAGAGCGGCTCATTAGTCTCAGGCTTAAAACCGTCACTCGTTTTGCATGGGTATAATAAAACATTAGCAAAATGTTTTTCTAGGCTGTAACGGTAGCCTGATTTGTTCTTAAGGACATGCGGATGGAATCGCTGTATACAAAGTATCGCCCTCAAACGTTTGATGATGTGGTTGGTCAAAGTCATGTGGTGAGCACGCTTAAACGTGCGGTAGTCGAGGGTCGTACTGGTCATGCCTACCTGTTTTGTGGTCCACGTGGTACCGGTAAAACTACTATGGCTCGCGTGCTGGCAAAGGCGCTTATTTGCAAGAAAGGCAAAGACGGTTTGCCTGATGGTACCTGCGAGGATTGTCAACTTATTGCTGCGGGTGAGCACCCTGACGTGTATGAACTGGATGCTGCGTCTCGTACGGGTGTAGACAGTGTCCGTGATGAGATTATTAATAACGTGAACTTTGCACCCGTACGTGGCCAATGCAAGGTCTACATCATCGATGAGGTTCACATGCTTACCAACCAGGCGTTTAATGCACTGCTTAAAACCCTGGAAGAACCTCCTTCCCATGTAGTCTTTATTCTATGTACCACCGATCCTCAAAAGATTTTGGCAACCGTACTTTCTCGTGTGCAGCGCTTTGATTTTCACGCTATTTCTTTGGACGACATTACTAATCGTTTGGCTTATATCTGCAATGCTGAGAGCTTTAACTATGACGAGTCCGCACTTGAGCTGGTAGCACGTCATGCGCGCGGTGGCTTGCGTGATGCTCTGAGCACCCTTGAACAACTATCTGTGTTTGGTGCCGGTACCATTTCTATTGCCGGTGCCAATGATATGTTGGGTTCTATGAGCAATCAGCAGCTTGGTCAAGTAACAGCTGCTCTTGCCACGCGTGATGTGACGGCACTTTTTAACATAGTTGCAGAGCTGGTTAATAACGGTCATGATTTGCTGCAATTTACTCGCGAGCTTGCTGCTCATATTCGTGATTTATATGTCATTGCAGCAGGTGGAAATCCCGCAACTCTTGTTTTGGGCACGCACGAGGAAATCACTCAACTTACTGAGGAGGCTCAGCAATTTCTGGGCGGTGTAGACAGGCTTTCTCGTGTTTTGGTGGAGTTAGGACATGCATCTTCTCAGATGCGCATGGCAACCAATCAGCGCCTGGTGCTCGAGGTATGTTTTACACGACTTGCTCGACCCGAGTCAGATCTTACCCTTGAGGCTCTAGCCGAGCGCATTGCTGTGCTTGAGTCTCAACTTACGCAGGGTTTTTCTCCGGCTTTAGCTTCGGTACCTACTTCTGCACCTGCGTCCGAGCCTGCTGATCCCACTGCAACTCCTGTGCCTGCCCCAATGTCTGTACCTGAGCCTGTGGTAATTCCTGCAAACAAGCCCGTGGAGTCTGCACCAGAGCCTTTCGTGTCACAACCTTCTGTTGCTGAGTCCACACCAGAGTCCAAGCCAGACATAACTCCTAGCGCACCTGGTAGTCCAGAGCTTATGCGTGGATGGCGACAGGTTTTGGATAACTTACATCAAAAAGCTCCTTCTCGTAGCTCCTTGCTTATGAATGCGATTCTTACTGCAGATTCTGGTAAGGTTCTTACGGTAAGTCTACCTGCGGGTTCTAGGTTTGCTATGAACATGCTGGTACGCCCTGAGGTCATGAAAGAAGTTCAGGCTGCCGTACAAAGCGTGTTTGGGCAGCGTGGTATTGACTATGTTGAGTCCAGTACACCAACAACTCAGGTGAGTGCACCTTCATTGGCTCCTCAGCCTGTAGCAATGCCTGTATCAGCATCTGTGCCCGAACCCGCACCTAAGCTAGAGCCTTCGCCAGTACCTATGCCTGCGGAAGAGATAGATTTCGTATCCGCACCTGTGCCAGTGCCAGAGCCTGCAAGTGATAGTCAGGTCCCTGTGGATGTATATGGGGACATTGAGCCTGCACCTTGGGAGGACACAGCTGCACCAACTCCTACACCAACGTCAACGCAATCGCCAAAGCCAGCAGCCAAGGCAACGCCCAAACGTACCAAAGTAGGAAAGACGGCAGATTCGTACTTCTCGGCAAGAATAGCTATTCCAAATGAGGTTCCTGATGATTTAACAGCGTTGCTCGAAGATGTATTTGGTGGTCCTGTAACGGTAACCACCATTGCATCAGAGGTGGAAGATGAGGCAGATGCTTACGATGTATTAGCAGAGGATACAATTACAACGGACAATGCAACTGTCGAAGACGTATCAGGCGATGATTTTGTAAACTACGATGATGAAGAAAATGATGAGTCGTAACTTAGTTTGCTCAGTATGCGACAGATTGCAGTAACTACATTAAATCGCGCCGTGCACGCAACAGAAAGGTTTTACCATGGGTATGAATATGGCTCAAATGATGAAGCAGGCTCGTAAGATGCAAGAACAGCTTGCGCAGGCGGAAGAGGCACTCAAAGATGCAGAAGTCTCTTCTTCCGCAGGCGGTGGCATGGTTAAAGTAACTGCTACGGGTAATATGCGTGTTACCTCTATTCAGATTGATCCTCAGGCAGTAGACCCCGAGGATGTAGAACTGCTTCAGGATATGGTTTTAGCAGCCGTTAATGATGCCCTTAGCTCTGCACAAGACCTGGCAAATCAACAGATGGGTGCTATTACGGGTGGACTTAACATTCCGGGATTGATGTAGGCTTATCTGTGGAAGAAACTATAAGTCAAGGTCGTGCATTACAGCGCTTGTTGGATGAATTGGGTCGTCTTCCTGGTATTGGCCCTAAGTCTGCACAACGAATTGCATATCACATTTTGGAAGCAGACTTAGAAGAGACAGAGCGTTTGGCATATGCCATTCTCGATGTTAAACAGCAGGTACATTTTTGCCCCGTCTGCTTTAGCTATGCAACGCGTGAGAAGTGTGATGTGTGCGAGGATTCGCGTCGTGATCAAGCAAGTATCTGCGTTGTATCTGAACCGCGTGATGTTTCGGCAATTGAGCGTACTGGTGCGTACCATGGCCTGTATCATGTATTGGGTGGTGTGATTTCACCCATGGACAAGATTGGTCCAGATCAGCTTCATGTACGGGAGCTGTTGGCACGCCTGTCTGACAAGAGTGTTACTGAAGTAATTTTGGCTACTAATCCCGATGTTGAGGGAGAAACTACTGCAACTTACTTGGCGCGTACTATTAAGCCGCTGGGTATAAAGGTTTCTCGTTTGGCTAGCGGATTGCCCGTTGGTGGAGATCTTGAATACGCCGACGAGGTGACCTTGGGTCGCGCCATCGAGGCACGTCGTGAGGCCTAGTAGGAAGGATTTAGATGTCCGTAACAGATAACAACACCCCAGCTTCTCGTAGGGGACGTCACTTTAAAGGTGAGACATCCAATGTGGCTTCTGATGCTGCACAGTCCCGCCCTGCGCGTCCTGTGCCTGCACCAGCACGAAAGATAACCCCTACACCTTCTGTGTCTGCTGTGTCAGACAAGGATGCGTCTTCTTCAGTTACATCCACAGATGCCCCTCGTCCTGCACCGCTGGATGATACCTCTTCATTTGCCACACTTACTAGTAATGAGGGTGCTGTTATTCCCAACCGCACTACAGCTTCTGCTGGTGCTGCTGCCGCGCGAGCAAGCCGTAAGGGTACACAACGTTCTTCTCAAAAGCTTTCTCATAAAGCGCGTCAGAATGTTTCCTCTCATACCGAAAAAGCTACCGTATCACGCAAACATTTGCTGGTAGTTATCTTGGCTGCGCTCGTAGTTGTAGTTGTTGTTATTGCAGCAAGCTTTATGTTGTTCAAAAAGCCAGCCAATAACTCTGAGAGCACACGTGTAGAGCGTACGCAGGCCAGCAAGGATGATGTTATTACATACGATGATTATTCCTACGCTACCAAGCAAAACGACGATGGAAGTTACTCTCTTACTCGTACGGCACAGGGTAGTTCAGAGCCTTTGGAACTTTTCAAACTTGAAGGTACACCTGTTGGCATGGTTCTGTATGATGGCGCGCTTATCATTCCAGAAAACCTATCCGATGGAAGTTGGGATATTGTGGCATGGACTATGGGTGATGGTTCTGTTGCTACCAAGGTGGCCGATAAGGATGGTAATCCGGTAAAGGGCAACGGAGTACTTTCCAAGATAGAGCTTAAGGACAATTCGCTCGTTTTGTCAGATGACAACAATGCGTCAACAACGGTTCCTTTGACTTAGTTTGTCTGGTGTAGTGTTTGGCGTTGTGTGTTAGAAGTAAAACTTCACAAGTTAAGAAGGAATTGTGTATAAAACGCTCTCAAATTTTTTTGGGAAAAGCACTAGACACTAGAGGGCTTCTCTGGATATAATCTACTTCGCACTTAAGCACGGGGTGTTAGCTCAGCTGGTTAGAGCGCCGGCCTGTCACGTCGGAGGTCGAGGGTTCAAGTCCCTTACATCCCGCCATTTGCATGCTCAGAGCCTCCAATGGAGGCTCTTTTTTTATCTGTCTTGCATACGATGCGTTTACCTGCGCATTAAAATGGTATAAATGTTATCGCTTATGTGCACATTAAACTAACTACCATTGGCTTTTATGGGCCGGGAGGAATAGCAAATGGACCTGTCTAGAAAAACCGATTATGCCTTGCGTATCTTGGCAGAGCTTATTCGTGATGAAGGTCAAACTGTTTTATCGGTACGTACTGCTGCAAAAAAGAATGACGTACCTTATTCCTTTGCTCGTTCCATTCAGCATGATTTAACACTTGCTGGCATTATTCAATCTACTCGTGGCGCTCATGGTGGCATGCAACTTATGATTGATCCTAAAGTCACTACTTTGCTTGAGGTAGTAGAAGCTTGTCAGGGTCCTGTGGCTATTTCCAACTGTGATTGGAATGGTCCTGATGGTGGTCCGTGCTTACGCGCAACCCACTGTGCCTTTAATCCTATTTGGTGTGGTGCTACACGTATGTTACGTGACTATCTGTCTTCGGTTACGCTGCATGATGTTGTCTTTGGTACTAAGGCACCTTCGCTTCCCGAAGGTTATTGGAGCAGCTCTGCATTCGAGACACTGCGTACTCCTGCCATGGAAAATCTTCAGCCCGAGGTTTAAATGTCAGTGGACCTTACTGCATTTCGTGTAAAAGTGCTGGCAGAGGGGCAGACTCACTACCGAGACTTACCGTGGCGTAATACGCATGACCCCTACCATATTTGGATTAGTGAAGTTATGCTTCAACAAACACAGGTATCTCGTGTAGATGGTCGTTGGCAGCGCTGGCTTAATCGTTTTCCTAGCATAGAGGCACTTGCACAAGCGGATTCTGCAGAGGTGTTGGATGAGTGGCAGGGTCTTGGCTACAATCGTCGTGCACTTTCGGTTCATAAAGCGGCTCAACAGATTGTCACTCTTCCCAATGGGTTTCCTACTCAGACAAAAGAACTGGTAGCTCTTCCAGGTATTGGGCCAGCTACGGCGGCAGGTATTCGCGCTTTTGCGTTTGAGCTTCCTGGTGTTTATTTGGAAACTAATGTGCGTACCGTTTTTTTACACGAGTTTTTTCCTCAGCAGGAAGGTATTTCCGATAAGCAGATTATTCCTCTTGTCGAGAAAACTTGTCCTACAGATGCTTCTAATCCACAAGATAATCCACGTAGCTGGTACTATGCTTTGCTCGACTATGGTGCCTATCTCAAAAAGGTGGTACCCAATCCATCGAGGCGATCTAAAACTCATAGTAAGCAATCAAAGTTTGAGGGTTCGCACCGACAAAAACGAGCTGAACTGCTGCGCATTTTGCTTGAAGCGCGCCGTCTAGCAACTCCTATGGGCGAGCTTGAATTAGCCCTAGCACTTAACGCGCAAGAGGCTCAGGCCCATCGTCCTGAGGTTGAACATGAGGAATTTATCAAGCTCCTTACGGAATTATCGCGCGAGGGTTTTTGCAAAAAAACTACTACTGGCTGGATTGCTTAGGGCTGGTTAGAACCATGCAATAAAGGGTGTCAAACACTTTTTGAAGGGACACCTAAACAAAGTCTCCTTGTTAGCTTTTGGTAACATTTTTGCAGGTAGGGGCTGTGACCAGCATACTTCTGGGGTTTTCTTTGTGGGTGCAAAATTTTAAGGAAAAGTGAAGCATTAAATTAATGTTTGCGCTGAAGTAGCATTTGCTATCGGCTACAATGGTTATAGACGTGCGGAGGGGAGTCCGTGCCAAAAAGGAGGAAATCATGGCAGTAGATTTTGAGAATTCTCAAACTAAAAAGAATCTTGAGACCGCTTTTGCTGGCGAGTCCCAGGCTCACACCAAGTACGAATACTATGCTTCCAAGGCAAAGAAGGAGGGCTATGTACAGATTTCTAACATCTTTACCGAGACCTCTGGCAACGAGAAGGAGCATGCCAAGCTTTGGTTCAAGTATCTTCATGATGGTGAGGTTCCCACCACTGCTGTAAACCTGGCAGATGCTGCCGCTGGCGAGAATTATGAGTGGACTGACATGTATGCTGGTTTTGCTCAGACCGCCAAGGAAGAAGGCTTTACCGAGATTGCAGCCAAGTTTGCTCTGGTTGGCGCTATCGAGAAGGCACATGAGGAGCGCTACAAGAAGCTTCTTTCTTCTGTTGAAGATGGCACCGTATTTTCCCGTGAGGGCGTAAAGGTTTGGAAATGCATCAACTGCGGTCATCTTCACGTTGGCGCAACCGCTCCTAAGGTATGCCCCACCTGCAATCATCCTCAGTCTTACTTTGAGGAGCAGGTAGTTAACTACTAAGAGCTTGTTTGTTTGAGGTTTGTCTTTTTGGCGGCCGCAACTTAATAAAGATGAGAAACCGGCGTCATGATGGCGCCGGTTTTTATATAGCTTGAGTCGCTGCTCACTGCGCTTACTTATTTTTAGCCACATACAATATTGTCTAAGTATTACAACTACAAGAGCCTTTTGGTTGTATAAACTTAAGGTATCAATATACAAAAAATGTATTAAGTGGCTACAGAGGCTTTCGACGTATGCATTAGCGGTACTGAATCTTTCTATTCTGATGATAAAGCGGGAACTGGAGTTAATATGGGCATCTCTTTTCCCAGCAGGGTTGTAACTGATACTGATGCCTTTCTCATGAAAAAGGGCGAGTGGTATCAAAGCTACGAAAAAATGGGAGCACACCATGATACCTGCGATGGCAAAGAGGGATATACCTTTACTGTTTGGGTTCCTGATGTTGTGTCGGTATCTGTAGTTGGCTCATTTAATAATTGGGAAATCACAAGCAATGTACTTGCGCTTGATGCTAATTCTGGTATCTGGTCAGGATTTGTGGCAGGAGTTTCTCAGGGAGACCTGTATAAATACTATATTCAGACCAAGGGTGGCAAGGGCATGTACAAAGCTGACCCCTATGCCGTTTGGTCAGAATGTCCACCGCAAACAGCTTCGCGCATCTTTGATATCGAGGACTATGCTTGGGAAGATACCGCCTGGATGCAGCAGCGTGCTCGGCAAGCCCATACTAAACGTCCACTTAATATTTATGAAGTTCATCTAGGCTCGTGGAAACGTCATCATGATGAATACAGTGCAAATAGTTTGCCTGCTGAAGGAGAAAAGCCTACCGGCAGCTATCTTACGTATGATGAGCTTTCCGATGAACTTGTGACCTATGTCAAAGAGATGGGCTACACCCATCTAGAACTTATGCCCGTTATGGAGCATCCCTTTGATGGATCATGGGGGTATCAAATAACGGGATACTATGCACCAACTGCACGCTATGGTAATCCAAAACAGTTTATGCACTTCATAGACAGCTGTCACAAAGCTGGTATTGGCGTAATTTTAGATTGGGTACCTGGCGGTTTTTGTCGAGATGAACATGGCCTTGCATCATTCAATGGCTCCATGTTGTATGAAAAAGAGGAACATCCTAGCTGGGGTACTTATACGTTTGATTTTGCTCGTGGTGAAGTACGCAGCTTTCTTATATCCAATGTTTTGTACTGGCTATCGTACTACCACATTGACGGTATCCGTATGGATGGCGTAAGTTCCATGCTGTACCTTAATTTTGGTGTAGATGACGAGAAACTCAAAAAATATAATCAGTATGGTGACGAGGGAGATCTTGATGCCATTGAATTTATCCGTCAAACAAATTCGGTAGTTAGCATATATTTTTCTGACGTTATGATGATTGCCGAGGAATCAACCTCTTGGCCTTTAGTGACCTATCCGCCTTCGGTGGGGGGACTTGGATTTCATTATAAGTGGGATATGGGCTGGATGAACGATACACTGCACTACATGCAGACCGATTTTCCTTATCGTCCTGATAACCATAAGTTACTTACGTTTTCTCTCATGTACGCCTTTAACGAGAACTTTGTTCTACCGCTTAGCCATGATGAAGTGGTGCATGGTAAGTGCTCGCTTATTACCCGCATGCCAGGCGATTATTGGCGTCAATTTGCTGGCATGCGTCTTTTGGCACTGTATCAGATGACACATCCAGGAGCTAAGCTTAATTTTATGGGAAATGAGATTGCCCAGTGGATTGAGTGGCGTTATTACGAATCTATCGAGTGGTTCTTGGATGAAACATACGAGGCTCACCACAAACAGCACAAGTTCATTCGCGAACTCAATCTGTTATATCAACGCGAGCCTGCGCTATGGCAAAAAGCCTATGAAGACGATGGATTTACGTGGATAGATGCAGATAATAACGAACAAGCGCTTATCAGCTATATTCGCCACGGAGACGATGTAGCCGATGATATTGTGATAGTGCTTAACTTTAGCCCCAGCTGCTACGATGAGTTTCGTATAGGTGTTCCTGAATTTGGTATATGGCGCGAGATTTTTAATTCCGATAATTCGCGTTTTGGTGGCTCCGGTTTTATTAATACAGCGGATGTGCCCAGTGAAGATGTGGCATGGAATGGTTGCGATCAGTCCGTTGTTATGCGTATCCCTCCGCTAGGAGGCATGGTTTTGTCGTGTGTAGAGAAGAACGTGCGTCCTAAAAATATCCAGTCAGCTAAAGGAGAAAAATAAATGAATCCTATTTTTAAATCGAAAGAAGAATTTGTCGAGCAATTTATTGCAGAATGTCAGTCTTTGCTAGGCAAGTCATTTCAGGATTGCACCAATGATGAGTACTATCAAGTACTTGCAAATATGGTGGCCACAATTTCTCGTGAACGCGGCATTGCTTCAAAAGAGCGGTCGTTTAAGCTTCAAAAAAAGAAAGTGTATTATTTTTCGCTTGAGTTTTTAATAGGCCCGCTACTTGATAATTATCTTATTAATTTTGGTGTACGAGATTTGGTGGCTGATGGCCTTAAACACCTAGGCATCTCACTGGATACCGTTGAAGAGCAAGAATGCGATCCCGGTTTAGGCAATGGTGGTCTTGGTCGTCTTGCTGCCTGCTTCTTAGACTCTATGGCCCACGAAGATATTGATGGCTATGGTAACGGTATGCGCTATCGCTATGGATTATTCCATCAGGCAATCGTTGATGGTCGTCAGGTAGAAGAAACAGATAATTGGCTAGCAAAAGGTTTTCCGTGGGAGATTCGTCGTGATTCCGATGCAGTAGAAGTAACTTTTGGTGGCGAAGTGGTCCGCCATGAGGACAATGAGGGTGCCTATTGGTTTTCTGTCGAGAAGGGCGAGCGTGTGCGTGCAGTGCCCTATGACGTGCCCATTGTAGGTTTTGGTGGTACCAAGATTAATAGCCTACGCCTCTGGAGTGCTGAGCCCGTTGAAGAGAATTTTGATTTAGACGCTTTTAATGCAGGAAACTATGCAAAAGCTAATAAGTTCCGTTCTGATGTAGAGGCTATTTCAACTATTTTGTATCCTAACGATGCTGGTGAGCATGGCCGTTTATTACGCCTTAAACAGGAATACTTATTTGTCTCTGCTGGCTTGCAGGCAATTATTCGTAGTTATAAAAAAGACTATGGCTGTGATTGGGAACACTTTGCAAACCGCATTGCCATTCATACCAATGATACTCATCCCGCTATGTGTGGTCCCGAGCTTATGCGTCTACTTGTAGATGTTGAGCATTTGGATTGGGATACAGCATGGGATATTACTACGCACTGTATTGCCTTTACCAATCATACGGTTATGCCTGAGGCACTAGAAACCTGGCCTATTACTACATTCCGTGCTCTACTCCCACGAATTTATATGTTTATAGATGAGATTAATCGCCGCTACATCGAATCCTTGCCAAAAGACAACAATTGGCAAGAGCTTGCATCCCAGACTGCCGTGTTGTGGGACGGTCGAGTGCGCATGGCAAACCTGTCTATTGTATGCGGCCACTCAATCAATGGTGTTTCGGCTATTCATACTAAGATTCTTAAGCAAGATGTCTTTAAAGGTTTTTATACGTTCTCGCCGCAAAAGTTTAATAACAAGACCAATGGCGTTTCTCACCGTCGTTTTTTACGTGAGGCAAATCCTGCGCTCTCCCGCGTGATTTCTGATGCTATTGGTGAAGGATGGCTTGATGATGCTACTAAGCTCCGTGAGCTAGAGCAGTATATAGATGACTCATCGTTGCATGAGCGGCTTTTTGCAGCTCGACATGAAAACAAAGTACGACTGGCAGAGTATATTAAGCGTAGTTCTGGAGTTGTTTTGGATCCCAACTCCGTTTTTGATGTACAGGTCAAACGTTTTCATGCGTACAAACGCCAGCTCCTTAATGTGTTCAAGATTTCAGATATGTATAACCGTATGCTGGCCGATTCATCCTATAAACCTCTGCCAACCTCATTTATTTTTGCAGGTAAAGCAGCTCAAAGCTATACCTTTGCAAAAGAGGTTATTCGCCTTATTAACTCTCTTGCTGATGTTATAAACAATGATTCAAGAGTTAACCAATATATTCGCGTGGCATTTGTCCCTAATTTTGCAATTTCTAATGCTCAACTTATATATCCGGCTGCCGATATTTCCGAGCAAATCTCTACAGCGGGCATGGAGGGGTCTGGCACATCTAACATGAAGCTCATGTTCAATGGAGCCATTACGCTGGGCACATATGACGGAGCTAACATCGAGATTGCTGATTTGGTTGGCGCAGATAACATCAAAATTTTTGGCATGCATGTCGAAGATATTGTAAAGCTTCAAAATGAGGGTTATTGGGCGTGGAATGAATATGCCAATCAGCGTGATCGTTTGGGTCGCTGTATAGATCAGCTTACTGATGGAACCCTTGCACATCTTAACGGCAATTTTGAGTCGGTACACGATGAGTTAATGACCAACAATGACCAATGGTATGTCTGCAAAGATTTCTCAGCATATACAGATGCCTTCCATCAGCTAAGAGATTCCATAGATGATATGCACCAGTGGGCCAAGATGTCCCTTCTCAACACGGCTCGTTCTGGCCACTTCTCGAGCGATAGAACCATTCGCGAATACGCTAAGGATATCTGGAATGTTTAGGTTGATTATATAAGTAACAAATATATGGGTTTTTAGGTGTCCATATATACAAAAGAAGAGGTAGGGGGTGCTTGCGTTGAGTAAGAAAGAGTGCATTGCTATGCTCCTTGCTGGCGGTCAGGGTAGCAGACTGGGAGTACTTACACGAAACATTGCTAAACCAGCAGTATCGTTTGGAGGTAAGTTCCGTATTATAGATTTTGCTCTCTCCAACTGCGTAAACTCTGGCATTAATACCGTAGGTGTATTAACGCAGTATCGTCCCTATCTTCTTCATTCCTATGTGGGCACTGGCGCAGACTGGAATTTGGATGAGCGCAGCGGCGGCGTATCCATTCTGCCTCCCTATGCAACTGAGGCTGGAGGTGCGTGGTACGAAGGTACGGCCGGCGCGGTATACCAAAATATTGATTTTCTTCAGGCAAATAAATCAGAACAGGTGCTTATTCTCTCGGGAGATCAGCTTTATCGTATGGATTATCACGATATGCTGGAAAAACACAAGCGTCACGGTGCCGATCTTACCATCGCTGTTATGCCAGTTCCCTGGGAAGAAGCATCCCGTTTTGGTATTATTACGCAAGACGATGATGATTGCATTCTTAAATTTACCGAAAAGCCCAACCAGCCGGATTCCAATTTAGCTTCGATGGGAATTTATATTTTCAACACTGATTTATTAGTGGAAACCCTGCAAGAAGATGCCATTGATCAGCGTTCTGAACATGATTTTGGCAAGAATATTATCCCCAAATTATTGGAAGAAGGATACAAGCTATATACCTATCGATTTGAAGGTTTTTGGCGTGATGTAGGGACGATTTCAAGCTATCACGAGACAAGCATGGACTTGCTGGGCGATAACCCTGAGTTTGATTTGTTCGTTAAAAACTTCCCCATTATGAGCAATACTCCTATACGCCCACCTCATTATGTTGGTCCCGATGGTAGCGTGGAGGATTCTCTTGTAGCAAATGGTTGCAAGATTTTTGGAACCGTTAAGCATTCCATTCTTTCAACCGATGCGTACGTTGGTGCACGTGCTACCGTGCAAGATTCAGTCTTATTGCCAGGAGCTCATGTGAAGGATGGAGCGTGCGTTATTCGTGCCATCTTGGGTGAGAATTCGGTTGTAGAAGAAAATGTTGCCATTGGTAGTGTGGATACTACGCGTGATACCGCAGTTATTGGAGATAACGTAGTGGTTGGGAAAGGGGATGAATAGATATGGATAAAATTATTGGCCTTATCACGGCAAATTATTCAGCAAAACATCCGAGTGACTTAACGCTTAACCGTCCTGTCGCATCCTTGCCATATGGTGGTCGTTATCGCCTTGTGGATTTTGCACTTTCCAACATGGTAAATTGTGGTATTCGTACCGTAGGCATTGTTATGCCCTCTAATTACCGTTCTTTAATTGACCACATTGGGTCTGGTAAAGACTGGATGCTCGATCGTAAGAATGGTGGTTTATTCGTGCTGCCAGGATCAGCTTTTGGTACGTCTCGTGCCGGAGCTCGTTTTTTAATACGTGATCTTGTTTGCAACAAGCTATTTCTCGATCGGTCTTCGGCTGACTACGTTATTTGTTCTGCCTCGAACATCGTTTTTAACATGGACTTTAATGAGCTTGTGCGCAGTCACAAAGAGATGGGTGCCGATATTACTATTCTTACTACGCATGCAACTTGCAATGAAGAAGATGTGATAGGCATCAATCTTGGTGATGATGGTCGCGTGCAAGGTATTCATCATGGAGTTTCGTTTGGCGATACTTCATTTATGGATGCATTTATCATTAACCGCTCTATACTGCAAACTTTGCTCGATTGGTATGCCTCAGTAGACCATTTAGACCTATTTGAAGCCATGGAAAATGATTTTGATCGCATTAAGGTCTGCACGTATAATTTTACAGGATATTCGGCTGCACTCTTTAATGTGGAATACTACTTCCATCGAAGCATGGAGTTACTTAAAGCTGATGTTATGGAGCAGCTATTCCCGCCAGATCGTCCTGTGCTTACCAAGGCTCACGATACACCTCCTGTAATGTATAAACGTGGATGCTATGTGCGCAATGCTATTGTTTCGGCAGGCAGTGTGATATACGGTGCAATTTCAAATTCTATTTTGGGACGTAATGTGATTGTTGAGCCAGGCGCTACGATATCTAATGCAATTGTGTATCAGAACTGCGTAATCAAAAGTGGTGCGCGTGTAGAAAATGCCGTTGTTGATCGCAACAATATTATTTCGGCAGGTACTGAGTTACGCGGTACACCAGAGTCAATTTTGATTCAACGGAAAGGAAACAACTAGTCATGCTCAAGAGTGCAACTTTGCGCACAAGACGAAAGCTCAAGGTTTTGTTTGCCTCATCCGAAGTTGCACCTTTTTCTAAAACTGGTGGGCTGGGAGACGTGGCTGGAGCGTTGCCGCTTGCTTTGCGTGAATGTGGCTGTAAAGTAGCAGTTATTTCACCCAACTATGCCTCTATTCCTGAGCACTTTAAAAGTAAGATGAAGCATGTGGGGGACTTTTATGTGCCTCTCGCTTGGCGTCGTCTTTATTGTGGTATAGAACACTTAGTGCACCGTGGCATAGACTACTATTTTATAGACAATGAATATTATTTTGCGCGTGACGGCATGTATGGTTATTTTGATGATGGAGAGCGTTTTGCCTTTTTTGCCAAAGCTCTTGTGGAGGCAATAGGGCACATAGAGCTGCTCCATTGTGATATTTTGCATTGCAATGATTGGCAAACTGCTTTAGCGCCAGTATTCTTACGTGAATTTTATTCTGGTGAACTTTACGATAACGTCAAAACCGTATTTACCGTTCATAACGTTAAGTTTCAAGGGCAGTATTCTGACTTTATGTTAGGAGATGTTCTGGGACTTCATGAAGTATCTGCTGCTGTTGACCAACTTCATTGTGATGAACAGAGCATTAATTATATGAAAGGTGCTCTGAGGTATTCGGATGAGGTTACTACGGTAAGTCCCACCTATGCTAACGAGCTTAAACAACCATACTATGGCGAACATTTAGAATATGAGTTCCAGCGCAGGGCAGAGAGTTTTCAAGGCGTACTTAATGGCATCGACACCCTGCTTTATGACCCCGAAATTGATGTATGCCTGCCCAAAAACTACTCAGTTAAAAATCTTGTAGGCAAAAAAGCATGCAAGAGAGCTCTCCAAAAAGAGCTTGGGTTTGAAGATAATCCAGACAAGCTTATGGTGAGTTTTGTGGGACGTCTAACCGCACAAAAAGGCTTAGACCTTATCTGCTATGGCATGGACAATATGATGTCGCGCGGTATTCAGATGGTGGTTTTAGGAACAGGCGACAAAGACTACGAAGACTCAATGTCTTACTTTGATGAACGGTATCATGATCAGTTTCGTGCCATGCTTACTTTTGATACCGAGCTTGCGCAGCGGATTTATGCAGGATCTGATCTCTTTTTGATGCCGTCTCAGTTTGAGCCTTGTGGTCTTTCTCAGATGATTGCTATGCGTTATGGAACGCTGCCTGTTGTGCGAGAGACTGGTGGACTTGTGGACTCAGTGCAGCCATATAATCGCTTTACTAAAGAAGGTACTGGTTTTAGTTTTGCGCATTTTAATGCAGATGAGATGCTCGATGCCATTTATAGTGGAGCAGAAATTTTTTGGACACAACAAGACGAATGGCGCAATCTGCAAAGACAGGCCATGTCAGTTGATTTTGGATGGCAGCGTGCTGCGGATGAATATGTAGATATCTATCACCGCTTGCATCCTGAGGTCATTCGCTATGTAACACGCAAGAGTGGAAGCTAAATGAATTATGAATGCACTGCATAATAGCCGTCTCGAAGCCTATCGTTTTCCTTACGGTGCTGTCCTAGTGGGTAGCACCGTAGATTTATCTTTAGATGTATGGGATGAAAATCAATGTAATGATGCCAAGGCCGAGGGTGCTTCCATTGCGTGCGACCTGCGTATTTGGGTTGATGGCAAAGGTGAATCCATTATTCCGATGGATAGAGTATGGCAGTTAGATCATTGGCGATTTAGCTGCACGCCATCATTTACTGAGACTCAAATTGTATGGTATTGCTTTAGATTGCAAAACGCAGAAGGTAAGCAGTGGTTTTACGGGGCAGCAGACGGCCAAGTTGGCGGTGTAGGCGTATTGCGAGAGTGGATGGGTCCCTCGTTTCAGATTACCGTATATAAACAACGCCAAACACAACCCGAATGGTATCGGGGAGGCGTGGCATATCAAATCTTTCCGGATCGTTTTTCTCGTGGTACAGATTGGGAACAGCGCGCACAATGTGCAATGCAAAGGCATACCAAAGGAGTGTCTCGGTATATCCAACAGGATTGGAATGAGCCGCCGTGCTATATCCGTGATGAGAATGGGCATGTGCTGCGCTGGGATTTTTATGGCGGAACCATTGCTGGCATTCGCGAGAAACTAGATTACCTGCATGACATGGGTATTACGATTTTATATCTGAACCCCATTTTTGAAGCAGCGAGTAATCATCGTTACGATACAGGTAACTACCTGCAAATAGATCCTTTATTAGGAGATTTTCAAGACTTTAATTTGCTGTGTAAAGAAGCCCAAGATAAGAATATTTCCATCATTTTGGATGGTGTGTTCAATCATACGGGATGCGATAGCTTGTACTTTAATAAGTATGGTAATTATGACAGTGTTGGTGCCTATCAAAGTAAAGATTCCGCCTATTATGACTGGTACAAGTTTGGCGAGAATAAAGACGACTACCAAGGCTGGTGGGGCATAGATGACCTACCTGACATAGAGGAAAGCTCTCAGACGTATCGTGAGTATATATTTGGTGAGAATGGCGTAGTACGCAGTTGGTTGCGAGCGGGAGCGCGTGGTTGGCGGCTTGATGTTGCCGATGAAATGCCTGATGACTTTCTCAAAGAGCTTCGTGCTGCTGCGCTGGCGGAACGGCCTGATGCGCTTATCTTGGGAGAGGTGTGGGAAGATGCTTCCAATAAAATAAGCTATGGAAAGCTTCGCCAATATTTTTTGGGTGACGAGCTTGATGCTGTCATGAACTATAATCTGCGTGATGCGTTGCTCGCGTATTTGCGCGGTAACGTAAGCGCGTCTGTTTTGCGTGAACGCATGGAATCCATGCACGAAAATTATCCACCCGATGCTTTTAACGAAGCCTTTAATGTATTGGGCACACATGATACTGCGCGCATTCTTACACTACTGGGATCTCCTGAGCTAAACACTATTGATGTTCAAAATGGGTTTTATCACCTTAACGAAGGGGAGCGGGGCCTTGCAAAGGCTCGTTTGTGGTTAGCAGTACTTGTACAAATGACATTGCCTGGTGTGCCCTGTGTCTATTATGGTGACGAAGCAGGTTTGGAAGGCGCTGCTGATCCCTATAACCGTGCAACATTCCCCTGGAATCACGAAGATGCAGATTGCCAGACAATTATGCGCAATGCTATTACCTTGCGAAAATCACTTCCATTGCATGCAGCTGATTGTTTTTGGACACTTGACCTAGGCGATGAAGTGTTTGGGTTTATACGCAAAGACAGCCAGCAAGACCAGAGTGTAGCAGTGCTGATTAATCGAAGTCTTTTTGCGGAACAAAAAATATCTGTTCCCATGCAAGCAGACTGTGTTGATGAGCTTATTTGTGGTCAAAAATTCACCGTAGAGGAAGGTATGGTACAGCTTTGCTTGGCACCGCTGGGCTCTGCCGTACTGTATTTTCATTCTCGTCAATCGTTGGGAATAGAACCTGCGCGAGGCTCGGGTATTCTCTGTCATATTACGTCGTTGCCTGAAGTGGTTGACAAGTCAGGAGTGGTAAAGGGCCAGCAGGGTAGTCTTGGCGCTTCGGCACGCCATTTTTGTGATTGGCTTGTGCAAACCAATCAAACATATTGGCAGGTATTACCTATTAATCCAACAGATGAGTTTGGGTCTCCTTACGCAGGAATTTCTGCTTTTGCGGGTAATACGCAACTTATGTCTCGGCTTGAGTGCATCAAATATGAGCAGACAAGTTGTTGTGATAGTGAGTATCAAGAGTACGTGGATAAGAATGCTTTTTGGTTGATTCCGTACTCCAATTTTATGGCACTTAAACAGGAGCAAAAACAAGCTCCGTGGCGCAGTTGGCCCAAAAGCCTTCGTGTGTACAATCAAAAAGCTATTGCACAGCATTTTGTGAGCAAGCCATGGCTCGAGCACCTGGCCGAGAAGATTCGTCATGATCAATTTGAATTTGAGCGCCAGTGGAAAGCTTTGCATACGTATGCAAATGAACGAGGAATCCGCATTATTGGTGATATTCCTATGTATGTCTCGGGTGATTCTGCTGATGTTTGGGTGCATCAAGAGTTGTTTGAACTGGATGCTTTAGGAAATGCATCTTCTGTTGCTGGTGTACCACCTGATGATTTTTCATCTGAAGGACAACTGTGGGGTAATCCCGTATATAACTGGGAGGCCATGCATGCCAGTGGATATGAGTGGTGGCTTCAGCGATTAGCACGCGCGTTTGAGCTTTATGATTATGTGCGTCTTGATCATTTTATTGGGTTTTGTTCATACTATTCAATTCCACAAGGATTGCCTGCAGAGGCGGGACGCTGGTGTGTGGGACCTGGCCGTGAATTATTTAAAAAGGCTTACGAGCGTTTTGGAAAATTACCGATTATCGCAGAGGATTTGGGCATTGTAACTCCTGCTGTACGTGCATTGCTTGCAAGCTGCGGCTTTTCTGGTATGGAAGTATCTTTGTTTTCGGATTACTTCTCGCAAAACGGCTGGTGTGTGCCGCAGCATAAGGTTGCCTATACCACTACGCACGACACTCAAACACTGGTTGGTTGGTGCGAGGAGCATTTTGGTAAACAAAATGCTTATGCTCGAGCTCAGGAGATACTTTCTATTTCTGAAGACAGCAATGCGACTCTGGTAGTGGTACAGCTGCAAGATATTCTTGGCTTGAATGACACACACCGCATGAATATTCCTGGTACCACAAATAACAATTGGCAATGGACATGCACATGGGATCAGCTTGATTTGGCCAGCAATACTTTACGAGAGCTTACGCAAAGGTCTGCGCGTGCATAGAATCTTGTCAATACATTAGATTGAGTAAGATGTTCATTAAGAAAGACGACGAGCTTTCTTTTTCTGTACAGGATTGCCATGCGCTTTAAAAGCACTCGGGCAAATATCATTAAGCGGACATTCGGCACAAAGGGGCTTTTTAGCATCGCAGATCTCGCGACCAAAAAGTACCCATTGGTGGTTAACAGGACCCCACATCTCACGTGGAATGACAGCTAAAATGTCCTTCTCGGCAGCTGCAGGAGAAGAAGCATTGGTAAGCTTAAGGCGTGTAGCAATGCGATATACGTGTGTGTCTACAGCAATGCCCTCTACAATTCCAAACGCATTGTTAAGTACAATATTTGCTGTTTTACGGCCAACACCAGGCAAAGAAGTAAGCTCTTCCATAGTTCGAGGAACTTCTCCTCCAAATTCGGCCATAATTTTTTGTGCGGTTTCCACTACATGCTGCGCTTTGGTGCGAAAAAAGCCCAGGCGATGAATGACATCACCTACTTCTACAGGAGAAGCAGCAGCCATGGCTGCTGGTGTAGGCCATTTCTCAAACAAGGTGGGAGTTACCGAGTTTACGGCCTTATCGGTGGTCTGGGCAGACAATAAAACGGCTATAACCAGCGTAAAGGGATCCGTAAAGTGTAGGGCACACTCAGCCTGGGGGTAACGTTCATTCATGCGTTCACATACAGTGAGAGCGCGCTCGCATTTGGCTTTTTTGGATTCTCGAGGCACGTTTGCTCCTTTAGCGCTGTGGTCGTAGTTGTTGGGTAAAATGTTAGCAACTTACAAATATATTCCCGGCTGCATACAGTGTAGTCGGTTTTTGGCATGCAATTTTGTTGAATAAGGAGCTATTGGTGCTCATTAATAGGATTTCTCGCAGCTTACTAACCGCGCCTACCATGATGGATGTTGTACATGAATTGGACGCTGGTTTGGATTGCGATTTGGCGGTGGCTCAGTCCGCTCGTCCGCTTACTGTTGCAAGCCTGTGGGCACGCGATCCGAGGCCCACGCTCATGGTTGTTTCTGGCGAGGAAGCTGCGGATCGTGTGGCACGTACCTTATCTGCGTGGATAGGTTTGGAAAACGTAGCACGCTACCCTGAGCGCAAGGATTTACCCTGGTCAGAGGTTGCATCAGATGACGCTGTTATTGGAGCGCGCTGTGCCGCGGTTTCTCGTTTGGCGCAGGGTGAGCCATGCATTGTAGTAGCAAGTGCACGCGCTCTTATGCGTCAGGTGCCACCGGTGGGGTCTGGTTATTGGGCAAGTTCTACTTTTGCGGCGGGCGATGAAGTTCCATTTGAAGATATGGGTCCTCTGTTGGTGGGCATGGGGTATGCAGATGATGGCGAGGCGTCTGTGCCAGGCACTTTCCACATCCATGGTGATGCGGTGGATGTGTTTCCTGCGCAGGCTAGTGCCCCTGTACGCATAGAATTTTTTGGCGACGAGATAGACCGTGTTCGTCGTATGGTTGTATCTACCAAACAGACCATTGGTGAGGTTACCTCTGTGGTTGTGTCTCCTTGTAGAGAGCTGGCACTTACCGATAAAACCGTGGCCAATGCACGTCGTGCGCTTTATAACGATGCACAGGAAAGCACTGCTATTGCTGCGGATTTGGAATTGATTGAAGCTCGAAGTGCCTCTGCGGTCATAGATAAATATTTGGTGGAGCTGTACGGTAGCACATCATCTGTGTTTGCACATATGAGTAAGGACACGTTGGTGGTATTGTCGGAACCCCGAGCTTTGTTTGATGATTGTCAGCGCAAAAATGACGAGCTTGCTACTGCAGCTGCTGCAGCACGTGCCAAGCTAACAGGTTTGTTTGTAGAGCCACGGGGGATGGATTTTGGTAAGCAGCAACGTTTGTCTTTCTCGTCCATTTTGCGTGCAGGAACAGCAGCTGTGCATAAGTTAGAGGTACGTCAACCTGGTATTGCAGGAGCTGACTCTAAGTTGCTAGGTCGTATTCGTGGCTGCATAGAAAACAATATGGTCATTGCCTTTGCGGTACCCGACCGCAGTGCTCGAGAAGCGCTTGAGTTGAGCTTTGGTGATGAGCGCATTGCCTTTTGTGAGCAACTGATGGGAAGTGCGGATAACGCTCTTCCCGTATTGGACAAAACAGCACAAGAGCAGGCCAAGCCTTTGGAGCGCGGCCTGGTAAGTTTTATTGACGCTCCCGTACCAGCAGGTACGATTTTTCCTGAAGCAGGCTTGGCGGTTTTCTCGGTAGGGGACTTAACACAGCGGATGGCAAAACGCAGCAGTCGAAGGCGTGTAGATCCTACGACCGTAACCTTTCCCTTTAAGCCAGGTGATTATGTTGTACATGCAACACACGGCATTGCTCTGTTTTCGGATATTGTTCGCCAAGAGGTTACGGGCAAAGAGCGTGATTATTTTTTGTTGGAATATGCCAATAACGATAAACTTTTTGTGCCATTAGAGCAGGTAGACCGCATTACACGCTATATTGGACCTGACGGATCAAGTCCTCGTTTGACGCGCCTGAATACTGCAGATTGGTCTCGTGCAACAGGTAAGGCGCGCAAAAGCGCCAAGAAACTAGCATTTGACTTGGTGGATTTGTATACGCGTCGTGCTTCTGTGACAGGCTATGCTTTTGCGCCGGATACACCTGCACAGTTAGATATGGAAGCTAGTTTTTCCTACGACCTTACACCTGATCAAACCAGTGCTATTGCGGATATTAAAGCGGATATGGAGTCAAAACGACCCATGGACCGTCTGCTTTGTGGTGATGTGGGCTTTGGCAAAACTGAGGTGGCATTACGTGCTGCCTTTAAGGCGGTTATGGATGGTCGCCAAGTCATGGTTCTGTGTCCAACTACTATTTTGGCAGAACAACACTATCAAACCTTTTTTAAGCGTTTTACTCCATTTGATATAGATGTACGTGTGCTTTCTCGTTTTGTAACAACTGCAAAGCAGCGAAGAGCGCTTGAAGGATTTGCTGCAGGTGACATTAAGGTTCTTATTGGAACGCATAGGCTGTTGTCGAGCGATGTTAACCCACATGACCTAGGTCTTATCATTATTGATGAGGAACAACGCTTTGGTGTACAGCATAAAGAACAACTTAAAAATATGCGTGAACAGGTAGATGTACTTACGCTATCTGCTACGCCTATTCCACGCACCATGCAGATGGCCATGAGCGGCGTACGTGACATGTCTCTTATTTTGACACCTCCTCCTGGTCGCATTCCCGTACAAGTTACCGTAGGCGAGTTTGATCTGGATGTAGTTTCTGCTGCAATTCGTACAGAGTTGGCACGCAAGGGCCAAGTGTATTACGTATCTAATCGCGTCACCACTATTGAGGATGCCGTGGCACGTGTACGAGAAGCAGCGCCAGAGGCACGCATTGGTGTGGCTCATGGCAAGATGAGTGCTCGCCAAACCGAAGACGTTATGATGAGCTTTGAAGAGCACGAGATTGATGTGCTGGTAGCAACAACCATTATTGAGAGCGGCATTGATAATCCTCATACAAACACACTGATTATTGAGGATTCACAGCGCTTGGGATTGG
This sequence comes from Atopobium fossor DSM 15642, assembly GCF_000483125.1. Lineage (GTDB taxonomy): Bacteria > Actinomycetota > Coriobacteriia > Coriobacteriales > Atopobiaceae > Atopobium > Atopobium fossor. The sequence goes on from NZ_AXXR01000004.1 coordinate 145,983, forward strand.
CACAACTTTACCAGCTTAAAGGTCGTGTTGGTCGTGGCCGTACCCAGGCCTATGCCTACTTTATGTTCCCTGGTGAGCTGCCGCTTACGCCTGAAGCAACAGATCGTTTGATGGCTATTAATGAGTTTCAAGAATTGGGGAGCGGCATGCGTATTGCTATGCGAGATCTGGAGATTCGTGGTGCAGGTTCACTTATGGGTGGAGAACAGCATGGCAATTTGACCAGCGTAGGTTTTGATTTGTTTACTCAAATGTTGGGCCAAGCAGTGGCAGAGGCACGCGGCGAGTCTGCAGATTTAGCTCCTACAGAAGTGACCATTAACTTGCAAGCTGATTTCTATTTGGCAGAGGAATACATTCCCGATGTAGACAAGCGTGTGTTGGCGTACCGACAGTTAGCAGGCGCAATGGAGCTGTCCGAAGTAGATATGCTAGAACAACAGCTAGAAGAGCGTTATGGCGCGTTGCCATTGGCTGGCCGTAACTTATTTGATCGTGCACGCATTCGTATTCGTGCACAACGTCTGGGTGTAACGTCGGTTGCTCTGACGGAAGGACGTCTCATATATCTGGGTTTAGAAGTACCGCGTGATAAGAGTCTTAAATTGCGCGAACGGGGTGCTCTTGTGTATCCCAAGACCAAGAAACTGGCCTATCCATTTCATAGACAACGAGGTACTTTTGCTGGAAGCACAACCGCCTCTACAGTTCGTAGCATAGAAGAGCTTCTTCCTGCTGCATTAGGTGTGTTGGAGGAAGTTGGCGGAGATGACGAAGAGTAAGTAAAGCAGTGCAAAAAATTTAACGACAACTTTGTATCTGATGCTATTCAAATACAAGATACCGTGCTATTCTTTGTTCTAGCAAAAGGTTATAGATGTTATAGATAAAAAGAAACATATAGTATTAGAGAGGGCTTGGCATGCAAAAGCAGATTTCAGAACTTGTGGAAACTATTCTGGCTTCAAAGAAAGAGCTTGGCGGAGTATCTCATATTGTATGGATTGGTGCTGGCGGTTCTAATGGCGGTAATTATGCTGCACAGTATTTTATGGAGCATGAGGCAACTAAGCTGGTAAGCCATAGCTATACCAGTAATGAGTTTGTTCATGCAACCCCTAAGTTTGTTGGATCAAAAACTGTTGTTGTAGTGGTGAGCATGCGTGGCACTGCAGAGACTATAGAGGCAGCCCGTGTAGCACGCGCATGTGGTGCAACCACTATCGCAATTTATGTGGATGAATCTGCACTTACGGATGTGTGTGAATATCAAATTCCCTATCAGAGCCTTGCAATTGACCAGACCGATCAGTCGCGTTCTAATGCAGCCATTACACTTCGTTTGGCTGTAGAGCTTGTACAGCAGATAGAGGGATACGAACATTATCAGGATGCTTGTACGGGTTTTGAGCTGGTTGATCCTATCTATAAAAAGGCTTTTGCTTATTGTCAGCCCCTTGCGCAAAAGTGGGCGCAAGAAAATGCGCATAAGCCAACCGTAAACGTATTGGCAAACGGTCCTCTTATGGGTGCAGCCTATGTATTTGCTATTTGCAATGTGCAAGAGATGTTGCAAATGGATGCAGTTACCACAAATGATTGTGACTTCTTCCATGGACCCTTTGAAGTGGTTGATAAAAATAGCTCTATCTTTTTGCTTATGTCGAGCGGTCGCAATCGTGTCAATGATGAGCGCGCGCTAAGGTTCCTTAATCGCTTTGCTGGCGAGAATACCTATGTGCTTGATGCCAAGGAACTGGGCATTTACGACATCAAAGACAGCGTAAACGAGTACTTTAATCATCTGATTTTCTCGCCAATTTTGAACAATGTGTACATGCGTGCACTTTCTCAAACAACTAATAAGGACTACACGACCCGTCGCTATATGTGGAAAGAGCAGTACTAGAAAGAGGGTGTCAGTGATGAGGCGCATTCTTTTAGCTTCACATGGTGATTTAGCTGTAGGTATTCACGACACACTCAAAATGATTGTGGGTGATATTCCTCATGTTTACACGCTTACGTTAGCTCGCGATGACAAACAGGGCATGGCCGATAAGGCGCGTGAGCTGTTCTCTACGTTTTTACCCGATGACGAGCTTGTTGTACTTACCGACATGCTTGGCTCAAGCGTTAACAACGATATGGTTTCGCTCTTGCCGGAATACCCTCATATGCAGCTGTTAAGCGGCATGAATATGCCTTTGGTGTTGTCGCTGGCAACTTCTGATGAACCTCCTCTTTCAACTGAGGATATTTCCGAATTAATAGGCCTGGCAAAAGATGGTGTGACTTATTGCAACCCCTTGGTTTTTGGGAACTTGGATGACGAGGAGGATGACGATCTATGATTAAGTTAGTGCGTTTGGATTACCGTCTGCTACATGGTCAGGTAGTTGTGAGCTGGGTCAAGGCAACCAATGCTCAGCGTATCATCATTATTGATGATGAAACTGCAGGTAATGATCTTAAAAAGAGCGCCATTAAGCTCGCAAAACCTGCTGGTGTTCGTGTAAACATCTTTAGCGTTGCACGTGCGCTAGAAAAGATGCCAAAGGTAGAGCAGCTAGACGAGAACATCATTCTTATCTTTGGTTCTACGACTCATATGCTGACATTTATCAAGAGCTATCCCCATATTAACAAGGTCAATTATGGTGCTACCGCAAATGTTGACGGAGCAAAACAGGTGGGTCAATCGGTCTTCTTAACCGAGCAGCAGCAGGAAGATACACGTGAACTGCTCGCTCTGGGCGTCCAAATTACAGTACAGCAGACAGCAGTTTCTTCTGCTGAAGAACTTACCAGCCTATAAGAAGGTTAGGTTTATCAGTCAGGTTATTTATATGCGAAATTCGCATATTGGTATCGAGGATTAGGGGAAAGGGGAGCAAATGAACACACTGGGTACAGCAGTGCTTATTGGTCTCATTGGCGTATATGCCATTCTCGACTCGAGGTTGTTTGGTCGCCTTAATGGCGAGCAGCCTCTGATTACCTCTGCATTAGTTGGTTTGGTGCTGGGTAATCTTCCTGCAGGCTTGGCTGCAGGCGCAACAATTGAGCTCATGAGCATGGGCTTGGTTCAGGTTGGTGCTGCAGTTCCTCCCGATATGGTAATGGGTGGCATTATTGCAACAGCATTTTCTATCTTGACGGGTGCAACGCCCGAGACTGCAGTTGCTATTGCAGTTCCTGTAGCCGTTTTGGGTCAGCTGCTTGGTATTGCATTCCGTACCATCATCGCTGCGCTTACTCACAGTGCTGATTCTGCAATCGAGAATGGCCAGTTCAAGAAGGCAACTAACTTCCATATTGTGTGGGGTACAGTTCTGTATTCTTTGATGTACTTTATTCCAATTTTTTTGGCAATTTATCTGGGCACCGATTTTGTCCAGGGCATCGTAAATGCAATTCCCGAATGGGTCACCAATGGTCTTAACTTGGCTAGTAAGTTCCTTACTGCCTATGGTTTGGCACTGCTTCTGTCCCTTATGGTTGGCGATGGTATGATGCCCTTCTTCTTTGTTGGCTTCTTTGCCTGCGCATATCTTGGTATTGATGTAACTGCAATTTCCATCTTTGGTGTTCTTACGGCTGCAATTTTGTTACCTCTTAAATTTGGTAAGACCAGTTTGGCCGCTGCAACCGCAACAAACACTGATGAAGATTACGATCCACTCGAAGACGACGAGGATTAAGGGAGGGTACTTATGGCTGACAACACGAGCACTCAGGAGATCACTCCTCGTAAACGCTACAGCCAGTTTTTCTGGCGTTCTTGGGCAATTCAGGACTCTTGGAACTACGAACGTCAAATGAACCTTGGTTTTTTGTATGGCATCGCTCCCACTATTGATCGTTGCTATCCTGATAAGAATGACCCTAAGCAGGTAGAGAAGCGCAAAGAAGCTTATAAGCGTCATATGGCATTTTATAACTGCACTCCTCAGACCAGCGCGTTTGTATTGGGCTTGTCCGCTTCCATGGAAGAGGAGTATGCACGTAATCCAGAGGATTTTGATCCAGAGTCCATCATGGCAATCAAGACCTCTTTGATGGGTCCTCTCTCTGGTATTGGTGACTCATTCTTCCAGGGCACTATCCGTGTTATTGCATTTGGTTTGGGTGCCTCTCTGGCTGCACAAGGCTCCATTCTTGGCCCTATTATTGCAATGCTTATTTCCATTCTTACCTCAGTACCTATTACATGGTTTGCTGGTAAGTTTGGCTATGAGATGGGCAATTCTTATCTGGAGAAGCTCCAAGGTTCAAATATCATGGCAAAGGTCATGTATGCCTGTGGCATTGTTGGACTTATGGCTATTGGCGGCATGGTGGCAACTCTAATTGGAGTTTCGACTCCTATTACCCTTCCCGGTGGTGGTACCGCACTGCAGGACATCCTTAATGGCATTATTCCACAGATGCTTTCCTTGGGCGTTTCCATGCTCATGTTCTATCTCATCAAAAAGGGTGTAAATACAGGTTGGCTTCTTGCTCTGTGCATTGTGGGTGGCTTGGCTTTGAGCGCATTTGGCATCTTTGCCTAAGCTTTGTGCCATTGAGCACTGCTCGTTTTGGCGCACTACTGTTTTGGCAAATAGGGTACACAGCAACCCGCGAAACCCCCTTCGCTTGTGTGCCCTTTTGCAAGAGATTTTCTCCGTACAGGGTTTCTCGCCTATGAAAGGATTTGTATTATGGAAAATAGCATCGATCTTGCTAATGTTAAGCAGATTGTTTCTGATATATTGGCACAGCACAACATTAATGATGTGGCATTTGTTGGTTGCGGTGCTTCGAGCTCCGAGCTGTATCCCGGCTTTTATTTCCTTAAGGATGCTGCAAAAAAGGTTCGCGCATTTCACTATACAGCTGCAGAGTTTAATAACGATACTCCCCAGTGGCTTGGCGAGAATAGCGTAGTCATTGCAGCCTCTTTGGGTGGTGGTACTCCAGAGACCGTAGAGGCTATTGATGTTGCAAAGGCAGCGGGTGCAACGGTTATCTCGGTAACACATGTTGCAGACTCTGCTCTTACTCAGCATGCCGATTACGTTATTGTGCATGGCTTTGAGAAGAATTATGCCGCCAAGCTGGAAAAGATGGGCTATGTCATGGCTCTTGCGGTTGAGCTCTGCAACCAGATTGAGGGTTATAAGCATTATGATCAGATGGTAGAGGGCTTTAATAACATCTTTGATTTGGGCGAGCGCGCAGCCAATCAAGCTAAGGGTCTTGCTGCACAGTTTGGCAAGGACTTTAAGGATGACGAAGTTATCTACTATATGAGTTCTGGTGCATCCATGCAGGTTGCATACTCCAGCTCAATCTGCCTCATGATGGAAATGCAGTGGATTCACTCTGGCAACTTCCATGCCGGCGAGTTCTTCCATGGTCCCTTTGAGATTGTGGATAAGGATGTCCCCTTTGTTTTGATGATGAATGAGGGCAAAACGCGTGCTATTGATTCTCGTGCGTTGGACTTCCTTAATCGCTTTGGTGCTAAGGTAGCGGTTGTAGACACTAAGGATTACGGCCTGTCCTCTGAAGTAAGTTCTGAGGTTGTAACGTACTTTAATCCTCTTGTGCATACCGCGGTATTCCGTACTTACGCTGAGGCAATTGCACAGGAACGTCAGCATCCTCTGACACTTCGTCGCTATATGTGGAAGATTGAGTACTAATGTAAACCGCGTGTAGTGGATGTTATAGCAATATAAAAGGAGGCAAATTGAGGTTTGTCTCCTTTTTGTTTGATGGACTCAGGGGAGTGTTTATGCCTTTATTTACAAAGATTCGTGCGGTTCTATTTGATATGGATGGGGTGCTCATAGACTCCGAAAATTTTTACAATCAGCGTCGTGCCGCTTTTCTCAAAAGTGTTGGACGTGCCCCTCAGAAAATTATTGATTTATTTGGTTCCAATGATCAAGCTATTTGGGAAACGCTGGTGCCAGAAGATGCGCAGCTCCGTAGCATGCTCTACGCGCAATACGATGTGTATCGTGCACAACATCCCATTGACTATGCAACAAAAAGCAATCCTCAGGTGTGCGAGCTTTTTGAAGTCCTACGCGCCCGTGGACTGGCAATAGCTATCTGTTCTTCTTCAGAACCCAACATGATTCAAGCTTATTTGGATTCACAAAACTTAGGCTCACTCGTTGATTTTGTCATTAGTGGTACGCAGTGTGCTCGTCATAAACCACATCCTGATATCTACTTACAAGCAATGGAAACATTGCAAGTACAGCCGCAACAGTGCTTGGTTGTAGAAGATTCTCCAACAGGTATTAAGGCAGGACGCGCAAGTGGGGCATATGTAGCTGCACTTTCGCAGTATGCAAATGGCAAGCTTGATCAAAGCGAAGCACATGTGGTGGTTGACCATTTACTAGATATATTGCCTCTTATAGGCGCGTAATGGCTTACAATAAAACCCCCTGTTACCTGCGTATGTATATATGAATGAGATTACTATGCCCGCACCTTTGTACCAGCAAATATATGAAGAGATCCAATCGGCAATTCAAAATGGCGAGTATGTGGAAGATCAAATGCTTCCTACCGAGAAGGAACTTATCGAGAAATACGGTGTAAGCCGCATTACGGTAAGACGTGCCATTGAAGATCTTTGTGCTGATGGTTACTTAATTAAACGTCAAGGTAAAGGTACCTTTGTTGCCCCACCGCATATGAATCGTGCTTTTTTGCAATCCAATATGGTGCAGTCCTTTACTGATTTATGTATCAGTGCTGGCGTGAGGCCGGGTGCACATGTTATTAGCAGAGAAATTGTACCCGCTCGTGAGCAAGAACGAGAATTTCTTGATTTACCAGAAGGTTCATTGCTTTTATATATAAAGCGCCTTCGTCTTGCAGATGATATGCCCATCTTTGAGGAAAATCTTTTTCTGCCGTATCAAGGGTCTGAAGAATTGTTTTCTGCCAATCTTGAAGATGTGTCCATCTTTGCAACCATGAAAGACCTTATCGGCAGGTATCCAAATAGCACGTATAGGCGTACGGTTGAGGCAATAAATGCAAATGTAAGACAAGCAAGCAATCTATCTATTCAGCCTCGATCTGCCCTTCTCTACCTGCATGTGCTATTTCTTGATCAAGATAAAAAGCCGTTATGTATTGGTAAGCAATACTATGTAGGCAGCCGTTATCAGTTTGATTTATAAGGATCTATGGTTTACATAAACCTGTGATGTATGAGTATACACACCAACCGTTAAGAGGCGCAAAAACTATGAATCAGCAAACAGCAAACCGTGTAGAAGTCACTTCCGAAGATCTTTTGATTCTTAACCGTGCGCCTCAGCTACGTTGGGTTACGCTGGGATGTGGCCTTATCGCACACGAGATGGCGGAGGCGCTTGCGCAACAAGGTAGAAAATTTGCAGGTGCGTTTAGTCGCACGCCATCCAAGGTGCAAAAGTTTGCTCAGCGCTATGGTATCGAGCGGGTGTATACCTCTATAGATGAGGTTATGGCTGACCCAGAAATAGATGTGGTGTATATTGCAACTCCTCACAACACTCATGCCCAGTTTATCCGTGCGTCCCTAGAGGCTGGTAAGCACGTTATGTGCGAGAAGGCCATTACACTTAATATCACTCAACTTAATGAGCTGCAGGCACTAGCTGTCAATAAGGGTTTAGTGCTCATGGATTCGTGCACCATCTTACATATGCCGCTGTATAAGGAGTTGCGTCGTCGGTTGGAGGCAGGCGATTTTGGCCGCGTGCATTTGGCTCAGGTTAACTTTGGATCCTTCCACGAATTTGATGCTGCTTCTCGCTTCTTTAACCCTGAGTTGGGTGGCGGAGCTATGTTAGATATTGGCGTATATGCCTTTTCTTTAGTACGCACGTTTTTCTCGAGTACTCCTACAGAGTTGGTCTCGCTTGAAAACTCGGCGCCCACCGGTGTTGACGATGAATGCGCTATTGCCATGCGCAACGCAGAAGGCCAGCTGGGCGTAATTACCCTTACGCTGCAGGCCAAACAGCCAAAGCGTTATGTTATTGCTACTGATAAGGGCTATTTGGAGGGCATGGAATACCCACGTGCGGATGTGGCAACCTTCCGCAAATGGCCCGAAAATACGGTGGAAACTATTAAGTTAGGCAAGCGTGATTTGGCACTCAATTATGTGGTAGCAGACCTAGAAGCTGCCGTTGCCGGTGAAAAAGATGCTGCGCGTATTAATGCATGGTCGAGTGATGTTATGAAGTTAATGACGGACTCGCGCTATGCATGGGGTTTTCGTTTTCCGGGTGAGGAGTAGTTGTGAGTTTTGCTACGGATTTTGCTGATGAACAATCCCGTTTGCGTCCTGGTGTACCGGGGGAGCATCCTGAGTTTGACCGCCTAGCCCGCACGATTTGGCGTCTCCGTCAACCCGATGGCTGCCCTTGGGACAAAGTTCAAACGCACAAATCCATTGCAAAAAATATGCTAGAAGAGGCCTTTGAAGCAGTAGATACTATTGAGGCACAAGACCCCAGCCATTTGCGAGAAGAGTTGGGTGATGTGCTTATGCAAGTGTTGCTGCATGCACAAATTGCGGATGATGCGGGTGAGTTTACGCTTGATGATGTGTGCCGTGAACTTAACGAGAAACTCGTGCGTCGTCATCCGCATGTGTTTGGTGAGCTGGGAGCTTCGGACGCAGATGAAGTACTTGCCATTTGGGATGACGTAAAGAAAGTTGAGCGCACCAGTAACACGGATGATGCAGATGTACCCAAAGGGCTTCTTGATAGTGTGCCAGTAGCACTGCCTGCACTTATGCAGGCACAGAAGATTTCCAAGCGTGCTGCTAAGCTTGGCTTTGAGTGGGAGTCTACGCAAGATGTATGGGACAAGGTGGAAGAAGAGCGCCGCGAGTTTTTAGCCGAGAAACCTGGAACACCTGAGGCCGTAATGGAGTTTGGTGACATCTTGTTTGCATTGGTAAACGTAGCACGTCGTGAGGGCATAGATGCAGAAGAGGCGTTGCGCAGAGCTAACCGTAAGTTTCGTGCTCGTTGGTCTTACATGGAGGCACGGGCACACGAGGTTTCTCGTGATTTAGAGAGTTACAACACCGATGAGCTTGAGGCTTTATGGATAGCAGCTAAGGCTGATGAGAGGTCATTTTGACCAGAAGGCTTTGTGGCACCTTCTGAAGTTGGTGCATCACAGAGCTAGAGCCGAGCTTATAAGTTGCGATTATTCTATTCAGTATTCAGGCTTGCGAATATTACGATTGTTGTGCTGAAAGGGCGGCATAGTGGGCTTGGGTTTGTTATAACTAAAGGTACACTTTGTTATAAACGCACTCGTCGCGCAATATACATTGCGTGCCACAAACACAGCAGAAATGAACTTACCCATGGCATCAGCTGACGATACAATTTCCTTCAAGGCTCAAAAGGGTGGCAAAGGTCCTAAGATGAGCAGGCCTAAGGCAAGTGGACCCAAATCCAGCAAAGTGGCTGCCAAGCTCATGAAGCCTGCCAAATCTACCAAAGACACCAAGTCCTCTACGCCTCAACTTTCCACTTCCCAAAACGGACGTATTCATGCAGAAAAGCGTGCTACTCGTAAGGGAGAAAAGTCTTCCACTAAGCTCAACCAGCTTTTGGCCTGGTATTCCAATTTGGGTAAGCATCGAGGTTTGTTTCTTGTATTAGGTGGTGTGCTTTTAGTGGTAGTTGCTTTGTATGCTCCTACACGCTCTTGGTATTCTGCTCAGCGCGATGCTGCATTATATACCAAGCAGTTGCAAACGCTTAAGGAAGATAACGCTGCATTACAAGAAAATGTAACGCGCCTTCAATCCAAAGAAGGAATTGAGGATGAGGCGCGTAAACGTGGTTATGTGGGGGCAGGAGAGACCTCAGTTACTATTAATGGCATGAGCGATGGAAATAGTGAGGCCAAGACGGATGCTTCCAAAAATTCTTTGGATGGCGTGACTACAGATGACCCCTGGTACATCAAGGTATTGGATGGTATTTTCTTTTATAAGCCACCTGTTGTACACGAGTAACTGGACCTAGGTGTTATGTGTTCAGTAGAAAAATATTCTAAAATCGCATGTATTGATATTGGTACTGTTACCTCACGTTTAGCGCTTGCTAAATTTGATACAATCAATAAAAATATATATTCAATTCAAAAACAGTCACGTATTTGTGACTTAGGAGAAGGTTTGGCGGAGTCAGGCATTTTGTCCGACGCCGCTATTGCTCGTGTGTTGCATGCAACTTCTGATTTTGTGCTTCAAGCCCACAACTGGGGTGCACACATGGCAGTGTGTACGCTTACAAGTGCTTCTCGCGATGCGACTAACTCTGCTGCTCTTCTTGATGGGCTGCGTGCTCAAGGGCTTATCCCGCATATCATTTCTGGAACGGTGGAGGCGCGTTTAACTTTTATGGGTGTAGCCTCCGATTTTGTGGATCAACGTATTGCTATATGTGATAGCGGTGGTGGCTCTACGGAATTAGCGATAGGCAGACTACAAGCTAATGGTACGTTAGAGCTGGAAGATGCGGTGTCTATCCAGATTGGTGCACGTCGTATTACTGACATGTTTTTGTTAGCATCCAATCCGCCAACTAAGTTAGCGCTTAAGCAGGCATATAACTACTGCTACCAAGAGTTTTCTAGGTGTATGCCAGCTGCAATACGCAGTAACAAAATACCGCTTATTGCGGTGGGCGGGACAGCTACATCGCTTGTTGCAATAGACAAGCAGCTACATCCGTACAATCCAGATATGGTTCATCTGGCACATATTACAGAACAAAGCGTGGCTAAGCTTACGAATCTGCTTGGTAGCATGACAGTGGAACAGCGCGCACAGGTGGTGGGCTTACAGCCTAAGCGAGCAAAAGTTATTTTGGGTGGAGCCATTTCGCTTCAGGCTATGCTTCAGGTTGCAAACGCCCCATATATGCAGGTCAGTGAGCACGATTTACTATATGGCTTGGCAAATGTAGCCCATGCAGCACAAAAAGGTGTGCAAAGTTTTGGGGATTGGACACTTCAACTCTCGCATCTATAGCAAAACTGAGGTAGGATAATGCAGTACCTGTGTGGGGGCGTGGTGGAATTGGCAGACGCAGGGGATTTAAAATCCCTGGCCGAAAGGCTTGCGGGTTCGAGTCCCGCCGCCCCTACCAGCTTTTCTCTGGGCATCCATCACACGCGTACGAGGATTATTCACTCGGTTTAACAGGTTTGATGTAGCATGCCACGTTTTTCTTATGGTTCAAAATCTACTAAGTCACCCGCTCGTTCTGCTTTGCATCTGCAGGTAGCTAATATTCTTCGCGAGAAAATTTATAAGCGTGAGTGGGTGTCTGGTCAGCGCATCCCTTCAGAAAATGAGCTTGTCAAAAGTTTTGGAATTTCTCGCGGAACGGTACGCAAGGCATTGGCTGCACTCATAGAGGAAGGACTGCTCAAGTCCATTCATGGTAGTGGTACCTTTGTAGAAGATCATGCAATTTCTCATCCAGCAGGCGAGAGGCCTATTTCGTTTGCAAAATCTTTACGTAAGCAGGGCAAGCGGTTTACCACGCTTGTTCAGGAGAAAAGGCTATTAGACGCTTCTGCAGAAGTATCTGCAAAATTGCAGATTCCTTTAGGTGACCCTGCAATGTTTATGCGCCGCATTCGTTTAGTGGATGATGAGCCGGTTATGTGCCAAGAAGGTTTTTATTCTTTGCGGATCTGCCCAGGTATAGATGCTGTTGACTTTACGGTTGAGTCTGCCTTTGATGCAGTACAAAACTGCTCTGGGCGTAAAGTGCAAACTTCTCATATGCGTTATGTGGCACGCGTTGCAGGTAAAGAGCATGGGGACTATTTGGATGTGGATGCAACAGCCCCTGTTTTACTGCTTGAACAAACTATTTTGCTTAATGATGGCACTCCCATTGAATGGAGCTACACCTGGTTTAAGGCGGGCCAGGAGATCGTTGGCGTAGCCACTCAGGAGCAATAAATAATTTCTCTTGCAATGTTCACAGTTCTTGCATAAACTTGTTTATGAAAGTGTGTACAAGTTATGCCTGCGCGTGACCATGCACAAGCAAGCCTTTGCAAGGGAGTTCCATATGGAAAAAATAGTCCTGCAACGTCCATTTTTCGTAGTAAATCCCAAGTCTTACTTGTACGGAGAAGAGGTTCGTAAGCTTGCTCAGAAAACAGATGAGCTGTGTGCGCGTTACAATTTCCAATCTTTGTTTACTGCACAACTGATTGATCTTCCTTGGATTGTTGAGAATTGCCCTCATCTTATTCCCTGTGCTCAAACCATGGAGTCTTTAAAGCCTGGACGTGGCATGGGTCACGTTTTGCCTGAGGCTTTGGCTGCTGCGGGTGTTAAGGCAACCTTCCTTAATCATGCAGAAAATCCTATGACCGTACATGAGTTAGCAGCAACCATTGCTCGCGCTAATGAAGTGGGTATTCTTACGTGCGTGTGTGCAGACTCTGTAGAAGAGGCACGTGCTATTGCGCAGCTTCATCCAGATATCATGACCTGCGAACTTACAAGTCTCATTGGTACGGGACAAATTGCTGGCGAGGACTATATGCGTAGCTCAACTCAGGCGGTTAAAGAAATTTCTCCCAACACTATGGTGCTTCAGGCTGCTGGTATCTCTACAGGTCAAGATGTGTATGACGCCATTATGTATGGTGGAGATGCAACGGGCGGCACCTCTGGCATTGTCGCTGCAAAAGATCCCTTTGCCACTCTAGAAGAGATGTTTGCAGCGTTGGATCGTGCGCGTACAGATCTTGCTAAGGAGAATAACTAATGAGTGTGTACAAAGGTCTTGTGACGGTAGATACTGAGGCTGGTAAGCCTACCTATATTGACGTTACCAAACAAGTGGATACTATTGTGCAGGAATCTGGCATCAAAGAGGGGACTGTTACCGTTATTTCTTGTCACACTACCTGCGCACTTTTCTCTGATGAGTTTGACCATGACCGTACCGGTGCTGGTGATCTATTTTTGCAAGCGGATCTCAATGATGGTTTGCAAAAGATTTTTCCCGAGCAAAAAGATTGGTCTACCTATCGTTATCCTGGCGAGAAGCACTTTGAGGAAGTAGAAAGCTGGCCCTCTGCAGCCAGCTACCTTCCCAATGGAGACCGTACCATGCTATGGAATGGAGACGCTCATTTGCGTGCTACGCTTTTAGGTGGTTCGTGCGTTTTTGAGGTTGAAGACGGAAAGCTACAGATGAATGGTTTGGCTTCCATCTTCTTTGTTGACTTTGATCGTACGCGTGAACGTACGCGTAAAGTTCGCGTTATTGTAATGGGCGAGTAGCTAGAGTCAGTTATTAGAAAGGTTTGAACAATGGCAGGAAAAATGAAACATATTTTGCTTTCTTGCGGCTCCGGAATCGTTACTTCCACAATTGCCCGCAAAAAGGTAGAAGCTCTCCTCGATGAGAATGGCTATAAAGGTCAATATGAAATTACCCAGGTTCCACTTGCTTCTGCTCCAGAAAAATCTAGGAACTACGACTTTATTGTGGCGACTTCTATTGCCCCTACAGAACTGCACTGCCCTTACGTGAATGGCGTTCCATATTTGATGGGTCGTGGTACTGAGGCAACGGACCAACAAATTCTTAAGCTGATGGAAGAATAAGTTAAGCATCGACGGAGGAAGAGGAAACATGGAAGGTATAATTGGGTTTTTCCAATTCATTTCGGGACTTGGTGTCTCTGTAATGATGCCAATTGTACTCACGATACTTGGCTGTATCTTGGGTGCAGGTTTTGGCAAATCTTTGCGCGCCGGACTTACCGTTGGCGTTGGTTTTATTGGCCTAAACCTTGTAATTAACAGTTTGCTGGGAACAACTTTGTCCCCTGCAGTTCAGACAATGGTAAATAATTTTGGTCTTTCTCTAACAGTTGTTGATGTAGGTTGGCCTGCCGCAGCAGCAATTGCAATGGGTTCTACTGTTGGCATCATCATTATTCCTTTGGGTCTTCTGGTAAACATTGTTATGTTACTCACTAATACCACTCAGACCGTTGATGTTGATATTTGGGATTATTGGCATTTCGCCTTTACTGGTGCATTGCTGGCCATTGTTACAAACAATATTGCTTTTGGTATTGTTGCCGCGGTACTTAATATGATTATTATTATGGTCCTTGGTGATTATACTGCTCCTCTGGTAGAAGAATCTTTAGGTATGCCTGGCGTTTCTTTGCCTCATGGATTCACTACTGCATATGCCCCGATAGCCATGGTATTCAATTGGGTGTTTGATAAAATTCCTGGTGTAAGGGATATTAATATCAATACTGACACACTTCAAAAAAAGTTCGGTGTATTTGGTGAACCTATTCTTCTTGGTACTGTAATTGGCATCGTTATTGGCTGCCTAGCTTATTGGAATCCTACAGATGTTCAGGGATCAATTACCGCTATTCTTTCTCTTGGTGTATCTCTTGGTGCAGTATTGGTTCTTATTCCAAAAATGGCGGCTCTTCTGATGGAAGGCTTACTGCCAATTTCCGATGCAGCTTCTAAGTTTGTAGAGTCTCGCTTCCAGAATCGTGGCAAGATTTATATTGGTCTTGATTCTGCAGTTGGTGTTGGACACCCAGTAACATTGGCAATTTCATTTGTATTGGTCCCCCTCTGCATCTTCTTGGCAGTAATTTTGCCTGGCAATAAGGTTCTTCCTTTTGCCGATCTTGCTGTAATTCCTTGGATGTTTGTACTGATTACTCCAATTGTGCGTAACAATGGTTTCCGTGGTATTTTCATTGGCATCATTGTTCTTATTGTTGGTCTTTATATTGCAACTGATCTTTCCCCGCTCATTACTCAAGCTGCTGCGAATGTACAGTTTGACATGGGTGGAGCTGCAGCAATTTCTTCTATTTGTGATGGTGCAAATCCACTTACATGGCTCATTGTTCGCATCGGATCTCTTGCTAATGGCATTGGTCTTGTGGCCATTGCTGCAGTTGCTATTGCTCTTGCTGTATGGAATCGCACTAGGATTATCAAAGAGGCTGCTGAGCTTCATGCATCCACTGAAGAAGAATAGTTCTGATAGTTTGATCTATTCGTAACAGTGTTGTACAAAATCGGAGCTCATCATTAATTGAGGAGCTCCGATTTTATTAGGAGGAACATTGGAAAAGAAGTATGTATATGAGGCACCTTTCTACTTTATTGAAGTTGTTTTAGTAGGAATTTTATGCGCTGTAGTTACGGTCATATGTCTTGCTTTAGCAGTATTTCGTCCAATACTTTCTCCAGGACTTTTGGTTTTTATTGCTGCAGTTGCTTTTTATCAAGTATGGAATACATTCATTTCAATTTCTAATCCCGAGACTGTCACTTTAAGCGATTCTGAAATTTCTTTTTCAGGTTTTAATAGAATACACACCTATAAAATTAATGAACTCTCAACTTTTCTAGTCCGCCCATTTCCTAGCTCTGGAAAGACCTATGTTCGTGTAGGCAACCATAATATTTTTAAAGGTAGATATTGGGTTCCAACAAAAATGTTTTCTGATGGAAAAGAACTCTTCAATCAAATAAACGAGCTGGATTACAAGCTTAATCCAGCATCATTAAAGTCTCGTGCTCGTCGCGTAAATTCGGAATATATCAAAAATAAAAAGAGGAAAAAATAAAATGTTTGAGAAGGAAAAGCAAGAAATTTTAAATGCTGCTCTTAAACTTGATCGTTACGGACTTATTGCTCTTTCCGGAGGTAATGTAAGTTCCCGCATGTCTAATGGCCTGATTTTAGTTACTCCCTCTGGTATGATTTATGATGAAATGACCTTCGAAGATGTCTTAGTTGTAGACATAGATGGCAATATCATAGAAGGAACTCGTAAAGCCTCTGTCGATACAGAAGCGCTCCTCTATATTTTTAAAAAGATGCCACAGGTCAATGCAGTAATTCATACTCATCAGCCATATGCAACAGGACTGGGTCTTGTCATGGATGAAATTCCTTGCAATCTTTCTACGATGGCCAATGCAGTAGAAGGCACTTGCCATGTGGCGAAGTATGGTGATCCAGGAAGTCTTTCTATGGGTGTTGAGGCAGTAAATGCGATTGGTGATAGGCTCGCAGTTGTTCTGAAACATCATGGAGTCATTGCAGTTGGCAGGGATTTACGTCAAGCTCTATTTTCTTGTGTATATCTGGAAGAGGCTGCAAAGACTGTTTCTGTTGCTCTCTCAACGGGTCTGCCAATGGCTGAAATGACTCCAGAACAAATCGAGGAAGCTGTTGCAGTGTTCCATAGGTATGGTCAGCACACCTTAAATGAGCAGGGTAGTAATAAGTAACAATCCTTTAATCCAATACAAAGGAGAAATAATGCTGGTTAATCTTCGTGATATTTGTGCTATTGCCGAGCAAAATAATATGGCAATCGCTTCCTTTAATACTCCGAGTCTTGAGGCTGTTCGCGCTGCCATTGATGCTGCCGAGAAAACCGGTTATCCCGTAATTCTTTCTCATGCAGAAGGTCACGACCCCTTTGCACCTTTGAATGTCATTGGACCAGCTATGGTGGCCTTGGCAGAGCGCTCCAGTGCTCTGGTTTGCGTGCACTTGGACCACTGTGAGCATCTTTCTTACATGCGTCGTGCATTAGAGATAGGCTTTACGGGTGCTATGTTTGATGGCTCTTTTACTCCATACGAAGAAAATGTTGCCAACTCTCAGCGCGCGGCAGATATGTGCGCTGCTTTTGATGCGGGCTTGGAGTGTGAGCTTGGTTCTATGGGTTCTCGTGAAGCAGGTGCTCGTGATGAGGGTGGCACTGCTGAAGAGTCTGGTGCTGTATACACAGATCCCGTCCAAGCAGAAGAGTTTATCAACAGCACTGGTTTGGATATTTTGGCATGCTCATTTGGTACCGTTCACGGAATTTATAAGGGAGAGCCTCATCTTAACTTTGATGTTCTTACGGACATTCGTAAGCGTGTCAATACACCTCTGGTTATGCATGGTGGTTCAGGGGTATCTGATGAGGATTATCATAAGGCCATTAATGCTGGTATTCGCAAGATTAATTACTACACGTATGGCGTAAAATTTGCAGGTGACGCCGTTCGTTCGCTTATTGCCGAGCGCGAGGCTCAGAGCAGTGACGCAATTGTTTACTGGCACGACATGACCGTTGCGGCTTACGAGCGTCTTGTGGACGACTTTACGAACGTAGTAACCGTATTTGCCAACGGCGCACAACCCCTTGCCTAAGGAGGCATGTATGAGTTCTATTGATACTTCTCTTTACACACCAGAACTGGTCTTTTTTGATTTTGAGGCCAATACGTACGAAGACTTCTTCCAGAAGTTTTCCAAAATTATGATGGATAAGGGCTACGTAAAAGATAGCTGGTTGGATGCCATTACCGAGCGCGAGCGCAGTTTTGCAACGGGTTTGCAGTTCGAAAGTATTCCCGTAGCAATTCCTCACGTGGATCCTCAGCACATCATTAAGCCCTACATTGCAATTATTAAGCCTAAGACTTCTATTAGTTTTGAACCAATGGCCGGAATGGTAGATCATGCTATCGACACCAAACTTATTGTTAACCTTGGTCTGCTTAAACATGCAGAAGGACAGGTAGAGGTGTTGCAGGCTATGATGGGCATGTTCATGAATGAGGATGCCGTAGCGGACATTTTGTCTCAAACGACTGCCGAAGGAATGGTTGATTGCTTCAAGCGCTATGCTAATTAGTGGTACGCTAGTACACTCATAAGCCAAATCTAGCGCCATAAGGAGGCACTCATGGAACTTAATTCCTATATTGACCACACCATCCTCAAGCAAAATGCTACTGAGGCAGACCTTGCCAAGCTGTGCGACGAGGCTATGAAGTATCACTTTGCTACGGTTTCCATCAATACGTGCTGGACTGCTTTTGCGGCCAAGCGTCTTGAAGGTTCTGGTGTAGGTGTAACCAGCTGCATTGGTTTTCCTTTGGGTGCTGCCAACACTGCAGGTAAGGTTGCTGAGGTTAAGCAGGCTGTAGCAGATGGTACCGCCGAGATTGATATGGTAATTAACGTTGGTAAGCTCATTGATGGCGATGATGAGTATGTAATTAATGACATCAAGTCTGTTGTAGAAGCTGCCGACGGTCATCCTGTAAAGGTTATTCTTGAGTGCTGCTTGCTTAATGATGAGCAAAAGATTCGTGCTTGTCAGGATTGTGTAGCTGCAGGTGCTTCCTTTGTTAAGACCTCTACCGGCTTTAGTACGGGTGGTGCAACACTAGCTGACGTTGCTCTTATGCGTAAGACGGTTGGCGATAAGTGCAAGGTCAAGGCTGCAGGTGGTATTCATAACCGCACTGAGGCTGAGGCCATGATTGAGGCTGGCGCAGATCGTTTGGGCGTAAGCGCCTCCGTTGCTATTGTTGAGGGCTAAATCTTTTTGATTGGGAGCTACATTCATGATACCTGCAGCAAAAATGAAAAAAAGAGCAAACATCTTACTTGTTGCTGGGCTTATTGCTTTGGCCGCTGGCATGGGGATAAGTGTATTCAAGCCAAATCCACAGCAAGATAATTTGCGTATTGCGCAAAATGCTCAAAACGCGGAGAAGGCGGCACTTGCTATCTCTGCAAACAATCGCAGTGATTTATTTGGTACTACATTAGGTAATGGATTTTTAGGCTTTGGTATTGCTACTACAGTAGGTAGTCTTGTAATACGTGTAATTGCTTCCAAAAAAGAACAGCAAGAATAGTACGAATAAAATGTTAGTGGTGAATGTAAGCCATATAAACATTCATCAGTATGAAACCTGCTTAAGCTGGGCGTATACCAGCTCAAGCAGGTTTTTTGTATATCGAAAGATGTCGTACTAAGATTTGTCGTGATAAATTATGTATGTTTGCAACGCCTATGCGCGACGCTTACTCAACTCACTTGCTACCTGAGCACCTAAAGCAACGTTATTAAATACCAGTTGAATATTGGCTTCAAGGCTTGCACCACCAGTCAACTTCTGGA
The DNA here is from genome assembly GCF_000483125.1 of Atopobium fossor DSM 15642. GTDB lineage: Bacteria > Actinomycetota > Coriobacteriia > Coriobacteriales > Atopobiaceae > Atopobium > Atopobium fossor. The sequence continues at coordinate 165,048 of NZ_AXXR01000004.1, forward strand.
TTTTATCGAGCAAGAAAGGTGTGATTTTCTTGCCAGTAATACCCTTCTTGTCCATCTCTGCGATAGCTGCCTCAATGGTTGCGTTGATGGAGTCGGCGTCCATGGAGTACTGCTTGGGAATGGGATTGGTAACTAGCATGCCACCACCAAGACCAAGCTCAGACTTGGTGTGGAAGATACCAGCCAGCTCAGAAGGAGTATCTACGCGGTAGTCTACGCTAAAGCCACTCGTGCGCGTATAGAAGGCGGGCAACTCGTCAGTTTGGTAACCAAATACGGTAACACCTTTGGTCTCCAAGTACTCACGGGTAAGACCCAAATCCAAAATGGATTTAGCGCCAGCACAAATAACCATAACGGGGGTTTGTGCCAGCTCTTCAAGATCTGCAGAAACGTCCATGGTAGTCTCGGCGCCACGATGTACGCCGCCAATACCACCCGTTGCAAACACAGAAATACCAGCCAAAGCTGCAACAATCATGGTTGCAGCAACGGTGGTAGCGCCATCTTCGCCACGCTCAACTAATACAGGAATATCTCGACGACTGGCCTTAGTAACCTCAAGACCCTTCTTGCCCAGGTAATCAATCTCGTCTGTAGAAAGGCCTGCGCGCAGTTTACCGCCGATAATAGCAATGGTTGCAGGAACAGCGCCATTATCGCGAATAATTTGCTCTACCTGTAAGGCAGTTTCTACATTTTTGGGGTAGGGCATACCGTGAGAAATAATGGTGGATTCCAAAGCAACAACGGGCTTGTTGGTATCCAGAGCATCCTGAACCTCAGGAGATACAACCACATACTTCTTTAAAGATTCTGCATTCATGAATAGATCCTTTCTATAGGTCCTACACAGGACATAAGTAAACAACGTGGTTATGCTGGTAAGTGAGTGCATAAAATGACGTGCCGTAATGCAGATGCGGAAAAACAGCACTAGCGTAAGCGAGCATCATTTGATGCGAATAGCTGCTTGCTCCATACGCTCAAGCACCGTACTTTCCGAGACTGCCTTACTAATGGTTTGCGGGCTTTCAATACAAAGCGCTGCTGTAGCTAGACCAGCTTGCGCGCACTTTTCAAGAGAAAAACCTTTAAGCCAACCCCAGGTAATGGCTGCCATCATCGAGTCGCCAGCACCAGTGGTGTTAACCACCGTGGTCTTAAAGGGAGCCATCGTAAAGCGTTCGTTTTTATCGGCAGCCAACAGTCCGTCAGATCCGAGTGAGATAAACAATCGTTCAATTCCAGCATCTAGCAGGACATCAATGGCTTTGTTAAGACTCTTTTTGTCGGTAATATTAACGCCACTTAAAAGCTCTGCTTCGAGGCGATTGGGCTTAAGTGTATGAATATGGTTGAGCAATCCACACAGCTTTTCGGCCTTAGTAGTAGAAACAGGATCACAAAACAGAGGAACCTGTACGTGCTCGGCCAAAAATTTGATAGATTCAACAGGGAGATTGGTATCAATAACGCAGGCAGCGCCACGATTGATAAGGTCAATCTTGCCAGCAAGATAATCGGGAGTGAGCTTCTCGTAAATATGCATGTCAGAAATGGCAAGCTCCATGTCACCTGCTTCATTTGCAATAAACAAATAGGTGGATGTGTTTCCTCCTGCAACAATAAGGGCATCGGTAATGTCTATGCCAGCAGTGCGACAACGCTCTTGTAAAAAAATTGCATTGTCATCATCGCCAAAAGCAGTAAGAAGTTTAACCTTGGGACCAAGCAGCGCAAGATTGTGAGCAATGTTTCGTCCTGCTCCACCTGGAGAGGTGGTTACCATGCCAGGATTGGAGTCCTTAGCGCGCAGTGCAGCGGAAGGTCTGCCAGCAATATCTAGGTTTGCTCCGCCTACAACGGTTACATAGGGATCCTTGCGCACAATATAACTGCGGCCCAAAATAGCGCCTTTAGTAGTGAGATTAGAAATATGTACCGCTACAGACGAACGTGAAATACCAGCTTTTTGTGCCAGTTCAAGCTGCGAGATATAGGGGTTCTCTGCAATCCAAGCAAGAATTTGCTGCTCTCGTTCGGTGAGTGGCTCCATGACGTCCCTCCTTATCTAAACAAGAGATTATATATATAAACATTAGATTAGTAATCAAAATTTAGTATAGAAGGGTGCATATGCTTGTCAATAGACATTTCTAACTATTTCGCGAATGGCTCTTTAGATGGCTCTAAACAAACACCTGTTTATATAAATATAGTACGCATTAACAGGGTTTCTCAACATATGTTGAGAAAAAATACCCCCTTTTTGCTTGATTTCTAAATAAGTGTTGTGTTTACCGCTCGCGGAATAAACATCCGTCTACCGACAGTAATTGGGGTACCGCTCACCGGATTGTTATGCTTAATGAGTTAAGAATGACTACAGCCATTGTGATTTGTAGGTGAGTAACATGGCAAAGCGCGTATTTATTACTGTCTTGGACAGCTTTGGAATTGGCGAAGAGCCCGATGCCGCCGAGTACGGCGATGAAGGTAGCAACACTTTATGTGCCTGTGCTACCAGCCCTTATTTTTCTTTAGATAACTTGCGTAATCTTGGTTTGTTCAATATTGATGGCGCACTGGAATCTGTCTACAACACCACCCTTGCTCCTCTTGATGCTCCTACCGGTGCGTATATGCGCTTGCGCGAAGCATCTAAGGGTAAGGACACTACGGTGGGCCACTGGGAGATTGCTGGTGTTATTTCACCCGAGCGTTTCCCCACGTATCCCAATGGTTTTCCTGCCGAGATTATCGAGGAGTTTGAGCGTCAGACTGGTCGCAAGGTTTTGTGCAACAAGCCTTACTCTGGCACAGATGTTATCCGTGATTACGGTAATCAGATGGTAGAGACAGGTTCTCTTATTGTATATACCTCTGCGGATAGTGTGTTCCAGATTGCTGCACATGAGGATGTTGTCTCTTGTGAACAGCTTTACGAGTACTGCCGTATGGCCCGCAAAATTTTAGTAGGCAAGCATGGTGTAGCTCGTGTTATTGCACGCCCCTTTATTGGCGAGAATGGCAACTATACGCGCACTTCTCATCGTCATGATTTCTCTTTGGAGCCTACAGGTACCACTATGATGGACGCTCTTGTGGATGCAAAGAAGGACGTTATTGCTGTTGGCAAGATCGCAGATATTTTTGCTCATCGTGGTGTAACCGAGACTATTCCTACCTCTGGAAATCCAGAGGGTATCGACCGCACAATCGAGCTTCTTGATCGTGATTTTGAGGGTCTGTGTTTTATTAACTTGGTGGATACAGACATGATTTATGGTCATCGCAATGATGTAGATGGCTATGCCAAGGCTCTTGCGTACTTTGATCAACATGTTCCTACCATGCTTTCTAAACTACGTGAGGATGACTTGTTTATGGTTGTGGCAGATCACGGTTGTGATCCCGTAACGCCTTCTACCGATCATTCTCGTGAATATGTACCTTGGATTGTTGCTGGTAAGAAGGTTAAGCCCAATACTAATTTGGGAACCAGCACTACGTTTGCCGATGTATCGGCTACTGTTTTGGAGTACTTGGACGTTCCCGCACTTGAGGTAGGTACGTCTCATTTAAGCAAAATCATGGAGGGATAAAGAATGACTACTCCTACCCCACACAATGCAGCCGTTGAAGGACAGATTGCCAAAACTGTTCTTATGCCTGGTGATCCTTTACGCGCCAAATATGTAGCAGACCACTATCTAGAAAATGTTGAGTGCTTCAACACGGTTCGTAACATGTTTGGTTATACCGGTACCTACAACGGTAAGCCTGTTTCTGTTATGGGCGGTGGTATGGGCATTCCTTCCATTGGTATTTATTCGTATGAGCTATATCACGCCTACGATGTAGATGCCATTATTCGCATTGGTTCTGCTGGTGGTTTGGCACCTCAGGTACAACTTCGCGACTTGGTAATTGGTATGGGTGCCTGCACCGATTCAAACTATGCGGCTCAGTATCGTCTCCCTGGTACGTATGCTCCTATCGCAAGCTTTGATTTGCTACGTCGTGCGGTAGAGTCTGCCGAGAATCTTGGTGTACCAACACACGTGGGTAATGTGCTTTCCGCAGATGTTTTCTATAACGATGATGAGACCGTAAATGAGCGCTGGGCTGGCATGGGTGTGTTGGCAGTAGAGATGGAGTCCGCTGGTTTATACATGAATGCAGCGCGCGCTGGCAAGAAGGCTTTGTGCATCTGCACCATCTCCGATTTGCCGCTCACCGGCGCTTCTCTGCCGGCGGACGAGCGTCAGACAAGCTTTACGCAGATGATGGAAGTAGCATTATCGCTTGCGTAAACATAGTACGTATTGTTAGTGCACGGTTTGTATTGTTAAGAGTTTAGGTTTTAGAGAAGGGAATCACGCATGTTGAACAGGAACCTTTCGCGCAGGGACTTTCTGGGTGCATCTGCAGCATTTGCAGTAACGCTCGGTTTAGGCGCATGCAGCAAGGGCGGCTCTGAGGGGGGCACTGCAACAACCTCCTCCTACAAGATTTCTATGATTACCGATACAGGTGGCGTAAATGATCAGTCCTTCAACCAAAGCTCTTGGGAAGGTTTGGAGCAGCTTAAGAAGGACAAGGGTTGGAATGTTAACTATCTCGAGTCCAAGCAGGAGTCTGACTATGCCTCCAACCTGGATAAGGCTGTAGATGACGAGGCTAATCTCATTTGGGGTATTGGCTTTGCCATGGCAGATGCTGTAGCTGATGTAGCTGCCAAGAATAAAGATGTTCAGTTTGCCATTATCGATAACGCCTATGAGACTCCCGCAGAAAATCTGACGGGTGTAACCTTCCGTGCTCAGGAGCCTTCCTTCATGGTTGGCTACATTGCAGCTCGTACTACCAAGACCAACAAGGTTGGTTTTGTTGGTGGCATCAGCGGCGTAGTTATTAGCCAGTTTGATTATGGTTACAAGGCTGGTATTGCATACGCAAACAAGGAAAACGGTACCAATGTTGAGGTGCTTACCCAGTATGCAGATTCCTTCACTGACTCTGCAAAGGGCAAGGCTATTGCTTCGAAGATGTTCTCTGATGGTTGCGACATTGTGTTCCACGCAGCCGGTGGCGTAGGTGCTGGTGTTATTGAGGCAGCTAAGGAAGCCAACAAGTTTGCTATTGGTGTAGACCGTGATCAGGCTTACCTCGCACCTGACAATGTATTGACCTCTGCTCTTAAAAAGGTTGATAAGGCCATTGTTGAGGTTTCTACCGAGATTCAGGGTGGTGCTAAGGGCGGCCGCAACATCGAGCTTGGTGCTGCAGAGGGTTGCGTAGGCATTCCTGAGGATCACCCCCATATCGATGACGCAGTATACAAGGCTGCACTTGAGTTTGAGGGCAAGTTTAAGGATGGCAGCATCGTTGCTCCTATGAACCAGGAGAAGTACGACGAGTATGTTGCAGCTCTCTAAGACTGTGGCGCTGTTTATATAAAACACGCGTACTGCTGGGATGGTGAGGGCACCCCGGATGTGTGGGCGCCCTCACTTTTTTAAGAAGTGCGCAAGAGGAGTGTGTTATGGAAGCGAGTCGCGATTACGCTGTGCAAATGCATGGCATAGTCAAAAGGTTTGGAGCATTTACTGCTCTTAGCGGCGTCGATCTCGATGTAAAAAAGCAGTCCATTCACGCCATCTTGGGCGAGAACGGCGCGGGTAAATCCACGCTTATGAACATCTTGTACGGTTTGTATCAGGCCGACGCAGGCAAGACTTTTCTCAATGGTGAGGAAGTAGATATTTCTAATCCTACCAAGGCTATTAAGTGTGGCATTGGTATGGTTCACCAGCACTTTATGCTGGTAGAAAACTTTACCGTTACCGAGAATATCGTGTTGGGTGACGAGGTATGTGGCGCTGCTGGCATCTTAGATATGAAGCGTGCTCGTGCTGAAGTCGCTGCTATTGTTGAGGAATACGGCTTTGATGTAGATCCTGATGCACGTATTGAGGATATTACGGTTGGTATGCAACAGCGTGTAGAGATTCTTAAAGCGCTGTATCGTGGTGCCGATACCCTCATTCTTGATGAGCCTACTGCAGTGCTTACTCCCCAAGAAATTGAGCAGCTCATTAAGATCATGCGTGACCTGGTAAGCAAGGGTAAAACCATTATTATCATTACGCATAAACTCAAAGAGATTATGTCCTCGGCAGATGAGTGCACTATCATTCGCCGCGGTGTATATATGGGTACAGTTGATGTCTCTCAGGTTACCGAGGACGAACTGGCATCTAAGATGGTTGGCCGTCACGTAAATCTTACGGTTGAGAAAGCTCCTGCCAAGCCAGGCGATGTTGTGCTATCTATTCGTGACTTGCATGTCAATGATGAGCGTGGCATCGAGGCTGTAAAAGGTCTTAGTTTGGATGTACGTGAAGGCGAGATTGTTGGTATTGCAGGCATTGATGGTAATGGGCAAAAGGAGCTTGTGGATGCCATTGATTGCTTGATTAAGGCACAAAGTGGTACCGTTACCGTTTGTGGTAAGGATATTACCAACACCACACCTCGTAACGTTATTGATAACAGTGTTGCAACCGTACCGTCTGACCGCCATCGTTGGGGTCTTGTCCTGCCCTTCTCGGTATCCGAGAACATGGTGCTGGAGCGTCATGGCGAGGATTGCTTTGGCGCTGGCATTATGTTGGACCACGCTAAGATGGATGAGTTTGCTCGTGATCTTATTGCTGAGTATGATATTCGCCCTGCAAACTGCGAGCATTCCACTGCTGGTGGCCTGTCTGGTGGTAACCAGCAAAAGGTTATTATTGCACGTCAAGTGTCCAGTAATCCCAAACTATTAATTGTTGTTCAGCCTACGCGTGGCTTGGATGTTGGCGCTATTGAGTTTGTTCACAAGGCACTTATTCGTGAGCGCGATAGGGGTTGTGCAATTTTGCTTATCTCTCTTGAGCTTGACGAGGTTATGGACATTGCCGATACCATTGCTGTTATTTATGACGGCGCCATTGTGGATGAGTTTGCACAGGGAACCATCACGGAAGAAGAAATTGGTCTTCTGATGGCAGGAGGCGCAAAATAATGGATACGCTTGTTAAGATTTTAAAGAAGCCCATTACGGCAACGATTTTAGCAATCTTCTTTGGCTTTGTTATTGCAGCACTTGTTTTGGTAGCTGCAGGATATGATCCCATTGCTTCTTTTGGCGCCCTGTTCAATGGTGCTTTGGGCAAACCTAAATATCTTTCCAATGTCATCATCAAAGCAACTCCCATTATTTTAACGGGTGTGGCTGTGGCATTTGCCTTCAAGACCGGTATGTTTAACATTGGTGCAGAAGGTCAGTACATTGTTGGTACCATTTTTGCCACCATTGTAGGTATCAGCCTTAATCTTCCTGCTGTTTTGCAGATTCCTATTGTTATTTTGGCAGGTACTTTAGGTGGCGCTTTGAGTGGTGGCCTCATTGGTTTTCTCAAAGCAAAGTTTGGCATTCATGAGGTTATTACCAGCATCATGCTTAACTGGATTAGCTTGTATGCCTGCAACTTTGTAGTAAATACTCAAGCATTCCACCAGCCTGAGTCCACCAGTACTTTCCCTGTAAATCCCTCCAGCTTTACGATGATTCTTCCTAATTGGAAGCTTTCCGATGCTGGTCAGGATATGCTCAGTGGCATTCCTTGGTTGTATGACATGCTGGTAAAGACTGATGTAAACGCTGGTATTCTTATTGCTATTTTGGCTGCTGCTGGCATTTCTTTGTTGCTTAAGCACACCAAGATTGGTTACGAGATGCGTGCCGTTGGTTTTAACCGCGATGCAGCTCAGTTCTCTGGTATTGGTGTAAACAAGAACATTGTGTTGTGCATGCTCATCTCGGGTGGTTTATGCGGTTTGGCCGGTGCTCTTACCATCACAGGCACAGCACCTCACAGCATTTCAACCTTGGCTGCTTTCGAGAATGCTGGTTTTAACGGTCTATCTGTGGCATTTATTGCTGGCTCGTCTCCGATTGGCTGTATTCCTGCAGGCCTTTTGTTTAGTGGTCTTATTTATGGCGGACAGAGTGTTCAGCAGGTTATTGGTGCTCCCTCAGACATTATTAGCATCATGATTGGCACCATCGTGTTCCTTATGGCTTTATCACAGGTATTGCCTATGATTATTAGCCGCATTGAGAAGAAGGGAGCAACCGATGCTCACTAATCTTCTACTGCTTATTGGCATTACGCTTATGTACTCTACACCGCTGGTATTTGGTGCATTGGGCGGTGTTATCTCCGAGCGCTCTGGTGTCACCAACATTGGTATTGAAGGCATGATGATGGTTGGTGCCTTTACTGCTTCTGCGGTAAGCTACTTTACGGGAAATCCTTGGCTGGGTTTTGTAGCCGCAGGTATTGCAGGCGCCGCTGTTGCGTTGTTACATGCCGTGGCTTCTATTACCTTCCGTGCAGATCAGACTATTTCTGGTGTAGCAATTAACCTTTTGGCTCCTGGCATTGCATTGTTCTTCTGTCGTCGTTTGTTTAACAACGCAGCTATGACACCTCCAGTAGCTACGCTTCCCAAGCTCTTTGGTGAAGGTGCTTTTGTGGGCACGCCATTTGCGTCCCTCAACGTGGATATTACCGTTGTGCTAGGTCTTCTCGCCACCGTAATAATGTGGTTTGTTTTCTATAAGACCAAGTGGGGTCTGCATATCCGTGCTGTTGGTGAGCATCCTGCAGCAGCCGATACCTTGGGCATTCGCGTAGAACTTACTCGCTATGTGTGTGTTTTACTTTCTGGCATGCTTGCTGGTTTTGGTGGCGCTTCTGTAACACTAGCAATTGTTTCTCAGTTTACGCAGATTTCTATTAGCGGTCAGGGCTTTATTGCACTTGCCGCAGTAATCTTTGGTAAGTGGAAGCCTCAGGGCGCTTACGGTGCGTGCTTGCTCTTTGGTATGGCACAGGCTTTAACTATTTTGCTGGGTGGTGGTGTTATTGCTGTTCCTACTCAGATTATGGCCATGCTTCCTTACGTTCTTACCATTGTTATTCTTGTTCTGTTTGTGGGACGCTCTGCTGCTCCTAAGGCAGATGGTGTTCCCTATATCAAGGGCGCTCGCTAAGATTTAGAGCGTACGTTTACACCGCAAGTGCGCTCGGCAGCAGTGCTGGGCGCACTTATTATTTTTTATATGCAAGGTTGTAAGGAGTGGCTATGGTTGATGATAAAACCCTGGTAGCTGAGGCAATTTCTGCACGTGAAAGAGCATATGTTCCATATTCGCACTTTGCAGTTGGTGCAGCACTGTTAGATGCTAACGGCAAGATTTGGCATGGTTGCAATATAGAAAACGCTTCCTATACGCCTACTAATTGTGCGGAGCGTACAGCATTTTTTAAAGCAGTTAGCGAGGGCGCTTCCAATTTTGTTGCCATTGCGATTGTTGGCGGAGCAGCTGGTAAGCCAATTTCTGACTGGTGCGCACCCTGTGGAGTGTGTCGTCAGGTGATGCGCGAGTTTTGTAGTCCACAGAGCTTTCGTGTGGTGCTAGCTCGCACGCCAGACGAGTACAAAGCCTATAGCCTTGCAGATCTTCTACCTGAAGGCTTTGGGCCTGATGATTTAGAACGTGCTTCGTGTAATCACGAACAGCACTAGGAGAGTGATTGTATGAGGATGTACGATATTATCGAGAAAAAACGTGATGGCAAGGAGCTTACAGACGAGGAAATTGCTTTCTTCGTAAAGGGCTATGCTACGGGAGAAATTCCTGATTATCAGGCTTCTGCTTTGTGTATGGCCATTTACTTTCAGGGTATGAATGCACGCGAGACAGCAACGCTCACCATGGAAATGGTTCATTCCGGTGATGTGGTAGACCTATCTAAGATTGATGGTATTAAAGTAGACAAGCACTCTACGGGTGGCGTTGGCGATAAAACCTCGCTTGTTGTTGCTCCTATTGTGGCTTCGCTGGGTGTACGCATGGCCAAGATGAGTGGTCGTGGTTTGGGTCATACGGGCGGTACGCTGGACAAACTCGAATCTATCCCTGGGCTTTCTGTAGCTATTGCGTCCAATCGTTTTGCTCAGATTGTAAACGAAGTGGGCGTGGCAATCATTAGCCAAACGGGCAACCTGGTACCTGCAGACAAGCGTCTGTATGGTCTACGCGATGTTACCGCTACAGTAGATAGCTTGCCTCTTATTGCGTCCAGCATTATGAGTAAAAAGATTGCTGCTGGCGCCGATAAGATTTTGTTGGATGTTAAGTGCGGTAGCGGTGCCTTTATGAAGACTGTTGATGACGCTATTGCCTTGGCTAAAGAAATGGTTTCTATTGGCGAGGAAGTTGGCCGTACCACGGTTGCACTCATTACGGACATGGGTCGTCCTTTAGGTATGTGTATTGGTAATACCCTAGAGGTTGCGGAAGCGGCAACCACGCTACAAGGCAAGGGTCCTAAAGATCTAACAGATATTTGTGTTGAACTTGCCGGTAATTTACTTCACCTTGCCGGTAAAGGCGACATGGATACCTGTCGTAATCTAGCCCGTGGTCAGATTACAAATGGTGAGGGATTTGCCAAACTCAAAGAAATGGTCGCTGCTCAGGGCGGCAATGCAGACTTACTAGACAATCCTTTTGAACAGCTCGTACAGTCTCGCCAATCTCGTGAACTGTATGCAGCTACTACCGGTAGTATCTATGCCATGGATACCGAGCGCTGCGGCATTGCTTCGGTTGCTTTGGGTGCTGGTCGCGAGAAGAAGGAAGATTCCATCGACTACTCTGCAGGTATTGTGCTTGCCAAAAAGACAGGTGATGCCGTTCAGGCAGGCGACTTATTGGCAACAGTGTATGCAGCAAACGAGAATCTTTTGGATGCGGGCGAGAAAATCTTTATGGATGCGTTGGATATTCGCGAGCAGGAGGCTGTGGCAGCACCATTGTTCCATGCTCGTGTTTCTCGTGAGGGTGTAGAGCGTTTTGATGTCTAAGGTAATGGCGTCGTAATCCTGCACGTGTTCCCAAAGAATGCCCGAAGACGTAAGAGTTGTTTCATACTGGCAGTCATTCACAACTGTGGGTGACTGCCTTTCTTAATTTGCTATGCAGAGGGTGATGATTAGGCTTATGCTCTGTCATGTCATTATTAATATTAATAATGACATGACAGATTAAGAACCAAGACAGAAGGCCTCTGAGACAGAAGGCCCCTAAAGTAGGAGACCTCTAAGAGAGAAGCAGTATGCTTGCTGATTATCACGTACATTCAAATTTTTCCGATGATTCCTGGTATCCCATGGTAGAAATTTGCCAAGATGCTATTCGTCACAGCTTGGATGAAATTTGTTTTACGGATCATGTGGATTATGGAATAAAACCTGATGTAGAGCAGTATCAGACAGGTGCTTTAATAGCTCCAATGCATAAAAATCCTCAAGGGATGTTAGAGCCAGCACTCAATGTAGACTATGAACGCTATTTTCCAGCTATAGAAAAAGTTCAAGAGCAGTTTGCGGATCTTGGTGCTGGTAGTACTCTTGGTGGCTTAACGGTAAAAGCTGGTTTAGAGCTAGGCGTACAAACCCGTTATATTCCTCAGTACCAAGAGCTTACACGCACATATGCCAGTCGTATGGATTTTGCTTTATTGTCTGTCCATCAAGTAAATAACTTGGAGTTTTGGACGGGCGAGTTCATGGAGGGGCGTACTCAGGATGAGTACAATCAGGCATATTATGCTGAGCTTCTTAGTGTGGTGGAGAACTTCAAAGAGTATTCCGTATTGGCCCATCTTGATTTAATAAAACGTTATGAGCTGGAATTGGTGGGTGCAGATGGACTGTATCCCTTCCATAAAATTCGCGACATCGTAGCTGCAATTTTGGAACAAGCAATTTCCGATGGGAAGGGTATTGAGCTCAATACTTCAAGTTTTCGCTATGGACTGCCAGACCTTACCCCCTGTACAGAGATTTTGGAGCTGTATAAAGATCTGGGAGGCTGTATTATCACTATTGGTTCTGACTCTCACAAAGAAAATAACCTAGGCGCCTATATTGGGTTGGCTAAAAAACGCTTGCTGGCGCTGGGATACAAACAATATTGTACGTTCAATGCCTGGGAACCTGTGTTTCATACCTTAGACGATTAGACTATTTATTAGACCATTTTTGTGCATTAAGGATGCTATATACAAAAACGGCTCGGAGTTTTTCTCCGAGCCGTTGTGCCTGCTATGGTGCCCCCAACGAGAATCGAACTCGTATTGCCGCCTTGAAAGGGCGATGTCCTAACCGTTAGACGATGGGGACGAATGCGTAAGAAGTATAACAAATAAATGTAAAAAGTCATACAAGAAAGAAAAAAACTTTACCATTCAAATCCATTATCGAAGGCAAAATTCTTTGCTTGTTCCACAAATCCATCCTGCTCTTGAGCCCAAATAATGAGATCTGGTGTGTCCATCAAAATAGGTTCTGCCTCCATGCAGGCCATCGCTACTTCTTCAAAACTACCTTGTTCAAAGGCTGGACGGACAAGTAGGTAGAGCTCAACATATACAGGATGCATTAAAAGAAATGGTCCAGGCCTATAAGCTCTCATAAAACCCTGCAGGGCTCGACGTGCAGCACTCATACGGTCAAGTTTGTACAATAAAATAATGCGCGCAAGAGCAAACCAAGCATTGCTTCGGTGACGATAGCTTGACTCAAGTGCTTCAAGTTTCTCTTCCAGCTCAAGGCGTGCGTAGGCAAGTGATAACGTATAGCGAGCGCCAACATGATCTGCGGGGTCACTACTAATGAGTGTTTCGCATGCGCGTACAGCTTGGGAGTATCGTGCAGTTTCCAACATTGCACGTGAAGTTGCAGCGCGAGCACGCAAAGAAGGACGAGCGTAAATATTATCCCAAGCATCCGTGATAAATTTGCTAGAAAGCGACTGTACAGCATGGCTTTCCAGTGCTTCAAAATTTTTCTCAGAGGCATAGTCAAGCGATATAATCTGTAGCGTTTTAGCATCTGTACAATGCTGGTCCACGTCTAAAATCTTGCTGCAGGAGTTATGAATGGATGTAAGCCAACTTTTGCGCTTTTGGCAAAATACATCATCATCCAGGTCTTCAAAACTATCTTGTAGAGGCGTTAAGCTGTCCATGAGCTGTGCAAACATATAAAATGCACGGTCCTCTGGGGTGGAAATAAACCTTTCAGGTTCTTTGCTAATGGCATCATCCAGCTCAACACCAGCGGCAATGGATAGAGGGCCAAGTTCCCGTGCTTTTGTTTTTCTCACGCGCTCGAGAAATTCATCCCATACGTTCATGTGGTCTCGCTTTTCAAAAAATCTTCTGCGCGCTTAGACAGCCAATTACCCAATGGACCATGCTCTCCGTCATCTCGTCCTTCTTGAAGCAATACGCTTGCTTCGGAAACAGCTACGATAAGTTCATTTTCGCTAAAGGGTATAACAGGAAGCCGACAAAATACGCCATCTGGTAGTTCTTCTTGTTGTTTAAGGGTGGTAGCTGCTTGTGGGTAGCTCCGCATAAGCTCTTGCAAAAAGAGCTCGGCAGCCTGCATATCACGGCGTTTATAGGCCAAAGCAATACGTGCAAGAAGTACCCATGCATCTTCATGTGCAGGATTACCCAGGCGCAGTGTGCGGATCACTAAAGATTCCAACGCTCGATCATCTTCCAGCTTGGCATACACCAGTGCTGCGGTATAGCGTGCCCCTGATGCATCTTGCGGATCAAGATTAAGCAGTTCTTCTACAAGTTTTGCTGCAATGCGATAACGTCCACATACCAGAGCGCGAACTGCCAATGTTGCCGTCCAGCGTTTGTAGGGGCGCATGGCAATATCTTGTGCTAATTCTTCATCAAGCACGGTGTGGCCAGTTGCCTTCTTACGCGCATTCTCGCAGTCTTGCTTAACCTTTTCTATGTGGTCTGCAAGAAAACGGTAGTACGACTCAAAGTTGGGGCACTGTGATGCAGCCAACATACGTTGTGCGTCATAGCAGGTATCATCCAGCGCGTTTGCTTCATTCAATAAAGAGGTGGCGGTATCAATAATTTTCTCGGCAGCTTTTTCTTCCGAGAAGGGCAGGCGATAGTCAATAAGATAAGCTGCCTGTGCAACCAAATGAAAAGCACGCTCGCTATCTGTTTGCGGTAGAGAGTTGCGGTTATGTGTATACAGCCGCTTGAAGTCTGCAATAGCTTTTGCCGTTGTTTGTGTGTCTGACCAATCCAAAGTTTGAGCAAAGCGTAGGCTCATGCGTTGGTAATCTTCTGTCCAAGGATCGTAGGACACGACGAGCCTCCTTTGCGGGAGATAATAACGGATTATCTTAACGGATACCATACTACCTAAAATAAGCGCGTATTGGATGACTGTAGACGCTGTAATCGGTGTCTAACATCAATATGTCGCTGCATAGAATGACTAGTAAATAGTGGTCATTTAGCCGTTATAAGGTAATAAATGCATAAAATATTATAAAAAATGAATATAATTACTGTAATATTTCGAGATTTTATAGGTCCAACGGTCTATACTAGATGTAACGAATTCCCGGTAATTGGCTACACAAAGCTTGTAGCCCCTAAAGGAGGAAAAATGGGACGTTTTACTAACCCGCGCGACTTGTACTTTGGAGAGGGTGCACGTCATGAGGTAAAGAACCTCAAGGGTTCCCGCGCAATAATCGTTTCCGGTGGTAGCTCTATGCGCCGTGGCGGTTTTTTGCAGGATATCGAGGCAGACCTTAAGTCTGCTGGCTTCGAGGTAGCATTCTTTGAGGGTGTCGAATCTGATCCATCCGTAGAAACGGTTATGAAGGGTGCTGCTGCAATGGCAGAGTTCCAGCCTGACTGGATTATTGCTGTTGGTGGCGGTTCTCCTATCGATGCAGCTAAGGCTATGTGGATTAAGTACGAGTATCCCGAGACTACCTTTGAGCAAATGTGCGTTGTATTTGGTCTTCCTGAGCTTCGCCAGAAGGCTCATTTCTGTGCAATTTCTTCTACCTCTGGTACTGCTACCGAGGTAACTGCATTCTCTATCATTACTGATTACTCTAAGGGTATTAAGTACCCTATTGCTGACTTCGAGATTACCCCCGATGTGGCAATTGTTGACCCTGAGCTTACTTATACCATGCCTGCTAAGCTTTGCTCTCACACTGGTATGGACGCTCTTACTCACTGCATGGAAGCATATGTTTCTACCGTTGCTTCTATGTACACCGACGGTAACGCACTTCACGGTATCCGTGAGATTGCTGAGTGGCTGCCTAAGTCCTATAAGGGCGATAAAGAAGCTCGTCAGCACATGCATGATGCACAGTGCATTGCTGGTATTGCATTCTCTTCTGGTCTGCTTGGTATTGTTCACTCCATGGCTCACAAGACTGGTGCTGCATTTAGCGGTGGTCATATCATCCATGGCTGCGCAAATGCTATGTATCTTGGCAAGGTCATCCAGTTTAACGCCAAGGATGAGCGCGCTGCAGAGCGTTATGCCTTTGTAGCTAAGGAAGTATTGCATCTTGAAGGCAGCACCAACGAGGAGCTTGTAGCTGCTTTGGTACAGTTCATTCGTGATATTAACGACAAGTTGGACATCCCCCAAGCTATCAAGAACTATGGCGAGGGTGGCGTAAAGTCTGAGACTTCTATTATTGATGAGTCAGAATTCCTCGAGAAGCTTCCTGTTATTGCTGCTAACGCAATTGATGATGCTTGCACCGGCGCTAACCCCCGCAAGCCTACTCAGGAAGAGATGGAGCAACTCCTCAAGTGTGTCTACTACGACCTGCCTGTTGAGTTTTAATCTCTACGCAGTATAGACGCTTGCGCACAAACGCAGTATAACAAGCTTATTAAAACCCATCGAGTTTGGATGTCTGTCCACTCGGTGGGTTTTTAGTTGTCCAAAATATATTTCTGATCGTTTAGCTGTGTTTTAAAGCTGTTCTAGCTGATAAAGGTTCCAATTTTTCGGGGGGGGGGGGGGGGGGGTAGAATAAAAACCAGTATAAAAAACCGAACTAGGAACATACCATATGAAGCTTAGAAAAGTACTACTAACCTTTTTATCTTCCATACTTTGTATAAACCTTGCTTTGCCTGCTGCACCCGTCTATGCAGATGACAGTGTTATCGCTCTACCTAAGAGTGAGAAGCGTATAGAGCTGGAAGAACTTATAAGTCAAGCAAAACAGCTGGGTGTTACCGTTACTGAGTCAAGTAAAAATGAAACAGTGTCCTATGAGGAGAAGGATGCTCGAAATCAAACGCTTGATGCAGATTACGATGCCCAGATTACAAGTCTTAAGACTGCTATCGAGAAGCAAAAGCTGAGTAATGAGCAGTATGAGCAAGATCAAAAATCTGCAATTAAGAGTCTTGCTGGCAGTGAATGGACAGAAGAGCAGCTCCGTGATTTTCTGAGTGAGGGAGAAAATAAAGTATCGGTCCTTACAACACAGGATACATCCATGAAGCTCATGGATTTTGATGTGCTTAAGAGTGCAACGTCGTTTAAAAAAGGACAGACACTTACATATACTCATGTATTCCAGGATAGTCTGACGGGCAAATGGATTGATGTAGCTCTTACCTTTACAAATATTACCAACCCTATAACTGGCGCTGAACTCAATAGCGTTTCATATCTTAATTCGGGTATTTATGCCAATCAAATTGCATTGTCTTATCAAGTAGCAGATATCACAATGGATGTTGCTTTCTATGAAAATGGTACCGATGTACCAATAAAAATTAGTCCAATTGTTATTTTTACTGATGTTGATGATAGGCAAGCAGTAAAGATTGACAGTCCCGAGACAAAGAAAATGATTTTTGGCAGCAAACTTCACCTGCAAGATGGTTTTGTGGATTCCAGAAATGGTGGATCAGACGGGACTGACGGAAGTAACAGAGCTTATTGGGCAATGTTCGCCCTGAGTGAGACAGACAAATTTACGTATACGTTTAAGTCTGGTAGCAGTACAGTGCTACATGGTATTGGTGTAAAGTCAACCTTGTATACTCGTCCTCAAAAGGCCTATGAATCAGCAGCAGTCTCCTATACAAATCTATTGCTTAAACAGGAAAAGCAAACCATTTCTGGTGAGAAAATCTGGCAGGATGACAACAACCGTGATGGTATTCGTCCCAACAACATAACCCTTGCCTTAGTGCGCAATGGCCAAGATACAGGTCAGACTACTCAAGCAAGCTCAACAAGTAACTGGAAGTATAGCTTTGCCAATCTGGATACCTATGATAATCAGGGTAATAAAATTAACTATTCTGTCAAAGAGATTTTGGTGCAAGGGTACACTTCTAAAACTGAAGGCTTCAAAGTAACTAACACCTACCAACCTAAAACCACTTCAGTGAAAGTTAAAAAGGTTTGGAACGATGCTGGTAAGGAGAGCAAGCGACCAGCTTCTGTTACGGTCAGGCTTATGGCCGATGGGCAGGAAGTGGCACAGCACATCCTGAATGAACAAAATAATTGGGCAGCAGAATTTGAAGATGTCTTTGTTAACCAAGATGGTAAAGCTATTGTGTACACTGTGCAGGAAGTTGCAGTAGATGGATACACAAGTACTCTTACAGGAGATACAGCTAACGGCTTTGAGATTATCAACACCCCCAAGCTAGACCCTGCTCCAAATCCAGCAAAAGATTCTGCTAAACCAACAGTCCAACTAGCTATTCAAACTGCCACAAAGATGCTGCCAGCAACAGGAGATGTCACGCCACTTATGCAGTTGACTATAGGTCTGACTCTAGGAGTGACAGCTTTTGGTATTGCGATTGCTATACGTCGTAAAAAGAATAATAGCTAGTACAACTTTGCGATAGTAAGTGTATTGACAACTACGGTGCCCAGATACTATCTGGGCACCGTAGTTCTTTGTGATTGGGTATGTGCCGGATACAGTGAATTTGCTTATGATGAAACAAAACTAAAACGAAAGCCTGCGTTACTAACCACGATTGGCAGGCATTTTTTGAAAAACATAGAGGTTATATAGTAAGAAGGCCATTTACTCTTTACATTTTCTTGTCATATGTTTACATGTAGACTTACCAATGAATAAACAAAACCATTTCGAACGAAATTCATGAGGTTATATGTCTAAACGTGATAGCGCTATTTTAGAGATTCTTACGCGCCGCAAGCGGATAGAAGTATCCGAACTCTCTGAAATTCTCGATGTTTCTAATGTGACCATCCGTAAAGACCTTGATGCTCTTCAAGCGCAAGGATTGGTAATCCGTGAGCACGGTTTTGCGCTTCTTGCTAATCCCAATGACGTAAACGGACGACTGGCATATCACTATACGGAGAAACTTCAAATTGCTAAGCGTGCCGCAGACTTGGTCAAGGATGGATCAACCATCATGATCGAAAATGGTAGCTGCTGTGCTTTACTTGCACGTGAAATTGCTCTAGCCAAACACAACATTACTATTGTGACTAATAGTACGTTCATAGCAAATTACGTGCGCGATTTTCCTTCTATAAGTACCACGCTGCTGGGAGGATTTGTTCAGCCGGATTCTCAGGTGGTAGTGGGCCCCTTGGTGCGCTTGTGTGCTCGTGAGTTTTCTGTTGAATATCTCTTTGCCGGTACTGATGGCTGGTCTTCTAACATAGGCTTTACCAACTCTGATCAAATGCGTGCAGAGTCCGTGCGCATTATGGCACAGTCTGCCAATGAGGTCATCATTCTTACAGAGTCCGAGAAATTCTCGTCTACCGGTGCGGTTCCTTTGCGTATTCAAGACCGCCCCATTACGGTGATTACAGACAATCAGATGCAGCCTATGTATGTCGAACAAGCTCAAAAGTTGGGTCTAGGTATTGTTCGTGTCTGAGGTATGTGTCCGTGAAGGTGAAGTTTGTGGGGTAGGTTACAAGTAATCGATCGCTACACATAACTTAAAGAAAAATGCAAGAAACTATTTTTGGGATTTTCTCAAAAATAGTTTCTTTTTTATGAGTGGACAAACTGTATATCGCCAATTCTAGCTGCAATTTTGTATCTGATATACCACTAAGGGCCCAAATGCTTACGTTCGTAAGCAATATATTGTCATGAACGAAGCAATATAGTATGCTCTATGAAGTTTACACGGGATATACACATCCCGCGCACGGTAAGAAAACGGTAAGGATTGGAGGTAGTCAGTGGTCGGTATTGTTCTTGCAAGTCATGGTGGACTTGCAGAGGGTGCTTATTCTTCCGCAAAAATGATCTTTGGTGATCAGGAAGATGTGGCAATTGTTTCACTCACCCCCGATATGGGACCCGCGGACTTCAAAGAGAGTTTGCAAAAGGCTGTATCAACTCTTTCCAACCAGGATAGTGTTTTGTTCTTGGTTGATCTTAAGGGTGGTACTCCCTACAACCAGACGAGGACACTGCTTGAGGAAGAGGGCCATGAAGATTGGGTTCTCATCTCCGGCTTGAGTTTGCCTATGGTTTTGTCTGCATTTGACTCTCGTGATGCAGCATCTGCACGTGAGATTGCATCAATCGTTGCAAATGGCGCCACCAGTGGCGTAAGCATCATCCCTGAGGAACTCAACGTAGTTGTATGTGCTGTTCCCGAGAAGACCCAAGAAGCCGCAGGCACCGTACTGAAGCCCGGCACCGTAGTTGGTGACGGCAAGATTAAGACGGCGCTGGTCCGCATTGACTCTCGTCTGTTGCATGGTCAGGTTGCAACCGCTTGGACCAAGCAGGTAACTCCTACACGCATCATTGTTGTTTCTGACGGCGTTGCTAAGGATGCCATGCGTAAGACCCTCATTACCGAAGCTGCTCCTCCAGGAGTTCGTGCAAATGTCATTCCAGTAAGTAAGCTCATTCAGATTTGGGATGACCCTCGTTTTGGTGGCACCAAGGCAATGTTTTTGTTCGAGACACCTCAGGACGTGGTCCGTGCAATTGAGGGTGGCGTTCAATTTGAGGCAGTCAACTTTGGTTCCATGGCTCACTCTGCCGGCAAGGTCCTTCTCAATGATACTTTGTCTGTCAACAAGGATGATGCTGATGCCATTAAGTTCTTGCATGAACATGGTCTTAAGCTTACAGCGCAAAAGGTACCTACCGATAAGCCCCAAGATGTTTGGGCGCTTGTTGTCAAAGCTGGTTTAGATAAATAAATCTTTCGGATAAGAAAAAGGAGGAGACATGGGCGCTTTGTCGATCGTATTTGTGTTGTTCGTTGCATTTCTCGCGGGCCTCGAAGGCATTTTGGACGAGTGGCAGTTCCATCAGCCAATCGTAGCCTGTACTCTTATTGGTATTGTTACCGGCCATCCCATGGAGGGTGTACTTCTTGGTGGTACCCTTCAGATGGTTGCGCTTGGTTGGATGAATATTGGTGCTGCAGTTGCACCAGACGCCGCTCTTGCTTCTGTTGCTTCGGCAATTTTAGTGTGCATGAAAGGCGCTTCTGTATCTGATGGTGTTGCTTCTGCAATGGCTTTGGCAGTTGCTGGTTTGGTACTCACCATTTTTGTACGCACCATTACTGTAGGTATTATTCACCTGGCAGACCACGCAGCAGAGCAGGGTAACCTTTCCATGCTTAACAGTCTGCACCTGTTTGCACTGCTGCTTCAGGGTCTGCGTATTCTCATTCCTGCAGCATTTGTAATTGCTGTTCCCGCAGAGGCTGTTCAGGCTGCACTTGAGGTCATTCCCGTTTGGGTATCTGGCGGTCTTGCTGCTGCTGGCGGCTTCATTGTTGTTGTTGGTTACGCCATGGTTATCAATATGATGGCTACGCGTGAACTTTGGCCATTCTTCTTCATTGGCTTTGTACTGTCCGTCATTTCTGGAATCACTCTCATTGGTATGGGTATCATTGGCGTTTGCCTTGCCCTTATCTACCTCAACCTTAAGCCTGAATTTAATGGCGGTGGTGGAGCCGGCGGTAATTCTGTCGAGGCTCAGCTTGATTCCATTTTGAATGACTACGAGTAGAAAAGGAGTGTGAGAACAATGACCAATTCCGTAAAGGAAGTAAAGCGCGTTAGCAAAGCAACCCGTCGTAAGGTTTGGTGGAAGAGCCAGTTTTTGCAGGGTTCCATGAACTACGAGCGTATGCAGGCACTTGGTTGGTGCTATGGTATGGGACCAGCTCTTAAGGAGCTTTATCCCAATAAGGAAGATTTAGCGGCCGCTCTTAAGCGTCACCTTGAGTTCTTTAACACTCATCCCTATCCTGCAAGTCCCATTTTTGGTGTCGAGATGACTCTAGAAGAGGAGCGCGCAGCTGGTGTAGAGGTAGAAGACGCAGCTATTCAGGGTGTTAAGATTGGTATGATGGGTCCCCTAGCTGGTGTTGGTGATCCAATTTTCTGGGGCACCATCCGTCCTGTTCTTGGTGCTTTTTGCGCATCCTTGGCACTTTCTGGCTCTATTGCTGGTGCCTTTGTATTCTTCCTCGTTTGGAATGTAATTCGCCTGTCCTTTATGTGGTACACCCAGGAGTTTGGTTACCAGCAGGGCACCAACATCACTAAGGACCTTTCCGGTGGTTTCTTGCAAAAGATCACTACAGGCGCATCTATCCTTGGTATGTTTATCATGGGTGTTCTGATTCCTCGCTGGACTTCCATGCCTATGGGCAAGGTTGTTTTCTCTAAGGCAGTGCTCTCTAAGGCAGCAGACACCTATCCTTCTGTAACAGGCTTGGCAGATGCTATTAATAGTGGAGCCGTATCTCCCGACGTGCTTGCTGGTGGTGTAAATGGTGTTACGTCTTTGAGTGGCACCGATAGCATCCAGATGATCGATGGTGTTGCTTCGGTTGTTCGTACTACCACATTGCAATCCATGCTCGATCAGTTGCTGCCTGCACTGCTTCCTATGGGTCTCACCTTCTTGTGCATCTACCTGCTTAAGAAGGGTGTAAGTCCTATTGCGATCATCTTTGCCCTGTTTGCAGTAGGTATCTTGGGCGCTTTTGTTGGTATTTTCTAAGTCATTGCATCTGGTAGTGGGTTGAGGACTATGTTTGAGTTTTTAAAAAAGAGTGTTGAGTCGTTGAGCCATTTTAGCGAGAAAGACGCTTCCAACACTGAGTCGCTCGAACAACAAGAGCCTGAATTTGCACTGGTTAATAACTCAGTAGAGTTTAGTGCCAAAGCAAATTGCAAGCTAAATGCCCTCAACCCCAAACCCGGCAGCATTGCGCTGGGTGATGGAGGCATAGACTTTATTGCTGCTTCGGGCTATGGATTTATCTCTATCCCCTGGAATAATATCCAAAAGGTCCGTGTAGATGTGTATGGCAAATTTGTTCGCAGTATAGAAGTGGTTACCGATGATGACCAAGTGCTGCCCTTCATTTTGTCCAAGGGCTACGATGCGTTGCATGTTATTTACAACCATATTGGGCGCGAGAAGATTGTCTCGTCCAATCGTTCTTTTGGAAGTCATACGGTTTAAACACAGTTCATTGCAGCAGATTCCCATCTTGGCTGGTGTATAACTATCCGGGCAAGTACATACAACAGAGCAAAAATAACGTGCTGTTCCATTAAGGGCAGCACGTTTTGTTGTAAAAGAGTATCTCTCAGAGCATTTGTTTGGGTTGTCTTAGAAAAATGCTTCTACACCAAGGTCTGAGTATTGTTGTGCATACGCTGCTAAATCTTCCGCGTGCATATTAGGAACACCTGCAAGCGCGTAGTCCTTCTCGAGAAGGGCGTATTTATTCTCACCAAAATTGTGAAAGGGGAGAAGTTGTACGCGCTTGGCTCCCAACTTGTTCAGAGCGCTTGCCATGCCGCGAGCATCTTCTAAAGAGTCGTTAAACCCAGGAATGACGGGCGTGCGAACAAGTACACCAACACCCATATCAATGGCTGTTTTGATATTAGACAGCACAAGCTCATTGCCACCGCCTGTGCCGAGTGCATGCTTGGTACTATCCCAGTGTTTAAGATCAATAAGCATATGGTCGAGGTGACGAGCAATAGATGCAAATGTTTCCTGTGAAACAAAGGCTTCTGTCTCTATGCAGGTGTCAATTCCATGTGAGTGAAGTTTTTCTAAAAGTTCAATACAAAAATCTGGCCAGGTCATTGCTTCTCCACCAGAAAGTGTTACGCCACCACCGGAGTCTTGATAAAACAATTCATCTTGTAGGCAGAGTTCCAATACCTCGTCGGTAGTATATGTTTTACCTGCGCAAGTAAGTGCCTTGCCGGGGCATGCCTTAATGGCAGCCTGAGCTTCTGGGGAGTCTCCACGGACATTTACTATGTTTACGTGTGTCTTACCAGCAGTGGTGCTTATGCCAGCGTGGGGTAGATGCTGTATACAAAGTCCACAAGCTATACAGTTTTTTTCATTCCACTCAAGCTGAGGAAGGCGTGACTGGCTTTCTGGATTTGAGCACCAAAAACAACGTAAGGGACATCCCTTAAAAAAGACAACGGTTCGGATGCCGGGGCCATCATTAAGACTGAATTTTTGAATATTAAAAATCGTTGCGGTCTGCATGTACTCCTCTTTCGCTATATAAATAGTATAAACGAAAGCAAAATTGGTTTCTTTCATAAATAATATGGAAGAATCTGGAGGATTTCTCTACATCGGAATTGACATTACACGTAAATGTGCCAAAATTAGTTACGAACGAAAGTAAAAATTGATTTGTACAAAAATGGTATAAATCAACAAGCATATACGTTGTTCCATACTGCAAGAGAGGCAATCATGGAGAACACTCAACACTTTGGCGCACTAACCAACCGTATGCAGGCATTTCGTGAGGAAGTTCTGGACGAGAAACCCTTTGTAGATGCTGAACGTGCTGTTTTGTGTACGGAATCTTACAAAGAGACGCTTGCGTTGCCTCCCATCATGAGGCGTGCGCTTTCGTTTGCTCACATCCTCGATAATATGACTATTTATATTGAGGATAAAACCCTTATTGCTGGTAATCAGGCAACCAAGAACTGCAATGCTCCCGTATTTCCCGAATATACTCTTGGCTTTATCGTTGATGAGCTTGATAAGTTTGACAAGCGCGACGGTGATGTCTTTTATGTAACCGATGAGGATAAAGCTCGCATTCGTGAGATTGCTCCTTTTTGGAAAAACAATACACTGCGCGATCGCGGTATGGCTTTGTTGCCTGAAGAAGTTTCCGTTTTTATGGAAACAGGCATCTTTGGCATGGAGGGCAAGCTTAACGCTGGTGATGCTCATTTAGCAATCAATCACGCACGCCTTCTTAAAGAGGGTCTTCGAGGCTATGAAGAGCGTACTCGCCAAGAACAGGCCGCTTTAGACTTTACCGATCCAGAGTCAGTGGGAAAAAACCAGTTCTACAAGGCAGTTCTTATTGTTATTGATGCAGTTCGTCGTTACGCACTTCGTTATTCTAAACTTGCAGCTCAGCTTGCTACAAAGGAGTCTAACCCCCAGCGTAAAGCGGAGCTTGAACAGCTGAGCGAGATCTGCGCTAAAGTTCCCTATGAGCCTGCAACAAACTTCCGTGAGGCTGTTCAATGTGTTTGGTTCATGCAAGTACTACTTCAGATTGAGTCCAATGGTCATTCTCTGTCCTTTGGTCGCTTTGATCAGTACATGTTTCCCTTCTACGATGCAGATATAAAGAGTGGTGCTATTACGCGTGATGAGGCACTTGAACTTCTCACCAATCTTTGGATTAAGCTTCTTACCATTCAGAAGATTCGTAGCCAGTCGCATACCCTTTCTTCTGCTGGTAGTCCTATGTATCAAAACGTAACTATTGGCGGTCAGACAACCGATAAAAAAGATGCTGTTAACGACCTATCCTTCCTCGTACTTCAGTCGGTTGCACAAACTCGTTTGACCCAGCCAAACCTTACTGTGCGCTATCACGCAAATCTGAATAAGAAGTTCTATGATGAGTGCGTTGAGGTTATGAAGTTGGGCTTTGGTATGCCTGCGCTTAATAATGATGAGGTTATCATTCCATCTTTTATTAATTGGGGCGTATCCGAAGAAGATGCGTATAACTACTCTGCTATTGGCTGTGTAGAAACAGCTGTCCCTGGTAAGTGGGGTTATCGTTGCACAGGTATGAGTTATCTTAACTTCCCCCGTTTGCTGCTTGTTACCATGAATGGTGGCGTAGACCTTACCACTGGTAGGCGCTTTACCCGCGATTACGGTAAGTTTACTCAGATGAAGAGCTATGACGAGCTCTTTGAGGCATGGGACAAAACTATCCGTGAGATGACGCGTTATTCGGTAATTGTCGAGAACACCATTGATAAAGCCTCTGAGACCGACGTTCCCGATGTTTTGTGCTCTGCTCTTACCGATGACTGCATTGGTCGTGGTAAGACCATTAAAGAAGGCGGTGCAGTTTACGACTTCATCTCTGGTTTGCAGGTTGGCATTGCAAACATGTCTGACTCCCTAGCTGCTATTAAGAAACTTGTCTTTGAAGAGCATAAACTTACTACCGAGCAGCTGTGGAATGCTATTCTTGATGACTTCCAGTCTGACGAGAACAAAAAGATCCAGCAAATGCTTATTGATGAGGCGCCTAAGTACGGTAACGATGTTGACTATGTTGATAAGCTGGGTGTTGAGTCATACGAGCCCTACATCGAGGAAATTGAGAAGTACCCAACAACGCGTTATGGCCGTGGCCCCATTGGTGGTATTCGCTATGCAGGTACCAGCTCTATTTCTGCAAATGTGGGACAGGGCATGGGTACTATGGCAACACCTGATGGCCGTAATGCACATGAGCCTTTGGCAGAAGGCTGCAGTCCTGCGCACAATGCAGACAAACAGGGTCCCACTGCGGTCTTTAAGTCTATCACTAAACTTCCTACCGAGAAAATCACGGGTGGTGTTCTTCTCAATCAGAAGGTAACACCTACCATGCTGGCTCGCGAAGAGAATAAGCAGAAGTTGGAAATGATGGTGCAAACGTTCTTTAATCGCTTGCATGGCTATCATGTGCAATTTAACGTGGTTTCTCGTGAGACCTTGCTTGATGCACAGGTACATCCAGAGAATCACAAGGATTTAATTGTGCGTGTAGCTGGCTATAGTGCCTTCTTTAACGCGCTATCCAAGGCAACTCAGGACGATATTATCGATCGTACGGAGCAGACTATTTAAACATACCATTGTAGTGCCATGCACTGCATCAAATGACTTATTCAACAACGCTCGGAGAAAACTTCGAGCGTTGTTGTATGTTTATGTTGCGCACAACAGGGGCGAGTCATGCACTCAGAGCTGCTCGCGTGCATAAAACAGGCTTGTGGGTGGTACCATCTGTAAAGCAAACATTCGTGTGGCATGACAGCGCGGTCGTGTGACATATTTTGAGGAGTTAACATGCGTGACAAGTTGGAAAAGCTCATCGCTGCATATGAAGAGCTCGAGAAGAAGATGGTTGATCCTGCCGTTGTCTCGGATCCCAAAGAGTATGCACGCATTGCAAAAGAGCATGCAGGTCAAGCTGACCTTGTAACAAAGGCCCGTGAGTATCTCCAGGCTTTGGATGATATTGAAGCAGCAAAGGAAATGTTGCATGATGCAGACGCGGGTGAGAAGGCCATGCTGCAGGAGGATATTGCCGCTAACGAAGCACTACTGCCTAGTCTTGAAGATGAGATTAAAATTATGCTCATTCCGGGCGATCCCAATGACGAAAAGGATACCATTGTAGAAATTCGTGCAGGTGTAGGTGGAGATGAGGCAGGCATTTTTGCAGGCGATCTCTTTAATATGTACCAGCGCTTTGCTTCTTCTCGTAAGTGGAAGATTGAGATTTTATCTTCGAGTCCTTCCGATGCAGGTGGCTTCAAGACTATTGAATTTAAGGTTTTGGGCGATAAAGTCTACTCCGTCATGAAGTTTGAGAGTGGTGTTCACCGAGTACAACGTGTTCCCAAGACCGAATCTCAGGGACGTATTCAGACGTCTACTGCAACCGTAGCAGTTTTGCCTGAAGCAGACGAGATTGATATTCAGATTGCACAGGAAGATTTGCGCATTGATACCTACTGTGCTTCTGGTCCTGGTGGTCAGTGTGTAAACACTACTTATTCTGCAGTTCGTATTACGCATCTTCCCACCAATACGGTTGTTCAGTCTCAGGATCAGCGCTCGCAGATCCAAAACCGCGAGGTTTGTATGCAGATGCTTCGTGCGCGTCTCTACGAGATGGAGTTGGAACGTCAGCAGGCCGAGCAGGGAGCAGAACGCCAAAGCCAGATTGGCCATGGTAACCGTTCCGAGAAGATTCGTACCTACAATCAGCCACAGGATCGTGTAACCGATCATCGCATTGGCTTTAACGGTACCTACAACGGTGTACTTTTGGGTGATACGCTACCCAGCGTTATTGAGGCGCTTGCTGCAGCAGAGCGTGCCGAGAAGCTCGCGCAGGCTGTCTAAGTTTTATACCTATACGTTTTTCTCAACAAACGAAAGCATATAGACGCTGCACATGGAACAAAGCTGGACAATAGGCAAAATTCTTGCATGGACTACGGGGTACTTGGAGCGTAAGAGCGACGAGCATCCCCGTTTATCTGCGGAATGGATTATTAATGCTGTAACAGGTTTGTCACGTGTGGAAATTTACACAAACTTTGATAAGCCGCTTACATCCGAAGAACTAGCTCGCATGCACACGGCTGTAGAACGTCGTGGCAAGGGAGAGCCGCTGCAGTATGTAACGGGCGAGATGCCCTTTAGGCACATCGTGTTACGCTGTGAAGAAGGCGTGCTCATTCCTCGTCCTGAAACAGAGATGCTGGTAGATGTAGCGCTTGAAGCGCTTGATGCTTACAATGCGCAAGACAACAATGCTGTTCGTTATGTGTTGGAAGTAGGCACTGGCACGGGTTGTATTGCACTTTCTATTGCCAGCGAACGCCCTGGAACGCAGGTTGTTGCAACCGATATTTCTCCCAAGGCTATTGCTTTATCTACACGCAATCGTGATGCACTTTTTTTGGAAAGTGCGGTAAATATTGTAGAGTGTGATCTTGTATCTGGCATAGATTCTGAGCTTATGGGCACATTTTCTGTGTTCATATCTAACCCGCCCTACATTCCTACGGCTATTTTGGAACATGAAGTTCCCGCAGAAGTTAAGGATCATGAGCCTGAACTTGCTCTAGATGGTGGCGCTGATGGTCTTGATGTTTTTAGACGCCTGCTTGAAGTGGCACCTAAAGTATTGTGTCCTGGCGGCTTATTGTGTGTGGAGCTTTATGAAGATTCACTTGATGCTGCAGCTGCACTAGCTCAGGCTCAAGGCGTATGGAGTGCTATTCGCATTGTAGAGGATTTAACGCATAGACCTCGTATTTTATCCTGTACGCTGGCAGACTAGGACTACTATGAGCACCATTGTTACGGCCAATCAACACAATCCTAATCCAGAAGTTATTACTACTGCTTCACAGGTTTTGGCAGATGGTGGCGTGTGCATTATGCCTACTGATAGCGTGTATGGCATTGGCTGTGCCGCGTTTACTCACAACCCAGGTCACGAGCGTATCTTTAGCATCAAGCAGCGCAAGCGTACACAAACGTTACCGTTGCTCATTGCAGACTTTACAGACCTTCTTGCATATGCGAACTCTGTTCCTCAATGGATGGCGCAGCTTGCTCAAGAGTTTTGGCCAGGCGCTCTTACCTTGGTGGTACAGCAGGCAATTCACTTACCCAAAGAGTATCTCCAGGCAGATGGATCTGTGGCTGTACGCGTGCCTAATTCCAATCTAGTTAGATCACTTGCTGCGCGTCTTGGTATGCCGCTTGCCACTACAAGCGCAAATATCCATGGAATGCCTGCGGCTACATCTGGTGCATCGATTGATGAGAAGCTCGTTGAGCAAGTAGACCTTATTATCGATGCAGGTCCTGCACCACTGGCTATTGCTTCTACAATTGTAGGAGAATGTAATGGTCGCCCAACGATTTTGCGAGAAGGTGCCATTGCAAGTTCGAATATTATGCGTGTAGTTAACCAGTAAACAGCCAATAGTTTTGCATACATTCTGGAGCTCGCATGAATACTTCTACCTATAATGACGCAAACAATCAGCTTCAGTCCGAATTGCCAAGCTTCGTACTGTATGAGCCGCTAAGCTTTATCTCTGCGGATGGCACCACCACTTGTCGTGGACATTTGTGGCTACCAGCCAAGAATGGCCAATCGGTCCAGCCTAAACTTGTTGTGCAAATTGCACATGGTATGGCTGAGCATATTGCACGTTACCAATCTTTTGCACATGTGCTCTGCCAGCAGGGTATTGCTGCTTGCGGTATAGACCATTTAGGTCATGGTGCTACGACGCCTGATTCCGCTTGCCGTGGCATATATGATCTTGCTTGTGGTGCTCAACAGCTTATCCAAGACCAGCACAGCTTACGCAAACTTGTACAGCAGCGTTTTTCTCAGCTGCCCTACGTGCTCTTTGGGCACTCTATGGGCTCGTTTGTGGCACGTGCCTATCTTACACAGCATGCCCAGGGTCTAGCAGGTGCCATCATTATGGGTACTAATTGGCAGGTTGGCCCCGCGGCTCTCAAACTATTCTTGGCTAGTCAGGCGTGTATCCACGGTTGGGGTTACCGCTCAAAGATGGTGGATAATCTGGCCGCTGGTGGTTATAACAAAAAAATCACTTTAACATCTGCCGAGAAAACCATGCAGCAACAGGGAAAACTCAACGGCTATGAGTGGCTTTCGCGAGATCCTCAGGCTTCACAAGCTTATGCAGATGATCAAGCTTGTGGCTGGATATTCTCGCTCAGTGGCTATAAAGTGGTGGCGGACTTGTTGCAGCAGGCGCAAAACTCCAAGGCAATAGCTCGCATCCCGCAAGAGCTTCCTATCTTTATTATTTCTGGCGAAAAAGATCCCGTAGGCGCAAATGGCGCTGGCCCAGTGCGTGTGTTTAAGGCGTATCGTAAGGCTGGTTTGGACCGTACGGAGCTCGAAATTATTGCAGGTGCTCGCCACGAACTTCTCAACGAACTTGAACCAGATCGTTCAAACGTCATTCAGGAGCTTATCGATTGGCTCGAGAAAAATATACATAAATAGTATCTTTTTACGCACATTACCGAATGTGCGTTCCATTCATCGAAATATGACTCCGTCATTGAGTTAATCACGTTATATCTGTAACTACCTAGTATCTATGACTAATCTCTTTACATGGGGGAGTTGGCTCATGAGTACTGATGGAGCAGTACGTATATGCAATTGCATCCATCCAAGTGCGCGTGACATAGACGATGCAGTGTCGGTGTTATGCAATGGCGGCTTGGTGCTTATGCCATCGGACACAACGTATCTTATGGCTACCTTGATGCTGCGTAAAAATAAAATCTCCAATGGTGTTGAGCGTTTATATGCACTCAAGAAGCGTCATCGTGCATCGGCGTTTCCTTGGTTGGTTGGATCTTGGCATCAGTTAGAGGTACTGGGTTGTGAGCTTTCGGAAGATGCGGTAGAGATTGCCAGTAAGATGTGGCCTCAACCTGTTACTTTAGTGGTTCATGCATCTGCTGCGGTACCGCAGGCCTTGGCACGCCCAGATGAGACTGTAGCAATCCGCATGACCTCACATCCTCTTGTGGCTGGTGTCATTCATGCCTGTGGTACACCGCTTATCATAAGTAGTGCCAACCGGCATCTTCATGAGGTTCCTAAGTATTTCTCGCAGCTTGATTCCCGCATGATTGAGGCTGCAGATCTTGTCTTCCACGGCATTCCTAATGTATGTCATGGACCGAGCACTATTATCGATTGCACCGAAGGTGAGACTCGCGTTCTTCGTCGTGGTGCGGTCCCGGTTTCTCAAATCGAGAAGGTCTTGGGGCATCGTATTTTGTCCTAACAAGCAAGAAAGGCACAGCATGTCTGCTGCACAAACACTTTATTCTGGTGCTCATACCTTTAACTCACGTAATACTCGTGAGTATGTCATGAGTTTAGATGCTGGAACTACTAGCGTACGCGCTATTTTGTTTGATGAGTACGGCATGAAAGTTGCCCAATCCTCGCGGGCAATTTCTATTTCCTATCCCCATCCTGGATGGGTAGAGCAAGATCCAGTAGAAATTCTTTCTGCTCAGATTGCCTGTATGGCAGAAGTGCAATTTAAAAGTGGTGTGCGCTCGGATCAGATTTGTGCAGTAGGTATTACTAATCAGCGTGAGACGGTTGTGGTGTGGGATGGACGTACTGGTCAACCCATCTACAATGCGGTTGTGTGGCAGTGCCGTCGTACTGCGCCTATTGTTGATGCCCTTATCGCCGATGGCTATGGCGATCTTATTCGTCAGCGCACAGGTCTTATTCCTGATGCGTATTTTTCGGGAACTAAAATCAAATGGATCTTAGAAAATGTTGATAGCGCACAGGAAATGGCTGCTTCCGGGGATTTGTTGTGTGGCACCATTGATAGTTGGCTTATTTACAACTTGACCGCAGGCGGAGTGCACGCAACGGATTACACCAATGCTAGCCGTACCATGCTGTTTGACATCCATCGTTTGTGTTGGGATGAGGATTTGTGCAGCATTTTAGGGGTGCCTATGTCTATGCTGCCCGAAGCACTTCCCTCTAATGCAAGTTATGGTCGCGTGAGTTCGGATATTATGTCGCATCAGCCGCCCATTTATGGTGTTGCGGGAGATCAACAGGCATCGTTGTATGGGCACTGTTGCTTTACACCTGGCAGCGTTAAAAATACGTACGGGACCGGCTGTTTTATGCTTATGAATCTTGGCGAGAAGCCCACAGATTCACAAAATGGCTTGGTGACAACCATTGGTATTGCCGAAGATGGTCACATAGACTACGCACTAGAAGGTTCAGTGTTTCAGGCGGGCTCTGTTATCCAGTGGTTGCGTGATGGCTTGGGGCTCATAGCCGATGCTGCTCAGTCCGAGCAAATTGCGCTATCGGTACCCGATACGGGTGGCTGTTATATTGTACCTGCTTTTAGTGGCATGGGCGCTCCTTGGTGGGATGCGGGGGCACGTGGTGTTATCTGCGGTATTACGCGCGGCGTTGATCGTGCACGATTGGTGCGTGCAGCCTGCGAGTCTTTGGCCTATCAAACCTATGACATTCTTAAGGCTATGGAGGCAGATTCTGGTCAGGAACTTACATCACTTCAGGTAGATGGTGGTGCTTCAAGTAATAACTTTATTATGCAGTTCCAGGCAGACCTTATGGATATTAAAGTGGTACGTACACCCCAAAACGAGACAACCGCTTTAGGCGTAGCTTATCTTGCAGGTGTTGCACAGGGCTTTTGGGATAGTCGCGAAGAAGTGGCCTCCTTGGCTTGTCACGGAGATGTTTTTGTCCCCGCTATTACTGGCTTAGAGCGTGAACAACTACTGGCCGGTTGGCGTGCCGCCGTTCGCAAGACTATCTCGCGCTAATTTGTCATCTTCCTACATCCTCACCTCTATTTTGCGGTACGCTTACCGTACAAGAATTATGACTTAAGGAGCTTGTATGCGCATTGCCATTGCATCCGACCACGCTGGCTTTATCCAGAAGACACCCCTTGTCGAGTATCTGCAATCCTTAGGGCATGAAGTACGTGATTTTGGTCCTTCCAATGAGGACCGCGTGGATTATCCTGACTTTGCCGATAAAGTTGCACGTGCTGTTGCAGCGGGTCAAGCGGATCGTGGCGTTCTTATTTGTGGTACGGGTATTGGTATGGCACTTACCGCGGATAAAATCGCTGGTATTCGTGCCTCTGTCATTCAAACCCCTGAGTTTGCCCATCTTTTCCGCGAGCATAACAATGGTAATGTTTTGTGTATTTCTGGTCGCTTTACAGCGCTTGACCTAAACAAGCAAATTGTAGAGGAGTTTTTGACTACCGAGTTTGGTGGTGGGCGTCATACAGGGCGTGTTGAGAAAATCATGCGTGAGGATGATGCAAACTTTTGTGGTGTAGCTGAGTAGGTGCAGAGCCTATGTCGTCTCATCATTGCAAATAGGTCTTTTTACGAAAGGAACTTTCATGTCTAATTTTGACGAGTCTCGTCTTACGATTGTTAATCATCCTCTGGTACAGCATAAGCTTCATATTTTGCGTGATGAGCAAACCAGCACTAAGCAATTTCGTGAGCTGGTAACCGAGCTCGCTATGTTTGAGGGCTACGAGGCTATGCGTGATCTTCCTTTGGAAGACGTGCAGGTAAAAACTCCTTTGGAGACGGCAACCTGCAAGCGTATTGCTGGTAAGAAAGTTGCTATTATTCCCATCTTACGCGCTGGTATGGGCATGGTAGATGGTATGTTGAGCTTGGTTCCTTCTGCACGTGTTGGTCACGTTGGTATGTATCGCGATCCAGAAACTCATGAACCTCATCAGTATTACTGCAAGCTTCCTTCCGATGTTGCTAATCGTACCTGCTTGATCGTTGATCCTATGTTGGCAACCGGCGGCTCGCTTACCGCTGCAATTCAGTTTTTGCGTGAGGCCGGCGCAACTGATGTGCGCGCATTGGTTTTGGTTGCTGCTCCCGAGGGTGTAAAGACTGTTTTGGACTTTGATCCCAACGTCTTGCTGTATACCTGCTCTCTTGATCGTCAGCTCAATGACCATGCCTACATCCTTCCTGGTCTTGGTGATGCGGGCGACCGTATTTACGGAACCAAATAGTCATTTTGCAAGCTGCAAAAGAAACCTGTATGTATGTCACCGGTGTTCGCTAAAAAATATCGCAATCGCACGCGCTGGGCCCATACCGTAAGCAAGATGGTGGGTTATCTTTTGGTGGGCAGCTCAATCTTTTTGCTGGTGCTCTTATTTATGCTGTTGCGCACCAATCCCAACCCAGTGCCTGCACTCGTGATCATTTCCGCCTTTGTTTTGCTATGTTTCTTCTATGCCTACGTAATGGTTTTGCCTGATGACCTTACGCTTACAGCAACAGACCGTACGCTTCAAACGGCATCACAACTTCTTACGTTTGCTGCTCAGGGCTTATCACCAGAGATGGCAGCAGGTGTATGTTCTATCATTTTGCCGGAAACATTTGCAAGCGCAATTGCGGTAACCAATGGCGTGCAAATGCTTGCAACAGCAGGCAAAAATACCGATAAATACCCTATGGGTCACCCGGTTAACCAGGCAACTTTAGATTCGGTTAAGACGGGTCAAATGCAAATTTTTTATCGCGATGAAGTGCCATCAAATGACTTATTTCCCCTGCGTGCGGGTATTGTAGTTCCTCTTAAGGTGCACAATGAGGTTGTGGGAACCATCGAGTTGTACTACACGCGTGCCAGCCAAATTGATCAGCGTCAGATTGCACTGTCCACAGGCTTTGGCGAACTATTATCTTCGCAACTTGTGTCATACGAGCTGGAGCAGCAGTTTAAGCGCTCTTCTCAAATTGAACTTCGTGCCCTTCAATCGCAGGTAGACCCTCATTTCTTGTTTAATACTATTGGTACTATTGTTTCTGTAGTACGAACAGATCCAGGTCGCGCTCGTAAGCTACTTATTGACTTCTCAAACTATTATCGACAAACCCTCGGAGATTCAGAAAGTCTCATTCCGCTTTCGCGTGAGTTTGAGCAAGGTATGCGTTATATTAACCTCATGCAGGCACGGTATGGAGAAGATCGTTTAAGCATTACTTCCAATTTGGATGTAGACACAGCAGATTTGTTGGTGCCGCCCTTCATTCTTCAACCAATTTTGGAGAACTGTATTAAGCATGGCATGCGTGAAATAGAGCCGTTACATATTGTATTTACCAGCAAGGCTATTGATGATGGTGTGGAAATAACGGTGGCAGATGATGGCGTTGGGATGTCTCCCGAAGTTCTAGCAACGGCCTTTGATAGCAATGCACGTACCGAGTCGACGACTCAAAAGGGCTGCGGATTGGCGCTATGCAACGTAATGTCTCGTGTACGGTATTTTTTCGATTTCAAGTCGGGGATTGATATTCAGTCTACGCTTGGAGAAGGAACGACTGTGCGTTTTACGCTTGTTGGTGCACCACGTAGAATAAAAATCATCGAATAGCGTTATATTTGTAATCATATATTACAGCAGATAAACGCTATGAGTTAAAGACAATGCTCGGGTTTGTAAGGGAGAAAGATGAACTCCTGGAAGGTATTAACAGTTGACGATGAGCCGCCTATTCGTGCGGAGCTTCGCTATCTGCTTGAGCAGGATGCTCGCGTGGCAGAGGTGCAGGAAGCTGGCAGTGTCAGTGCTGCCATGTTGACCATCCTAGAAGAGCAGATTGATATTGTATTTTTAGATATTTCTATGCCTGGTACGAGCGGTATGCAACTGGCTGAATTTTTGCAGAATCTCACAAATCCACCTGCAGTTGTGTTTGTGACTGCCTACGCGGAATTTGCAGCCGATGCCTACAATCTGGATGCGGTTGACTATGTACTCAAACCGGTGGAACTTGACCGAGTAGAGCATGCGCTTGATAAGGTTGAAGCACTGCGTTCGCAATCGGGTAAGCCTACAACTACAGAGCCTCGTATGTTAGTTGAGCAAGGCGATACACAAACCTATATTCTCATCAATACTATTGTGTATGTAGAAGCCCGTGGCAATTATGCCAATGTGTATACCAAGAATAACTCCTATCTGGTAAAAAGCTCTATGAGTACTCTGGAAAAGCGTCTTGCAACAGAGGGATTCATTCGCATTCATAAGAGCTTCATTGTGAATAAAAGTCAAATTAATAAAGTCCATCCAATTGAACATGGTCTTTTGGAATTGTCTCTCCATGATCGCCAAGAGATGCTACCTATTTCGCGCCGTAAGGCTGCATTTGTAAAAGCAGAGCTTGGTATTACGAATTAGTGCATAAGTTAGTGTTCGCTCATTTCGGTGTCTAAGACAAGTTCGGTGTCCTCATGAGGAAGTTTTGCCCAACCCTTGCGTGCTCTGTGTCGCAGGGCATAGCCAAAACAGGTCCACAGCACAAGAACTAGCCAGTTAAAGGGAGTAAGGCTACTGGGAACACCGGGCGTCACAATAAAAAAGAGCAAGATAAGGCTGTTTATACAGGCAATAATAATGCCAATGATGCCGCCTGGCACGCGGTAGGGGCGCGCAAGTTCAGGCTCACTAAAACGCAGTTTAAAACAGCTAAATGAAGCAGCTACACAGGAGAAAATAAAGCCTGCGGAGGCAACCGTTGCTAGAGGTGTGAGCACTGCATGCCCTAGGAAGGGGCCAAGCACGGTGACGCCTGCCAAGATATAGTAGGCATTGTCAGGAACATTGCCATTCTCGTTAAGATGCGCAAGATTGGCAGGAAGTTGATGACGCCGTGCTAAGCCATAGGCTATACGAGAAGAGGCTCCCAAAAACGCATTCATGGGGCCGAGTGATCCAAAGATCATAACGCCAATAATAGCTGTGTATGCAAAAATATTAAGCTGTTTAAGGGCACTAAGAGCAGGGCTGGGGCTTTGGACAAATGCTCTCCAGGGCATCAAAGTGCCAAAAGAGAAGATAGATACCAAATAAAAGCATCCAGCTGCAATAATGGCAAGCGAAATAACTTTGCCAAATTTTGACCAATTAATGCCGCGAGCTGCTTCACCAGCATGGATAGTGATGGTATCAAACCCTGCATAGTAAAACGGTGCAATGGCAAGTACGGCAACAATGCCTCCGGGCAAATTACGTGCGCTTGTATTACCTAAGGCGCTTGTACTTATAGGAACAAAGGTAGGAAGCGCATTTGCTGCAGATCCTGCAAAGAGTGTGATTAGAAGTGTAAGAACCATGCCCAAAAGAAGTGGTTTTACTAAAAATGCACTGAGACGGGCTTCGGATTGTACGCCGCGTAAATTACTGTGAATAACCCACAGACAAAACCCAATAGAAATGAGCACGGGCCATACATATATATCTGTATGCATAATGCTGTAGAGCTTAATGCTTCTAAGCCAGGTAAATGCTGGAAATGTTGCCACCTGATCGGAGAGCAAACTAGAAATAACGATGGCTTCCCAAGGACAAATAAGGGCATTGCTGAGCAATAAGAACCAGCCACATAAGAATGCGGGTATCTCACCAAAGGCTCTAAAGGCATGTTCAGCCGCGCCGCCCGCAACGGGTATAGCACAGGCAAGCTCGCTAAAGACCGAACCAATGGGCACCAAAATAATGGTAGCAAGCAAAAAGGCATACATGGCTGGCAAAGGTCCGCCACCAAGTACCATCCAATTGCCCACCAACAAAGTCCAACTGGTTCCAACAATTGCACCAAAGGCAATGGTGAACAGGTTCCAAAGCGACAAGGTCTTTTGTAGGCGAGGACGTTCGATACTGTCTTTAGAAAAATACTTCATGCAACTCCTTTGTCTGTTTTATTATCCACAGTCTGCTTGCAAAAAATAGGTTGTGCCACAGCCCTATTCTCTAAAAGGAGTGTTTTTGTCCGCTGGAAGCATATAGATGAATATAGAGGCAAAAATATGCTGTCTTTTATTGTTGTTATCTACCTATCAAACCGTTAATCATCAAATAATTTCCGATTATCAAATTGAAAGTCACACTCAAAGTAAACGGTGCTCTTGTTGCTATAGCGAGTTCGTATTCTAGGGTCAAGTAAAAATTTGTTGTTGGGTGCACCAATACGTAACAAATGATTGGATGAAAAGGGAGGGGATGTAATGTCAGACAAGAACACACAAGCCGAAGCTGCGGGTGGGATGAAAAAGGAGCTTTCACTCTTTAACTTCTTTACCATTGGCTTTGGCGCCATTATTGGCACGGGCTGGGTTTTGCTCGTAGGCAATTGGATGGTTATGGGCGGCGGCCCAATCCCTGCAATGATTGCCTTTGCATTAGGAGCACTTTTCCTTGTTCCTATTGGTATGGTGTTTGGCGAGCTTACTGCAGCAATTCCTATTTCGGGAGGAATTATTGAGTATGTAGACCGTACCTACGGTCGTAAACTCGGTTTCCTTACGGGATGGATGCTTCTGTTGGGCAACGCTCCACTATGTCCGTGGGAGGCAATTGCAATTTCTACTTTGCTTACCGATCGTTTTGCAGAGTTTCCTGCTCTTGCATGGTTGCGCTCGGTTAAGTTGTACACTCTGCTCGGTGCAGACGTGTACCTGTGGCCAACTGTTATTGCTCTTGGTTTTGCCGTGCTTGTTATTTTCCTTAATTTCCGCGGCGCAGGTGCAGCAGCTAAGCTTTCGTCTTTCCTTACAAAGGCATTGCTGGCTGGCATGATTTTGGCCATGGTTATTTCTTTTGCAACTGGTTCTCCTTCTCATGCTCTGCCTGTTTTCTCACAGGTAAGCAACACTGCAGGTGGAGATACTACTGCAACCAGCTTATTGGGAGGCATCGTTGCGGTATTGGTAATGACGCCGTTCTTCTATGCAGGCTTTGATACCATTCCTCAGCAAGCCGAAGAGGCTTCCGAAGGTCTGGATTGGAAGAAATTTGGCATCATTCCCGCATTAGCACTTCTTGCATCCGGTGGCTTCTACCTCATTTGCATCTATGCATTTGGCACCATCATTGACTGGCATGATTTTGTTATTCCCGCAGTTCCTGCATTGGCAGTTTTGGAGCGCATTAATTTGTTCTTCTATATTGCCATGCTCATCATTGCAACACTTGGACCTCTGGGCCCAATGAACGCATTCTTTGGCGCATCCACACGTTTAATGTTGGCTCTTGGCCGCAAGCAAATGCTACCTGAGTCTTTTGCACAGATTGATCCCCAGACAGGTGCTCCCAAGACGGCAAACTATGTATTGGCAGGTTTGACGCTTATTGGACCATTCTTGGGTCGCAACATGCTGGTTCCTCTGACCAATGTAGCTTCGCTTGGCTTCATCTTCGCATGCACCATGGCCGGTTTTGCATGCCTTAAATTGCGCAAGACTGAGCCCGATCTTAAGCGTCCTTACAAGGTTAACGGTGGTATGGCCGGTATTTTAGCTGCAATTTGTGCAGGTCTTATCATCATCGCCCTTATGGTAGTGCCCTTTAGCCCTGCAGCTCTTAACACCATTGAGTGGGCTATCACTATTAGTTGGGTAGTTGTTGGTTTCGTTATTCTTCTCGCCTTTGGATCTAAGAAGACGACAAGTGCTTAAGGTCGCTTAAGGCAAGAAGTCTAAACACAAGTTAGGTACGTTAGTACAAGGAAGGTTCGTAAAAAGAGTTTGGAATTTGGAGGGGTTTGTATGGCAAAGTACGCATTCGCAGGTGGTATTTTGGTAGACGGCACTGGTGCTGCTCCTGTTCAGGACAGCTTGGTGTTGGTTGATGACAAGAAGATCACCTACGCTGGTCCTCGCACCGAGATTCCTGAGGGCTATGAGGTTCGCGACATTACTGGCAAGACCATTATGCCTGGTCTTATCGACACTCACCTGCACTTCTCTGGCAACCTGACCGATGATGACAACGACTGGGTAATTGAGTCCGTAGCTCAGAAGCAGACTGTTGCTGTAAAGCAGGCTTATGATGCTTTGACCCACGGCTTGACTACGGTATGCGAGATTGGTCGCAACGGTATTGCAGTTCGTGACGTTGTTAACATGGGCATCATGAAGGGTCCCCGCATTTTCGCAACCGGCTTGGGCTTCTGCCGTACCGCAGGCCACGGTGACTCCCACCGTCTACGCCAGGATCACAACAAGGATTCTCATCCTTGGGGCGATCAGGTAGATGGTCCTTGGGATCTCCGCAAGGCTGTTCGTCGTCGCCTTCGCGAGAACCCCGATGCAATTAAGATTTGGGCAACTGGTGGTGGCATTTGGCACTGGGATTCCGGTCGTGACCAGCACTATAACTATGAAGAGATTAAGGCTGTATGCGAAGAGGCCGCAATGGTTGGCATTCCCGTATGGTCTCACTCCTACAACAACGTAAGCGCAGCTTATGATTCTGTACGCTGTGGCTGCGAGCAGCTCATTCACGGCTTTGAGCTGGATGCCAAGACCATGGATCTTATGGTTGAGCAGGGCACCTTCTTTACCCCAACCATCGGCTTCCTTCCCACTTGGTATGCTACTTATCCTCCCGTATACACCCCCGAGTTGGACAAGTATGAGGGCGACACAGTTGTCGAGAAGGAACTTCAGCGCACCTACGCTAACCTGCGTGAAGCAAACGAGCGTGGCGTTATCCTTACCATCGGTTCCGACTCCTTCTCCTTCGTAACGCCTTACGGCTGGGTAACCATTGATGAGATGTATGACTTTGTAGACAAGGCCGGCATTTCTATCATGGACACCATTAAGGCTGCCACTATTAATGGTGCCAAGATGGTTCACAAGGAGGACGAGTTTGGTTCTCTCGAGGCTGGTAAGCTCGCAGACCTTCTGGTTGTAAACGGCGACGTAGCTAATAACATCCATGATCTGACCCCCGACAACATGGAAGTTATTATGAAGGAAGGCGACATCGTCATTAAGGATGCTCTGTAAGAGTATCGGGCGGGTTGCCCTACACGACTAAGTATCACCGCGTCGCTTTTCGACCGGCGTCGCGCACCGTTCGCGGCGCCGGTTTTTCTTACCTTTGCTTTAAGCTAGATGTATAGTAATAGAGTCATACTGCATAAAACGAAGGTGTTATAAATGGCAATTGCCCTCATTGGCTTGGGTATTTTTTGTGCTTTAGTGGCATGTATGCCTAGCGCATATCTTTTTGAATGTGCTCAAAAAGATGAGAATTGCTCAACTATTTTCATGGGATTAGCTGGGGTTATTTGGTCATATGTGTTTCTTTGCATAGCCATGGCAGTTGTAAAATTGTTAGTTGCAGCGCAATTTTTAGCTTTTGCGTTTGCAGTAGTGGTAACATTCCTTGTGTTCTGGGGAATTGAGTCAGCGAGGGCTTTTCGCTTATTTTTTAGTCAAGCGGAGTCTCACAGAAGGGGCGAATCGTGAATCCTCTTTCCAATCTATCAGCCGAGATGGAAGAGCTGCTTGGCAGTTTTATGTCCCAACCCATTGAAGGTGACCTGATTTTTGGTCTTACTAACTATATCTTTTGGATGGGCGTAGCCGTTATCTTGCTTTTTGTTGTTCTGTTTGCTTTTAAAAGGAAGCAGGCCCAGAGTTTGGTTCCACAAGGTGTCTTTGTAAATGGTGTCGAGTCAGTTATTGATTTTGTTAAAGACGGCATCTGCAAGAGCACCCTGGGGGATACTTGGCAAAAGCATTTTCCATTTTTGGCTGCTTTGTTTTTCTTTATTTTGATCAACAACATGGTTGGCCTACTTCCAGGAGGACATCCTGGCACGGGCACCATTGGTGTTACGGGTGCACTTGCTATGTGGTCCTTTGTGTACTTCGTCTACGTTGGGATTAAGCGCATGGGCGCGTTTGGCTACATTAAGAGCTTGGCTCCAAAGGGTGTAGCATTTCCCGTCAACCTAGTCGTTTGGCTTATCGAGGTATTCTCCACGTTTTTGCGCCTTGTAACCCTTGCAGTCCGTTTGTTCTGCAATATGTTTGCAGGCCACGTTGTTATGGCTACTTTTGCAATCTTGGCATCTTTATTCTTTGAGCCATTGTTGCATGGTTTCTCTATGGTTGCACTGGGGCAGGCAGGAGCTTCCGTTTTTTGGGTTGCTATCTTGCTTGCAATCTATGGTGTAGAGATCTTGGTTGGCGTAATCCAAGCATACGTCTTTACGCTGCTTTCTAGTGTATATATTCAGTTGGTAGAAGAAGAGGAATAACGGCTTCACACAGATAGGTAGTATCTGTTGGGCATATAGTTTGCTGTCACAGATCGCTCTATTCAAGAGCGAATGACAAAGGAGGAATTGTGGGAGTTATCGGTTACGCCCTCGGCGTTATTGGTGCCAGCTTTGGCATTGGTCTTGCGGCATATGGTGTTGCAAACTCCATGGCGCGCCAGCCAGAAGTGCAGGGTCGTCTTTTTACCGTATTCATTCTTGCATCTGCATTCGTTGAGGCTCTTGCACTTATTGGCTTCGTAGTAACCCTCGTTTCGCACTAATCATACATACGAGTTGGAGGCACGACATGAGGTTTAAGGGAGGGTATGTAAGCACACTTACTGCAACCACTGCATTGAGCATTGCTTGCATGCCACAGATTGCACGTGCAGAAGGTATTTCTGGTGCGGATATCTTGCTTCCTAAGCCCGCCGAGTTCATCCCTGCTCTTATCGCATTTTTGGTCATTTGGATTGTTCTGGCCAAGTTGGTTTGGCCTTCGGTTCTTGGAATGATGCAAAAGCGTCAACAGCAGATTCAGGATGATCTTGACGCTGCTCAGCAGTCTAAAATGGCTGCCGAGAAGGCCCGTCAAGACTACGAGGCTGGCATTGCTGATGCAAAGAGGGAAGCGGACGAGATTATTGCTCAGGCAAAGTTTGATGCCGAGGCTGAGCGTACCCGCATTATGGATAAAGCTCGCGGCGAAGCGGCTGCTATTGTTACTAAGGCTCATGACACTGTGGATGCAGAGCGTAAGAAGGCTATGATTGAGCTTTCTACCTCGGTTGTTGACCTTTCGGTGGAAATTGCCAGCAAGATTATTGGCAGTGCACTGTCCGAAGATGAACAGCGTCGTCTTGCCGAGAAGTACCTCGAGGAAGTGAGCACCAATCATGAGTAGCACTCCTCAGACAAACAAGGCCGAGCAGTACGCCCGTGCTTTGATTGAGGCTGCTCAAAAAGAGGGTAGGGCTAACACCGACCTGGTACAGGTAAACCATGCGCTCAAGTTCTTGCCAGAGGTGCTTGAAACTTTGGCATCCATGCACAATAACAATGACATGGAACTTCTCGATAGCGTTGCTCAGGAGTATAAAAACATCCTGGATAACGAGACCGATATTGTGCAGGTTACAGCAACTACTACTGTTGCTATGGACGATCAATTGCGTAAGGCAATTAGGACTAAGCTTGAGCGTGAGTTTAACGCGTCCATTTATTTGTGTGAGCGCATTGACCCCTCAATTTTGGGTGGCATTGTGTTAGAGATTCGTGGAAACAGGTACGATGCTTCGGTGCGTGCACAGCTTGCAAACATCCGAAAATCACTTGCTGCCACTTATATCGGAAGTGATGAGCAATGACAGATCAAATCAGCTCGGCTGAGATTATGGGAACGCTGCGTAAGCAGCTGTCTCAAATCAATGCGACTGTGGACCAGCGCGAGGCTTCTACTGTTGCCCAGGTGGGCGATGGCATTGCCATCGTATCCGGTCTTAAAACTGCCATGGCTGGAGAGCTTTTACAGTTTACAAGCTCTGCTACGGGTCACAGTGCTTACGGTCTCGTTCAAAACTTGGAAGAGGATCGCGTAGGTGCAGTACTGTTTGGCGAAGTAGATGCCATTAAAGAAGGCGACGAAGTTCGTGCAACGGGTCGCATTATGGACATTCCCGTTGGACACGAGATGCTTGGTCGTGTTGTCAATCCTCTTGGCCAGCCCATTGATGGCCTAGGTCCTATTCATGCAACTGCACGTCGTCCCATCGAATTTAAAGCTCCTGGCATTATGGATCGCCAGCCTGTATGTGAGCCAGTTCAGACGGGCTTCTTGGCAATTGATGCCATGGTTCCCATTGGCCGCGGTCAGCGCGAGCTTATTATTGGTGACCGTAAGACAGGCAAAACAGCCATTGCAATCGATACCATTATCAATCAGCGCGAGTCCGATTTGATTTGTATCTATGTTGCTATTGGACAGAAGGCTTCCAAGATTGCTGCTATTAAGGAGACCTTGGCCCAGCACGGTATTCTCGATAAGACTATTATTGTGCTGGCTTCTGCTTCTGATTCTGCACCAATGCAGTACATTGCTCCCATGGCTGGCGCTGCTATTGGCGAGTACTTTATGTATAACGATAAGGACGGCAATCCTGCAGATGCTCAGCATCCAGGTGGACATGTATTGGTTGTTTACGATGACTTGTCCAAGCAGGCTGTTGCCTATCGTCAGATGTCGCTTACGCTGCATCGTCCGCCAGGACGCGAAGCATACCCTGGTGACATTTTTTACCTGCATTCTCGCTTGCTTGAGCGTGCCGTTAAGATGGATGATGCGCATGGCGCTGGCTCTATGACAGCTCTACCCATTATCGAGACGCAGGAAGGTGACGTTTCCGCATACATTCCTACAAATGTTATTTCTATTACAGATGGCCAGATTTATTTGGTGCCAAGTCTATTCTTCCAAGGTCAGCGTCCTGCAGTAGATGTTGGCATCTCGGTATCTCGCGTCGGTGGTTCTGCACAGCTTAAGTCTATGAAGCAGGTTGCGGGAACCCTTCGTTTGGACCTGGCAGCATTCCGTGAGAAACAGGCATTTGCTCAGTTT
The DNA here is from genome assembly GCF_000483125.1 of Atopobium fossor DSM 15642. Classification (GTDB taxonomy): domain Bacteria; phylum Actinomycetota; class Coriobacteriia; order Coriobacteriales; family Atopobiaceae; genus Atopobium; species Atopobium fossor. The sequence continues at coordinate 209,468 of NZ_AXXR01000004.1, forward strand.
GGCAGCGATTTGGATGCAACCACGCAGTACCAACTCAGTCATGGTACTCGCATGATGGAGTTGCTTAAGCAGGGTCGCTATGCTGCTTTGGATGTAGCGGACCAGATTATTATTCTGTTTGCAGGTAAGGAAGGCTTCTTGGATGACCTTGAGGTTAGCCAGATTGTGCCTTTCCGTGATGCGTTGGCTAGCTTTATGGAACAGCGTCATCCTGAGGTTCGTACCAAAGTTCGTTCCGAGCGTATCAGTGATGCTTTGGCTGATCAAATGAAGCATCAGATTGGTGAGTTTAAAGAGGCATTCCTCAATGGTGATTTTGATCATCTCAACTCGTTTACGAATGAGGATTCTGCTTCTGACTCAACTCAAGATGTAGAGAAGGACTAAGGTTTAGCTCATGTCTAACCTACGAGAGATATCAAGGCGCATCTCCTCGGTTACCGCAACCATGCAGATTACGCGTACGATGGAGATGGTCTCCACCGCAAAAATCCGCAAGGCGCTGGACCGAGCAGAGCAGGCTGCTCCCTATAAGGATGCCATTAAGCGCATGCTCTCTACTGTGGTGGGCTCAAGTCTTGACACTTCTCAGCCGCTGCTCGAGCAGCGTGACAAGACGAAAGTTGTTCTCTTTATCATTATTGCCTCTGACCGCGGTTTGGCTGGTGGCTTTAATATTGCACTTCAGCGTGGAGTGCAAAAAGAAATGGAGCAGCTTTCGAGGCAAGGCATCGAGTCGCGCCTAATTACCTGTGGACGCAAGCCTACGGAGTACTTCCAGTCTCGCAAGGTTGAGCCTGTGTTGTCCTTCTCGGGTATGTCGTCCGAGCCAACTATGGACCAAGCAGATCGTATTGCTTCGTATGTCATGGATGGTTATAGCAATAAGAGCATTGATAGGGTTGTAATCTATTACCAGCATGCCCGCAATCGTGTAGATCAAGATTTGATTGTTGAGCAGGTGCTTCCTATCGAGACTGCAAACCTGATTATTCCTAATGCACCTCGTACTCCGGAAGCCGTTTCCAAAGTTGAGCATAACTACAACAATTTGTTTGAGTTTGATCCTTCAGCTTCGGAAGTGTTGGGCTACCTTATGCCCGCTTATGTGCGTACCCTTATCTTTCACGCGTTGTTGGACTCCGCTGCAGCAGAGCATGGTGCACGCCGCCGCGCAATGCAGTCCGCAACGGATAATGCTCAGGAAGTTATTACGCGCCTGAGTCGTATGTACAACCGTGTAAGGCAGAGCTCTATTACTACCGAGCTCAATGAGATCATTGGCGGTGCGTCCGCATTGGAGGACAACTAATGGCAGAAAAGGCACAAGAGCGAACCGTATTCGAGGAAGCAGAGCTCGAGTATTCGCACCGTAGTGCAGGTGATGGCACTATTGTTCGCGTGGTTGGTTCGGTTGTCGATGTTAAATTTAGCGACCATGTTCCTGGCATTTATAATGCACTGGAAGTTAAGGGCACCACTCCTATGGGTGAGATTCACCTTATTTTAGAGGTAGAGTCCCAGCTTCCAAATAACGTTGTGCGTACTGTAGCCATGGACTCAACAGATGGTTTGCAACGTGGCATGCGTGTTCATGATACGGGTGCTCCTATGCAAATGCCTGTTGGCAAGTCTACGCTTGGTCGTGTATGGAATGTTATGGGTCGCCCGGTAGACGGGTCTCCTGTTCCTGAGGATGTAACCTACTATCCCATTCACCGTGCAGCTCCCAAGTTTGATGACCTTACTACCAAGACGGAAATCTTTGAGACGGGCATCAAGTCCATCGATCTTCTTGAGCCCTATGTTCGTGGTGGAAAAACTGGTCTGTTTGGTGGCGCTGGTGTAGGTAAGACCGTTTTGATTCAGGAACTTATTAACAACCTTGCTCAGGAGCATGGTGGTACTTCTGTATTTACAGGCGTAGGCGAGCGTACTCGTGAGGGTACCGACCTGTTCTTGGAAATGACTGAGTCTGGTGTTATTAATAAAACATGCTTGGTCTATGGTCAGATGAACGAGCCACCAGGAGCACGTCTTCGCGTTGGTCTTGCTGGTTTGACCACCGCAGAGTACTTCCGTGACCAAGGTCAGGATGTACTGCTGTTTATTGACAACATCTTCCGTTTTTCCCAAGCGGGTTCTGAGGTTTCCGCACTACTTGGTCGTATGCCTTCTGCCGTAGGTTATCAGCCTACGCTGGCTACCGAGATGGGTGATTTGCAAGAGCGTATTACCTCTACACGTGAGGGTTCTATTACTTCTGTACAGGCTGTCTATGTACCCGCAGATGACCTGACGGACCCTGCGCCTGCAACTACCTTTACCCACTTGGATGCAACAACAGTTTTGTCTCGTGCTATTACTGAGTTGGGTATTTATCCCGCAGTAGATCCATTGGCATCTTCGTCTGACGCTCTTGATCCTTCCGTAGTAGGCGAGGAGCATTACCGCGTTGCAACTGCTGTACAAGAAACGCTGCAGGAGTATTCTGACCTGCAGGACATCATTGCTATTTTGGGTATGGATGAGCTTTCCGAAGAGCAACGTTTGACAGTAGACCGTGCGCGTAAGATTCAGCAGTTCTTATCGCAGTCCTTCCACGTTGCCGAGAAGTTCACCGGAAATCCTGGCGTGTATTGCCGCATTGACGATACCGTTCGCTCTTTTGCTGCTATTATCGATGGTGAGTGTGACAACATTCCTGAGCAGGCATTCCGTTTTGCAGGCACTATTGATGATGTTCGTGAGCGCGCTCGCAAGATGGCACAAGAGGCACAGGCAGACGAGAGGTAACGATGGCATATCTTACCTGTAAATTCGTGCGCCCAGATAAGCAACTGTATGAGGGTAATGTTGCGTCTTTAGTCTTGGTTACATACACCGGCGAGCTCGGTGTATGGCCAGGTCATGCAGCAGAGATTTGTGCATTGGGCGATGGAATTGTACGCTTGACTGCGCTGCCCGAAGATGGTGGAGACATCAAGAAAGTTATTGTTTCTGGTGGGTATGCTGAGATTGCCGATGACTCGGTGGTTATTATTGCAGACCATGCACGCGACATTAACGATATTGATCCTGTGCAGGTTGCAGAAACTCGCCAGCAAGCAGTGGATGCTCGTGATGAGTTGCCTATAAATGACCACCGTCGCGCATATTATGAAAACAAGATACACTGGTGTGACCTCCTGCTTCACTATGAGCAAATGGAGGCATAGTAGAATTTAACAGGGGGTAGCATGGACGTTATTCAAATCGAGGGTGGTCATCCTATTTCGGGTGAGGTAGTAGTATGTGGAGCAAAAAACTCCGCGCTCAAGCTTATGGCTGCTACCGTTATGGCCCCTGGTAAGACCACCCTGACTAACGTCCCTGATATCTCTGACGTGCATATTATGGGTAAGGTGCTCAAGCGTCTTGGAGCCCAGATTACCGTTTTGGGTAAGCACGAACTTCTCATTGATACAACTCAGGTAGACAACTGGGAGACGCCTTACGAGCTGGTAGCTCAGATGCGCGCTTCCACAGCTGTCTTAGGTCCCTTGCTATCTCGCTTTGGTAAGGCAGTTGTTGCTATGCCGGGCGGCTGCAATATTGGTGCTCGTAAGATTGATATGCACATTCTTGGCCTTGAGGCCCTGGGCGTGGAGTTTGATGTTTCTCATGGTAATATTCACGCTTCTGCTCCTCATGGTATTAAAGGCGCGTCCGTAACCTTGGAGTTTGCAAGTGTTGGTGCTACCGAGAATCTTATGATGGCTTCGGTTTATGCTCAAGGAACTACTATTATTGATAATGCGGCGCGTGAGCCAGAGATTGTAGATCTTGCCAACATGCTTAATGAGATGGGCGCTCACATTCGTGGTGCCGGCACTCCTCTGATAGAGATTGAGGGTGTGGCAGAATTGCATCCCGTTGAGCATCGTGTTGTTGGCGATCGTATTGAGGCGGCAACCTTTTTAGCTATTGGTGGTTTGACTGGTGGACCCGTTCGCGTGTGCGGCTTTGAGCCAGTGCATTTGGGTATGGTTTTGCGCAAGTTTGAAGCTATGGGTATGACCATCGAGCGCGGCGAGCATGAGGTAACTGCTTCACGGACAAGAAAACTTAAGCCCGTAGATATTCAAACACTACCGTTTCCTGGCTTTCCAACAGATGTGCAAGCACAAGCCATGTGTGTGCTTGCTATGGCAGATGGCAACTGCGTTATTACCGAGAATGTCTTCGAGAATCGTTTTATGTTTGCCAGTGAGATTAACCGTATGGGTGCAGACATTACTATTGAGGGCCATCATGCAATCGTACATGGTGTTCCCGCGTTGTCTGGTGCACAGGTTAAGTCTCCCGACCTACGTGGTGGCGCAGCGCTTGCCATGGCTGGTCTTGTAGCAGATGGTATTACTACTATCAGTGCTATTCATCACATTGATCGCGGCTACGAAGGTTTTGTCGATAAGCTCGTCGAGCTGGGTGCACATGCCAAACGTGCTTCCATCGAGATAGACGAAGACTAATTTCTTGCCCAAGCTACAGGATATAGTGCTGTTCTAAAAAATATCTCGTATAGCTCCCAAGGCGTTAGGGTAAACTTACGTTAACATTTACCGCCTGGAGGTACATTCTATGACAGAGCAAGATTTTATCGACGAGCATCGCCTGTCTATGGCAAATGAGGACTATCTTGAGTCCATTTATCGCATTACCATGGCCGAGGATAGCCCCGCGGGCATTCGTTCTGTAGACGTAGCGGACCAGCTAAACGTCTCTAAAGCCAGCGTGAACAAGGCCATTAGCACACTCAAGGATGCGGGCTATGTAGAGCAAAATCGTTATGGTCGCGTTATTCTTACTAAGGCTGGTCGCGAGTATGGTTCCGAGGTATGGCATGCGCATCGCTTAATTCGCGCATTTCTCGAGAAGGACTTGGGCGTAGCGCCTGAGATTGCAAACGAAGAAGCCTGCACTATGGAGCATGCACTGTCTCGTGATACCATGCGTCGCTGGGCAAAATTCCTGGCAGATCAGGGTTTTGCAATCGAGCAAAACGAGGAAGACTAGCTAAGCAGGCCTACCCAAAACTAAGCTCAAAGCTACCCGTACTGCTTTGAGGGCAATACTTATGCTGAAGGCACATTATGCGAGCAAATCAAGGTTTCTATGCCAGCTCATTGTGGGAGCGCCCCACCAATGATGATGCTTGTGAACAAGCAGCAAATGAATTTGGAAAGATTCTCACTGGTCAAGCTGGTGAGAATCTCTTGCTATCAAGTGATCTTTCGCAGATGCTCTCCCAGCTTCCTTCTGCTGATGCCATGCCCAGCCCATTGTGGGTGCAGTATGAGCCAGAGACAGTAACAAGTCTCTATCAATTGCAAGTTGCTTGTGGAGCAAGTGCTCTTTTAACGCAAACCGCTGGGTGCACATCCAATTTACTTGATGAGCTAGACGAACATTTGTCTTGTTATGAAATATGTAATCGAGCTGTTCGTGCGGCTTATGCAGCAGCGCCTCGTTTTGTACTGGGCACCATCACCTCTGCCCAGATGTATGTTGCAGAACAAGATAGTCCAGCCGCTCGTCAAATCCGAGCATTATATACAGAGCAAGTACGCGCCTTAGTAGATGCTCAGGTTCATGCTCTTTTTATTGCAGATATGACCAATGTAGAAGATGCCCTTTGTGCAGTTTCTGCAGCTCATTTAGTGTGCTCACGACCCATTGTTTGCAGTCTTGACGCTGCAAGTTTTACTTCTCACTACGATACAAGGCAGCTGTTTGCAGTGCATAGGCGTTTAGTGGATGCAGGAGCGGATGCCATTGGACTTACCAATGTTCCTTTGGCGGATGATGCTCAGTCTGCATCTAGAATACAAATTCTTGCACAAGACTTAGCAAGTATTGCGGCTACATATGGTGTGGGAACGCTTATGACTATAAATCCAAACCCCACAGTTACTGAACAAGCATTTTTCCAGGTAGTTAAGCAGGTTCTGAGCGCATCAATTAGTGTCTTTGGTGCAGGTAAGGATGCCACTGCGCAGCATATAGCTGCATTAAGCACTGGTTTTCTCAGTATCTAGCATTACTATCGGTAGCAGATTCTTACAATATAGAGCAGTGCATAACGTAGTTCAAAAACAGCTATTACTGTGAAACCTCTCAAAAAGCAGTCCAAATGGGTTAGAGTGCTACCAGTTACGTATTCTCAATTCATTTGTAGCTGTGCGCACGTAGCGCCGCACGCGTAACGTGAAAGGAAAAGTATGAAGGCTATTATCCCCGCCGCAGGCCTCGGCACTCGTTTTTTGCCAGCCACTAAGTGCACTCCCAAAGAACTTCTTCCCGTTATTGATAAGCCCGTTATCCAGTATGTAGTTGAGGAAGCTTTGGCTCCCGAAGGCGTAGATGAGTGTGTGATTGTTAACTCTCACGATAAGCCTCAAATCGAGGCATATTTTAGTGTAGATACCAACTTTGAACAGATGCTTGAGGTTCGAGGCAAGAAGGCAGAGGCGCAAAAAGTTCATGATGCAAGTACCTTGCCTGTCTCATTTGTATATCAGGATGAAGCCTTGGGTTTAGGTCATGCAGTCCATTGTGCAGCAAAAAAAATGGACGGTGAACCTTTCTTTGTTTTGCTGGGAGATTATTTTGTTCCCGGTAAGCAGATGAATATCAAGATGGCTGAGGTTTCTCGTGCTCATAACAACGCTTCTGTCATTGCTGTTGCTCCTGTGCCTGCAGATCAGGTGAGTCGTTACGGCATTATTGCTGGTGAATGTGTGGGCTCACTTGATGGTGTAGAAGCTTCAGGTGAACAAGCCGGTGCCGTTTGGAAAGTTACTGGTCTTGTCGAGAAGCCCGCTCCAGAAGATGCTCCATCTCACTTGTTTATTGTTGGTCGTTATCTGCTGTCTCCTCGCATTATGGAGCTATTAGCGGATCAAACGCCAGGTGCTGGTAATGAAATTCAGCTTACCGATGCCATGGAACGCCTGCTGGATGAGGAAGAAATGTACGCTGTTGTTATTGACCCCATGGAGGGCTGCGATACAGGCACTCCTGCGGCTTGGGCAGCTACTAATGCTCGTTTGGCTTTGCAGTCAGATGCAGCGGGAGCCTTCAAGGAAGCTTTGGGTAACGTCACGCTGTAGTTTTTACGAGGTGAGCGATGCGCTCTATGGGCACGCACGCTAGACAAGCGCACATATCTTGTGAGTGGATACAGTCCAAAAGAATACTTTAGCTTGTAATTGAGGTTGTATATCGTTGAATGTGCAACCTCTTTTTATGTGGAGGGGTAATCAAATGAATTTTCAGAAATGAGATTTTATATAAATTAGCATCTACCAGTCTTAATATGCTAATATTATATCCAGCTAACTATTTGTATTTTCAGGAAACTTGTTCTAAATTTTACGATTAGTAAGGCGACGGCTAAAACAACAGCACAAAACGTATTCGTTGGCAGTCGCGAGAGAAACTGGAGAAGCTATGTCCAACAATTTTCGTCCTATTCCACCGTCATTTGGTCATAAGGCACTTACTGCATTTTTATCGGCCTCGCTGTGCCTTTCGCTTACGCCTGCGCAGGCATTTGCTGCGGATGATGCAACAGTAGATACCGCATCTTCTGCAACTGAGGCTCCAGCTCAGGCCACCCCGGAATCCGCGCCTGTTACTGCAGATGCAACTACACCAGTTGCTGTTACTTCAGCGTCTGAATCTACCGAGAAACCCTCCGAGGTTGCAGCTCCTGTTGCCGCTGCACCTGTAGCTGCTCCAGAAGCTAGTGCTAGTCGTACGGCTGATGACGTGGCAACCAATGTACTTTGGATTGATGGTACTGCTGGTGCCGATACCAATACTGGTGCAGGTGAATCTGCTGCACTTAAGACCTTTACAAAGGCTCTTGAGCTGCAGAAGGCAAATCCTGCTATCACTAAAATTATGGTTAAAGGCAATTTTACAAATGTTGCTGATGTCACCATTCCATCTGGTGTAAGTGTTGTTATTACTTCAAATGTCAACATGACCGGAACAAAAAAGAACGGCATTACTCTACAAAGTGGAGCTTCTCTATCTGCGCTTAATGGTGCTACGCTCACCATGACTGATTTTAATACTGCGCTTACTGTTGCCAAGGGTGCAACACTCAGCGATGGACATTATGTTTTTAAGAATAATGGTGTTACAAGCTTTTATGTAGCAGGTACAGTACGTGGCAGTGCTGGTCGTGACAAGCTCACTATTACAGCAGATGCTAATGAGTTACGTGCGGTTCACTCGGGTGATATGACCTTTGAAAACTGTACAGTAAGCCTAAATTCACAAACGCGTACTTGGTATGACGGAATTGACCTTAATCTCAAGAATGCATCCTATACAACTGCTGGTTATGGTATGGGTAACTATGTCAATCGTCTCAATATGACAGATTCAGAAATGGTCATCAATACCGGTAGTTCTTGGCGTTATAGTACGGGTCTTGCGATTCAAGATAGCTCGACTATTACAAACTCTCGCATTGTTGTTAATGCTGGTTCAACTGCAGGCATTTCTGTGGGTGGAGCATCAACTGTTGTTACTATAGCCAACTCTACACTTGAGTTTAATAATGGCGGTGTTGGCGGTTTTAATATCAATACAGGCAAGGTTATTCTTACCGACTCTACCATTAAAGGAAATGGTAAGAACAGTGGTGCGCTATACGGTGCACAGAAAAATGGTCAGATTACGTTTGTTGGCAATTCTCACGTAGAGACGCCCGCCACAAAAGACGCGCATACCGGCGCTGCAGAGGTTTTGGGTGGTCACGTAGTTCTTGGTGGCTCCTATCGTGTTTCCTATGCGCCAGACTACAATAGTAGTGCGGGTAGTACAGTGCCTACCAATGGTGTGGACAACGGAAACGAAAAGCTCATGCTGTTTACCCTTGCTAATCCAGCCACAGCACAACTTTCTCCACTTAACTCTGCAGGTCAATCCTATATTTATCCGGTTTCTACTCCATCTGAAGATGGCCAGAAGCATGTTTGGGTTCCTGCCGAGAAGGTAACTTTTACACTCAACGAGCCTGGAACTCAAAATGCAGTTTCTGCTTCGTTTAAAGATGGTGCAACTAAAGACAAAGAAGCTCTTGCTATACGTGGCTATCTTTTGTCTGATGCAAAGCCTGCAGCTGGCACCAATGTTGTTCCCGAGAATCCATCGGCACTTGGCTATGATTTTGAGGGGTGGTTCTACAAGAATAATGGTGCTGAGACACCTTTTGATGCAACAGCAGTAAATGTTTCCTCGCCAATTACGGTCTATGCCAAGTGGAAGGAAAATGGCAATAGCTACGGCATTATTTATCACAGCAATACTGACGCCACTGATGTGACCTATACCGAAAAGGGCACGAATGCTGATCGTAGTGCACAGGTAGCAGACCACAAGACTGTTTCATCTGCAAACACAGCCTTTACTCCTAAGGGTAAGATTTTCAAGGGTTGGAACACCAAGGCAGATGGCCAGGGAGAGAATTTTGCTCCCAATCAAACTATTACTGTACCCGCCAACAAGCCCTCCATTGATCTGTATGCTCAGTGGGAGGATCAAATGGCAACCGTGCGCTTCTCTGCTAATGGAGGCATTTTCTCAGACGATAGCGTGTTTAAAAAGAACCCCGAAGTCTTCGAGATCTCTACTGACGATAAGGGCGGCGAGGTTGCAACTGTAAAGGCAAAATCAAAGGTCCTTGATGAAAAGCTATTGGATGATGTGCTTAAGTCTCTCAAGCCAGATGTGACTACTGCTACAGATGGTCTAGCTTCGCCAGAGAAAGACAGTGCTGCCGATAAAGCATTTGCCAACATTGCAACCAAGAAGTACAGCGTTCTTGACTATAAATCTCGCGAAAAAGGCTTTTTCTTTGTAACCACGTATCATGACTATTGGTATACCGATGCTAATGGTAAGAATGCCACTACACTTAGTAATGGCACCAAGGTAAACAATGATATTACCTATTACCTTAAGTGGAAGTCTGATCCTAGCATCGAAGAGATTAAGAAGTCCTTCAATATTGATGGCGACATCTTTAGCGATAGCATTGATACCAGTGCAGAAACCAAATTCGTGAGTGTGGATAAAGAGACTTTCTCCCTTACTGGTCAGGTAGATGCAAAGTCTATTCAGGATCAAATGCAGGCTATTCAAGCGCTGTATCCAACTATCCAAGAAAGCGACTATAAAAACATTCAGATTGACGGTGCTACTTCTACCTTTACGGCAAAGATCACTGTGCCCGATGGTGTAAAGATTCCTGACAATCCCACTATTACCACTAAGGGTTTGGGTAACGCATTTACCGTTCAGTCTACCGAGGTAAACGGTCAAACAGTTACGGTTGTCTTTAAGCTGGTTGATGGTATTACCAACTACCAGGAGCTTAAGGATGCCGTTGATTCTACGGGTATGGACGGTGCTGTAGGCAATACTCGTCCTATTTCCGTGATGGTGGATGGCTTGACTTTGGATGGCGCAAAGCTCAGCAATGGTCAAGAGCTTGTTGCAACTGGTACGGTAGAAGGTTCGTTTAATGCGACAGCTTCTGTTACAAATGGAAAGACCAAGAAATTTGACTTTAGCTGGAAGGCTACCCAATCCGATACAGGTAGGGATAAAAAAGCTAAGGATAACGATACCATCCAATACACCATTGTTGCGGTAAAGCAAATGGCCCAGACTATTCCTGCAGACCTTCTCATCAACGATGACTCTACTAATAATAGTGTGTATGGCGTGCTGCCAGGTCAAAAGATTGGTGTAACGGGCGCCGTAAATATTAAGTCCATTAAGGATCAAATGGCTGCTATTGAGGCGCTGTATCCCAACACTCCTCAGGATCAGATTACTGTGCAGGTAAAGGACTTTAATTTCAGCGCTAAACTTACGCTGCCTGCGGGCATGACTATGCCTCAGAATCTTACACCAGACACCCTAGAACTTAAGGACTTTGGTGGTTTCAAGGTAACTAAGGTAGACGTTCAAGACAACGTAGCTACAGTGTCTATGGCTTTGTCCGATAACATTACTACGTATGATCAGCTTAAGAAGGCAGTAGATACTGCTGGTAGTCAAGACGGCTGGATGAAACTCACTATTCCTAACGTTTTAGTTAATGCTGACGTTGCAGAGGGTAAGCTTCTTACCGCAAAGGCTGAGGTAACAGGTTCTTTCGATGCTCTTGCAACTCACGGTAATACAACAAAGCCCTTCTCGTTTATGTGGACTGGTGAGCAGTGGGCAGATGGTAAGGACAGCATTGCTTCTGATGTAACAACAATCCAAGCTACAGCACAAACACCTCACACCATTACAGCAACTTTGCCTGCAGATATTTTGGTTGGTGATAATACCGAGCACGATGAAATTTACACTACCACCTCTGGCAGTACAGTAGATTACACAGGTGCACTGAACGTTAATGCTATCAAGGAGCAGATGGCTAACATCGAAAAGCTCTATCCAGGCGTTGATCAATCTCAGATTATGGTAAATGTTGCAGACTGCACCTTTACCGCCTCATTCGAGGTTCCCGAAGGAATTACGCTTCCTTCCAACATCCAAGTAAGTACCAACAACTTTGGTGATGCTTTTGAGGTTGCTAACGTACAAACGAGTGGCAACAAGGTTACAGTAACCATGAAACTTAAGGATGGTTTTACTAAGTACACTGATCTCCAGGATGCAGTTGCAAAAGCTGGCGATGCAGATGGTTGGATGAAGCTCATCCTGCATGGCGTTAAGGTTAATGATGATGTAACTCCAGGAACCAAGCTTACGGTTGTTGGCACAATTGCCGGAGCTATGAAGGCAACTGCTACTACAGGTGGCGGTCATAGTAAGGCGTTTAGTTTTGTCTGGAATGGTGAGCAGTGGGCAGATGGTAAGGATGCAACTACCGATGCATCCGACACTTCTATTAGCTTTACGCTTACCGTTAAAGCTCCCGAGAATCCAGATACGCCAAACCAGCCTGACCAGCCTTCTAATCCAGGTAACAAGAAACCTCAGATTAGGCCTCAAGACAAGGGTAAGTCTAAAAAGGTTCTTCCCAAGACGGGTGATGCAGCAATGGGTGCAGGTGTGTTTGCAAGCATGGTAGCAGGAATTGCAGCATTAGGTGCACATTTTGGTATTCGTCGTAAGGACAATGAGGACTAATTTGCCAATGCGTATTAAGGGAATGCCTTAATAAAGAAGTGCCAAGAGTAAAATTTAACTCGATTGAGAGAAAGAGGCTAATCAATTGATTAGCCTCTTTTGGTATATAAAGGAATAAAAAGCTTCGCAATAGATAGAGGTAAACTAGATTCTTTAGAAGAAAGTTATTTGTGTCCATAATATGAATCAACACAAATCTAGTCTTGGTACTTGAAACACCCAAAAGGGGTGTGTATATTAATACATCGCACGCGGTGATGCCAACAAAAACACCACCTGATGTGCGGCGAACCTTGAAAACCGGATACTGCGATCGAAAGATCAGCAAAGACAGCACAGCGAAATTTCGAAGCAAATAAGCAATCGTTAATTTTACTTTGAATCCAGATCAGCGGAAATTTTAGATGTCAGGTTTACTCGAATAAACTCACATATGTACAAGACCTTTGGTCTTGTTATTTGAACGGAGAGTTCGATCCTGGCTCAGGATGAACGCTGGCGGCGCGCCTAACACATGCAAGTCGAACGATTAAAGCACTTTCGGGTGTGTATAAAGTGGCGAACGGCTGAGTAACACGTGGGCAACCTGCCCTTTTCTTTGGGATAGCTACGGGAAACCGTAGGTAATACCGAATACTTCTTGATTGTCGCATGGCAAACAAGAGAAAGCTTTTGCGGAAAAGGATGGGCCCGCGGCCTGTTAGCTTGTTGGTGGGGTAATGGCCTACCAAGGCAGTTATGGGTAGCCGGGTTGAGAGACCGACCGGCCAGATTGGGACTGAGACACGGCCCAGACTCCTACGGGAGGCAGCAGTGGGGAATCTTGCGCAATGGGGGAAACCCTGACGCAGCGACGCCGCGTGCGGGATGAAGGCCTTCGGGTTGTAAACCGCTTTCAGCAGGGACGAGGCCTACAAGGTGACGGTACCTGCAGAAGAAGCTCCGGCTAAATACGTGCCAGCAGCCGCGGTAATACGTATGGAGCAAGCGTTATCCGGATTCATTGGGCGTAAAGCGCTCGTAGGCGGTCTGTTAGGTCGGTAAGTTAAATCCGGGGGCTCAACCCCCGTCCGCTTCCGATACCGGCAGACTTGAGTTTGGTAGGGGAAGGTGGAATTCCTAGTGTAGCGGTGGAATGCGCAGATATTAGGAAGAACACCGGTGGCGAAGGCGGCCTTCTGGGCCATAACTGACGCTGAGGAGCGAAAGCTAGGGGAGCGAACAGGATTAGATACCCTGGTAGTCCTAGCCGTAAACGATGGACACTAGGTGTGGGGGGATGTACCTTCCGTGCCGCAGCTAACGCATTAAGTGTCCCGCCTGGGGAGTACGACCGCAAGGTTAAAACTCAAAGGAATTGACGGGGGCCCGCACAAGCAGCGGAGCATGTGGCTTAATTCGAAGCAACGCGAAGAACCTTACCAGGGCTTGACATTTAGGTGAAGCGGCGGAAACGTCGTGGCCGAAAGGAGCCTAAACAGGTGGTGCATGGCTGTCGTCAGCTCGTGTCGTGAGATGTTGGGTTAAGTCCCGCAACGAGCGCAACCCTCGTCGCATGTTGCCAGCAGGTTAAGCTGGGCACCCGTGCGAGACCGCCGGCGTCAAGCCGGAGGAAGGTGGGGACGACGTCAAGTCATCATGCCCCTTATGTCCTGGGCTGCACACGTGCTACAATGGTCGGCACAGCGGGATGCGAACTTGCGAAAGTAAGCCAATCCCTTAAAGCCGGCCCCAGTTCGGATTGGAGGCTGCAACCCGCCTCCATGAAGTCGGAGTTGCTAGTAATCGCGGATCAGCACGCCGCGGTGAATGCGTTCCCGGGCCTTGTACACACCGCCCGTCACACCACCCGAGTCGTTTGCACCCGAAGTCGTCGGCCCAACCCGTATGGGAGGGAGACGCCGAAGGTGTGGAGGGTAAGGGGGGTGAAGTCGTAACAAGGTAGCCGTACCGGAAGGTGCGGCTGGATCACCTCCTTTCTAGGGAGAATAACCTCATCTAGTAAAGACTTAATTTTGATTGGGTAAACCCGTTTAATTTCTCTGATTGGATGTTTGTCTTAGCTGAGCTTATACAAGCTCGCAGTATTCGGTTTTGGGGGTTTGCTTCCCCGTGTACCTTTACAACTGCATAGCGTGATAATCAAGATTTTCTAATATAAGAAGATCGCATCTGATCGAATAATATGATTTTCATATTAGTGTATGTATAACCTTTAAATCTTTTAAAAGAAGATAGTAAGGGCACACGGTGGATGCCTTGGCACAGGAAGCCGACGAAGGACGTGACAAGCTGCGATAAGCTACGGTGAGAAGCACATATTCTTAGACCCGTAGATTTCCGAATGGGCAAACCTATCAGGATTCATCTCCTGATACTACACGCTGAACACATAGGCGTGTCAGAGATAACCTGGGGAACTGAAACATCTAAGTACCCAGAGGAATAAAAATCAACCGAGATTCCCCTAGTAGTGGCGAGCGAACGGGGAGGTAGGTCAAACCGACGGTAGCGTATAGCAAACAGGCGTTGCGCCGCTCGGGGTTGTAGGACTTACATATAAAAGAGCTGTTTCTCTTTTAGGCAGTTACAAATCTTTGTATTAGTTAAATGAGCTTTGGAAAACTCAACGAAACAGGGTTAAAGTCCCGTAGACGAAAATGCAAAGACTGTCTTGTAAGCACCTGAGTACTGCCGGACACGTGAAACCCGGTGGGAATCTGGGGGGACCACCCTCCAAACCTAAATACTCTCCTGTGACCGATAGTGAACAAGTACCGTGAGGGAAAGGTGAAAAGCACCCCTAAAGGGGAGTGAAATAGTACCTGAAACCGTGTGCCTACAAGCAGTCGGAGCAGTGCTTGCACTGTGACGGCGTGCCTTTTGTAGAATGAGCCAGCGAGTTACGATATGTGGCGAGGTTAAGCTTAAAAGCGAGCCGCAGCGACAGCGAGTCTGAATAGGGCGCATAAGTCGCATGTCGTAGACGCGAAGCCAGGTGATCTATCCATGAGCAGGCTGAAACGGGGGTAAGACCCCGCGGAGGGCCGAACCCACTTAGGTTGAAAACTGAGGGGATGACTTGTGGATAGGAGTGAAAGGCTAATCAAACCTGGAGATATCTCGTTCTCCCCGAAATAGCTTTAGGGCTAGCGTCAGACGTTTACCTTAGGAGGTAGAGCACTGAATGGTCGCGGGGGCCTCACCGCCTACCAACATCAATCAAACTCCGAATGCCTAAGGTCTAGAGTCTGGCAGTCAGAACATGTGGGCTAAGCCGTGTGTTCGAAAGGGAAACAGCCCAGACCGTCCGCTAAGGTCCCCAAATCTATGCTAAGTGGCAAAGGATGTGCGTTTGCTCAGACAACCAGGATGTTGGCTTAGAAGCAGCCATTCATTTAAAGAGTGCGTAATAGCTCACTGGTCGAGTGGACATGCGCCGATAATATACGGGGCTAAGCATAGTACCGAAGCGACGGACTAATCTAATTAGTGGTAGGGGAGCTTTCTATTTGGGTTGAAGCTGTGGGATAACCCATGGTGGACTGACTAGAAGTGAGAATGCTGGCATGAGTAACGAGAGAGGTGTGAAAAACACCTCCGCCGTAAATCCAAGGTTTCCTGGGCAAGGCTAATCCTCCCAGGGTCAGTCGGGAGCTAAGGCGAGGCCGGAAGGCGTAGTCGATGCACAGCAGGTAGACATTCCTGCACCACCGAAAGTACGTTATTACCGATGGGGTGACGGAGAAGGGTAGCTTGGCGGGGTTCTGGACGTCCCCGTGAAACCGCGTAGGCTTGAGTGTAGTTAAATGCGCACTCAATT
>NZ_AXXR01000005.1 GCF_000483125.1 Atopobium fossor DSM 15642
TAAATTCCAACGGCCAAATGCTTACAGGCTGGCAGCAAGTTGGTGGTAAGTGGTACTACCTCAATCCTAGTAGTGGAAGGATGCATACGGGGTGGACTTGGGATGGTGAAGCGTACTATTTCTTAGCAAGCGATGGTCATTGGATTGAAGTAAGTACTCAGTACTATGACATGTTTACCTATGCGCAAGGCTATTCCAGCTCTACAAACTATTTAATTCTTGTTGATACCTCAGGCTGTCGTGTAGCTGTATATTATGGCTCTTATAATAATTGGAGTCCCGTAAGAGAGTTTATCTGTAGTCCAGGAAAGCCATCCACGCCTACGGTTAAAGGTCAATTTACTGTTCAATCAAAGGGCTATGTCTTTGGCCGTGGCTACAGCTGCTATTACTATACGCAGTTTTATGGAGACTATCTTTTCCACTCTATTCTTTATTATCCAGGTACTTTTAGAGTTCAAGATGGTCGTCTTGGACAGCATTTATCGCATGGATGTATACGCCTTGCCATTGGAAATGCTAAATGGATTTATGATACGGTTCCAAGAGGTTCGAAGGTTGTAGTGTGGTAAGTCTCCAGTAGGATTACCTGGCAATTAAAATATGGGTACCAGTATGTGACCAATCTAGTACGCGCACAGAATGCCTACTAGATTGGTCATTTGTATTTAGTACATATTATACGAAGTTGCCCAGCCCCATTTTGGGGTATAGGTTGTGGCGTAATGTCCAAGCCACGCATTAAGCGGCATAGTTCTTATATAACCTACATTGTCCATCACCATGTTGTTACCAACATAGATGCATACATGGCCATATATTTCCCCAAGATAGGTATTACTGTGAGAAGGTACTCCTATAATCATGCCAACTTTTAAGTCACTCATCTCTGTATTGATACAGTATTGCCAATACATGTCACGAGCATCCCCCTCTGGACAACCAAGTCCAGCCTTGCTGTAAACTTGGGAAACCCACATGGCGCATAGGCCTGCGCCAGGGCTAGGGATTGCATATGCTGCCTCTACAATGTATTGCTGAGCCCATGTTTTTGGTGTTTGCTGAGGCTCATATAGTGTTCCAGTATGTTCGTTCAAATACCAGAGAGAAGAGTTAAAAGTTGCTTTACCGGTCAGCTTTTCACCTGAATAATTAAATAAATACCATTGATTATTGTAGTAAAGCCACCCCGTATGCATCCTTCCACTACTAGGATTGAGGTAGTACCACTTACCACCAACTTGCTGCCAGCCTGTAAGCATTTGGCCGTTGGAATTTA